>NZ_CP036525.1:3661067-4881423 GCF_007741535.1 Rubripirellula lacrimiformis
CGCTGGACACTGCAGTCGCGTTCGAACAGGTGGCACACGTTGCCGTGCGAGTCGGCGATCACTTGGACTTCGATGTGCCGAGGTCGGCCGATGTATCGTTCCAGGTACACGCCACCGTTGCCGAAGGCTGCTTGGGCTTCGGTCCGCGCCTGATCGATCGCCTTCAACAGCGATTCCTCGTTTTCGGCGACTCGCATGCCTTTGCCGCCGCCACCCGCGGTGGCTTTGATCAGCACGGGGAAGCCGATTTTTTTGGCGGTTTCGATCGCTTTGCTGTCGTCTTCGATCAGTCCGTCGCTGCCGGGAACGACGGGGACGTTGTTGGCGATCGCCATCGATCGGGCGGTATTCTTGTCGCCCAGTTTTTCCATCGCGGTCGGGCTGGGCCCAATGAATTCAAAGCCGCTGGATCGACACACTTCGTTGAAGTGCGCGTTTTCGGCAAGGAAGCCATATCCCGGATGGATCGCATCGGCGCCGGATACTTCTGCGGCAGCGATGATTTGATCGATCTTCAGGTAGCTATCGCTGCTGCGTGGTCCACCCACACAGTAGGCTTCGTCCGCTAGACGAACGTGCATCGATTCGGCGTCGGCTTGGCTGTAAACAGCGACCGAGCCGATGCCCATTTCGCGGCATGCACGGATAATTCGAAGCGCAATCTCGCCTCGGTTGGCGATCAGTATTTTTTGAAACACGTTGTTAGGCGTCCGGCGTCAGTCGAAACATGGGCTTACCAAAATCGACGGGTTCCTGATCAGAGACCAGGATCTCGACAATCTTGCCGCTGCATTCGGCAGGGATCTCGTTGAAGACCTTCATGGCTTCGACGATGCAGACCACCGTTTCGGGGCCCACGTGATCGCCGACTTTGACGAAAGACGGGGATTCCGGATTGGCCTTGCTGTAGAACGTCCCGACCATCGGTGCGTTGATCGTGATCGTGCCGGCGGTAGGATCGGCCGCCGGTGCAGCACTTGCCGCCGCCGGTGCCGCCGCAGGCGGTGCGGAATAAATGGGAGCCGAGCCGCCGCGGCCGAGCTTGATTTTTTCGTCGCCCTGCTGCAGGTCGACTTCCGAAAGGTCGTGCTCTTCCATCAATTCAATGATCTGACGGATGCGTTCGACATCAAACACATCCTTTGGCTTTCCGCCTTTGCTCATGCTGGACTCGCGGTCGGGTTGGTTCGGATTGATGGGACTAGTCTTTTCTGGGGAAATCTTAGAAAAGGGATCGGGATCGTCTTCGTGGCGATCCTGCGACGCAAATCGCAAGCCAAAGTTTTACAGCAACCACTCTGACTGTTCGAGTCCCTTTGGTAACCGGCTTAGCACCTCGTGCCCAGACGGTGTCACTAAAACGTCGTCTTCGATGCGAATTCCGAATTCTCCGGCGAAATAGACACCCGGTTCGACGGTGACGATCATGCCGGCGGAAAGGGCTTCTGGACTGCTGGCCGACATTCGGGGGGATTCGTGGATCTGCAGTCCGGTACCGTGACCGAGTCCGTGGATGAACGCGTCGGCCATTCCGTGTCGCTGCAGAACCCCGCGTGCGATCGCATCGATATCCGAGGCTTTGGCGCCAGGACGGATCGCATCGATCGCTGCCAATTGAGCCTCTAGCACCGCCGCGTAAGCACGGCGAAATCGATCGCTGGCGTTTGGCAGGTGCAGCGTTCGCGTCAGGTCACTGGCATATCCTTTGTATTTGGCGCCCCAGTCCACCAATAGAGTGGGTTCGCCACCGAGCGATGGATCGATCAGTTTTTGGTCTCGTGGGTGATAATGAGGCAGGGCGCCCATCGGACCGGCTGCCACGATTGGCGAGAAACTGCAGCCCTCTGCACCAAGGAACCGCATCTTGGATTCCAATTCATGAGCGACTTCGCGTTCGGTCCAGCGACCGGGCAGCATCGGCAAGATTGACTGGAAGGCTCGCTCGGCAATGTCGACCGCACGACGTGTGATGGCGATTTCATCGGCATCCTTGATCATCCGTTGCCCCTCAACCACGCCCGTCGTTTGGACCCAGCCGACGCTGGTGCATGTCTGGCTCAGCATGTTGAACGCCGCCAATGTCCATTGGTTCGATTCGATGCCGATCCGTTGCAGACCCGCGCTGGCAAGGAATTCGGCAATCAACTGCGTCAATGTTTGGTCCGGTGGACGGATCGCCGTCAACAAGGTGGGGCATTCATCGGCCAGCTGGGTGTCGTAACGGCCGTCGCTAAGGACAGTGGTTTGGTCGGTGGTGACCAACAATGCCGAACTGTCACCGGTGAAGCCGCTGAGGTAACGCACATTCACTTCGTCAGTGACCAGCATCGCATCGATTTTTAGCGAATCGAGTTTGGCGGCCAGCGTTTCTAGTCGCGGATTGGATCGTGAATTCATGTTGGATCGGTGACTTGGGTGGAGGTGACTTGGGTGGAATTGGATCGCGTCAGGACAGTATCAAACGAACGACAACCTCCATCGAACGATCGACCGCGGGCGGCAGCCTCACGATGACGAATCAGCTTTGGGGGGCTTGGGGATGGCCCGTTTTGCGTTGCAGTTGCAAGCACTCGGTCCCGTGGTACGTCAGCAACAGGCTTCCGATGGCGGCGTAGCGATCAAAAATCGCTTCGCTATGGATGTGTTCTCCGGGCCATGGATACATGAAAACCAGGTCGACGTCACTGAGCTGGATTTCAAGTTCGTCATATCCGTGATGAAGATCGGTTTCGATGTGCAGGGATTGTTCGTCGCACGGTATCCACGCTTCGCCGCCTGCGGGGATGAAGCTGCCGATGGCAAAGTTGGCCTCGATTTCGTGATCTTCGGCGAGTGCCTGTGCCTGGTCGACAAGATCCGGATCGACTTCGATTCCCGACGCCTCCCAGCCCCGCAGTGCCGCCATCATGGTAACGACTCCGAAACCGCTGCCCCATTCACAAAATCGTTCTCCCGACGCCAACGATTCTCGCTGGATCCACTCCAGGGCAGCGTCGACGAGCCGGAAGTCGCACACCACAAAATTGTCGATCAGCGGTCCGCGACGCATAAAATCGACGATTCGCTGGTCGGCATCCCGAAGCAATTCGCTGGCTTCGGGCGACAGAGGGGACGCCCATAGGTCGTCGGGAACGGCGATGGATTCCAACATCGATAGCAACCTCGGCAAGCTTCCGTAAAAATGTTCCTCGATTTAGCGGCCAGGTTGTGTCCGTTTCAATCTTGATGTGGTCGGCAGCAACTTTGTATACGGAGATCAACTCTAGCTGGACTGCGCCACCTTGGGTCCGCCGAACGGGGTTTGCCATGGTCGAATTGAAGATGACCTGGGGCCAAAGCAACATTCGGCGATGCCATCCGGGAACACTCCAAAAACGGGCAATGCCGACCGATGTGGCACTGTCCAGCCAGAGTTTCGGCTGCGTGACCGAGATCGGCCTAGCAGCCGACGCCGGGATTCACCGACAGCTGGATTCCGATACACCCATCTTGCGAGGAAAACGATGAAATTGGACGAAATCGCTGTCCTGGTGGATGGTCGACTGACCGGCAATGCCGACCTGGTATGCACCGGCGCCAACCCGCCCGATCAGGCACAGGCCGGCGAAATCACGATGCTGGACGATCCCAAGCGGGCCGCCGCCGTCGCCGGTTCGGGGGCTGTCGCCGTGATCACGTCGTCGTTGATCGATGATTGTTCCTGTGCTCAGGTTGTGGTCGACGACCCCCGCGACGCGTTCGCAAAAATTGTGTCGCATTTCCGCCCGCCCGTGGATGCTGCCGACTGGAACGATGGGATCAGCGCAGATGCCAGCGTGCATGCCACCGCGATCGTTCATCCGCGAGCGATCATCGCTGCCGGTGCGGTCGTCGGAGCCCGTACCAGGGTCGGCCCCGGAGTTGTGATCTCGGCTCGCTGCCAAATCGGCCAAGACTGTGTCTTGAACCCGAACGTCACCTTGTACGAATACACCGAATTGGGCGACCGTGTCGTGATCCATGCCGGCGTGGTCGTCGGAGCGCACGGTTTCGGATATCGCCAAAAGGACGGTCGCCATATCCCCACGGCACAGTTGGGCTATGTCGCCATCGAATCCGACGTTGAAATCGGTGCCGGGGCGACCATCGATCGCGGTACCTACGGTGCCACCCGGATCGGCGAAGGCACCAAAATTGATAACCAAGTGATGATCGCGCACAACTGCCAAATTGGAAAACACAATTTGTTGTGTAGCCAAGTCGGCATCGCCGGCAGTTCCTGTACCGGTGACTATGTGATCTTGGCTGGACAGGTCGGGCTGAAGGATCACGTTCATCTGGGGGATCACACCATCGTTGGCGCCCAAGCAGGTGTCATGGATGATTGCCCAGGCAACGAAGTCTATTTGGGATCGCCTGCAACGCCTCAGCGAGAACAGATGCAAATCATGGCCGTCGAGCGGCGGTTGCCAGAGATGCGACGGGAAGTCAAAAAGCTGCGACGCGAACTCGATGCGATCAAGGGTCAACTGCAATCCGAGTCGACGCCCGCGGCGTCCTGCGAATCGGAATGCAACGCGGCATGATGGATCGACCTGAAACCCAACCGATCGCAATTCGCCCGACCGGGTATCGCCCGGCCGGTGCACCGTCGATCATGGCGCACCACAATGCCAATCGGTCGTTGCCTGCCATCGGGATCGTTGCCGGATGGGGAAGCTTTCCCGTCGAAGTGGCGCAGCAATTGGTGCACAGCGGTCATCCGGTCTGTTGCATCGCGATCAAAGGGCACGCCAGTCGGTCGTTGGAATCGATCTGTGACCACGTGCTATGGTCGGGTGTCGGCAAAATCGGCAAACATTTGCGATACTTTCGCCGCAACGGTGTCCGCCACGTCACGATGGCCGGCAAATTGTTCAAAGCGGACTTGTTGTACAGTGGTTCAATCTGGCTTCAGCATTTCCCCGACCTGACCTGTATCCGTACCTTTGGCCCTGCCCTGCTAGGACGCAATCGTGATGCTCGCGACGACAGTTTGTTGTTAGCGGTGACGAATACCTACATCCGCAGCGGCATCGAAATTTGCCCTGCGACCGACTTTGCCCCGGAGTTGCTTGTGAACCACGGATTGCTTTCAGGGAAAACCCCGGCGGCTAGGCTGCAAAACGATATCGATGCCGGCTGGAAAGTCGCCAAGCAGATGGGCGGTATGGACATCGGGCAAACGATCACCATCAAAGATGGAACCGTGATCGCTGTCGAGGCGATTGAAGGAACTGATGCCTGTATCGAACGTACCGGAACGCTTTGTCGACGCGGTGGATGGACGTTGATCAAGGTCAGTAAGCCGGACCAGGACATGCGTTTTGATGTTCCCACGATTGGTCCGCAAACCATCGAAAAGGTCCATGCGGCCGGTGGAACAGCGATCGTCATTGAAGCTGAAAAAACCATCATGGTCGAACGCGAAAAGACGATCGCAGCGGCCAATGCGGCCGGCATCACGTTGATCGCGATCGACGACGCTTCGCAGGCTGCCAGTCAGCGATCCAAGCAGACAGCGAATTTTGTTGCCGGCAGTATCGATGCCGAGAACAACCGTGTGCACCCGAGCGACGGGCTGGCAACCCGGCGATCTGCATGAACGCCGATGACACTAGCAAAGACGAATGCAGCGGTGATTCATCACCTTTGCCGTCTGGGACCGTCGTGCACACGCGTGCCCCGGCCAAGCTAAATCTGTTTTTAGAACTGTGTGCTCGTCGCGACGACGGTTTTCACGAAATCGATACCGTCATGGTGCCAATCGATTGGTGCGACGAAATCACAATGTCGCGAACCTCCACACCGGGGGTCCAATTGTCGGTGGATTGGATGCCGTCGAAATTGGTCCGATCCCAGCGTTTGGGCATCGCCGATGACCCCGCCGCGATCGACGCGTTGCTAGGGATTCCTGCCGACGAAACCAATCTGGTCAGTCGTGGATTGGTGCGAATGATCCAGCGATTCGGGATCCAGGGCGGATTTCGATGCGATCTGCGTAAATCGATACCGGCGGGCGCTGGTATGGGCGGCGCTAGCAGCGATGCGGCGGCGGCGATCCGCTGCGCCGCCAAGCTTTGCGGGATTTCAGCTCAGTCGCCCGAGCTTTTCCAGATTTGTGCTGAAATCGGCAGCGACGTGCCGTTCTTCCTGGGGCACGGAAATCAACCGCTTGCGGCGGCCAGGGCGACCGGACGGGGAGAAATCCTGAATCCGGTTCCTACCGCCGGGCCGCTTGATATTGTCGTGATTTACCCATGTGTCAGCCTATCAACCGCGAAAGTTTACGCAGCTTCCCAGGTTCCACCGGATCCACAGGCCGCAGACGCCGTTGTTTCCGCACTCGCCCTTGGCGATGTTGGTAAGATTGGGTCAGCGATGATGAATCGATTGTCCGACCCAGCGCGAATACTTGCACCGCAAATCGATGAAATACTAAAATCGGTGTGGCGGGGCGGGTACAGAACGTGTCAATTGACTGGCAGTGGATCGGCGTGTTTCGCGTTGGTCAATTCGACGGTCGAGGCCAGTCGGTTGGCAAGCAACCTACGGGCAAAATTCGAACGGTCATCAAACGCAGGGTGCGGAGCGATTGTGGAAACTGCTCGGACCACCCGAGTTCCTTCGATCGTTAGTATCCAGTAAACAACACGGACTCGCAGACGATCCACGCACTTTGGTTGTGGTTCGTTCGCCGGTTAGGGAGGGTCGGAACGTGGAGATCACCGAGATTCGTATCAAGCTGATGGAAGGTTCCGAGGATCGACTTCGGGCGTTTTGTTCCATCACCATCGACAACGCATTCGTCATCCGAGACCTAAAAATCATTGATGGGACCAGTGGTCCCTTTGTGGCAATGCCCAGCCGCAAATTGAGTGGGCACTGCGGGCGTTGCAATCACAAGAATCACCTTCGTGCTTCTTACTGTAATCACTGCGGTGCGAAGCTACAGAGTGATGGCGGTGATAATTTTGATTCACCTCAAAAACTTTATGCTGACGTCGCGCACCCGATCAACAGCGAGTGTCGCGAACTGATCCAAAATGCGGTGATCACAGAATTCGATGCCGAACTAAGCCGTTGTCAGCAGCCCGGGTATCGGTCTCGCTATGACGACGACTTTGGCTACGACGAAAACAACGTGGCGACCAACGTCGTCGAACGGCCGAATGCGAACCCGACTTCGCCAAATCGAAGTGAATCAGGTCCGCCTCGCCCTCACTTCATCGATCAACCAAAACGACGATCGGAAACGGCTGCATCCGAAGGTGAAGTCGAAGATGATGATGCGTTTGGCGCTGGCGTGTTCGGCGGTTAAAGCGTCGCCGGTCATGCGAAACCACGGCGATCGGTCAACGAACCATCGCACCAGGAAGTAGCAACTTCCATCGCGATTCGGTCGCAGATGACGAGCGATGTACCCCCGTCGTTAGCCAAAGATTAGGCCCCAGCCAACGGCCAGCCCCACCGAAGCAAGATTCGGTTTTCACGCTCCCGTTGGCCCCCCCAAAAAAAACTCGAACTCGAACTCGAACTCGAACTCGAACTTGAACTCGAACTCGAACTCGAACTCGAACTCGAACTCGAACTCAAACTCGAACTCGAACTCAAACTCAAACTCGAACTCGAACTCGAACTCGAACTCGAACTTGAACTTGAACTTGTTCAAGTTTCGAATACCAGCACCTTCGACTCCGTGCTCTCAGCAGCCAACAGCCTTTGATCGGTCTGTTTTCGATCCATTCGATTGTCTGCAGTCATCTCGCATCAATGATCTCCGGGAATGGTCCCAGTGGGTCGTCGGGCCCGCAAACGTCGAGTCGAACTTGGGGGCGGCTGGGATTGGTTGCAGCACCAAGAGCTACTTTTTCTTAGCCGCTTCGTTGGCCGGCAGGATGTCCTCGGTCGGCTTGGCAACTTCCTCCGTTTTGCCATTGTTTTCGTCCGTTGGCAGCGGGATCGGCATCAGAACCAGACGTACGGGGGTTCCCCGCTCGGGGATCGCCTTGGTCAGCGGCGAGTACTCCAGTTCGCTTGCTTCTGCGCTGCTGGCAACGGGGACGTCCATCATCGCGGTCGCAAAGTTGGATACACAGATCATGTCGCCGGAGTCGGCCCGGTAATATTCCCGGCCGCTGGACGGGTCTTTCCACATCCCGCTGCCTGCAAACACCCAATCGACCGACATCGTGTCGTTGGTGCCGGTTTTGCGAATCCAATTTCTGGCGTCGACGACCTTGAATTGGTTTTGTTTGTCACGGTAGCAAACCCAAACGCGGATTCGCTGACCCGTCGCTGGAACATATCGGGGCAAGAATCGCACGGTGGTGCCTGGCATGGCGCCGACAGCCAACAGGGCGGCATGCACTTCGGCTGAATGAGCGATTGTTGCGACGACGGATTCGTGTTCTTTGGTGCCGGTTGGGCAGGCAAACATTTCCAGAGGCCCATCGTTCATCGCGACATAGCCGTCGATGTAGACGCGAGACGCTTTGCGGTCGACCCAAAGATTTCGTGAACTCAGCGACTTTGCACCGGGGGGCGGGGCGAACGCTTTTGCGGCGATTTCATCGGGGCCAACGTATTCGTCCAGCGGCGACTTCTGTTCTTCTTCGGTCAACGGGTCGCTGATCGAAGGCAGCGTTCGCAGCGTCGGGGGGGGCGATTGCTTGCTGCTGGCGTCCTCTGATTCGGAATCCGTAGCCGCGGTCCCGCTGCCACCGGCGGTGTCTTGGCCCCAGGCCGCGTTGCCGGAGGGGCCACTCATCGAAAATGCCAGCGCCCAGGCCGTTAGAACAGGGATCTTCAGGACGGCTGCAAATTCGTGAGCGTTCAAGGTTCGTTTTCCAAGAGGGGCGTTTTCAGTGACGGATCGTGATCGTCTGGCTGGCAGGCGGGTTCGCAGGCGTCTCGCAGCCCAACACGCTTGTCTACCGATCATACGTTCTGGGGCGGGCGAGGACCAAACAGGACCCGTAATCCGGTGGCGTTGCCTAGATTAACAGCTATGTTATCCTCCGATCATGCGAACGATAATCCAGGCAAAGGGACCGGCGATCCGTGGCTCACGGATCGGGGATAGGCGTGTCCATTGTGATCGGAACGCCCCTGCAGCGTATGCACTGCATCGCCCGCAGAACCGAGAAGATTCGGCGAAGGTTGCCGAGTCGACTGGCCGGTTGAATTGCGTTCGAGATGTTTTTATGGCTTTAGGTGGTAGGGCTCGGTGTTCAAAACGAACCGGAAGCCAACTTTTCGCACATCATGTTTGTCTGGTTCATTAATGTCGATCGACTCTTCTGAGATCCCGGATTCATCATCCCAGCCTTTGCCACCGAAACGTGACTCCGACGCGAAGAAACGGTCCAAGGCGAAAGCCAAGGCAAAGCGGAAGCCCGCGACGGTGAAATCCGAATCGGTGGCCGGTTCACCGTTGGCTGATTCAGCTCAGTCGGATTCACCAGAACATTGGGATGCGTTTCGACAGAAGATCACTGCCGGCGCCCCATCCTCGGCCGCCGAATCGGTCTTTGCCAAATCAGCTAAAGATGGTGCAGCCTATCGCTGGGGTGTCGCGGTCGCGACAGGCGAGGGATGTGGCCCGCTGTTGCAGACTCTCAGTCGTCTGGCGTGCGAAGCATCGGTGCCGGCGAAGTTCGCGGTCGACGATTTGCCCGTCGAGGCTGAATTGTTCATCGAAGCGATCGAGTCGACGTCGACAAGCGATACCCCCTTGGCTTGCCAGGCCGTTGTGTGGGCTGCTGCACTGCCCGCATTGTGCAGCCAACTGGAATCGGATCTTAGTTTCCGATTGATGACGGCGTTGCGTGAATTTCACGATGCCGTGCTGACTCGCAATCAACCCTGCTCGGCAACTCACTTGATCGTTGCTGGTGAACTCGGCCTGACCCTTGCATGGCGTTTGTCCGATGTTCCGTCTTGTCGGTTGCTGCAGCAGAAATCCTTGACGGCTGTTAACGATTGGTGCGACCAGTATGACCAAGCGGTTGCTGATGCGGTCGAAGGCGCCGTCCATGCTCGGATGGTGTTGGCGTCGCTGTTCCGCTGTGGTGACTTGATTCAGGCAACCACGAAACAGAAGCCAAAGAAAAACTACGTCAAGACGGCGGACTTGTTGTCGACATGGATTGCCGCACTGACCACGCGTGATGGCGGATCGGCATTCAGCCAAGTCGGCGGCAAAGAATTGGTAGATGATCTGGCTGGCCACGGTCTGCTTGATCGCGCGATCGCAGTTGATCCCGAATCGCTCAAGCCCGCCTTCGATGCTGCGACCGGGAAGACCCAAACCGGCGGCCGATTGGCGTGGGAAGTTTCGCTGCCTGAAACCATGTGGCACGATGCGGATGCCAAGATCGCTGTCATGCTGCCCGAATGGGACGTCCGAAAGGGACGCACCCACGTGGACTACTCTGGCGAAAATGTCGCGATTGAAATGTTTGCCGGTCGCGCCAAATTGATCAGTGGCCAATGGCAAACCATGATCGAAGTCGACGGCGAGCAGCAGCATGCTTGCGGCAATTGGTCCGAGGTTTGTGAGTACACCGATGACGACGTTCACTACCTAGAACTGGAACAACCTTGGACTGGTGGTTTGCTGTTGCAGCGGCAATTGATGCTGGTTCGTGAAGATCGCACCTTGCTTTTCGCGGATGCCATCGTGCAAGACCCGTCGTCCGGTGACGGTGTGTCGTTCGACGAAGATTTGATGGCGAACCAAGGACGACGGATCAAGTATTGGGGGCGGCTTCCCATCGCAGATGGCATTTCGCCAGATCCAGAACCGGAGACTCGCGAAATCTTCTTGGCCGACGGGAAGCGACGCGCCATGATCGTTCCCCTGGCCGCCAATGAGTGGCGAGTCGGGCCGACGTCGGCGACGTTGACCACGTCGGAAGACAACTCGTTGGTGTTTACCGCCGAAGGCAAGGGGCGTCTGTATTGTCCGTTGTGGATGGATTGTTCCCAGCGTCGTTTCAAACGCAAACGCACATGGCGTCCATTGACGGTGGTCGACAATTTGCGTGTTTGCCGCAAAGACGAAGCGGCTGGCTATCGAATCCAGGTGGGGTCCGAGCAGTGGATGGTGTACCGGACGCTTGGCGAACCGAAGACGCGCAGCATCCTAGGAAAACACCTGATCGCCGACTTCTTTGCTTCACGCATCGACATGACTTACGGCGACCATGATGCGTTGGTGACTGTCGATGACAGTGAGCCTTCGGATGATGACTCGGGCCAGGAGTGAACGGTGACGAATAGGACCCCGGCACAGCAGCTTGCAGAGAACTGGAATCGCGTCGTCGATGAGGTTCGGCAAGCGACCGAAGATGCTGGCCGTCCGGTCGGCGATACGGTCGTGATCGGCGTGACGAAGTACGTGGACGCACAGGTCACCGGATGGCTGGTCGATGCCGGATGCCAAAATCTAGGCGAAAACCGTCCCCAACTGCTCTGGCAGAAAGCCGACGAATTGGCTCTCGATGATTCGGTGCGCTGGCACGTGATCGGTCACTTGCAGCGGAACAAGGTTCGCCGGACGCTTCGTTACCGGCCGCTGATTCACTCCATCGACAGCCCGCGGTTGCTGAAAAGTGTGGCGGACGAGTCTGCCAACTTATCGCTGGAATCGCACGTGATGTTGGAAGTGAACATCAGTGGCGAGGATGCGAAGACGGGAATGACGCCGGACCAAATTCGATCGGTCATCGGCGATCTTCCCAGTGCTGGGATCAAGGTCGTGGGCATCATGGCGATGGCCGGATGGGGCACCGATTCGAAAGCCGCCCAGGCTCAGTTTGCCAGTGCTCGCCAGTTTCGCGATCAGCTCGCGGCGGAATTCGATCTGTCGCTGCCACACCTGTCGATGGGAATGAGCGGGGACTTTGTCGAGGCGATCGCCGAAGGGGCGACCATGGTTCGAATCGGGTCGCGTTTGTACGAAGGCGTCGTTGACATTGGCTAGTTTGCGGATCGAAGTGCACGCAACAGCTTCCGCCCGGCGCAACCACGTGGGTGGATCGCATGACGGTGCGCTGCGAGTCTCGGTGACCGCCGTTGCCGACAAAGGCAAAGCGAACAAGGCGATCGCAAAACTGCTGGCAAAGTCGTTGGGCGTCCGGCCATCTCAGGTCGAATTGATCCGAGGTCAAACCAATCGCCGCAAGCTATTCGAAGTCAGCGATCCGCCGGCAAACCTGCAAAAAACAATCGACCAGTTGATGGCCGAGTAGGCGAGAGACGCATCCACCGGCGGTAGTAAGTCCTCCCATCCAGCGACCTTCCCCATCGTTTAACCGCGTGCCCATCGGGCCGCGCGTTTCAGCCGCACCAGCGCGCTGGGCGTTGCCCAAGCGGTTAAACGAACCAGCGCGTACACCCGTCATCGTTTAACCGCGTGCCCATCGGACCGCGCGTTGCAACCGCACTAGCGCGCTGGGCGTTGCCCAAGCGGTTAAACGAACCAGCTCGCACACCCACCGTCGTTTAACCGCGTGCCCATCGGGCCGCGCGTTTCAGCTGCACCGGCGCGCTGGGCGTTGCCCAAGCGGTTAAACGAACCAGCACGCACACCCACCATCGTTTAACCGCGTGCCCATCGGGCCGCGCGTTTCAGCCGCACCAGCGCGCTGGGCGTTGCCCGAGCGGTTAAACGATCCAGCGCGCACACCCACCGTCGTTTAACCGCGTGCCCATCGGGCCGCGTGTTTCAACTGCACCGGCGCGCTGGGCGTTGCCTAAGCGGTTAAACGAACCAGCGCACGCATCCACCGTCGTTTAACCGCGTGCCCATCGGGCCGCGCGTTTCAACTGCACCAGCGCGCTGGGCGTTGCCCAAGCGGTTAAACGAACCGAGCGCGCACACCCTCCGTCGTATAACCGCGTGCCCATCGGGCCGCGCGTTTCAGCCGCACCAGCGCGCTGGGCGTTGCCCAAGCGGTTAAACGATCCAGCGCGCACACCCACCATCGTTTAACCGCGTGCCCATCGGGCCGCGCGTTTCAGCTGCACCAGCGCGCTGGGCGTTGCCCGAGCGGTTAAACGATCCAGCGCGCACACCCACTATCGTTTAACCGCGTGCCCATCGGGCCGCGCGTTTCACCCGCACCGGCGCGCTGGGCGTTGCCCAAGCGATTAAACGAACCAGCACGCACACCCACCGCCGTTTTGCCGCGTGCCCATCGGGCCTCGCGTTGCAGCCGCACCGGCGTGCTGGGCGTTGCCCGAGCGGTTAAACGAAGCGACCCGCACGCCCGCCGCCGTTCTGCCGCATGGCCAACGGGCCGCTAGAGAGTCTTGCCGCCCAAACATCGCAGTTCGTTATCGACTCGGATCAGCAGTTTGCCGCCGACATACGCCGGGGTCGCGCCCACCGGCCCGCTCAGATCGACTTCGCCCAACTTTTTGAACTCGTCGGCGGCCTGAATCAACGTCGCCTTCCCGTCTAGGCTAATCATCAGCATTTTGTCACCGACGATGATGGGGGACGCACCGTAGTTGCCGCCGATTCGCTTAGTCCAAAGCACTTCGCCGGTTTCAACCTGCAAGCATTGAGCGATTCCGCGGTCATCGACGGTGAACAATCGACTGTCTTTGACCACTGGGGTCGGGACGTACGGTGCGTTGCGTCGAATCCGATACAGTTCTTGTGGTTGGGCGCCCGGGGTGGTGGGGATACGAACGGCAACCAATTGGTTGTTTCCGCCACCGCCGCTGCCACTGGATCCCAACGCGATGTCACCGACAATGATCGGTGTCATGCACGAACGTTGTTCCATCACGGGGATCGACCAAGTCATTTTGCCGTTGCTCGGATCGATCCCAAACATACCGTTGCCGGTGTTGGTTGCGATGATCTGTGTTGGCTTGGCATCTTGTTGGAAGGTCGCTGGCACGCCATAGCAGGTCCGGGTTGTGGTCAATGGCGTTTCCCAACGCGTCGCGCCGGTTCGGCGGTCGACGGCGATCATGCGGCTGCTGCCCGGTCGCTGGCCAGGTTGAAGCTGTTCGCCTTGTTGCGAATTGAACAGCACTACCATGTCGCCGATGATGGCTGGGGATGTACCGAAACCATGTTGCGATTGCCAAGCGCCAAAGTCACGTGACCAGACTTCGGCGCCATCGTGGTCGAAGCACTTCAGCATCGTGTGGTCGGCATCGGCCCATGCGGCGAAGACAAAATCTTCGTCCGCGACCGGCGTGCTGGATGCCAATGTGTTTCGTTGGTGAAGGTGGTGTGGGATTTGGTCGAACGATTCGGACCAGCGGGGTTTGCCGGTTGCCAAATCCAACGACTCGACGGCAATCTTTTGTTGCTTCGGATGGGAAACCAACATGTAGATGCTGTCACCCTGCACGATCGGCGATGACACGTCACGCGATCCCAAGTTGCGTCGCCACGTATAGTCGGAATCCGTCCAAGTCGAAGGGATGTTTCCATCGGTGCTGTAACCATGACCATCGGTGCCGTGGAAACGGTTCCACGACGATGGTGCGTCGCCCCATGCGACGGACGTCCCGGAACCGCAAATACTGGCTGCGAATCCGGTCACCATGACCGCCCATGCGATGGTCAATGGACGACGGGCCAGACGGTCGCTACCTGGAACTGCGTGGGCAACCGCGGTTTGGACAGATGGCAGCAGCTTTGGAATGAAATGCCGTAGCGGCGATTGGGTGGGCATGGCGGTCGACTTCGTACCAGGAGGGGGCGACGGGGTGGTTGACTGTGGTGACGGGATGTCGGGGACTGGACTTCGGGGACTGGACATCGGGGACTGGACATCGGGGACTCTGGTTGGCCGGTTGTGCGGGCTGCGCAAGATGCGCCAGCGGGCTGCCACCGGCATGCGGTGCATTGTAATGGGAATGGTGACTTCCCGCGTGATCCTGTCCGGGCGCGTCGTAGTCTTTTTGACTGACATTCGGCAATGGCGCGGGGGCATGCGTGGCACGGTCGAACCAGAATTCCAGTCGAATCCCAACGTTGCCAACCAAAAGCTCGCGAATCTTCTATGTTCACCATCGAAACGACGGACGATCTTGAAGGGTTTCTTGCCAACCCTGAGCAGTGGAACCGTTTGTCCCAAGGCGTCCCGTTCCGCGAAACATCATGGCTAGGGCCTTGGTGGCGTCTGATGGGGCAGGGCCGGCGTGCTCACCTGTTGGTCGCTCGCGATTCCGCGGGGACCGTCCGAGGACTGTTGCCGATGTACCAGTCCCATGCGGCCGGCGTCTTGTCGATGATCGGTGATGGGGAAGCTTGTACGGATCATGTTTCGGTGCTGGCCGAATCCGACGACGCAGTCGCCGTGGGCCATGCCATGGGACGCCACCTTGCGGCCACGGCCAGCGATCCAGATCAGGGCTGGGAAATGCTGGATATCGACGGCATCGTCGAAGGCGATATCGCGATCGCGGCGTTGATGTCCGGACTGAAAGAGGGCGGGGCGTCGCTTCACGCCCAAAGTCGGATGAGTGTTTGGTACCGACCTGCGGATCAATGCTGGGATGAACACCTCAAACGCCACGGAAAGACTCAGCGGCGACAGATGCGTCGTTGGTCGGATCGCTTGGCGGGAATGAACAAAGTGGTCGCAGGCACGCCCGAGGAAACCAAACACCTTCTAGGGGTGGTCATCGATATGCACCAGCGCCGTTGGAATTCGGTCGGTGAAGCCGGCAGCTTTGCTAATCCAGCGTTCTGTGACTTCATCCACGCCACCAGCGAAGATTTTCTAAGTCGCGATCAGCTTTACCTGGCCGTGATCGAACACGAGGGAACACCGATCGCCGGCGAACTGAAGTTCATCGGCCGCAATGGTGTGCTGTATTGCTATAGCGCTGGCTATGACATCGTCTACGCGGACTTGGAACCGGGACGATTGATGTGCATCGACGGCATCCAAGAAATGTATCGTCGTGGCTGGAAAGGAATCGATTTCATGCGTGGCGACGAAACTTACAAATCACGCTATGCAACCGAATCGCATTGTTTGTTGCGAGTGCGTGTTGCGGCGCCGACATTATTGCCGCGACTTCGCCATGCCGCATGGTGGACTGGTTTCGAATTGAAACAGTGGGCCCGACGACAAAGTGGTCGCCCAGTCATCGCTGTGCTGGACCCCACTTCGGTGTGCGGGCCCGCCCCGGTACTGACACCCTAACGATCGTTCGACCTAGAACAAACGTGGGTTTTGCAAGTATTCGATCATCGCACGATCATGGTCATCGTGGTCGTGGATCGACGCGGCAATTCGATCGACCGCCACGCTTGACTCGGTTGCCGATTCGCTTTCGCCAGAGATGCGAGACATCTGATTGATCACCTGCAATGCATCCAAAGCGCTGACCAGGTTATCGCCGGATACATCAAAGAATGCGGCGATTCGGACGTCGGGGTCCACCGCCGTACCGGGACTTTGACGGGCCAAGTAGTTGATGATCCGCAACGCGTCGTTGGCGCTGATTCTGTCATCACCGTTGACGTCAAACGCGTTCACGGTATTGTGCAGCGGCGTTGCGCTCGATTCGATGGTGATCGTGAAGAACAGGGATGATGTCAGCGACTGGTCGTCATGATCGGTGACGGTCAATTGGATCTCAATTTCACCCACGATGATCGTTGTCGGAACGCCCACGATCGTCATCGAAACCGGATCAAACGTCATCCAAGCGGGCAGATCACCGCCGGCAAAGGTTGCCCCGATGTCCCATGCTGGACCGCCGTCTGGATCGACCACCAATCCGTCGGGCAGCACCATCGAAAACGCCGATCCCGTGGTGCCCTCGACGTTCGTCACGCCACTGGTGAAAATCGGTGCCTCGTTTTCGTCATCGATCTGGATTGCAAAATCCGCCGACGTGGTGGAGCTTGGCGAACCGTTGTCGGTGACCGAAATCACCAAGGTGAATGAATCATTGATTTCATGATCCAGGGCGGCGTTTTCGGCCAACGTAATCTGTCCGCTTTGCGGATCGATGTCGAAGTGACCGGCATCGTTTCCGCTTGTGATCGCATAGGTCAATGTTTGACCGGCATCTGGATCCGACGCGATCACGGTTCCCACAATCGATCCGCCCGAGGCGGATTCGGTGATTGAAAACTGACCCGGCTGGATGGTGGGCGATTCGTTTTCGTCATCCACTTCGATTTGAACGGTCGCCATCTGTGTCAGGGGTGGCTGACCATCGTCGCTGACTTCCACTTCCAACGTGAATCGTTCACGCGATTCATAGTCAATGGCTGCGGTTAACTTGATTTCACCCGTGGTCGGTTGGATCGAAAAGAATCGGACGCCACTGCCGCCGACAAGCTGGTAGGTCAGGCTTTGCCCTTGATCCGGATCGGATGCAGCGACAGTTCCAATCGATGAATTGATTGCGACGTTCTCGGTGACGTGGAACGTTTGGTTCGCGATCACGGGGGATTCGTTGGTGTCGGTAATGCGAACGATAAAGATCGCGGTGGATTCGGCATTCGATGGATCGCTGGCGATCACTTCCAATTCAAATACGGACTGTGTTTCGAAGTCGAATTCGGCATTCTCGGTCGTGGTGATTTCACCCGTCTGGGCATCGATCTGGAATTCGTCGGGACCATCGGCGCCGAATCGATAAGAAACGTCGTCTTCCTCGGGGTCCACTGCGGAAACGGTGCCCACGTCGGTGCCACCGATTGCCGTTTCGCTTAGCGTGAACGAACCGGCGCTGATCACCGGGGCGGCGTTGGGCCCGCGAACGAAATCTTGCTTGTAGTTTTCGTACCGATTGACTGCGATCGTGGTTCCTTCACCCGAAAAACTGCCATCCTCGACATGCAGCCGATAGTCGTTGGGGAACAGGTGGTCGAGTTCGTAGTTGCCGTTCTGGTCGGTGATCGCGAATGGTTCTGATTGAGTGTAAATCAAATCGTCAAAACGAGTCCACGGATCGCCTTCCTCGTCGTTGATCTGTTCGTCGGCAAACGCCATCACGTAGGCAATGTTTTCCACCGATGACGAAACCGAGATTCTTTGGCGTCCGCTGTCCACTAACAGTCCGCTGACGTCGGAATCGATCAGTTCGCCGGACGCCGTGTAGGCTTCTAACTTGCCATAGACCTTGGACAACGTGTTGTCGCTGCCGATCGCAACGATGGACGCTGAACTGACGGGTTCATAGAAATCGAATCTTAACGAACCGCTTTGGGTAAACCAGTCGATCCCGCCTTTGGCAAAGATGCGGTTCTCTAGAGTCTGTGGGAAATCGTCCTCGGCTTCCGAACTGACTGCGTGAGCGGCGAAGGAACTTAGCGCAAAGTTCGTGACCGTTACACCGGGGAATGCGTTCAGCAGCGGATAGTCCAGACGCCCAACGATGCTGACCGGCGGATTTTGCGGATCGACCACATCGTCGGGATCGACGCGAAACGTCAACGTGTCACGAATTCCATTGTCGTTGGTGTCGGCGAATACCGTTGCATCTGCAAGTGGCATGTTGGTGACACTGTCAAAGACATTTCCCTTGACGCCGCCGACGAAGTTGGGGCCGCCGACGTGATCCAGGTCACGGCCCGAGAATGGATACTGGCTGGGAGTGCCAAACAGGTTGTCCACCAATGCCCATTGCGGATCAGCCCCGACCAGGGTTCGGTTTTCGTCTTGAACGGTCCCCACGACCCAGTCGCTGGGGTCACTGCCGACTGACTCGCCGACGCGACCGGCGTAGCCAAACCCTTCCGTGCGGACGAATGCGACGCCATCAGGAACGTTGACCTCGGCTGGCGACGGGCCGTCTTCCGCGAAAACAATGTTGCCATAGGCGATGTCGCCGCCGCCGACAAAGGGATGCAGAGAAATGGAATCCTGGATATCCCAAGCGCTCGCTACCAAAGGGTCAATCACGCCGTCGTCGTCGGCATCGATGTCCATTTCGAGTTGAGGGGCAATGTCGGTTTGGATCAACAGATACGCGTTGGCACCGATGATGAAATCGATGCGTTCAGAGAGCGAGTGTGAATCCGAGTAGATGTCGCCTGGTAAGCCACCGAAACCTTCTTCGGTGGATCGCAGGACGGTTGCGCCAGCTTCCACCGAATGCGGACTGTCCTGTTGCAGTAGGACCAGATAGCCGTTTTCGCCAAACGACTGTCCAGACAGATCAAAGATCCCGTGGACCACGCCAACATCCAAACCGCGTTCGTAGGCAGTCACGAAATAGGTGCCTTCGGGGAGCGTGGTGCTTGGCTCGCCGCGAAGCTCGACCATCTGCGCCTTGTCGTTGTCGCCGAAAAGTGGACTTACCAATAGTTCACTGATATGGGCAGCTAAAAGTTGGCGACTCTCTAGGGCTTGGAAACCTAAACGCCGCGACGGCCCGCTGCGAAAAGACTTTGGCAGACGTCGGGTTTTCATGCTCGTACCTGTAGCGATCGGATCGATGGCCAGCACGCAGTTGATTCAAAACTGATTCAAAACGACGAAAACGAAGGTGTCCCGCGATGCCGTAGCCGTGGAACAATTCTAACCGGCCGTCCAAGGCCTGTGTTGCGGTGACGATCGAGAACGGCAAATCGCGATGTCGCTGGTGTGCCCGCCGGCCCCCGGACACTCGGATGCGCGTCTCGATCGCGGCCAGACGATCGCATCTGGCCCATGCGACAGGGCCGATTACGCGTGCCAATTGCACCGTGCGGCTCGATCTTCTTCTCCTGGTCCGACGCGTGCCGCGTCACAGGATTTGCACAGGCGGTCTGCTACTTCGAGATGCAGTAGAGATGCGTCTTGCTGCGTAAGAAGATTTGTCCGCCAACGATGGCTGCCGAGGCGTCAATTTCATCGTCGAGAGTGTTGGTCGCGATCACTTCGAAGGTTTTTCCGTGCTTGATCACCAACGTCGTGCCTTCGCGTCCGGTCAGATAGATACGGTCAGCGGCGGCGACCGGCGAAGCGTAGACCGACTTGATGTCGGGCAGACGGGTTTGGTCGATTAGTAAATCACCGGTTTTCGCGTCACGCGACAGCAACACCCCGTTATTGGATTTCAGGAAGTAGAGTTGCCCCTGATACAGAACCGGTGACGAGACGTACGGTGCGGCGTCTTCTTCGTACCAAGTGACTTTGTCGGTGTCGGTGATGTCGCCGGTCGAATCCAGTGGGATGGAGTAGATGGCGTATCCACGGTACCCGGTCATGACGATGACGTTGTCTTCGAAACGAACTGGGGTCGGGATCGGGTTTCCCGCTTGGCCACCGCACTGCCAAATGATCTTTCCGGTTTCCAGGTCATAGCTGCGAACACGATTGCTGCCGTTGGTGACCACTTGCGATCGACCGTCCCAATCGGTGATCAGCGGGGTCGCCCAGGTGGTTTGTTCGTCGCGTGGTTGTCGCCAAATTTCGTTGCCGGACTTTGTATCCAGAGCAACGATGAACGATTGCCCTTCGTGATCAAACGGGACGACCATGACTCCGTTGTGGACGGCTGGTGAACTGCCTTCGCCGAATTGGTTTCGCGTCTCCATTCGTCCTAGATCTTTCGACCATTGCTTGTTGCCATCTAGATCCATGCAATAGACGCCGCGCGATCCAAACGAAATGTACAGCTGCTGTCCATCAGTGATCGGCGACGATGATGCGAACGTATTGGTGCTGTGCCCCGATTCGTGTGGCACCTGGGATGTCAACGTACTGCGCCAGACTTCACTGCCGGTTTCACGGTCGTAGGCGATGACCATAAAATCGTAATAGTTCGCCGGTGCTGATCCGCCCCGGCCAGACCCACCGCGTCCGCCACCACGCCGGCGTCCGGATGGTTCGGATCCACGTCGTTGGGAATCGCCAGCCGCTGCATCGCTGGATCCCGCGTTATCGACCGCATTTTCAGCAACTCGGTCCGTCTTGAAGGCGGTCGCGACATACACGCGATCCCCCAAAATGATCGGGGTACTGCTGCCAACGCCGGGTACGTCGATCTTCCAATGGATGTTTTCGTTCTCGCTCCAAACCGTCGGCGGATCCGCATCCACCGCGACACCCGAACCGTCGGGGCCACGCCACTGTGGCCAACCTGCCTGGTTGTCGTTGGCCAGCAAGCTTGCGGAGAATAAGAGTGTTCCGGCGATCGATAGCAGCAACTTCATCACAGTGCGTCCTGGTGCGTTGACAGAAAAGTACTTTTTGGCGACTGGTTTGATCTCGTCGTTCGATGCTGCCAAATGCAAGAGCGAGCGACCAGCGTCGTTTCGGGCTGGACCCGACGGAGCGGACGATTGCCCTTCTAGTCACCCGATCGCAGCAAACAGCAATCCCGAGGGCAAAGAGCGGTTATCCTACCTTTATCATCCATGTCGCGGCCCGCTGGCGAAAGAGGGCTGGTCGGACGTTGAACCCCGGCTGAGCGCCAAAGTTGCGGCGATACCAGCTGCTTTTCGCAAATTGGCAATGGACGCCCGAAATACCAAAACCAGATCCAATGGACTCGCATCCGCTGCATTCAACTGACCCGACCCCGTCGCTGCGGCACTTTGGTATCCGTCCGATGGATTCGCTACTTTGTGTGGGCGATCCGCTGATCACTGACAAAACCCCACCTCTTGTTCCGTCCTCTCGCGATCGATTCCTCCATGATTCGAATTTCATCGACGTTGTTATGTCTAAGTTGGTCGCTTGTTGCGTTTGCTGTGGATGATCCAAAAACGGTCGTCGTGGATCGCTCCACACTGACCGGCAAGGTAATGTGCGGCTATCAAGGATGGTTCAACTGCGACGGCGACGGTGCAGATCTTGGCTGGACACACTGGTCACGTGATCGCCGGAACATGCCCGGCCCTGGCAATGTGGTCGTTGATCTTTGGCCGGACCTGACGGAATACGGGCCTGATGAAAGATTTGCCACCGGATTCAGGATGGCGGATGGACGTGCCGCAGAGGTGTTCAGCAGCGGAAATCGAAAAACGGTGCTGCGACATTTCCAGTGGATGCAGCAGTACGGCATCGACGGCGCGTTCCTGCAACGATTCGCATCCGGCCTTCGACGCGGGCCGACCAAAGCGCATAAGGATCGTGTCTTGAAACATGTCCGTGACGGCGCCAATCTTTCGGGACGTGCTTTCGCAGTCATGTACGACCTATCGGGGATCCGCGCCGATGACACCGAACTGGTTCAAGACGATTGGCGTTCTATCGAGCAGGAAATGCGTCTGGCGGACGATGCAGCCTACCTTCATCACGAAGGGAAACCCGTGGTTGCGATCTGGGGGATCGGATTCAACGACGACCGACCTTATAGCCTGAACGATTGCCACGAATTGGTCCGTTGGTTCAAGGAACAGGGATGCACGGTGATGGTGGGTGTGCCGTCGTTTTGGCGCACTCTTCAGCGCGATTCAGTCGACGATCTTTTGCTGCACCAGATCATTGAATTGGCCGATATCGTCAGCCCGTGGAGTGTCGGACGTTATCGATCTGCTGACGAAGCAACTCGGCACGCGGCCGATGTCTGGGCGGCGGACCAACAGTGGTGTCAGCAACGGCAACTGGATTTCTTGCCGGTCGTCTTTCCTGGTTTCAGTTGGCACAACCTGAAGGGAGCTGACTTGGCGGCAATCCCACGCCGGAAGGGCGAGTTTCTGTGGAGCCAGATTGTGGCTGCGAAAAATGCGTCTTGCCAAATGATCTATGTTGCGATGTTTGATGAGGTGGACGAGGGAACCGCCATCTTCAAATGTACCGATGAACCACCAACGGGTGATGGAGTCCAGTTTTTAGATTTCGAAGGGCTGCCGAGCGACTTTTACCTGAAAATGGTGGGCCAGGCCGGCAAGCTGCTCCGCGATGAAATCCCAATCCGTCCCCTGCCCTAAAACTGTTGCGTTGGGCACCTGACGCACGCCGTCGCGCTCGCTGATCCAGATTCGCAAATCTGACATCCGGAAACCGCCGTCGACTTGATCATCCATTCGTTCGTTCCGTTGGTAGTCCCGGCTTCAGCCGGCCTGTTCCCCCAACAAGCCCCAGGCCCAAAACGCAGCGATCCCGCCTGAAGGCGGTACTACAAACCGAGCCAATGCAGCGGTCCTCGTCTGCCCGTGTCGCTCGCCCAACAGTACGGCGACTGTTGGGCGGCGACGATTCAGCGCGACGCTTGACCGGCAAACCGATCGAATGGCAGCAGACGGGGGCTAAACCGATAGGGTGGGCCCAGCGACATCGTCACTGGTTCGATTTCCCGCCTCCGTGGCGGGACCCGTCGCTCGGAACGTTGGATTGACGTTGCGTTGGCGCTGTTGTTCCTGATGTCCTGTTCCTGCATCTTCCCGTTTGGCGTGCTTGCGCCTGCGGACTTTTCGTTCATCGTCAACCAATTCACTCTCCTGTCCTTGATGGACTTCCAGTCCGCTATCTTCCAGTTCGCCCGGTTCGAAATCGATCGGAACCTGGCAATTGGATGGCTCGATCCGGTTAAGTTTCCAGTCCAGTCGACGTAGCCAGGAAAGAGTTTTTTCCCATTGTTTGACAGTGTCACGGATCCGGATCGCGGCAGGGTGATCTGGTTGGCGAGTTTCTCGCAGCACGTCCAACGCTCCGCTGGGCGATCCGTTCATGAGCAATGCCAAGGCAAAATTGCGTTTGTAATGCTTGCTGAGATCGGAGCGTTCGGAAACGCTGCCCGGTGCCAATACGAACTGGCGGAAAACCGCCACCGCGTCGGCTGGACGTCCCAGTCGCAGCAAGCAGACCCCCAAGGCATTACGAATCGACGGATCGCGACCTGCCGATTGAAGAATGCCCATGGCGGCTTGGTAGTCGCCCCGGTGCATCAACCGGTACGTTCGATCAAGTACCGGGTTGGAATGGACGATCGGCGGTGCGATGGATCTTGGATCCGATGTTTTTGCAGCGGTGGCTTGCTGGGGTTGGCTGCTGTGAGTTTTGGAGCGCGCGCGCATGATTGGACTCTTCTTGTTTCAGGAGTTTGCATAGTCAAAAGCAGATGAATTTGGAACCAAACGGTTCGCCTAGATCTGCAATCGAACCTGCAAGTTCACAAGAGTCGTGGAATCGCACGATGCCCACACGGGCAGTCCGCAGCCAAGCGTTTGTCGCAATCGTTGCAACGACGTTGGTGAGGCACCTGCGAAGCAGACGCCAGGTTGCTTCGAAGGTTGGGGGCGAAAGTCGAATGACGGACCGCTGCCGTTCGCTGTCAGGCACGAAGTCAGTGCCATGTCCACGCTGGACACGCTATGGTCGACACCCTGATCCGCCTGCGTCTCGAAGCAGTGCGACGCGGTGCACTCCGGCGGTACCAAATGAACCGCAGAAACCAGCAAGATCAGCGGAAATAGGAATGTCCGACAAGCATTGCGCCATGACCGCGGCATGAATGCCGCAATCGCGTGATCGCTAGGGACTTGCGTGTCTGTCATCAGTGCAATGCATGGGGCCAGGTCGATCGAACTTAGCCAAGAGAGGTGGATACGGTTGCAGGCGGTCTTCATTGGGATTGCCGCAGCCGACCATTTCATTATCGGATGCGAATCAATCTAGCCAAGAGCACTGTGGCCAAAAATGAAAAGAATTGTTGTTCCAAGATGTCAAGCGTTCTTTCACCGGATGAACTCCTCGCCCCACAGATTCGGTCTTGTGTCTCGACGATCATGGCGTTTCGCATCCGGAATCCGCCGCTTCGTCATTCCGAATTCGCGTGCCCAAGATCTGAATCCAGCAATCGCTTGGGACATCGCTGTGCCACGGCGGGGGGATCGGATTTGTCACGCAGATGTGATCTCAATCGGATCTCCTTAGGACCAGGAAATCACTGGAATCCCGAGTACTGCTGGACACCCATCTGCCGCTCCCATTCGACAAGCTTCTCGGTCAGCTCGCTGACTTTTTCTGGGTTTGCGGTGGCGACATCGCTTTGTTCGGCCTGGTCGATCGCAATGTTGTAGAGGCTGGCGGCGCCGCTTCGGTAAGCCAGCAGTTTCCAATCGCCTTCGCGCACCGATGCGTAAAGGTCTTGGTACGCCCGGTATCCAAACAGTGGTTCGCCACGATCCAGCAAACGGTTGTCGCGGATCACGGACGCCAACGAAACTCCGTCCAGGTTGGGATCCAGCGACGGATCACCGCCAGCGATTTCCACCAGCGTTGGAAATAGGTCCGTCGACTGAACGATGCTATTGTTTTTCGTGTGGGGTTTCGTCACGCCGGGCCAATGGACAATCAATGGCACGCGGGCACCGCCTTCGCACAACGTATCCACACGCTTGTTGCCCCGAAGTGGCAGGTTCGGGTACCAACTGCCTTGATCGGACAGGAAAATGACAATCGTGTTCTTGTCGATACCGGTGGCCGACAGCGCGCTGCGGACGCGTCCAATGGATTCATCGACCGCTTTGACCTGCGCGGCATAGATTGCGTCGGCATCGTTGTGCCCCTTCGCTTGGAAGGCCGCAACCAAGTCCGGTCGGCCAACCGCAGGTCGATGAACGTTGTAATACCACATCGAAAGCATGAATGGCTGATCGCGATCGTAGGTGCGAATGAAGTCGATCGATTGATCGGTCAGTACGTCGGTCAGATAGCCTTCCTGGACATCCGACAAAACGTCCGAGTGTTTGAAAAAAGGCGGTTGATACGACTTGGGGTGTCCGGCATTGGTGGTGCCAAACTGATTGTCGAATCCTTGCTTGACGGGATGGTACGGTTCGTGCCCAAGGTGCCACTTTCCCAAAAACTGATTGTAGTACCCGAGTTCACCGAGCGCCTCGGCATAGGTGGTGTGTTCCAACGGCAGCCAGTTGCGAGAGGGCACGTTTGCTGGATCACCCTTCCAAGTATTGAACTCCTGCTGCGTCCGGCCTTCGAGATCGAATCCATTGGCTGCGTCCGCAGGGATGTGCCGAACCATCTGAAGCCGGGCTGGGTGCTTTCCCGTCAACAGTGTCGCCCGACTCGGACTGCACGTGGGACTGGCGATGTAAGCCCTTGTGAAGTCCAGACCTTCGTTTGCGAGTTGGTCAATGTTGGGGGTATCAAATTGCGGATTTCGATAGCCCACGTCGTTCCATCCAAGGTCGTCCACAAAGAACAGCACGATGTTTGGCTTCGAATCCTTGCTGCGTGCGCTGGGGGCATCCACCGTCTGCTGTGGTCTTTCGTTTTCTTGCGTCTGTGCTTGACCAGCATCCGATCGCGTTTCATTCAACGGCGGTCGATCCACAGCGGTCAGTTTGCTGCTGCGGATCTGAACGTTGTCGCATGGTTCCATCACGAGCGACGGCGTCTGGCCGCTTGGTTGGGATTCGCCCGATAGGACGCCTTGATCAGCACCATCGACAACCTCGGCGCGGACGCCCCGGTCGTCGATCGCGATCGTGATTGCGACAAAGATCGTCAGCACAGAAATCAGACGTCTCATCTTTGCATTCAACCTAGTTTGGGCGGGCCGTCACGAGAGGAACCATGCGCTGAATCATTCCGACAGACCAGCAATGGTCGTGAGGCATAGGAAACATGTCACTGGAATCGTTTGTGCCTGAGTGCGAAACGATTCGACTCGATCAGGCACCGTGCACAAGGATCGATTTCGAAAGGAACCGGAAACGTGACAACGATGCAGGTTCATCGAGCCTGAAGTTTATCACAACCACGTGAAGGGCTGCGACGGCGTGTGCCCGAATCCGATTCCGTGCTTTTTCCAGGCGATTCGACGCCGCGGCTGATCGGATTGCCTAGAAGCCGATTCCGAAACCGCGGCTTCGTCCGGAATGCCAGCGGGCAAAATGAATGGTTGATCATGCCGGGGGAACGCCTCGGCGCCACGAAGTGATAGCGCGTGGTGCTATTGAGCGGACACAGGGGCGGGAATCGCGGCGAGGGATGGTTCGCTGATTTCGGGAGGCACGATCGTTTCCCCTGTGAAGCTGTTTCGCATCGCGCGGCACGCGTTGAGCAGTTCAAAAGCTTCGGAAACCAGCAATTCTAGCGTGGCATCTTCGCTGGTCACTTCGATGGCGTGTGTCGCGGCGGCCGCGAGTTCTGGAACTTGGCTGTGTTCGGCGGTTTGACGTAGTCGTTCGGCTAAAGTGACGAAGGTCTTTCCATCACCGCTGTCGGCTGCGTTGACCAACCGCTCGACTTGTTCGCCGATGTTCAGCATCACTTCGTCAGCGTAATTGGGGCTGTAGGAAGCGACGGGTTCATGGATTCCTGACTCAATGATCTGCACGAACATTTCGACCAGATCAGGGTCAAACTGCGTTCCGGCATGCCGGCGCAGTTCTTGGATGGCGTCTGCCTGCGGCATGCCCTTTCGGTATGGCCGATTGGACACCATCGCATCAAAGGCGTCGCTGATCGTCAAGATGCGTGCGCCTACCGGAATGTCCGTGCCCCAGACCTCTTGCGCCTTGCACTTGATGCCGCCGTATCGATAGTGGTGATACTTGACAATGCCCGTTAACTGCGGGCACTTGAACGACTTGTTCAGAATCTCGACTCCGATTCGATCATGTCGTTCCATCAGTTTCCATTCTTCCTCAGTCAACGGTCCTGGTTTCAACAGAATCGAATCGGGCACGCCCACCTTGCCGATGTCATGCAGCAGGGCACCCATTTCGACGACGTAAACGTCTTTGGGGCTAAGGATGCGCTGGGCCAACAGTGCTGCGTAACTTGATACGCGCATCGAGTGGGAACCGGTTTGATGGTCTCGATACGACAGCGCGGACAGCAACGCGGTGACGGCTGCGTAAGGAATGGTCGGGCCGGCACAGGAAGCTTCGGCGGGCTTTTCGCGAGAAATTTTCGATTCGTCAACGATCAAGTCGGCAGGAACGGTATCGAAACGAATCACCTGGTTACGACCGTTGCGTTTGGCAACGTACAGGCACTTGTCGGCTTGGTCCAACATGTCCTGCGGATCGGTACCGCCAAGGGAGGCACCGGAGACGCCAAGGCTGGCCGTGATTGTGAACTCCGGGAACTGCATTTCGCTGAGCCCAACACGGATCTTTTCAGCCACTGCTTCCGCCGCGTCTAGATTCAGTCCCGGCATCAGGATCGCGAATTCTTCACCACCGTATCGGCAAACGACATCCGTTTCGCTGGTGGTTTCCAACAACAACCGCCCGGTTTCGGACAGAACTTTGTCGCCCATGCTGTGACCGTAGGTGTCATTGATGGACTTGAAGAAGTCAATGTCGACCATCATGGCGCATAGCGGCGTACCGCTGGCAATCGTTGTTTGCCAATGGTTTTCGAACTGTTCAAAGAACGTTCGTCGGTTGATGCACGACGTCAACGGATCTCGGGTAGCCAGATAAGTCAGTTTCTCGTTCTGTTCGGTGATCGCCTTCTTGGATTGGCTAAGGTCTTCCAGTGTGTCCAGCAGCGCGGCCCGGTTGCGTTCCAGGGGTGTCACGTCGGTGAACGCCATCATGACACCTTGATAGGCGCCTGCATCGTCAAGAACCGGCGATGAATTGACTGAGAAGATTGTCAGGACCTGACCATGATCGTCTAGCAGCTGCATCCGTGTTCCGCGGGCCGTCCCGATGGATCCTTCGTGCCCCTCGGAGGGCGAGATTTCGGACGACTGCCACGGGATGTCCCATAGCCGAGTCCCCATCAGTGCACTTTGTTCCCGACCAACATCACGTGCAAACTTTTGATTGACCAAGACAATGCAATCTTCCTTGTCGACGATCACAACGCCTTCGGCAAAGTTGTCGAGCGCCTGACGAACGCGTGAAGGGACCGATTTGCCCGGGTCAAGGTATTTCAGGATTCGCCGCAGTTGCAACCAGCAAGCGGTTCCCACTAAAACGACCACAACACCCAGCAGGCTCCATAAAGAACCGCTCAGGATTCGATCTTTACCGACGTAAACCGGCTGGAACTGGATTTCAAGCTTTCCCCATTGACCCATTTCAGTTTGGATCGGAACGGTATAGCAGCCGTCGCTCTTTTGACGAATGGCTGTGGTCCAAAGATCTTGGTGGTTACCAATTTGGGCTGCGTAATCGCCGTTGGTTCGGCGCAGACCGATCGAGATCAGATCGTCGTTCTGTCCAGCGAACGACTGCATCTGCTGGCCAGCCTGACGGACGTCGTGCCGGTTGATCAAATAGCTGATGTTGGTTGCGACGGATCCGCACAACTTGGCCCGGTTGATCGACGTCAACAAGCGCTCGTCCGGAATCAACCCGATGGAGGCAGAGAACACGATAGCGGCTACGCACAACGAGACAACACTAAAGTTGATTCGTGCAACGCTACTGATTTTCATCGTGCTGGTTCCTTACCGCCGCCCGCCCCGTGATTGGCAATGATGTCGGCAACCGACGCATCATCACCATCCCCGATTGTCGTTGTTTGATGAACGACATAGATCGGATCAAATCGCCCCCAAACCGGCATCGATGAAAACAACAGTGACGCCAAGTAGGTTCCGCTCATGCACCACAACGCCAATCCCGCGGTGGCTCCGATGAATACGCTTGTGGTCGCCCCGGCAGTGACCGAAAACAATGATTCTTGTTGTTCGGTGGCTTGTTCAAACTGTTCCATCGCCAGGTCAATTGCTCGTTGCTGGGCAGCGAACTTCAGCTGCGTAAGTTCTTCGACTTCGAACGCGTTTCGGTCCACGACAGTGGATGTTCCAGCGTCCTGGATGACTTCCCAGTGCTGTGCCGCATTGATTTTTGCCCGCTGAACATCGGCTTGTTGTCCTGTCAGAGCCCCCAAATCTAGCTCACCAAACGGATCGAGGTCTGACTCTGCGGATTCGATTTGGGATTTATCCGCACTTGCCTTGTTCTTGGTCGTCGTTGCCGCATCCGAGCTGGTTCCGGTTGTTCCGCCTTCGCCGGTTGTTTCGGATTCAGTGCTTGTTTCGGCTTCGCTTCCAGATCCAGTGCCTGATCCAGTGCCGGATCCCGCGTCTGGATCGGTACCCGTGTCTGTGCCCGACCCGCTGCCCGTTCCAGAGTCGGTACCGCTTCCGTTGTCAGTGCCCGTGTTTGGGTTCGTGGGTGCCGCCGCGATCACTTCGACAGTGATTCGCGAGGTTGCAGATCCGACCATTCCGTCGTTAACGGAAAAATCGAAACTGACCGATCCGATGAACCCTGCGGCAGGGTTGTAGGTCCAGCTGCCGTCCGGGTTTAAAACGACGCTTCCCGAAGATGGTCCGGTCACCATCACCGCAGTCAGCGAATCGCCATCCACATCGGATGCACCTACCAACACGCCATTGGCGGCATCTCGTTGAATGCTGTTTCCAGCTAGCGTCGAAACGGTCACGCTGGAACTGTTGATGGGCGTGTCGTTGACCGCTTGGATGCTGATGTCGACCGTTCCAAAGGTTTGCACGGGACTGCCCTGGTTGTCGTCCACGGTCAGCGTGATCGTGTCAGCATTGGATCCCCAAGTGTTGGCGGTCGAATGCACGTAACGCAGATTCGCAGGATCGTCCAAATAGGCGTTCAAGTCGTTTGCGGTCCCGGTCAGTGTGACGCTGGAACTGCTGTTTCCGCTGATCGTAACGCCAGCGACTGTTCCGGCGAACAGCTGACCACCGTCGGATGTTGACAAGGTCATGCTTGGTGCCCCGTCGCCCGCCGGATGGTCAGGATCGAAAAGTTCGACGTCGGATAGGTCGATGGGCGTCCAAACATCCTCGACCACTTGAAGGTCGCTCGGCAGAGTTCCTTGATTGATCGTTACATCGCCGTGTGCCACCACATTGATGAATGTGTCACGTGCGGCACTGGAGCCTCCATCGCCGTCGGTCAGTTCAAACCGAGCGGTTCGGGTGCCGGGTGTCGGGTCGCCCACGTCGGAATTTTCAAACGAAATCGCACGGACCAAAGCTGACACCGCATCGCTATTTGCGTTGGCGTTGAAGGTGACGGACAAATCGACGCCGTTGGATCCGCCGGTCGATGTGCCGATGACAGTACCTTGGTAGGTGACGATGCCGCCTGTGATGCCAATCTGTCCCGCCGCGGTCCCCTGATTGATGACGCTCAAGATGTCCTCGGTGAAATCGCCACCGATCAGCGATACGTTCAGCACGCCTCCGTCAAAGTTGGTTTGATCCGTGTCGGTGACCATCGCTGCAGTGCCCTGGTCAATGGCAACCGCGCCATCGCCTTCGCCATATGCCAGCGTGTCGTTGTCCAGTTCGTGAATCACCGGAGCATCGTTGCTGCCGGTGACAGTGATCGTGACGGTTTCTTGGCTGGTCAGTCCGTGGTTGTCTTGCACTTCGTAGACAAAGGTGACATCGCGAGTTTCACCCACCGCCAGGTCTTGGAAGTCGGCGTTCGGGTCGAACGTGTAGCTGCCGTCACCGTTGACGACCGCGGTTCCTTCGCTGGGGCCGGTCACTAGCGAATACGTGTGCGTGTCATTCGTGTCGACATCGGTCTGCGATAGCGTGCCGCTGATGATCGATCCGTCTTCGATCGCCGCGTCGCTTGCCGACTGCGCGACCGGTGCGTCGTTGGTCCCGGTGACCGTGATCGTGACGGTTTCTTGGCTGGTCAGCCCGTTGTTGTCTTCGACTTCGTAGACAAAGGTGACGTCGCGAGTCTCGCCGTCGGCCAGGTCTTGGAAGTCGGCGTTCGGATCGAAGGTGTAGCTGCCGTCACCGTTGACGACCGCGGTTCCTTCGCTGGGGCCGGTCACTAGCGAATACGTGTGCGTATCGTTGGTGTCGACATCGGTCTGCGATAGCGTACCGCTGATGATCGAACCGTCTTCGGATGCCGAATCTGTTGCCAACTGCGCGACCGGCGCGTCGTTGGTGCCGGTGACCGTGATCGTGACGGTTTCTTGGCTGGTCAGCCCGTTGTTGTCTTCGACTTCGTAGACAAAGGTGACGTTGCGAGTCTCGCCGTCGGCCAGGTCTTGGAAGTCGGTGTTCGGATCGAAGGTGTAGCTGCCGTCACCGTTGACGACCGCGGTGCCTTCGCTGGTGCCGGTCACCAGCGAATACGTGTGCGTGTCATTCGTGTCGACATCGGTCTGCGATAGCGTGCCGCTGATGATCGACCCGTCTTCAACTGCCGAATCGGTTGCCGACTGCGCGACCGGTGCGTCGTTGGTGCCGGTGACCGTGATCGTGACGGTTTCTTGGCTGGTCAGCCCGTTGTTGTCTTCGACTTCGTAGACAAAGGTGACGTCGCGAGTCTCGCCGTCTGCCAGGTCTTGGAAGTCGGCGTTCGGATCGAAGGTGTAGCTGCCGTCACCGTTGACGACCGCGGTTCCTTCGCTGGGGCTGGTCACTAGCGAATACGTGTGCGTGTCATTCGTGTCGACATCGGTCAGCGATAGCGTACCGCTGATGATCGAACCGTCTTCGGATGCCGAATCGGTTGCCGACTGCGCGACCGGTGCGTCATTGGTTCCCGTGACGGTGATGGTGACTGTCGCATCGTCAGCAAGGTTTCCTGTGCCGTCGTCGGTGGCTCGATAGACAAAGGTGACATCACGAGTTTCGCCATCGGCCAGATCTTGGAAATCGGTGCCGGGATGGAACGTGTAGGTGCCATCGGGATTCACGACGGCCGAGCCTTCGCTGGGAGCAGTGACCAGCGTGAACGTGTGCGAGTCGACGGCGTCGCTGTCGGAGACCGTTAGAGTGCCACCGACGGCGGCACCGTCTTCGATTGCTGCTTGGCTGTCATCATTGGCGATGGGCGTATCGTTGACGGGGTTGACGGTGACGTCAAAGGTGACATCCGTGAACTCGCCACGCGCATCTGTGGCCCGCACTGTGATTTGCTGGGTCCCGTGTTCGTTGGCCGCATAGTCCAGCGTCAGGCTTCCCGCTGCGTTATCAATCGACGCCGAATCCAGAATCGCTGGGTTCGTGTAACCGATCAGGCTATAGGTCAATTCACTGTCGGAGTGTTCCAGATCGCTGAACGCGCCATCCAGATCGATCACGGTGTCGGGCGCATCTTCGGCCACAATGACATCGGCGATCGTGCCGGTGGGGTTGGAATTCAAGAATACATCGACCGACCCACCCGGGCTGTTGTACTGGTCGTAGACGGTAAATCCGACGTTGTCGTTGACCAGTCGTACGGATGCCCAGGTTCCAGATAGGCTGGCGGAAGTGAATAGGTCATCTAGCAAGCCGCCCGCGGTCATGCCAGCGACGTCCAAGTGCAGCTCGCTGCCTGTTCCTATTTTCAAGTTCCCGCCCACCACGATCGTTTCGTAAGTGCTGGTGGAACTGGCTGTCAGTTCGACGACGCCATCGTTCAGAACGGACAGATCATTGGTGATCTTTCCCGTGCCCCGTAGAGTGGCATCATCGAAGATCACGCCGCCGGTTGCGTTGATCGTTTGGCCGTTCAGATCCAGTGTGCCGGCGATCACGTTGACGTCTTGGTTGGTCCCATCCAGGACAAGATCGTCGGCTAAGATGACCGTACCGGAAGACTTGTTGATGATCAGATTACCATTGGTAAGGTCGTCGCCGGAAATCGTTTGGTCGCCTGTTCCGATCAACGTGATCGTGGCGTCACCACCGACGCTGGCGTCATTTGAAATCACGTCGCCGGCTACGCGGATGTCGCCGACGTTGATGTTGGCGACGCGGTTGATGGTCAAGTCGCCACCCACGTTCAAGACACCGGCGATGTTTTTGTTGTTGCTGGAGTCAATGATGACGTCCGCAAAGTTGATTGCACTGGCACTGATCGTGCCTGAGTTGTCGCCGAACGTGATCGTGTTTGTCACATTGGTCACGGTTCCCGCGGTATGCACCAGGCTTGCACCGATGGTCAGATCGGTAGCGAAGGTGAATGTTCCGGACGCTTTGTTGATCGTCAGTTGTTCGACTTTCGATCCGGCAACACCTGCAGAGATCGTTTGGTCGCCGGTGCCGTCGGCAACGATAACCGTCGTTCCGGTATAGGTTGCATCATTGAAGACCATGTCGCCTGCGACAAGGATTTGTCCGCCATTGAGCGTGCCGGCGTTTTGGAAGGTGAGGTCGCCATCGACGTTTAGGTCGCCGACAATTCCGCGAGTTCCAGAAACCGTGCTATTCAGAATGACATCGCCAAATGTCGCTGATCCCGCGTCGATCGTCGTGTTGTGCCCTTGGAACTCAACGGTGTGACCGTTGGTGTCAAAATCGCCAGACGTATGGGTAAAGCTTCCGCCTAGTTCAAGGTCATCGATTAACTGAACGGTACCGCTAGCCTTGTTGATGACTAGGTTGCCAAGTTCGCCGGTGCCACCACCGGTGGAAATCTCTTGGTTGCCGTTTCCGTCCAGGACAAGTTGGCTGGTGCCGGACCACGTGTCATCGGCGGTCAAGACGTTGCCCGCCAAATGGATGTCCGCACCGTTGATCGTTCCGACGTTGGTCACGGCCAATTTGCCATCGATGTCCAACCCACCGACGATCGTAATCGTGCTTCCGTTGCTGATCGCAAAATCGATAAAGTTCAGCGCCGCGGCGTCGATGGTTTGCGCGCCGCTGCCGATCAAACTGACTTCGTACCCGGCAAAGTCAACCGCGCCTTGGGTGTGAGTGAAATCGCCGGCCACCGCGAGATCGCTTTGCGCGGTCAGCGTTCCGGTCGAACTGAGTTCGATGGAATTCAACGCATCGGAAATCGAAATCAATCGGTCGCTGGATCCGTCTACGATCAAAGTCGATCCGCTGGTGCTGAATGATCCGCCTGTTTGTTCGAAATCGCCGCTCGATCGAACTGTGCTGCCGTCGATCGTCAGCGTTCCACCGGAGAGGTTCATCGCGGAATCGAATTCAATGTCGAATCCGGCGGTGTCGAAAGACCCGTCGGCAATGAATACGTCGCCGGTGCTCTGCAATGCTCTCGCTTGCGTGATTGTGCCGGTGTATCCCGCATCGACATGGATTTCGCTGATCGAACCTGCAAACGCGGCGTCGAAGGTCGAATCCTTGATGCTGGTTGCGTTGAAGACAACGATATCATCGGCACCGGGGACCAAGTCGTGATCCCAGTTGTCTGCGTCCGTCCAAGCGTTGGTCACGCCTCCGCCATCCCACACAAAGGTGGTTTGCCCCGGTGTGACGGTGATCGCGACGGTGGTGGAATCGGTCAGGCTTCCGTCATCGACCAGGACAGCCAGACTTGCGTCCCCGCTATAGCCGATTTGGGAGTGGTAGCTTAGACCGTCGATCGCTGCATTGATGTCGGCGACGGATCCACTGAACTGCAATGTTCCATCACTGCCATCGCCGTCGATCAGCAATAGTCCGGAGTCTTGCGTCAGCACGATCGTAGCGTGATTGGCCGTCAGGGTGACGGTCAATTCATCGCCATCGACATCACTGGTGTCGATCAGTCCGGAACCGCCTTGGTTGAACAGGATCGTGCCGTTCTCGGCCACGGTTGCTGTATCAGGGGCGGTCACCTCCGGCGCGTCGTTGACGTCCGTCGTGGTGATCGAAACGATTTCAATGTCGGTGCTGAATGCGCTCGATCCACCGTGAACGCTGGTATCGACTTTCATGCCAGCGGTTCCGCTGGTTTGGTCCCAGGCGCGGAATTCGAACGTGCGGTCGGTCGTGTTACCGTTCTGACCATCGGGGGCGAATCGAACCAAGTCGGTTGACCGCAATAGCAGGGCTTCGGTTTCGGAAACGGTTCCCACGCTTGACCAATTCGTGCCGCCATCGGTTGAATATTGCCACATTCCCCGCCCGTCGTTTCGCGTGGTGATCGCGATGCCTTCGGCCGATCCGTTGTCAATGTCGGAGATCGGGGATCCGCCATCGCTGGCAAGAATTTGAGCGACTGTCTGGCCGGCGTTGTCGACATCGTCCTCGCTGATCGTTGGCATTCGCAGATCGCCAGAGTCGTCCAATTCCGGAGCATCGTTGACTTGCGTGATCGCAACCTGCGTGCTTCCGGAGGCAAGTTGCACTCCGCCGTCACCCTGCGCGTCCACATTGCCGTCGCTTAGCGTCCAGTCGATTTTGACGGATTCGGGTGGTGCATCGCTGTTGTTCGCGTAGGTGATCTGTTTGACGATGTTGTTGACGTCCGCGGTCGTTGGGATTTCGACATTGGCGTCTGTGAAAGTCAGCGTCAGTTCGCCCTCGGTCCCCGTCGTATCGAAGGTCGCGATGATCTGGCCGTTTTTGATCAGGTCGCTTCCCGACAATGAAATGCCGTTCCCGTCGGCAAAGGAGAAGACGTCCTCGTTGCTGAGCGTGATTTCCCGGCCCAGGGTTAGGATCGCTCCGGAATAGTTTCCCGAACCACCGCCTGCAGCATCCAGTTCAGCGTCGGCGACCGTGATCCGCTCACCGAGTTGGACGGCAGGTCCGTCTTCGACAAATGTCGTTAAATTCTTGACCAGTTGAATGTTGTCGAAATACACGTCGTGCGTGTAATGGGAAGCTGGGTCGTGCAGCAAGCGGATCGCAATTCGATCGCCAAGCATGGCGGTGTGCGACCCGTCGGATGTGAAGGTGATGGACCCCGATTCGGAAAAGTCGGTCTCGGTCGCTGTTCCCGACACGCTGGACAAGATCGTTTCGGAGTTGTCACCGGCGATGGCCAGCAACTGAACGATATATTCGCCGACCACCGCACCGCCGCGAGCGACGTTGAAGGACAAGCTGTAAAGCGTGTCGGGTTCCAAAGGAGCGTTCAGTCCGGTGGCGTCCGTCGTCGCTCCGATCGCAGAACCTTGGTAGACGCGAATGGCCTGGTCGCCATACGGGGTCGTGAATTCTCCCGAATCTTCGTCGACGTGCTCGACATAGGAGCCGTGGTTGCTGCTGATCCACCCTGCTGGATCAGCTGTGTTCGATCCAGAAATATCGACCGTCTCAAAACTGTCCGTGAACAGGATGGTGGATGTGTTCGATAAAACTGGCGCGTCGTTGACGGCACTGACTGTGACAAGTTGAGTTTCGACCGTGCTGGTACCGCCGTCACCGTCGGTGATGGTGAATTCGATCGTTCGGGCTGCTTCCGAAGGGGCTTGCGAAACGCTCGAGAAAGCGACGCGTCGTCCGACGCTTTGGACATCGGCCGCGTCGGCGTTTGCATTGAAAGTGATGACCAGGTCGTCACCAAGGCCCGTACCGCCGCTGAACGAACCGATCGTGATCCCGTCGATGATCAGATTGCTTCCGGAAACCGTCAGTTGCCCGGATCCGGTGCCTTCGTGTCGTACGGTCAAACGGTCCGTACTTTCACCACCGGACGCATTTCGGACGTTGATCGTTCCACTAGCAAAGTCGACGCTGTCCGCATCGGACACGGTCAACCCGCCATCGATGATCTCTGCAGACGTCGCATCTTCGGTGTAGGAAGTGGTTCCATCGGTGGTCGCCAACACGGGCGCGTCGTTGGCGGATGTAACGGATATCGTGCTGACTGCCACCGGCGAAGCGTTTCCGAAATCGCTGTCCGACGGAATCACGTCGATCGTGCGATTCCCGGCGGTGGGATTCTGGCTGTTGTTCTCGTAGGTGATCGTGCGCAGGAGTGCCTGCAGGTCCGATTGGGGAATCGGCGCGGTGGTGACTTCCACAATGGTGAATCCAGAACCATCGAAATCGATTTCAAACGTGGTGGATCCAACGGCGGTGGTGACGTTGTCCGCGACTCCGTATTGGAATGTGACACCGTTGATGCGAATCAGTTCAGCCGAACCGTCCGAAAAATTGTTCAGGTTGACGCCCAACATCTCGTAGGTGGCGTTGTCAACATCGCTGATCGTTGCATCGGCGTCGACGATCGACACCTGTCCGTCGCCCTCGGCGAATGACGTCGTATAGTCGATGCCCGCATCGTTCGATCCGTTCAGGTCAGCGATCGGTAGGTCGTTGACCGCCGTGATGTTGATCTCACGCGTGTAGGTGGTCGAATCGCTATCGCCGTCGTTGACGATGAAACTTACTGTTCGGGTGTCCGTTGACGGATCGTCGCTGATGTTGGCATACCGAACACTTCGCAGTGCTGATTGGTAATTCGCGACGCTATCGCTTCCGCTTAGCGTCAAGGTTCCCGTGCTCTGGTCCCAACTGCCCGTAATGTTTCCGTAGCTCGAAAAAGTAAGCACCTCTTCACCGATTGCGTAGTTGCCGGTGATGGCGACGACGGCTGAATCGAGGAGATGGTCGTCGACATCGGCAAGAACCAGGCTGTTGTCGATGTACAGCGATGGACCGTTTTCGGTGTATTCCACCGCAGCCAAATCTGCGCGGTCGGATCGGACTGCGACGTTGTCGATATATCCACGGACTCCGGAATGGTCCGCTGATGTATCGGTAAAACGGAGCGTCGTCGAAGTCGAATCAGCGACGAAGCTAAACGTATAGGATTCAAGGTCAGTTCCGGCCACACCGCTCTGGATGGCTTCGGTCAATAGCGTCGCATTCCCATCGACATCCACTTGCAACGATTGGCTCTCCGATCCGCTTCGGTCGCCATAGTGGAAGACTAGGAAGTATTCCTTTCCGATCTCGGTGGCAAATGTTTGCGACAACACACCGGGGTCACCGCCGATTTGTCCGAAACGAACTTCGTTGTCCGCCCAATCGACATCGCCCGTTGCTGTCCAACCGGCAAGGTCCGAGTTGAAATACGCGTTGGTAAGCTCGTTTTGCCCAAGAATATGCGGCGCGTCGTTGGTGCCGGTGATGATCAATTCAACGGTGGCCGTGTCCGAATTTCCGTTGACGTCCGTGACGGTGTAAGAGAACGAGTCGATGGCGGATTCGCCCTCGGCTAGATTCTCGAAAGCTCGGCCGGGGTCATACGAGAACGAACCGTCGGCCTGCAGGGTGACGGTGGCTCCCGAGGCCAGCGTGTGGGTGCTGCCGATCGAACTGAAATTTCCGTCAATTTCGGTAACCGATATCGAGCCACCGTCCATGTCGATGTCGTTTGCAAGCACACCGCCGCTTGCTGGTACGGTGTAAATTGCGTCTTCGGTCAATGTGATGCCGTTCCATGTCGGCGTCTGATCATCAGACCCCAATTCGCCATGGTTCCCGGCGGTCGAATAGTCGGTGACGGATGGATCGGCGCTGTCGAATTTGTAGTATCCGACCAAGCCGGTTTCGTCACCAGATAAATTCGCGGTCAGGTTGGCTTGGATCTCGGCCTGCGTGCGAGCAACGTTCCATACGCGTACGTCGTCCATTCCGCCCAGAAAGTACTGATCGTCTGGGCTGTTGAGACGTCCGCCGATCAGCAGATCGTTCATGGTGTCGTGGGCGTCGCCAATCGTACCGCTGCCAGCGTACGTTTCGACTAGTTCACCATTGATGTAACTGTTGACGGTGCCGTTGTCGTACGAAACGGCGACGTGAGACCACTGGGTCGTCGATACGGTGACGCCTGTGTCGTGCCATGCCCAGCCTGGGTCGGTATTCGTAAACGCCCACCACAGGTTGCCATTATCGCCAATGCCAATTTCGTACTCGCCCTCTTTGTTCAAGATCATGCGAGTAAGAATCGAGTCGTCCGGGTTGATCCAGGCTTCCATGGTCATCGTCGTGGACATGGTCAGGCTGCCCGCATTTTCGATGGTGATGACGTCATTCCCATCAAAGACAAAGTGACCGTTGTTGTCGGCGGCGTAGACGGGACCGTCGATCGCGAAGTGAGCGGAGAACTCAGACGTCTCGTCGGTGTTTTGGTTGGTCGCCGTGGCTGTGACGAAGTCGTTTGCTGAAACAAATGCCGTCAGAGTTGTGCTGAAGGTTGCGTTTCCCGAACTGTCGGTGGTGACCTCGATGGACCCCAGGAAGGTGCGGCCCTGGCCATATCCGTTGGCATATTCCGCTGAATCGAAGAACTCCAACGTGAACGTTGTATTGGCGGTGCTGTTAAACGTTCCATCGATTGCAATTTGCGACCCATCACTGACCGCCGACGAAATCACCGGGAAGTTTTGCAGCGCATTGCCGCCAGTATCCGCATCACCGGCGTCGTTGACGCTGTAGTAGGGGGCTGTTCCAACATTGACATCTTCGCCCGAACCCTGCAAATCGATGCCGACGATTCCGCTGGCCGCAGCACCCTGCCGAGACAGGATGGTGCCGTTGCCGTAGATGGAGTTCTCGGTGATCTCAATGGCGTAGGCGCCATCGTTGACCAAAATTCCAGCACCGTAGTTGTCGGCGATGATGTTGTGGATCAGCGAGATATTGTGGGTGCCGCTTCGCAGTGCGATGGCATCGTACTGCACGTGAGACCCGGTGATGGGGCCGACGGCGTTGCCGATGACTGTGTTGTCACTGATCGTGATCCCGCTGGAGGATCCCGACAGGATGATTGCTTGGGTAGAGGTGCCGGTGAAGTAGTTGCCATCGATGGTGCCGCCTGTCGACGCGTTCATCGCGATCGCGTCACCGTTGCTGTAGTTGTATCCGCTGTTGATGAACTGGTTGCCGGAGACCGTCCAATTGTCGGACGCATTGCTGGCGTGGAATCCCGTCGCTTTGGAATACGCAAAGATATTGTTGGACAGCGTACCATTGTCCGCGCCCACTGATTCGACATGGTTGAAGTTGTTCAGTGCGGCACCGGGATCTAGAATTCCGGTGGGAGCCACCCCGAAGACGTTCGAGTTGATCACGGTGTCCAGGACAGCATCTTCGATGCGGATGGCGGCATCGGAAGTGAATCCGTACATCGAGAATCCTTGCACCGTCACCGTATCGGCACCCACGACAATCCCACTGAAACCGGCTGCGCCCACGATCGCGATCTCAGGGCGCTGGACGTCGCTGATGGCTTGGCCGTTCGTGCCTGTCTCGGTCATCTGACCAAGTGTGCCCGGGTTGACGTTCGCGCCAAAGACGGTCTGCGATGTTCCATCAAGGATGACGGATTCGGTGATCGTCGGCAGCGCAGCGGTCAGCGAAATCTGCCAGTACGCGTCGGTTCCTGCCGTTCCGGTGTACCCCGAATCGGTGTCCAGAATCGCAAAGTTGATGGTGTCCTGGCCGAGCGTGTTGTTGGCCGCCGTGATCGCTTCACGAAGCGAGATCTCGCCATCGGTACCGCCGCCAACGGCGTACAATTGTTCGATCGTGTAGCTTGCACCCAGTCCGGTGTCGTCGACATCGGAGGTGGTGGTGACGTTCAATACGGTGCTTTGCACGTCTAGCACGGTGACCGTGATTGTCTGGTCGTCGGTGTAGTCTCCATCGCTGACCTGAACTGTGACCTCATACACGTTGTCCAGATCGCTGTCGTCTGCATTTTCGTAGTCAGGTGGGCTGACGAACGTTAAATTGCCTGAGGCGTCGATCACGAAATCGTTTTGGTCGGTGCCACCGACGATTGAATAGGTCATCGTGTCGCCAGGCAAGTCGCCATCGCTGACGGTGACCTGAGTCACGAAGGACTCGGTTTCATTCACGCTGAGGCTAGCGGTTGTTCCAGCACCATCGCTGGTGATTGCCACCGCTTGGTCGTTGACGGGCGTGATTGTGATGCTGAATGAGCCAGTTGTTGCGCTGCCGGCCCCGTCATCGACGCTGAATGAGAAACTTTCCGAAAAGTCTTCACTGCCGTAGTGCTCGTAATAGACCCGGCCGGCGTTGATGTCAGCTTGTGTGAACGAGGCGGCAACCATGCCGTCCATCATGAGTTGCCCGTAACGAGGGTTTCCCGTTACCGTGTAAAGCAATTCAGCGGGGTTGTTGTCGACATCCGTGGTTTCCAGCATTGTGGAGGTGATGACGTTGAATGATGATCCTTCAAGAAACGTATCGCCGGTATTGGTCGAAACGACCTGCTCGTCGTTGATGTCGGTCACGTTGATCGTGACGGTGTCATCTGTAGTGCTATAGGCGGTCGATCCACCCCTCGAAGTCACGTCGGCGCCGGAGCCTGCGGTGCCCGTGGTCTGGTCCCAGGCGTAGTAATCCAACGTCATGGTGCCGCCGGAGATTCCATCGGGAGTGAACCGGAACAAATCCGTCGCTCGCAGCAACGTCGCGTTGGTCTCAGACAGTGAATCGAATGTCTGCCATGAACTGCCGCCGTTGACGCTGTATTGGAGCGTTCCTGAGCTTCCGGTTTGCCCATACACCGCGATTCCTTCGACAGCTCCGGCATCCACATCGCTGACGCTGGAATTCAGCATGGCGGAGACGTTTGCCGTGAATGCGTTGGAATTTTCGGTCGTGTTGTACGTCGGTGACCAGGGTGTCATCACCGGCGCGTCGTTGACCTGGACCGGTTGGATGCCGCCGGAAATGGTGTTGCTCGTGCCACCATCGCCATCGGTGACGTATTCCTCGATCGTGCGAATCGACGTCGATGGACTCTCCGAAGTGTTTTCGTAGGTCAGGTTGTCCTGGACCGCGTTGACGACTGCCAGTGTGGCGTTGCTGTTGAACGTCACTACCAGTTCCGTACCAGCCGACACAGGGCCGGTGTACGTTCCCACAACGACTCCGCCATAGGTGACATCTGTTCCGCTGATGCCGACTTGGCCCGCGGCGGTTCCCTGGTTGCGGATGTCGAGAACATCTTCGGCCAAACCATTGGACGTCAGTTGCAGGTGCAGTTGTCCGCCGTCGAAGTCCGTGCCATCGGCGTCGGCGATGGCGGCCGCGGCGCCAATCAGGTAGGGGCCGCTGTTTTCGGTGTACGGCAACGTCCCGCCAGGTGAATTGATCACAGGGGCGGCGTTAACATTGTCGACTGCAATCGTCATCACTTCGCTGTACGAATTGCCAGCCGCGTCGGTGACTTCGACATCTACATTGTGCGAGGTTGCTGTTTCGTAGTCCAACAGCGATCCATCCGTGACGGTGATTTCGCCAGTTGTCGCGTCAATTTCAAATCTTCCGCCGGCGTCATCGGTCAGCGTGAACGTGAAGTTGGACAGCACTTCGCTGGCGTCCCACTCGATCACGGAATATCTTGATTTCCCTTCGCCAATATTGCTCCAACTGCCATCGGTGCTCTCGAGGTAAGCGAAGTCTTCCGCATCGCCAGAATTTCTGGGGGAATCTGGGACCCAATTCTCATAGGCTAATGCCGAGCCAGTGCTGCCGCCGGTCCAGAGCAATTCCTCGTCACCGGTCGAAGACTGCCAATAGAATTCGCCTTCGGTGGTTTGATCCGTCGCGCCTACCCAGACATCGTCGCCTTCCTCGACAGCCATTTGCTGGACAAGGTCATTTTCGTATTGGGAACCGATGCTGACTAGGTTGCCGGCAATGCCATTGAGCAGACTGCCCTGAGCGTTTGAATTGGCAGTTGCCCAGGTGCTGGTGCCTGCGCTGGTGCGATAAAACTTGTCCGTCGCTGCATCGTAGGTCAACGTCGAGTCGTTGTTTAGGATCGTCGATATCGCTGCTGGGATTTCGATGACTTGCACATCGCCGATCACTGGACCCGAATTGTTGGTGGCAAAATCGGTGCTGACGGCATCCATTGACATCATTTGCAGGGTCGTTGAAGTCGATTCAGCAACAAATGTAAATGTCCGATGACCCCATAGCATGTTGGTTTCCGACCAACCGTCCGGTTCGGTCACCGAAAAGTCTGTCGATATGCCGCCTGCACTGACGCGTAAATCCTTCGTGTTATCATCGCTGCCCCAGTTTCCGGAGAATGCGAATGTGACTTGATATTCACGACCGATCTCTGTCGTTAACGTCTGCTCGATCGCTCCGGGACCGACACCGTTCAGGTCAACCCCCAGCCCTCCCAGCGGCGTCCGTTCGTAGCTGTCACCGAGCAAGTCGACGCTGTTCTGCACCACCTGCCAAGGACCTATCGATGCCGGCGATTCGTAGACCTGGAAAGTCGCTGGAATGCCAGCCTCCAGGAACTGTCCATCGTTGACCACATCGTTGATGACATCAGGATCGGTTGGCACGACGTAACCAACGGTGGTTCCGTCCGCCGCGTTCTCGATGATGTGTAAGTCTTCGACGGGCGTGCTGGCGATGAAGCCTGCCCCCGGAGCATGCCCGACGCTAAGGTTGTTGCCGCTAACGACATCAACGACTTCGCTGGAACCATTGAAGCCATCCATTTGCCAGTTGGCGACCAAGTTGCTAGGCAAGTTGCCGCTGTCGAATTTCGCTTGATAGTTCAATTCGATTTCGGATGCGCTGCGGACATCGTTCCAAACTCGAACATCGTGCAACGTGCCGCTGAATACGTTCGCAGAGTATACGTCTCCGCCGTCATCTGCATCTTGCCCAAGCAGCAGCTGCGTCGTCGATGCGTTGTGAAGCTGATGACTGGTCTCAACTCCGGTGAGCGATTCCGCAAACTGACCGTCAATGTAGAAATGGACATCGCCGTTGGTGTTGTCCCACGAAACCGCAATGTGATGCTGCTGGCCGTCAAGCAGTTCGGTGTAAGTTCCTGCGGTTAGGTTGGGCGCTCCATTATTAATCGCGATATGCAGCGAGCCATCGGGATTGATGGCTACTCCGAATTCGGTCTCGATTCCTCCCTCTTGATAGTCAATGATGGGGATGTAGCCGCTGGGAACAGAATCAATTTGGAAAGTCGCTTCCAAGGTTAGCTGCGTCAAACCGCCCAGGACGGGGCGTCCGTCGGTGAGGAACAGGTAACCGTCGTTTCCGCCGTCGGTATTCAGTTCGATGCCGCTGGACAGATCGGTCGGCGCGTTGTTGGATTCGACCAGATCGTTCAATGAAACGGTAAAGACTTTGTCGTATGTCTTCAGTTCCTTGTCGGTGACGCGAACGGTCAGTGAGTGGGATGCCGCGCTCTCGTAATCCAGCAACGATCCATCGGCGACGGTGATCTGGCCGGTATCCGCGTCGGTCACAAAGGCACCGTCGACGGTTTGCGATTGGATCGTGTAGGTCAATGCCTGATTTGCGTCCAGCACAGCATCCGCGTCCCATTCGACGATCGAAGCAAAGCTATTTCCCGTATTTCCGTCGAGCCAAGCTCCCGTGGAATCTTGAGCAAGGTAATCCTCATCCGAAACAGCGGCGTTGGGCTCGCCGGTATCCCAATTCTGATAGTTGCCATCAATGGCATATCCAGCCCCTGTTCCCCTCCAAAACTGATCCGCATCGTCACCGGCAGTCTGCCATCGCCATTCGCCTTCCACGGTAGCGTCGCTTCCGCCCATCCAAATGATCCCGGCACCTGCTGCGTCGGCGGCATCACGGATCGCAATGTTTTCCGTTGCTGATCGCACCACTGTCAGTTGCCCCGCAACTCCACTGAGAGTATTCGCAATCGCATTGGACTCGGCAGTCGTCCAATTGGTGGTTGAAGTTTGAACCTGATAGAACTTGCCGGACTCTGCGTTGTACGAGAGAGTCGGATCAGCGGCCAACAGGGACGCAATCTGAGCCTCGCGTTCGGCATCGGCGCCCGCAACTTGGCCCACGACCGTTCCGTCGACTGCGTTCTCATCGAGTGCGAAAGTTAGTGACGCCTCGCTGCTGATGTATCCGGTACCCGTCAAATGGGCGGCCGTCAAGTTGTTGCCGCTGACCGATTCGGTAACGACACCGTCCGCAGACAAGTTGTCAAATCGCCAGTTGGCTACCATTCCCTGTTCGTCGAACGGCAAATCGCTTGCATAGCTGCTGGAGATTTCCGATGCTGTTCGCAGATCGTCAAAGACTCGGAAGCTCTGTAGCGTTCCTGAGAAATTCTGATCCGGGTCATAGCCACCACCTTGCGTATCTTGGTCTTGGCCAAATACTAGCGTTCCACCGGATTGGATGGTTACGTCCGTAGCAACGTTGGTTCCACTATCGCGTTGGACGCCGTCGACAAAGACCTGCCAGGCACCGCCGCTGCTGTTCCACGTCATGGATAGCGTATGGAATTGCCCGTCAGCAAGAGTTCGATAGTCGAATGTGTTGGCAAGACCTAACTCGTCATTGACAATGAAGCTCAATGAGCCATCGCCATTGAAGGCCAGATTCACGTCGTTTCCATAGTTCGATGAACCCGCCGCGTAGGAGACTAGGTTCAATTCCGATGCTGTGTCGGTGTAGGCAAAACGAGTTTCGATCGTTAATTCTGTCAGTCCACCGAAAACCGCCCCACCATCATCAGCAATTAGGTAAGCATCATTCCCGCCATCGTTATTGAGGTTCAATCCGCCATCGTTGGTTGCCGTGGCGGATAGATCGTTGGGAGCATTGGATCCATTGGCGTGAAGCTCTGTCATGTCCGAGTCGTTGACCGCGTAGTTATACACTCGCACGTCGTCGATCAATCCAGTGAACTCGCCACCAACCGATCCAATGTCGTACGCACCAAGCTTGACGGATGTCACGCCAGTCAAGTCATCGAAGAATACGTTGGACGACGCGTCGCCATTGCTGTAGCTGATGTCGCCGCCGGTTTGTGCGACGCCGTCGATATAAAGCGTATTGCCACTCGCGTCGGTGGTCACCGCGACGTGATGCCATTGATCGTCATTGATCGTGGCGGTGGAGGTCATCCGCAACTGCGGGGAACCGCCGGTGCTGATCGCCCAAAACACGTTGCCGTTTTCAACCCACAGCGTCGCGAACTCGCTGGGGTCGCCGCTGCTGATGTCGAAGATGGTTGCGAGGCCAGTTGTCGAAAGCTTGACCCAGGTAGCGACCGTTCCTTGGGAAAGTGCCGCGAAGGTACCTGCGTTTGCCGACAAGTCCACGTAGTCACCGGATCCGTCCAGCGTTAGCTTGCCGTCCCCCACTTGGTTCGTGCCAGACGTCGTGTCGATAACGGCATGGCCTTGCAACGTGCCGTCGAGACCATTGGCGCTGCTGTCCGTCGCGTCCGTTCCAGAATCAAACTTGTAGTGCGCAAGTGGTTCGGTCGACGCGACGTACTCGTAAGCACCGATATCTGCGGATGCATCGCGCGTGGCACCGCGTTGGTCTACAGTCGGTGACGTGCCGCCGGCGGCATTGTACGCGATGCTTGTTTCGCCAATGGCGTGGACGGAATGGCCGGAGGCGGCGTCAACGCTCAGCGCGGCCAATGACGGATCACTGCCGAGGATGTCCGTGCCAACGGTTCCGGTGACACCCGTGTTGTCCTCGATAATGTTGTAGCCGCCGCTGACAATGGTTCCTTGAACGTCACTGCCACCCAGGTCGGATGTGTTGTCGGCGAAGATCGAATTCTCCGCGTTGACCGTCGCTTGGTAAATGTAGACACCGCCACCATAGCCACTTGCACTGACCGTTGAATTGTCAGCGATGGTTGAATGCACGATGTTCAGGGTGCTGTATGTATGTTCGACGAAGATACCACCGCCATTGGATTCCGCTTGGTTGCCGCTGATGGTCGAGTTGATGATCGTTGTCGTGCCAGCATAAACATAGATCGCACCACCGGACGCACCGCTGGTGTTTCCAATCAAGGTTGTGTGATTCAGCGTGGTCGTACCACTAGAATAGATGGCGCCTCCGCCATTGTTGCCGACCGAGTTGTTGCTGAAGACGACATCGGTCGCGGAGAAGTCGCCTTCGTTGTACACGGCGGCACCTCCTGTGTTGCCAGACGATGCGCCCGTCAACGTGATGTCTCCGAGCGACAGATTTCCTGCATTGGCGACATGGAACATTCGATCGCCGAGCGATGATGCATCAAGGATGGTCGTGCCAAGGCTATCACCGATGATCGTGATTTGACCTGTGATGTCCAGGTCACCCGTGGCAGATGCATTTTCAGACTTGCCCGCAATGTCCAGACCGTAGGTTCCCGCGCCCAAGAAGATCGTGTCAGCGCCGATCGTATTGTTGGCCGCAATGATGGCTTCGCGAAGCGATATCCCAGTTCCACCTGGTGATCCGGTCAGGGAGGCGATGTCGGAGGTGTTGCCATCGTTCTCGTCTTCCGTGGTGGTGACGAAGATGGTCGCCAGCGTGTCGTGCCACGATGCTTGGGCCGCATATCCAAACGCCACATCCGTCGACACATCACCGACGGTGTATTCCAGAATCCAGTCACCGCCCAGATCCGCATGCCCGGTCAAGTCGTCACTAGCCGCGACGTCTGCATCCGTCAAAATGGCGATCGATTCAACCAGTTGCTCGCCGGATTCGTTGCTTGCCAAATCGCATCCATAAAATAGGATGTCGGCATCGATATCCAACGAGCCGCCCCAAGACGCAATTTGCCCAGCATGTGCGCTGAGGGTGTCCGACGACAGTCGTGTGTTGCCTAGTTGCACCGATCCATCATCACCATGGGTGACGATGTGCAGCGCATCAATGTCGGTCCGGCCCGCTAATTCGTCAGTGATCTGTTGGACGCCATCGCGGGTCGGATCCAGGAAAATGATCTCGATGTTTCTCGTGTCGTCGCTCAACGAGGCGATGTTTTCCAATAGTTGATCGATGTTCTCGACGCCGCTGTCAATGAAGATCAGTTCGTGACTGGTGGCCAGGGAAAATCCATCCGCACCGTCCCAAAGCTGGCCATCAGCATCATCCAGGCTTGCCCGATCGTTTGCGTCGGAAGCATCGGAACCGGTTTCGTTGGATCCCGAGTCCGTACCACCGGACGCATCTGGGTCCGAATCGAAATCCCCGTCGGTCCATGCGTTCAGGTCGACATCCGGGGCGGCACCATCTGCGGGGGCTTCGCTGCTTTCCACCATCGGGACGGCGCTGTACAGCAGACGAGCCTCGAGGGCAAGCACGTCCAGCTCTTTCAGGTCTTCGGACGATTCGGCGCGCAAAGGTTGATCGATAGCCGAGTTGGCAGCGGCCGAGGGTTGTCCTGAACGAAGACACGACTCAGCACGCACAATCATCTTCCTAAGCATTTCCGCGCGTTTCGACGACATCCGCTTCGATTCCAGAGGGGAAATAGAGTAGCCCACGTAACTATCGGAGATTGCGGATCATGCGGCCACGGATACAGGCAGGGAAATCTAGTGAACGTAAATCTATTAGAGGAAAGAGGTGGTTTAGGCGGGTTGTGGATAGTTGCGCCGACACTGCCAATTCATCCGGTTGTTCCTGTTCCACGAATGAAATCGCTTTTCGTGCCTCGAACGGTCGATTTTGGAACACATGTACCCTCATCACACCGCCCACGATCGAACCAACGGAAGGGGGAACCCGACTGTTCGGCTGGTGCTTTCCTTTCTGCTGTTGGGCAGTTTGATTGTGGGGGTCGCGCACGCGCAGACAGCCCCGGTGAGGGACTTTCAGGCAAATCAACGCCCGGCGCCATCTGCAGCCTCGTTGTGGATCGACAAGATGGTTCCGCCGGTTCCCGATGTGGTGCGGGATGGTCGCCCGGCGACACGTTCCGGGCAAGCTCAGCGGCCTGTTCGATCGGTTGAATCTGACGTAGATGCGAATCGTTCTGCGGTGCCAGACAGCTCCCATTTGCAACGCCTTGGCCAAGTCGACATGACGAACTTGCTAAAGCTATGGGATGCATCGGTGGGTGCGAAACATGTGCCGGGGACACTACCGGGCGCTGTTCTGTCAGCTGAGGCTGAACCGGCTGCTCACGATCCCGTCGTCGGTGCGACCAAAGTCCATTCGTCCCCCCTCAATGCGCCTCAAATCGACGCCCCCGCATCCAGCAACATCACCGAAGCAACCGATGCGCAGACGGTGGAGCCATTTCCCGCGGACCTTGTGGCGACCCCGGAAACCGATTCGCTGCCGCCGCTGAGCAGCCTGGATCAGGCTGCGCAGCTAAAAACACAATGGTGGACGCCATTGGTCAGTGATCCACTTCGCGACCCAAACACCGCACTGGCGATCGATTTGGATCAGCTGTTCGTGTTAACGGTCATGTATTCCGGACGCGTGCTAGCTGTTGAACAAACAAAATGGATCAATCAAGCGCGGACCGCGCAAGCCGTTTCCGAGTTTGACCCGACCGTTTTCGGAAGTTCGCGGTACGATAGCACAAGCGATCCGGCCGAAAGCACGTTGACGACCGGTGGACCCGCTAGGTTGGAAGACGACATCGTCGCTGGCGATGCAGGGGTGCGTGGGCAAAACAGCCGCGGTGTGAAATACAACGTTGGTCAGAGTCTGGGGCATAAAAACAGCAACTCAAACTTCTTCATTCCTAACAATCAGGGTTACACGCGGCTATTCGCCAACATGACCCATCCGTTGCTGCGTGGTCGCAAGATTGACGTCAATCGCAGCCTTGTGCTGACCGCCCAGTTCCAGACCAAGGGCGCTCAGGCATCGTATCATGAATCCATTCAACAGCAATTGATTCAGGTTTCCGACGCATATTGGCAACTGTATACCGAACGAGCCACGTTCTTGCAGCGCAGTCGCCATCTGCAACGCGCCACAGAAATTGCGAACCTGTTGCACGCCCGCGCAGATCACGATTCGTCTCGTACCCAAGTTTTGCGAACACGTGCGGCGGTCGCGGATCGAACGGCGGATATTTCGCAATCGGATGCCAGAATTCGCAACTTGGAATCCAACCTTCGATCACTGGTCAACGCACCCGAGCTGACTTCGAATCGCGATAGCGAATTTTTGCCGGTTCAGCCCGCTGTCGTGTTGCCTGTCCATTTTGATGCCCAGATCGAAGTTGCCGCGGCTCTTGGTCAACGGCCGGAGTTGCAGCGACTGAACAGCGAAATGGATGTTGCCAGGACCCGGTTGCGACTTGCCAACGATCAAAAGAAGGCCACACTGAACTTTGTCAGCGAAGCCTATTTGGCGGGACGGCAAGGCGATTCGGACGTTCTAGGTGCATTGACAGATCAGTTCACCGTGGGCCGACCGGGGTACGGTGCCGGGCTGGTCTATGAACGTCCGATGGGAAACCGAAACGCAAACGCATCCGCGCGCCAGGCGTATTTCCAAATCAGCCAGCTCCAGCACCTGACGACGGAAACGACCGAGAAGATCTACACGGAGGTCGAATCTGCGGTGCGTGACGTGGCGGCTTCGTCAAAAGCGATTGATCTTCGACGAATCGCTCGTGAAGCTGCGGCCGCCGAGGCTGATTATCTGCTGGACCGTTGGCGCTCGCTGGGGAATGATCCGAATCTGGGGCAGATCCAGCTGAACGATCTGCTGCAGGCGCAAGATCGTCTTCTGCAGGAAGAACAGAACCTGCTACAAGCGCTGGTCCAATACAACCGCGCGGTGTTGGAAGTCCAACGTGCTACCGGGGCACTGGTTTCGTTCGCTTCTTTGAAGTAATCCAGCTGGCTTGATCGGTTGAGGCCCGCCGATCTTGTCGCGGGCCAATGCTTCAGCGCCCATCGAAGGTGTTCGCTTCGTTGGTCTGCGTGGACGCACCCCTCCAGCACGCAATCAGCCGTTTGGGGCATTGCAGCTACAGCCGCAGCGGTCGTTCGGATTCTGCGGGCTGGGCAGTCTCTGAAAGATCTGCGGGGGATTTCTTTTCGCCGCACGTTGTACTTTTGCATCCTATGTTTGATCAGTGAATATTGGCAAAGTTCCGACAGGGATTCGATGATGACCTCCAGCACCCTCCAGCAACGACTGATCGTGATCATGATCGCGTTTGCGCTGGCAGGGAATGCGTCAGTGGTTGCTCAAAGCGTGACGTATAACGAGAGCTATACGATTCAAGGGTTCAGCCAACCGGTTCGACTGTCTTCGGTCGCAGGCGCGACTTCTGGAATCATACGCCAACGATTGGTTCGTGAAGGGGATGTTGTTCTTCAGGGCGAAGCCTTGATTCAACTGGACCCCACCATCCATCAGGCTCGGCTAGAACTCGCTCGCATCGCCAAGGACGCCAAGGGCGAGTGGCAGATCGCGAAGGCTGAATTGGCATCGAAAACGAGTCGATTTGAGCGAATTGAATCGCTTGTCGCTCGCAACCATGCGACCAGCGTGGAACTGCTGCAAGCGAACGAAGATCTGACGATCGCGCGTGCTAGCCTGCGACGGGCCGAAGACCGCTTGGCACAACAATTGGCTGACTACAACCGCTTGTTGGCCGAATCCGAACAACTGTGTATCAAAGCACCTTTCGACGGCGTTGTGGTTGAATTCACCAAACAGGTTGGCGAGTTTGTGGGGCCGGGTGAGTCCACGGTGTGCACGATTGCAGACCTGTCCGAACTGTCGGTCGAATTTTTGGTTCCCCGCCTGTATCGTTCGAATTTGAAGATCGGGAGCGAGATCGAGGTCGTTTTCACCATCATTAACCGTGTGGTGGTTGGAAAAATTGACTATATCTCTCCGTTCCCGAACGGCGAAACGAATACCTACAAAGTGAAGGCCCGGGTCGACAATTCGGACGGATCCTTGAGCGCCGGCGAGCGCTGTCTACTGCGAGAAATCGAAACCAAAAGTTCCAAGATGGAACCATCCCAGGCGGCTCACGACGCCGTGCGGAGAACCTAGTGGACAACCAATCAAACGTTGGATTCGGCGACGCACATCCGTCCTCGTCAGCCACGGCTCCGATCGGTTCCAAGGACGCGTCCGGGCATTCCGATCCAGCGAATTCGCCGAGTGCGATCCCGCCGCAGTTCAAGACCTTGTTCGCTCGCCAAGGCGCCGGCAATCTGGTCCATTGGCGAGTCGCCGCTGCAGGGAATCTGGTGCGTGTCGGTGGTGCCGGGGCAATCGCCAACGATGTCCGCGATCGTTCGCATGACCTGGCGCTGCGTGCGTTGCAAGCCCAGACACAAAAGTGCACCGTGCTTTCATCGCCTGAAAGCTGGTTGATCGTTGCACAACCGCTGTCGAATCACACCACGGATTGTCTGACGGTCGGATTCCCCTGCGAGCTTTCCGAACTGTCGGGGGCAGCAACCGAGTCGCGGCTGGCAGCTGTTCAAAAGTTGGGCAATTCGCTGCTGTTCGACACATTGGTTGCGGATCGCAGAGAAGAAGCAGAGTCGGGCGATTCGATGCCTGCGGATTTGTTGTCGGCAGGGATGGATCTGCCAAGCGGTGCATCCACCAACCAGCCAAGCGAAGACGGTGGGCCAACGTGGACAACGCTTCGCAAACAGGTGACCGGAAAAGTACTCGCCGATCTGTCGCGGCGCAGATCCGATGCAAAGTTCTACGCTTTGGCGGTTGCTGGGCTTGCTGGGATCGGCATGATTCCATGGCCTTACACCGTGACCTGCAAAACCGTTTGTGAACCGTCGGTACGTCGCTACGTGGCGGCTCCCTTCGATGCTCGCCTGCAGCGGGCGCATGCCGTCGCGGGACAGACGGTTGCTGCGGGGGATCTATTGGTCACGTTGGATGGCGGTGACCTGCGAAGCGAATTGGCGGGGCTGCGGTCCAAGTCGTCTCAGGCCGAACAGCGATTGCTGGCGGCTCTTTCGGCTGGCGACCATTCGAAGGCAGAATTCGAGCGGTTGGAAACGGAGCAAATCAAACAGCAGATCGAACTGCTGCAGCGCCGGCAACGGCAGCTTGAAATTCGGTCTCCGATCGACGGGGTGATCATCACCGGCGACTTGGAACGAGGCGAAGGGATGCCGCTGTCCATCGGTGATCAACTTTTCGAAGTCGCCAGTTTGGAACGGTTGGTTGCTGAAATTGCGATTCCGGAATCCGAAATCAACCATATTGCCGAGGGTATGCAGGTCCGCATTGCGGTCGATGCAGCGCCCGATCACGACGGTCAATCTGAGATCGCGATGATTCACTTGCGAAACGAGCTGCGTGGCAACGAAAGCGTGTTCATTGCCGAGGCGGAACTTCGCAATCAAGACGGCAAGTTGCGTCCGGGCATGAACGGCACCACTCAAATCGCCGCTGGCCGCCGCGCGGCCGCTTGGATCTTGTTCCATCGACCGGTCGACGCCGTTCGAAATTGGATCGGTTGGTAATCGCGATGTCGTTTTCCAAACCCGGTGAATTCCATACACAATCAGCACCGCAGGACGCGACGTCCGGCGATGATGATGCGCCGCAGGAACTGCCAGCCCATTTTCCACTTCGCGATGATCTGCAATTTCACCATCGCAACGACGGTTCGGGACGAGTCGTATTAGAAGATCCAGCGGCGGGAAAGTTTTTCCGTATCGGCCCCAATGAATATGCCTTCATCCGGTTTTTGTTGGAAACGCAGTCCGCGGCGAAGGCTCTTCATCGATGCCAGGATGCGGCGCCTGATAATTGCTTGACGACGGATCATGCAACTCAACTATGCAAATGGTTAGCCGGTAACGGACTGACCCAATCGGCCCCCCAACCACAAGCTCCGTCGGGGATCGCAGGTTCGCCAGTGTTGCGCGCTGTGTCGGCGGTCTTTTTCTGGAAGTTGCCACTGGTTGACCCCGACCGATACCTGGCGAAACTGGTCGGCACGGCCGGATGGCTGTTTAGCGCCCGAGCGATGGTCGTTGGTCTGCTTGTCTTTGCTGCCGCGTTGGTCGCGATGACGGGACACTGGGACCCGTTTTTTGACAGCTATACGAATCTATTTTCGGCGTCACGTTGGATCTGGTTGGGCATCGCTTGGTGCGTTTTGAAAGCGGTCCACGAAACGGCTCACGGCGCCACCTGCAAACGGTACGGCGGCGATGTGCACGAAGCTGGGTTGGCAATGATCCTGCTGATGCCGATCGCTTATGTGGACGTCACATCCAGTTGGCGTTTCGATTCCCGCTGGAAACGGTTTCATGTGACGATGGCCGGAATCGCTGCAGAGTTGTTCTTGGCCGGTGTCGCGTTGTTTGTTTGGTACTGGTCGACGTCACTGCCGGTCCAGCAAATTGCTGCCGAAGTTGTGTTGCTGGCGTCAGTCAGCTCGCTGCTGTTCAACCTGAATCCGCTGCTGAAGTTTGACGGCTACTTTGCCTTGGCGGATGCCACCGGCGTCGACAACCTGTACACGTATGGCCAAAAGTATGCACGCTACTTCGGTGGCCGCTATCTGCTTGGTCTGAACGCCACAGCACCGCAGCTTCCGTCTCGTCACGCCGTTTGGATCAAATGGTACGGATGTTCGGCGGCTGCCTACCGCGTCGTCACCGTCAGCGGTCTGTTGGCGGGGGCGGCAATGCTGTTCGAAGGTGCCGGAATTGTCGTGGCGATTGGGGGGCTTGGTTCCTTTGTCGTGATGCCGTTGATCGGTCTGTGGAAACACCTGGCAAATTTGTACCAGAACGGCACGCTCAATCCGGTACGACTGATCACGCGGGTCACCTTGCTGGTATCCGCATGCTCGATCGGCCTGTGGGTGACGCCTGCGGATTGGTCGTGGACAGCGCCCGCCATTGTCCAATACGACCCGCCTGCGGTGGTTCGAACGCGATCGGCTGGTTTTGTCGACCATGTCCATATTCAAAACGGCGACTCTGTCCAACGCGGGGATGCGTTGGTGACCCTTCGCAATGACGAACTGACATTGCGGCTGATGGACCTGCAAAAACAGGTCGCCCAGGTGGAGAACGAAATTTTGGCGGCTCAATGGCGAGGAAATTCTTCGGAAATGGGCGACGCCGTGACGCGGCGTGACGGACTGGCAAAACAGGTGATTGAACAACAAGAACAAGTTTCCAGTCTGACGCTGCGGGCGACGACCGACGGCAAAGTCGTTTCACGCATTCTGGCCGTGATCGAAGGAACTTACGTCGAAGAGGGCGAAGAGATCGCCGTGATCGGACGCGAAGATTCGAAGCGGTTGAAGGTGTCGATCAGCCAACAGGACGCACGACAGGCCAACCTTTGGCGCGATCAACCGCTCCGCATCGTGGTCGCCGGGCATCCGTCTTGGAACGCCCGCATTGAACGTTTGGAAACGCGAGCCGCATTGACTCCGCCGGACCCTTCCCTGCTGGCGATGAACGGCGGATCGCTGACGTCGGTGCATGCCGCCGATGGCGAATTTGAACTCTGCGAACCCCGTGTGAATGCTTACCTGCCGTTGGATCCGCAGCGCAGCCGAGCTCTGCGAACCGGTCAGCGAGCCTCTGTGGTTATCCATTCCAACCACCAGACTTTGGGGCAGCGTTTGACGGCGGCGATCGGCAACGCGATGTTCCAACTGAAATTCTGATTTCGCACGCCGCGGCGCCGAAGCGTGCCGCGGAATCAGAACGAATCGGCATCCGACCGGATCCTGTCGGTGATCGGTCGGACTTGATCGGTGGCAGTTGCCAAAATTGGCAAGATGCATGATGGATGGTGGACCGGCTTTCGCCGCCATCGACATGACGGCGACCACTAGGCCACTGTCGATGCTAGTTTTGCCGCGGCAAGTTCATCGGTGGTGGTGCCTGTTCGACGCCTTGAACGGGCGGCGGTGCCTGTTCGACGCCCTGCCCATCCAGCGAAACCCCGACGTCGTGCATCAGGTGATGCAAGGTGGCTTCGATCATTTCTGTCTTAGCGACGATCCCTAGAGTGCCGATTTGACGATGATGGTGCCGTGACCAACCGCGAACGTCATCTTCGATGTGGTGAAACAGTTGGTCCATTCCCGACAACTGAGACCTCATGGCCTGCATGTCACGGTTGTGTTCCGCTTCGTGGATGAACTTTGCCACGCCCAACAGTTGGTAACCCTCGGCGTAGGTTTCTTGAAAACCGTGGTTGTGAGAATAGTTGTAGTGCAGATCCAGCAGCAGTTCGTTCACCAACGTTTCCAGCCGTCCGGATAGATCTTCGTACTGGCTGAATCCGCCAAATGGCAGCAACGCAGGCCTGGCAACGACATGCGTGGCGGATTGTTGTGGCTGGTAATAGTACTGGTTGTTTTCCACGTAGTACTGGCCGGCGTTGTAACCGCGGATCGTGGATGGCACCACGTGCGACCATCCGTTGTGCACGACGTCATGATGTTCGCGGCGGACGACATGCCCGTGGCTGTCACGGATGACATGATCGTGATGATCGATGTGCGGGGCAACGATGGTCGGCCGGCTGATTCTGCGAGCATTATCGCGGATCACGTCGTGGTGTTGGATGCCCTGAACATGGCCATGGGAATCGCGAATGACGTGGTCGTGGTGTTCAACCTGCGGCTGTGTTCGGACCGAACGGCCGGTCGTGATGCGACCATTTCCGATTCGAATCTGAAATTGCGCCAAGGCTGTATCTGCAACGGGCCCAAAGCACAGCGACAGCAGACCGATGGTCGCCGGAAGATGGAATTTCATGGAAAAGCTCGCTTGAAAAGGGTGGATAGCTACCGGCGATGCCAAAACACCGGCCTCGGATGTCGTGACGGAGTCTCACTGTAAACCAAGGCATCCATACGGACCCCATCGATCTGCAGCAGACTCCGTGAAATCCCGATTCACGACACCAAGTTCACCGGATGAAGGCTTTCGACAGATTGTAAGGCAAGCTGTTTCAACTTGCGCTGACTATCTGGAAATCCGGTGGTCGACCTATCAACCTCTTTTGCTGTCACTTCGCAGCAGGCACTTTACAGTGCTTTCAGAACTTCGGCTGCGTTGGCACGGCCGCCGTGGGTGGCGCTGATCTTGGCGTAGGTGATCTTTCCCGATGCATCCAGGACGATCGTCGATGGATAGGCGGTCTCACGTGGTGCATCCCAACGCAGCCCGTATGCATTGGTGAACTGAAATCCAGGGTCCAACAGGAAGGTCAACGGCTTGGGCAATTTCGTGCCCTTCAAAAAATCGTCCGCATGCGATCCCAGTTGTGAAGCTGGCCCCGGGTAGACCATGAGGACTCGTGCATTTTTCGCAGCGAATTTGTCAGCCAACTTGATGAAGTCACCTACCTGGGCAGAGCATGCGGGACACTGGTAGCCCGGGAAACCTCGCAGCACGACCAAGACCACGGGCCCATCGGCGTTCACTTCGCTAAGTTTCACGTTGCCCGAAAGTTCTCCACCGACCGATGGCAACTGAAAATCTTTGGCGGTTTGCCCTACTGCAAGCTGCTTCTTTGCGGCGTCGACAGGCGTGCCGGTGGTCGTTTGTGCAGAAACAGAGTGAGACACGGTCAGCGAGAGTGCGACGGCAGCAAGCGCAAGGTGCGGAATCATTTTCATCAATGGGCCTCGAAAGATGGGTGCAGAAGGGAGCAGTCTAAAAGTTCATGAAAACTGGGAATGGCCAGCATACGCTACCGAAGATCGCGGGCGGGTCGCTGGTTCCCTGAACGAAAGAAATTGCCAGCGGTCGTCGACATCCGCCACGAAATCTGTGTGCTGGACGCGGGAGAATGACGTTGCCAGCGGGGGCGGCGACTGAACTGGACGATCGGGCTGGCTGCCGGATGTGGTCGACCAGTCGCATCGGGCTTTGGCATAGTTGACTCTTGATCGCCCGCGTAGAATCCTTTCTGAACTTGGTTCGCATGGGCCGCGTGGGATTGGCAATCGATCTTGATTGCCGCGATTCACGGTGTTGCTATGCGGGCGATCGCCGTACGAACTATCCAAAACTGTCTACCGACCAGTCCATGTTAAGCATCGAAACACTGATTCTGATCACCGGTATTCTGTTGTTATTGGGGATTGCGTCGAACAAGTTTTCGGCTCGCATGGGCGTGCCCGTTCTGTTCGTCTTTTTGGTCGTCGGGATGCTAGCCGGATCCGAGGGGTTGGGCGGCATCGAGTTCGAAAACTACTCGATGGCCCATGGGATCGGGACAGTCGCCCTCTGTTTGATTCTGTTCGATGGCGGAATCCGGACGCCGTTCCAGTCGATCCGGTCCGCTTGGAAGCCGGCGGGAGTGCTTGCGACCGTCGGGGTTTTCATCACCGCATTGATTACGGGGTTAGCGGCGGCGTGGATTCTTGGGTTGACGGTGCTGCAGGGGTTATTGCTGGGCAGCATTGTCGGTTCGACCGATGCATCGGTGGTGTTTTCGGTGCTGCGCGGCGGTGGCGTCAATATCCGACCCAAGTTGGCCAATACGCTAGAGGTGGAAAGCGGATCGAACGACCCGATGGCGATCTTTTTGACGATCGGCTTGATCCAGGTCCTCACCGGCGAGGTGCCACTGGGCATTGGGTTGGTGACGTTGTTTTTGAATCAGATCATTTTGGGCACCATCGTCGGTCTGTTCGTGGGCTGGGCCGGATCGTTGATCCTGCGATACATCCGCTTGGATGCGGCCGGTTTGTACCCTGTGATGGCAACCGCGTTGGGTCTGTTTTCGTTCGGATTTGCGGCCCAGTTGGGCGGCAGCGGATTTTTGGCGGTGTACCTCACTGGCATCGTGATCGGCAACCAACGTCCGGTTTTTCACCGCGGCATCCTGTTGTTTCATGACGTGATCGCTTGGATCTGCCAAATCTTGATGTTCACCGCGTTGGGGATTTTGTCATTCCCAAGTCGGTTGGTCGAAGTCGCTGTGCCGGCGATCCTGATTTCGATCGTGTTGATCTTTGTCGCGCGACCGATCGCGGTTTTTCTATGTGCGGCGCCATTCAAGTTTGCATTTCGCGAATTGACGTTCCTGTCCTGGGTGGGGCTCAAGGGCGCCGTCCCCATTACGCTGGCCACCTTTCCGATGTTGGCCGATTTGGAGGGGGCGTCGGTGATGTTCGATACGGTCTTCTTTGTGGTCTTGGTGTCGGCGTTGGTACAGGGGTGGACTCTGCCGGCTGTTGCTCGATACCTGAAATTGGAAGTTCCAACCAGGTTGCCGCCGCCGGTGACGCTGGAAATTAGTTCGCTAAGAAACGTAGACGGCGACATCGTCGATTATTTTGTGGACGAAGAATGCCAGGCCGCTGGCTGCATGCTGAAACAACTGGCATTGCCCGACGGTGTCGTGATCGCACTGATCGTCCGCGACGAGCAGATCATTCCGCCGCAAGGCGGGTCGATGCTGCTAAGCGGTGACCATGCGATCGTGGTGCTGCGTCCCCAGGTACGCGCTTTGGTGGATCGGGTGTTTGCGCATCGCAAGAGTCCGCCGAAAGAACTGCCCGCGGAGTTCGAGTTCCCGCTGCGGGGGTCTATCAAGGTCCATGACTTGGAACAGTTCTATGGAGTCAAGCTGGATGCGGAAATGGGCGCGACGCTTGATCAGACTTTGCGAGATCGGATTGCCAAAGAAGACCTGAAGGTTGGTTCGGCAGTCCGCTACGAACAGATCATGTTGACCGTCCGCGGTTTGTCGTCCGACGGAACGATCGAATACGTGGGCATGACAATCTTGCCCGTTGCCGCGGCCAAAGTCACCACGGATGCGAACGACAAGTCGGACGAAGGGCCGGGCAAGTCCGAATCACCCGATTCGTGATCACTGGGGTCCCCGACGGAATCAGTCGCTTGCTGCTACGCCAACAGTTCTGGGATGACTTGACCACCGAACTGCGATAGCTGTTTGTGGCGTCCGGCGTGGTAGTACGTCAGTTTGTTGTCGTCCAAACCCAACAGGTGCAATAGAGTCACGTGCACATCACGGATGTGGTGAACGCATTGGACTGCTTCGGCGCCCACTTCGTCGGTGGCACCGATCGTGTGTCCAGCACGGGTTCCACCGCCAGCGAACCACATCGTCATCGCCTTGGCATTGTGGTCGCGACCGTATGATTGACCGCCGCCGCGGATTCCGTTGTCGGGAGTCCGTCCGAATTCGCCACACCACACGACAAGCGTATCCTTCAGCATGTCGCGCTGTTTCAAGTCTTTTAGCAACGCAGCGATCGGTTGATCCACACTTCGAATCAACGATCCATGGGCTCTCTGGATATAGTCGTGGCTGTCCCAGTTGCCTGCGTAGGCCTGAACAAAGCGGACGCCTTTTTCCGCTAGTCGCCGGGCGAGTAAACACTTGCGACCGAACGAATCGGTGGGGCCGTCGCCGATCCCGTACGCGTCGAGCGTGGTCTGTGTTTCGCCTTCGATGTCGATCACCCCCGGCACCTCGGACTGCATCGCATACGCCAGTTCGTAGCTTTCCATTCGGGCGATCAGATCACTGCGTCCGGGGCGAGTGGAAAGGTGTTGGCGGTTCAGTTCCGCCATCAGATCTAGATTTTCACGCTGCCGTTTGCGAGAGATGCCCGCCGGTGGATTCAAGTCTAGGATCGGGCTCCCCTCGGGACGAAGCGGTGTGCCCTGGTACTTTGCCGGCAGGAATCCGTTGGCCCAATTGGCCGCGCCGCCTTGCGGGTAGCTGTTACGCGGCAGAACGACAAACCCGGGCAGATTCTGGTTCGACGATCCGAGGCCGTAGGTCACCCAGGATCCCACCGCCGGGTCGCCACCGAACTGGTTGCCGGTGTTCAATTGGTAACAAGCGGTTGGATGGTTCACCGATTCGACTTGGGCTCCGCGATAGAAGCAGATCTCGTCCACCATTTCTTTCAGGTGCACCCAAGGTGTCGAGATGTCTGCACCGCAGTCGCCCGCCTTGATGAAATCGAACGGGCTTTTGACGAAGTAGCGTTTGCCCGACGACATCGCGCTTTCCATTTCGCCGTTTCGCGTGAACGCCGTCAAGTGTTGCCGAGTCAGTTCGGGTTTCGGATCGAACGTATCGATGTGGGACGGCCCGCCTTCCATCATCAGAAAGATGCAACGTTTCGCCCGCGCGGCGTGATGCTGGATCTGTTGTTCACCCTGCACCATCGACGTCAACGCAACGGATCCCAATCCAGCGCCGATCCCGAACAATGCGTCGCGGCGAGTGGGACGGACAAGTCGGTTTTGATTTCTGGTCATAGCGTTGGGTGATCGGTAAGAATGATCGGTGTATCAGGCGAGGGCGTCGTCAGGCTTCGGCGGCAGAGCAATCCGGACAATATGCCGGGCGGATGCAATGGCGTGTTCGATGGGCTGCGTCCGCTAGATGCGGTTTCAATCCAAATAGCAATACTCGTTCGTGTTCAGCAGGACTCGCAGCACATGCGCCAGCCCTCGAGTTCGTGCGTCCACATCGGTAGGCCCCAGGTCCGGCTGGTACTGTTCATAGGCGGGAAGGAATTCGATAAAGCTGTAAGGCTGTCCGGTTTTTTCGGCCATCACGGTTCGTTCGATTTGGCTCGGCGGTGTTGTCATGGGATAGGTGATCGATTGTTCGTCGCTGGTCGCTTGCTGCCAGTGCTGTGCACAGAGATCCGTTTCTTTGTCGCTTGGATCGCGAGACAGGGCTGATTGGAACGCCCTGCGAATGATCGCGTGGTCGTCGGTCGATTCTTCGTCCAACAGGCGTGTCGCAAACGCGATTGCCCGATCCAGCACCTCTTGGGAATTGATCAACGTCAAAGCTTGCGGGGCGATGATGGACGTTTCTCGCATCTCGCAAGATTTGTCAGGTCCGGGCTGATTGAAGGCTTCTAAAAAGGGATCGCGGATCCCCCGTATTCGTTCCGCGTAAAGTGTTCGTCGGTTGCGCTGCGATGGCAGGGGATCGGGTTCATAAACCGACGCGGTGCCGCCCATGATCTGTCGGGGTTGGAAGGCGACTTCCAAGTTGATGTCGGGACGGCATGGGATTCCACCCACTATCGGGTTCAATTCACCGCTAATTGCGAGCATCGAATCACGCAGTTCTTCGGCTGAAAGACGGCGCGGTCGAAACGTCGCATAAAGTTGGCCACTCGGGTCGATCGTTTGAAGCGAATCAGGATCTGGGTGGCGACTGTCGCGGCGGAAGGCTTCGGAAGTCATGATCAGACGATTCAGCTTCTTGACCGACCAATCGTTGTCGATGAACCATTGTGCCAAATAGTCCAGCAGTTCGGGGTGAGTGGGCAAGGCACCGGTGCCGCCAAAATTGTTGGGGTTCCCCGCGATCCCCTTCCCAAAGTGCCAAGCCCAAACGCGGTTCACCATCACGCGAGCCGTCAACGGATTCGTAGGGTCGGCGATCCAATCGGCCAAAGCGAGTCGTCGATTGCCGCGACCTGCGGTGCGTTCGGTGTCGGGGAATTCGATTGGGCGCATCTGCCCCAGCGATTCGGCTGCGCTCAATGCCCCCGGTGATACCGCGTCGCCGACCGCATAGACATCGCCACCGCTATGGATGACGTCCTGCTCGACATCCCCTTTTCGCCATCGATCCGCGGGGACCTCGATACGCGAGCTGACGTTCTTTCGCTGGATGGTCGCGCCTGTATAGACAGCGAACGCGATCGGCTTTGTGCGGTCCAATTCGATCCGATGACGATTGATGTTTTTGGACATCCGTGCCGCTGATGCCTCGTCACCGGGATCCAACCCATTGTCGCCAACCTTTGCATCGCTGGTTTCCGTTTTCTTGTCACGTTTGATCTTGGCGTCCAGCGATTTCGACTGACGCTGATAGGCCGCGATCTTGGCGTTGACCCATTGATCGCTGTGGTCAAACCCCGACGTGTTCTCGTCGGGCAAAAAGGGGGCATCACGTTCGGAGAACTGAGTGGTCGAAAAAACCGACATCATGCGGTAATAGTCCCGCGTCGGCAGCGGATCAAACTTGTGGTCGTGGCATTTGCAACACAGCATCGAATGCGCCAAAAACGCTTGCCCGACCGTGTCGGTGACGTCGTCGAGCCACTGACCACGGGTTTCCTTGAAGACACTCATACCGGTCTGTTCCCAGGGCCCCATCCGCAGGAATCCGGTCGCGATCAGGTTTTCGACATTTGTTTCGTCCATTTCGTCGCCGGCAATCTGCTGACGCACAAACTCGTCGTACGGTTTGTCTTGATTGAACGAACGGACAACGTAGTCGCGGTATCGCCATGCGTTGGGACGGCTGTAGTCGTTGGCGAAACCGGCCGAATCGGCATAGCGGGCGACATCCAACCAACGCCAACCGAAATGTTCGCCATAGTGGGGCGACGCCATCAATCGCTCGATCGCGTCTTCGATCGCTGCGCTGGCATCGCGTTGGTATGCGGCGGTGAACGAGGCCACTTGTTCCGCCGACGGGGGCAGTCCGGTCAATCCGAAATGAAGACGCCGGATCATCGTGGTAGCGCCGGCCGTAGAAGCGGCGGGCAGCCCCGCATCGCGCAGTCGCTGGTTGATGAACCAATCGACGGGGTGCTGACCGGCCGGCACGTCATGGTTTTCAAGGGCGCGGTAGGCCCACAGTTTGGCGGTATCGTAGCGGCGGTTTTGCCAGTCATCGGAAAGCGCCTGCGAGACCAACACCTGCTGGCCATCGGCATACTGCTGCTGAATCTGTTTGACGCGTTGGTCGCTTGGCCAAACCGCGCCGGCATCGATCCAATCTCGGATCCACCACTGCTGTTGCTCGTTCAACTGATCCGCTTCCTTCGGCGGCATCTCGTATCCGGGCTCGGTTCGCGTGGTCGTCAGGTACAGCAGACTGTGCTGGCCGTCGCCGGGGACCGCGACGGATTCTTCGAACGAATCGCCTCCCGCCAACAGGCCTTCCCGCGATCGTAAATCCAATCCGCCTTGGATATCGTCGGGGTCGGCGCCGTGGCACGCTAAGCATTTCTGGGCCAACAAAGGCTTGATATGAATCGCAAACAACTTCTCGCCCGCAAGCACATCCACGTCGTCGTTGGCGCGAACCAGCGATGTGGCGAAAGCCAAGATCGATAGAAAGAACACTCGTTTCATGGAAGCACTCGTTGCGTTCAACAAACCGTCGGTCGGCCGGCGGTCGGGGAGTCAGTCCCCTTCATGGTATCTGCCCCGACAGGGTGATGTTGCCGCTAGCTGATCGGCGGAAAGCGGGATGCGATGAAGCGCCGGAATTGGAAACGATTTCACTCGGCAAGTGCTCTGATCCGACGCGGCGGATCACCGACGGTGACCGCGGACGCTGTGCAGCTGCCATTTTGGGGGCGACAACCTTCCATACGGCTTGTTCTCCCGTCTTTTTGCTGTGGATTTGTCCATCCGGCAATGTCTATCCTGTCGCCTGCAGCATCACTTTCAACCTCCACTCCGAACTTTCAACTCCTGACCATGCAGATCGCACTAGCCTTCTCCGGTGGCGGAGTACGAGCGACGGTATTCCACTTGGGCGTGTTGGCCCGTTTAGCCCGTCAAGATCTGCTCGGCAACGTCAAGGTCATCTCCAGCGTATCGGGCGGCAGTTTGGCGGCGGGGCTGGTTTTCGCGGCGACGGGAAATCGCTGGCCCAGCAGTGCTGAATACCTGCACGACGTGGTGCCGCAGATTCATTCGTTGCTGACCACTCGGAACGTGCAGTGGGCCTACGCGATCAAGTCGCTGATGTTTCCTTGGCGACTGGTATCAGGCCGAGCTGGTGTGTTGGGCGGCGAGCTGGAAAGGCAGTGGAACATTACGGGGAATCTGGCTGATTTGCCGGTGTCCCCTCAGTGGATCATCAACGCGACCTGTTACCAGACCGGTAAGAACTGGCGATTTCAGCGAGACTTGATGGGCGACTACCAAACCAAATACATCACGAATCCCGATTTTCGGTTGTCACACGCGTTGGCCGCATCAGCGGCGGTCCCCGGTCTGATCGGGCCGTTGATCGTCAAGTCACGCCGCTATCAGTGGTGCGAATACCGCAACGATGACTGGTGTTCGATCCAACCCAAGTACAAGAGTCTGCACCTGTGGGATGGCGGCGTGTATGACAACTTGGGGGTCGAATCACTTTTCAAGCCTGGCGATGGATTGCGCGAGGGGACCGATTTTCTGATCGTTTGCGATGCGTCGCGTCCGCTTGGCAGCGAAGAGCGAAAAATGAAATGGCGTCCTGGCTTCTTGGAGGCGTCACGCCGTTTGGTCGACGTCGCAACCGACCAAGTCCGCAGTTTGCGAGCACGGATGCTGATGGACTATTTCAAACAGAACCCGGGAACGGGAGCCTACCTGCGTCTCGGGCTGCGTACCAAGCGGGTTTACGCTCGCAGCGCCGCAGGTGGCGAACCCAACCTGACGGATGATGAAGTCAAGCGTGCCTCGGAAATCGAAACCACGCTTCGGCGACTGACACACAGCGAGTTCAGTCTGTTGTTCCGCCACGGTTTCGAAGTTGCCGATGCGACGCTTTCAACTCACTGCAACGAAGTCATCGAGCGCCAACCACGCAATCACGTCTGGTTCAAAGCTGCCTAAAGGGTCTGCAAAAACGCACCCCTTCTGCTTTCCTATCCTCGCCAACAATCTGAATTCGGTTCTCGTCGTCCACCGTTCGTAGTACCGGCTTCAGCCGGCTGGGTGCTTGGCTGTCTTGCGTCTGATTCCGCCTGCACAGAGCGTCCAAGTTAGCCTCGCAGAGGCGAACGCTTTTTGCCGTGGGGCTTGCCCCACGGTTAGCGATGGCCGACAAGATCATTGGGGGTTGCCAAGTTCCGGTGGCCCAAGGCCACCGGCATGATGCTTTCGCCTCTCCGAGGCGGTCGAGAGCTGATTCCGCGTAAAGGCGGTACTACGAACGGTGGCCGTGCCGCGTCCCAGTTTGGGTCTAGGGTTCAGGCTATCGCCCAATCGGCTAGCCCGATCATGGAGCTGTTACGCTACACTCTCGCCCCATTTCGCTCGATGGGCCTGGTGACACTCTAGTAGCGATAGCGAGCTTCGAAGCCTTGCTGTTTTAACCAGGCTCTAGTTTGGTCGGCGCTATCTTGGTTGCCGAAGCGAAGGTTTCGCCACGTGGGGGCTCGGTATCGAATTTCGCTGTGGTGTTGGTGCTTTTGGACCTCGACCTCAACACCCAGGCGGCGCAGGTAGTCAACGAATTGTTGCTGCTGTCTCGAGCGGTCACTTTGGATTGATTTCCAATCGGGCATCCGAAATTCGATGACTTCGTTTCCTCGCGTGAACGCTTCGTCAATCTCGACGTGCGATATTTCAAAACCTAGCGTGGTCAGCCACTGGCCCCATCGCTGACTCTGCCGGGGGCTTTCGCCCTGGATCGAACACCAATTCGTGCAGCGATAAGAAACGTTGTTCTGGTCCTGCTTGGTCTCGCATCCAAATTTGGCCAGCCTTGCGATTTGCTTTTCCGCTTGGGCGGCATCGTCGAAGTGTGACGTTTTCCACAAAGGCAATCGGAACGCTAAGTATTCGTTGCCTGAGGCCAGTGCGTTTGGATCATTGCCAGTCACGGGCAGGCTGATGAAAATCCCCACGGCGGCGACAGCTGCAGCGGCAAAGACGGTTCGTTTCGGAAGCATCATTTTGCGATTGCGATGAACATTGGTGGACTGGGAATCGTTGACTGGCCGCAGCTCATCGACCAGTGCAGTCGTTTCGAGAACGGATCGACCACACTGGGAAGATAGCTTGCGAATGATCGGGGGGAGCGATGAAAACGGCGTGGATTCCAGATCGCCGCAGGGCTGCCGCACGGTCGCTGCGGTATTGCAGAGAATGTCGCATGGCGTCGACGGATGTTGCCCGGTGATGGTGGGATGGGGCTTTCCGCGAGCGCATAAAAAAACCGTCGGCCACGGCAGATCGTGGTCGACGGTTCGCTTGATTGGAGTGGTCAGCGATTGCGGACTAGCTTTCGTCGGAAGGAACGTATTCGCTTTCGACGTACTCGCTGTCCGATTCACGTTCGCGGGCGATTCGGCCGGCTTCGGAAACCACGACTTGGGCGGTACGAAGTTCGATGTTCGAGAACCAGCGAACGTTGCCGGTGTACTTGCTTTCCACGCGATTCTTGGCAGCCAGTTCTTGCCAGGACATGTTGTCCATGATGTGCCAAGCAGCGGCTTGAGCCGTGTTCTGTGTGACTTGTCCATAGCCGAGTGATTCGCAAAGGACTCGGACGCTCGGGTCCGTGGTGAACTCGCTTAGCGGGACCATCTTGTAGGCCATGCGTGGGTTGGGATCAGGTTTGCCGTGTTCGAGGCAGACCGTTTGAACGGCAACCTTCATCATCCGTTCAGCTGGGACTCGCATGAAGCCGCCACCGCCGCCCATGCCGCCGCCACCCATACCGCCACCGCCGCCCATGCCGCCGCCGCCCATGCCACCGCCGCCGGCTTGACCGCCACCGCCACCGCCGCCGCCCATGCCGCCACCGCCCATTCCGCCGCCGCCCATACCGCCACCGCCCATTCCCATGCCTTGAGCAAGGATTGGCACGCTAGCGAATGCTTCGGGCAACTTCAGATTCAGCGGCTTGTCCGTCATGTTGCGGATCAGCACGTTGGCTTTGGTCGCGTCCTGAGGGATGATTTTTACATCGATTTGGCCCGCATCCATGGCGGCGAACAATTCAGCCGTCACGGCATCGACGTCTCCCCTTACTTTTTCGGCCGAAGCCGACATCGGCAAAGCCAACAAGGAAAGGACTGATGCGGTGGCCGCGATACCGGCGAACCGACGAGACAAGTTGGGCAAAGTGATCACGGAGACGTTCCTTTGAGTTGATTTCGCCTCGTCAGCCAAACTGGGAGAAAAGGGCATCATGGCTGACGCAAATGGTAGGGTTTCGAAAAACGGATGAGGCGACTGCGCGATTGCGGTCTGCTTGTACCGGCGGGATTGGTCGACCCCCCCCGGGTTAGCCGGAGGCCTCTGGATCAGAGGACGCCTGCCGAAAACACGAAATTTCCGTTCTCGCGTTATCATAGTCCCGCTAGCTGGCCGTACCAAGCAGAAACCGCTCGCCGGACCGAATCGGTCGCCTTCTGGGCCGGTAGACCCACCGGAATCGGAAAAATCCGCAGAAAACGGCGCCTCTATAGCACCAATCCCCAAACTTGGCCCTCGTCCGTCGCGTCAAAGCAAATTCGTTGCAGCTGCTGGACCAGCGTTTTCTTCTCGGAATCGATGGCCGTTTCGACAGACATGACGTTGCGTTCGACAAGGCTCTGCATGGTCGCGGCGATCAAATAGCTCTCGGCCGACGACAGTTCCCCGCGAGCCTGGGATTGGCGAAGATCCAGAATTGCGGTCGACGGGCAAAGCACTTCGGCCTCGGGATCGCTGAACCAAAACGCCATCTCGGCCAGCACCTGGCCGGATCGATCGACCAGTCGAAACTCTTCGATGTCCAAGTGCGACAAGCCGGCCGCCAGACGCCGAGTCGTCGGAATGATCGATTGGGACTGCGTCGATGCCGTCCGGCGAAATTGCAATGCTTCGCGGCTGACCGGCGGTCGATAGCACTGCAGGCTAGCCACCAAACGGGTCAGCGCATGAATCGGCTCGAATCCCATTTGTTTCAGTGTCGTGACCGAGACTTGGTCGTGATTGAGCACGCCAATTCCGTGTCCAAACGGTTCCAGCCCCGCGTACCCTCCCACGTCGTCGCGAATCAGACCCGCCAGCAACGATCGACAACCCGCCGACCGGACGTGATCCATTGCGGCCGCCACCAAAGCCGGAGCGACTTCAGCCGCCTGTGCCGGACGGGCACACAGCGCCGCCAGCGTCGCAAACGACGAATCCTGTGCCAGCGCTGGATCGCCACCGGCGCCAGCGAGGGCAGGACGGACTTCGCCATTTTCATGATCGATGTCCTCCGCCGCGGTACCGGGAATCACGTGACACCAACCCAGCAGTGACTGTTTCCCCTGGCATTCGGGTTGTGTCTCGGCTTCCGCGACCAGCAACCAATGCGGATCGAAAAAGGTTCGCGATACGATCGCCTGCTCCAACCGCGCTAGATTGACTCGCGGGACCGGCCCCACCGAAGCCCAATGTTCCAACCACACGTCGACCATCGCCGGCAGATCGCTGTTTCGAAAAGAGCGAATCTTGATCACGGGAGTATCCCAAACGGTGGAAATGTAGACCGATCATGGATGGCGACGCTGATCGCGAACGGCAACGAGAGCCTTTCGAATAAAAATGATGCCACATTCCGCGGTCGGACAGAAGCCACCTGAACGCGAAAACCCGATCGCACTGGCAATCCGCTGCGATTCTGGAATCCTGCCAGGCCGGCGGGGGGAAGAACCGCTGGTCCAGTTTCCTGGATAGCGGTGGCCGCTGTCCGCGGTGGGGTGTCTGCCAACGTCGTTGAATGGAACGTCGTCAGCGCTGAACGGCTTGGCGATGAATGTGTTGGCGATGAATGTGTTGGCGGCGGTTTTGCGTTCATGCGGTTCAGGCAAAAAAAAACGGCGAGGCAACCTCGAAAGGTTGTCTCACCGTTTGTTTTCAAAAACCACGAGAGAAACTCGTCACCGTGTCCACGCAATCCCACTCGACGTTGACACAGATCCGAACCGCTCAGCTTTGTCAGAGCCTCGTCGCAACAAGGCTCCTAGCACCGGATCAACCACACTGCTGATCCTTGCCGGTAATGAAAGGGATCGACCGATTTTGCCGCCAGCTCGGATCGTAACTGTCGAAACGGTCAACCGAGTTGGTTCGCGTGACTCGTGGCGCGGTTAAGTCGACTTTGACGGTTGGTGGTTTTCGGTTCACCGAATCGCCGTGACCGTCCGGACAGTGCCTAGACCCGCAACCCACGCAGTTTGAACGCGCCAGCCGTCGCTAACCACGCCATCAGGGGGTTGGACCTGGAACGACGACCCAGGCTGCCCAGTACTTCAGGAGCCCGTGGACCATGTCGCCGCTGGATGCCGTTTAGGGCGGCGAAACCGGGACTAACCGGCCGGTTTGTTTTTAGGAAACGGGCACGGCAAACCGCTGGTCCGTCGCGGCTTACCGCTTCAGCGATGCGGGGAACCGAAAGAATCGGTCGTCGAAAATATTGTCGCTGGTGTACCAGGTCGAACCGTCCGGGCGTCGGTACATCTTTTGGGTCTCGTCTTTCGACAGTGGGCGGGCCCCCACACGACCGAAGACAGCGATCTGATTGCCACTTTCGTCGACTGCGCGATCGCGGTCCATGCCGCGGCTGATCGCAAGCGCGTGCCCATTCTTGGGCAGCTGATAAGACGCGACCAAGAACGGTATCGGGCGTGGACTGAAACCGTCGTTGCCCGGCACTTCCGGACTGGTCAGTTGGATCACCCGCAATCCGTTCTTTCCGTCAGCAACGTAGGCGAACTGAGATACGTTGGTGATCCCCAATTGGACGTCGTGCGCGTCGTTGATGCACCCATCGGCGTCGTACATCTGGTCGACCCGAGCCGCCAATGGGTTCTCGATATCTAGAATCGCTAGACCGTGTTTGCCGGCGGCAACGTAGGCATAGGTGCGAGCCACGTAGATGCCGTGGGCGTCGTCCAGTTCGACTTCGTGAACGACATGCGGATGCGCCAGGTCGTGGGTGTCGATCACCTTCACGCCGTGGTGATCGGTGACAAACCCGTACCGGAATTGGACGGCCACCTGATGCGGGTGGTCCAGTTCGTCGTGTCCGATGACGTGAGTCACCTTGGGGTTGGTTGGATCGTCTAGATCTACCACCACCAAGCCACTGGCACAGCAAACGTAGGCATAGGTGCCAACGATCGAAACAGATTCCGCACCATTTAGGATTCCATCCGGATTGAAGGTCAGTGCCCGTTCCAGAAAATTGTTCAGTGGGTTGCCGTCCAACAGCGTTCCGGCACCGACCAGAATCAGGCCTTCTTCGCGATCCGATACGTACAGGTATCCGTACAGCGGGTGAACGGCAGATTCTTCGTTGGTGGGGTCCTGCAGTCGCGTCGGGTCCGGCGCGATGGTGGTTGGTGCGGCGACTCCCGTAGCGAACTTGGTGCGAACATAAAGTCGTTGGCCAAGCGGCGAAACGGGCGCGGTCGTGATCCGTTCGCTGAAACCTTTGTGATCGATGAACGCGATATCAAAGACTCGCAGCCCGCCTTTGCCACAGGCGGCGTACATGTATTCACCGCGGTGCTGCAGATCCAGGATCTCGGGTTTGCGGAATCTCAGCGACAGGGCTTCGATGATGTCACGGCCGGGATGTTCGTGCGAATGTTCGAGTTCACGATCGTGATGGATGTGCTCTTCGAAGTTTTCGGGATAGGCGATCTTGTGCAACGAACTGCCGATCACCGCTTGCGGTTCCGTCGTTTCGGTCACGACGACCGCTTCGAATCCATGTTCACCGGCGGCGACGTAACAGTACTTGCCGATGAAGTTGGTGAAGCCGGTGCCCTGCATCATCAACTGAGCCATGATCGCATTGTTGTCGTTGCGTCCGGACAGGTGACAATCAGTGCACGACTTGGTTTCGTAAACTCCGGACAATCCGTGGTCCGATTCGTTTTCCCAACCGGCACCGCCGCGAACGGTGTGCGGCACGTTGGTGCTAAACGCGATGCCCGACATGCCGTCGCCGGAAATCGTCTGTTGCTGGGTGTAGATGGCTTCCCGGTTGGCGTTGTAACTGGTCACGTGGATCGCGCAACTGCTTCGCGCCGGACCGATCCGGTTTCCGGTCACGTTGCCATCGCGGGCCAGCATGAAGATGTCGTCACGCAGGGTTTGGAAGTTGTAACTGGTTCGGTTTCGTGTCATGTCGCCCGTGTTGTGCAGTTCGGGTGACTTGATGTTCGCTCGCTGCGGCAGGTGACAACCGAAACAGCTTGGGTTCCAAGAACTGTGGCAGGTGATGCATGACATGTTGTCATTGCGGTGGGCGCAATTTGCCAGATCCTGGGGGCTGGTTCCGCCCCATTCCACTTGGCCGGCCTCGTTCAACCGAACCGATTTCGCCGCATGGGAACGTGGGTTGTATGAATCACTGTTGGGGCGAACCGTATCGGCGGTCTGCACGACTTCCCAATACAGATCCGGTTCGACGGTCGAACGTTGGATCAATCGTGGCTGTTTCCCAGGCTCTCGCAAGACTTCGAACCGCGGTGTGTTGAAGGTCGTTCGCAGCGCCAACAGGTTGGTCCCACCGGGACGTCCGTCGGCGGCCGGCGGTGCGGCTGGGCCGCTGGTTGGCAATCGCGGTGCCTGGCCGGCTTGGATTTGCGCTTCGATTTTTTCGACCAACGATTGTTCGGCGGTACCGTGACAGTCGATGCATTGGATTTCGATCGCGGCACGGACTTCGCCGTATAGTTTTCCGTTGCCATGGCTGTCCTGGTAATAGTGACAGTCGGTGCAGTGCATGCCCTTTTCCATGTGGATGTCCATCAGATGGACGGGCGCATCGGGGCGACATTTTCCGTTCTGCTTCTCCGCTGGGCTGGTCGGTGCAACCGATTGCCGAAGGTGCACGTTTTCGACGTGATCAAGCTGTTCGTTACGCCAATCCAACAGGGTGCCGTCACGATTCTTTTTGAACACCGCTCGGTATACCCAGCCGTGTCCGTGGAAGTCGGCGAATTGAGTGTGTTCCAGGTGCGGGTTCAGATCTGTGACGTTGGCCAAAAATTCGGGATCCGACCAATGTCCCCTTGCGGCCGCCTCGTTGGGATTCGATTCGGTCGCGCGAATGTAGTCCTCGGCCGTCAAATGTTTTTGTTCCTCGGGGTACATCAGTTCGCCGTCGGTTTCGTTGTCCCACCACATGTATCCCAGATAGCTGTTCAGCACGTTCGTTCCGGGGTGGATGTGACACACCATGCATTGGCTGGTGGGCATCCGTAGTTCGAACTTGTGCTGGATCGGGTGCCCGGGTTGGTCCTTGCGGATCATCGGATCGATGAACTGAACCCATTCGTCTCTTTCCGCCGCTGCGGTGCCACCGTTGCCGTATTTGGCTAGGAACCCGCTGGACGTTTCGCTGCGGTCGTTGGCATACAGAACGTGGCAACTGCTGCATCCGCTGCTGCGATAGTCACCGGGGTGGTCGTTGGTCCCAAGAAAGTTCAGTGTCGGGTCTAACAGACGTGTTTTGGCCAGACCGATGAACACCGGATCGGTACGATTCTCCGTACCCAAACCGCGGACAGACAATCTTTCGCGTGGGCGGCCGGGTTCTTCCAAGACTTCGGGGATGCCCACTTCGGCTTTGAAACGGCCACCGCGTTCGAAGATCCGCAGCACGTTTCCGGGCTGGGACACTTGATAGGGGATCAGCGGCTGCAGAAACGGCAGCACGCCTTTTTCCCGCGTCTCTTCGACCGTCGGCGGTGGGACCGTTTGCATGATCTGCGGTGCCCCGTTCATCGAATAGGATTCACCGTACCGAGCGTACTTTTCATCGGTGCCGCCGTTGTTGTACAGGGCTGCGCCCCACAGCATGCATCCGTGTGTCATCATGCTCTTACGCATCTGCAGCACCTCGTTGGCATGGCACTGACCGCAGGCGATGTGCGCAACCCGCAGGTCACCGGGGTTCATGAACCGGATGAAATCGGGTGATTCATGGTTCAGCAGTGTGTAGCTGCGGACCGGGTTCGCGCTGTCTTTCCACGCGGCCGGAAACTTGGGCCAAACATGTCCACCTTGGATGTCGAATTTGGATGCGTCGCCGCCGTGGCAATCGGTGCATCCAATGTTGACGCTGTTGATCGGGTGCATGTGCCCGACGTCGGTGTGGCAGTGGATGCAGCCTTCGCTTTTGATAAACGCATCACCGGGCGTCTGCCGCATTTGATCGACGTGCCGAAGGTCTTCGGGAATCGGGTACGACGGGTTGTCGGCGACTCCCAACCGGCGGGCTAAATCCCAAGGATCATCGCCGCGGCGGCCCACATCGGGTTCTTTGGCGCCGGCAGGTCCTGGCGCCGCTCCGTCATCGGACACCAGTCGTCCGTGGTAGGTTGGCGGCAGCGGGATTCGATTGGGGGGAACCACCGCACCGGGCAACAACCCGTTGGGCGTCGGATACGGACCCAGCGGTCCGCCTGTCGCTGTCGGCATGGGGCGATCGCCCGGTGGGAAGGCGGCCGTTTGTTCAGACGCTGCGTTGTTTGCGCCCGTGCGTGCGGCGACGGCGGTGGCATCCGAATCGGTGCCCGTTGGGGCCGCGTCGTTGGCATCGCCACCGCCAAATAGAGCTCGCAGTTTTGCGATTCGTTGGACCGGCGATTGAGCGCGGGCGTCGCTGGTGAAGAACAGTGGCAGAACTAGAAACAGAGCAACGATGGTCAGGACAAATCGTTTCATGAATCCGTTCTTTTGCGGCGGGGCTGGCTTCGCTAGTACTCCAACACCAGTTCCAGGAAACCGGCGACGTGGTTTCGCGTATCGCCTTCGAGCGTGCGGAAGAGATCTTCGAACCCTTCCCCCGAAATCAATGTTGCCAAACCACCCAAAACCAACACGTTGTTGTTCAACAGCGGACGCCATTCCAGGCCCGTGCTGATGTCCGTTCCGATGAACTTGTCCACATCATTGACAAACAAGTAAGTCTCCAAGACCTCGGTTTCGTCGAACCACAGCAAATTGAGGTTGTTGATCGTCTTTACTCGGGGGGTAATGTCCGCGTCGAGACCAAGATTGAATAAATGCAGTCCCGGGTTCACGAAATTCGTTTGTCCCTGGAACTTCGTGTTCCGCATATTGGCCCCCAAAGCCTCGCGATTCGTCAACTCGACGCCAAACAGGCGTACCGCTTGACGCCCCCAAAAGCTGAACTCTTGACCAGCAAAGTTGGGTTCCGGAAAAATCGCATCAAATCCGGTCGCGGTGTCGTCGTTGGGGTCGGAATCGCCCGAGTTGTAAAAGTACGAAGTCCGAAACCGCACCCAATCCCGGTCGTAGGAAATCTCCGACGCGAACATGTACGCGCTGATATCCACCTCTTTGCCCGCGATCGGATTCAGGTCGTCTTTGCCGAACACGTAATAGAACGCGTTGCTGAAGTTGTACCGTTCGCAGTGACCATTGTTGGCGCAACCAAAGTAGTACGACTTGACGTCGTGTGGGATCGCAACACCGACCGGATCTGGACGCACCAGAAAGTTGTTGCGATCAAATTCTTCCGTCGCTTGGTCGTGGTTGGCGTGGAACGATACGTTCGCGACATTCCCGGGGTACAAGAAGTCTTGGCGATAGTAGTTGGCGATCCAAGTGTTCTGATGACGGTCGTCATCCAGTCGGTTCAGCAGACTGTTGGTGTCCTTTTCGGTCTGGTCAAACCAGATCAGGTTGAACTGATCACGATTGCTGTGCCGGGTCCCGAACAGGCGAACGCCGCGGTTGATGTCGTTGAAGATGAAGCCGCGAAAATCGCTGACGAACAATTGGCTGCCGGCACGTACGGAAGCAAAGTCGTAGTACGGGCTGATGTCAGCCAGTTTCAACTCAAAGAACCACTCCTGCAGCGCGACGTCATTGCGATTGCGGTTCAGCCCGTCACGAACGTCGGGGCTGACGACGCCCAGTTCTTCGGCGCGAAAGTTGTTGGTGTTGAAAACCAAATCGGCTTTCACACGCCAATCCACCGGCTTGGAGAACGTGTTGCCATGGAACAGGTCAATCGCGATCGCCGTGTTTTGGATCACCGATACCGAGTCGGGATCGCCGAAGAACTCGGCCTGCCCGGGGTTCCGAGTCGATTCGAATGGAGTCGTGGGGGTCGGCAATTGGCGGGCTTCGATCAGCGTTTCGCTGATGCCGGTAATATTTAAAAACGTATGTTGTCCGATGATCGGAAAGTCACCCTTCCACACGTTTTGATTGAACGGATCCCACCAAGTTCCTTTGACGCCGGGGTAGTCATCCATCACCGGATGCTGTCTCCCGTATCGATCCGAATCCTGTTGCCCCAGACGCCAACGGTCTTCGACGGGGATGAAGTGGCTGCTGGATTGTTGCTCGGTCGGCGCTATGCCCGAGGGACCGGTGAATCCGTAGGGGAAGTCACGACGGTGTTTCAGTAGCGGCCATGTGTGGTCTTCGCCAGCCGCGATCGGCGGCATCCGGTCGGCTGGCTGACCCGCATCTCTTAACACATCGGGACGTACCGTTTCGCCGTCCCAGGTGACGTCGGATGGTCGGATGTCTGACAACAATTCGCCGAACGACTTTGTCGATGGGCGGTTCTCGGGCGCCGGTGCGGTCGTCGGTGTCTTGTTGGTGACCGGTGTTTCAGCAGGGACCGGGACTGTGTCTTGGATCTGGGCGGGGGACGACAAATGCATCCGGATGCCCGTGGATTCGCCACCGGTTTGGATCGTGTGCGATGAGTTCCCCGTGGTGGTTGAATGATCGTTGGATGCGGAATTCAGCGATGGTCCCTGGATCAACCATTCTCGCAGCTCGGAACCGCGATGGGTTTCGGCTTCGGATCTCGGTGATTGGGCAACGACGCTGCGACACGGCGCCATGTGCAGCCACATCATCCCCAACGCGGCTGCGACAAGCGGCAGCATCTTTCGTTGAAAGGGATGAAATCGCATGTGAATCGGGCTACCCGAACTGGTCATCGATGGATGCCTTGTCGGCGACCGCTGTTGCTCGGTCGCCATCAAGACCTACTTGCAGGAATGCCATCTGCGAAGTGCAGTTGGCGTCCTTCCCCCTACTTAGGATGTCAAGATATATCGACCGGGGGTGCCTTGCGGCTGGCATTGAATATTCCGGTTATTCCAGTTTTGTCGGTTAAGCTGACAGCTTTCCGCGACGCGGTCGTTAAACGGGGTAAGCGAACTAAGATGGGTGGGCCCCCGCGGTCGGGGTTTGCCTGCACAATCGGAGCTATCCCACAGTGGCACGGACTGCCCGACCGATAGAAAGGGTAGTCCTGGTGATTTTGATCGCTCCTGTTTCGAATCCGCATGGTTTCATTTTCTGCGGTTCGATTTGGCGAGTTTCGATTCGGGTGGTTCGCCAGCCTGACCCGATCGGATCCGCTGGTCCGCCGATATTGGCGACGGCGTCGTTAGGCGATGCCGCCGGATGAATCGTTCCTTTTAACAAACTATTCGAGTCATTCGATGTCCATTGGCCGCCGCAACCTAAGCCGAAAACCACGCAACCATCGACGTGGACTTCGCATCGAGTCGCTGGAAAAGCGACAGATGATGGCCGGTGATCTCGGATCGCTTCACAACGCCGCGATGCCCAGTGACGTCAACGGTGACGGCGATGTCACGCCGATCGACGCCTTGAACGTCATCAACTATCTGAGCCGCTTGTCGTCGCCGGAGGGTGAGTTCGGCGCGCCCGCATCGGCGGACGACGGGATCAAGATGGTGGACGTTGACAACAGTGGCAACGTGACGGCGCTGGACGCGTTGCTGGTCGTCAATGACCTGTTGATCGAAGGGGAAGACCCGCCGCTGAAACCGAGCGAGTTGAACGTCAATTCGTTTTTTGATGCCTTTCCAAAGGCAGCGGAGGTCGACTCGGTCTTCGCGGCCAACTTCAACAATGCCTTTGAAGTGGGTGGTTCTGAAAACGAATTGCAGGCTGCCGACGTCGATACACTGCTGTCGCGTGCATCGGCCGCCACTCGCAGCAACGATGGGATCATCGCCGTGGTGGACCGCAACGGCACGATCTTGGGTGTCCGTGTGGAAGAGGGCGTCTACGCGTCGCTGCCGAAAGGTTCCAAGGAACTTTCGTTTGCCATCGACGGTGCCGTAGCCAAGGCACGAACGGCGGCGTTCTTTAGCAGCGGTCAAGCACCGTTGACCAGCCGCACCATCCGTTCGCTGAGCCAATCGACGATGACACAGCGCGAGGTCCAGTCGTCGCCGGTTGCCGAACAAGGGGAATACCAGGGACCGGGGTTTGTAGCGCCGATCGGGGTGGGGGGGAAGTTTCCGCCGGAGGTCAATTTCACGCCTCAGGTCGACCTGTTTGCGATCGAACACCAAAGCCGAGATAGCCAACTGCACGCCGGTACGAACCAGATCAAGGGCGATGCCGACGATTTCACTTTGCGAACTCGTTTCAACGGTGACCCAACCTACATTCCCGAAAGTGCCGAAGACTTCTTCCAAACTTGGCCAGAATCGTATGGCGTTCAGACCGAAACCGACTTCGCTGCCCAGTCACGCGGTGTGGCCACCTTGCCCGGCGGCATCCCGCTGTTCAAAACCGTCGTCGACTCCTTCGGAAACGCCGTCACATCGCCAGTCAGCGATTCGATCAATCTGGTCGGCGGCATCGGAGTGTTCTTCCCCGGTGAAGATGGGTTTGCATCGTACGAACAGGGGTTCGTTCGCGGTATCAACCAAAGCGAAAAGACGCGGACCAATGCGGACAAGGTGTTGGAGGCCGAGTTTGCGGCCTTCATCGCAGCGGCTGGTCAGCGCATCGTCGTTGGCGATAGCAATTTCAGCCGAGACCTGCGTGAGTTCAATCAAAATCTGCCTGAACTGGAACGGTTCGTGCTGCCAAACGGACGCATCGATCTGGTCGGCATCACGCTGGAAATCTACGGACCCAATCCAACGCGCGAACATCGCATTCCCGGGATCGATCGCTTGATCGAGATTGGCCGTGCCAACTTTGGCGGCAACGGATTCGTGTCCGGGGAACTGCAGGTTGTCAGCCCCGGCGGCGACCTTTTGTTGGACGGTCGACCCGTGCCGGAGGGGTGGCTGATCGCGCCGCATGATTCGCAGGTTGATCTGGGGCTGACGTCCGAGATTGTTGACCAGATTATCAATCAAGGAATTCGCGAAGCCGAGATCACTCGCGCGGCAATTCGGTTGGACATCGACAATCAGTTCCGGCCCGGCGCACGCACGGCGATGGTGATGGCGGTCACCGATTCGACCGGCGAATTGCTGGGGCTGTATCGGATGCCCGATGCGACCGTGTTTTCCATCGACGTCGCGATCGCGAAAGCTAGAAACGTTGTCTATTACGCCGACGCGACCGCGGGCGTTCTGCAGGATGCCGACCGCATCGATTTCAATGGCGACGGTGTCTTTGGAACCATCAGCACATCTTTGTCGAACAATGCCGGCGACACGCTGCCGGTCGGCACCGCAGTCACCAATCGAACGTTTCGGTTTTTGGCCGAACCGCGTTACCCCACCGGCCAAGAGTTGCCAGCGAATTCGGCCGATGGCTTGAACAAGGTTGATCCGCTGTGTGAACAGAAACCGGAGATTTGTCGTTTGATCGCGCCGCAAAGCATCTTACGCCTGCCCGGCATCAATCCGATCACGGCCGAAAACTTAGGCGACGGAATTCCGTTGGACATCAGCGTCTATCGCGATCCCAATTCGCCGGCCGTGTTGGCGTACGATGCGTTCAACATCGGACGCAACTTCCGTGACCTTGGGGACGCCGAGGTGAAGATCCACGGGACCGAAATCCTGCAACCGCTGGCCAACCAGAACGGGATCGTGTTCTTTCCGGGCAGCACGCCGGTGTACCTGGACAACGACGCAGAGAAGTTGGTCGGCGGCTTTGGCGTCAGCGGTGACGGAGTCGATCAAGACGACGTGGTGACATCCGCCGGACAAGTCGGGTACGCCGCACCGGCTTCCATCCGTGCCGATCAGTTTCCGGTCGCCGGCGTCCGATTGCCATTCCAAAAATTCAATCGTGACCCACGCGGCTAGGCAACCGCCATTGACGGGGCGGCGGCATTCACTCGTCCTGCCCATTTGCTCGTCCTGCCCATTTGATAGTCCGGCCCATTTGCTAGTGCGGCCCGATCACTAGTCCGGTCCGATCACTAGTCCGGCCCGATCACTGGCGTTGCCCATTGATTGGCCAATTCCAAGCGTTAGCCAAGCACGATCACGAGCACTACCGCGGCCGTCAACAGGACGGCGCCCGCCAAGCGAGTGAACAGGACGCCACGACTCAGGTGCGCTTCGTTGCCTCCGAACCGGTGGGCAACCCACCATGCCAACGTCACGCCCCACAATCCACGCAGGGCAAACACGACGTTGACTCGCGCGGCGTCGCCAAAGATGGCCAGTGTCAGGATGATGCAAACTGCTTGCGCGGCGACCAGGCAAACACCGGGTACCAGAAACTTGGCAATCTTCGGATCCCGCACGCGATCCCACTGGACCCACGGAACCAGTGCCATCGACAACAGTCCGACGCACCAAAACAGGATCGGCAGTAGCCGTCCGAATCCCCAGTCGGGGGAAAACGTCTGGACCGACACGTCGAAGGTCGCGTAGGACATCGCGGCGGAAACCGCCAAAGCGATTGTGATCAAGACACGTTTGGGATCGCCCCGACCGGTCCACTGAATCAATCCGATGCCGGCGGTCGCCATCACCGCGGCGTACCAGACCGAATTGGGAAGCGGCGTGTGCCCGATCGTGGTGACCAGCATCGCGACCAACAGAACCTTCACGCCGAACACGGGCGTCGCGATCGAAACGTCGCCTCGGCTGATCGCCAAAAAGGTGAAGGTCAATCCCGACAGGTACAGGATCGCGACCATGACCGGCTGCCACATCCGATTCACGTCGATCGGCTCGCCACCGAACCACCACAGCACCGAGAAGACGATGGCTGTTGCCTGATTCGAAAAGAACAAGGTCGTGATTGTGCTTGCGCCCGCATCACCGGCGCGTTTGACCAAGATCAATCCGCAGACGAAAAGGATACTGGCAAGCAAGGGGAGCAGAAGGTGCATCCGATCAGGATACCGGCCTTGGATTTTGCGACTACCGGGCTGGACATTCCCGTTTGGCACGATCCCCGTGGTTTCTGATCGCTATCGGAATCAGTCAAAGTCCAGTGATTCCAGCGACTGTTCCAGTGACGGTGGTGACTGGGGAACCACCATCGAGTCACCGATGGAGTCTGTGGCAGCGGATTGTTGTTCTTCTTCGGTCAGCCGTCGCACCTGAATACGGCCTGCGACGAATCGCGTCACGATCACGCTGTGGCCAGCTTCGATCGGCATTCCGATGCTGCAAGCGTCCAACTTTTCGCCATCGATCAAAATCATTCCGCTGGGCAGTAAGTCGCTTTTGGCGATTCCCGTTCGTCCCACCAATTTGTCCAGCGGAATGCCCGAACGCGTCGTCCGCGCCGTCGGTGGGCTGGCCAATTCCCCGGGGCGGCGATTCAGCATGCGGCGGCCGATGGGCGTGTGAGGCCAGATGCGAACCAGTCCAAACATCAGGATCGGTGAACTGATCAAAACGATGATCGACATCGTGACGCCGGCTGCCATGCTGTGCGAGAACGCGATCACCAACATCGAAATCAGCGCGGCCACCGCGGCGAAGCCCATCAACCCGCCGGTGGGCAGCAGAAACTCGCCTACCAACAGCAGGTAAAACAAAAGCAGCAGTAACACGGAGTACAACAACGGCATCACGACTCCACAATCTCGACGACCACTTTGGTTGCTTGCACCGACAATACCCGTACCGGAGCCCCCACTGGGGCCGAAGTGCCGTCGCTGATCACCGGCACAATCTCATCTCCGAAACGTGCCTTGCCCGCCGGACGAAGCGGCGTGGTGGCGTGCCCGTGTTGGCCAAGCAAGTAAGAAAAGTCGCCCAGCTTTTCGGCTTCGGAAATGGCCAATTCGTCGGGAGCTTCCATCACCAGCCCGTTCAAAATAGGAACGTGGGGAAGTAGGAAACGCATCGCAACGAATCCGCCCGCCATTCCCGCCGCGCCCCCCAGCGCCAACCAGACACCGCGGGAAAACAGGTTCAACTGATAAACGCTTTGCGGGACAACAAAAGTCTGGCTCATCAACACGACGCCCAACACCGTCAGCGCCAGACCGCCGATCCCGAACACACCGAATCCGGGTACCACGAACAGTTCAATGGCGATGCACGTGAGCCCCAACACCAGCGCGACCAGTTCTAACCACTCCGCGGTGCCCGACAAAAATTTGATCCAAAAGAACAAACCAAAACATACCAGCGCGATGAACCCCGGAACGCTTAACCCCGGCGCGTTTGCTTCGGCTGATAACGCCGCAAATCCGACGAACAGCAACAAGAACGACAGAGTCTGGTTCCGCCCCAAACGTTCCACCAATCGAACCAATCCGCGATCGGCAACCGGCGGCGGCGTGGCGGCCAGCCCGGCTTTCCGCGATGCCGCTTCCAACGATTCGCTTTCACCATCCGCCAAGCCTAGGGACACCGCTTCGGCGGCGGTCAGGCCGTCGGCCAGTTCGACGCGTGGGCCCTGTTGCCACTTGGCACGTTCGGCTTCGGGATCCTCCACGCCGGACACCAGATCGTCTTCGGTCGCATAACGAATCCGTCCGGTGCGGACATGTTCATATCGATAGACCACCAATTCCGGATCCAGCAACCCGCGGATCAACGCCGCCGGACGGTTGGTAGCCGATGCGACCTGTTCAATCAGTTCGTCATAGCGGAGCACAGCATCGGGGCTGATCGTTTCCGCCCCGGGCCCACCCAGTCTTGAGTCCGGTTTCATCAACAGCGGTTTGCAGGCGATCGCGATCAAAGCGGAATCTCCGCGAGCCTCGCCACGCACGTATCCAACAACCGACCGCAGTGGTTGCGGTGGCGTCGCAAACCAACTGGCTAGCGTCGCGCTGTCGTCGAGGTTTCCCCCGATCGAATCGATGCTGATCATCCAGGTGTTGATGTCTTGTTTGCCAAGCGTCGAATCCAAATTGCTTTGCCAACGACGCGTGCGGCTGGTCGCGATCGATCCGGTGACTTCCAACAGGACACCGACGGCTTCGCCCGAGGCCTGATTCACGTCGGATGATTCCAACTTGGCCAGATCCAAACGTTCAGCCGCCTGGTCGGCCGATTGCACGACGCTGGCCGCGATCCGTGCATCGCGAAGCTGTTTCGAACTCAGACGCAGCGGGACACCGGCGGTCGAATAGATGTCTTCGCTGACCAGTTCACCGGATTGCCGCAGCTGCTGTAGTTCGCTGCCTGCCGCAAAGGATTGTTGACCGCCGGCTTTGGAAACTCGCGCCAGTTCGATGCTTGGATCGACCAGCGATTGAACCACCGCGGCCGGGAACAGACCTCGCTGGGCAGCGATCTTCTCGTACACGATCGTGATCGTCGTCAAGTCGGCTCGTTCCCCTTGGGAAGCATTGACCAGTTCCGCGCCGGGGCTGACCAATAACAAGTCGGATGCCAGGATCGGCAGCACGGTGTGACCGGCGACAACGCCATCGACCCACGCGACCACTCGAACTTGTCGCAATTCGGTGCTGGTCAGCGCTCTGGCCACTCGCAACGCATCTTCGAAAACCGTTTCGTCACTCTCGGCTGCGTCCTCGGTTCCCCCGTCGTCGCCGCGGAAACGCAGCACGACGGTGGTCCGTTGTCCCGACGCGGTCGAATCCGCGATCGCTTTCAATCGGTCCACCAGCGCAGCGGCGGATTGGCTGGTGATCGGAATCGAAACATCGACCAGTTGTCCAACCTTGACCGGGTTGGCGGCCGCGTTGGGCGTCGCGTCCGCGGCCTGGGCCGCTGGGTTCCCGGAATTTGGCGATGAATCGCCCTTGGGTTTGTCGTCGCCGGCCGTCTGAGCCGATGCCATGGATGCCACCAAGATCATGGCCAGGAAACAACACCCCGCCATCGGCCCGAGGAACCGTCGGCTAAGTGCCCGCTGGCACGTCAAAAACGTGTACATGATTTCCCTGCTCATTGCTTGGTTCAGCATATGGGTCAGCACGTTGTCCGATGGGAACACCAATGACTCTCTTTTCGTCGACTTCATGCGTCCGAACTTTATCTGGGTGGCTAGGCCGTATTGCTTGTCTATGCTCAGTATAGCGCTCGCATCTGAAAACGGCGTTGGCGGCGATCACAATGACGCCCCCCGGAAGGGTTCGCCACCGCTGGGGACTGAAAATACGAGGAATTGCCCGTTTTGGCGGTTCATCGTCGCGGATCCAATGGATCCGATCGATGAAGCATTCGCCTCGGCCAGAAAGTAGAGTAAAACGGTGGCCCCACGATCACCTGCCGAGCGACGATGACTGGCAATGCTTCCACCGATCTGCCTTCCGACGACGAATTGCCCTCGTCTGTCGATAGCCAGCGTTTGGACGCACTGCATCAATTGGCCATCGATCTACAGAATTCGGGCGAACCGGACTTCCTGAATGCGGCCCTGAAGACGGTCCCGGCTCACCAGCGGCCGGACTATCGAACCGCTCTTTGCCTTCGTTTTTCGAAGGACGAACCGACCTATTTTGGATCGATTGAAGACCTGACGCAAAGTCTGATCGCCACCCAAGACGTGGGGGATAGCAACGACTCGTTGGGATTCGAAGCGACGATCGATCATCCCAAGGGGTTCGCGGCGGGGGCCAAACTGCCCGATCTGCCGCCCACCAATCGAGCCAATCGTGATGGGGCATCGGGGGCGTCGGACCTGCCATCGCACGTGGGGAAGTTCCTGATCAAAGCCGAACTGGGGCGCGGTGCATTCGGCGTTGTCTATCTGGGGTTCGACGAAGAACTGCAGCGGAATGTGGCCATCAAAGTCTCTTTGGTCGCGGACAAAAAGATTCAGGAAAAATTGCGAATCGAAGCGTCCAAGGTGGCGCAGATCGAAAGCGACGGCATTGTCCCGGTCTATCACATCGGGACCACCCAGGCCGGCGTGTTCTATATCGTCCAGAAATACATCGAAGGATCGACGCTGCGAGACATCGTTCGGCAGGGGCCATTGTCACCGGCGCGGGCCACGGGGCTGATGCGCGACATCGCGTTGGGGCTTGAACCGGCGCACCTGCAAGACATCCTGCACCGTGACTTGAAACCCGACAATATTCTGATGGAACAGAGTGGTCGGGCCTGGATCGCAGACTTTGGGCTCGCGATTTCCGAGTCGGAACAGAACTCGGGACGACGCGAACTGGCCGGTACCCTGCCCTACATGTCGCCGGAACAGATCAACGGCCGAATCGATTTCCTGGATCCACGCTCGGATCTGTGGGCGTTGGGCGTGATCTATTACGAACTGTTGACCGGCAAGCTGCCGTTCGCCGGTAAGTCCCGGACGGTTTTGACCGAACAGATCTGCCAACTGGATCCGCGTCCGCTGCAGCAACGGGCTCCCGGTCACCTGACCGAAGAAATGAATGCGATCTTCGAACGATGCTGTGCCAAGAAGCCATCGGATCGATACGCAACCGTCCGTGAATTTGCGATCAGTTTGGATATCCTGCTGGCCTCTGGTCTTAGCGACCACAATATCCGCGGCGAATCAATGGAGCCGCGGTTTGGCGACAGCACGATTCATTTCGGCACCGCCAGTGGCCGATTCGGATCAAGCCTGCTGCATAGCCGCACGCCGACCACACAACAGAATTCGTCCCAAGCCGATACCGTCGGTGCTTCGGCCGCCACTGGATCGGCGGCGACCGGATCGGTTGCCGCTAGTTCGCTTGGCAGCGGATCGATCGCGGGCGACGGCCACCTGTCCCACCGATCGCAACAATCCAGTCCCACATCGTGGTGGTTTTCTGCGGCGAAGGTTGCTGCGTTGGTCGTCGCTGCGACAGCCTTGTCGATCGGCTATCAACGAATCACGGCGACGCCAAAGGATGACGGGGGTGTGGCGAACTCGGACGCCCCAGCGGATTCCGGCGCCGGTCAGTCGATTGTCGGTGGCGGTGACAATGTTGTCGCATCGGCAAACGGTGCAGCGGCCCAATCGGGTTCGTTGCTAGATTCGAGCGTCGGGCCGGTATCGATGGGACCCGCCATCGTTCCAGGATCGGATGCCGACCATGCCGCACCGGCCCCATCGTTGGCTGCGGACGCTTCGCTGGGCACCGCGCCGGTCGATCCTGAATCGGGCTCGAAGACATCACCGACACCGTCGCCAACCAAGCCGGCCTACGATGCGGATGGGTCAGCACAAAAACCGTATCTGGTGGACGCCAGCGGCAATGGGTCTCACCTGACGATCGCTGACGCCATCGCCACCGGTGGACCAGGGGCCATCATTGAATTGATGCCAGGTCTGTATCCCGAATCCATCCGCATCACCAAGTCTTGCACCATCCGTGGCGTGCTTCGGTCTTCGCCGGATGCCGATCTGGAATGTGAGATCGAAAATGATGATGCCGCACCGATCACCATCGATTGTCCCACCGGCAAAGTTTCCATCGAAAACATTTTCATCGACGGCAAAGGACGCAATCGTGATTCGAAGTTCAATGCGGTCGACGTCTTGGGGGGCACGCTTCTAATCGCGGACTGTGATTTGGAAACTAGCAGCCAGAACTGCGTGAAAGTTCATCGCGATGCCAACTTCGGCGCCCGCGATTGTCACTTCGTCGACGCCAACGAATTTTCCATTTCGACCAAGGATCACGGCGTGGTTCAGGTCACCGGGTGTGTGTTCGATTCGTCGGGAGTCCAGTTGGTCGGCGGTACCGGGACCATCTCTGATTGCAAGTTTTACGGAAAAAGCGGCGTCCACGTGGCTCAAAATACACGCGACGTGCAACTGGTCCGCAGCTCGTTTTCAGGGAATACCCGATCGGCGATCTCTGCGACCGGCGGTGGCAAACTAGTGGCTCGCGAATGCGAAATTTCGAACTGCGAAATCGGGGTCCATACCGCTCTCAGCGTCGCGGAGGCAAAACCGACGGGCGCGGACGCTGGGACCGACCAATCGAAGGCCAAGAACGAGGCTCCGAAGTCCACTGTGGGGGCGGGACCAAAGCAGTCCGATGGGCCGGTCGTCGATCTGTTTGGCATCACCATCGATGTCGGAGTGATCGGAGTGCTGGCTGATGGCAACTGCCAAATTCGAATGTCTGAAAATTGCACCATCCGCGGGACAACCACCGCCATTGGTGTGGGAGCCGGTTCGGTCACCGCAGTCGACACCACCATCGTTGGTAGTCGCGATCAAGCGATTCAAATGACAGCCTCTCAGTCCGTTGTTCGCTTGGCTGAAGTCAATCTAATCCGCTCGGGGGACACCGCGGTTCAGGTCTTGGCGGGCAGAGGCGAATTCAAGAACGTCCGAATCGAAGATTGCCGGTACGCGTTCCAGGTCAGTCGGATCGACACGACGGCCGACATTTCGATCCTGGATGTCGACGTGATCAAGTGCAGCGGTGTCGGGCTGGTGATCGAAGACGCGGCCAATGCGAACATCGTAGGTTTCTCGGTCGACGGTGGCGTCTATGGCATCTATGCCAAAGGCGTCGACGCTGCGTCATTGACTTCGCCCGCCGCGGTCAATGTCCGGCTGACAAGGTCCAAATTCACCGGCCAAAGCGACCATGTTATTCTGGCAACCGGAAACACGCAGATCTCCGTCGACGATCTGACCTGGGAAGCGATCCAGAAGGTCGGCGGGGCACAGACACTGTCACCGGCAAGCGTGTCGTTCAAAGACGGGCCGGCCAAGCCTTCGATGGTCGGCGAGGGGGGCTGATGGAAAGTCCCGGGGGCCGCGTTCCCGTTGGCTCGCGGGAAACCTCGCCTGGTGGAAAGCTTGGCTAAGAGAAACCTTGTCCGGGGTAGCGACCTTGTTGAAATCGGCGACAATGGACGGCAGCCAGTGACCGCCCGCCTTAAGCCTTCCGACGTCAGTGAATCCAGGGATGATGAAATTGCATAAAGCCGACGCTGAATCATCCGGCAAGCATACCGCTGCGTGGTCTCATCAATCACCGCAAACCTCGCCGCCGCCCGAGCCTGTAGCGCCGGACCCGGCGCCGCGGCGACCCAGATCGTTGCTGCGATACTTGATTGCATCGGTTTTCGTTTGCAGCGGAATCCTATTGATCGTCTGGCCCATGCTGGATTCCGGCAACCAATCCGACGCACCCGAATCCGCAGCCTCGGTGCCGATCCCCGCGCAGTACGATCCTGATCGGGCGATGGGGTATCTGCAGAAACTCTGTGACTTTGGCCCGCGTCCCTCCGGGTCGGAGGCGATGAAGTCCCAGCAGGACTATCTGCAGAGCTTCTTTGCCGATCGTGGTGCGACGGTGTCGATGCAGACGTTCGACATTCGGCATCCGGAAACTGGTTCGGATGTCACCATGGCCAACGTGATCGCATCCTGGGGGATCGATCGACCCAAACGCTTCCTGTTCTGCGCTCACTACGACACTCGCCCGTTTCCCGATCAAGATCGCCGCAATCGCCGCGGTGTGTTCATCGGTGCCAACGATGGTGCCAGCGGGACAGCCGCGTTGATGGAACTGTCCCATCAATTCGATCGGCTTCCGGCCGACATCGGTGTCGACATCGTGCTGTTTGATGGCGAGGAGTTTGTCTTCCAGCAAGGTCGGGACGACTACTTTCTGGGCTCGACGTTTTTCGCGCAAAAATACAAAGCGGCTCCGCCATCCGTCCCCTACCAATCCGGGATCCTGTTGGACATGGTCGGCGATCGTGAGCTGAAAATCTTCTACGAAGCCAATAGCCTCCGCTATGCGCGCGACGTTGCCAAAAGCGTTTGGCGGGTCGCTGACCAGCTTGGCGTGGACGCGTTCGTGCCCCGCAGCCGTCATGAGATCCAGGACGATCACTTGCCGCTGAACCAGATCGCGGGAATCCCGACCATCGATCTGATCGATTTCGATTACCCTCGTCCGGGCATCGGCGCACCGTCCTATTGGCACACCGAACAAGATATCCCTGCGAACTGCAGCGGCGATTCGCTGGCCGCGGTCACCTGGGTCGTCCACCAATGGCTGATTCAGCAGTAGTCCAGCCTGGCCGCCGCGCGGAGCAAGCGACAACGACCGAACCCGTCACCGTTCGGATCGGCATCAAGCCGGACCGCGATTCAACTGGCCCGAGAATCCACCGGCCCTGATTCCACCGGCCCGTCGGAGGAATGAAACCGCGTGACCCGCGGTGATGAATCGCCGCCCTAGGTTAGGACAACCTGGTCATCCAAACGACGCCGGCGATCGCCGAACACACGATCAACAGTCCCAATCCAATCGCAATCCGGATTTTGGATTTTTTGCTTAGCCCCGGTTTCTTTTTGCGTGATCCGCCTGCTGATCCCTTCCCGCCGGCGGCCGCATCGGCGCCACCCGCGGCCCCATTTTCCATTTCTAACGGGTCACCAGGAATCGGGCCGGTATAGACCGACTGGGCTCCGCTCGATGGGAATTGGCTGACGGCCGCCGTCGTGCTGGCTGTCGGGAAACTGATGCGGCCAAAATCGAAGTTCTCGTCATTCGGGTCGACCACCTTCGCCGCCGCAGCCGGCCGCCCTTGCGCTGGGGTTTTTCCTGCGGGAGCACCTTTCACGGCGATCACCGTCGCGCATTGAGGACACTTGACCCGACCGCTCGGGGGAGCCGCGGCCAACTTCAACGCGGTCGAACACTTCGGACACTTCACGTTCAACATCGTTTTTCAGTACTCTGACGATCGAATGGAATGGTGGTGGATGGCCCGCCCGAAAGGCGAGCTGCGCCGATCAGAACGGAAACTCATTTGCTCGGCCCCCCAATCCTAGCGAACTGCCGGTGTTTCGTCTTCGATACCAATCCCGTCCCAAGTCGACAATCGACGCCGGGCGATGCCCAAACGATCGGGGGCGTCGCGATTTACGCTCGCGCTAGTCGATCCGCGGTGAGGTCGTTTAGCCGTTTGGGCATTGGCCAACGCGTTTGTGCGGTTAGACGCGCGGCCCGTTGGGCACGCGGTTAAACGATTGGGGTGCGTCGCGATTTGCGCTCGCGCTGGCCGATCCGCGGTGGGGTCGTTTAGCCGTTCGGGCATTGGCCAACGCGTTTGTGCGGTTAGACGCGCGGCCCGTTGGGCACGCGGTTAAACGATTGGGGGTGCGTCGCGATTTGCGCTCGCGCTAATCGATTCGCGGTGGGGTCGTTTAGCCGTTCGGGCATCGCCCAACGCGTTTGTGCGGCTAGACGCGCGGCCCGTTGGGCACGCGGTTAAACGATTGGGGTGCGTCGCGATTTGCGCTCGCGCTGGCCGATCCGCGGTGGGGTCGTTTAGCCGTTTGGGCATCGCCCAACGCGTTGATGCGGTTAGACGCGCGGCCCGTTGGGCACGCGGTTAAACGATTGGGGTGCGTCGCGATTTGCGCTCGCGCTGGCCGATCCGCGGTGGGGTCGTTTAGCCGTTCGGGCATCGCCCAACGCGTTGATGCGGTTAGACGCGCGGCCCGTTGGGCACGCGGTTAAACGATTGGGGTGCGTCGCGATTTGCGCTCGCGCTGGCCGATCCGCGGTGGGGTCGTTTAGCCGTTCGGGCATCGCCCAACGCGTTGATGCGGTTAAACGATTGGGGGTGCGTTCTTTCGTTTAGCCGTTTGGGCATCGCCCAACGCGTTAGTGTGGTGAGACGCGCGGCCCGTTGGGCACGCGGTTAAACGATTGGGGGTGCGTTTTTTTCGTTTCACCGTTTGGGCATTGGCCAACGCGTTTGTGCGGTGAAACGCGCGGCTACACAACTTAGAACGATGCGTCGCTCGAAAAATCGCATAGCTTTTCGACCGCGTTGACGTCCAGGTCGCCGTCATAGGCGGCGAAGCGACATCGGGAAACATAGGGTTCCTGTGGCTTCAGCTGAAATTCACCCAACACCATCGGCGCGAAACAAAAGTATGGTTCCGATGGATGCATCCGGACCGGTTGAGGAGAGCGGAAATTGTCGGGATGGCTGATCGCAACAATACCCGCTAATTTCCCCTCGACTCTTCCGGACATCGATGCCCAAGTCGGTCGAGTGTGGTTTGCGGTGATGGCGTCCGGATGCGAATCGGTTTGCATCACACGGTTCTCGCCTCGCCATTGGTCGTTGCCGCGAACGCAAAGAGCACCGTAGTGATATTCCAAGATGTCGACCGGGTGCGGCAGCACGCAGACCTGTGTCGATTGGAGGTCAAAGACGGTCATCGTCGGATGTTCGACGCGAGTGATCTTCCAGGTTTCTTCGATCGCGACGCTGGGCGGCTGGGTGCCCTGATCGATGTGCTGCAACCGGACCACGATCTCGTCATCCGACGCGGAATCGATCCCGGCGTGCTGCACAAGACCTTCGATCTTAGCACTATTCCAGAAGTCGATCTTTCGACCAGAAATGCTGGAACTGGTCCATGCGAACATGATCCCATGCTGGTGCAGATGGTCGCTTGGAAAACCGTCGGTGACCGCTATGCCTGATGGAGTTCGAACGGGATCGATGAAACCGCTGCGGCCGAACCAAGGCGTCTTTGGATTGGGCGACGCTAGAAAGGCGGCGTTGTAGGTCACCACGTCGCGACCGTCCGTGCGCAGCGACAGCGATGTGGGTGACGTGGCGGTTGCTGGTCCTGCGACCTCGGATTCTGTGGCGGCAGTCTGGTTTGTGCTCGGGGGCGAACCGGTTGCCGGCGACTGCGCGGCGGCCAACGCGGGCCAGATTCCAGAAGTAGCCAGCGCTAGCCACAGCGACAATATTCCGGGTGATCTCGAAAACATGGCAGTTCTCTTGTTGGCGTTACGGTCAAACGATGTCGGATCAGATTTTAGCGGACCGGTTCATTGCCCGAGGGGGGGCAGGCCCCGTGGTGGTCGAGCCGACCGGACGCGAAAGACTACCATCCCGGCGTCAGCCGATGCGAAGAATGGTGTATAACTTGGGCCGGTAGGTTGCCCGCTTTCCGTGTCGCCGCGGGTTGCGAAAACAGCGTTCCGCCCCAGAAAGCTCTGTTGGTCGGCAGGACGCCGTCGTCTACCCCGTTCTCCTCTTTTGATTCTCGCTCATTCGTTTCTATGAAAATCCAATCTGCTAAAATCCTCGCCGGATTTCCCGAGAAAAATGCATCACTGATGAAACGTTTGGGGGTGCCGCTTGGCGACCCTGCGGCCTGGATTGAACTCGATTCCCGCCGGATCGGGTTGGTCCGTGACCTGGAAATGGATCGAGTGCGTTCGGCTGGCCACGTCGACGACGTCACTTGCCCGCCCGAACATGCACCGCCGCTAGGGCTGAGTGCTGACCGAGAAACGGCGACCGCAGAAGCGGCTGTCCAAATCCTTCGTTCGGCGCGTGTCGAAAAAGTCACCGCGGATCGATCGCTCCCCTACATCTTTGCCTGGCATCTTCAGCAAGCCGAGATCGAAGTCGGATACGACGAGGAACTGGGCGTCATCGACCGACGGACCAAGACGCGGTCCGAAATTGAGGCCCTGGCAACCGCCCAGTCGCTGACCGAAGAAGTGATGAAGTGGATGTGCACGCTGATCGCTCGCAGTGTTGCCGGTGACGATGGTGTGCTGATGCACGAAGGCGAAGCGTTGACCAGCCAACGTGTGCGTTCGATGGTTGCGATCGAATTCCTGAAACGCGACTGCACGATGTCGCATGGCGCGATCATCGCCACCGCACCGCAGGTCGCCGATTGCCACCACAGCGGTTCAGGCCCACTGAAAACCGGCATCCCGATCATCGTTGATCTGTTCCCCCGTCATGAACCCACCCGCTACTGGGGCGATTGCACTCGGACTGTGGTGCACGGAACCATCTCGGATGAAGTCAAGGCGATGCATGCGGCGGTCGTTGAGGCAAAGGCTGCATCGACGGAAGCCCTGCGAGTGGGCAATACCGCCGACGCGGTCCATCAAGCGTCCGAAGCCGTCCTGATTCGGCACGGCTATCCTCTGTCACGCGGTGCGTTGACCGATGGTCCGAGTATCCAACACGGTACCGGCCACGGTATCGGTTTGGATCTGCATGAACCGATTCTGTTGGACCACGGCGGTGGCGAGATCCTCGAAGGCGAAGTGTTCACGATCGAACCCGGTCTGTACGGGCGAAATTGCGGCGGCGTACGAATCGAAGATATGCTGCTGGTCACCGGCGGCGAAGCTAGGAACCTGAACTCGCTGCCCGATTCGCTGACCTGGGACTGATGTCCTGGGGCATCGGAGCCGTCGGCGGCAAAGCTTGTCAGCCCGGATGCCGATCAACTCGAGCGTGGGTCAACCCTAGCGCCGGTTCGACTAGAAATCGGATCGACTAAGAATCGGATCGGGTGTCGACGATGATGTCGGCCAGCGCTTCGGTCAATGGATCGTCGTCGGCGTCACAGAAACCCCAGTGTTCGCGGCGACGCCAACCTTCGGCGTACTCGAATCGACCGCTCATTTTGCCGACTTCGCGACCAACTTGACGACCAGTCTCCAGATAACTATCCATCCCCTGGCTTTCATCCAGCCATTGTTTCTGGCTGACGTGACAGGCTAGCGATTCGATCTTCTGCTCCATCACCGTCGTGACGTCCACAAACAGATGTGGGATCACCCATTCGCCCGTCGGGATTCGGTTGTGGACGGGCTGGCCGTGATAGACCGTCACCGGATCCATGTAGACCGGTGTCGGCGGATCGCTTTCGAAGTTTGGCATCCCGTGGGCGAACGCGGCGCTGACGGCCAACCGACATGCGACCTCGTGGTCTTCCATGTAATCGATCGGGCTGTGCGTCAGAACGATCGATGGTTTGGCTTGTCGAACCACCGCCGCCACCTTGGCTAGATGTTCGGTGGTGTAAGCGGCTTCCATGTCGCGGTAAATTGGCGGGTAGAATTTAGCGCCCAGGACGTCGCAAGCGTTCTTGGACTCGACAAGACGTGCTTCCGCACACTCGTCAAGCTTCATGGTGGTCGATCCACGCGAACCGTCGCAGCAATTCATGTAGTGCAGGTCCCATCCTCGTTTCGCCAGATGCAGCATGGTGCCAGCAAACAGGAATTCGATATCGTCGGGATGTGCAGCGATGGCGAGGGCAGATGGCATCTCGGGGACTCGTCGGGCGTGGTGTAGTTCGGATCGATGAACGGAAATTTTACCGGCTAGGGTCACCGTCTTCATAGGCCATCATGACGCGCACTGCGGAACCCAATCGCGATTCATCGCAGCGAATGCATTTCCATTCCTGTTTCCCCATTCCGTTTCCACCGATATCCGAAGTCAGCGACCGATCATGATTGCCCGACACCGAGCCCTGGCACTGCTGAGCGAATGTACCGGAGAAACTCTTTGGCCGGTCGCCTACTGTTTGGACCGAGGGGTGCCGCAAGTCTGGATCGACCAGCTTGCCGATTCATTCGAATCTGGGTTCGATCATGATCGCAATACGATCTATCGATCCGAGTCCGATTTTCAGCAAGGCCAGGCAACCAACCAATTTCATGGCATTCGAGATGTGGATCTGGCTGTCATGATCGGGCGGCACTTGGGTGTCGACGTCGACCGGCTACAGCAGACGGCGTTGGGAAGATCAGCCCTGGTCGATCGCATCCGCGAATCAATCATGGACGGCGAGTGAACAGCGGATGAACTGCCCGAAGCTCGGAACGGCTAACAGTCAGTTTCGAAACTGGACTGAACCAGCAAGCCGTTGACGAGACCCGGTACAGGCCAGCAGCACTGCGGGACCTATTCGTGGTGGGTGTGCTTCTGTGGATCGCGGTCGTGGTGGTTCTGGTTGATGTGAACGTGCAGGTGAGAATGATTGGTGAACAGCCATTGCCAACCCGCTTCGGTCACCGCGGAATCGTCCAGGTACAGCGATTCCAACAGAGGCATCTCTGCGATCGTTTTCAGACCTTCGTCCGTGATCGGTATGCCAATCAGGTGGACGGTCCGTAACGTTTCTAGCTTGGCGATCTGTCGGGCGGATTCGTTTCCGAGATTCGGCGAACCGATCCGCAACTGACGCAATCGGGGCAGCACGCTCAGTGACTTGATGGCTTCGGTCGAACAGGTTGACTGCGGCAGATTCAAAAACATCAGCGTTGGACACTTCTGCAGCTCTTTGACGCCATCATCGCTGATGGGTGACTTCCGCAGTCGCAGCTGGCGAAGGTTGGGCAGCGAGGCAATGGTCGCCATCGATGCGTCGGTGACCGCACCTTGGTCCAGGATCAACGTTTCCAGATGATCCAGTTCGCCAATATGCGCCGCCATCGCATCGTCGACTTCGAACTCCGTCACGCGAAGGGTCGTTTCACTGGGGTCTGCTTTGATTTCCTTGCACATCATTTCCAACAACACCGGCGGTGCGATGCTGAGATCCGATCCACCCAATTGGCCACTGAGACGCTTGATCGACCAAATCACCGCATAAACGAGGGAGCAGATCAGGATGGCGATCAGGATCAGTTGACGGCGGCGTCGAATCCGAGCCGTTCGTTCCGAAGCGATCCCCAAGACGGCCTGCTGGACATCGGCATCCACCACTTCGGCGTCGCCCTTGTCTACGCTTGCGTCGCCGGTGTCGCCGCTGCCGGTGTCGTCGCCGCTGTTGGGGCGGGCGTCGGGTTCGTCATCAGGGGAAGGCGATTCGGTTGCCACTTGATCTCTCCGGTGGGCACTGGTTCGGGCACCAGTCGGAAAATTCGGGATTGGATTCGGCCCGCCAGAAATCGCAGACCAAAATAAAAAGCATCAGGGCGCCGCCGTTGGCAACGCCCTGATGCAACAGTGAAGTTTCAACGTGAAGCTGCTGGTCGAGACGATTGACCCAGAAACCGTCGCAACCAACTTACTCCGCTTCGACCGCACAAGTGAGGCCGGTGAACATTTCCCGCAAAGCATTCACCTCGCCGAAACTTCATCGTGGAAGGTCTAGACCGCAGCCCAAGCCAGCAAGCTGTGCACCGCAGTATGGGTTGGATTAACAGGCCTTCGGAATTCGCGTCAACCGCGATTCAATCATTCCGCCCCCAAAGTTTTTTCGGACGCTGGATCTGGGGGCCTCGCCGATGCGGCTTTGGCGGCGTTGGCGACGCCGATCGGGAACAGGCCGACCGCGGCCAATCGCCGCGTTTCTGGGCGTTTGCGGCCCTGGTTGGCATCCGGGTGCTACGCGAATGCGACGGCCGTTTCGGGGACGGATTTTTCATCCAACCCGATAATGTACCGGCACGGCAATCCCCGCCGGACGCGAACCGGTCTGGCTAGAGCGTGTTCGGACAAACGTTTAAATTCGTCCGCGGTGAAAGCGGCGCGCACTGCCTGCCCAGCGTCATGATGGACGATCCGCGATCGTGAAATCAGATGCGAAGCTACCGCAGCGAAGACTAAATTGATCCGCGACCGATCCCAGTCACAGATCAGAATGCCCTCGTCGGTGACCGCTTGCATCGCCTGCAACAGCCTTGTCGCGTGATGGTTGTCCAATCGGTGCATGAACATCGAACAGGTCACCAGGTCAAATCCGGCTGGCAGCGGGCTGGCCAAGCAATCAAGCTGGATCGAATTCAGTGGGACACCCGCCTGTTCAGCTCGTCGCTGCTGCTGATCAATCGCTGCGGGGCAGATGTCGGTCGCGGTCACTTTCAACGGGATTCCGTCGATCGCCGCACGTCGGCACCACGCGATCGGCACTTCACCCGCACCGCTGGCGATATCCAGAACACGCAGTACGTTTCGCCCACCGCGATTCTTGCCACGCGCGATCGCTGCGCGACGCACATATCGGTACATCGCCGATGCGACGCCGGTGTAACGGTTCAGCCGAGAAAATCCGTTGAGGGTCTGATGCTGCAGATCCAGCGGTAAATCCAGATGGCTCATCCAATCGGGATGTCGATCGCGCGATAGCATGATCAGGACCTAGCGGTTCGGTGAGGTTTCCGAACGTAGGGCTGCGGTTTTCGATGAACGGTACAGCCACGCCAGGCCGCCGAGCGAAAGTGAAAACACGACAATGCTGACCCACTGAGAGATAGACAAGTTGGTTCCGAACTGACCCGCTTCGTCGACGCGTATCAATTCCAATACGAATCGAAGCACAGCATAGGACGCGAAGCCCAGCAACATAATGGTGCCGGTGCGGAAATCGAATCGTGACAACCCGCACAACGCCAAACATAACACAAGCGAACTTATGCTGCTGATCACTTGGGCTGCCTGGACCGGCAGCGCCTGATTGGGCAACTGGTCGGCTGACCAACGATGTCGACGTCCATCGACGGTGACCACCACTCCCGTCGGCACGTCTTCGGCCGGGATATCACGTGGTGCGGACTTCCATTCGCTGCGGTCGTCGTTCAATTCGTTCAATCGCCCGCCCACGCGGATCCCGGCTTGGTCGGCCAGCGATCCTTCGCGAACACTGGTGATTTCGCGAGTCTCGGCGTCGTACGAAAAACCCAACAATTGGCCATCAAACAACTGGTCCTGGTAAACCTTCGCGCCGGGGGGAAACTGCAGTGCCATCGGCCCTTCTTCGCACCGACCGCCATAGCAACATCCGTTCATCACACAGCCGATTCGGCCAAAGAAGACCCCAAGGAACATGCACGGCACGATCACGTCGCCAAACTTCAATACCGGCAATTTGTGCCGAATCAAAAAGTACGTGACGGCCAGGGACCCGCCGATGAACGACCCATAAACGACCAGCCCACCCTCGGTGAACCTCAACATGTTGCCGACGGTTTCAAAAAACGTGTCGCCAATGAATTGTCGGTGATACTGGGCCACAAAAAAGGCTCGGGCACCAAAGATGCCGCCAAAGAATGCCCAGGGCGCGATCGAATAGATCATGTCTGGATCGATTCCGTAGCGTCTGGCGCGATAGGCGGCCAACCAAATGGCCGACCCGACTCCCAGCAACAGCATCACGCCGTAGCCCCGAATCGCCATGCCGACCGGGTCGCCGTCCAGGTTGTGCAGCTCGACTCGCGGCAGCACCACCGTCACGGCGATTGCCGCGATTGCCCACAGTAGCCCCTCGGTCGCCAAAATCTTGCCCGGGGATTGGCCCCGGACCTTGCCGATCACGATTCGAGCGACCAGGCCGATCGCCAACAGGATCAGGAGCCAGCCGAATCCAAAGACTGGTAGCCCAGCGATCTCATGAGGAATCAGCAAAAGTGTGCGGCGCATGCAATCTATCCGTCTAACAAACGCCGTATCGGCGGGTTCAAAATTTACAAAATTGGTCGACGATTCGCCTCTTTGGGCCGCACCATCAGGGGCCGCCCATAGCCGGGGATCGTCGGTTGCCATCGCGTCGTCGGTCAGTTTTGCATTGATCTGGACGGATGGTGCACTCCTTTTCTACGCTGCTTCGGCCGGAAACGTCCAGCCGAGGTGCTCCCTTGCATCAACGCGATGCCGGCACAAACCGGGTTGGTCCCAAGATTACCGTCCGGCAGAATCGCTGTCAGACAGTAGAACACTGGCCCATCGGTGCCCCAAGCATGCCCCCCATCCGTCCTTTCGGGAGCTTCACTGCCATGTCTTCACGCCTTCATTTTATCGCGTTCTGTGTCTTGCCAATGGCGTTGGGCATGTTCGGTCCGTCGGTTTGCCCTGTGGTGGCGCAGGTTCCCGGTCAGACTTTTGTCAGTCAGCCGTCGCCCAGCCGACCTCATCACGGCAAAGTCGCCGGCACCGATTCAAGATTCACGGTGACGGTGAAGACCTTTGTGGGGGCCCAGTCGGATCCCATCGCCGAGCACCGCATCGTTTTCGACAACGGCCTGATATACGACTTGCCCCAGATCGATTCCGCAACCGTGACCGTCTATGACCCTGCCCAAGGGCATGTGACATTGATGGATCGTCCGCGTCAGGTCCAGTCGACGATCAGTATCGATGATCTGGTGAAGATCACCGCCCAGGCGCGGGCGTCGGCCGACACACCGGACAAACAAGAACAATTAGGCCTGACCGCGACGGTGCAAAAAAGCAATCGGATGATCGGTTACTCGATTCATTTCGCCGGCGCGACCTACCACATGTCGACCCAAAAGCCTGCTCACCCGACAATGGCGTCCGAATTCGGGCAATTCTCGGATCTGGCCGCACGCATGAACCTGGTTCGGCAAAGCTGGTTGCCCCCCTTCGCTCGCATGACGCTTAGTGATCGCATCACCGCGGCAGGCGAAATCCCCTTGGAAACCTCACTGACAATCCAGCGTGGCGATCGTACCGATGAATACCGGACAACGATGCTGATCGGTGAGTTGACCGAAGACGATGCGAAATCGATCCAGGAAGTTCGCGGGATGCTGACGCTGTACAAAACAGTGTCGCTAGACGAAGTTCCCAAGGCATAGCATTTCCAAGCCATAGCCGCGCTGTGTCCGTCCGCCAACGGTGCAGGCTTGCGACGCATTCGGCATGACCGACCGAATCATGGCCCGGAAACCGTCGCTGTAAATCGCGGCCGGTAGGTGCCGTTTGGGATCACGCCGCCCTAGTTTTCAAGCCGCAGAATATTTTCTACTGAAATGGACTGCGACTTGGCGGTCGTTTGGTCACGGCAGAAACAATGCAATGCCGCCGCCGATCATGCCCAAGAAGGGTGCCACGAAGACGATCATCACCAAGGGCCCGAGTCCGGCATTCCCGCATGCCGCGGAGCCGGGTGGCAGCGATGCGGCGTACTCCCACGACTGATACAGTCCGTACCCGCCAAACAACAACGGCAGCGCGGCACCGATTGCCGCCCCCAGCAACAGTCGCCGAAACTCAGAACGCGGTTGCTCTAGCAACGCTCTCGGGTCGGCGTCGGTGGGCGAATATGGGTTCGGGTCAGTCATCGTCTTCGCCTAAGAAGTCGGGATCGATCGGGCCGAAGGAATCGTCGTCTTGGCGTTCGAACGCGCACGGCGGCGGTGTCGCCAGCAATGGGATGATGTCGTGGTCATAGTTGGCAATGTCGTTGACGTTGTAGATCATCGTGTTTTCTGGATCGTCAACGTACTCCTGCGTTTCGTCGCCGGAAAAGAACCGCCATCCGCTGTCGTTGGGGTCATCAGGTTCCTCGCGGTACATGAACCCCACAGACGTGGCATCGACCGTGATCCGGTCCGTGGCAAAGCAATAGCCCATGGACTCCACCAGTGGAACGATTTGCTTGGCTGTCAGTGCGAATTTCTTTTCCATAAGAGCGTCGGTGTCGCGATTTCAGTGGTTCAGTGGATTCGGAATGGCGGGCTTCCCAGCCACCAACTTGCTTCATGATGATGGTTTTTCAGGACCCCGGCAAGCTTCCTTGGAAACGAAGCAAAACGGGGCGCTGGGATGCTACCGCGTCGAGGCGAGTCTGGGCGTGGGGGGCAGGTGGGAGCGCGCCTAGCGGTTCGAAATCGACACACGATCATCGTCCCGCCGCGTTTTCTGGACGCTTCAATCGGTGCCGTCGGTTCGAAGGAATTGGTCCAGGAAGTGGCCGACCCGGGATTCGTACTCTGCTGGATCCGCCTGGTGAAGATCAACGTGACCTGCCCCGTCGACCAACCAAAGCTCTTTCGGTTCCTGTGCGTTGTCAAAGATCGCAACCGTTTCAGCAGCGGTCGTGTGCCGGTCATCCGATCCAGACATGACCAATGTTGGGCAACCTGTCTCTGCGACTTTGTCGATCGGGCGAAGTTTCCAACGTGGGATTCCTAGTCGAGGTTCCAATTGAATCAGCAACAAGGTCGACGGAAGCCATGACAGGGGGCCCACCACCGCCGCGACGCGGTTGTGGATCGCGGTGTCAATGTCCGGATAGACCGATTCGACCACCACCGCGTCGACTTCCATCGGCGACCCCAGCAGGGTTGCCGCACCGCCCAGTGAGACGCCGATGATGCCGATCGGTTGGTCGGGGTGCTGCAGACGGGCGAACGTCACCGCCGCGCGGACGTCGTGTTTTTCAAGCTGACCGATCGTGATCGTCTCGCCTGTGCTTTCGCCGTGCGACTGCAGATCGATCATCACGGTGGCGTATCCCTTTTGATGGAGCCAGCGAGCACGTTGGATCATTGACAGTCGCGAACCGCGAATCCCGTGCACCAAAACGATCACCCCCTGGCTACCGTCGATGCTGGTGTGCCAACCATGGATCGTGGCGCCCGATTCGCTGGGGATCGTAAAGGGTTTCGCTTGCAGATCCGCAGGCGGTGCCCCAATCACGCGGTGGTTCGCTGCTACCAACGCACCTGCGACATACCAAGACACTGCAAGGCCAACTGCAGTCACCATCGCAGATGTGATCGCCAAGATCCGGACGATGCGTTTTCGTCGACGAGGTAGCATGACTATTGAAACGCTCCAATCGAACCAACTTCTGGAAGGTCTTCGAAACAAACTTGAAGGAATGTCTTCCTGTGCAATGGCGTCTCCGCCGTCCAGATCCGCCCACGGATGCCTGATCGTGGGCCGATCGTCGCGGTGCCGAATCGTCGCGGTGCTGGTCGTCGCGGTGCTGGTCGTCGCGGTGCTGGTCGTCGCGGTGCTGGTCGGCGGCGGCATGCACGACGTGCGACTATCGATCACTGCGGATAGTGGCGTTTACCGAGGTGGGCTGGGACTCTAAACCCACGGTGTTGACGGTGACCACGGAATAGTCGTGGTCGTCATCGTCCGTAGCGGTCTCATCAACGAACTCCATCTTTGCGAGCGGCTGAGCGGGCGTGTCGCTGTACTGCAAGTCCTGAAACAGTTGCCGTCCGTAGCGATTTTTGCCGCGACCGGCAACTTCCGCCAAGAACTTGCCATCGCGAAGAATCTTGAATTTCTGAACTCCACTTTCAACGTCCGCTTCGGCACGCCAACGCAAACGGTTTCCATCCAGTTCGACAGATGATGGTGCCGGAGGCGGTGTCGCATCGACCACATTGGTGTCCTTTCGGAATTGCATCCACAATTGGGCGGTACTCTCATCGGGAAGCCATCCGGCTTGCAGTGGATCACCCTTGTATTTCGTGGCGGGCATTGCGGTTGTTCCCGTTGGCTCGGCTAGCCACGCGGACTGAAGGGAAATTTCTCGCAGGGGCTGTCCTGATCGCAGCGGCAATCGCAGGGCGAGGCATTTGTCCAGCCACGGAATCGCCATGTATCGAGAGTTGCCGCATTCGTGAGCCGTCAATGGATCAATTGCGATACCGGTAAGGCCTCCACCACCGCGGACCTTCGCAAAGAATGCTTGGTTCGCGGGCCAGACCTTTGCGAAGCGACCGTCTGCCACGGTCACGCCTTCTTTGGTGCCGGGGTTGCACATCGTCGGAACGCTCAAGGCCGCCTTCGGTAGTGCATGCGGTTGGATTCCTGGTCGATCAGAATCCGCGTCCATCAACGGCACGCCCGAACGAAGCCAAGCTGCTGCGATACGCTCGGGTTGCGTCATCAACATCCCGCCGCACCAGTGCCCGCCTCCGCTGTGTCCCCACAGCGCAAGCGGTACGGATGCAAGTTCGGGATGGCCCGAGAGTTTGCCGAGATCAACCAGCGATCGATCAAACGCATCGCCGGATCCATTGCGTGGGTCGCACCACAACTGACAATCCGCGTTCTGCGGTTGTTCGTAGGCGGGAGACAACAACGCGCAGTCATGCTTCTTGGCCAATGCTTGCCAGTGCAGATCATACGCACCGGTTAGCCCGGAACTGCACGAACCTTCTCCGCAACCATGTTGATGAACCACGATTCCGCGAAGTGTATCTACGCCTGTAGGTATCCAAACGGTGTAGTTCACTGGAATTGTCAGTTCACCCGGTTCTTCCGATGCCTCGTAACGCACACGATAGTAAGGCGGCTTGGCTTCGGGGACCACGTCGTAAGGGGGGGCTTGAGCCGATGAGTCAACAACGGCTACCAAAGCAAACAACACGGCCGGGAAAAAGCAGCGACACAGCAAGGATTGCATGATGACAGTACGGTCTCAGGAAAAATTGGCGAGTAAAACGGGGCGGATGTCGATGGTCCAAATTGTAGCACAAGCAACTTGCCGCATTGCCCAGGTTGCCCTCTGTTGCGCTCTCTGGGTTGCATGTCCGCAGAGAATTCCAGTGGCGCCCTCGCTTGAAGCCGCCGCCGCAGCAGCGGTCGTCGTCGGCGAAGAAATCGATGATCGTCTTCAACCGCTGGGCCAAAACCGTTGAGTTGTCCGGCAAACTCCGGTGCAGATACTGGACTGTATTTTGCGTGAATTTACACTTGTCTCTCTGTCTTGGGCGGTCAGTATTTCCGGATCATATGTTGCACGACATGTCCTAGGATTCTCCGCCACGCCGCCTCGATCTTGTCGTCCCACTGATCGTCAAATTCGCTGGCCGTTGTGATGATGGATTCAAACCACAGGTCGTATAGCCGGGGTGCGATATTCAGGTGATCGCGATCGTGCGTCTTCGCTCGCATATTCATTTCCGCCAACGAATCCGCCTCGCCCGTCGTCGCCCCTGCACACAGTTCCAGCGATCGACGCAGCATCTTGTTCTGTTTTTCGAAGTCCGTGAATCGGAACTTGCGACGGATTTCGTCCGATGTGTTGATGAACCGATCGTAGAACGCAGGAATGAAAGCCTCGTTTGCTAAGCATCGCTCAGTGCTTTTCAGGAACAGTTCTTTTGGGGTCGGTTCGTCCATCATGAACTGCGTTCTAGCATCGGCGAGGAATAGGGCGGCGGAAGCAAGTGTGGATAGGGATCCGTCATCTTAGCAATGGCTGCCGTGGCGTGGGCTGATCGCGGTGCGACGGTGCCCATGGCGGCGCGGCACCCTGTTGATCGATTGCTCGATAAGAGCATGCGGGCAGCAGCCGCGATCGCGTCCGGATTGTAACGTGGTCGCCGTCCTCGGGTCAGGCATCGCTCGATCCATGTTCCAAGTCCCGCGTCCCAAATCCGCCCGACAATGCGGTTCACGCGTTCACGCTTTCCGGGCGATACCGTGCTAGCCGTGATTCTGGGCCGACTTGGGCGCAGCGGTGACGGCCGTGCCGCAGCAGCAAATCATCAGCATCGAATTGCCGACCGTCGAATAGTCATAACGCATTCCGACGACTGCGTTTGCGCCCAACGCATTAGCGCGTTCGGCCATCTCTGTCATTGCCGTGTTACGTCCCTGAACCAACAACGCTTCGTATTGACCAGAGCGTCCGCCGACGACATCCGTGATCGCGGCAAAGAAATCTCGAAGCACGTTCGCACCGTAGATCGTCTCTCCGAAGACCGGACCAAGATATTCTGAAATGTCGTGTGTTTGAAACGTCGGGGTCGTCGTGATCATCATTCCTGCAGTGGTGACCGCGGCGCCCGCATCGGATTCGGGACGCGGGCTTTGGCATGTCCAGCAGATGTTGTATCCAAGGTCGGTTTGGTTACCGCAGGATGGGCATGTCCAAGGCATATCGGGTGTCGCTTATGACTGGTGCGTGGGGTATCGGCGTCGTTTCCGTCAGAACCATCCGCTGGTTGCTGACGCTCGGGCTACCGTGTCGGTTATCGGTCACTGAAAAAGGATACTCCATCTGCAACGCCGCAACGAATCCAGCGTCGCTCGCGCCACCAGCAACACTGGCCTTAGGTATCTCGCCTGTCAGCGTCGGACGCGGCTACACTCGTCACCGATCGTTCTCGTGAAGGACCAAGAAGTCATGCAACGAGGTGGAGATGAACGATACGCCGCATTCGCATGAGCCAACGATGGCGGGTGATTCCGAATAGTCGTAATTGATCTCGAGCATGCGGTCTAAACGATGGGTGGATAACGTAAGGATGCCTTTGGCGGTCAAGACTGTGTCGGCAGTGACTTCTATCTCGCCAACGGATTCGCAGATGAATTGCTTAAAAGCGTCGACAATGATGCCAGTGGCGACGGGAACGTCATTCACCAGAAGCTGAAGATGGGAAGGCGAAAGTCGAATGGTGCGTTTTGCTTGAGGAGGGATCTTCCACAGCACCGTGACTCTCGAAGCCTCTAGGTGCTCCAGAAGAGTGGCCGCGTCTTCAATTCGAGTCACCTGTGTCTCAGACATTTTAGGTTTCTTCGTTGCTGCAGCCGGTTGAAGTTTCAGTTGGTTTGCGTTCAACGAAACGTGTTAACGGAGCATGATGTATTCGCAAGCAGGGGATCTGACTTGCAACTTCAAACGCGATTTTCAACCCCCACCGGTTCCGAGGCATCAACTTGTCAGCCATCTGATCCGCGTCCGATCGACGGTCGGCGGACACCGTCTCTGCAGTCACCCCACCCACTATACCCGCCGCCGTGGCACAACGGGCAATTGCGCTACCACGCAAACAGCAAAGTAGGCCGGATCAAGAAGCGCAGCGACGCCGATCCGGCACTCAAGTACCCCAAGCACCGCAAACCAATCCGTAGCAACGCAACGCGACAGGCTTTGCGTGTGGCCGAAACTCTTGGCGAGTCTCGCTACGGGCAATTCGCATCCCGCCAACCGCAAACCGATCCCTAACAACGCAACGCGACGGGCTTCGCGTGCGGCCGAAACTCTTGGCGAGTCTCGCTACGGGCAATTCGCATCCCGCCAACCTCAAACCGATCCGTAACAACGCAACGCGACAGGCTTCGCGTGTGGCCGAAACTCTTGGCGAGTCTCGCTACGGGCAATTCGCATCCCGCCAACCGCAAACCGATCCCTAACAACGCAACGCGACGGGCTTCGCGTGCGGCCGAAACTCTTGGCGAGTCTCGCTACGGGCAATTCGCATCCCGCCAACCGCAAACCGATCCCTAACAACGCAACGCGACGGGCTTCGCGTGCGGCCGAAACTCTTGGCGAGTCTCGCTACGGGCAATTCGCATCCCGCCAACCTCAAACCGATCCCTAACAACGCAACGCGACGGGCTTCGCGTGCGGCCGAAACTCTTGGCGAGTCTCGCTACGGGCAATTCGCATAGTGACGCGTGGGATGCACCGCGTGGGAAGGCATCCGGGATCTCGGCAATCGCCAGGTCGATTGCATTCGGCGTTCCGTGCGTGCCTCTGTGGTTTCCGTTGTCGCTAGTGGATGTCCTGGGGACTCAGGATGGATTGTTGGCGGGCTCGGTTTAGCCGCCGGGCCCAGGCTGCGATTCCAATGCACGGCAAAATGACCAGTGAGTTGATGATGATGACTGGCCACGCGTCACCAATGCTCATGACTAGCATCGCAGCGGTGATCATCAGTTGGACCCCTGCCGCGATCATCGCAGAGTCGCGGCACAGTCGTAACGAGACCGCCGATGTGAGCACCACTGCCAACACCACGGGGATGTTCGCGGCAAACATCATTCCGCCCGTATGGTCGTCGCCTCCTGATCGTAGCAAGATGACCGTGAACCAGCCGAATGCGATCGCGCAGGCTGCCGCAACGGTCGTCAGCAGCGCCGTTCCGCGCGATCGCGACTTCACACTTGTCGAACACTTCGTGCTAGGCGGTGCATACGGATTTGTTTCAGGCAGCGTCGTCACAAATTCATTCCTTCTCCAGTCGTGGGATAAGCATACTGCCTATCGATCCAAATCCTATTCCAAGAACTCCAACCGCAGAACCAAAAATTTGCTTCGTCACTGGCGCAAAATTGGTAAATTGATTTGTTGCACGGCGGCTGGTTGGCAAGGACGCATTTTCGATTCTACAAACTCGCGGGGCAAGCCATGAAAGAAATCTCCGACATCCCATCGTTCGAAGCCTGGGCGGCGAAGTCACCTGAACGCAAGCCGGCTGCGGTCCAGGACCTGGATCTCAGCAAGCATTCCAAGTTGATCACCGGCAAGAAATTTCCCGACTCGATCTTCTTGTCTTGTGACATGGACGCCGCAGTCGCCGGGCACATTGTCCAGACCGGCGGGGTCGTGATTCCAAACCTGAAAGGATACGAATTTCAGGTCCATCGCAAATCGCTGTACTCCGTCCAGGAACTCTTTGACGGGTTTGACATCAACGAACCCAAGGGTTACGAACTGACGTACGATTTCAAAGTCTACAAACAGTACTACTGCCAGGGAAAATCGCCCAAGCTGATCAACACCAGTCTCGCCCGCCGTCTGCACGACCATTCGATCACCGACGCGTTGGAAGAGGAGCTGGAGGGGCGGAAGGTCGTCGCCGTGATGGGCGGGCACGGGATGGAGCGAAAGGATCCTTTTTACGCCAAGGTCGCTCGAGTGTCGCGTCTGTTGACGAAGGCAGGATTCCTGATGGTCAGTGGCGGTGGTCCGGGAGCGATGGAGGCGACGCATCTGGGAGCGTATTTCGCTGCACGCAAAATCGATGAACTGACCGCTGCGATCGAAATGATCAAACAGCGTCCTGCCGATGGAAAACCAGGACAAGAATACGCCGATCCCGACTGGCTGCATCGTGCGTGGCGAGTGATGGGGACGTTTCCGATTCCGGAAGGGAAAGAGTTTGCGTGCAAAAGCATCGGTGTTCCGACGTGGCTGTACGGTCACGAACCGCCGACTCCATTCGCGACTCACATCGCCAAATATTTTGCCAACAGTGTTCGGGAAGACGGGCTGTTGGCGGTCGCGAACCACGGAGTCATTTTTGCACCAGGCAGCGCTGGGACGACCCAGGAAGTGTTCCAAGACGCCGCCCAAAATCACTACGGCAACCAAGGCGTTTTTTCACCCATGATCATGTTCGGCGAAGAACATTGGACCAAGACCCGACCGGTTTGGCCGCTGCTGGCCGCGGTCGCCAAGGGGAAAGAGTACGGTGAGTTGATTGCGTTGACGGATTCCGAAGATGAAATCGTTCGAAGGATCCAAATGTTTGACCCCGTGATCTACGCAAAGAAGGAAAAACCACGGTTCAAGTGCTAGGACTTCGCCCACTCGATCGCCTTGGTCCCCCAATGGTCAGACGACTCGTTACGATGTGGAACCCGCGCGGAGGTCGAAGTGCGGTTTTCGACAAGCGGAGTCCGCACCTTTCGGGATGCCGCTTGTGCAACGCCGTTTGAAAACGGCCATCGTGGCCCAGTCAGTGACGGTCGCGGGCACGTCGAGCAGAGCGAATGATGTTTGCACCACGAGTCTAAGAATCATGAATGTCAGGTCCGAAATGAAACGTTTGCTATTCGTCGGCATCGTCGCTGTGTTTTTGTTAGCGCCAAGCACCACACGCGGCGAAGTCTCTCGTGTTGAGATTGCCGAGCGCAAGCTTTTTGCAAATGGACATCCGTTCGGGCAGGTTGGGGCCTACGAGTCCATCTCTGGTCGACTGCATTTCGAGATCGATCCAATTGCGGAGGAGAACGTCCGGATCTGCGATCTAGAGCTTCCGCCCCGGAATGCAGGCGGGCAGGTCGAGTACTGGCAAGACTTCTTTCTGTTAAGACCTGTTGATCCCCGCAAGGGCAACGGTTGCTTGCTGTACGATGTCCACAACCGAGGCAGCAAGCTTGCGCTGTGGACTTTCAACGACGCTGAAATGTCTGCCACGCCATCAACGATGCAGCACGCGGGTAACGGGTTCCTGATGCGTGAAGGATATTCCGTTCTATGGACTGGCTGGAACGGTGATGTCGTCGACGATGGAACCGGTCGTCTGCTGGCGGGACTGCCGATCGCAAAAAACAGTGATGGAACCACGATTACGGGACGCAACTACGTTGAATTCATTGTCGATGAACCGAAGTTCAGTGAAGCGTTCTACTTTAGCCAATGGGGAACCGCCGCCGGATACCCGACGGTTGATTTGCACGATGCGGGCGCAAGACTGACACGACGCGAAAGTCGATCCGCTGATGCGATCGTCGTGCCTCGAACCGATTGGGCGTTTGCCGACTACGATGATGGAAAGGTCACTGCGAATCCGACAAGCCTCTACGTCAAAGCGGGGATGAAGCCGGGGTGGATCTATGAACTGCTGTATACGGCGCGTGATCCTCGAGTATCCGGGTTGGGCCTCGCCGGTATTCGCGACGCGGTTTCGTTTTTTCGATACGGCGAAGGTGATCGCTCGGCTGCGACAAATCAACCGCTTTCCGCTGCGTGTGATCGCGCCATCATTTTTGGCATTTCGCAGTCTGGGCGACTCGCCCATCACTTCATGTACGAAGGCTTCAATCGAGACTCCGACGGTCGCACGATTTTTGACGGTGCTGTGATCCATGTTGCGGGCGCCGGTAAAGGGTTGTTCAACAGTCGTTTTGGAATGGCAACAGTCTATGGAACCCAGCTGCGGCAAAATCTATCGCCTGCCGATTTCTTCCCGTTCGCTACCAGTGTGCAGGAGGATCCAGAGACCGGCGCAACGGGCGACTCATTAGCAAGATTACGAGGCCAAGGCGAACTGCCGAAACTGTTCTTCGTCCAATCCTCCACCGAGTATTGGTCCCGAGCGGCTTCGTTGCTGCATACCGATGTCAACGGATCGCGTGATGTCGATCCGGAAGCGAATACTCGCATCTATCTGATCGCAGGTTCTCAGCACTTGGGGGCGACTGCGACTGACCGTGGGATTTGCCGATACATGCGAAACCCGCTCAAACATCGTGGCCCGGTACTGCGAGCTTTGCTGACGTCGATGGACGCTTGGGTCGCCCATGAAATCGAGCCGCCGCCCAGCGAGTATCCCAGAATCGACGACGGCACGCTGGTGAGTGTCGAGGAGTTCCGAACTCAGTTTCCCAGCATTTCAAACGTGGACACGCCAACCACCTGCTACCAGCCGTTGCGATTGAATCCTGGACCGCGCTGGATGACCGATGGGATCGCCGATACAGTTCCTCCGACTGTGGGCAAACCGTATCGCACGCTTGTTCCGGCCGTTGATGCGGATGGCAATGAACGATCTGGAATCCGTTTGCCCGATGTTTCCGTGCCAACTGCCACATACATGGGCTGGAATCTGCGAGACGAGGCCTTGGGGGCGGTTGGTTCGCTGGCGGACTTAAACGGAGGCTATCTGCCGTTTCCTGCGGTTTCAGCGAGCGGCGATTCTCGTACACCCCTTACCGAGCGATATCGCAGTCAATCGGAATACCTTTCGAAATACTCCGCAGCCGTCAGCACTCTGTGGCAGCAAAGTTTCTTGCTAGCCGAAGATGCCATACGGATGTTGGCCGAAGCCCGCGATGCGGATCCCTGGAATCGATCGGCGCCCTAAGAACTGACGCGTCAACTTTCGCCCTGAATAATCGTCGCCGTTGTCGAATCGCGACTTGCATGTCGTTCGGCCTTCGTTTCGCCCGGACCTGCTCTGCACCGCATCGATGACGCTGCGGTCGTGTTCCGGGTCAGCCACGGTCAACAAGACCAACAGGTGTTGTTTCGAGATCGTCTGGATGCGTTTCAGGGATTGGCCTGTTCAAAGGCATCTAGAAATGTCTGCGGAGCCTGAGCACCAGACAACGAGATCGTATGGTTGATGACGAAGAACGGTACGCCTGTGACGCCAAGGCGCTGCGACATTTCTCTGCCGGTTGAGATGACGCTCATGCCATCGTCGCTGTCCAGCATGGCGTCGGCAGCTTGCCGGTCCAGGCCTGCTTCCGCAACGACTTCAATCAGTGTTTGCCGCTTGCCGATGTCTTTCCCGTCAATGAAGTAGGCTCGGAACAGTCCCTCGACGACCGTATCCTGACAACCCTGTTGGTCGGCCAGCCAGATGCATCGGTGGGCATCGACCGTGTTCGGTGTTCGCTCCGACTTGTCGAAGGCGAAATGGATTCCTTCCGATTCACCCACAGCAATGACTTGGGCATCCAGCTCCATCGATCGTTCCCAGCTGCCGAATTTTTGGGTGCGATACTCTTTGCGAGAGATGCCTGATTTTGGCATCGTCGGATTCAGTTGGAACGGATGCCAGTGAACCCGCACCTCGTGCTGGCCATCAACAGCAGCAATCGCCGTTTCGAGCCGCCGCTTGCCGATGTAACACCATGGGCAGATGACATCCGAAACAACATCGACGGTAAGATTCATGTCGGCTCTTTGCTCAGCGATAGAAATCGATCCAGATGAACGTGATCGACGTTGCATCAATTCTATCGCGGCACACAAAGCCGGGATAGAATTGGCGATCCCAACCTTGGAGAACACGATGACGATTTCACGCCGACAATTCTGCGGAACACTCGGGTCCGGCCTCGCGATGGCAAATGCGAACGTGTTCGCTGCAGAGCCAGAACCGAGGTCACTTCGAGTCATCGCCTACAACATTTACAAGCTCGCGGGCTGGCCACAGCAACGCCACTTGGCCGGGCAAGCTGTCGCCAAAGGCCAGATGGCAAGGCGATTGGCGCAGGAGTTGTCGCTGCACGATCCCGACATTATCAACTTCTCGGAGTCCCCCAAGGAGCAGCTGACGAAAGAGGTTGCGGAAATTTTGGGGATGAATCACGTTCGTTTCCCCAGTGGCGGAAGCTGGCCAGGAACCCTGCTGAGTAAATCCAAAATCATCGATTCCCAGAACGCGCCGGTGATTGGCGATAGACCGAAGGAGCTATTCACCAGGCATTGGGGGCGAGCAACCGTTGAAATTTCCGGCAACGAACCGCTAATTATCCATTCGGCCCATCTCTACCCAACCGCCGACCCCACGGTTCGCCTGCGAGAAGTCCGAGCCATGATCGAATCGATGCGAACGGATCTCGATGCCGGACGGTCGATGCTCTTGATCGGCGATCTGAATCACGGTCCCGACACCAAAGAATACAAGCTTTGGATCGACGCCGGATGGGTCGACACCTTTGCCAAGGTGGGGCAAGGCGATGGCCTCACGATCAAATCCGACATTCCCAAATGGCGAATCGATTACGTCATGGCCGCTGGACCGATTGCCGCCCGAGTTGTCGAATCGAAGCCGTTGTTCGAAGGAGCGTTTCGGCTGAACATCAACGACCAAGAATCCTTTGCCTTAAGCGATCACCTGCCACAGTTGGCCGTGTTTCAGTACTAGTCAAACGCCGCGAGTCACTCCCCCCTGAAACCCACCCAAGGCAATCAATTCAACATTGGGTTGGAAATTGATTGGCATCAAGTAGGCCGGATCAAGGAACGCCGATCCGGCAACCCATCACACCACCTCGCAGAATCGGACAAACGTTGCTCAATCCAATCAACGACAACCCAACCGTCCATCTGTCACACCGCCCCAACGGAACCGCGACCAGCGAACGATTTTTTAACTCCTCCATTTTCTAACCCCATACCGCCCGATCTTCCGGCCCATTCAGCTTCGCAAACAAAAGCTCCACCGGTTCAACCCGGTCCCGAAACCACATCGGCCTGATGGAACCCTAGACCTTGCCCATTGCGGTTCGGATCGTTTTCAAACGCCGAAGCAGCAACACGATATGCCCGCTTTCGAACATCGACGCCAGATGTCCTTCGCAGAATCGGTCCGCACGAACATGGGTGGTGAATAGCCTTTGGATCGTCAGAGCATCAGCGGTTTCGATTTTGGATGGCGTATCGATGAACGTCTTTGCCGTGTCCTGCCACTGAGTCCAGTTGCATTTGGGCGACACCCAATCCTTCAGATAGAGTAAGTCGAAGAACTGCCTGACATCGTCCGAAAATTGGAACCAGGGATATTGCCCGGGTTTGCCTTTCCACTCGCCAGCAACGAATCCCTCCACTTCGAATCGTTCAAGGAACGGAACAATCGAATCGATTTGTTCGGGGGTTACAGGGGGCATCTCGAGATTTTCGTCGGTCATGATTTGTATCGTTCTTGGCGCGATGGGCACGGGACGCGTGAATTGGGTCCAGCTGTGGACGCCTCCGGTCCCTTTTTGAACGTTTTCAGGGCAATTTTCAACCTGCAGTTACGCCCGGTAGTCTTCGTGTTCTCGGCCGATTGCAACAACCTATCGGACTAAGTGAATGAAGGTAAGCAATCGGTGTGAATCAACATCAACCAAAATTGTTTCCGAACACGCTTGACTTGCCTCGAAGAGCATGGCTAGCTCAAGCACCGGGAAGAGGGCCGCGGAATGTGTCAACGACATTGAGACAACTTTCTAAACGGTTCAGTGATTGATGCCAGCGCACTTGGGGGCCAGCCCCCGAACCCCCGGGATTTTTTCAGGCATCGCTCGGGTGTTCAAAGGTGTTTTCGGTGGTAAGGTTGATTCGTCCGGTGAAACGGAAGACGGCTCTGCGGGGACGCAACCGTCCAAGGGATAATCGGATCGAGGGTGCGTCAAAGACGTTTCTTCGGAAGCTCCCGGGCAGGTTGGCTCGGGGGCTTCCCTTTTGCGTTCATCGATTGGTTTGGGAGGGTTGATCCAGACGGCTTTGGGAACACTTGCTGGCTTGGGAATTCCGTGAACGAAACGCTCGGGTGTTTTTTTCCACGCACCATGAAGAGTCTGCGTGCGAGCGGCAGTAACTTCCTCGGCGCGGCCGAAGTGCAACGATGATGGAGTTAGCAACCCGATGCCGCTGTGATAGTGCTCGTTGTTGTACCAGGTGAAAAACGTGCGACAGAACTGCAAGCCGTCTTCGTAACAGCCAAAGCGTTTGGGGAACTCAGGTCGATACTTCATCGTTTTGAATTGGCTTTCCGAGAACGGATTGTCGTTGGAGACGTGCGGTCGGCTGTGTGATTTGGTGACGCCCAGCGAACTGAGTAGCTGCGCGACGCTGTGAGATGTCATCGAAGGTCCCCGGTCGCTGTGAATGATCAGTTGTTCGGGTGGAATGTTCTGCTTGTCGATCGTGGTTTCAATCAGCTGCTTGGCCAAGTCGGCGCTCTCGCTATCGGCCAGCATCCAGCCAACGACGCAGCGGCTGTAGATGTCCAGAATCACGTAGAGGTAGTAGTACGTCCATGTTTCGGGGCCCTTGAGTTTGGTGATGTCCCAAGACCAGACTTCGTTGGGCGCGGTGGCGAGCAGTTCTGGTTTGCGATACTCGGGATGCTTCAGCTGGTTTCGTCGTTCGCGTGTGCTTTGATTGTCGGCCAAGATGCGATACATCGTTCGCACGCTGCACAGGTAGTCGCCCTCGTCGAGCAACTTGGCGTAGACCTGTCGTGGTGCATGATCAGCGAAACGCTCGCTGTTGAGTTGATCAAGTACTTCTTGGCGTTCTTGCGGTGATAGAGCTCGAGCGGGCGCCGGCCTCGGCGCGGCTTGTCGATCGGGGTCGCGGCGACGATAGAACGTCGCACGCGACACATTCATCGCACGGCAAGCCGCCGCGACGCCGACTGTTTCACTCAGTTGTTTGGCGGCTGTCAGTCGTCCTTCTCGTGTGATCGTATCTGCATCATCTCCGAGACTTTTTTTTGGACGTCAATGATCAGCTCGGCGTGGCGGAGCTTCTCCTTGAGCCGCTCGTTCTCACGTTCAAGACGTTTGAGTTGATCGGCTGGTGAAGTTTTGCCGTTAGACTTTTTCGATGATGACAATGATTCCTCCCGCAATTGACGACGCCATTTTGCCAGGACCGAGGAGTAAATTCCCTCGCGTCTGAGCAACGCCCCGATTTCTCCGGGCTCGCTACAGCTTTCGGCCTCCAGGGCGATACGGCGTTTGTAGTCGGCGGTGAAGCGGCGACGGGCCGCTTTCTGTGTCACCTCGGGATCTTTTTCAATTTTTTTGTTGGCGGTATCGGTCATGCGAATGCTCCATGCCCTCAACTCTGATGAAATTCAAAGTTGTCTCACGCATGTTGGCACAGAGGGCCGAACGTTTTGGTATTCAGCCTTCCTTTTAAGAAGCTCTATCTATCCCGCTCAGCAGCTTGGAGCTTCTTGTGGAGAATCTCCACTTCTTTAGCAAGCGTTGGCTCCAGTTCGGCCAAACGCTCCGGTATGTCTTGTGACGCGTGAAGCACCGCCAAGACAATGATCGACGCCTTCTGTAGATCACAAACAAGCAGGTGCTTGTTAACGCGGTAGAAGCTGAGGTCGGTGTCAAGCCCCGGTTGAGAGCGAAGAAGCTCTGGCTGCTCTTGGATTCTGATGAGCCCGGCTTCGAGATCATCGATGTAGCGTGCAGCAACTTCGTTGCCCCAGTTCTCAATTGAGTACTGGTCGATTTCGTTGATCGATGCCAGGGCGGGCAGCGTGAGAGCTAGTCTTCGCGATTTCTTCGAACTCACGACTTGGCTTTCTTCATCGCCTTTCGAAGGTCGCCAGTGAACTCCACGGTGCGTCCCTCGATTGCATCCCGGTAGCCGGATAGAATGCTATCGCGAGCCTCAGCTGCTTCTTTCTTCAGCTTCACCTGCCGCAATACATCCCGCACAAACTCGCTGGGAGTTGCGTAGAGGGTGCCGTCGCCACAGTTCTCGTTGATGAAAGCCCGCAGTTCGTCGGTCAGGGATAAATTGAGTGAATTAGCCACTAGATCGATTCCTCGTGAAGTAATCAGACAAGGTTATCATTCGTGACGTTATTTGTCAATATTCGACACTTGGGCAGGATGGGGGGAAGAGCTGCGAATTTCCGAAGTGCCTCGGGTTGAGTCAGCTCCACGGTCGATCTTGCTCCGCCCCACTCAAACATCTGCACGTTGTTGCTGATTCGATGCCGACTGGTCTGGCATCGTGCTTGCGTGAGATTCATTCATGCCCGAATCCGCTGAACAATTGATCGCTGCTGCGTTGCAGCTTGCTCCTGCGACGTATCTGCAGGAAACGCGAGGCTTTCGCTTTCAGAAGTTCCCGTCTGTTTTCGCCTACGTCATTCGCGCCCAACAAGTCTTCGTCGTCGCGTTGGCTCACGCGAAGCGAAAGCCAAGCTACTGGCGTGATCGCTTGGAGCAATAAGCGTTGATTGCCGTCTTGCGGCAAGCAATGTGACTGAACCCGACGGCGCAGTGCATGTTGCCGAAGCGGTCGATGCTCGCCTTGCTCAGTCAATTGAGCAGCTTGACCATGAAACGGGCTGATTTTACCGCTCGTGTGCAATCCGGTGAAAAGCACTTCCACAGTCGCTGTCAGCTTCTCACAAGGCATAAAAAAAGCCCGCAAATTGCGAGCACTTTAAGTACACCCCAGTGGATTCGAACCACTAACCTTCGGTTCCGTAGACCGATGCTCTATCCAATTGAGCTAGGGGTGCATGGCGAGTTTGGCTCGCGTGGAGGGAATTTAACAATTTCTAGTTTGGGACGCCAGGGCGTTGGGGGCGGTTCGTGGCCAGGAATTTGAATTTTGGGTTTCGATGGGCTGTTCGTGACGGTCAACGCGGGTTTTCCGAGGAAATGATGCGTGGATGGTGGTGCGTGATCGAGGGGGGGATGGCGTGTGAGAGGAATTTTAGGGAATTGAGGGCTGTGGATCGGAGGGCGATGGTTGGATTTTGGATCGGAGTGGTGGGGATTTTTGTGCGCAAGGGTTGGGGGGCGGAAAGGACGAACGGTCGATTCGGTGCCGCGGTGGGGGATGGATGGGGGGCCGAAAGTCTTGGCGACGTTCGCTACGGGGCATTGTGCGGGGGCGGGTGTTGGGTCGTGGATGGAATGGGGTTTGGTTTAGAATGCTGGAGCAGGCTGAGTGGGGGGACGTTTGGGCGTTCTGTGGCGGCTTGGGCATGGCTTGTGTCCCGATTTGTTGCGGATGACGCTTGGCCGGACTGGTCGCCCCTTCTCCGCTCCCTCGTTTTCCTTTCCCCACCCCTCCGGTTCGATTCTTTTCATGGCTCTATCGAAAACCTTTTCTGCCTGCTGGCTCGGCCGTCCAATCGTTCGGCTTCCGATCGCTGTTTCGGTCTGTCTTTTCGTCATCGGCGTCGCGGCTTCAGGTCGTGCGGCGGCCGATGGCGTGTGGCCTCAGTTTCGTGGGCCTGCCGGTGACGGCATCGTGGCAGACCAGTCGGTGCCGATGACGTTTGGCGAAGATTCGCACGTCACTTGGAAAACGCCCGTCCCGGGGCGAGCTTGGTCGTCCCCGGTCATCGCTGACGGTGTGATCTGGTGCACAACGGCGATCGAGCGCGCTGCGACCGACGAAGAGAAGGTCGCGATGATGCGGGAATCGGGGATCGAGGATCGTAAAATGAAGGAGTTGGCGATTGCCAAGGCGATCGAGTTGAAACTTGTCTCGATCGATCTGGCGTCGGGAAAGATCCTGGGGACCATCGAGTTGACCAGCATTGAAAAGCCGGATGCGATCCATTCGCTGAACAGCTATGCCTCACCGACGCCCGTCATCAACGGTGACCATCTGTATTGTCACTTTGGCACCTACGGAACCTTTTGCGTTAATCGTCATACCAGCGACATCGTTTGGCAGCGTCGATTGCCGCTGGAACACGGTGTGGGGCCGGGCAGTTCGCCAATCGTCATGGACGATGTGTTGGTGCTGATCCAGGACGGCATGGATCGCCAGTATGTCACGGGCCTGAACACGCAGACCGGCGAAACGATCTGGGAAACGGATCGGCCAGAGTTCACGGGCGCTTCGCCGGAATCCAGCAAGTCGTACTGTACGCCGATCGCGATCACCGATCCATTGGGACGCGAGCAGTTGGTCTGCATGGGGGCCCAGTGGATGGTCGCCTACCAAGCCAAGACGGGCAAAGAGATTTGGCGACTGCGCCATGGCAGGGGGTTTTCGGTCGTGCCACGACCTGTCTACCACGATGGCGTGGTTTTCTTTTCGACCGGATTCGGAAAGCCCGAACTGTGGGCGGTCCGTGTCGATGGATCGGGAGACGTGACGGACACGCACGTCCAATGGACCATGAAATCAGGCATCCCCGCCCGACCATCGCCGCTGTTGCACGACGGACTGATCTACGTGATCTCGGACAACGGAGTTGCCAGTTGTTTCGACGTCGAAAGCGGAGATCCTATCTGGAAGAAGCGAATCGGCGGTGATTACTCGGCGTCGCCCACACTGATCGGCAAGCACCTGTATTTCGGTTCGCATGACGGCAAGGTGACCGTGATGACGCCAGGGCCGGATGCGGAAGTGGTGGCCGAGAGTGAATTGGATGGCAAGATCATGGCGTCGCCGGCGGTGGTCGACGGCGCGTTGATCTTGCGGACTGATCAGGCGGTCTATCGCATCGAAAACTAACGGCGTTGTTGTTTTCGTTTGGGGCCCAACTCTAGGGGACTCAGCACACGCTGGTCGTACGCTCCGTGCGTAGTACCGGCTTCAGCCGGCTTTTCTTGTCTGGGTCGGCTCCGATGTTCGGTTCCGAATCCGCCTAAAGGCGGTACTACGAACATTTTCCGAGCGCTGCTTACGCCGTTGGATCTTAAGTGGTAGCTGCAGCAAGTCTGGAAACGGTTAACCACGAATGACACGAATAGTCCAGCGCGGGTGTGTTTCTGATTCGTGTCGTCCGCGTGATTCGTGGTTAAGACGTCTTGGTTGCATTCACCTGCACACGTCCATAACGGACCCCAGCACGCAGGGCCGCTAGTGCCGCGGTCACTTCCATTGGTGGGAATCCTGTTTGCGGAATCCGGTCAATTGCAGCGTGCCGTCGGCGGTGATGTCTAGCAACGAGTAGCCGTTGTTCTGCTCCCCGCTTCCTTCGACCATCGCCACCAGGGTGCAATAATGGATGCCGCCGATTTCGTTCCAATCGTTTTGGTGGCTGTGTCCTTGGAACACCGCCAAGACGTTTCCGGATTGTTCCAGAATGCGTCGAACCTCGGCGTTGTTTTTGACACCATGATTGTTTTGGACGTCCATCCGTTGATGGGCGAAGACCACCACGGGGCGATCATTGGCGTCCAGGTCCGACTTCAACCATTCCAGTTCCGACGCTGGGACATTGGCGTCGGTCCACTTCGAATTTTTGCGTCCGTAGGGTTCACCGTCGCTGCGGAAACAAGAGTCCAGGACGATAAAGTGAACTCCGCCGCGATCGAACGAATAGTACGACCGCTGCTGTTCCACGCTACCGAGGAACTCTTCCTTCTTCAGAGTGTCGACACAGTGGTTTCCTAAGACGTAATGTCGATCATGACTGATCGCGGAAAACTTTTGGTTGACCGTTTTTAGGTACCGCAGTTCCACGTCTACCGAATCGGCGGCATCGATCAAATCGCCCAGTTCGACCAGGAAGGTCGGTCGGTCCTGCTGGAACTGTTGGCCGGCTTCGTCCAGCTTCGTCAGCGTTTCGCGGTAGTGTCGGTTTCCGGCCGGTGATTTGTCCGCGTAGTGCAGGTCGGTGATCAAGCCGACTCGCAATCCCGGGGATGATTCCTGTGACAACAGATGGGGGGCGACGCCACAGCCGGCGGTCAGTACCAGTGTACCGCCACGCAGGAAAGCTCGACGGCCGATTTGAATGGATGAATTGGAAAGGGGCATGTTCATTCCTGGTTGGGGGCGACTTGGATCTGGAATCCGGATTTGGCGTCTGGCAAGGCCGTGCGGCAACCTCCGGTGCATTCATGAGATTTGGAAGTCTTGCCGTTCGCGATCAGCAGGCGTCCGTCGGCCAGTCCTTCGATGCCCAGCGATCCGACATTTTCGTATCTTCCGACCATTTGGAAATTGGCATCCGTGACCAGCAGAATTGCGGGGTTGCCGTAACATCCGAACCACCAGCGGTCGTTTGCGAACGTGGCTGCCTGGATCCCCAGATGGGTATGGCCACTTTCGACCACGTGCTTTTTCACGAATTGAAACTTGGGGTCGTACTGGTAGACGTAGTTTTGGTTGACCGCATCGGGCAATCCGCCCACGACATAGAACTGGCCGTCGCGATATCCGATACCGCCGGCCCCGTGGAAGACTTGTTGGACTTCGTGCTTTTCAAGCTCGGTCAGATCGGCCGCATCGTAGACGTAGACCCATGAGTCTGCGTTTCCGGCGGGATCGTTGAATTTGCCAAGGTTCACCGCGACATAGAGTCGGCCGTCATGCATACACAGATCGCCGTGATGGTCGACGACGGGGATCTTTCGGATCACGTTTCCGTCCATGTCGGTCTTGACCAACGTCGTCGTGAAGCTCCAGTAGATCGCGGTTTCGTCGCTGCAGATCCCTTGCAAGTGCCGCGGATACGTGCCGCTGCATTGGACGTCGAGCACGCGTCCGCCAAGCTTATCCGCAGCGGACTGGCTTGCGATGGTTGGGACGGAAACTTTCTTGCCGGTATCGTTATCGCCGGAGGTCGTGGGTGTTTGAGCGTTACACGTTGCCAGCCCTGCGCACGCCAGCAGGATCAAAGTGGATAGTGCAGTCGTTGGATGGTTCATGATGGTGGGATTTAGGGGTGGGATGATTCCAGAGGTGGGGAGTTTTTGTTCAGCGATCGATATGTTTTCTTGGCATTGCCGAGTTTGGGTTGGTCGGCATCGACGACGTTCCAAAGGCTAATCCCTTCGGTGACCAGCGGTGCCTCGTGCCTGGGAAGGAACGATCGCAGTCGCTTGATTTCGGATACGTAGGCGGGATCGTCGGCAAGGTTGGTCCACTCTTCCCCGTCGGAATCGTGGTCGTAGAGTTCTTCGCTGCCATCAAAATAGCGGATGTAGCGCCAGTCTTGGTCCCGGGCCGAATAATTACCGCGGCCCCAGGTGGTGATCGCTGGTCGATTGATGGAGGCAGATCGGTCGCGGATCAGCGGCACCATGCTGGTTCCATCGACATAGTCGGGCGGGACGATTCCGGTCATGTCGGTCAGCGTCCGGTACAGATTGATCAACGACACGGGGGCGTCGCAATCGCCGGGCGACATTTCCGACTGTGGCCGGGGATCGTGGATGATCAGTGGAACGCGAGTCGCCTGTTCCCACAGCGAAAACTTTCGGAAGCTGCGTTTTTCGCCTAGGTGATATCCATGGTCGGACCACAGCACGACGATCGTATTGTCGGCATACGGGCTTTCGTCCAATGCGTCCAGCACGCGGCCGACGTTGAAGTCGACCCACGAGATGCATGCTAGGTAGGCGCGACGGACTCGGTTCCAAGCTTGGTCTTTGCGATAGCGTGCATCGTCGTTCAATTTCGCCATCGCTCGGCCCGCCCATGGGACATCGCTCAGATCATCGGTCTTGATCCGCGGGGCCGCGACTTCCTCGGGATACAGATCAAAGAACTGTTGGGGGCAAACAAAGGGGAGGTGTGGTTTGACAATCCCAACGGCCAAGAAAAATGGCTTATCGTGCTGTTGGCCAAGGACGTCGATCCCGTAGGACGCGACCTGGTAATCGGGATGCACTTCGACGGGATCCGTCGTGGGGCAAAACGCCATCTTGCGGGAATCGCCTTGTTGGTAGCCGGCGGCAGCGTTGTAGTGCAGTGCGTGCACGCTGCGTTGATGATAATCGGTCCATTCGTCGGGCCGTTGTTTCGAACTGTGGTGGATCTTCCCGGCTCCGAACGTCTGGTACCCGTTGGACCGAAACAGAGTCGGAAGGCTGGTGAATGGTGCCAGCACTTCTTCGGGAACTTTGTCGAGGTCGTAGAACGGGTACAGACCGGAATGGAAGGGTTCGACACCGAACAGCAAGGCGTTGCGGCTGGGCGAACAGGCGGGAGCGGCGCAGTGAGCGTTGGTGAAATTGACACTCCGACGCGCCAGCGCCGCCATGTTGGGCGTTTTCGCTTGCGGGTGTCCGTCCAGGAATTCGGTCCAGTCGTTCATGTCGTCAATCGCGATGAACAGAACGTTGGGCCGTTGTTGGGCCTGGGCCGCTGCCGAGCAAAACAGGCTGGCGACGGTCACGATCCAGAGTGCAATTTTCATCTTGTCGCCATTTTTGGGATGATGGTGAGCGGTGCGGAGCATGGGTTGCGGTGGGCTGCCAGGTAGACCGGGGCTCCGAGAAGCTTCCACTAGTTTAACCGACACAGAGTTGGCGATTGGACGTTGTTGCGACCAGCGGATGATCGTGCACCATCGCCGCGACGGCGTGCAGTATGATACGGATCGTGCGAGAAAAAAGTGTCCGGCCCCGTTTGCCGGGAACGGGCCCCTCGGGTGCTTCGCACAAAAGGGGGCGGACTCTTATTTTTCGCTCAGTCCTAAGCATCACGTCGTCCAAGTTTCTTGGACCTGAAAGGATCAAGATGAGCCAAGCCAATCCTTATGCACCGACCACTTCCATCCCCATCAACGACACGGACATCCGCCGCGTTGCCATCCGTCCGATCGGCTTATTGAAGCGTAGTTGGCGGATGCTGGGGGACCAATATTGGCTGTTCCTAGGGATCACCTTTGGCGGAATTCTGATTGGATCGGTCGTCCCATTCGGTTTGATCCTGGGGCCGATGTTGGTCGGGATCTACCTGTGCTATCTATCACTGGAACGGCGCGAGAAGGTAGAGTTTGGGACGGTGTTCAAGGGATTTGATTTCTTCAAAGAGTCGTTCATCGCCACGTTGTGTCTGATTGCGTTGACGATGGTGGTAATGATTCCGTTCATGATCGCGATGGCGGTGTTGATCATGCCTACTTTCGCTCAGGCTGCCCAGAACAATCAGCCGCCTTCGTTTCCCGTCGCGATCTTCCTGATGTACCCGCTGATGCTGATGGCCAACATCGTCATCACTCTGCCGTTCATCTTTACGTTTCAGTTGATCGCAGACCGGAACTTGTCGGCGATGGAAGCGATCAAGGCGAGCATCCAAGGTGTGAGAAAGAACCTATGGGGCATCGTATGGTTCTTTGCACTGCTGATGATCATCTCGTTCGCACTGGCGTGCATGTGCTATGTCCCCGCGATCCTGTTTTTGCCAGTGTCGTTCGGATCGTTGTTTCTGCTGTACCGTGACATTTATCCACACCAAGGCGGTGCCGACCCCGCAGCGAATACGTTCGGCTGATTCGTTGTGCTGCGAGTTGACGCAGGCAAAACCGTGAGTTGTGCGATCGACACAATTTGCCCCCTCTGCCCCCGGATTGGCGGAAGAATCGGACGAGGCATAAGCAAGCCGCGTGTGATAACCGACGCTATCGCGTGGCGGCTGATAGCGTGGCAGTTGGTTGGTTGCTAATTCGGGAAAACCGTGAGTTGTGCGATCGACACATTTTGCCCCCTCTCCCCCGGATTGAATGCGAGTTCTGCTCGCATTGAATCTGGGGGAGAGGGTTGGGGTGAGGGGCAACGCCGTTAAGGAAATTTTTCATGCTGCATTTGAGAGGTCCAGTGTAGCTTTGGCAAGCTTCTGTTGCTCTGCGGTGGCGAGTTCAATTGTGGGTGGGCCGGTCCGGGGTTCCTCTTTTCGGCGTGGGTAGTTGCGACTTTTCTTTTTACTTGCGCGGTCGTATGTATCCGTCAACGCACCGGCCAAGAGACTCCGAAGCGATTCGCCCCGCGCGGGTATCTCGTTGGGGCAGTGCAGGATGTTTTGCAATATTCGTAACACCATCGCGACGCTCGTTTGAGCCGCCGGTTCGATCCGATCGATTTGTTCGCGAAGCGCAAGTAACTGCGCCATCCAAAGACCGACAAGCGACCAGGTTAACTCGTGCTCGACGACATCCGGCGTTCGCCCGAGCAGTTTCGAACGACCGTAAGTTTGCTTTAAGGATCGGAATTGCACTTCGATTCCCCAGCGTTTTCGATAAATTTCCCCAGCACGCGAATCACTTAACTTGCGTAAGTTCAATTCGTTGGTGACGAGATAGACTTCGCCACGTCCGTCGTGAAAGCGAAGTAGCCGAAGGACCAACGGCGGCTGCTTGCGTTGCTGTTTTTCTTTCGGCCAGCAGTACACGATGCCATCACGTTCGCGAACCCGTCCAAGTTGCTTCAGGAAGCGACAATTGCTTCCGACACGCGTCAGGAAGTGATGGCCGTGGCTGTCGATCGCGTTCCAAAAGTCGTAGCCGACGAAACCAGCATCACCGCAGATGAGCGTGTTTTTCGGTAGGTCTAAAGCATTCAGCATTTCCAACAGATGGGCTCGTTCGCTGGAATAACTCGGTCCGATTTTCCATGCCCATGGCAATCGCTGTCCGACATGCCACAGTAGCGTAAGCCAGACTTGAGGACCGACGGGCTGCGGATTGTAGTTCTTCTTTTTGCTCACCGGTTTTCGTTTGTTGGCGTGTCGACCACGCTTGTTCTTCTTGTTCTTCTTGTTCTTCTTCGATCCCCTTTTGTTCTTTGGCTTGCAGAACCGCTTCTCGTTGGCCAGGGTTCGGCAAGCATCCAAGCGGGAACCGTCGACGGCCAACACCAACCAAATCCCAATGCGAAAACTTGCTTGATCTGTCTTCTCCATCAAATGATGCATTCGTTGGACCAGTGGCGGAAGGATTTGCTCGGTGTACTTCTGCAGTGCAGTGATCAGCGTCTGATACGAATGAATCCCGGTCGTACCGAATAAGCTCTCGACACTTTTGATCGCGTCTTTGGTGGATTCGACGAGCAATGATTGACTACTCCAAACCCATAGAATTGCGACCTGCATCAAGTGAGTCGGCACCCAATTGGCATTGCCGTGAACACGAACCTTTGCGAATAATTGGTCGTTGGCGATCCAGCGAATCGCTTTGGCCAGCTGTTCACCTTGAGTCATTGATTGCTTCTGTTTCGAAGCAGCATCCTTGCCACTGTTACTCATAGCCAGGCTCCTTTTCTTTCGACGGTGTAGTCGAGGATTTTGGGGGGAGCCTGGCTTATTTCATTTATGGCCCTCCAAAAGCTATCCTGGTTACCTAATTCACTCGAAAAATTTCCTTAACGGCGTTGGGTGAGGGGGCTGTGGGACAGAAGAATCGTGTGAGGCATGAGCAAGCCGCACTTAGGAACCGACGCTATCGCGTGGCGTCTGATGGGCTGGCGGCTCATTGGATGGCGTCTGCGAGCGAGGGAATTGGTATCGGTGGTTGGTTTTTGACTTGCTTGGTTGATTTGGGACCTGGTGTAGTCGGTGTTCGTGCGTTTTTTGCGTTTCTAAGCGACGTTGGTACGGGAATTGTTCTCTGAGTGGGTTGTGGCTAACGCGTTTGAATCGTTGAGAACACTTTCGAGCTTGCGAAGGCTACCTTTGTTTACAACAACACCTAGGTAACGTTCATGTTTTGGTTGATTGGTTGGATCCTGTTTGGCTTTCTGGTGGGCTTGATCGCTCGTGCAATGATGCCTGGCGTGCAGTCGCTGGGGTGCCTACGGACGATGGGCTTGGGGATCGCCGGATCTCTCGTCGGTGGAATGATCGGGTACTTCTTGACCGGCGGCTCGGTGATTCAGTCCAGCGGTTGGATTGGATCGGTGATCGGGGCCGTCGTGTTGCTGGCGGTCCAGAGTCGACGTCAGGGTCGCATTGAATGATGCGCCACATTGCGGGCGACCGCGGTGGGAATGCTGCGTGTTTGATCGCAAGCGGTTTCGCAGCGGGCCGCAACTACCAACCAAGCGTACAGGTCACCGATCGGTGATCCGATCCGACGTTTTTGCCCACTGTTTTGGATAGGCACGTTAGCGTTGGACTGATCAGCACGTGATCAATCATGATTCCGAAAGGGAACCAGCTGGGGCCGCTGTAGTGCGTGGGCGTCCAATCGAGACCGACGTTAGCGAGTCGAAGTCGAGTGGTGTTTGAAAATTGACTCAGCGCGGGCGCCCAAGGCGTCGCATTCATGTCACCCACGACGACCGTGGGCAGACCAGGCGATGTTTTGCGATCAGTAAGAATCTTCCGAGCCAAGCGAGTTAGATGATCGTTTCGCTGGTTGAAGTTGAACTCGCTGACCGGGGGCAACGGGTGCGTTGCATAAACGCGGCACTTTCGCCCATCGATATCGATCGTTGCGGCGATCGAATCGATTTCATGAGCGAACGAAAAAATCTCGCTGTGTGAAATCGGATGTTTGGAAAAGATCCCGATGCCAAAGGCGTGATCACTGATCGGACGGGTCATGCGATGCGGGTAACAATGTTCGGTGTGAGCCGAAATCTTGTCGGACAGTTCGTGGCTGAGTTCGATCACCACGAAGACGTCTGGATCGGACTGCAGAATTTCCGCAATCACTTCCCCATGTCGTTGGTTCGAAATCAACGCATTCACCACGGTGATGGTCCATGGTGCTGCATCGCGGACGGCCCGGTTGCTAGGTCCCGACGAACGCGCTGACGCCGAACTGAGCCCGATCCCTGAAAAGATCGCGGGAGCATGCATCGAAAGTGTCATCAGCAGGATGGTCAACACGATCCATTGACGCCGAAGCACTGTCAAGGCAGCGACGATTAAGATTGCGATGCACTGCTGCAGCCTTAGTTCCGCTAGCAGATTGGCGATCCAGTTGTACGGAGCCGCCGCCGTGACGACTGCGACCAATAGCAACATGCTTGCCAAGACAGCAACCACCACGTGAACTGGCGGCCGAGCTGTGTTGCCTGCCAACGCAGAGACCGGTTGCTGCCAGGGCCCTATTACCGAGGAAGCCGAATCCAGTGGTCCAGGTTGGGGGGATCTGCGTGGCACCGTGTTGGATATCCGTTCATCAAGTTTTCTAGCGATTGTCAAACGGTGACGCATCGGGCACGCGGCCAGACCCTGTCCGCGAACGTTCGCGGAACACTGAACTGGAATCCCGAACTGGAACGACAACCTTCTGTTTTGACCGAAGGCTATTTAGACCTTGGGTTGCCAGCCATCAGCATACGATCGCGACCACAGTTTCGCTGCGTCGGGGTTATCGACGATCCGGCCATTTTGCGGATCGGTGTGCAGCACCGATTCGGTTCGGTATGCGATGTTGCCCAGGTGGCACAGCAGTGTACTTTGGTGTGCGATTTCGATATCCGCATTCGGACGACGGTCGTTGCGAATTGCGTCAACGAAATCGGCAAAGTGGTCCTGATCTCCGCCTGCGCCGGTTTGCTGATCGATCTGTTTGTCCTTCATGTCGTAAAGCACAAATCCGGATCCATTGATGACGATGGAGCCTTCGGTGCCATGAAAACTGAGCCCGAATCGGGATCCGTGCGGCCCCAACGGCGACCAGCTAAGTCCTTCCCAGGTGATGGTCTTTTTGTCCGGGAAGTCGTAGGTGACCATCATCGTGTCAGGCGTTTCTTGGTCATCATCGTGACGGTACTTGCCACCACCGGCAGTGACGCGTTCGGGGTAGGTGGCCTGCAGTCCCCAGCGTGCGACATCGATGGCGTGAACGCCGTTGTTGCCCAGTTCGCCATTGCCCCACAGCCAATTCCAGTGCCAATTGTAGGGGACGACATTGTCTTTGAAGGCGACGCGTGGGGCAGGTCCCTGCCACAGGTCCCAGTCGAATCCGTCGGGCGGTGTTTGTTCGGTTCCATGTCCGATCGAAGGTCGGCGATTGTTGTACCAGCATCGCGAATAGAGTGCTTCGCCAATGGTCCCCGAGTGGATCCGATCGACCGCTTCGATGATCGCGGGCCAACTGCGGCGTTGGGTGCCCATTTGCACCACACGGTTGGCAGCGCGAGCGGCCTGGATCGCCATCTCGCCTTCGGCCGGATTGTGGCTGCAGGGTTTTTCGACATAGACATGTTTGCCCGCTTGGCATCCCATGATCGTCGCCGGAGCATGCCAGTGGTTGGGGGCTGCGCAGACGATGGCGTCGATCGAATCTTGGTCGAGCATTTGGCGGAAGTCGCTGAACACTTCGGGACGCTTGGTTTGGGACTTCGCGATCGAGTCAGCGGTTCGCTGTGCGGCCGCCTGGTCGACGTCGCAAACCGCGGCGATGTCGACGCTGCCTAGTTTCAGCATGCCCTTGGAGATCGCACTGCCGCGTGAACCGGTGCCCATGATTCCGATGGATACACGGCTGTTGGCATCCGTTTTCTCTGCCGCAGCGGCAGGGGATGACATCGCGTTTGCAGACAACGCGGATGCGGACAGTGCGGCAACGCCTTGCAGGAACAGACGGCGATCGGCGGTAGGGTTCATGGAAACAGCTCGTTAGCAAAAAGGTGGGAAACGATGCGAAGGCGGGATCCACGTCGATGGGGCATCGAGCGTGGAGTGTGATTCTAGTCAGGCGCCAACGAGGCCGGCGTTGACTTGGGGCAAGAAATTGAAATCAGTTTTCTCTTGGGTGTCGTCCCAGCGGAGCCAGGTTTTCAGCAGTTCGGCTTCGGGACTGTCGGGCCAGTTGGCCATGATTTGGACGACATGTTCGCGTGCTTTGGCGGGGTCGACGATCGGCAGTTGAGCGTTTCCCCAATCCCCAGCATACAAGCCGGCCAGCATCCAATGTCCGCGCAATTGAGTCGCCAGCGGTTGGTCGTCGGCGGTCATCTTCAGGTATTGCTGAGCCGCTTTGTCGGGTTCGCGAGATTCCAGTAGATAATAATCGGCTTCGATTTCGGTGATCAAGCTTGGGTTGGCGATGGATTCACGGAACTGCATCGCACGCCCGAGAGAGGATCGCATTTGATCCATCCGTTTGGATGCTGCATCACGCTGGCCCGTTTGGAACAGCCGCGACGCTTGGTTGTAGGCGACGTTGGACTGCAACCAGTGGGCGATCGCGTTCTTCTTGTCGGCATTGATTGCGTTTTGGCTAGCCAAGTCGGCCTCTTGCAACAGTTGCACCGAATCCTCGCTGCCCGATTCGTACTGCAGTGCCTGGTCCAGCGATTCGAGCGCACGCAGCAGGTGACTATTGGTGGCAGCGTCCTTGGACATGGGTGCGGTCAGCGCCGATTTTTGAGCCGTCATGCGGCTGACCAGCTGGGCCAACGCAACATCGTCAGGAGCTTGTGCAGAGGATGCCTTTACCAGTGCGTAGGCGACATCGCCACCGTTCTTGGCCAAGCGAATGGGGATGGCGTGTTGACCATTGTCGCGGTGATAGGTGGTGGTTTGGAACGTCGCTTGATCGGAGGCGAGTGACCCCCAGACCACGTAGTCGACACCCAGACGCGACGACAGACCGCGGATCGCTTGGGTGTCGCTAAGGCCTTCGGCGCGGAGCCGGCGAAGTTGGCTTTTGATGTCACGCGGGCTTGCCACTTGGACTCCCGCGACGCTAGCGAGTTGCGACCGCAGGGCCGTCGAGACCTGCACCGCTTGGTTGGACGCATCGAACGTCATCTGATTCAGTGGCAAGTGGGGCAAGACGGCGATGCGGACAGGATCCGAATGGGGCGATGCGGCAAGGTTGTCTCGTCGGACCGCGGCCAAATCGATCGCAGCAATCGGCTGGATCGCTGCCAAAGCGACATCGGGCTGTTTACCCGCGTCGATCATCGCCGTGCGAATTTCGGGATAAGACATGTCCAGCATCAGCCCATCGGTACCCTGGGCCAAGGCGCCAAAGAAGGTGCGTGTTTGGTTGATGGCGGTGTCGTACGAACGCGACACATTCTGGTTGCTGGTACACAGCACACAATTGACACGAATGTTCTTGGACTTTGCCAAGGCAACCAACAACGGCGTGTCGAATCGCCGAAACGCTTTGTTCTTGGGGTCTTTGAATGCGGCCGCGTAGGGCGGAGCGTCACCGAACATCAAGATCCATTTGGAAATCGATGCATCGTCGGACCATTCCAGTTCGGTGATCGCAGCGTGGATCCCCAGGTCGGGCAGTTCGTGAAAAAATGGAGCGCCGCTTTCGGGCGACAGTGCTTCGACAGCTTTCGCGATCAGTTCGTCATCGGCGGTAAACTGTTTGCTAGGGATGACGATTTCGCCCGACGGCGAACCCGCGTCGCGGTAGACGACGATTGCGGCGCGGACGTCGTTGTTTCGGTACCGTCGCAGGTCGGCCAACATTTGGTGGATCGATTGACGAACGCCCGCCAATTCGCTGGTCATGCTGTCTGTGCCGTCGACGACGATCGCGACCTCCAGTTCTTGATCGCCTTGGTCCGCCAGATCCAGGAAACTGCGTTGCAGCAATCCCATCGTTTTTCGCTTGGGGGCGCGAGCGGGCGAAAACAATGTCGACATCGCGGAACCGGCGGGCGATGTCGTTGGCGTCGTTGGATCGGGCGCGGTTTCGATGGTGGGCGAATCTTGGGCCGTCAACGCACTGGCGATCAGGCAACCTAGAAAGAGGCAGGGTACAAGATGTCGCGTCATTCGAAAGCTCCGTCGAAATGGTCCAGCATGGCGTCCGCTGCTACGATACCATGAACCCAAGGGCGCTTGATGATTCAGTGAGGCAAGCGAGCGACTTTTCTGGTTCATTCGTTCGGTTTTGGCAGTGCATGTGACATTGGAAATGAATTCAAACATCGCGACGGGATTGCGATCGGTGGTGGCGGGCTGCTTGGTGGCTGCTTGGTTGACGACGGGGGCGGTTCTATCGACCCACGCACAGACCCATCTGCCCGATGAATCCCAATTGCCCGGACAAGCGGGACCCGACCAGCCCAAGCCGCTTGATCCGTCCGGTTTGCCAAGCGAATCCGATCTGCCGGGTCAGGCGGATCCGTCGCAATTGCCGGGTGAAGATCGTTTGCCCCCTGAGTCGTCAGCCGACCAGCGGGCCGACGGTGGTGGTGAACCAGGAAACAATGAATTGGCTCCGATCGCGGGATCCGCCCCGCTTTTGCGATTGTCGTTCGACGGTCATACCGGCGTCATTCGTTCGATGGATTTGAGTGACGGTGGACGCACGTTGATCACCGCCGGTGAAGACAAGGAAGTTCATGTGTGGCGGCGGTCCGACATCGGCAGCAGCGGATGGATGCACCGGAGGACGATTCGATGGCCTGTGACACGCGGGCCACGTGGATTGATTTATGCAGCGACCTTGAAGGGAGATCAGTTGGCGTTTGCCGGATATGGGGCGTCCGGTGGTGCGGGCGAAATCCGAGTGGTGGATGTGGCCAGCGGGGATCTGCAGCGAACTCTGTTTGACGATCAAACCGGACATCGATCGAACGTCGTTTCGGTGGGCTGGGCACCGGGGGATGCCGTGCGTTTGGTATCAACCGATGTGGAGGGCAAATTGATCCTGTGGCAGCCCGATACGACCACTGGGTTCTGGTTGCCCAAGGTGTTGGTCGCTGCGGACAGCCAGACTTATTCGGGACCTGTGGCGGCGGCATTGGCGGCGGCCGATCGACGCGCCTTCGTACCGACCACCTTCGTCGGCAATGACTATGTGGTGGTTCCCCGCTATACCGGCCCCGGCGAAAACGGTTATGCGGGCTGGCAATTGCAGCGTGTGAATATGGTCACCGGGGCCTCGGATCTGTTGACGAACTTGGTCCATTTGAAACATGTGCGATCGATGTCCGCCACCGATGATGGTCGTCGATTGGCGTCCTGTGATTGGGCGGGAACGATCGGTGTGTGGACTTTCCGCGACGGGTCAATCGCATCGTTCGAATCGTTTCGACCGGATGCTGCGCCCAACTTCGTTCAGCTCAGCGATTCCGGGGACCAATTGTTTTTTGGTACCGACGCGGTGGGGGACGAAGGCGCCCAATTGCAAACATGGGACATCAGCAAAGGAAAGCCGACCTTGGTCAGCAGTCGCCGCGTGGACGGTTTGGTCCGAGCCGGTGTGATCGACGAATCCAGACGGGAGGTTCTGGTTTCGCAGGGCAACGAAGTGCACTGGTTTTCGTATGACACTGGTGGTGCCTTGGATGATTCGCCGCCGAAGCGATTGAAGACTCCGGTCGATGTGGTTCGCCGGGTGGCGTTTGCAAAGGATGGTGATTCGTACCAGATTGCGATGGGGCACAGCAAAGGTGGCGAATTCGACGATGTGTTCGATTTGTCCGAGAGCAAACTGCGGGGCGGTGCGGACATCGACGCAGATGCTTTTGTTCCTGCCCAACGCTTGCCCAACATGTGGCGAATTGGCGACCCCGAAAAAGAACCGTTTCAGTTCTTCGAATCGGATCAGGCACGCGGCACCCTGCCGCTGGTTCAACATTTGAACGGTTCGCCAACCGCGATCGCGACGATGCCCGGGTTGGTGATCGTGGGGACAGACCGCAACAACAACATCTATGCGTACCGAGCCGACGACGCCGATCCACCTGTGCTGGTCCGGCAGATGCGTGACCACAATGGCGCGGTCACTTCGCTGGGCACTTCGTCCGACGGGAAGTATTTGGTCAGCGCCGCCGAAGACGCGACGGTCTCGCTATGGAACCTTCAGGACATCGACACCGCCACCCCGATGGTCAATCGGTGGGGATGCGAGTTCGAATTGGAATCCGATGCGTTGATCGCTAGTGGAGTTCGCGAGGACGGTCCGCTGTACTTTCGCGGCGTTCGCGGTGGTGACGAATTGGTTTCGATCGGCTGGGTGAACCACGATGGAGAATTGTTTGCCGAATCGGACGTGGCTGCGATGCGTGATCGCTTGTTGGATCTGCCGTTCGACGTGATGGTCGAACTGAAGTTCAAACGTTTGCGATCAGCCGGTCCGCATTTCAACAGTTTGCCGGCTTGGCGGCCCATCGCGACGCTGTTTGTTGACCAAAATCGCGAATGGGCATGGTGGACGCCCGCCGGTTATTACGACGCGTCATTCAACGGGCACCAGAATTTTGGATGGCAGTTGAACCGTGGGCGTGACAACGAGGTAGAGTATTTTCGGGCTGCGCAGTTCAGAAAACAACTGGAACGCCCCGACATCATGCGTCGATTGCTGGCGGCTGGCAGTCTGCCGGAGGCGATGCGGCAAACCGTCAGCCAGATCGGTCCCGCGGCTGGTCAAGGTGCGATCGTCAACCAATACGAAAGCAAGCCGACCATTCGACTGTTGAAGCCAGCGGCTGGCGAGAAGATCGTCGGGGACGAATTGGTTGTCGAAGCGTCGATCGATGTCCCACTGGGGGCCAGCTTGGTCAAGCCGAAGGCATTCGTCAGCGGAGTGCCAGCGATTAGCTGCGAATTGGTCCAAACCCCGATGATCGCAGCCGGATCGACCAGTGCAGCCGAGGCAGCCAACGCGGCGGGCAATCCGGCTGAGTCCGCCGATACCGATCAGTCCAACGCGGCGATCTATCGGTGGAAGTTTCGATTGCCACAGGATCGACAGTTGCAGTTAGAAATTCTGGCTGCGACGGAAGCCGAGTCGGTGGACCGTGTGCTGGTGGAATTCGATCATCAACCCAGTGACGTCTCCAGAGCGAAGCCCCGATTGCACGTGTTGGCGATCGGCGTGGGCAGCTATCGCGATCCACAGATCCAGTCGCTGGATTTTGCCGCCGGCGCCGCCGGTACCGTCGTGAACTTGTTCCGTGAAAAGTCCGCGTTGCTGTACCAGACCAGTGCCGATCAATTGGTCGATACGGATGCGACGCGTCCGCTATGGCGTGTCTTCGCTCGCGATGCAGCGGACCGACTGCGTCCGGTGGTGTCACCGGACGACTTGGTGATCATGTATCTGTGCGGTCACGGGCTTCGAGATCGGCGGACGAACCAGTGGTACTTCGTGACCGCCGACGCCCGCTACAACGACTTGATGAATGATCGATACGATGACTGCATCGCGTTCAGTGACCTCGCGTCGTTGGCACAGTTGCCCTGTCGCAAACTGGCGATCCTGGACTCCTGCCACAGCGGTGCTGTGCAACCGCTGATGCGGACGGACGACCTGAAAAGTGCATTGCGATTCTTGCAGGACGATGTCGTGCTGACCCTGACCGCTAGTGAGGGTGACGAGGAAGCGGCGGAACAACGCGAATCAAGGATGGGACGGTTCACCGCGACGATGGTCGATGCGTTGGGCGGCAAAGCGGATCAAATGGACGAATCTTCGATCAACCGCGAGCCTGCAAATGGCGCAGCGCGTGCTGCACAGAGCGTTGACTCGCTTGGTCGTGATTCCACCGGAAACGGTGATGGAGTCATTTCGATCACAGAACTGGTCGACTATGTGTCACGCCGTGTGTCGCGAGAATCCGAAGCCGAGGGAATGCCACAGCACCCCACAGCCAGCCCGGGTTACCTGCTGCGAACTCTGACTTTGCCGCTGACCACACGCTGACCGATCGCCGCCACTGGCATCGTTTCACTTTGGGTTTGTGGACGGGCGCTGCGGCGCCGTCCGCTGGCGTGCTGCTCGGGAATCTCCACCGCCAATCGCACGGGTGACTGGGCGTTAGGGGCGGGATGGGAGGTTTGCGTTCAGTTTTGCGATCAAGTAGATCGGTCTGGTGGTGTGGTTTGTAACTAGATTAACAAGGGGGGTGTGCCGATCAGATAGGGGGTAGCGGTTGTTTCGACAGGTCCGGTTAATTTGCAGGATGCGTAGTGATGTTTCCATCGAAGTTCATTCGAGATTTGCCGAGTTCGGCAAAAAGAGCGTCGCTCGCGTCCCTATTGGCCTTGGCTTTTGGCCAGGTAGGTTTTGGCCAGGTCGTTGATTTAGCAGCCGAAACGCTGGACCGATCGGGACGCGTGATCGCAGAGGATCGTGACAGCCGTGTTCGCCGCACCGCGGTGGCTCGGATCAGCGACCAGTACCAATCGCAGGTCGTCCAATCGCCGGTCGTCCAAACGCAATCGCAGGTACCACAACCGACTCCGCTGCAGCCCGCACCGATGCAATCGATCGAGGGACAATCGATTCAGGGACAGGCACCATCGCCAGGTCAGCCGCAGCCGCTTTCCCAACCACAACCGCTGAACCTGAATCCGGGGGCGCCGATCGATGATCTTTTGCCGCCGCAACCGCCGCCGATCAACAATCTGAACAACGCCAACATTTCGCCGCGACAGCAGGCGAGTGCCGGAGCCGTACGAAATTCATTTTCCTCGGCGCCGAATATGATGGGCGACTTCTACGGCGGAGCGTATTCGAACTTTGTTGGGTCGCAAACCGTTGGTTTCAGCCAGCATCTTCCGGGCGTCATCATCATGGGCGGCAGTGGCGACCCGCAAGCGATCCTCGCGTTCGAGGTTGGGTCCGATACTTTCGCCAATGACCTGTTCACCGGCGGGATGGGGATGGACGGATCGGGCGATAGTCTTGCCGACACGTTTTCATTGTTGGAACCGATTCCGCCCAGCGACGCCCCGACATCTCCGGGGGCTTCGTTTACCTATGACGGTGGTTCGGCGACCTACACCTTCGTTGCGTCGGGTGACACGCCCGTCGACGGGACGTTTACAAACGGCGACATGTGGTTGGTCGAATACAGTTATTCGTCAACGCTGAACGGAACCAGCACGAAGGTTCGTCCTGTGCCGGGCCCGGGCGTTGCGTCTCGCCGCGTCAAGCTGTCCGAAAACTTCAGCCCCGATGTTCGCGATCGGTTCTTTGCCAACTATAACTTTTTCAACGATGCCTTTGGCGGACTGGGCGATGTCAGTCGCTATGTGCTAGGGATGGAACGAATCTTGGTCGACGACCTGGTGTCGGTCGAGTTTCGCTTGCCGATGGCGGGCACCTATTCCAGCAACCAAGATCTGGCCCAGGCCGAAGCAAGAGACTTCGAGTTTGGGAACTTCACGGTCATCAGTAAAGGCATTCTGCTGCGGAACGATCGCTTTATCTGGAGCGGCGGTTTGGGGATCAATGTTCCCACGGCTGACGACACCGTACTGCGACAAAACGGCGAAAAGCTTTTAGAGATTCGGAACCGGACGGTTCACCTTTTACCGTTCACGGGACTGTTCGTGCGGAAGAGTGCGGATACGACTTTCCAGGGTTACATCCAAGGTGACTTTGCAACCAATGGCGACCCGGTCTTTGGCAGTTTGACCGGCGGTGACCTGCCCAAACTGGGAACCTTTACCGATGCCAGTCTGGTGCACATTGATGTCGCCGGCAATCGCGTGCTATATCGCAACCGGTGTGCTCCACTGCGGCAGGTGATCGCCAACGCCGAGCTTCACTACACCGGCACGATGCAAGATTCCGACTCGGTCGGCAACGGAACACTGACGTACGAAAATCTGAAATCGAATTTCAATATCGTCAATGCAACGGTCGGAGCCCACCTGTTGATTGGAGACAAGTTGGTGCTGTCGCCCGGCATCTCGGTGCCACTGCGAGACGGTCTGGACGAACAGTTCGACTACGAAGCAATGGTTCAGTTGAACTATCTGCGATAGCGACGACCGCCGAGTTCGACCGGAATTCATTTGCGGGCGGACACGAAACGCAAATCGCGTTTTGCAGGTGCGACGTCGCCAATCCGAACGTCAACTCCGCTTCTTCCAAAAGCGCTATCGGCTTAGCAAAGTAGCAACGTAGGCCGGATCAAGGAGCGAAGCGACGCCGATCCGGCAATCACGCAGCACCGCCGGGCGTGACGGCCAGCGGCTGATTGTTCGGAGCCACCTTCGGCAATTCAAAAACCAGCGATAGCCCCGAATCCCAAACGTTTCCTACAAGTCAACGGTCAGACGCCAGCAAAGCTAGGCGACGAATCCAAGCCGACCAGTCACTAGCCGGTCAAAAACGGATGCGTGGGCTCCGTTCGTAGTACTGGCTTAGAACAGCCTCGGAGAGGCGAACGCACTCTGCCGTTGGCCTTGGCCAACGGTGCCTGCGGGCGACTCCATTCATTGGTCCTTCTCCGATCGCCGCGAACCCCGGCGATCGGAGAAGGGCTAATGAGGCGCGGTCCATTGAAACAATCCGTTGGCCAAGGCCAACGGCATGAGGGCTGTCGCTGCTTCCGCAGCTGGTTTGCTGCTTGTGTTCATCCCACTGCATCGCCGATGGCTCGCCATACAGTAAAGAGCTTCTGCCCGGTCCGCGGCTAAGCTGGTCGCTGTCTTTAGCCGGAGGATTGGGGCCCAGGACCAGGGCTGATCGAGCCAAGGATATCCGGCTGAAGCCGGTACTACGAACGGAGCGGACGAACACGTTGAGGGTCATCGATCGTCGTCTGCGACATGAATGATCGTGCGTGTGTTGAGCCGGGCTCCACCGCTTCATCTCGCTGCTCAACTACAAGGCCTGTGAGGACCGGTGCCAATCATTGCAACGAAGGCGTTTGAACCACGAATCACACGAATGACACGAATTCAAACTACACCCAGGCTGGCTTATTCGTGTGATCTGTGTGATTCGTGGTTTGCGATTCTCAGACTTTCTTTAGGTACCAGCTGAGATCCGACAGGCTAAATGCCACTGGGGAACTGGCCTTCGTGTGAATGCGGCTATCAATTTGGCCAATACCCACAAGTTACGAATCCACGTCGGTAACCGGCAAGCATCTAGCCGGTCACAAACGGATGCGTGGGCGCCGTTCATAGTACCGGTTTACAACAGCCTCGGAGAGGCGAAAGCCTTCTGCCGTTGGCCTTGGCCAACGGTGCCTGCGGGCGACTCCATTCATTGGTCCTTCTCCGATCGCCGCGGTTCGCGGCGATCGGAGAGGGAGGAATGCAGCGCGGTCCATTGAAACAATCCGTTGGCCAAGGCCAACGGCATGGGGCTGTCGCTGCTTCCGCAGCTGGTTTGCTGCTTGTGTTCATCCCACTGCATCGCCGATGGCGCGCGCTACAGTAATGAGGTTTTGCCGCTCCGCGGCTATGCTGGTCGCTGTCTTTAGCCGGAGGATTGGGGCCCAGGACCAGGGCTGATCGAGCCAAGGATATCCGGCTGAAGCCGGTACTACGAACGGAGCGGACGAACACGTTGAGGGGCATCGATCGTCGTCTGCGACACGAATGATCGTGCGTGTGTTGAGCCGGGCTCCACCGCTTCATCTCGCTGCTCAACTACAAGGCCTGTGAGGACCGGTGCCAATCATTGCAACGAAGGCGTTTGAACCACGAATCACACGAATGACACGAATTCAAACTACACCCAGGCTGGCTTATTCGTGTGATCTGTGTTATTCGTGGTTTGCGATTCTCAGACTTTCTTTAGGTACCAGCTGAGATCCGACAGGCTAAATGCAACTGGGGAACTGGCCTTCGTGTGAATGCGGCTATCAATTTGGCCAATACCCACAAGTTACGAATCCACGTCGGTAACCGGCAAACATCTAGCCGGTCAAAAACGGATTCGTGGGCTCCGTTCGTAGTACCGGCTTACAACAGCCTCGGAGAGGCGAAAGCCTTCTGCCGTTGGCCTTGGCCAACGGTGCCTGCGGGCGACTCCATTCATTGGCCCTTCTCCGATCGCCGCGGTTCGCGGCGATCGGAGAGGGACCAATGAGGCGCGGTCCATTGAAACAATGCCGTTGGCCAAGGCCAACGGCAGAGGGCTGTCGCTGCTTCCGCAGCTGGTTTGCTGCTTGTGTTCATCCCACTGCATCGCCGATGGCGCGCGCTACAGTAATGAGGTTTTGCCGCTCCGCGGCTATGCTGGTCGCTGTCTTTAGCCGGAGGATTGGGGCCCAGGACCAGGGCTGATCGAGCCAAGGATATCCGGCTGAAGCCGGTACTACGAACGGATTGGACGATCACGTTGAGGGGCATCGATCGTCGTCTGCGACATGAATGATCGTGCGTGTGTTGAGCCGGGCTCCACCGCTCCATGGCGGTGCTCGACTACAAGGCTTGTGTAGACGTGTGCCGATCATCGCAACGAAGGCGTTTGAACCACGAATCACACGAATGACACGAATTCAAACTACACCCAGGCTGGTTTATTCGTGTGATCTGTGTGATTCGTGGTTTACGATTCTCAGACTTTCTTCAGGTACCAGCTGGGATCCGACAGGATACATGCCACTGGGGAACTGGCCTTCGTGTGAATGCAGCAAACAATTGGCCGTCACCCACAAGTGTCGGATCCAAATCGGTAACCGGTAAACATCCAGCCGGTCACAAACGGATGCGTGGGCGCCGTTCATAGTACCGGTTTACAACAGCCTCGGAGAGGCGAAAGCCTTCTGCCGTTGGCCTTGGCCAACGGTGCCTGCGGGCGACTCCATTCATTGGTCCCTCTCCGATCGCCGCGAACCCCGGCGATCGGAGAGGGAAAGAATGCAGCGCGGTCCATTGAAACAATCCGTTGGCCAAGGCCAACGGCATGAGGGCTGTCGCTGCTTCCGCAGCTGGTTTGCTGCTTGTGTTTTGTGTTCATCCCACTGCATCGCCGATGGCGCGTCCCACAGTAAAGAGCTTCTGCCCGGTCCGCGGCTATGCTGGTCGCTATTCTTTAGCCGGAGGATTGGGGCCTAGGATTGGGTCTGATCGAGCCAAGGATATCCGGCTGAAGCCGGTACTACGAACGGATTGGACGAACACGTTGAAGGTCTTTACCCCTTCGGTCACGGCTTGGGCGGTTGGCTTGGTACTGCTAGCGACGATCTTGTTTTCGGACGGTTGGGGCGTGCGAGCGGGAGGTTTGCCGCGGGTCGGGCGATTGTGTTGGGAATGCGGTGACACCCGATCGCTGCATTTGATTTACAATGCCAGGGTTCGTGGTTCTTGAAAATTGAAATTTGCATCGAAAGAGTGTATCGATATGCCGTGTCCGTTTTTCCGTCGCTTGTTCCGTTTTGGCTTGGTTGCCAGTATGGCGGTTTCGTTCGCCATGGCGTTGTCGCACAGTCGCGTGATGGCGGCCGACAAACCGAACGTCGTGATCGTCATCACCGACGATCAGGGCTATGGCGATTTGTCGTGCACGGGAAATCCGGTCCTGAAGACGCCTCAGATTGATCAACTGTACGCCGATTCGGTTCGCTTAGCGGACTACCACGTGGCCCCCACCTGTTCGCCAACGCGTTCGGCGTTTCTGACCGGGCATTGGACCAATCGAACCGGTGTCTGGCACACGATCATGGGGCGGTCGATGTTACGAGCCAACGAAGTCACGATGGGAGACGTGTTCCAGGCGGGCGGTTATCAGACCGGTATGTTTGGGAAGTGGCACCTGGGCGACAACCATCCGTACCGTCCCGAGGATCGCGGTTTCGGCGAAGTGCTGCGTCACGGTGGTGGCGGAGTTGGACAGACGCCTGACTTTTGGAACAACGCGTACTTCGGCGGTCACTATTGGCACAACAGCACACCCACGGCGGTGACCGGATTTTGCACAGACGTGTTCTTTGACTATGCCAAGCAGTTCATTCAGAAGAGTGCCGAGGCGGACCAGCCTTTCCTGGCCTACATCGCGACCAATGCACCGCACGGTCCGATGCACTCACCGCCCGAGTACAGCAAGCCGTACGCGGATCAAGGAGTATCGCTGGCGAACTTCTACGGGATGATCGCCAACATCGACGACAACGTCGGCAAGCTTCGTCGTCACTTGGACGAATTGCGAATCGCCGACAACACGATCTTTATTTTTACCACGGACAACGGGACATCTGCGGGCGACAAAGTTTTTAACGCGGGCATGCGAGGCAAGAAGGGTAGCCAATACGACGGTGGCCACCGCGTCCCGTTCTTTGTTCATTGGCCGCAGGGCAAACTGGGCGGCGGACGCGATGTGGAACCGATCACCGCGTACGTCGACGTGTTGCCGACGCTGATCGATATGTGCGGCATCGCCCCGCCCAAGGACGTTGTGTTTGACGGGACGTCGATTGTGCCGCTGTTGAATTCGACGGCGACCGATTGGCCCGACCGGATGTTGGTGACCGATTCCCAGCGAGTGAAGGACCCCATCAAGTGGCGTCAGTCAGCCGTCATGACCAGCCAGTACCGACTGATCGACGGCAAACAGTTGTTCGATATCAAGGCGGACCCAGGACAAACCACCGATGTGGCTGATTCGCATCCCGAGGTGGTGAAGCGACTGCACGATTTCTATGAAGCATGGTGGACTGAGTTGGAGCCTTCGTTTGCCAACTCGACCGCGATCGACTTGGGGCATCCCGCCGACAATCCGGCCCGGCTGACTTCGCATGACTGGATCACTACCCGGATGACACCTTGGAACCAGGGCCAAGTTCGTGCTGCCATGAACGGTGATGCGAACACGGGGTTCTGGAATGTCAACGTCGTCGAAGATGGTGACTATGAAATTCGGCTGCGACGTTGGCCATTGGAAGCCGATGCGGCGATCGACCAGTCGTTGCCACCTGGCGAATCGGTGCCCGGTGTGTCTCCTTACCGAGCGAAGGCTGGGAAGGGAATCGACGCCGTCAAAGCGAAGCTGCAGATTGCCGATCAGTCGTTGGACGCAGCGGTCAGCAAGAACGACGCAGAGGTGGTTTTCGAAACCCAGCTTCGGTCCGGACGGACGCGTATGTCGGCGACCTTCGAAACCGCGGACGGCGAAGTGTACGGAGCCTACTACGCGTATGTGCTCAAGAAGTAGCCGCATCGTAGTGAATGATCCATTCCGGCTACCGGTCCGATTCTTTCGGCCGCCGGTTGGATGGTCGACCCATTGGTCGGCCATCACGCTGTCGATCGCCGTGTGGATGGTGGGGTTGGGCGGATGTCGCCCGCCCGATCCGATCCGACAGGCGATTGGGGGCACCGTCGATGTATCGGGAACAACTAGCCCGGACGCCATCGAAGGCAAGGTGACGTTTTTGCCCACGGGCGGAATGTCCGGACCGGCCGTTTCGACGGCAGTCAGCGGGGGACGGTATGCGTTTTCGGCTGACAATGGCCCGTTGCCGGGAACCTACCGAGTGGTGTTGGAGCGTGAAGTGTCGGGATCCGACTTGGCGGGGCCTGATCTGCGGCCACCGGACGACGGTGGCGTGGCGGGCAAGGCAGACTTGTTGTCGCCCGCGATGCAGGACTTGATGGAACCGAGCACTCGCAGAGGCAGCGCGATTCTGGAGATTCGAATCCGGGTGGATGAGCAAAACGCGGGCGAGCTGGACTTGCGATTCCAGGCAGGATCGTGAGGAACTGTTCCTCGTGATTTTGCGTCGAAAGTTTTGACGCGGATGCGGAAAGGCCTCTATGATACGGACATCGGTTGCCCGATCGGCCGTGGTTCCGACCGTGGCGTGCTGCGGCTTATCATTTCATCCGTCCTGCAGGAAACACGGATTGGCTTTCTCGGCATCCCTTCCAATCGATGCGAATTTCGATGCGAATTTGCGGGTCGAAGATGTTTGTCGTCGCAGCGGCAGCCCATCGGCGTCGTCATATCATCGGTCCTGGTCCCAGGGACGGTTCAAGTCCCGCGTCGGAGCACGGTCTGGGTTCACGTTGGTCGAGTTGTTAGTCGTGATCGCCGTGATCGGCGTTTTGGTGGGGTTGTTGTTGCCCGCCGTCCAGTCGGCGCGAGCGGCGGCACGGCGGATGACCTGTTCGAACAATTCGAAACAGTTTGCCTTGGCGATTCACAACTACCATTCTGCGTTTCAGCAGTTTCCCAGCGGATCGCGCCGTTCGTCGCCGTATGGATTCTGGTGGGGAATGTCGGCGGCGGCTCTGCCGTTCATGGAACAGGCTCAGCGTTTCGAGACCATCAACTTTGGTGCCGGGCCATGCGGCCAACACTTGAAAGATCTGCAGGAACTGGGGGCCGCGGACCCCGCGTCGACTCCGATCCAAACGCTGCAGTGTCCCAGTGACATTCGTAGCGGGGATCAGCTTCTAAGCGGGCCCACCGGACCTTTGCCGCGGTCCGGCGACGTGGGCTATTTGTATCCGACCAACTATTTGGGGATGGCCGGTTCCAGCGACGCGGACATCACGGATTCCATTTATGGTTGCCAGGGGATCCGCAATGGTGACGGCTTGTTCTATACCGACCAATCGCGGCGGTTTCGTGACGTCACCGATGGCACCAGTCAAACAATCCTATTTGGCGAACGTGCGATTCCCGAGGATCTGGGGTGGGGGTGGCCGCTATGTGGTGGTGACGAATGCGAACACTACGTGACGGCAAAGGCCGGGTTATTCAAAGGCAATCACAATCCGGCCGAGTACTACCTGCATCTGCAGCACTATTGGAGCTGGCATGAAGGCGGTTGTCACATCACGATGGCCGATGGCAGTGTTCACTTCATGAACTACAGCTTGGACTACGAGATCTACAACCAACTGGCCACTCGATCAGGGCATGAAGTCATCGTTGCCGAGAATCTGTTTCCGTAAGCAACGAGCGATCCATCAGTATCGCGATTCAAGTCATCTCGCCCCCGCCGCGTAGCGGTTTGCGGGGGAGAGAGTTAGAGAGAGGGGGAAGAAAGAAACGACACTTGTTGATCGTTCGTTGCTAAGTCGCCGTGTTTCGAATCCGCTTTAGCAACGAAACCGAATTCGGGCGATGCAGGAAGTCGGAAATTCTGGCGAGCGAAACTGACGTGGGGGCATCGCCGCGGTAAAACTTTCACGTGGGACAGAACTTTCGCGTTCAATAGGGGTTCAAGTTGTAGACCCGGTTCTAGGTTTCCCCGATCTGACGATTTTCCAAAGCTGTATCGACATTGTTCACGTTGTCACACAGACGTCGAACAGATCTGCCATTCGCACGGATCGAGTGCAGAAAATTCTGCGAATCAGATGCCGCCGCTTTGGTTTCGAATGTCGCTTGTGCAGCAACGGGGGCTTTCAGGGTCGCTATATTGGACAAGGCGGTTGCAGATGGAATCCGAGTTCGGAATGCCGTTGTCAACATCTCTCGCCCGCCCGTTCACCATCCTGCCCAACGATCGAGGTCCAATTGCCGATGTCCGCTCCCATGATGACGGTCGAAGAAGAAGCGCGTGTCGTCCAGCAGATCCGCGACGGCCGCGATCGGATCAACACGGAACTGTCCAAGGTGATCGTCGGTCAGCATGACGTGATTGAACAGCTTTTGATTTGCTTGTTCGCGGGGGGGCACTGTCTGATCACCGGGGCACCGGGACTGGCCAAGACGTTGTTGGTTCGCAGCGTGGCTCAGATTTTCCACCTGAATTTCCAGCGGATCCAGTTCACGCCCGATTTGATGCCAGCGGACATCACCGGCACTGAGATTTTGGAACAGGATGCTGACGGGCGCCGGAAACTGGAATTCGTCCCCGGCCCAATCTTTGCCAATGTTTTGTTGGCCGATGAAATCAACCGCACGCCGCCGAAGACCCAGGCAGCGTTGTTGGAAGCGATGCAGGAGCACCAAGTCACCGCGGCTGGACGTCGCTATCCGTTGGAAGAGCCGTTCTTTGTGCTTGCGACGCAGAACCCGATTGAGATGGAAGGGACCTACCCGTTGCCCGAGGCTCAGTTGGATCGGTTCTTGTTCAACGTATTGATCGACTACCTGCCGCCCGCCGACGAGTTGTCCGTTGTCTTGAAGACCACGTCGTCCAAACCGGAACCCATCGAACCCTTGTTCACCGGCGACGATGTGATGCGATTCCATGAAGCGGTTCGCCGGGTTCCGATTGCCGACGAAGTCGGTGCCTATGCGGTGCGGTTGGTCGGTGCATCGCGGCCCCAACGCGAAGGGACGCCCGGGTTCGTGAACGATTGGGTCAGTTGGGGTGCGGGATTGCGAGCAGCCCAAACATTGGTGCTAGGCGGCAAGGCCAGGGCGCTGTTGGCTGGCCGGGCGCATGTGAATTTTGACGACATTGCGGCGCTAGCGCATCCGACACTGCGGCACCGTGTGTTGCTTAGCTATCGGGCCGAGGCCGAGGGCGTGACGATCGAGGACGTGATTGATCGCTTGCTAAGCGATGTGCCCAAGTCGGTGACGTCGTGAGCTCGGGATCGCCCAAAGGTCAGCCGCGACAATCGACCGATCGCAACGTGGCGTCATCGGATCCCGTCTCGTTGATGCGGATCAAGAGCCTGGCGCTGCGAGCCAAGGCGGTGGTCGAAGGTTTTTACAACGGGTTGCACCGGAGTCCGTTTCATGGATTTTCGGTCGAATTTAGTGAGTACAGACCGTACACCGTTGGCGACGACTTGCGGGCCCTGGATTGGAAACTGTTCGCCCGCAGTGATCGCTACTACATCAAAAAGTTCGAAGACGAAACGACACGTCGATGCTATCTGGTCGTCGACCAAAGTCGGTCGATGGGATTTGGGACGCTGGAGTATTCCAAGCTGGACTACGCTCAAACACTGGCGGCGACGCTTGCCCACTATTTGACTCTGCAACGTGACAGTGTCGGGTTGATGACCTTTGACGCCAAGCTTGGCGACTTTATCAGCGCCAGGAATCGCCCGGGGCATCTGCGAAGCGTGTTGGTGGCTTTGTCCAGACCGGTTGCGGGTGAGGGAACCGATATCGATGCACCCCTTCGCCAGATCGCGGCGCTGGTGCCGCGGCGCGGTTTGATCGTGTTGGTGTCCGACCTGTTGTCACCGATCGAATCGCTGCGTACGAATTTGGCGTATCTACGCTCGCGCGGGCACGAGGTGATGATCCTGCGGGTGCTGGATCCGGGCGAAATGGAATTGCAGTTGTCCGAAGCGGGGATGATCGTCGACATGGAAACCGGCGAAGAGATCTATTTGGACCCCGAGGAAGCCAGGGCCGGGTATCGCCAGAAGTTCCAACAGCATCGTGATCAGTTGAAAACAATTTGCGATTCGCTAGGCGTTGATCTGTTCGAAATGCCCACTGACCAGCCACTGGAACAGGCGTTGTTTCATATCCTGAGTGTCCAGAAACGCCGTTCGGCTGGTCCTGCACGAGCCGGAATGGTGGCGGCCGGTGCCGCTTCGGGAGCACGTTCATCATGAGTTTGCTAGCGCCCATCTTTTTCGCCGGTGCATTGGCAATCGGGCTGCCGATCCTGTTCCACCTGATCCGCCGGCAACCGAAGAGCCACGCGGTGTTCAGTTCGCTGATGTTCCTGGAAGCGACCCCGCCACGTTTGACACGGCGAAGTCGGTTGGACCATTGGCCGTTGTTATTGATCCGGGCACTGGCGTTGTTGCTGTTGGCATTGGCTTTCGCAAAGCCGTTTTTGCGCAGTGCGCTGCAGACCGATGCTGAGCTTCCCGCTAGACGGTTCGTATTGCTGGTCGACACCAGCGCTAGCATGCAGCGATCGGGGCTTTGGCAACAAGCGTTGGCGCATGCGGACACCGTCTTGAACGATCTGCTGCCTAACGACCAAGTGGCATTGATCACATTCGATCGGACACCGCAAACACGTCTACGTTGGGAACAGTCCGGTGAGATGCCGCTTGAGGGGCGGCGAGACGCCATCCGTTCGGCGCTGGCGGAACTTCGTCCGACTTGGATGGCGACCGACACTGCCGCCGCGCTGACGTATGCGGCGGAGTTTGCTGTTTCCAGTGGTGAATCCGACGACGATGTCGATTCGCAATCCGGTGGTGCCAGCACCGTTGGCCCGAATGCATCGGACGACGATTCACAAGCTGTGGGTTCGGCCGATGATGATGTGGTTGACTTGGACGTTGCGGGGGCGGATGGATCCGGACGTGATTCCGCGTTGTTAGATCAGGCCACGATCATTTTGATCAGCGATCTGCAATCGGGAAGCCAGCTGGAAGGTCTGCAATCGTTTGCTTGGCCGGAACAAGTGCAAGTGGATGTTCGGCAGGTGGGGTCAGGACAGCGGACCAACGCATCGGCAGTCGTGCTGTCGGATGCTGTCAACGAATTGTCCGACCGGGATGGTGAGTCTGGCACCGGTAGAGGCACCGATCAGGTTCGTGTTCGCGTCGCCAATGCATCGGACAGTGCCGTCGCCGACTTTGCGATCGGCTGGGAATCGGCAATGGACGCAGCGGCGGTCGCCCAGCCATCAGGATCATCCACGGACGCCAAATCGAACTCGACCGGTACGGGCGAATTGGTTCGCAGCGAGTCCGCTGGCAACGTTCCGGGGGCCGAAATTGCCAGTGATGGGGGATTGGCCAATGGTCGGATGCCGATCCAGGTGCCGCCGGGACAGTCACGGATCGTTCGAATGGATCGGCCACGGGACGGTGCGACGGCGTTGGTGATTTCCGGCGACGATGTGGATTTCGACAATGTGCGTTGGATGGTGATGGAAGAATCGCGTCAGCAGCGAATCGCATTTCTGGGGGCTCCAGCGGCCGTCGACAGCGACGCCGTCCGGGACAACCTTCTGTACTATCTGCAGCGAGTTCCGTTGGACGACGCTGGACGCCAGGTCACGGTTGAGTTCGTGGATCCTGGATCGATCCTTTCCGAGTCATCGGGGAACGATTCGGAAGTCACACCGTCGGCGGCCGAGGATTCAGTGGGGACGGACCCGGCATCATCCGGCTCGGCCGTATCCCCCGATGCATCATCCGAATCGGCGGCGACGGCGGCAGACAAGAACGATGCTGCCGTACCCGTTTTCTCGAGCGACGATTGGGATCCGAAAACGACACCGTTGGTGGTGGTGGCGATGCCGCTGGAATCGATCATGACCGATCGTTTGGCATCCTACATGGAACTTGGCGGACGCGTGTGGGTGGTGCTGGATCGACCGGATCCCGCCTCGGGCATGGCGGTCACGCTGGGGAACTTGGCGGGCCAGTCGATCCGGCTGACCGAGGCGAAGGTCGACGACTACCACATGATGTCGAAGATCGATTTTGGCCATCCGGTTTTTCAAGCGATGTCGGACCCGCAGTTCAATGACTTCACGAAGGTTCGGTTCTGGTCTCACCGTTCCTTGACGGGACTGGACCAAGACTGGAACGTGTTGGCCCGGTTTGATGATGGCGAGGTGGCGTTGGCGGAAAGGGTCATGGGCCGGGGACGGTTGATGGTGGCTAGTTTTGGTTGGCAGCCAAACGCCAGCCAGTTGGCCTTGTCGACCAAGTTCATCCCGCTGGTCGCGGGGATACTTGGCAGCGATTCCCAGGGCATGGCCGGCACCGAAGGAATCGTCGGCCAGAATGTTCCGTACAACCAAGGTGCCGGTTTGCAGATCGTTGGGCCAGACGACAAGCCGATGCCGTACCAGACAGCATCCGATCGGTTGCTGATCGACAAGCCCGGGGTGTACCGCGTCGTTGACGGTGATCAGCAGCATCGGTTTGCGATGAATCTGGCTGTGTCCGAGAGTCAGACCGATGCGTTGGGGGCTGACAGCCTGGAACAATGGGGAGTGAAGCTTGGCGAAATGGTGGATGCCAAGACGGCGGAGGCAACCGATCGCCAACTTCGCGACCAAGAACTAGAGAGCCGCCAGAAACTTTGGCGCTGGGCGTTGCTGATTGCATTGGGATTGCTGGGGATCGAAACGCTGTGGGGCAGGTGGTTGAGTCGTCGGCGGCCTGGGGATGCGGGTTCGTTTCGGCCATCGGTGGACGGTTGATCGAGACATGCAAAGGAATCAAGGGAACATCAAACGATGAACGAGTCACTGCTGTACCGAATTCGACCGGTCACGCGTCGGATGCGAGGACTTCGGTTCTGGCAGATCTGGGCGGTTGCGGCCCTGCTAGTCGGCGGCGTTGGCTGGGCGTTGCATTGGCAAGCGCAGGCGGGAACCTTGGACGGTCGCGCGGCGGCCTATTGGGTTGGGTCGATTGCGATTGGGATCGCAGTGACGGTGGCGGTAGCGTGCGCCTTCCTGTTTCGTGATCCTCGTTTCGTGGCCAGAAAGATTGAACAGCATTTCCCCAGTTTGGATCAACGTTTGTTGACGGCGCTGAGCCAATCAGACAATCAACTGGGCTATCTGCAGCAGCGAATCGTCAAGGAAGCACGCGACCATTCACGCGAATTTGCATGGGTCGAAGCGGTGCCCGCCAGCCGGATGTGGATCGGCCGGTTGGGTGGATTGGGGGCGACCGCGATCTTGGCAGGCGTGCTGGGGAGTCTTGCAGCGACGCGTCCCAATCAAACCAGTATCGCTGCGGCGAATGTCGTCACCGCATCCGAACCGGTGGTTGAACCGGGGGACGTTTCGATCGAACGAGGAACCAGTCTTGTTGTGACAGCCAGATTTGGTGATTCAAGCGACAGCGCTGAATCGGTGCAGGCCAGCGATCAGGGGGAACTGTTGATCTTGGACAAAGACGGACAACAGCGTGTTTTGCCGATGACGCAAAGTTTGGACGATCCCATCTTGGGTGGCTATATCGGGTCGGTCGATCAGCCGGTCAGCTATCAGGTGCGAACGCCATACTGGACCAGCCCCGAATACAAGATCGATGTCTTTGACTTTCCAGCGATGAAGCGATCCGATGCCGACTTGGTCTATCCCGACTATACCGGGATGGAACCAAAGCACATCGAAGACGCAGTGCGTGTCTCGGCGGTGGTCGGAACGGACCTGACCTGGCACCTTCGATTGAACAAGCCGGTGTCGAAGGCCGAACTTGTCGACGAAGATGGGAATCGGACGCCGCTAGAATTTGATGCTGACCAACCCGACGTCGGCCATGCTTCGTTCGCGATCGCTGACACACGTCGGTACGAGTTGCAATTGGTCGATGATGATGGACGCAGCAACAAGTTTCCGCCCAAGCTAGTCGTGCGTGCGCTGCCCAACCTGCCGCCCAAGTTGAAAGTAACGCCCGCCAGTGATACGGAAGTTTCGGCGCTGGAAGAATTTCCGCTGCAAGTCGAGCTTGTCGACGATTTTGGCGTGGGCCAGGTTGGTTTGGTCTATTCGCTAAGCGGTGGCGAGCCTTCGGAGATCATTTTGGGACATGATCTGCCACGAGGTGCCAAGACGAACATCGAACAGTTGGTTGCGATGGAAGATTTGCAGGCCGAACCGGACCAGTTGCTGGCGTATCACTTCTTTGCCACCGACGTGGATCCCGAAGGCAAGCAGCGGCGGACCGAAAGCGATATGTACTTTGCCGAAGTGCGTCCGTTTGATCAGATCTTTCGTCAAGGAGATCCACCGCCGGGGGGCGAGCCGTCACCGCCGAGTCCACAGGCGGCTGAGGCCGAAGAACTGGCTGAACTGCAGAAGCAGATCATTGCCGCGACTTGGCGAGTGGTTCGCGGAATCACGTCCAACAAGGGCGACGACGCATTGGCCGAGCCGATTGACTTGTTGATCGAATCGCAGGGCGAGGCGATGGAAAAGTTAGACGAACTTGCTGAAGAAATCCGCGACCCCGCATCGCAGGCGTTCATCACCGAAGTTCGTGAGTCGATGTCGGCGGCGCTTGCTGAATTGACAAGTGCCAAGGCATCGTCGAATCGACGCGGGCTCGCAACTGCGGTGCCGCATCAGCAGGCGGCCTATGGCGGTTTGCTGAAACTGCGGGCGCGAGAATTCGAAGTGTCGCGATCCAAGCAACAGCCCAGTCAGGGCCAGTCCAGTGCATCCCAAAAGAAACGCCAACAGCAATTGGATGATCTGGAATTGGAAGAAGACGAAAATCGATACGAGACTCAGAGCCAAGCTCAGCCGGCATCCGCGGAGGAGCAGGCTGCACGAGAGGTGCGTCAGACGCTGAGCCGGTTACGCGAACTTGCGCGGCGGCAGGAAGACATCAACAAAGAACTGGCACAGCTACAGACGGCGTTGGAAGATGCGAAGACCGAGCAGGAGCGGGAAGCGGTCGAGCGTCAGCTGGAAAGGCTCCGCGACCAACAGGTCGACTTGTTGCGAGAAACCGATGAACTGGACCAATCGATGGGACAGCCCGAAAGCGAGATGGCCGGTTCCGAAGCCCAAGCCGATCTGCAGTCGACCCGTGATGATGTACAACAAGCCGCCAAGGCGTTGGAAGAACAAGACGTGGCGCAGGCGTTGGCATCTGGTAAACGAGCCGAACGTCAGTTTGAAGAACTGCGAGATGAGTTCCGTCAATCGGCCGCAGGCCAGTTCAGCGACGCGATGCGTGAAATGCGCAATGCCGCTCAAGAGCTCGATCAACGTCAACAAGAACTGCAGGAACAACTCAGTGATCGACAGGCGGCGGAGCAACGCAGCGGATCGCTCGGTGACACCGGGCTGCGTGGCGAATCAGCCGATGGCGGTGTCGAAGCCCAGCTTGCCGAACAACGCGAATCCCTGGGCGAACTGTTGGATCAGATGCAGGAAACGGTGACCGAGGCAGAAGAAGCCGAACCGCTGCTGGCACAAGGTCTGTACGATTCGTATCGCAAAGCCAGCCAGCGTGGGATCGATCGAAAGCTTGCCGAAGCGTCCGCGCTATCCGGTCAAGGAATGAAGCCGGAAGCCGCTCAGGCGGCGCGTCAGGCAGGCGAAGGTGTCAAGCAGTTGCGAGAAGAACTCGAGCGGGCGGCCGATGATGTTCTGGGAGACGAAACCCAAGCACTGCAGCGGGCGCTGAGCGAACTGGAGAAGATCGATCAGCAGTTGCAAAATGAACTGAACGACAATCGTCCCGCTGGATCCCCGCCGGGCGATGCTTCGCAAGGGGCACCGTCGTCGCAACCCGATCCGAATTCGCCCGCCGGCGCATCGCCCGGCGAATCGCCAGCAGCGTCACCGGGACAACCCCAGGGAACGCCGGCGGAAGGTGGCCAGGGACAATCACCGTCACAAAGCCGTGACCCAGCCCAGAACCCGTCGCAGGGTGAAGGTGAAGGTGAGCGGCAAGGGCAGGGGCAACCACAGGGCGAGGGGCAAGGTCAGTCTCCCGCTTCACAGTCGGGCGAAGGTGGCGGGCCATCGCCGGGACAGCCGAGCGATGGTGATTCGCAAAATCAACCCTCTGGTTCGCCGCCACCCGGTGGGGCCGGTTCGACGGCTGGTCAGCCGCAACCTGGTTCTGCACAGCCTGGTTCTGCACAGCCTGGTTCTGCACAGCCTGGGGCCTCTGCTAGTCCGATCGGTGGCTTCGGTGGACGCGCCGCCAACGCGCCGTTGACCGGGGATGGATACCGAGAGTGGTCGGATTCACTGCGCGAGATCGAAGAGATGGTCGATGACCCAGACGTACGCTCACAAGCGGCCAGGATCCGGGACCGAGCCCGTGAGATACGGATCGATTTTCGTCGCAACTCCAAGGAACCCGAATGGGATTTGGTGGATGAAATGGTGGCCACGCCACTGCGCGAGTTGAAACGAAATGTGTCAGAGGAATTGATTCGCCGGTCTGCCGACAAGAATGCCATCGTGCCGATCGATCGCGACCCTGTACCGCGAGAATTTTCCGATGCGGTTCGACTGTATTACGAACGAATCGGGAGCGGCCAATGATCGCCCAGGAAATCATTTGGGGGGCTCCCCAGTGGGCTGCACCAGCGTCGATTGTCGCGATCGTTTTGGCGGCGTTCGTGGTATACGGCTACGTCACTTCCGCTGGAAACCGCGGAGTGCGTTTGGCGGCGGCAACGCTAAAGGTGTTGGCGATCGCGTTGGTAGCGATCTGTTTGGTTGAACCGATGAAACGCGGCACACGCCCTCGCCCGCGCGCGAACGTGCTTCCGATCATGGTCGACACCAGCCAAAGCATGCAGGTTTCATCCGGTGGGTCCGATCAAAGCCGATTCCAGGATGTGGTCGCGAAACTCGGTGACGATGCTCCTTGGCTAGGGCGTCTGGGGCAGTCGTTTGATGTGCGCCGTTATCGATTCGACCGGCGATTGGAAAACGTTGCTTCGTTCGAAGAAATGGCTGCGGATGGCACTTCATCATCGTTGGCCACTTCACTTGGTTCGTTGGCGCAGCGATTTCGAGATCGTCCGGTGGGCGGCGCGATCGTGTTTACCGATGGGAATTTAACGGACGCTGATTCCGAATCCGCCCCGAACTGGGCCGAATTAGGGTTTCCGGTGTATCCCGTTGTTCCGCGATTGGCCACCGAGTTGACCGACATTCGGATTGTTGATGTCAGCGTTCGCACGACCGATTTCGAATCCGCCCCTACCACGGTTGTGATTCACGTCGAATCGACCGGGTTGCCAAAGCAGCAGGCTGTGGTGCAATTGGCAACGATCGAAGGAAAAGTGATCGAAGAACAGACCGTTGACCTGGGCGTCGAACAAGACGCTGCGGAGGTGAAGTTTCGATTTCGCCCCGAGCAAAGCGGGCTGGGTTTCTATCGGGCAGCGGTGTTTTCAGAAATCGATCGCAACAACGTGCTTGGTAACGAGTCACGTGCCAAGGGAAATCGCAACGACAGTCGTGCATCCGACGTCGCATCCCGTGACGTCAAATCCGACGAAGCCTCATCCGACGATAGGATATCGGCAATTGGCGAAGCCACGTTGGTCAACAACCGCCGGCTAGTGACGGTCGATCGCGGGGCAGGTCCGTATCGTGTTTTGTACGTCGCCGGTCGGCCGAACTGGGAATTCAAGTTTTTGCGACGGGCGATGGATGCCGACGCCGAGATTCAGTTGGTCGGTTTGATTCGTATTGCCAACAAAGAAACGAAGTTCAGTTTCAGGGATCGCGGGGTCAGCGAGACCAATCCGTTGTTCGCTGGACTGGGGGCCGATGAGGAAGACTTGGCGACTCAGTACGACGAACCGGTGATCTTGCGGTTTGGTGTGAAGGAGTCCGAGGAACTGAGCGAAGGGTTCCCCGATTCGGATGAAGAGTTGTTCTCGTATCACGGTGTCGTGCTGGACGATGTCGAGACCTCGTTTTTTTCGCAGGACCAACTGCTGCGGCTACGCCGTTTTGTCAGTGCACGCGGTGGCGGTCTGTTGATGCTGGGGGGGGCTGAATCGTTTGCCGGAAAATCATTCGCAGACAGCCCACTGGGTGAACTGTCACCGGTGTACGCGCCGCGAGCCAGTGATCTGGTCGCATCGGCGAAATCCGATTCAGGCGGGGATGCTATTTTCAACGCAAACGACCAGGGACGCGTTTCGTTGACTCGCGAGGGGCTGTTGCAGCCGTGGATGCGATTACGCGATACCGAACATGCTGAACAAGAACGGCTTGCGGCGATGCCGGAGTTTCGGACGGTCAATCCGGTGGGAGACGTCAAACCCGGCGCTTCGCGTCTGGCGACGGTCGGATCGAATGCGAGCACCACAGACGATCGCGGCGCGGCGCGGTCGGGGGCCACGGCGATGGCGGTCCAGCGATTCGGCAAAGGACGAACGGCGGCGATTCCCGTTGGTGATCTTTGGCGTTGGTCGATGCATTCCGGCGTGAACGCTGGATCCCGACGCAACGTGTCTAGCGTGCCGGACGGACATCCGACGCAATCCGAGGACTTGGGCCAGGCGTGGCGACAAACGATGCGATGGTTGGTGGGGGAAGTCCCCGGCCGCGTCGAATTGAACGTGGACGTGGCCGGTGACCCCAGCGGGCCTGCCGATTTGGTGGTTCAGGTTCGTGATCCTGCCTATTTGGCTATGGACAATGCATCCGTCGAATTGGTGGTGACGCCGGTGGGTGGTGAATCGGTCACATTGGCGGCGACCGCCGATGACACGCAAGCCGGCGTCTATCGATCTGAATATTGGCCTCGCGTTGCCGGTGGGCATCGGGTGGTGGCGACCGTCACGGCCCCCGATGGGACCGAGGTCGGCGTGGACGTTTCGGGTTGGACATCCAAACTTGGCGTAGCGGAATTCGAAACGCTGGGGGCGAACGATGCGTTCCTATCCCAGTTGGCTCGTGAAACCGGTGGGGAAGTGATACCGCTGGACCAGCTGGAATCCTTTGCCGACAGTTTGCCCAACCGCAAGGTGCCTGTGACCGAAACTTGGGTTTACCCCATCTGGCATCGGACTTGGGTGATGTTGTTAGTGATTGGTTGTTTGTGCGGCGAATGGGGTCTGCGACGATGGAAAGGTTTGGCATGATCGGAAGTTCTTCCTGGCGATGGATCGCGCTGGTCGCGTGCGTGTTCGGATTGGCTGCCGTGGTGGATCGTGCCAGTGCGGCGTCGGTGCCTATCCAAAACGTTTCCTCGGACGATTCCGATTCGGATACGACGCCGACGGAGTCTGCGCCGGTGGAGGCAAAGGGCGATCAACCAGCACCAGATCAATCAGCACCAGACGGACCGCAGCCAGACGGACCGGAGACGGACGGACCAGCACCAGACGGACCAGAGCCAGACGGACCGGAGACGGACGGACCAGCACCAGACGGACCAGAGCCAGACGGACCAGGGACGGACAAAGACGAACCAGCAACGAGCGCGGCCGAGGGTGAACTTCCCGCCGCCGCGAACCGTCCAGCACAGATTTTGTTGGTGGTGGGCGCCTCCGGTACGGAAGAATACGAAAAGCTTTTTTCTGTTTGGTCCCAGAACTGGGAACGGGTGGCGAAAGTTTCTCAGGCAGACCTGACCGTGATTGGCGGGGCGACCGGCGTTGTTTCATCGCTTTTGCAATCGGCGTCCGAGCTGAACGATCGGGATCGTGTCCAGCAGTTCTTAGCAAAGCAGGTGGATGCAACGACCGAACCGTTGTGGATTGTGATCATCGGGCACGGGACGTTCGCACGCGACGTCGCAAAGTTCAATCTGGTGGGCCCCGATTTTTCAGCGCGAGAACTTGCGTCGTGGTTGGATCCGATCGAACGTCCGTTGGTGATCGTCAACACATCTTCGTCCAGTGCGCCGTTCATCAATCGATTGTCCAAACCGGGGCGTGTGATTGTGACGGCCACCAAAAGCGGCAGCGAAATGAACTTTGCTCGTTTTGGCGAGTTTTTCTCCAGTGCTTTCCTGTCATTGGATTCTGACTTGGATCATGACGACGAGGTTTCCGTTCATGAAGCGTTTCTGAATGCCAGCGGAATGGTTCGGAAGTTTTACGAGTCCGAGTCTCGGATCGCGACCGAACATGCGTTGATCGATGACAACGGAGACGGCAAGGGAACTCTTGCGACGATGTTCCGTGGCGTTCGTCCGGACAAAGACCAGGTCGATGTGCGTCAGATCGACGGTCAACGGGGGATGCGGATCACCCTGTCCCCCAATCCGAACGGATTGAAGTGGTTGCCGGATGAACTGAAACAGCGGGATCAGATCGAATTGGAATTAGATAAGCTTCGCGAGCAAAAAAATCAGCTCAGCGAAGACGAATACTTTTCCGCAATCGAGCCGCTGATGGTCCGGTTAGCACGCTTGTATCACGACGTCGAATCTCGCGCGACCGACAACAGCCCGTGAAGCTGGGCTCGCGGTGGGTGACGGACTGTTCCCGCGCTGTCGATGCGTTGGATGTCAACTGGTTTCTGGCAAACCGAACCGAATAGGTTCTGACCGTGCTGGGGTTGGACCGGTTTTGCGTCGTGGTCTCTGCATGCCGTTTGCGTCTAGCTGCGACTGCAGGTGCGGCGTGTGACCATTGATCGTGTCGATCGCAGTGTGACGCGTCACAACAGTTTGTTCGTATTTGGCTATCGAGCCGGACGATGAGTGTTGTGTTCGACCACGATCGGATTGTCCTCCAGCAATCAGAACCATCCTCCCCCCCCTTTGTTGGTACTGAAGGCGAAAGTCCGAGCGTCGCTGCAAATTGGTCCTGATCCAATGAACCCAACAGGCTCCTCACCTGTTGGTTGTTTCGCATTTGCAGCGACGCTTGGCTTTCGCTCCCTCAGCCAGCATCCCCTTGGTTCACGAGCGTATCGGACACCCTCTCCCCCCCGATCCTCCCAAGCTTTCCACCGAGGGCATCCATGGCCAAAAAAGATACATTCCGAATTGTCACACGCGGTAGTGATGGTTCGTTGTTGATTCGCGATTATCCCAGCTGTGATCCGATCCTGCACACCCACATTCAAATCGGCAGCGATGACTGTAGTACCGATTTGGAACTACGCGGCATGCCAGTGTTTCGTGGCCTGATCGGTCCGATGCCCGAAGGCAAGAACATCGTTCGATACGAGTCGCCGGAAGTATTCGAAACATTGACAAAAGAGTGGGGCGCGGCCAAACCACGACGGCGGACTCGGCGATCGGCCAAAGCCGAAGCGAATGCCGAAGCCAACGCAAACGCAGAAGTCGCGGTTTCCTAACACGCTACTGAGCGTCGTGGCTTTCCGCGATCAAAAGTAGGACGGCCTTTCCAGGCCGTCAGCAATCTGCGCCATCGACTGATCTTGTTTCCAGCGATCGGCGGCCCAGCTGACGATCGCGGCTTTCCCGCGCCCGCGATCAACGTGGAAAGCGTTGTTTGATGGTTGGGATGTTTCACGAACATTGCGATCTTTCGTGACACGGGGGGGAAGACGCCTCCTATCCGAGTTAATTCAGCCGTTCATGTGACGCCCATGCCGTGAAACATCGGGTGATTGCTATTGCTGTGATGCGGCGTCGTGGACTATTCCAGGTTCGATACAGGAAGTTGCCCCACCTTATTCAGTTCCTGACGTGCGTCCGCCATTACCCCACCCCAATCTGTTGCACCCAAATCGTTCGCTATCCGAAATGCGTTGTTGGTTGGTGCGTGCTGCGCTATACGCATCGGGAATGATCGCAATCAGCGGCGGAATGATCGGCTGCGGAACGACAAAAGAATACAACGCCACCCAGCAATTGGTGATGAGCGATGCGGTGGACCGGAGCATTTCATCGTTGGATTTTCGTCCGCTGACCGGACGAAAGGTCTATTTGGACACCAGCTATCTTCGCCAGGTGAAGGGCGAAGGGTTCGTCAATGCCGAGTACGTGACCAGCGCTATGCGGCAACAGATCGTTGGCGCGGGATGTCTGATCCAAGATGCCAGCACCGATGCCGAAATCATCATCGAAGCTCGGATTGGGACACTGGGTTTGGACGACCACGCGGTCACCTTTGGGATCCCCGAAAATAACGTTTTATCCACGGCAGCCGGGTTGGTGCCCGGCGCACCGCAGGTGGCATCGTTGCCTGAGATTGCCCTGGGCCGACGTGAAGCCCGCGAAGCGGCGGTGAAAGTGGCAGCGTTTGCCTACGATCGCGAGACTCGTGCGGCGGTTTGGCAATCCGGCGTGCGTCCGGCCAATGCAACGGCACGCGATACCTGGGTGATGGGGATTGGTCCGTTTCAGGGCGGGTCGATTCGGCGACAAACAAAATTGGCCGGCAGCGGATTGCGTTTTGGCGAGCAAAGTTCGACGGGATCCCCCGGCCGCTTCTACGATCGGCCCCCGGTCGACTACACTGCAGAGACTCGCTTCCAGGAGGGTTGGCCCGTGTTCAACGATGGTGGTTTGAGTGCCGACATGATTGGGGTTTCCCCGGAAGCGGCTGGCGACGACTCGGATGTTCCCCAAATTGCGACGGTTTCCGGCGAGGAAGCGGTTGATGGGGAAGCTAAGCCGGCTGCTGCAGATGGCGGGGCGGATGCAAGCGAAACCAAGCCTGCGAAACCGGCCGGGAAAAACGGTGGCAAGCGGATGGTGCGTTAGCGGACAGTTCCGGTGACACCGCTAGCGGATCGGAAGCCAATCCAAGCGGTGGTTCGGATGGGCGTATTCGATGCACCCTCTGCCCCCCCCTCCTGGGCCGAAAATCCTGCTTTTCTGTGCTCCTTGAAGGCCCCCTTAGCGTGACCGATAACCGTTACCGCCTGATCGATTTTGGCGAAGGGCGAAAACTGGAATCCGTTGGCGGCTATTTGATCGATCGGCCAAGCCCAGCAGCATCGTGGTCCAAGCGGCAGTCGCCTGAAAATTGGCAGCGCGCCGACGCACACTTTGACGCCGATCGCAGGAAATGGACCTATCACAACCCATGGCCGACCGACCAGTTGGTCGATTGCGATGGGTTCCAAATGCCGTTTGTTTCCACGCCATTTGGCCACATTGGGGTGTTCCCCGAACAGTTCGACAATTGGCGTTGGCTCTGCAAACCCGTCATCACTGAACCATCCGAAGACCCCAGTTCGGTACCGACGAAGCCGGCCGCCTTGAATTTGTTCGGGTATACCGGGGCCAGCACGATGGTCTTGATCAAAGCTGGTTATCAAGTCGCCCACGTCGATGCTGCCAAGCCCAACGTCCAGGCGGTGCGCGGCGTCGCCACCAGCAACGGTTGGCCCGATCCGCCGATTCGGTATTTGATTGATGATGCGGCGAAGTTCGCTGCGCGTGAAGTTCGTCGTCGTCGGATGTATCATACGATCGTGATGGACCCGCCCGCCTATGGTCATGGGCCAAATGGACGGGCGTGGCGATTGGATCGCGATATCTGGCCGTTGCTAGATGACTGTCTTCGATTGGTCGATCCCAAGCGTTTTCGCATGCTGATATCGGGACATTCACCCGAAGTGGATCATTCCGATATCGTGACCTACTTGGCCCAAAGCGACTTGATCGACACGACCGGTTTGCGGATCGATACCGGACGATCACAATTGATCGACGAGGGTGGCCGCAGCTTGGATGCCGGATTTTACGTCCGAATCGAAACGATCGACGCGTAGATCGTGACAGTGCGGGGCACCGTCGACGCCTGCAATCGGTCACCGTTTGAGTCAACATTTTCTAGGCCAACCATCATGTCAAACCGCGAACGATGCGTCGAAACAGACGCCAATCGATTGATCGATTGGTTTGCAAAGTTGGGCGACGTCGCCGTCGCTTTTTCGGGTGGGGTGGACAGCAGTGTGGTGGCCGCCGCAGCCCAGCGATGCCCATCAATTCACGCGATCGCAGTGACCGCTCGATCCCCCAGTTTGTCCCAGCGTCAGTTGGACGTGGCGGTCCGTGTCGCCCATCAGATTGGTATCGAACACCGGGTGATCGATACCGGCGAGATCGACAACGCGGACTATCGTCGCAACGATGGACGTCGCTGTTTTCATTGCAAAGCAACTCTGTATCAATCGATGGCCACGATCCTCAACCAGTTTCCTGGGATGACGACCGTGTCCGGTACAAATCATGACGACTTGGGTGACTACCGTCCCGGTCTAGAAGCCGCCGGTGCAGCCGGGGTGCAAACCCCGTTGTCGGACCTGGGGATGACGAAGGTAGATGTTCGCGGCTTGGCAAAGCACTTTGGTTTAACCAACTATGATCTGCCCGCCGCCCCCTGTTTGGCTAGCCGCGTTGCTTACGGTACTGAGGTCACGACAGAGCGTCTGGGACGAATCGAAGCGGCCGAAGCCTGGCTGCAACAACATGGGTTCGACGAGCTTCGGGTTCGCCTTCACGACGGTGAACTCGCTCGCGTCGAGGTGCCCAAACATCGCATCGCTGACTTGATCCAGCTCGATCGCGACGAAGAGATGACCAAAGCCTTTCTGGGATTTGGGTTTCGTTTTGTAACCGTCGACACGCGTGGGCTGCGATCCGGTAACCTGAATCAGATGTTGGTTTCGATCCAGTCGAATTTCAAGCCCGCCGTTACAGGTGATCCCTTGGATGTCACCGGGGAGTCCCCGAATTGAACCACGACGACGCTATGAATGACGACGCAAATAGTGATGACAGCGGCCGGCCGGAGGGATCGGCCGATCCGAATCCACCGGTTCGCAAAGACGCGGTTAGCCCTAGCAAATCGTCGGCCAGTTTGGTCGGGTCACGGTTGGGGGACTACCAGGTTTTGCGGAAACTTGGCCGCGGCGGAATGGCGGACGTTTACGCCGCTCGTCACTTGTCACTCGGACGCGACGTGGCGTTGAAGGTGTTACGCAGCGACTATGCCCGGGACAAGGACTACGTCGAACGGTTTCGACGCGAGGCACGTGCGGCGGCCAAGCTGAACCATCCCAACATCGTTCAGGTCTTCGACGTCGGCAGTTCCAACAACTACCACTTCATCGCTCAAGAGTTGATTGACGGCGAGAATCTGCGCGAAGCCTTGGATCGACAAGGCGCCATGTCGCCGGACGAAGCGACGCGAGTGTTGGTGGATGTTGCGTCGGCACTTGAAGTTGCTGCGGAGGCCGGGATCACTCACCGTGATATCAAGCCGGAAAACATCATGCGATCTTCGCGTGGTGCGTTGAAGGTCGCCGATTTTGGATTGGCAAGGTTGGGTGGTGGCGCCGAAGGCAGCCACGCCAATCTGACCCAAGCGGGGCTGACCTTGGGGACGCCGCGTTACATGAGCCCCGAACAGATCCAGGGATTGGTCGCCGATGCACGCAGCGATCTGTATTCGTTGGGCGTGACGATGTATCACCTGTTGGCCGGGCGTCCGCCGTTCGAAGCCGATGATCCGTTGGCGCTAGCGGTGATGCACCTGCACGAAACACCCAAACCGTTGGACCGCGCCCGCAACCGACGGGACCAGGATGGAAATCCGGATGTGCCGGAATGGTTGATCGCGGTGATCAGTCGGATGCTTAGCAAATCGCCTGGGGATCGCTTTCAATCGCCCAGCGAGTTGCTGGATGCCGTCCGCAACGAGGCATCGTCGTCGACATTGCCGGGGTTCGGGATCGGCACTGCGGCTGCGACGATCCGGTTGCAGCGGGCCGCGGATCAGGCGCGCAGTGTTCGCACTCGCAAACGCTTGAAATTGGCGATCGCGATCTTGGCGCCCCTGATCTGTTGGGGCGCGGCGTGGGCGGTCCTGAAACAACAGCCTGCAAAGGATCTGGTTTCGCTGCTTCGTCCGGGGGTGGTGCCCAAGGGCGATTCTGTCCAGGAACAGTATTTCATCGCCGTCAACCGCAACGACGAGGCAGGGTGGGAATCCATCGGGGAACTCTTTCCGCCGCAAGACAGTTCGACTCATGCCGACTATTTCGCCAAGTCCCAGATCCAATTGGCTCGATTGTTGGTGTCGCAGGAAATGCCATTGAAGGCCGAAAACGTGCTGAAGGCACTGCTGAAGGACCCCCAAGTGAATCCCGCCTATCGGGTTTTGGCGTTGGTCGAGCGATGTCGATTGCTGGAACAGCAAGGGGCGGACACGGATCTGGATGCGGCGAAACAGCAGCTGCAGGCGATGGTCGCCGACGTGAAGACCAGCAGCCCAACCTCGTTGAGGTTGATCCAGCGTGTGTTGCCCGAGGCAGAGCAGGCCCATTGGGAAATCAGTTCGCTGGGCAGCTGAATAGGCCGTCCAGGCCGGAAAACTCGCATCGATCCCCTGATTTGACCAGGAAACCGTCGGCATGTTCCTTTGCGTCCGGCCAGAGTGGCAACTATCGTCAACGGTACGGCGGAGTCCGTATTTACGGGGTCGTCACCGGACTTCCCTTCATGTTTGCACCGAAAAGCTTACAAGATGCTCTATTTCATTCCCTGGGTCGTGTTTCTGTTGGCCGTCGTCCTTTCCGTGCCGGTGGTTTCGTGGCTGGAAAAACGAAAGCATGGACCGCCCAAATCGTCCTCCAAAGTGGCTGATGATGCCGCAGACGATGAATCGGCGGGCGATGATCCGTTGAGCGAAGATGCAGTCGAGGTAGCAGAGGATGCCGCTGAAGTCGAGATGGCCGATGACGTCCAATTCGATGCTCCCGGCGGCGAAGATTTCTCGGCCTTTGAAGAAGATTTCAAATAGGTCGTTGAACCTGGCTTGATCGCTGCGCTGGATGGATTCGTGCGCCGCTTGCCATCAAAGGTATTGGCCGCCATCGGCCTGGCTGCCTGCGGTCGATCTGCGACGTTGTTAGACTTGCAACGTTGGGATCGTACGAGAAAAAGGTGTCCGCCTCCTGTTGCTGGGAACCGGCCCTGCGAGGGCTTCGCATAAATAGTGGCCGGGCACTTCTTTTCCGCCCAATCCTTGGTGGTTTCGGCGCTTTGCAGACACTCGATTCTGGGCAACCACACCACCGTCGACCTCACCCCCTTGCGCAAAACACACAGGACGGCCCCATGCGACCAAACCGATGGATTCAGTTTTCGGTGATGATGTTGGTGGTTTGGGGGGGCGTCCTGCGGACCAATCATGCGATCGCTGGAGTCGGTCCCGAGAACGTGGTGGTCGTGGTCAACGCGGGATCCAAGGTGTCGCGGACAGTTGCGAATCATTACGTGCGGTTGCGTGACATCCCCCCATCCAACGTGGTCTTGCTTCCCGATGTTCCCGCCGGGTTGCAGGTCAGTTTGGCGGACTTCAAATCCAAAATTTTGCTTCCGCTGTTTGCCGAACTCGAATCCCGCAAGGTCGCTGGGCATGTTCGGGTGATCGCGTATTCGGCCGATTTCCCCACGGCTGTCAGTGTTGGTGAACACACCGACCGGATGGAAAACCTAGAGCTGAAAAAGTATCAGCGTCCGGTCGCATCGATCAATGGTTTGACATCACTGTACCAGTTCGTACTTAGCGACAGTCCTGCCTATCTGGACTTGGGCTGCAATCTTTACGCTCGTGGTGCCTTCGATCGCAGTTTCCAGAATCCGTTCTTGGACGCTGAACGCACGGCTGAGTTCGACGCGGCGGCGAAGCTATTGGCGGACGAATCGTTTCAAGAGGCCGGCGATGCCTTTGGTGAACTGTTCAGCGCGACGCCTAGCCAGGCACCGCTGGCAATTCGTGCGGCCGAGGCCTATGCCGGTGCGGGCGATACCAAGGCGGCGACCGAGATGATTGTGCGCGCGATCCGATCGGGTTGGCAATCGTCCGCCTATTTGACTCGCAGCGAATCACTTGGACCGTTGGTGGCCGATGCCAAGTTCGCACCCATCATGGCAAACCTTTCCGACGCGCCGTTGGTCGCCCAACAGCCGATCGGGTTTGGTTCGCATTTGGCTTGGATGCGAAACGGTTATCCATCGGCCGAACCCGCCGACGGGATCCGATACATGCTGTCCTGCGTGCTGGGCGTCGTCCACCAACGTGGCAGTACGGTCGACCAAGCGGTCGCGGTTCTGCAGCGTTCGGCAACGGGCGACCGGACTTATCCCGACGCAAACTTTTGGTTCACAAAGACAGGCGACGTGCGATCCAAGACTCGCCTGCCCGCGGTCACCGACGCATTGCTGTGGCTTGGGCATCTGGGGTTGCCCGCCGGCATCGTGCGTTCGGCGATGCCATCGCAACCGGGAAAGTGTGCCGGTTTGATGTTGGGCACGGCAACGATGCCGCTGGCAAACAAGTCGTTCGAGTTCGTGCCGGGGGCGATCGCCGACAACCTGACCAGTCTTAGCGGAGCTTTCAACACGGCGTCGCAAACCAAGATTACTGAATTGTTGCATGCCGGTGCGGCGCTGACCAACGGCGCGGTCGCAGAACCGTTCTCGCTGCAGCCGAAATTCACGACGGCGATGTCGTTCGGCTACTACGCGTCGGGCATGACAGCGATCGAGTCCTTTTACATGACGATCGCATCGCCCTATCAATTGCTAATCGTGGGCGACCCGTTGGCCCAGGCGTATGCACGTCCGCCACTGGATCGTGTGAATGCGTCGATCGTGGACCGGTTGACGGGTAGCAAAGTATTGAAGATCAGCGGACAACCGCCGGCAGTGGTCGATCCCGCGACCGCAACGCCGCTGGGGTTGGTCGAACTGTTTGTCGATGGCAAGTTGTTGCGACAGTTGCCGCCGAGCCCCAGTATCGAGATGAACTTGAACAACGGACCACCCGGATTTGTAGAGGTTCGTGTGGCAATGGTCGGCGGCAACATGATGCAGCCGCGTATCAGCAAATCGCAGTGGTTCCGTTTAGATGATGGCCCGGAACCGCCGGTCGCTGAATATGTTCCAGGTCAAGTGTCCTGTACCGCGTCAGCCCCCCAAGCGAATTCGATCGATTGGATATTGTACGGCGAAGTGGTGGGGACGACCGCAGGCAAAAACAGTTCGTTCACACCGGACCGAAATCAGTTGGGCGACGGACCATTGTCGTTACAGCCGGTGGCAGTGATCGGCGATGCACGCATCCCAGGACGACCGATCTGGTTCGAAGATCCTGTGGACTCACCAACGGTATCCACAAACACGAAAATGCCTCGCGCGGACTATCCGCGCGAGGCAATCGATTGATCCGTCATCAGGCCGATGGCCCGTGATGGTTCACTACCAGTTGAATTCCATCCCGAAGTATCCGCCGTGCAGCACATAGCTGTCGTCGGCATGCACTTGGCCGCTGGCGGCCACGGACGAGTAGTAGCTGGGGTAGTTGTCTTCGGCAGTTGCGACGCCGCCAATTCCCATCACACGGTACCCGCCACGGACGGTCCAGGCATTGCTGATGCGATAGCCAAGTCCCATGTCCAGTTCACCCAAGGTCGCCAACACGGTGTCGTTGGACTGAGTGTGAATGGCTTGGGTGTTGTCGCCGTTGAGGTATGCCAGGGTCGTTTCGGTACCCAAGCGGTGGTTCAGTTCCGCACGGTTTCCGTAGACGCCGAACTTGCCACCTAGGCTGAAGTCCAGTCGGTTGCCCAAGCAATAGGTCAGGCGGCTGCCGAATTGATAGCCGAACATGTTGTTCTTGACGTCGACGTTGTCGTAGATGTCCTGGTCTTGGTAGCCCGGTGCACCATCGACGTTGTAAGCGGTTTCGATCGAATCTTCGACTTGGAACCAACGGAAGCCGTGGCTGGTGGTGACCCGAACGCGGCCGCTGCAGGATCGTGCCAAAGGTCCAGTTGCACCACCGAAGCCTAGGCCGCTGCCCAGTCCGGTGCCGTTTCCGAAGACCGATCCATTTCCGCAACCAGCATAAGCGGCTCGTTGAGCACCCATCAAACCGAAGCTGAACAGGTTCGCTTCGATGCCTTGAAACTGCAAGTCACGAGTCATGCGAACGTTGGTGGCACCCAATGAATCGGGAGACATCCCGTCGATCTGGTCGTAGACGGTTTCTGGTCCGCTGCCGAAGTCCAGGCTGACGTCGCGGTACTGCGGCATTGAAGCGCGGATAGCACCCGCAGCACCCGATCCGATGACTTGTTCTTGGCCAGGGTTCCACAGGAAGTAGCTGACGCCTAGGCCGTACTTGCCGCAGCCCAGGTATCGGCCCGCGGAGATGTCAAATCCGGTGGTGTAACCTGGGTCGACCAAGGTCGTGTTGAACCCATTGCCGTAGTTCGTTCCGGTCGCAATTTGACGTCCCGCACCCTGGTCGAGGGTGAAGAACAACAGGTTGGCGCTACCGAAGTACGGGAACATCGTTGGCCGTGTTTCGGCAACACCGCAAGCGGAAGTTCCACAGTTGCCCGGGCTATAGGTCGTTCCGTCCCAGGGGGCCGAAGCGGCTTGGCTATAAGGGCTGTTGTATGCGCTGTAAGACTGCGACTCGTAAGGAGCACCGTTTTGGCTGTACGACTGCTGCGGTGCAACCGAGTAGGTTGACGATGCATTCGGGTACGGCGACGGGGCTGGCATCGGTGCGTGAGACGGAGCCGCCTGAGGTGCATGGTGTTGCATCGGCGCTGGTGACGCCGATTGCGGTGCCTTCGGTGCAGGCAGGTTTTCTACGGGAGCACGAAGCGAATCCAACGCGTGTTGAGCTTGGCCAGCGGCCTCTAGCGTTGGTTCGGTTTTCTCGGACACCGGTTGGAAGTTACTCCATCGCGATGGTGCCGAGTAGGGTGTTTGTGCATGGGCAAGGCTGCTGACACCTAGAATGCCAAGGCCGACAGCAACAGCCGATTTTTTTAGTAGTTTGGTTCTCATTAGTCGAATCCTTTGCAATGTCTCGTCGCTGCGTTAGCTCGGGTTTGTTTCTGACGCCGAACACGCTTCCAATGAACAGCAAACGCTGCTCACGTTCAAAGCGTGGTGATTTCGGCTTTCCGTCGAACCGAGGCATCGACGAGCGAACCGGATGGTGGCGGAAGTCCTTTCCGTTGAAATCGATTCCATTCACTAAGAGACCACTAAAAAGCGAAAGCGATTCCAGTCGCTTCGCTTTCGTAGGGAACTGTTGCTCCGTGAAAAGTCTCTCCGACAGATTCATCGGCAGCAGATGGCAGAGGGGCGTTGCGGAAACACCCAAGCAACCGCCAAGTTGACATCGGGGGAGTCTACAACTGGGGCAGCAATGGCTGCTTGACTGTTCGGAAAACTAGCTGCGATTTGGCAGCGACCGCCCAGTCGTTACAGATTTCCAGCGGCGCCGGATGCATCAATCGTCGTCGCCGCGCGTCAAATGGCCGCTGCGCGTGATCGCCAACAGCAACCACATCATCACACTGATACTGCCGACGACGCCAATCAGACCCATCAGACTTAGGTCCTGGACTCCCATCACCGTGACGTCGTGAAACAGAATCGGGGGGACTTTCATCGCAAGCAGCAACGATGAACCTAGAAAGACTGCGCTTGCCATCAAACCCAGCACCATGCGGTTGACGGTCGGGCCAAGTCGTTGGTGTTCCAGCGTGATCCGAAAACTTCCTTGCCTTGCCATCTTCAGGAGCGTGATGACTTCGTTGGGAGCCGATTCCAAGAAGTTTTCGGCTTCCAAATAGACTCGTCGGGCTTGTCGGAGTCGACGTCGTGGGCTGAGTCGTTTGACGATCGTTGCGCGAGTGAATTGCCGGACGACGTCCAGCGAATCGAAACTGGCGCCCAATTCGCGTAGCGTGCCTTCCAGCGAAATCAGCATCTTCAACAACAATGCCGATTGGTTGGGCAGCTTGATCGCGTGGCGGTGCAACATGTCGCTGAGTTCATTCAGCGCGCCGGTCAGATCGAATTCGCCGAAGCTCTGTTTTCCGTACGTTCCGATAAACTCCGCCACGTCGATGGCCAAGCGAGATTCGTTCAGCATCGGTGGTGCGTTGCCGATCTGACAAATCAAACGTGTCAGTCGGTTCTGGTCACCCGATGAAATCGCGACCAACATGTCCTCGATCGTCTCGCGCAGATTCTCGTCGATTCGGCCGATCATCCCGAAGTCCAAGATCCCCAGCTGACCGTTTTCCATCACAATCAGGTTGCCCATGTGTGGATCGGCGTGGAAGATCGCTTCCTCGAAGATCATGGTCAGGTAAACACTGGCGATCGTTTCGCACAGGCGATGTTTCAGTTCGTTGCGGCTTGCGATGATGGCGTCATTGTCGGTGTCACAACGCTCGGCTTCATCGGAGAGAAACTGGGACAGCGGTTGGCCGACCAATTCGTCCATCACCAAAACTCGCCGCGTGCACAGGGGTTTGTGGGGACGCGGGATGACGACGTCGTTTCGGTTCCGGTCGAACATCTCGCCGAACTGTTCCAGGTTCTGCCGTTCGCGAGTGAAGTCGAGTTCGCGACTGATCATCGGGCCCATTTGGCGGACCATGTCGGTCGGTCCCCAGGCGGCGAACCCGTCGACCCGTTCGGCCAATTGGGCCAGACCGGCTAGGACTTCGATGTCCTGCAGCATCGTGCGTTCGATGTTGGCTCGCTGGACCTTGATCACAACGTTGGTTCCGTCGTGCAGGACCGCGCGATGGACTTGGCCGATCGAAGCGGTGGCCAAGGGGGTGGCGTCGATGGACTGAAAACGGCTTTCGAAGTTTTCGCCCAATTCTTGGGCCAACGTGTTCCGGACCTGTTCGATCGAATCGGGGTGCACGTCGGCGCGAAGCCGTTTGAGTTCTTCGGCCAGCTTGGGGCCGACCAGGTCGGGGCGGGCCGCCAAAATCTGTCCGACCTTGATAAAGGTGGGGCCCAGATCGACCAGGGCCATTCGCACTCGCTGTTCACGCGAGTATTGTGACAGGGGAACACCGCCCCGATCTTTCAGCACGTCACGAAACGGCAGCCGAAATTGGGTCAACCAGTCCGCCAATCCGTACCGGCGAAGCACTCGCAGGATTTCCTTCCACCGTTTCAGGTTTCGGTACAGTTGTGGGATCGCGGTAATTTTCATGAGCAACGTGAATCGAGAACGTCAGGGTTGCCGCGATACGTTGGGCAACGCTTCCCATTGTGATCGCTGGTGGCAAGAATCGGCATTTTGAAAGGATCTTTTCTTTGGTCTGGGTCACTCCCCTGCTGATGACGATGCAGTTGATGGCTGTGTCGGTACTGATCGCAGCGGTTATCGGAATTCTAGGAGCCTGGGCTGGATTCCGACTGCAATCGGGCGGTCGCGTCGCAAATTTGTTCTCGCGGATTTTTTTCACCTCGATGGTCGCGGCCGCTGCCACGCCGATGATTCTGCACGCGACCGCCTGGGAAGCAACGGCGGGCAAGTTCGGCTGGATGATGCTGACACAGACCGGGGCACGGACCGATTCCACCGGCAGCTACGGATTCTTTGTCGGGTTGGCCGCGTCGGCATGGATTCATGGCGTGGTGGGATCCGCCTTTGTCACGATCGCGACCTGGTGGGGTGTCGGTCGGGTATCCCCTGTCTTGGTGGCCCAAAGTCGTCTGGAAATGGGACCCAACGCGGCCTTTTGGCGGGTGTTGATCCCGTTGGCCTCGCCCTGGTGGATCGCCTCGCTGGTGGGCACCGCCCTGCTGGCCGCCACCGAAATGACGGTCGTCGACCTGTATGGGTACCGGACCGTCGCTGACCAGTTCTATCTGTTCTATGCCATGGACCCGTCACCGATGGCGGTGGCAACCACTTGCGTGTTCCCGTTGGCGATCTGTGCCGCGGGCATCGGTTGGTTGTTGGTGTCCAGACCGGTCCGCCGCGTCGGGCGATCCAGGACCATCGAACGCTTCGGCGATGGTGACGCGGGCGACCGTCACGGAATCTGGCTGGCCTGGGGACTCGCGATGTCCGTGGCGGTGCTGGTGATCGGTGTCCCGATGTTCGGTTTACTGACGAAAGCGGGCCAGGACGTGGCCGTCGAGAATGGTGCGGTTGTGTTGACTTGGTCCCCGTGGCAGATGGCCAGTCGTTTGGCGAAAACCCCGCTGAACTTCGGCAGCGAATATCAGTGGACGTCGATTCTAGCGGCGATGGTGGCGACCGCGTCCCTTGTCGTCGCTTGGCCGATCGCTGCGTTAGGACGCCAACGACCGAGGTTTCAATCGTTGGCCGATGCGTTTTCGATCTTTCTGGTCTGCATCCCAGGGCCGATCGTGGGGCTGGTGGTCGTGCACGTGTTTCAAACCGACGTGGTTGGATTCAAGACCCTGTATCAGCAAACGTTGGTTCCAACAACGATCGCGTTGATGGTTCGCGGGGTCCCCGTGGCCTACTGGATCGTTCGCAGCGGGTATCGCGGGATCGACGATACGGTGCTGCAATCGGCGGCCATGGACCTATCACCATGGCGACGCGGGTGGCTGATTGATCGGCCATTATTGATGCGATCGGCGATCGCCGCTTGGTTGGCGGTGGTGGTGACGTCTTCGGGCGATGTACCGGCATCGTTGCCCGTGATTCCGGCGGGTGTATCCACCGTTGGAATCCGATTATTCGGACTGTTGCATAGCGGAGCCCGGTACCAAGAGGCTTGTTTGGCACTGGGGTACATCGCTGCGGTGGTCGGCCTGACCGTCGTTTGTCTGGGGCGCAGAAGCGATCGGCGTGTTAGAGTGTAGTGGTGGCGATCGTCTACATTCGCCCGACACTTCCATCCCCTGCCCTCTTTCCGTCTGATGCAACCATGATGCCAAGGTTGGTACTGCTCGCATTCACGATCTTGCTGGTCATGCCGGTGAATTTGGTTGACGCGGTGGAGACGGTGCAGTTCACCGATGGCAAGGTACAACGCTCGGTTTCGGGCGAAGTGATGATCGAGGCTCAGAACGGCGACGTCATGATCCAGGCGGATGATGGTCGGATCTGGACCATCGAAGTCGACCAGGTGATCCAACGAAAGTCGGATCAGAAGAAGTTTCAGCCCATCGGTCCTGACGAAGCGGCCAAACGATTGATAGCCGAACTGGGCGACGATTTTTCGGTCTATCGGACCGCCAACTATGCGATCGTCTACAACTGTGACGACGGGTACGCCAGAGCCGTCGGCGGTCTATTCGAAAAACTCTACCGCGGGTTCTTTACCTATTGGAAAAATCAACGGTGGCGGTTGCCGGAACCGCGGTTTCCGCTGGTGGCAGTCGTGCTGAAAGACCACTCGGCATTCCTGAATCATGCTGGCAATGAGATCGGCGACCGGGCCAAATCGGTGATCGGCTACTACAACCTGTCGACCAACCAGATGACGACGTTCAATATGCCCAACTGGGAACGCAACGTCGCCACCATCATCCACGAAGCCACTCATCAATTGGCCTACAACTGTGGCCTGCAAACGCGATTCGCCGATAACCCGATGTGGGTCAGCGAAGGTCTGGCAACGTTCTTTGAAACACCCGACATGCGGAATCCAGGCCAATGGCGTTCAATTGGCGGGGTCAATCGAGTCAACCTGGGACGGTGGCACCGCTACGTCCCCAACCGACCGGCCGAGTCGTTGGCCACGTTGTTGGCGGACGACACGCGATTTTTGAACCAAGCGACTGCCGACGCCGCCTACGCCGAGGGATGGGCACTGACGTATTTCTTGATCCAAACCAAACGCGAAGAGTACGTTGATTACCTGCGGAAGCTAAGCGAGGGGAAGCCGGCCGTCGTACCGGCCCCACGCGAACGGATTCAGCTATTCGAGGAAAGCTTCGGAATGACCCTGGTCGAACTCGACCGTGCGTTGGTGAAGTACATGAGGCGAGTACGGCCTTAGTTGGTTTTGGGGGCGGGGGGGAGATTTTGTGAGTGATGGTTGGGGATGCTGGGGCAGGGTGACGATTGCGTTTGCGCTCGAGTTCAAGTTCGGTGCAGGGATAAACCGGTAGCCAGGATTCGCCCGCTCCATGAGCCGTTGGGCGATAGCCCCGGTTCTTGCGGGACCAAACCGGTCCTAGCATCCAAACGCTGAATGGCTCATTCCTGCGGACCGAAAACCGAGTTCAAAAACTTAAACTTAAACTCGAACTCGAACTTAAACTCGAACTGCTTTCCCTGCAGTACATCGCCCCACGCAAGCCGGCCGTTCAATTGCCTTCAAGCATGCTGACGCCAGCGGAGGGATGCCCCGCGTGTTTTAGGTGTGGAGAAGAAGTTCGAGTTCGAGTTCAAGTTCGAGTTCAAGTTCGGTGCAGGGATAAGCTGGTAGCCAGGGTTCGCCCGCTCCATGAGCCGTTGGGCGATAGCCCCGGTTCTTCGGTGACCAAACCGGTCCTAGCATCCAAACGCTGAATGGCTCATTCCTGCGGACCTGATACCGAGTTCAAAAACTTAAACTCGAACTCGAACTTAAACTCGAACTGCTTTCCCTGCAGTACATGGCCCCACGCAAGCCAGCCGTTCAATTGCCATCAAGCATGCTGACGCCAGCGGAGGTGTCTCCCCGCGTGTTTTAGGTGTGGAGAAGAAGTTCAAGTTCGAGTTCGAGTTCAAGTTCGAGTTCGAGTTCAAGTTCGGTGCAGGGATAAACCGGTAGCCAGGATTCGCCCGCTTCATGAGCCGTTGGGCGATAGCCCCGGTTCTTCGGTGACCAAACCGGTCCTAGCATCCAAACGCCGAATGGCTCATTCCTGCGGACCTATTACCGAGTTCAAAAACTTAAACTTGAACTCGAACTGCTTTCCCTGCAGTACATCGCCCCACGCAAGCCGGCCGTTCAATTGCCTTCAAGCATGCTGACGCCAGCGGAGGCATGCCCCGCGCGTTTTAGGTGTGGAGAAGAAGTTCGAGTTCGAGTTCAAGTTCGAGTTCAAGTTCGGTGCAGGGATAAGCTGGTAGCCAGGATTCGCCCGCTCCATGAGCCGTTGGGCGATAGCCCCGGTTCTTCGGTGACCAAACCGGTCCTAGCATCCAAACGACGAATGGCTCATTCCTGCGGACCTATTACCGAGTTCAAAAACTTAAACTCGAACTCGAACTTAAACTCGAACTGCTTTCCCCGCAGTACATCGCACCACGCAAGCCGGCCGTTCAATTGCCTTCAAGCATGCTGACGCCAGCGGAGGGATGCCCCGCGTGTTTTAGGTGTGGAGAAGTAGTTCAAGTTCAAGTTCGGTGCAGGGATAAGCTGGTAGCCAGGGTTCGCCCGCTCCAGGAGCCGTTGGGCGATAGCCCCGGTTCTTGCGGGACCAAACCGGTCCTAGCATCCAAACGCCGAATGGCTCATTCCTGCGGACCTGATACCGAGTTCAAAAACTTAAACTCGAACTCGAACTTAAACTCGAACTGCTTTCCCCGCAGTACATCGCCCCACGCAAGCCAGCCGTTCAATTGCCATCAAGCATGCTGACGCCAGCGGAGGCATGCCCCGCGTGTTTTAGGTGTGGAGAAGAAGTTCGAGTTCGAGTTCGAGTTCGAGTTCGAGTTCGAGTTCGAGTTCGAGTTCGAGTTCGAGTTCGAGTTCGAGTTCGAGTTCGAGTTCGGTGCAGGGATAAGCTGGTAGCCAGGGTTCGCCCGCTCCATGAGCCGTTGGGCGATAGCCCCGGTTCTTCGGTGACCAAACCGGTCCTAGCATCCAAACGCTGAATGGCTCATTCCTGCGGACCTGATACCGAGTTCAAAAACTTAAACTCGAACTCGAACTTAAACTCGAACTGCTTTCCCTGCAGTACATGGCCCCACGCAAGCCAGCCGTTCAATTGCCATCAAGCATGCTGACGCCAGCGGAGGTGTCTCCCCGCGTGTTTTAGGTGTGGAGAAGTAGTTCGAGTTCAAGTTCGAGTTCAAGTTCAAGTTCAAGTTCAAGTTCAAGTTCGGTGCAGGGATAAACCGGTAGCCAGGATTCGCCCGCTTCATGAGCCGTTGGGCGATAGCCCCGGTTCTTCGGTGACCAAACCGGTCCTAGCATCCAAACGCCGAATGGCTCATTCCTGCGGACCTGATACCGAGTTCAAAAACTCGTACTCGAACTTGCTTCTCCGCCCCCCAACGCCATCCCATTGGATGCAACCGAATCGCTTCCGCCGGTGCCCTCTTTTCAGGGCCATTCATATTGCGACCGCGCACGAAAAACCCGCTCTTCAAGCCGAAGAGCGGGTTTTCGTTTTTCAGTGATTCGCGATTTCGCCGTACCGTTCGGTGGGACGTCTTCGATCGATCCTTCGCACCCTTAAGGGAGTGCTGGAGAAACTGGTTGTGGAGGCGTGATGGCGTTGTTGTCATCATCGCTGGTGGTCGCGATCACGGCGCCAATGACACCTAAACCTGCCAGTCCGATCAAACCGCTTCCGCCGCCTGCACCGCCACCCGAGAATCCTCCACCGCCACCGCCCATTGGGGATGATCCGTAGGGAGCGGGTGAGAATCCACCGGCCATGGGGCCAATCGGAGCACCAACGGGTGCGTCTGCGATCGCCGCACCATCAGCCGATGTCAGTGGTTCGTTCAGGTTGGGGTAGTAGCGAGTGATCGCGTCGACGACGGGTTGAACCATTTTGGGTGGAACCAGTACGACGGGCAACACATCCACAGCGACTGCCTCGGCCGCGACCAAGGTTTGGCCCGACTTGGAAACCATCGCAACGTCGCTGGGGCCAATCGCTTCGAATGCGAAGGCGGCGAAACCTGCGGGGCCGGAGGCGACGATGCCGTGGACTCCCGAGCGAAGGCCGCTCATTTGGAAGTTGCCTTGGTCATCGCTGACCGTCGATCCAACGGCGCGACCGTTGAAATAGATCGTGACATCGACTCCGCCAGCCGAAATGGAGCTGTCGCGGGTCAACAGGACGATGCGACCGCGAAGCAAGCCGTCGTCACCCAAGGAAACACGATAGTTGTAAGCTTGGCCGGCATTGACGTCTCCACCGAATCCGCTGTCGGTCGATGTCAGGCCACGAACGTTGTCGATGGCCGATCGAAGATCATCCGATTTGACCTTCAACATCGTCATTTGCAGCGGGGCAGGCTGATTCGCCAGAGCCAGTGGATCGGCTTGATCAACACCTTGTTGTTCGGTGAAGTAAGTCGCGATGGTGCCGTGGATACGATCGCTGGAACTGGTCAGTGCGTGGACGCCCTTTTGGACGTTGTCGATCGTCACGATGCCGTCGGCATTGGGGACGTAGTCCGATGCGGTTCCATCGGGACGCACGACGGTGACCAACGCGTTTTCCAGTTCAGCCTTTTCGTCTTGCAGGGCGGCCAGCAAGTCAAGTTTAACTTTGACCTGACGGTTGGCTGCGAAATAGGCAACGTTGTCGGCCGGAAGCTGGTCGACTTCGTCTTGCATCGTCGTTGTGACAACGGTCGCGTCTGAAGCGGCGACCGCTGCGTTGTCCGCCAACGCTGTCCCACCAAGGACAAGGCAGCCCATCAGGGCGGCGAGTGATTGGGACCAAATTTTCATCGATAATATCTCGTGCAAGGAATCAAAGCTGGCTATCGAACGGCAAAAGCGGACTCCGGTCCCGCTGATCGAGTGCGAAGTCACCCCCTAGACTAACCCGACCGATTGGCCAGTCAACATCTAGATTGGCCACAGAATCGACATTTTTGTCAAAACCCGCAGCGATGAGAAATGTCCGGGCTGCGGGCCCGTGTTTCGCGGGTTTTTAGTACCCGGATTGGTCGGATCCATCGCCCAAATCGACCGGTGGCAGCCCCAATTCGGCTCGCGCCGGGTCCAGGATCGCCGCAGTCGCGCTGGCGCCCACGCGGGTCACCCCCAGCGACCGCACTTCCATCAGGGTTGCCAAATCACGCACTCCACCGGCCGCTTTGACCTCGGTGGGGGCCGATGTGTGGGCGATCATCAGTTTCAGGTCGTCCATCGTCGCACCGCCGGTTCCGAATCCGGTCGATGTCTTGACCCAGTCGGCACCGGCAGCACCCGCGATCTGGCACAACCGGATCTTGTGATCGTCTTGTAGATAGCAGTTTTCGAAGATCACCTTCACCTTGCGGCCGTCGGCGTGGGCGACGTCGACAATCGCTTGGATCTCGTCCTGAACAAGCCGCCAGTTTCCGCTAAGCACCGCTGAAATGTTAACCACCATGTCCAGTTCGATGGCGCCATCGGCAACCGCTGTCTTGGCCTCGGCCACTTTCGTCGATGTCTTATGTGCCCCCAGTGGGAAACCGATCACCGTGCTTGGCAACACGGTTGTCCCGGCAAGGATTTCGACACATCGCGACAGGTAGTAAGGCATGATGCAGACACTGGCCACATCATAGGCGGCCGCCATGCGACAACCGGATTCGAGCGCATCACTCGACAGAGTCGGGTTCAGCAGGGCATGGTCGATCATCTTCGACGCGTCGTGATACTGATAGCTCGCCATCATCATGCCTTGGCGTATTGAACTTTGCCGGTCCCGGCGACGATCTTCCCGATCGGCTGACACTCGATGCCGTGTTCGCGAATTTGGGAAGCGACATTATCGGCGTAGAACTCGCTGACGACGGCGGCCATCCCAATTCCCATGTTGAAGACGCGTCGCATTTCCGAGGTCTCGACATTCCCGGTTTCTTGCAACCAGCGGAAAATCGGTTGTGGCGTCCAGGCGTCGGCGTCGATGATGGCGTCGACTTGTTTGGGCAAGATCCGGTCTAGGTTTTCTTCGAATCCACCGCCGGTGATATGCGCCAGTCCGTGCAGCACATTTTTGACGCGGTAATGCGATTGCACCGCTCGGATCGCTTTGGTGTAGATCTTGGTCGGTTCCAGACACAGGTCGCCCAAAGTCTTTCCACCCAGGGAAGTCTTTCCTGCGACCGGCTGCGGAGCGTCGTCCCAGCCGAGGCCGGCATCGGCGATGATCTTTCGAACCAGCGAAAAACCGTTGCTATGCAAACCGCTGGACGCCAATCCCAAGACGACGTCGCCTTCGCCGATTTTCTTTCCATCGATCAAACGTTTTCGTTCGACCACGCCGACTGCAAACCCCGCCAGGTCATAGTCTTCGACGGCGTACATGTCGGGCATGATGGCTGTTTCGCCGCCCAACAACGCCATGTCACCAGCGACGCATCCGTCACTGATGCCTTGCACGATTTTTTCCAACCGAGCCGGATCGTCCTTGCCCATCGCCACATAGTCCAAAAAGAATAGTGGCTCGGCTCCGGTGCACAGCAGGTCGTTGACGCACATCGCGACCAGGTCGATGCCAACGGTGTCGTGGCGACCGGTGACCTGGGCGATTTTCAGCTTCGTTCCCACACCGTCGGTACCACTGACCAGCACCGGATCCTGATAGTTGCGGGCAAACATTTTGCCCGCAAAATCCAGCTGGAACAGGCCCGCGAATCCACCATCGCTGGGGATCACACGGGGGCTGAACGTGCGGTGCATCAGCCGTGGCAACCGGCTCATGGATTCGGCGTAAACATCAAGGTCAACGCCGGCGTCTTTGTAAGTGGCTGCCATGGTCTAGGTCAGATAAGGGAACGTTGGATTGCGGATGGACTACTTGGCCGATTTGGCAGTCCGCAAATGCAGCTCGGTCAATTGGTCGGCGTCGACATTGCCGGGAGCCTCGGTCATCAGATCGGATGCCTTTTGCGTTTTCGGGAATGCGATCACTTCGCGGATGTTGTCCAGTCCAGCAATCAGCATGACCCAGCGGTCGATGCCCAAGGCGATCCCGCCGTGTGGCGGTGCACCGTACTTCAGCGCGTTCAGCAGGAATCCGAACCGATCTTCGGCCGTCGCTTCGTCGATACCCAACAGGTCGAACACCTTCGATTGGGTTGCCGCATCGTGGATCCGGATCGTTCCACCACCCGCTTCGCTACCGTTGATGACCAGGTCGTAGGCTTGGGCGCGGCACTTCTCCGGTGACGATTCCAGCAGCGACAAGTCGCTTGCCAGCGGCGCGGTGAACGGGTGGTGCATCGCATGCCAGTTGCCGGTTTCCTCGTCCTTTTCGAACATCGGGAATTCGGTCACCCAGCTGCAGTTGAGTTCGTCGGGATCGATCAAACCGAGTTCACCGGCCAAGCGTTTGCGGAGTCCCGCCAGGCCCTTGCAGGTGACTTCCCAAGTATCGGCCAAGAACATCAACAGGTCGCCCGGTTGGCCCGACATCAGTTCTTTGATTTCGGCCAAGTGTTCGGCTTCCAGGTTCTTGCTAATCGGGCTCCACAGCGTCCCGTCGTCTTCCACTCGGAACCAAGCCAAACCCTTGGCGCCAAAGTCGTTCTTGACGTATTCGGTCAGTTCGTCGATCTGGCGACGCGAATACTTGGTCGCCGCGTCCTTGACCGTGATCCCGCGAACGAAGTTGCCTGCGTCGGCGGTGCCACGGAAGACACGGAATTCGGTTTTGGCAGCCACCGGGGTGACGTCCACGATTTCCATCGCGAAACGCAGGTCGGGCGCGTCGTGCCCGAATCGTCGCATGGATTCTTCATAGGTCATCCGTGGCAGCGGCAACGTGACCTTCTTGCCCAAGATTTCTTCGGCCGTGCGAGCGACCAATCCGTCGATCAGACCGATGATGTCCTCGTGGTCAACGAACGACATTTCCAAGTCCAACTGGGTGAACTCGGGTTGCCGGTCGGCACGCAAATCTTCGTCTCGGAAACACTTGGCGACTTGGATGTAGCGGTCAAAGCCAGCCACCATCAAAATCTGCTTGTAAAGTTGCGGCGACTGCGGCAATGCATAGAACTTGCCTGCGTGCACGCGGCTGGGAACCAGATAGTCGCGAGCTCCCTCGGGCGTGCTGCGACCCAAGATCGGAGTTTCGACATCGATAAAGTCGTGCTCGGCGAAGTAGTCACGCATCGTTTTGACGATCTTGCTTCGCAGCACCATCGCTCGCAGCATGGCCGGGCGACGCAGATCCAAAAATCGATACTTCAAACGCAGGTCTTCACCCGGCAGGTCCGATTGACCCGGGGTGAAGGGCGGTGTCGCACAGGGGTTCAGGATTTCGAAGTGGACGCTACGGACTTCGATGTCGCCGGTGGCCAGCTTCGAGTTCGTCTTGCCTTCCAGGCGGTCGGCGACGACTCCGCGGATCAGAACCACCGATTCCATCGGAACGCGGCCGGCTTCGGCAATCAGCGCCTCGCCCGCTTCGGGCGGTCCCACGACAACCTGCGTCAATCCATAGCGATCGCGAAGATCGATGAAGACGGCGCCGCCGTGATCTCGCTTGCTTTCGACCCATCCGCAAAGGGTCACTTCGGTTCCGACGTGTTCTTTGCGGAGTTGGCCGCAGGTATGGGTGCGTAGCACGGATCAATCAGGGGCTAGTGAGTTGTTTCAAAAAAGGTTTTCCAAACCGGCGCAGATTCTAGCCCGAAGTGAGCGGTTTGATGGAGGGGACGTGTAAAAACTCTCCCCTCGTAGCGCAAGTCGCCAAGACTTTCGGTCATTCCTCGCCCCACCCGTAGCGAACGTCGCCAAGACTTTCGGTCATTCCACGCCCCACCCGTAACGCAAGTCGCCAAGACTTTCGGTAATCCACTTTCGGCGATTCCTCCTCCCCTCGTAGCGAACGTCGCCAAGACTTTCGGTAATCCGCTCGTCATGCAACTCTTGGCGATTCGGGCTGCGATTGGCGGGTCTAGACCGCCAATTTTCGCAGCGCGACCGGCAATGGGGTGGGGGCCTCGGTGAATTCTTTCCACCACCGAGTCAATTTGTCGGCTGCTGCCGCATCCCCAAACTTCCAAAGCTCCATCGCTCGCCCGATCGGCAATTCTGGGCCGCGCACCAGTTCGACGTCCGCAGCGGCCGCCAAAACCAGCGGAATGGACGCGTATTGCCAAGCCGCCAACAGCGCCGTGTCGCTGGAACGTTGCCGCGTGTGCTTTTCGATCGCGATCTGAGTGACCAGCCACGCGACTCGCAAAACCTCTGGAACGGCCGGGTCGGCGTCCGTCAGCATCGCTTCGATCCAAAACTTTTCGTTGGATCCGTCGTGATGTCCGTCGCCACCGACGAGTGGCTGCACCAGCCACCCCGAAGTGCGTGTGGGCCACCAGTCATCCGGAGGGCTGTTGTTCCAAATTTGGCGTTCGACACCACGCAGCAGGCCTTCGCCATACGTATCCCAACGCTCCCGCAGCGGTCGGCCACGAAGCACCAGTTGTTCATTCAGCTTGGGATACCGGCCGGAAAACGCTGCGCGAGCGTCGGCCAGCCGCTTTTTGACGACATTGGCCATCTGGTCCAGCTGCATTTCGTGGCAGCCCGCCGCCAACAGCGCCGTTGTGGCCGATTCGGACAGATCACAGTCGTCCATCCGCTGGGCAACGTAGTTTTTCCAAAATACGCCCACATCGATCGATGCCGACAAGAACCGGTTGTTGATGTCGGCGATCGGACCGATCAGCACGGCTTCGGTTTTGGGGTCCGTGCAGGCCGCACCGGTGGCCACCACATAGGCGGCCCAGACCGCGCTAAGTTCGGCTCCGGCGTGCCATTGGACGTTGGCGCGGCGAAATTTCTTTCGTGACGTTGATGTCGGTCCGGTCGGCAACTCTTCAACCCTCTTTCATCTGCTCGGTGATCCATCGTTCCAGTTCGTCAAAGTCGACTGGCGGCAAACCGGTCAAGTCGGGACGCAACTTGATCGCGTCATGCAGATAGATATGTTGAATTTCGGATTGTTCACGGTCGGTGTTCCAGTGCAACAGAATCCGGATACAGCGTGGCAGCGATCCGGGAACCGAAATTTCGTAACCGCACAGCAGTGGAACCTCGAGCCAACGCAGCTGGCGAGCGGCCAAGGCGGGAAACTCGGCACTCAAATCACTAGTCACGGTGAACTGGGCACTGGCGACGTCTTTCAGATCGATCCCGTTGCGGCGAACGATCAGCCCCAGCATTTGGCGGGTCGCCGTCAAGATCTGGTCGCGGTCATCGGATTCGACAGTGGTCGCCCCGCGGACGCCTCGGCAAACGGTCATGCTTGGGAACACTCGCTCTTCTGGAATTGTATTTTCAACAGCCCCGCTGGGATCGCCAACGGAACCGGTCTTCAGATTTAGACCACCACTATAGAATAGGCCCGAGGCGGCCGATAATAAGGGGCCACCAGCCGGGCTGTACCGGTTCTCTGATTTCTTTCCCCGTTATCCCCAGAGCTTCTGATGAGTGAACCTCGGTCGCGCCACCAAGAAAAGATCATCAAAAACTATTACCAAAACCGCGACGCCATCGGTCTTCAAAAGGCTCAAGAGGCCGTTACCGAGCTGTATTTAAGCGAGGGAAAAAAGCGTCTGACGGTTTGGAAACGGCTGGTCAGCCACCTGGAAAAGGTCGGGATGAAGCCGGAACAGATCGAGCATCTCAGAGAAAAAGACAGCCCCGAAATGGTTCTCGAGGCTCTCAGAAAATTCGACTGAGCCTCGACGGAGCAACGCTGTGAAGCATTCATTCCCCAGGTTCGGCGAGTTTTTTTCGTAACGGAGCTCGCCCAGGGTTTGTCGCTACGAAGTGCTTCCCTGCGTTTCGCTGTCGGGTCAGGCGGTCGATCCCATTGTCCCGCACCGCCCAGTTGTCCCGGCACCGCCCAGTTGTCCCGGCACCGCCCAGTTGTCCCGGCACCGCCCAGGCGTACCGGCACCGTCCAGGCGTCCCGGCACCCCCATCCCGCACCAGATTTGGTTGGGCTGGCCTTTCGGCCAAATCACTGCCGACCTTTCGCCCAAATCACCGGTGCGGCTAGGAAAAACTGGTCCCTGCCCGACTTAGGTTCTCGCCAAGGCTACTGCCTTCCCCTGTCGAACTTCGTTATCATCGGGGCCGCCGGCGTGATCATTCTGACAAGCCAATTTGGTTCTGACCTGATCGCACGGCATCGATCGAACGCACTGATGGGATTTACCATTGGGGCGAACATTCCGAACCACGCACCGACGACGAAGCCCGATCATGCTTAACGCCTTCGCAGTGAACACGGACCTCGTATCCCGACTGCCCCTGTCCTCGTTGCTAGCCCAACGCACAACGACGGGCATCATGTTGCTGGCGTTCGGCGTGTTCATGGCTTTTTTGGGAGTCGTGCTGGTCTTCTTTTTCCTGCGTTATTTCAAGCTGTGGTTCCAAGCCTACATGTCGGTTGCCGACGTTAGCCTGGTCAGCCTGATCCGGATGCACTTTACGAAGGTCAATCCGAACATCGTTGTGCAGGCCAAAGTCATGTCGGCGCAGGCCGGGTTGAATGTCAGCCGCAGCAATGGGATCAGTACCCGTCGATTGGAAGCCCACTACTTGGCCGGTGGGAACGTCATGAACGTGATCCATGCGATCATCGCCGCCCACCGCGCGGAAATTCCATTGGACTTTGACCAAGCATCTGCGATCGACTTGGCTGGACGCGATGTTTTGGATGCGGTGCAAACCAGCGTCTATCCCAAAGTGATCGACTGTCCCGATTCGGCTCGCAGCGGTAAAACCACGCTTAGCGCGATCACTCGAAATGGCATCGAACTTCGGGTTCGCACTCGCGTCACGGTACGAACCAACATCGGGCAGCTGATCGGTGGTGCCACCGAAGACACCATTGTCGCCCGCGTCGGCGAAGCGATCATCAGTTCGATCGGATCGGCGTCTTCGCACTTCGATGTGCTAGAGAATCCCGACATGATCACCAAGGTCGTGTTGTCCCGTGGTCTGGACGCACAAACGGCATTCGAGATTGTTTCGATTGATATCGCGGATATCGATGTCGGCGAGAACATCGGTGCACGGCTGCAGAGTGACCAAGCGGAAGCCGATACCCGGGTCGCACGTGCCGAAGCCGAAAGCCGTCGCGCCGAAGCGATCGCCGAAGAACAACAGATGAAAGCCCGTGTCACCGAGAATCGATCGGCATTGGTGCTGGCCGAAGCGGAAGTGCCGATGGCGATGGCCGAAGCCTTCAAAGCCGGGCGAATCGCCTCGGTCAGCGGCGGCCAAGGCTAGTTCATCGATCGTGGAAATTACTTCTTATCGCGTCAAATTCGATGGCGGAAATGGCGACGCATTGGCGGGGATCGTGGATCGGCCCGCGGATGTGGATCCATCGATGGTGGTCGTCTTTAGCCACTGCTTTACCTGCAACAAAGACCTCAAAGCGATCGTGCGCATCTCGCGTGCCTTGGCATCCGAAGGGATTGCCATGCTGCGATACGACATGACGGGTTTGGGCGGCAGCGAAGGCGATTTTTCGCACACCAGTTTCACCACGAATCTAGCGGATCTAGCGTCAGCCATCCGTTTTGCCAATGCGGAATTGGGAACCGTCACCGGTTTGATCGGGCATTCCTTTGGCGGTGCAGCCTCGCTGGCGATTGCCGGTGCGACCGCCGCCGTATCCAGCTCCGACGCAGAGGATCGTGTCGTCGCGTCGGCGGATTGGCAGCAATCCGATTGGCAACAGGAACACTGGCGATTGGGCGATTGGTCGCCACGAGCCGTCGTCGCCCTGGCGGCACCCAGCGATACCGGTCACCTAGCCGTGTTGTTGTCGCGCATGAATCCCGCGATTCAATCCGATGGGATGGGGACCGTATCGATTGGCGGACGGGTTTGGATGATTCGCCGCGAAATGCTGGACGATTTCCGCAGCCACGATCTGCCATCGATGATTTCTCGCATCGACTGCCCAACCTTGCTGGTCCACTCGCCATCGGATTCCACGGTCGGCTACGACCATGCGGTTCGGATCCTAGGGTTGATTCAGTCGTCGCCGCATCAAAAGACCAGCGGAAAGCGAGACGGAAAAAGCAGCGGCAGCGTTTCGCCATCGTCCCCATCGTTGTTGACGTTGGATGGGGCCGATCACTTGATGACGTCGGATGCCCGAGATCTGGTCTATGTGTCCAGTTCGGTGGCATCCTTTCTGGCTCGGTACGCGTCGCCCGAATAAACGGTACGACCGGCGTGACGATCGCCTTTTAGCTTCTGCTGGCTGTGCAAAGCGGTTGCCTGCGGACACCGGGTCGATTCTCGACCTAGCTTTCACTTCGGAATCCCCCACTCTTCCGAGCTGATCGAGCTGCACCGTATGTGTTCAACCGCTTCTCCCGTTCCGACTCGGCGCCCGACCAGTCGTCGGCGTCGCAAACAGGCATCCTTTGTCGGTCGTTCAGCGGTGGCCGTCGTTGAATTGGCGGTGTGTTTGCCTCTGTTGGTGATGATCACGTTGGCCACGATCGAAGCCTGCGCGATGATCTATACCCAACAGGCGTTGCACACGACCGCCTTCGAAGGCTGTCGTGTGGGCATCGTCCCCGGCGCCGAAGTCGAGAATGTCAATTTTCAGTGCCAGTCGCTGCTGGAAGACCATGGCGTCGAAGGGTTTACGATTTCGATGGATCCAGCGGATCCGGAAGATTTGTCGGAAGGTGACTGGTTTACGGTCACGATCAACGCGCCATTTGTAGACAACTCCTTGGTCGGCGGGTGGCTCTACAACGAAAAACTACTAACGCGGACGGTCGCACTGCGAGCAGAGTAAGTCTGCTGAATTTGTTCGGCCCAGCCCCACCACTTGATACCGATTTCCGCCATCATGACAACGACGATCCAAACGCATTCGCGCCCTGCGATTCATGCGACACACGGCAGCTTTGCAAAACGAGATCCGCAATCACGCCGACGTGTCGGCGCGACAATGGTATTGGTGGTTGTGTTGCTGCCAGTGCTGTTCGCACTCTCTGCGCTCGCCATCAATATCGCGTACATGGAATCGGCCAACACGGGGGTCCAGGTGGCGGTGGATGCGGCTGCGCGGGCGGCCGGACGAACCTATGCGTTGACCGGTGATGTGGATGCGGCGCTGGCCGCGGCACAGGAGGCTGCCGCACGGAACCCGTTCGGTGATTTTGTGGTCCCGATTGCGGCCAGTGATTTGGACATCGGCAGCAGCGTTCGGCATGACATCAGCAGCCCCTATGTGTTTACCGAAAGCGGTGACGGGGAAGCATCCAATTCGCTGCGGCTGACGACGCGGATGTTGGCCAGTGGGAACGCGGATGCAATCGATGCCGTCTTTCCTCTGTTCAATAACATCTTTTCAGTGCGTCCCCTGCGAACAGCGATCAGCACCCAGGGGGTGATCGACATCGCGTTGGTGATCGACCGCAGTGGATCGATGGCGTACGCATCCGATGAAATCGCACAGTACCCGCCTGCACCGTCGGCAGCACCATCGGGTTGGGATTTCGGCGACGCGTGTCCACCCAATGCACGTTGGTTGGATTTGATCGCATCGGTTGCCACGTTCAATGACGAACTGGATCAGTCGCCACAGCAGGAACACCTTGCCCTGATCACATACAACCACGAAGCACGACGGCACATGTACCCCCAGCCCGACTATGACCTCGTGCTGGATGAACTGAATCAAATCTCTGTTCAATTTGATTCCGGTGGGACGGCCATTGGTTCTGGTATTTACCACGGGGTCTACGCCGTCGCCAATTCTTATCACGCTAGGCCGCACGCATCGAAGGTGGTGATCGTGATGACCGACGGTGCCCAAAATTACGGCAGCTCGCCACAGGGTGCAGCGCAATACGCAGCCCGCAAAGGTGTGACGCTGTTTACCGTCACGTTCAGCGACGAGGCCGAGATCGACGCGATGGAAGAAGTTGCCAGCCTGGCTGGTGGCGAGCACTTTCACGCGGCCACCGCAGATCAGCTTCGCGAAGCGTTTCGAAGTATCGCGCGACGATTGCCCACCATGTTGACTCACTAACCTGTTTTGCCGCCGAACGCCGCCCCCCTCACGTTGGATGGGCGGCACCCACGGATTCGCACCCAACCGCTTCGCCCTTTTTTGTGTTTGTCTGCAATGGTTGCCTGTATGTTCTTTCGAAATGTTCAACGTCGGACGACGCGGCTAGGCGCGACCGCCGTCGAATTCGCGGTGGCCTTGGTGGTTTTGGTCGGATTGATTTTTGGTGGAATCGAAATCACTCGGGTCAGCATGCTTCGGCACACCGTAAACCACGCCGCCTACCTCGCTGCCCGCGGTGGAATTGTCCCGGGGGCGAACGCAGAGAACGTGATTCAGATCGCCAGCGATCACCTTTCCTTGATCGGTGTCGAAGGGGCGACAGTCACGGTGACTCCGAATCCAATTACCGAAGACACTTCGCAGGTCCACGTGACCGTGACCGCTCCGTTGGCAAACAACACTTTCGTGGTCCCACAGTTTGTGTCAGGAAACTTGATCGGGCGGTCTCGATTGATGACCGAGCGAGCTCCGATGCAAATGTCGGCAAACCTGCCGACGCCTCCGCCACCACCGCCGCCCGAACCTGAACCTGAACCCGAACCTGAGCCGGAACCTGAGCCGGAACCGGAACCCGAACCGGAACCCGAACCACCACCTCCCCCACCTCCCCCGCCGCCGCCCCCGCCGCCACCGCCGCCACCTCCCCCACCTCCGCCGCCCATGTTGTAGGGGGGGCGGAGACGTCGAACGGACTGGCCGGTGCCGCCGGCCGATCCGGGTTTGGTTCACCGACCAGATCTCCGATCGTTTCGCGGTGGTGATGGGCGGCTAGGTCCGGCGACGCAGGCCTGCGTGCGGTGCCAGATTCCCATGCGGACCCAGCGATCATCCGGTCGCTGGGAAAAATGGAAAACAAGTTGTCTTTCCCGCCGCCGACGCCAGCGAGCGATCCAAGCGACGAAGCAGTTCACTGTTTCCCCGTCTAGGCGGCCCTTGAATGCATCTGCGGCCCTCGCAATGGGGGGCGAAATCGGCTCTGGATGCGAGGTCGAACGCAGCACGCATCGCCGAAGTCGAGTTGACATCAAGGGGCATCCCTTTCTAACGTCAACGCCACGCTTGATTGCCTTGTTTCGGCAATCTTCTCGCCCGATGTCTCACAAGGAAGTAAGACGCGACGGCCGTAGATTCTGTCTCCGCGACGAGTCTGCCGCCAGCGACGACGGACGCATGATGCAGTGCCGAGTTGGATTTCGCCTACGATGTCTGCCCAATTGGCTCATTGCCGATTCGGTAGGTGCTGCACGCCCCGATTCGATCGGTCGGTCGCGGCAGGAAGATCGGTTTTGGGCGGCTTCTCGTGCTGGCATCCTGGTCTTTGCCTTGATGGTGGCCTGTTTGGCTGGTTGTGTGACACCCAGCTATTTGTCGAGTCGAAAGATTCGCGACAATCCGCTGACGTCGACTTTGCATTTGGTGGGCCCCAAGGGTCCCGAAATCAGCGAACGCACCTGGAATACGCTGCGACGCTTTGATCTGGAAGATCGTTACCAAACCGATAGTCGGGTCTGTTTCGAACACATTCGACAACGGGTCGCCGAGAATCCCGAAGCGGAATTGATCTACGCATTGAGCGAATTGGCCTACGTGGAAGGCAAGAAAGCAGAACGCGCCGGACGTGGCAGCGATGCTTTGAACCAATATGGTGTCGCACTGACCAACAGCTACGACTATCTGTTCAGCGACGATATCGGCACATCTAGGAACTATTACGACCCTCAGTTTCGCGGTGCCTGCGATCTGTACAACGAATCGCTGGAAGACACGCTGCGACTGCTGTGCGAAGAAAATCGCATCCAGCCCGGTCAAACTTACACGATCAAAACCGAAGATCGCGAGTTCGTGGTCCGCACAGAAATGCGTGGTCAGTGGAAAACCGACGAATTTGATCACTATGAATTCGTCAGTGACTATGAAATCGAAACGCTGCGGAATCAGCACACGACCTATGGCTTGGGCGTGCCGCTCATCGCCGTTCGCCGCCCCCCCACCGAAGCCGATCAGCGCGAAAAGTACTATCCCAAGGGCCTCAGCTATTCGGTGACCGCGCTGATGCGCTGCGTCGAACCCAAAGATGGCGGTCGGCCGGGCGATTCCAAGGTGTGTGTGTTGGAGTTCTTCGATCCGTTGAAGGCAAACCAGATCCAGTTGGCCGAACAATGGGTGCCGTTGGAAACCGATCTGACCACTCCGCTGGCCTATTTTCTGGACAGTCCCGAATTTCGCAAACGAAACGCGGCGACCGAAGGCTTGCTGAACCCCAATGACTCGGTGAAGTCACGCGGTTTGTACATGCTAGAACCCTACGATCCCAATCGGATCCCGGTGTTGATGGTGCACGGGTTGTGGTCCAGTCCGATGACTTGGATGGACATGTTCAATGACCTGCGCAGCTTTCCCGAGATCCGCGAACGCTACCAATTTTGGTTCTATCTGTATCCATCCGGGCAACCATTCTGGTTGTCGGCAACGCAGTTGCGATCTGATTTGACGACGATGCGAAAGGCATTCGACCAGAACCGTCGCGACAGACCGATGGATCAAATGGTGCTGGTCGGGCATAGCATGGGCGGCTTGGTCAGTCGGATGCAGACCATCGATAGCGGCGACGAATTTTGGAAGATCGTCAGCAACGAACCGGTTCGCGACGCCGACGATGCGATTGCCAAGCTAAAGGGTGACGACGATGACCGATTCAAGCTGGTCAGCACACTGTTCTTTCGCCCCAACAGTAGCGTCAAACGGGTGATCACGATCGGAACGCCCCATCGTGGCAGCGAATTTGCCAACGATTACACCCGCTGGTTGGCCCGTAAATTCATCAAACTGCCAACCATGGCGGTCGGGACTGGCGTTCGTCTGGCTGAACAGAACCCCAGCGTGTTCAAAGATACTCAGTTGTTGACCGTCGCCAATGCGATCGATTCGCTAGCGCCTGAATCGCCTATCTTTCCTGTCATGATGCGTGCCAAGCGTGCGCCGGGGGTCAAGTATCACAATATCATTGGCGTCTTGGAAAATCCGTCGTTGATTACCGGCCGGACCGGGCGTGGCGATGGCGTGGTCGAATATGCCAGTGCCCATATGGAAGATACCGAAAGCGAGCTAGTGATCGATGCTCCGCACACTTCGGTCCATATGACGCCTAAGGCTGTGTTCGAAGTACGGCGTATTCTGCTGGAACATCTGAAGGAACTAGATTCCGGTGACCGGATTGCCGCTTCGGATCCGCTGCGAGGGGCGGGTGATCCATTGGTCTTGCCGATGTCTTCGGAAGTCGAAACTGGCGAACTGCAAGGATCGGTCTTCGAAAATGCCAATGCAAACTGGACGAACTTGCCGCCCGTTGTGATCGAGCGCTAAATCGGGATGGTCGGATCGATCAGGATGCTGTCGATCTGCGATGGATTCGGTGGGGCGGTCATCTGTCCCAGGGTACGGCGAATCCAAAATCCGGTTCGAACTGCGACACAAATGGCTGCGACCCAAATGGTTGCTAACCTGATAGCTGCGACCTGCCGGGTAGGCCCCGGCAGGCATGGCGGGCGTTAGCTAGCCGAAACAAAACCGGCCAACGGAGCGCGGTTCAGCTTGGCTTCGTCTCCCGATCGGCGAACGGTACCCACGTAGACTTCCGGGGCGGTGGTCGCTTCGATCGCCTTCAGCCGGTTCGCTGGCATTTTGCGACTGGGACGGCCAACTTCTTGAGTTTCGGGGTGGGCGAACACTTCGGCCAGATCATCGATTTCGATGTCGCCATCCATTTCCAGTTCAACTTCTTGCTTGACGATCACTTTCTTGGTGGCGTCTTCTAGGTCCAGTTCGCCGCGGACCACTCGGATCGATCGGGGGGCCTCAATGCCGATGCGTACGCTGTTTCCTTTCACACGGATCAAGGTGATTTTGATGTCGTCGCCGATCAGGATAGTTTCGTCAATTTTTCGAGTCAGAACCAACATGGCAGAGTCCTTTGCGTAGGTAGCGTGCTAGATGTTTTCAGTTTGTCGTCAGCCGCTTGGCTGATGAATGGAAGCTAAAGCACAGGGTGTGCCAAAGCGTCTGCAAAAAACGATGCAATCGGCGTAAGTGCTTGTGCACAGGTTGGTTACGCATTTTTGGACCAGATTTGGCCGCTCGCAACGGCTCGGCAGAATGGTCATTTCTACAATGCTTTGAAAAAGTCGCTTCAACTTCCGGAAAAAAGTGATCTTGACGGGGCCTGTGGCCGGTCGCAGAATCGTCGGCAGCTTGCAGCGGAAATAGGATGCGGTGCTCTGGCGCCCACAGCCCGTTGTATTGCAATGGATTGCAAGATCGAAATTTACCTGGGTTTTTCCGGCGCGGCCAATCAGCCGACGAGCCACGAGGAAAACACGGCGGGTGGACCGATCGGATAAGTTTCGCCAACTTGATCGGGCGAGACGTTCAGGGATTGAGTACGCGCGAGCAGTTCTTTCGACGGGTCACTGGGCCCGCAGGATGCTGGTAGACGGGCCGGACTAGCCATTGAATTGGCCGGTGCGCGTCTGTGAAGTGAGCAGCCTTGACGTCTTGTTTTGACTAAGTGGTCGTATCAACGGAGTAATCGTTTGTCCCTCCCCACGGACCTCGATCTAAAAGAGAGAGTGCGAAGCGCCGTCGACATCGTCGATGTAATCGGTGCAACGCTTGAATTGCAACCGCAAGGTCGCAATTTTGTGACTCGCTGTCCGTGGCATAACGACCGACGTCCGTCGATGACGGTCAATCAAGAACGGCAATCTTGGAAATGTTGGCCCTGTGACATCGGTGGCGATGTCTTCAGCTTTGTCATGCGACGCGATGGAGTGGATTTTCCGACCGCAGTCCGGACGCTGGCTGAGCTGGCGGGGATACCGCTGGAACAATACACGCGAGGCAAAAAGACCGAACCCGGTACGCCGGAGGATCGCGACACGTTGCTGCGTGCGATGCAGTTGATCAGTGACCAGTATTTCGAAATCCTGGATTCTGGCCGCAGCGACGACGCCAAGATCGCACGCGACTATCTGGCTAAACGCGGTATCGACGACGAAAACCGCAAGCGATTTCAAATCGGGTTCGCACCCGACGAATGGTCGTTCGCCGTGGATCTGCTGGCAAAGCACCAATTCAGCGGTGATGTCGCACAGGCCGCTGGGATCGCGTCCGCCAAGAAGTCGGGCAACGGCCACGTCGATATGTTTCGCGGGCGGCTGATGTTCCCGATCCATGATCTTCAGAATCGGCCGATCGCGTTGGGCGGCCGAATCATTCCCGCCATCGGCGACCGGCATGGCGATAAGGCTGGCCCCAAATACATCAACGGCCGCGAAACACTGCTGTTCCGCAAATCGCACCAACTGTACGGGTTGCAGTTGGCTCGTGATGCGATCCGCCGCAATGGCGAAGTGCTGGTCATGGAAGGCTATACCGATGTTGTCGCCGCGCGCCAGGCCGGCGTTGAATCGGCCGTCGCGGTTCTGGGCACCGCCTTGGGGGAACAGCACGTCAAGATCTTGAAACGATTCGCCCAGCGTGTCGTGTTGGTATTGGACGGTGACAACGCCGGCCAAACCCGCGCCGATCAGGTGCTAGAACTGTTTGTCGGCGCTGATGTCGATCTGCGGGTGTTGACCCTGCCCGAAGGCAGCGACCCGGCGGACTACCTGGAATCGGCTGGTCGTGAATCGTTCGACCGGCTGGTCACCGATGCGCCCGATGCTTTGGATCACAAGCTATCGCGGTTGACCGAAGGAATCGATTTCACCCGCGACACGCACGCCGTGACCACCGCTGTCGACACGATGTTAAAGATCGTGGCGAAGGCGCCGCCCAGTTTGCGAGTCGATCAGCTCTTGGTGCGATTGTCGCGCAGTTTTGAATTGAAAACGGAAAGGTTGGAACGACGACTGGACGCGCTGCGAGAAGAGGCGCGGCAACGAACCCGTACCGCGAATCGTGCCAAGCCTAGACCGCAGCAGCCGTCTGAGCCGTCGTCGCCGCGGGCTGATGCACGTCCCAACACACGCCCCGGCCCGTCACCGAATCAGCAACAACGCGCTGTGCCAGATGCGCATCGTTCCGCTGATCCGAACGACGCGTTCCTCGAGTCCGCTGAAATGGACTCGGAAGAATACTACGGGGAACCGGTGGGGGGATCCTACAGTCCGCCAAGCAACACGCAGTCAAGGCGGTCATCGTCGAGTCCGCGTTTGGTTCCGTTGGCAGGATTGGACCGCCAGCTTTTCGAAACGTTGATCGAATCGCCCGACATGGCAGCGATGGCTGTCGAAGCGATCGATCCCGAGTGGTTCGAATCGAACACCGCCAAGATGTTGATGTCGGCATATCAGGACCTCGAACTGGCCGGACGCGAACTGGATGTCGACTCGTTGCTGTTGCTGGTCGAAAACGAACAGATCAAAAACCAGATCGTGACGTTGCAGGAACGAGTCAAACAGCGAGAGGGGCGGTTCCCGGAAACGCCCGAACAGCGATACACGATGATCATGGCTCTGTATCGCAAACGCGAAGTCACGACCGAAAAGACTCGGCAGATTCAAAAGCTAGCATCCGCGTCGTTGGGTGAAGACGAAGAAGTTGCGTTGCTAAATCGGTTGATCGAAGAGGATCGACTGCGGCACGGAATCAAGTCGGAATGAAAACTTTAGAAATACTTGGAAAGTTGTCAAATTCAGCTAGGCAGAATTTAAGATCCGAGACACAATCTTCGTCCCGTGTCTGAACGACCATAAAACGCCCGCACGTTTTTTCCTCTGACTGGAGTCTCGATCTACCCGCAATCGAATCAATCGTTCTGACCCGGAAATGGAATTTCACAAGACCCAGTGAGTCACGATGACTCGCACAATTTGAGGTTTGCAAGATGCAACTGATGGACCAACACCTTTCGTCGTTGATCAACCGCGGAATCCAGGAAGGATTCCTGACCTACGACGCTGTGAACGCTTATCTTCCCGATGAAGATGTCAGCCCCGAAAAGCTTGATAGCCTGCTGTTGGCCATCGAACACCACGGGATTGACCTGGTCGAGGCAAAAACCAAGAAGGTTCGCCCGGCCGCTGCACCCACACGAGCCGCAACTGCCGCGGCGATGGAAAAGAAGTTGGCCGCCGCTCGCGCAGCCGCCATCGACGCATCCGCTCTGACCGGCGAAGTTGCCGAAGACGTGTCCGTTGCCGACGTCGACGCTGACGAAGACGACGAACCGGTTGCCTTGGTATCGCCAAGCGACATGCCCAAAGCCAGTGACGATCCAATTCGGATGTACCTGAGCCAAATGGCCGAGATCCCATTGCTGAGCCGCGAAGAAGAAATCTCGCTGGCCAAGAAGATCGAAATCAATCGTCGTCGATTCCGCCGTACGCTGCTGGAATCCGACTACGCCATGCGAGCGACTGTTCAAACCCTCAGCCGCGTCCACGCCGGCGAACTGCCATTCGATCGTACGATCAAAGTGTCGCTGACCGAACGGCTGACCAAAGAACAGATCAGTGCTCGCATGCCGCACAACTTGCGAAGCCTGGATCACCTGATTCGTCAAAACAAAGAAGACTTCGAACTGATGGTTCGTCGCAGCACTTCGCCGCGTTTGAAAGCGGAAGTGCGTCGTCGATTCATTCGCAATCGTCGCAAGTGTCTTCAATTGGTCGAAGAACTATCGCTGCGTAGTCGCCGCGTTACCCCGTTGCTGAAACAGTTGGAAGACATTTCGCAACGGATGACGTTTATCCGCAACCAACTTGAAAACCTGGGCACCGATGCGATCAGTCGTGACGAAGCGGCCGATCTAAAGCAAGAGCTGCGTGAACTGATGATGGTCACGCAAGAGAGCCCGAAAAGCCTGAACAACCGCATGGTGCGGGCACGCAAGTACTTCGAAGAGTACGAGTCCACCAAACGGGAACTATCCAGCGGCAACCTTCGCTTGGTCGTTTCGATCGCCAAAAAGTATCGTAACCGTGGTCTGTCTTTCTTGGACCTGATCCAAGAAGGTAACACTGGTCTGATGCGAGCGGTCGACAAGTACGAATATCGACGTGGTTTCAAGTTCAGCACCTATGCAACTTGGTGGATTCGCCAAGCCATCACCCGTGCGATCGCTGACCAAGCACGAACGATCCGGATCCCTGTGCACATGATCGACGTGCTCAGCAAGCTTCGCCAAGCACAAAAGCGACTGACCCAAGACTTCGGTCGCGAACCTACCTACGAAGAAATTGCACAAAGCACCGAAGTCCCAATCGAAGAAGTCCGTCGCGTGATGGACATCGGTCGACATCCGGTCAGCCTGGATCGTCCAGTCGGCGAAGGCGAAGACAGCAGTTTCGGTGAATTCATCCAAGACAGCGATAGTCATAACCCCGTCAAGAACGCTGCCAGCAGCATCTTGCGTGGCAAGATCGACGAACTGCTGAAAACGCTGACCTTCCGTGAACGCGAAATCATTCGTTTGCGTTACGGCCTGGTCGACGGATACAGCTACACCCTGGAAGAGTGCGGCCGAATCTTCAAGGTGACTCGGGAACGAGTTCGCCAGATCGAAGCCAAAGCGGTTGCAAAACTGCAAAGCCCATCGCGTTCGGATCGACTCAGTTCGTTTCTGAAGACTGCCGCTTAACGGACAGTCACTATCGGTTTCGCGGCGTCCATCGCGGCGTCGCGCTAAGATCCTTGACCTGATTCCCATCGCCGCTGTGGCGGCGGGGTTCATTGGTCGTCGGGATCACGCCCGCAAGGGAACTTTGCGGGCCTACAGTTTCGTCCTGGATCGGCATCCACGTGTGCTGGCGCTGTTATCCACGTGTGCTGGCATCCACATGTGCTGGCATCCGCGTGTGCTGTTATCCACGTGTGCTGTTATCCACGTGTGCTGTTATCCACGTGTGCTGTTATCCACGTGTGCTGGCATCCACATGTGCGGGCATCCGCGTATCCGGCCTTTACCAGCACGTGTTGCTAATTGGTCTGGAACGGTTTGCTAAGCACGACAAGTTCAATCAAATCCCTCAGTCCGTCGGCATCGGCAATCTTGTCAATCGCGGGACGATCGGCGGGAACCGTTTGACGTCCGATGGAGTAGGCCAGCATCTTTTCCGCCATCGACCTAGCAAACTGAGACTTTCGTCCCAGCAAGATCCGTTTCAGTTCCCCCACATCGCGGAAAGATTGACCGTCCGGCAATTCGCCCGATGCGTCGATGTTCGCTTTGGATGGGTACTTCGTCCGCCAGCGGCCGATTGGGTCGTAGTTTTCTAAGGCGAAACCAAGCGGATCGATTCGGCGGTGGCATTCGTTGCAGGTCGTGACATCACGATGTTTGGCAAGCTGTTCGCGAATCGTTTTTGCACCGCGGGTATCCGGGTCCAGTGGTTCCACATCCGGTGGTGGTGGCGACGGCGGTGTGCCTAATAGGTTGTCCAACAGCCACACGCCTCGTACGACAGGCGATGTATCGATGCCGTTGGCGGATACCGTCAACACGCTGGATTGTCCTAGCAGTCCACCGCGACGGCGATCGTTCAACGCGACGCGGCGCATGACGTGGGAATCGACATCGTCGATCGCGTAAAGTTCGGCTAGCGATTGATTCACGAATGTGAAATCGGAATCGATGAACTGATCGACCGATAGATTTTGGTCCAGGATGTGACGAAAGAACGCTTCGGTTTCGTCACGCATGGCCGTGCCCAGATCGTGCCGGTAGTAGGCCGAAAAGTTGCGGCGGTCGGGTGGCGCCGATCCCAGATCGCGTAACGCCAGCCAAGTGTCAAGGAAAGAACGGACCATCGCATCGGATCGTTTGTCCGCAAGCATGCGTCGGACTTGCCGTCGCAATTCGTCACGGTCGGTCAATCGCCCTTGGTCGGCAAGATCGCGAAGCGCCTGGTCTGGCATCGATGACCACAGGAAGTACGACAGACGAGAGGCGATTGCATGCTGCGATAGGCTGCCATTCCCGTTCGCGTTGTCACTCGTTTCGTCCAAATACAGAAAGTTGGGCGAACAAAGAATCGTTTTGAATCCGTCGGCAAGTGCGTCCATTGGCGTCTGGCCAGCATCGCGTCGCGAGCGAACGACCCGCATCACCTGATCGACCTCGGACTGCGACGCATCGCGGCGATAGGCTCGTGAAGCAAATCTTGCGATATGACCGCGCGACTGTTGCAACGTTAGATCGACACGCCTGGGATCTGCATCCGATGGGGAGTCGCCGCTTGAGATGCTTGTCGAATCGTCGCCCAACAGGATTCGCTGTGACGGTGTCGGCCACTGCTGGATGATCGGTCCGGAAATTTCAATTTGATGGATTCGGATCTGTGGCAATTTGCCGTCGGCAATCGCCGCTTTGCGAAATGCGACAATGCCGTTCAGATTGGGCGCGAACCGATCGGGATACTTCCGGATCAGTCGGCTCCATAGATTTCGGACGTCCATCAACCCGTTGCGAAAGGTGAAACGCGGGCTGTAGCCGCGGTCCAGGTGCACCTGTGCGGTGTACCACTGCTTGTCATCGGTCAATTCGAATTCCGCCAACAGCGGTTCAACCGGCTGGGGCAGATGCAGTTCGCCGAAGTCATGATTGCCGGGGACAATCCCTAGCCGCAGCGGTTGGTCACGATTGGTTCCGATCAGATCGTCGTCGTAGGGATGGTCGCGATTGACGGCTTCGGCCTGAAACCGGATTTCGTAGGTGCCGTTGTGGGGAACGCCTTCGGCAAAGTCCAAAATCGGTCCGTACGCACCCTCGGGTTTATCGGCACCGACGACATCGTACAGCGTGATGTACTTCCAACCGTTTGCGGCGCGGTGCGCTGAATCGACTTCGGGTTGTTGGCGGAAACGATCCTTGAAGACCCAGGTTTGGGGAGCTGGTTTTTTAAGCGGGTGCAGCGCCCGTGTGATGACTTGGTCAGCAGCATCCAGGTAACGTGACAACAGGTGCGACGATGTCACCAATTGGTCGCCGATGTTGTCGAAATGCTGGATCGTTTGGTCGCGTGGGAATTTGGTGGTCGGATCAAAAAGGGTGGTTTCCAGCTGCAATAGGTCCCGCACGGTGTTTCGGTATTCGCGCGCGTTCAGGCGTCGTAACACCGTCCGTCCGCCGCTGTCGGTGCGTGATTCATGATACGCAGCGATCTTGGCGGTCAACGCTTCGATGATCTGGATACGGTCGGTGTCCGATGGTTGCACGGCGTCGGGCGGCGGCATCTCGGACAGGTTCAATTGATCCAGGATGTCTTGATAGTCGACCAGATCGTTGTCCGTGGTGATGGCGGACGCCAGCGCGTCGAAGCTACGGTCCCCCTTGGCTTCGTCCGTGTTGTGACATTCCACACAGTAGTTTTCCAGGAATGGTTCAATCCGGTCCGACGACGGCAGCGTGTCCGCGGCGATGGCGGGCGTGACGAGGCCGAAGATTGCTAGGATCCCTGCACCCCAACGTAGTGACGTTCTCATGCGTTTTCCAACCCCGTCAACGTTCCCGTGCTGGTTGCGAACTGATCGGTTTCGACACCGAACTTTTGCAACATCGATACGAATAGATTCGATAGCGGAACTCGGCGATGACTATCGGCAGGCAACTGCAAGGTCTGTCCGTGTTGGAACGAACCGCCTGCCAGAATGATGGGCAAGTCGTGATTGGTGTGCGAATTGGCGTTGCCCATACCGCTGCCGAACAACGCCATCGTGTGGTCCAACAGGGTGCCATCGGAATTGGGTTCACGGATCGACGCCAATCGATCCAAGAACCTTGCGTACTGTTCGACTTGATAACGTTCGATCTGGACCAATAGTTCGATCGCATCGGGTTGTTGGCCGTGATGGGAAAGCCCGTGATAACCCTTGGGGATCCCAAGGTCGGATGCCGCAAAACTGCCGCCAACCTCGAGGGTCGCCACGCGTGTGGAATCGGTTTGTAGAGCCAGGGCGATCAGGTCGTACAACTTGGGCAGGTCGCGCGTCAGCCCCATGTCCGTCGGTTCATCCATTGGCGCCGCTGGCTTGGGAACTTTTTGCCAACGACGGTCCAGGCTAAGTTTCAGTTCGACGTCCCGCACCGACGCAAAATACTCGTCCAGTTTGTCGTTGTCGTTCTTGTTCAATCGACGAGACAGGCTTTTGGCGTCCCCCAGCACCGAATCCAAGATCGATTCCTGCAGATCCAATCGGTCGAAAGCAGCCTGTTTCGCTTTTTGACCATTGTCGATGAATAGCATCCGAAACAACTCTCGCGGCCCTTCAATCGGCGGGACTCGGGTTCCGGTACGAGTCCAACTGATTCGGCAGCCACCATGCAGTCCGCTCTCGCTACCGATCGTCAGCGATGGGAACCGAGTGCGTGAACCGACATGTTCGGCCGCACGTTGGTCCAGGCTGATTCCTCCGTCGGGCATTCCTTTAGCGTCCGTCGATTTGACGCCGGTCAGAAAAGTATGGACGGCAAAGTGGCCACCCTTCAGTCCGTGGTCGAGGTGCTTGAACAGCGTGAAGTCGTCGCGGCGACGTTGCAGTGGTTCCAGCAGCGTCGATAAGGCGGGTGTGTCCGCCGATGGCGACGGAGCGTCACTGTCGGGCCAAAACGCCCCTGGATACATGCCAAATTCGTTGCCGATGCAAACCATCCGGGTTGGCACAGTCGCTGGTTTATCGGCGGCCAGAGCGGGAGATGTCGATTCGAGCGCCGGCAAAGCGATCGAGATACCGGCGGCCTTCAAGAACGACCGGCGCGGCGTGGGAGTCTTTTGCATGGCGGCATCTTCGCTGGGGAACACAATCTGGCGGACGCCAAATTGTAACCGCAATCAATGCCGACTCCCAAGCTGGCAAATCCCATCCGCTCTGTTCGTCGCAACGCCATCAGGCGGAATGGAGCCTGGTCTGCGGAACTTGCATGAGGCGAGAGCGACCGGCGGAAGAATGCGTCCGGCTTAGCCGCGGAGCGGCGGCAGCTTTTTTGCCGTGGGGCTGGCCCCATGGTTAACGATGGCTGACGCAATCTTGATCTTCTCGGCCGGGACGCCTGAGAGCGACCCGGCCGAGAAGATCATCGGGGACGCCATATCCGGTGGCCAGAGCCCACCGGAATGATGCTTTCGCGTCTTCGAGGCTTTCGTAAGCCGGACACTCTTTTTAGACGGAATGGAGTCTGGTCTGCGGAACCGCATGTGGCGAGAGAGGCGAGCTGAAGCCGGTACTACGAACGGTGCGGACGCGCAGGTTGACGTCCGTTGGCGGCGGTCCGGATTGGTGGGTGACCGTCAGTTCGGGGTTTAGACCGCCAAGCTTCTCTCGGTCGCTTGGCGATAGCCACGGTTCCCTTTCGGTGAGTGCTTCGGTAGCGGACGGCGTCAAGGCATTTGGTGGTCCCACTGTCATGGGCCGAATTTCCTGGCGAGTTCCGCATCGAAAATTCGCAAAACTTGTCGCTTGCCCGATCAATCCTGCGATGGTGGCTTCTTGACCGTCGCCTAGTTCCGCGTCAGGTCCCAAGCGTCTAGCCACGTGGTTTCGACGGGGTGCATTTGGAAGTCGGTTTCCAGACGTTCGGCCATATCGGGCAGGTGTCCTGCGCCGTAGAAGACTGCGACCGATTGCTTGCCGTTGTCCAAGTCGTCACGCAAGACGTCAAACGCTTTGCCGTTGCGGCCTTTGATCAACGTGTTCTCGCCATTGGCGTCGTCCATTCCGGCGGTCACCAATTCGATATCGACCAATTGGCGTGCCATCGCCTGTTTCATCTTTTTGGGGCGATCGCTGCTGAACATCGCGAACAACATCCCCGCGTCGCCGCCACCGGATGCTTGGGAAGCCAGCCCGGCACCCATCATGCGGGCAACCATTTTCCAAACGCTATCGCCGCGTCGTTCCAGGTCTTCGACAAATTCATCCGGGCTCATATCCGCATGGCGAAAGTTCTTTGCCATGTAATCGATCAGTTCCAGCTGGTATTCCAGATTCAGCATGTCCTTCATGCCTGTCTGCATCGATGCCAGAACCGAACGTCGTTCTTTCAGATCTTCGGGGCGAATTCGTGTCCCGTCGGGCGCGACCAGTTCGTAAAGCACGCTGTCGTACTTCGACAGACGAGTATTCAGATCTTTGTAGTATTCTTTCTGACCGATGTGGACGACGCCAACCAAATCGACCACACGATCGGCGTAGGGCGAATCCGCGTTGCCTTCGAAACGGACGATTGCCGTTTGGAGTGACTTGGGCTTTCCGTCATCCGTCTTGGCGAACTGGATGTACAACTGTTCTTCATCTGCGTCCGCATCCTTCGCCGCTGATTCCGGTGACGCAGCCGTGTCGTCGGTCGCCGCATCGGCAGTGGCCGGCTTCGATTCAGCCGGGGGATCGGCGACGGCCGTCTGTGCATACAAGCGGGCAGAGGCCAGCGCGACGATGACGCCTAGTGTTACAACAATCCAACGCATCGGTTCGGCCTCGGTCGCAGTGAGTCACAGCGCCCACGGGGCGTGGTCGCTTTATGTCATCTAAGGATAGCGCCTGGGACGAAAATCGGCAACTTGGACCAAAAATGGCCGCAAATTGCCGGCCGCATTAGGCGCTGAAGTTCAATCCGCCCGAAGTTGCCGCCGATGGGGTCGCGTGCGGGGGGCTGACGGCACTTTGGCGCGAGGTCAGTTCTTGGGCACAAACGGCTCGCCAAGTCTCCGCTTCGATCGCCAACACGATCTGTATCTCGTCGATGTAGTCCGCGTTGGACGTGTCTTCGGCAATCAGCAGATGTTTGGACAAAAACACGTACAGGTCACTGACCTGGCTGCACAGCTTCTTTTCTTCCGGATCTTGGCTACCCGAGATGCCGTTCAGCAATTCGCCGATCAGTTCTAACAGGCTTAGCGAGTGTTCGTTGGGGCCTAGTTTTTCGCCGCTGCGCCACAGACGCGACAAGGTCGTCGCTACCTCGACGGCACGTTCGGTCAGCATCAGGCGTAACCGAGCGGGCGATGCCATCCGAATCGACGAGTCGACGTATTGTTGGCTACCGCCGGCAGTACGCGGGCGAAAGTTTTCCGGATTGTTAGAACTTGACATTGTCATCCCTGAGCGCGGTGTACTGAGAGTAGGCGAGTGCGGTAGAAGACCGATGGGTGTCAGTTGCGTTGATCAAGATCGACCTTAGGACGGAATTTCGATCCGCTGTATTTGATCGATCGCGGTACCGTTGCTTTGCAGTTTCGAGATCGCCGTTTCGGTGGCATAGAACTGCGTCAACAGCCGTTCGCGTTCACGTTCCAGACGACTGTTCATCGAGTCGATCTGGGTTCCGTTTCGTTCGATCTGGGTGGTAATCGTTTCGCTGCGTGTCAGCAGCAGCCCACCATCGACGCCCGCAATGCGGTCGGCGATATCATCGATTCGCTGTGCCAATCCGGTGTCTTCGGTCGTGAAGAAGGCTTCCACTTGTTGCCGGTTTTCGGACAACGCTTCGTTCAATTTTGATTTGTCTAGCGACAGCCGACCTTTGTCGTCAAAACTGATGCCGACTTGGCCGATCGACCTCAGTTCGCCGGCGCCGTTGATCGACCCCGAAAGCATGCGAGAAAAGTTGGTGCGGATCCGCTGCGTTTCGCTGGAACCAAACATCAGTCCGACTTCGTTGGTGTCGGCGTTGAAGAAGGTTAGCGAGTCGACCTTATCCATCAATTTGTTGTACTGATCGACAAAAGTCTTGGCGGCGACTTCGATGTTGCTGGTGTCTTCGGCGACCGTGATGGTGATGGGCGAATCGGATAGTTCTTTCAGAGTGAACACCAGGCCTGACGAATCATCGCTGGTCGATTCGGTGCCCGGGCCAACCAACGCGTTGACTTTCTCGCCACCGATCGTTTTTTCGGATGCTTCGCCCGCAATCCCTAGTGCTTTCGCGGCGATACCGTTTCCGACATCGGTGACCGTCATCGTTTCGTCGCCACCGGCGGTATCGACGATCGAGATGCCGGTGCCGGCTTCGTTGATCGATGCGGATACGCCGATGCCAAGGTTGTTGATCGCCTCGACTAGCCCGCCGATGGTCTCGATCCCCTCGACCTTGATGTTGACCGCGCTGGTGACACCCGCACTATCGGTGATGGTGAAACTGCCGCTGGACGCACCGCCGGTTTGTTCGCTAAGCAGGCTGCTAGATGTGATCAGGTCGGATCGGGCGCCGGCCCCGTCGACGTCGAACACGCCGTCACTGGACTGAATGAAACGTTCCAGCCCCTCGTCGGTCGATACGGCGATCATCGCGTCGCGTCCACGTGATTCGGTTTGCAGATCGAGTCCGAAACCGGTTGTATTGATCGCTAGTTTGCCTGCTTCGCCGCCCTTATTGCTACGGACACGCAGCGAAAACGTGCCGTCGTCGTTGGTTTGGATCGACGCGGTGCCGTATCGACCGTCGCTGTTGATCTTGTCGACGATGGCCGATAACGAATCCGTTGATTCGACATCGATCACGCCGGCTTGAGTTCCGACCAATGCCGAAACGGAACTGCCGCCGACGTCTTGGGTGGTGGCGGTGCCTGCGATCCCCAAACTTTTGGCTGCGGTTCCGGTCCCTGTGTCAACGATCGTCAACGGATCGCTGCCCGAAGCCGTGTCGACGATTGCGATTCCGTCACCGGCGTCATTGATCGATGCGGTCACACCGATGTTCAGGTCGTTGATCGCATCGACCAATCCACCGACGGTCGTGATCGCCGAACCGGTAATGTTGATCGCCGAAACCGCGCCGGTGCTGTCGGTGATTTTGAAGCTGCCCTTCACGCCGGCGCCCTGGTTCATGTCTGCCAGCAGCGTATCGGTCGTCACGGTTTGTCGCGACAAGTTCTTTCCGACGACAATGTCGTCGGGCGTGTCAGCGGCCAAACCGAGGTCACTTGCAGTGTCGTCGGACGACGAGATTTGCAGGTTGCCCGCGCCGCCCGAGACGTCACGAATTTGCAGGCCGTTCTTTGCGTCGTTGTATTTGACGATCAGCGATAGGCCAGCGGCTTCGATCGTGTCGATGATTTCGCTGGTCGTGGTCGCGCTGGACAGGTCGAGCGACGCACTGGATCCATCGGACAATTCGATGTCCAGGTTGCCCAAGGGACCGATGCCGTTGCCACCACCGAGTTCGGACAGATTGGTACCGCGCAGCGAACTGACTCCCGCCGGCAATTCCAGTTCCAATCCGCTAACGCTGCTGGATGCATCGTCGATGCCCCATAGTCCTAGGTCGGCAGCCGTTTCGGCATCGCCAAGCTGTTCAACCTTTAGGTTCGATAGTGTGCTGCCGGACTTGTCGACCAGTTTGATCGCACCGTTTTCGGTGGTCGCCTGGATGTCAACTTCGGCGTCGTTGATCGCCTGCAGCACATCATCGATGGTGCGGGCGTTGGCGAAATCGACTTCGGCCGATGCGCCAGACCGGTCAGTGAATCGGACGGTCCCGGATTGAACGCCGCGACCATCGTTCAGTTTGGACAGTTCGGCAGACGAATCGATGAATCCACCGCTGGGATTGATCTTCAGTTGGCCGGTGAAGCCAAGTTCTGTCTCGGCGCTATCGAACCGCTGCCGCGAACTGACCGCATGTGTGGCGGCCGTCTGGATTGTACGAACGACGTGGGTTGCCGGCTTGGCGTCATTTCCAGCCTGAACCGACAATGCTTCCTCGTTGGACGAAGCTCCGCTTTTGGACTGAAACGACGACGAAGATGCCAGCCGTTGGCCTGCCAACTGAACGCCAATCACCGAAGCGGTTAGTTCGGCGATCGATTGTTGCTGTTGCTGCAATGTCTCGGTACGCGACACCAGACGGTCACGCGACTGACCGCTAATCGCGATCAGTTGATCGACCGTTCCAGTGATATTCGTTCCGGTGATCAAACCGACGGAAGATTGAAGTCGCCCCATTGGATCAAGCAGTCATTAGGTGTGGTGTGTGCGGTATCAAGTTGAATCGGCAACTCGGCGCATGCGGGTCCACAAAAACGCTACTATGCAATCAGTCAACGCAGCTGAAAGAAAGTTCACTACCGGGACGGTTCTTGCTGGAAAGCTAGCAACTGGGCGATGTTTAGCGGTTCCGCGGGGTTTGCGGGTCCTGTCGGTGATGCGGAGGGTGATTTCCGGGATTGGTTGATGGCATCCCCCCCGCCTGTGACGGCGGTTGTCATCGGGGGGCGACCGGCAAAAAGTTTTCGGACCCGGAGGTCAAGATTGGCTGGGGGCAAAAACAAAAAGCCCGGCGATGGTGCCGTCGCCAGGCTTTTTGCAGTCAATCAGTCGTCGTTTTCAGTTCAGGATTATCCCAGCAGTGACAGGACGTTCTGTGGGTTTTGGTTCGCTAGTGACAACACGTTGGTGCCTGATTGGGTCAGGATCTGAGCACGTGTCAGGTTGGCCGATTCTTGTGCAAAGTCGGCATCGCGAATCGAGCTTTCTGCTTCTAGCAGGTTGGACCGAGTTTCGTTCAGGCTGACCAAGTTGCTTTCCAGCGTAGTGGCTTGGAATGCACCTAGGCGTCCACGCAGGCCGGTGACTTTGCCGATCACTTCGTCGATGATCTTAGCGGCTCCGGTGACGTCGTTGACCAAACTTTTGGATTGACCGCTGCCCAGTTCATACAGGCGTCCGGTCGGGCCACCGATCTGTCCGGTGCTGACGCTGCCGATGCCCAATCGGGCCTGTTGGTTGCTCGTCACATCAGGGCCCAGTTGGAACAGGGCACCGCCGTCGGTGATCGAGAACGAAAAGTTTTCGCTGCTGCCGTCTTCGACCGTCAGTGTAAGGTCCAGCGAACTGGTGTTGATTTGCAACGTGTTGGCGGATCCGCCGGCTTCCACACCGTTGACGGTCCCTTCGATGTCGGTTCCGGTCTGTCGCAATGACGAAAGGCTGCTGCCGAACGTTCCCGCAGGGCCCTCGCTGATGACATCGATATGGACCAAGGCGTCGCTGCCATAGGCGGTGGAAGTGAACTTTAATCCCTCGGCCGTTGAAAACGTCGCGTTCACTCCGGTGCTGTCCGAAACCAGATTCAACGCAGCGGAGATCTGGCTTGCCGATGTTCCGGCGCCGAAGTTGAATGTTTCAGCACCCGAGGCACCGTTCAACTGGAAGACCAACGTGTCGGTCAAGACTTCGCCACCCGTGCTAGCGGTGTTGGCGTCATCGATCCCTTCGTTGATATCGAAGACTGCACCGGCGGCACCGACGGCGCTGAATGCCGCGTCTGTGGGTGTCGCACCGTCGACGGTCGCCGCACCGATAGCGGTGGCGATGTCGTCGGCAGTCACCAATTGGGTGTTGTCCACGGTGACGGTCAGGATCTTTTGCTCGCTGTCAAAGTCCGCGCCGTTGGCGGCTCCACTGACAAACTTGACGGCGACATTGTTGTACTCGGCACCGGCGACGGTCGCGGTGACGGTCAGTCCCGCTTCGGCGGCACCGACGGTCGCTGCAGTTCCGGCCGGGTCTGCGGGGGTGCCAGCTGCCGCGGCTCCTGTCGCGGTGAACCCTGCCAGTGAATTGATCGCCGCTTGGATGACTTGGGCGTCGGCGTCGGCGTCGATTTCGCCTGGGTTTAGGGAATCCCCGGTGAAGTTGCCGGTGATGGTCAGGACGCCAGTGTCGGCGTCAAAAGCGGCGGAACCTTCGCTGGAGGCGCTCGTATCGTCTACGAATGCGATCGTGGCAAAGTCGGGGGCGCCAGTGATGACAAGGTTTTCGCCGTTGATGGGCTGCGTGGCGACGCGGACGTCGGTTGTTTCCGCACTGGCGGTCGCGGCGGTGGAGAATCCACCAGCGGTGACTTCGGCTCGAGTCGCTGCGGCGGAAATGACCACCTCGGCGTCAATCTGGCCGGTTGCGCCCAGGTTGGCTTGGTCGATGTTGATATCGGTTAGCGAGTCGACGCTGCCCGCGTTGCTGACAAAGTCCAGCGACCCGTCGAGCAACTTTCGGCCTTGGAACGTCGTGGTTTGTGCGATCCGGTTGATCGCTTCCAAGGAACTGTCGATTTGCAATTGGTTCGCAGCGATTTCGTCATCGCTAAGTGCACCGCTATTGGCCGCCTCGACCACCAACCCGCGGATATCGTTCAACAGGCTGCTGACTTCGCCGAGCGCACTATCCGCGGTTGAAATGATCTGGCTGGCGCGGTTCGTGTTCGAGATGGCTTTCCCAAGGCTGGTGATTTCCGATCGCAACGCTTCGCTGGCGATCAGTCCGGCCGGGTCGTCTGCACCGCTGTTGATTCGAAGTCCCGTGCTCAGCCGCGTCAGTGCGGTTTGAAGGTCCTTGTTGCTTGTTTGCAGGCGATTTTGAGCAACAAGCGATGGGACGTTGGTGTTGATTCTTGTCATGGCAGAGGGGCCTTCAATTGGCTGATCGCGGTCGAGATCGTGAATGATTCCGGCCGCGATGGACCGGTGCAACCTTTAAATCACCGGACAGGACAACCAATCCATGGTGCTAGGTCTTCACGGAAATTCATCGGGACAAAGCATCCGTAGCCTGCGGAAGAATTGGCCAGCCCAGCGAAAAAGCGGGTGCCCTGCGTCGCAGAAGCGTCGTATTCGTTACGACTTACCAGGATTTTGGTCGATTTTACCTCCGATTCGCAAAAATCGCTTGCATGCGGCGAATCGTTGTCACGTCATTGGTCCCTAACGGGCCGGTTGCCTCCATCACGAAACGAAGCCAGCCGGCAAAGGGGAAAACCCTCTACCGGCTGGCGATCGATGTTCAAAGTCATTTGCTGTCAGCTTCTTAACGAAGCAGCGACAGAACGTTTTGTGGGTTCTGGTTGGCCAGGGACAACACGTTGGTGCCCGATTGAACCAGAATCTGTGCTCGTGTCAGGTTGGCCGATTCTTGTGCGAAGTCGGCGTCACGGATCGAGCTTTCTGCTTCTTGCAGGTTGGCTTTCGCATCGCTCAAGCTGACCAAGTTGCTTTCCAAGGTCGTTGACTGGAATGCACCCAGACGACCGCGAGTGGCGGTGATCTTGCTGATCACTTCGTCGATCACCTTCGCGGCACCGTTGACGTCGTTGGTCAGGCTCTTGCTTTGACCGCTTCCCAATTCGTAAAGGCGTCCGGATGCACCACCGAGTTTCCCGGTGCTGACGCTGCCGATGCCAACGCTGGCTTGCTGAGACGTGCTCACTTCAGGGCCTAGTTGGAAGGTGGCTCCGCCGCCGCTGATGTCGAACGAGAAGTTGTCGCCGCTGGTGTCGACCGTCAAGCTCAGTGCAAGCGAGCTGGTGTTGATCGATAGCGTGTTGCCAGCACCGGCTGCCGAAACGCCGTTGACGGTTGCCGAAATGTCACTGCCGGAACTGTTGGTGCTGCTAAGTCCAGCTTCGAAAGTGCCGTTGTCGCCTTCGGAAATCACGTCGATTGCCACGTTGGCGGCACTGCCGTATTCGCTGGCGGTGAAATTCAGAGCTCCCGATTCGACACCGGCGGAAACACCCGTACTATCGGATACCAAGTTGACGGCTGCCGCGATTTGATCCTTCGATGTGCCAGCACCAAAGTTGAACGTTTCCGCTCCCGTAGCACCGTTGAGTTGGAATACCAACGAATCGTTCAACACTTCGCCGCCGGTTGATCCGGTGGAAGTATCGGCGATGCCTTCGTTGATGTCGAAGGAAGCATCGGTTGCTCCGACGGCCGAGAAGACAGCCGACGCAGGGGCCGCACCATCGACCGTTGCACTGCCAATGGCGGTGGCAATGTCGTCGGCGCTGACCAATTGAGTGTCGTCTACGGTGACCGTCAGGACTTTTTGCGCGCTGTCAAAGTCAGCCCCGGTGGTTGCTCCGCTGACAAACTTGACGGCGACGTTGTTGTAATCGGATCCCGCTTCGGTCGCGGTGATCGTCAGGCCCGCTTCGGCGGCACCGACGGTCGCTGCGACACCTGCGGCTGGAGTACCCGAGCCCGTGGAGCCTGTGGCGGTGAACCCATCCAAGGCTTCGATGGCGGCTTGGACGACGTCCGCGTCGACGTCAGCGTCGACTTCGCCAGGGTTGAGGGAATCCCCCGTAAAGTTACCGGTGATGGTCAGAACGCCAGTGTCGGCGTCGAAGGATGCCGAGCCGGCGTTGGCGTTGTCCGTGTCGTCAACGAATGCGATCGTGGCGAAGTCAGGGCCGCCGGTGATGACAATGTCTTCTCCGCCAATCGCTTGCGTGGCCACACGCACGTCTGTCGATTTTGCTTCTGCGGTGGCAGATGCCGTGAATCCGCTCGAAGCCGCGCTGATTTCGCCTTGGGTCGCTGCGGCCGACACGACAACTTCGACATTGATGTTGCCGGTGGATCCGATGCTGGCCTTGGAAATGTTGACGTCGCTGACCGATTCGACGGAATTGGCGGTGCTGGTGTAGTCCAGCGATCCGTCCAGCAGTTTACGACCTTGGAATGTGGTCGATTGCGCGATTCGGTTGATCGCTTCGAGTGAACTGTCGATCTGCAACTGGTTAGCAGCGATTTCTTCCGAGCTCAGCGCGCCACTGTTGGCGGCTTCGACAACCAGTCCGCGGACGTCGTTCAACAGGCTGCTGACTTGGCCTAGAGCGCTGTCGGCGGTGCTGATGATCTGGCTGGATCGTTGAGTGTTGGTGATGGCTTTGTTCAGACCCGTGATTTCACTTCGCAGTGCTTCACTAGCGATCAAACCTGCAGGGTCATCGGCTCCGCTGTTGATGCGAAGTCCGGTACTTAATCGGGTCAAAGCCGAGTTCAAGTCATTGTTGCTTGAGCTGAGGCGGTTCTGGGCGACGAGCGAAGAAACGTTGGTGTTAATTCTGGTCATGTCTTAGGTATCCTTCGGTGCGGCGAATCGCAGATTCGTGGAAAATGGATCCGGCCGCTTGTGGACCGGTTGCGTCGGATATGGAACCTGGCAGCGATCGACCTTCGATCACATACGTGCCCTCAAGGCTCTTTATCCGATTGAACCATGGGTTACTTTTCCGGTGCGCACTGTTAAACAAGCTGGGAAAAGGCTCCGGATCAGGTGCCCCCCGCTGCGCAGCCAAAACAACCCGGACAACCGGACGCGTTGTCCCGTTTTTGTCTCACCCCAATGGGGTGTAAGGCATTGAACTGCGAAGAATCGGATCAGCGGATCCGAGCAGGGAAGAAGTCGACGGCTGCCACGGCTTCGATCAAGCTGCGTCAACCGCCGGGCCGGTTTGCTCGCGCTGGTTTGCTCAAGGCGCAAATTCCGGCATCGTGCTGAAGTGGCATCGTGCTGAAGTGGAACCACGGTGGCAGCAGGCTAGACACCCGATTGCTCTACACGATCAGCGTTCTGCACGATCAACGCTCTACACGATCAGCATCGCATCGCCATAGCTGTAGAAGCGATACTCGTTCTCGATCGCCGTCTGGTACGCGTGCATCGCGAGTTCACGCCCGGCGAACGCGCTGACCAACACCAAGAGCGAGCTTTTGGGCAGGTGAAAATTGGTCATCATGGCGTCCACGACCTTGAACTGATACGGCGGGCGAATGAACAGATCGGTTTGCCCCGTCCAAGGAGTCAGCTTGCCGCCATTCTTGGCCGCTGAACTTTCCAACACTCGCACGCTGGTCGTGCCGACCGCGATGCACCGCCCCCGTGCACGTCTAGCACGAATGTTTTCAGCGGTGTCGGCATCGATGCTGCCCCATTCAGTATGCATCACATGATCGTCTAGCCGTTCGGTCTGAATCGGACGAAAGGTCCCGATCCCGACGTGCAGCGTGACCTCGGCCGTATCGACGCCCGCGGCCCGGACTTTTTCCAACAGCGTTTTGGTGAAGTGCAATCCCGCGGTGGGGGCCGCCACGCTGCCGCGGTCCTTGGCAAACACGGTTTGATAGTTCTGGACGTCGGCATCGACCATCTGGCCGTCGCGAATGTAGGGGGGCAACGGAATCCGTCCGAATCGATCCAGCCAATCGGCGGGTTCCTTCAGGTTGGTTTCGCAAACGCCGACAAAATCCGCGTTCAAGCGAGGTTTAACGACCAGTTTTCCGTCGTCGGTCCGCGCCACCACGACCAGTTCCATGCCGTCGCGGGCGTCGCGATCCTTGACGGCAATCACTTCCCCGGTCTTCAGGGTTCCGCGCGTCTTGGTCAATACCTGCCATACGCCCGTATCGCGATCGGCCTGCAAAAATAGCCCCTGCCAACGCCCACCGGTATCGGCGCGGCTGCCGACCAGACGCGCCGGAACGACGCGGCTGTTGTTGGACACCAAGGTGTCGCCAGCCGACAACAGCTCGGGCAAATCTCGAACGTAATGATGGTCAATTTTGCCGGTATCACGGTCGACCAACATCAGACGCGAATCGCTGCGAGTCGCCAGCGGTTCCTGGGCGATCAGTTCTCGGGGAAGTTCGTAGTCGTAGTCATCGATTTCATTCATGGCCGTATTGTAGCGACCGATCAATTTTTCGCGACGCAGCTTCCCGAGTGCGAAATCAGCAAAAACGACTCGCCACTTCCCGCGGACGCCAACACCCGCTGCGGCCGCAAAACGATCCACGCCGCGGGCTAGACGGCAGGCGAGTCCGCGGACCTGCGCGTAAAGGCAAGCGGCATTCCGCGTCGCACCCGGATCGAACCGTCACGTTCCCCCCGCAAACGCTGGAAACGGCGCAGGTCTTCGGCGGCCCCTTCGCGAGCCGCTCGATCTAGCTGACGTCGACCCGTCGGTATCAACAACGCTGATCCAGCCCGGATTCGGATCGATGGACGAGCCGACTCTTGGGCTGTGGTCGTGGCCTACGCTTCGTCGTCGTTCAGTTTGGCTAGGACCGACAAGTCTTCTAGCGTCGACGTGTCGCCAGCCACTTCGCGACCCGAGGCGACGTCTCGCAGCAGTCGACGCATGATCTTTCCGCTGCGTGTCTTTGGCAATGTCGCAGCGAAACGAATGTCGTCGGGCTGTGCCAATGCACCGATCTGCTTGCGGACGTGCATCTTGAGCTCTTTGCGAAGCTCTTCGTTGGGTTCGCGGCCGCGAATCGTGACGAATGCAGCAATCGCTTGTCCCTTCAATGCGTCCTCGCGGCCAACCACCGCAGCCTCGCAGACGGCTTCATGGCTGACCAACGCACTTTCGACTTCGATTGTGCTAAGTCGGTGGCCCGAAACGTTGATCACATCGTCGATCCGACCCATGATCCAGTAATAGCCATCGCTGTCCATGCGGGCGTTGTCGCCGGTCAAATATTTGCCCGGGATCATCGACCAATACTGTTCGACGAACCGTTGTTCGTCGCCCCAAATTCCACGCAACATTCCCGGCCAAGGCTCGGCGATGCACAGCATGCCGCCGTGATTCGGGTCAACGTCTTTGCCGGTTTCGTCAACGATGGACGGAATGACACCGGGCAGGGGGCGAGTGCAAGATCCGGGCTTGGTGGCCGTGATCCCCGGCAACGGGCTCATCATGATGCCGCCGGTTTCGGTCTGCCACCAAGTATCAACGATCGGGCATCGCTCGCCACCAATCTTCTTGTGGTACCACATCCAGGCTTCCGGGTTGATTCCTTCGCCGACACTGCCCAACAAACGCAGGCTGGACAGATCATGTTTGTCGACATGTTCGTCGCCCCACTTGATGAACGCACGAACGGCGGTCGGAGCCGTGTATAGGATCGTGACTTTGTACTTTTCAACCAGGTCCCAGAACCGGTCCTCGGCGGGATGATTCGGCGCCCCTTCGTACATCAAACAGGTGGCGCCCGCGGCCATCGGGCCGTACACGACGTAGCTATGCCCGGTGATCCAACCACAATCGGCGGTGCACCAATACACGTCGTCTTCGCGATGGTCAAACACCCACTGGAACGTTCGCTTGGCCCACAGGTTGTAGCCGGCGGTGGTGTGCAGGATGCCTTTGGGTTTGCCCGTGCTGCCGGACGTGTACAGGATGAATAGCGGCGCTTCGCTATCGAGTGGGACGGCGGGGAAATCGTCGGATTGATGATCGACCGTGTCGTGCCACCACAGGTCGCGGCCCTCGGTCATCGGCACGTTGTCGTTGCCGGTACGACGCAGCACCAAACAATTCTTGACGGTTGGCGATTTTTCCAACGCCTCGTCAACGGTTTCTTTCAGCGGCAGGACCTTGCCACGGCGATACAACCCATCAGCCGTGATCACCAACTTGGCACCGGCGTCATTGTTGCGGTCAGCGATCGATTCGGAACTGAAACCGGCGAAGACGACCGAGTGGATCGCGCCGATTCGAGCACAGGCCAACATCGCGATCGGCAGCTCGGGGGTCATCGGCATGTAAATGCTGACCACGTCACCGGCGGTGATGCCAATTTCCGTCAACGCGGCTGCGCACTTGCACACTTCGCTGCGAAGTTCACGGTAGGTCAGCGTGCGAGTATCGCCGGGTTCGCCTTCCCAGACGATGGCGTTTTTGTCACCACGCCCGGCGTCGATCTGAGCGTCCAGGCAGTTGTAGCTGGCGTTCGTCTTGCCATCGACAAACCACCGCACCTTGGACGTCTGTCCATCGAACACCTTCGTGAAGGGTTCGAACCAATGCAGATGCTGTTTCGCTTCTTCCGCCCAAAAACCGTCTCGATCGTCTCGAGCGCGAGCATAAACTTCTTCGTACTGACTCTGTGACGAAAAGACGGCACGTTCGGTGAACTCGGCGGGCGGCGGAAAGCTTCGATCTTCGGTCAGTACGTGGTCGATTTGCCCAGAAGCGTCACTCATTTCGGCTCTCTTACGGTCAGACGGCGGGATAGCGTTGTCAACGGATAGGACTCGACGATCGGTCGAGCAAGGAGGCAGTTTAATACAAATCGACACCGCCCGTGTGGCTCAGGCACGAACGAAATCTATCCGCGGGCGTGCTGCCAACTGCGAAACAAGTTAGGCCAGGCCGCCCAGTCGATTCGGCACGGCAAAAATTCCGCCAAATCCGCGATTCTAGTCGCTCAGCCTAGGCGGGATGGATTCCTCGCTTCATGCGGACGCAGACGTGGTGCAGCCGGCGGGAAGTCGGATTTCCGGCGTCGCGAAGACGTTGCCTGACAATGTCCCCATCCCCCATCGGGACCAGTGGTCAAAACTCGATTCCCCCGCAGCACCCGGCGGGTGCCGAAAAGTCGATCAACGCGACCGCGACACCGACCGCCAAGCAGCCCCCGAGGGCTGGAACCAGTGTTTGCACCGGAGAACGGTCCCGCGGTTGCGTAGCGCCGGAATTTGATCAGGTCGCGACCGTCCCGGATCGCTTTGCGGTGCCTGAATGTCGAATCCGCGTCGCTCCGCTCCGTTCGTAGTACCGGCTTCAGCTGGAATCGGTGGGCCTGACGCAGCAACGAATCTCCGGCGGAGGAGAGAGTCCAGTTTATGAAAGCCTCGGAGAGGCGAAAGCATCATGCCGGTGGCCTTTGGCCACCCGGATATGGCATCCCCCAGATGCTCTTCTCGGCCGGGCCGCCCTCCGGCGGCCCGGCCGAGAAGAGCAAGCTTGCGTCAGTGATCGCTACCGTGGGGCCAGCCCCACGGCAGAAAGCTTTCGCCTCTGCGAGGCTAACCTGGACGCCCTCCTCAGGCGGAATCAGCTGCACAAGGCAAGCCCCCAGCCGGCTGAAGCCGGTACTACGAACGGATCGCTCGCGTATCGAAGCCACATGCAGTCGAAGAATGACCCAGCGTGCGATTCTCCGCCACAGGAGACCAATGGCGAAAAGCAATATCTTGGTTCCTACCGACACATTTGCGAAGTGAACTTCGATCGCATGTTGTGGGGGCGGCTAGTGCAGGCCGTAGCGACCCATTTTGTAGTGCAGCGTTCGGATGCTGACTCCTAGCCGCTGGGCCGTTTTCTCGCGGTGACAATTGCATTCGGCCAGCGCCGCGCTGATGATGGATCGTTCGCAGGCCTCGACCGCTTCGGCCAGCGATTGGTTCGTGGGCGAAACACCGGTCGACGCGACGCTTAATTCCCTGGGCAGGTCGGCGGCCGTGATCGTATCGCCGGTGTGTGTGACGACCATGCGTTCGATGACGTTTCGCAATTGCCGAACATTGCCTGGCCAACGCGCTTGGGCCATCATGGTCATCGCGTCGCGGTCAAGCGTCTTCTGGGAACGTCGATGGCGATCACAGAACAGTCGCAAAAAGTGTTCGACCAACAGCGGAATATCATCGCCTCGTTGACGCAAACTGGGCACCTCGATCGGGATCACATTCAGTCGGTAGTACAGGTCTTCGCGAAAGGTTCCTTCTTCGATCAGGGTGGCGACGCTGCGGTTGGTTGCCGAAACGATCCGAGCATCGGCGGTCAACACGGATTCGCCACCGACACGAGTGAACTGCTGTGATTCCAGCACCCGCAGCAGATCCACCTGGCTTTTGGCAGACATCTCGGTAACTTCGTCCAGGAATAGAGTTCCGCCGGCGGCTTGTTCAAAGCAGCCTGGTTTTTGCCTGGACGCGCCGCTGAATGAACCTTTTTCGTGGCCGAACAGCTCGCTTTCCAACAGCGTTTCGGGCATCGCCCCCAGATTGACCGCGATGAATGGGCCGGCGCTGCGGTCGCTGAGATCGTGGACGGCGCGGGCGATCAATTCTTTTCCCGTCCCGCTTTCGCCCTGGATCATGACCGTCGCCTCGGTCGACGCGACTTGTCGAATCTGGTGATAGACCGACTGCATCGCCGCGCTGCCGCCAATGATTCCCGAGATCTCACCCGCGCCAGCCAATTCGGACCGCAAGCGAGAGTTTTCCGACTGCAGCAGGTGGTGCGCACGAGCTTTGGCGACCTGTTGTCGAACCAGATTCAGGTCTAGCGGTTTGGCGATGAAATCGAACGCGCCGGCTCGCATCGCGTCGACAGCCGTTTCCACCGTCCCGTGCGCGGTGATCACGATGACGGTGGTTTGCGGTCGCTGCGACAGCATTTGACGAACCAGTTCGATCCCGGTGATGTTGCAGTTCAGTCGGACGTCGACGATCGCAAGCTGATAGTCCGTCGCAGCGAACTTCGCAATCGCTTCGTCGGCATCGGCTGCGGTGTCAAGTTCGTCGACTTCACGCTTCAACCCCTTGGCTAGCCCCGATCGAATGTTCGGTTCGTCGTCGACGATCAGCAGTCGGAAAGCTTCCTCGCTCATGTGACTTTCTCCATCGGCAAAAAGATCGTGAACTCGGTTCCGCCGGATCCGGTTCGAACGTCGATGTTGCCATTGTGTTGTTGGATGATTTTGTCGCAAAGGGCCAAGCCCATGCCGGTGCCATCGCCGCGTGTGGTGAAATAGGGATCAAAGATCTGGGAACGAATTTCGGGGGATATTCCGTGCCCGGTATCGGCGACGCGGATTCGAAGCGAATCATACTTTTGATCAACCGCAAACCGAAGGATTCCGCCCTGTGGCATGGCGGAAACAGCGTTGATTGCTAAGTTCAACAGCACCTGTTCCAGACGGACGGAGTCCCCCATCACGTTGGTCACCGGCGTGTCCGAAAATTCGGTTTCGATCTCGATCGATTGCGACTCGGTCTGCGGACGCAGCAATCGTACCAGCTTCATAATCAACTCGGGAACATCCAGTTCGGATCGTCCCAGATGGTTGGTGGATGCATAGTTTCGAAAGCCGTCCAGGACGTCGTTGATTCGGCGCACTTCGGATCGCAGCACGTCCAGCATCTCTTGCACATCAGGGTCGACGTCGGCGGTATCGTCGGGGCTGCCGTCACCGCGAAGTCGTTCGCATAGCAGTTGCACGTGCAATGACAGTGCGCTCAACGGGTTCTTGATTTCGTGCTGCAACCCTGCGGCCAGGGAACCGAGTCCCATGTACCGTTCCATACGCCGCAGTTGTTCTTCGATCAAGGCTTTCTGCGTCACGTCTCGGACGTGCAGGACCGTGCCAATTTCTTCGCCCAATTGATTCCGCAGCAGAGTGCAGCCCGCACGCAATGTCTGGGGATGCCCCTGGCGGGTGATCAGGTAGTCGCGGTCGCGGATCCGTTGATGGTTGCTGCTGACATCGGACTGGATCGTGCCAAGCAGTTCATGTTCGCGATCCAGTTGGTCCAACATCGTGCCGATGCCGTCGCCCGCTAGCCCTAACAATTCTTGACCACGAGAATTGATGCTGGTGATCGATCCATCGCGATCGGTGGTGATCACGCCCGCGTCCATGCTGGCCAAAATATCGGCCGAAAGCACCTTGGCGTCTCGCAGTGACCGCTCGCTGTTCAGATAGCCTCGGACCAACAGAGTGAACGCGATCGCGGTGGCGATCAGATTCAAGACCAACAGAATCGACAGGCCCCCCTGCAATCGCAGGTCGCCGGAAAGTTCCCGAGCGGCTTCTAGATCGCTAGCCGGAAGGTGCCGGATCAGGTCGGCTACGATTTCCTGTTCACGCCGCACATAGGCCAGGATCCAAGCGGTGACGGTCAGTGCCACCAGTCCGAGCACGACCAAACCGGCGGCAAACCAGCGGACGCTTATTCGTTCGTTCCTATCAGCGATGTCGAACATTTACACAAAGGTGGGCATCTTGGCCGGGCAGTGGGACGAGTTCAAGTTTAACGGTTGCCTGAGCAATGGCGACCAGTGACCAATCGAGTGACGCCGGGTTCGCCACGCCGCGACGGACCAACCGCCCGCACAGATTGCCCAATCCGGTCCAGCGTCCGTTTGCGAACCACCGTTCATCCGGATCCATCGGTGCGTCCGATTCTACCGTTACGACCGGTGCATGAGATGCCAGATGCGAAGTTGCTGGTCCGAGTTTCCTAGACGCCAGAAGGCAGATGCCCGCCACCCGGGATAGCGATGAGGGGCAATCGGATTTCGCTAACGAAATCGTCACCGGCACACCGCAGGCGCGGCCAACGATGTGGCACATCGACCAATCACCCAATCATTCACTGCGATGACTGTCGCGAATCGATACAGGATCACCATGAACCGAATGTTCCGATACGGATGGATCTTAGGGATGGCGGCATCGCTGGTGACGGCATCCGCTTGGGCGGCAACCTTGGCTGATGAAATCCAGGCGGTATCGACCAGCGACCCCGTCGCCGAGCGACCGGCGTCGCCCATGGCGACGCCCGGGCAGGGTTTGGATGTCGCCGAAGAGTTTGCCAAGATGCAAGCGCAGATCGACGAGTTGAAGGTGTCGACAGCGACACCCGTGGGGTTCCCGGCGGCCGCATGCAGCCCGGCGGCGCCCGCGGCGAAGTATCCAAGCGTCCGATTGACCGGGTTCTTCCAAGCCGATTCAGGATGGTTCAGCCAGAGCGATGCCAATCGGTTGGCAGTTGGGATAGGAGTCATCGAGGATGGCGACGTCCAAGACGGATCGGACTTTCGCCGCGCCCGACTGGCCGCGGTTGGAGACGTCTGGGACAACGTGTCGTACATGCTGGAGATGGACTTTGCATTTCCAGGACGCCCCAGTTTCATGGATGTCTGGCTGGACATCGACGTTCTCGATGGCGACAGTCATCTGCGGATTGGCCAGTACCGCCAACCGGTTGGGATGGACGGGTTAACGAGCGTGAAAGATATGACGTTCCTGGAACGCGGCTTGCCGTTTGCGTTTCTTCCGTTTCGACAGATCGGTGCGATGTGGTACGGCGTCAATCGAACCCAGGACATCACTTGGGCGATTTCGGGATTTCGTTTTCCCACCGATGTGTATGCCAACAACGTGGGTGACAACGGCGGGTACGCGATGGCTGCTCGTTTGACGGGATTGATGGTAGACGCCAAGGATGGCGGCGCGATCCTGCACGTTGGTGCGTCGTACAGTTATCTGGATCCGGCCAACGACCAGATTCAGATTCGCAATCAACCCGAAGTCTTTGTCGGCGAAAACGGCTTGGCGTCGTTAGGCCCGGCCGGCGTCCCCAGCTTTGTGCCTCCGTTTGTTGACACCGGACAAGTGGCTACCGAACACGTGAATTTGTTGGGTGCCGAACTTGCCGGAGTCCTCGGGGCATTCCATTGGCAAACCGAAGCCTTGTTTGCCAACGTCGATCAAAAGGGCGGCCCATCGTTGGTGTTCCCCGGTGCGTACGTGCAGGCCGGGTATTTTCTGACCGGCGAAACGCGACCCTACAACCGTTCCGCAGGAGTGCTTGGGCGAATCAAGCCGAACTGCAGCGTGGGCAAAGAGGGTGGCATCGGAGCTTGGGAATTGGCCGTTCGATATTCAACGATCGATCTGAATGATAAGAACATTCAAGGCAATCGTTTGAACAATGTTACCGGTGGCGTGAACTGGTATATGAACCCGTTCACCAAATTTCAGTTCAATTACATCCATGCGATGTTGGACAGTCCCGCCTATGGCAGCAGCAACGCAGATATCGTTGCGATGCGTGCCCAGTTGGACTTTTAGCCGACGGTGAACCGACCGTTCCAAGTTCGTTTTTCCGCCCTACGCCAAGTTAGACGTCCCGGATGGGATGCTTGGTCGAACTTGACGCGCCGCGATTGCAAACGCGGCGGCGGGGGTTTCTGCACTCCAGCCAATTCTAGCTGTGCCGGAGTCCCTTGATGTTGATGTAGGGGGTCGATCGTTGCCAAAAGTCAACGAAATTCGTCCGTTGCCCTTTCAACGGCCACTCGGGGCGATAGACTCATCGGTGACCAGAGGCGGACTGGTCTGACACAACGGGTAGCTTGGCATCATTTCGATGGTTCCGAGCGATGAATCGATGACCAGGAAACTCTTTCTGGGCACGGACGGCCTATCAATGGTCGCAAATTTTAACTGCCGGACCCAATGCACCTATGGCGTCTTCGTCTTCGCAATCGCAGAACTCCCAGTCCCAAAGTCAACGCGCCGATGGTTCATCGCCTGCGATTCGGGCTCCTCGCCTAGCCAATTACCAGTGCGAAGGCTTCTTTGACGAACTGGTGGATGACCGCACGGTGGCACGGCCAGACGCCGAGTCGCTGGTGGCGTTGATCAACAGTTTGCCGCCCGAGGAATTGCTGCGACGCCAGAACGCGATCGAGCGTTCGCTGTATCAGATGGGCATCACCTTCACGGTCTACAGCGACGAAGCTGGTACCGAAAAGATCATGCCTTTCGATGTCGTGCCGCGAATCATCTCTGCGATGCTGTGGCAACACATCGAAGCTGGACTGAAACAGCGAATCATGGCGCTGAATCGGTTTCTGGCGGATATCTACGGCGACCAAAAGATCATTGACGATGGCATCATCCCTCGCGATATCATCGAATCGGCACCGGCATTCCTGAAAGAATGTGTCGGGCTGCGTCCGCCCGGCGGTGTTTGGTGTCACATCACCGGGACCGACTTGGTCCGCGACAACACCGGCGCTGTCTACGTGCTGGAAGACAACCTCCGCTGCCCTTCGGGGGTTTCGTACGTGCTTCAGAATCGGCACGTGATGAAACGAAACTTCCCACAGGTGTTCGGGGCGTCGCGTGTGCGTCCAGTGAACGATTATCCGTCGCGACTGTACAGCATGTTGCAAGCGATCGCACCCGAGGGAGTCACGTCGCCCACGATCGCGGTGCTGACGCCTGGCGTCTACAACAGCGCCTATTACGAGCATTCGTATTTGGCCCAGCAGATGGGAGTCGAACTGGTCGAAGGTCGCGATTTGGTGGTCGAAGACGACGTCGTGTTCATGCGGACCACCGACGGGCTGCAACAAGTCGACGTGCTCTATCGCCGCGTCGATGACACCTTTATCGATCCGGAAACCTTCCGCGAAGATTCCTGCCTTGGTGTGGCCGGACTGATGCGAGCCTATCGGGCTGGGAACATCGCCTTGGCCAACGCCCCCGGGACCGGAGTCGCCGACGATAAAGTCGTCTATGCCTACGTGCCCGCGATGATCCGCTATTACCTCGACGAAGAGCCGATTTTGGCGAACGTGCCGACGTACATTTGCCAGCGCGAAGAAGATCGCAAGTACGTGCTGGATAATTTGGACAAATTGGTCGTGAAGGCTGCGGGCGAATCCGGCGGCTACGGGATCCTGATCGGTCCGCACGCCACGCCCGTCGAACGCGCAGAGTTTGCAGACAAAATTCGCAACGACCCTCGCAACTACATCGCTCAGCCAACCCTGCAGTTGTCCCGCGTTCCGACGTTGGCCGGTGGCAATCTAGAAGGCCGCCACGTCGACCTGCGACCGTACATCCTATGCAGTGGCCCCGACGACATCTGGGTGATGCCCGGCGGACTGACGCGCGTGGCTCTGAAAAAAGGTTCACTGGTCGTCAATTCGTCACAGGGCGGCGGCAGCAAAGATACCTGGGTCGCAGCCGAAGAGGGCCAGGAAATCGCGCCAGACTGGCAGGACGAATAGCTCGATTGGACAGGGCGCCGCGGCGTCCATGTGCCCTGCCCTTTCTTTGACGCACCCCGGTGCGCTAAATCCTTCGCTGCATCTCTGTTCGCCACATTCGCATTCTCTGCTACCCCAGCCTGTTGCCGTCCTATGCTTTCCCGCGTTGCCGAATCGATTTACTGGATGAGTCGCCAAATGGAGCGAGCCGAAAATTTGGCTCGTTTTCTCGAGGTGACGTTGAATCTGACATTGGACCAACCAGAGAACCTGATTGATCCCTGGGGACCCTTGGTCGAAGTCACCGGGGATACGCCCGCGTTTGTGGAAAAGTATGGCGTTCCGACACAGCAAAGTGTCGTCAACTTTTTGGCTTTCGACCCGGACTATCACTCGTCGATGCTGACCTGTTTGCGGGCCGCCCGCGAGAACGCCAAGAGCGTCCGCGAAACGCTGTCCAGTGAAGCGTTCGAACAGATTAACGAATTCTATCACTTCGTGTCCGACGCCAGCGCGTCGCAAATCACCGATCCAACCGCTGCCTTCTTTGATAACGTTCGCCAGTATTCGTTGCTGTGGTCCGGAATTCTGGATAGCACGATGTCGCATGACATGGCATGGCACTTCGCCAATGTCGGACGACTTTTAGAACGCGCCGACAAGACATCGCGGATCTTGGACGTCAAGTATTTCAATCTGCTGCCCAACGTTTCCGACGTGGGTACCGCGCTCGACGATTTGCAGTGGTCGGCGCTGCTGCTAGCGATCAGTGGGTTCGAGGCGTATCGTCGCGAACACCACCTGGTGAACATCGAAAAAGTCGTGTCGTTCTTTTTGTTCCACCGAACGTTCCCACGATCCGTCCGATCCTGTGTGGCTGGTGCCCATTGGTCGCTGTCGGAAATTGAACAAATGTCGAACTCCGATGAACCGGGGCAAGCGATCGCACAGATCGAAGCCATCCGGCATCGCCTCAGTGAGGCCGACGTCAAAGAGGTTATCACGAGAGGTGTTCACCAGTTTGTTGATTTGGTGCAAATCGAATTGAACCAGATCGGCGAGTCTCTTAATTACGACTATTTCAACGCACCTAGGCCAGTATGACTATTCGCGTCGCGCTCCATCACGAGACCCGGTATCAGTACGAGAGACCGATTGTTGTCGGCCCACAACTGGTTCGTTTGAAGCCAGCCTATCACGGCCGAACCAAGATCGAAGCCTACGATGTTCGGGTCGAACCGGAAGATCACTTCTGCAATTGGCAACAGGACCCGTTCGCCAATCCCATCGCCCGGTATGTCTTTGAAAAGCCCACGGACCACTTGGCCGTGACGGTGGATTTGATCGCCGATATGACGGTCATCAATCCGTTCGACTTTTTTGTCGAAGACGACGCGGATTGTTGGCCCTTTGAATATGCAGCCGAAGTTCGGCAACAGTTGTCGCCGTATTTGGTGAAGTCGGAACTGACACCCAAGTTGGCTGACTGGGTAGCGGGCATGCCCAAGCAGGCGGACCGAATCATCGATCTGTTGGTCGAGGTCAACCGGCGTGCGCAGAACCGGATCAACTACCGCATTCGTTTAGAACCGGGCATGCAGTCGCCCGAGGAAACGCTGACGTTGGAAAGCGGTTCGTGCCGCGATTCGGCTTGGATGTTGGTCGAAACACTACGGCAAATGGGGCTAGCCGCTCGGTTTGTGTCTGGCTATCTGATCCAATTGGTTGCCGACGAGCCGCCGATTCCCGAAGCCGATGGCGCCGTCGCACCCTCGGGACCAACGGAAGATTTTTGCGATCTGCACGCTTGGACCGAAGTCTATTTGCCAGGTGCCGGTTGGGTCGGGCTAGACCCCACCAGCGGTTTGTTTGCCGGCGAAGGACACATCCCGTTGGCGTCCACGCCGTCGTACACCGGCGCGGCTCCGATTTCCGGTGGCCACGAGCCCTGCGAAGTTACCTTTCATCACGAAATGTCGGTGACGCGGGTCTACGAAACACCGCGTGTGACGAAACCGTACAGCGACGATCAATGGTCAAAGATCATGAGCGTCGGCGACGACGTCGATAAGATTCTGGTCGATAGCGACGTCCGGCTGACCGTCGGTGGCGAACCCACCTTCGTGTCGATCGACAACATGGACGACCCACAATGGAACAGCGAAGCGGTTGGCGAAGAAAAGCGTGTGCTTAGCAACGTGCTGTTGCTGAAACTTCGCAACCAATGGGCGCCCGGGTCGATGCTGCACTATGGCCAGGGCAAATGGTACCCCGGCGAATCGTTGCCGCGATGGGCGTTGACCTGCATGTGGCGTCGCGATGGCGAACTGATTTGGAACGATCCAAAGTACATCGCCGACGAAGGCACCGATTACGGGCACACGCCGGATGACGCGAAGCGATTCGTCAGTCACCTGGCAGCCGAACTGAACATCAGCGCCAAAATGACGGTCCCGGTATACGAGGATCTGTTCCACTATCTATGGCGCGAAGATCGATTGCCCGTCGATGTCGACCCGACGGACCCCAAGCTGGATGATCCCAACGAACGTGCGATGATGATGCGTACCTTCGATCAAGGGCTAAGCAGTCCGGTTGGATACGTGTTGCCGGTTCGTCGCGCTTGGTGGCAGGCCAAGGCCGGTTGGGTTAGCGGACGTCTTCCCGTTCGCAGTGACAAACTGTATTTGATTCCCGGCGATTCGCCGATTGGTTTGCGATTGCCGTTGGCCGCGTTGCCAACGTCCTATTCGGCTGATGCACCTTTCTACACAGCACCGGCCGACCCGTTTGCCCCCAAGGGGCCGTTGGGATCGCTGCCGCGTGGCAACGAAGCTGCCGTACGGCATAGTGAATCGAGTCGCGCCGCCAACGAATTTGGTGGCCAGATCAATGAACAGGAATTGGACGAAGAAGTCGCTGACGAACTGCCCACCAGCGACGATGTCGTCGGCACCGCGTTGTGTGTGGAATGTCGATTCGGACGTTTGCATATCTTCATGCCTCCGACTCAGCGTCTGGAAGACTACTTGGATCTGGTTGCTGCGGTCGAATCGACTTGTGTCAAACTGGATATCCCGGTTGTGCTGGAAGGCTATCTGCCACCGCCGGATGATCGCGTGGACTACTTCAAGGTCACTCCTGACCCAGGTGTGATCGAGGTCAACACGAATCCGACGTCAAGTTGGACCGCGCTGGTTGATCAAACCGAATCGCTGTACCACGAAGCGCGTATGAGTCGCTTGGGTGCCGAGAAATTCGATATCGACGGCCGACACACCGGCACCGGCGGCGGAAGCCACGTTGTCCTTGGTGGGGCCACGCCATCGGAAAGCCCGTTTGTTCGCCGGCCGGATCTGTTGGCCAGTATCATTCGGTTCTGGCACAACCACCCATCGCTGTCCTTCATGTTCAGCAGTCGGTTCATTGGACCCACCAGCCAAGCGCCACGAATGGACGAATCGCGTCGCGATGCGGTCTACGAGATGGAAATCGCGATGGCCCAGCTGGATAAGATTGGCGACCATCAACCACCATGGCTGGTCGATCGACTGTTCCGCGACCTGCTGACCGACTTGACTGGCAATACGCACCGCGCGGAAATCTGTGTCGACAAGCTCTATTCGCCCGATTCGTCGACAGGTCGATTGGGATTGGTCGAGTTTCGTGGATTCGAGATGCCACCGAACGCCCGGATGAACCTGGCCCAACAGTTGTTGATTCGCGCTGCCGTGGCTGTGTTCTGGAACAAACCGTATCGGGCACCCTTGGCAGATTGGGGCACGTCGTTGTACGACCGTTACATGTTGCCGCATTTCATCTGGCAAGATCTGTGCAATTTGATTGGCGAACTGCAACGCGAAGGAATCGAGATTTCATCGGAATGGTTCGCACCGCATCACGAATTCAGGTTCCAAAAGATTGGCGAGGTCTCGTACAAGGATGTGCGTTTGCAGCTTCGCAATGCGATCGAGCCTTGGTATGTGATGGGGGAAGAACCGGCAGCCGGCGGCACGGCCCGATACGTCGACTCGTCCTTGGAACGAATGGAAGTCTTGGTCGACGGATTCGATTCGAAGCGGATGGCGGTGCTTTGCAACGGCGTTCAGATCCCCATGCACGCGACCGGTGTGCAATCGCAATCCGTGGCTGGGATCAAGTATCGCGCTTGGCAACCGCCCCGCTGTTTGCACCCGACGATCGGGATCCATACTCCGCTGCAGTTTGACATTGTCGAACGAATCACAGGTCGATCGATCGGTGGTTGTCGGTATCACGCCGTTCACCCGGGCGGTCTGTCACACGCATCGTTCCCGATCAACGCCAACGAAGCAGAGTCGCGACGTGCGTCTCGCTTCCAAGCGGGTACCATGACCGGCGGCGTCATCGACGTCCCAGAGGCAGCCATCATGCCCGGATCGACCGAGTACGCCGTCACCTTGGACATGCGTCGAACGTAGTCCGTAATGACCCAAGATAGGTCCCAACCGCAGCGCAAATCGCCAAGACTTTCGGCCATTCTCCTCGGCCGAAAATCGAGGCGGTTTGTCGATTGAATCTAGTCTTTAGTTGGAATGCTAGCCGCGTGAGCGCTAGCCCCGGTTCCTGGGTTGCGAAGCCGATCTAGGTCGAATCGTAGCCGTCTTTCTGCAACGGCATGGGCACCGGTAGCGCAAGTCGCCAAGACTTTCGGCCATTCCCGCCCGCGATCCCCTCGACCGAAACTCTGGGCGAGGTTCGGTACGCGGGTGAATCGCAGGGGATCCGCGTCGCGCACCCCCCTGTCCGCGCACCCCCCTGTCCGCGCATCCCCGGTCCGCGCCCCCCTGTCCGCGCACAAAAAAAGCACCCGTGACAAAGATTTGTCTCGGGTGCTTTCGTATTTGGATCAACTGCGATGGATCGCGTTGGACTTAGTAGCGATCGCCACCGCGTCCGCCGCCGCCGCCACCACCACCGTAGCCGCCACGACTTCCGCCGCCGCCGCCGCCACCACCACCGTAGCCGCCGCGACCACCGCCGCCACCGCCACCGTAGCCGCCGCCACCACCGCCACCGCCGCGTCCGCCGCGATCTTCGCGTGGACGAGCTTCATTGACGGTCAATGAACGGCCATCATGTTCTTGTTCGTGCAGGCCATTGATGGCTGCTTGGGCTTCCTCGTCGGTGCCCATTTCAACAAAACCAAAACCTTTACTTCGACCCGTGTCGCGATCTGTGATGACCTGAGCACTATCGACTGTCCCGAACTGAGCAAACAACTCTTCGAGGTCGGCACTCGAGACATTAAAGCTCAAGTTGCCGCAATACAATTTCCTTCCCAACGCTAACTCCTAGGCAAGGATTGACGACCCGTCGTTTACTTTCCGGGCCAAAAAGAAAGAGGCCAGCTTGGAGACCTACCAAGTGGGACGAACGAAAGCTGACGCGAGTCTCTGCCAGAGCACCAAGCTCTGCATCGACAATTTCACGATCGACGAACCTACCGCCGGAAATTTTAGCCTATTTCGGGGTGGCGAATAGCCCAAAGCCGGATTGGAAGGGCAATCCAGGGCGGCTTTTCGCAATTCTGGGCGGCTTCCGATCTGGCTGGGCCGGTGGCGGTTCGATTGGCCACCTCGCCGCTCTGAATTCTCGCGAAAACGACTCGCAGAACGTCTTTGCCCCTTCCAATCGGTCGAAATGTTCCGGCATGTTCTCCCTGGCACCTTGCCAATAGCCCGCCAATGGCGATCCTGGACATACGATTGGACTCGAAAATTGATCCGCGACGATTGCCGAAGGTACGTTTTGTCTAGTGATTTGATCTCTGTCCGCGGTTGCCGCGTCCACAATCTGCAAAATATCGATATCGATGTTCCGCGGGGCCAATTGGTCGCGATCTGCGGTCTGTCCGGCAGCGGAAAAACTTCGTTGGCGTTGGACACTTTGTACGCCGAGGGCCAACGCTGTTATATCGAGAGCTTTTCGGCGTACACGCGACAGTTTTTGCAGCGGTTGGATAAGCCGAATTGCGATTCGATCGAGGGGATTCCGCCCGCGATCGCTGTGACTCGCAGCGGTGGATCCAAGACGAACCGCAGCACGGTTGGCACGTCGACCGAAATTGCGGATCACCTGCGATTGTTGTTCGCCAAAGCGGCAACACTGTATTGCCCGGGATGTGGCCAGATCGTAACTCGCGACGACCCGGCCGAGGTCGCAGAGACGTTGGCGGCGTTGGACGACAGTTGCCGTTCGATGATCGCGTTTGCGGTATGGTTGCCCGATCGCAAGTCGGCCGCCGAGATCCTGTTGGGGCTGCAACAGGATGGTTACCTGCGTTTGATCGTGGGGGAATCGTCCTATCACCTCTCTGACGATGATCGCAGTCGTTTGGCCAAGAAGATTCGCGCGGCGGGGACGCAGGCGTTGGTCATCGTCGACCGCGTGACCGGTTCCGACACTGTCGAGCGGCTCACCGAATCAATGGAAACCGCCATGTCAGAAGGGCACGGCCGCGCGGTGTTGTTGTCATCGGGCGGCGAATCAGATGGCGATTGCGAGCCCGATGGTCAACGCAGTGTCACCATCGATGGACGCCAGTGGTCTCAGCGAACGGTCAGCCGCGATCGACGGTGTGATCGCTGCGACATCGACTTTCCCGACCCGGTCCCCCGGCTGTTCAATTTCAACAATCCGTTGGGGGCCTGCCCGACCTGTGAAGGATTTGGCGACGTGGTCGATGTCGACATGGATTTGGTCGTTCCCGATCGATCCCTGTCGTTGGCCGAAGGTGCGATCGCGCCCTGGAACACTCCGTCATACGAACACGAAAAACACGAACTGCTGGAACTGGCCGCGGACTACGATATTCCGGTGGATGTGCCCTTTTCGAAACTGAAAAAGAAACATCTGCGGCTGATCACCGCCGGGGTTCCTGATCGGAACTTTGGTGGACTGGACGGATTCTTTGCTTGGCTGGATCGCAAAAAATACAAGATGCACATCCGCATCTTCGCATCGCGTTTCCGTTCCTATCGAACCTGCCCGACCTGCGCGGGGAAACGATTCAAACCCGAAGCGCTGGCCTACCGCGTCGGGGATCAAAACATCGCGGATGTGTTGGCGATGCAGGCCGACGAATTGGTCGGACATCTGACATCGCTTGAACTGGGGACGCGTGAGGCCGAGATCGCGTCGGAGCCGATACGGCAGATCTCCGATCGCATCGGGTACCTGCAGGATGTCGGTTTGGGATACTTGCGTCTGGATCGCACGTTGCGCACTTTGTCGGGCGGCGAAACCCAACGGGTCGCGCTGACCTCTGCCCTGGGCAGCAGCCTGGTCAACATGCTGTACGTGTTGGACGAACCGACCGCCGGTTTGCATCCGGCCGACGTGGAACGACTTTCGCACGCCATCGTCGGGCTTCGTGATCGTGGCAATTCGGTGATTGTGGTGGAGCACGATGAAACCATGATCCGTCTTGCGGATCAGGTGATCGAGATCGGGCCGGGGGCGGGAATCGGCGGCGGGACGGTCACGTTCCAAGGCACGTCCGAGGAAATGTTGGCCGATCCCGATAGCCTGACGGGCCAGTTTCTGACCGGCCGACGTGGATGGACGCTGCGGGGCCATCAACCGCGGACCCCACGCGGACACATCACATTGACCGGCGCCCGAGGCCACAACCTCCAGAACATCCGAGTCGAAATCCCCCTGGAGGTGCTGGCGATGGTGACCGGCGTGTCGGGCAGCGGAAAGAGTTCGCTGGTTCAAGACACCCTGTACGGTGCGATCCGAAATCAAAAGTTGGGGGAATCGACCAAGCCGCTGCCGTTCGATTCGATCGGTGGGCTTAGCATGATCGACGATTGTGTGATGGTGGATCAATCGCCCATCAGCCGCTCGGCACGCAGCGCACCGGTAACCTACGTCAAAGCGTTCGACCCGATCCGCAAAGCGTTCGCCGATACGGTCGACGCGCGGACGCGGAACTACTCCGCCGGTCACTTCAGTTTCAACAGCGCCAAGGGACAATGTGAACACTGTGAAGGTGCGGGCGTGCTGGAAATCGACATGCAGTTCTTGGCGGACGTTTCCATGCGTTGCCCCACTTGCCGTGGAACCCGGTACCGCGACGAGATTCTGCAGGTTCGCTACCGTGATCGAACCATCGACGACGTGTTGCAGATGTCGGTGCGTCAGGCCCACTCGTTCTTTCGCGGAGATGCCAAAGTCCAGGATCGGCTGAGCCGCATGTTGGACGTCGGACTCGATTACATCAAACTGGGACAACCCGCCACGACGCTATCGAGCGGGGAAGGTCAACGATTGAAACTGGCCGCGTTCCTGGCCAGCGCCAAGCGACGCCGGACCTTGTTCATCATGGACGAACCGACCACCGGATTGCACTTTGCCGATATCGTCCGTCTGGTCGACTGTTTTGACGCATTGATCGATGACGGGCACAGCTTGTTGTTGGTCGAACACAATTCGCTATTGATGCAAGCGGCGGATCACATCATCGATCTAGGCCCCGGCGCGGCGGACGATGGCGGACAGGTCGTCGCCACGGGCACACCGGCCGAAGTTGCCAAGGTCCGACGCAGTGTGACCGGTCAGATCCTGAGCAAATTGGTCCAGTAACGACGCATCCGTTTATGCATCGTTACTGGCTTGGCTGCGAATCAGTGACGCAACCAGGGCGGTCCAACCGGTTTGGTGGCTGGCGCCGAGTCCCTTTCCGGAATCGGCGTGGAAATACTCGTAGAACAGAACCAGATCTTTCCAGGCGGGATCTTTTTGATACTGTTCGTCGCTGCCGTGCGATGGTCGGAACCCTTCGCTGTCGACTTCGAACAGCGAAATCAGCCGGCCTTCCAATTCGTAAGCGACCTCCTTCAGCGTCATCAGGTTTCCGCTGCCGGTCGGGCATTCAACTTGGAAATCGTCGCCATAGTAACCGTAGTAACGTTTCAGCGACTGGATCAGCAAGAAGTTGGTCGGGAACCAAATCGGGCCCCGCCAATTGCTGTTACCACCGAACATGCCACTGTCGCTTTCGCCGGCGACATAAAACACTTCGTGATGTTCGCCACCAAATTCGAACACAAACGGTTCGTCGCGGTGGGCGGCCGACATGCTGCGGATCCCAAACGGTGACAAGAATTCTTCTTCGTCCAGCATCACCGTGATCAGTTTGCGAAACCGTTCTTCCGATGGGATCGCCAACAGTCGTTTGCTGGCATCACTATCGTCGGGGCATTCCAGTTTCATGTACGTCATGTGTTCGCTGAGCTCGCCGCGGTTTTCCAGGAACCACTTCATGCGGCGTTTGAAACCGGGCAGCTTGTCGATGATCTTCTCTTCCAAAACAACGCCGGTCAGCAGCGGCAACAGTCCCACCAGCGACCGGACACGGATCGGAATCGATTCGCCGTCCACGTACAGGTGGTCGTAATAGAACCCGTCCGTTTCGTCCCACAGCCCCGTCCCGTCCATCGAATTCATCGCTTCGGCGATCGCGACGTAGTGTTCGAAGAACTTGCTTGCCATGTCGCCATAGGCCTGATGGTCTTCGGCAAGTTCCATGGCAATCCGCAGCATCGATCCGCAGTAAAACGCCATCCATGACGTGCCATCGGCCTGTTCTAGGTGGCCTTTGGGCAGCGGTTTGCTGCGGTCGAAAACGCCGATGTTGTCCAGCCCCAGAAATCCGCCGGCAAAGATGTTCTTGCCGCGAGGGTCTTTCTGGTTGACCCACCAGGTGAAATTGATCAGCAACTTTTGGAACGCACGTGCCAGGAACGCGCGGTCCCGTTGCAGGGGCGCACCGGTTGCTTTGTAAATTTCCCAAACGCCCCACGCATGGACAGGCGGATTGACGTCACCCAATTGCCATTCGTAGGCCGGGATCTGGCCGCTGGGATGCATGTACCATTCCCGCAGGAACAGGATCATTTGTTCCTTGGCGAAATGGGGATCCAGTTTTGCAAATGGAACCATGTGGAACGCCAAATCCCAGGCGGCGTACCAAGGGTATTCCCATTTGTCGGGCATCGAGATCACGTCGCGGTTGAACAGGTGCCGCCAATCGCTATTGCGTCCCTGCTTCCGTGCCGGGTTGGCCGGCGCTCCGTTGGGGTCACCGTCTAACCACGTGCTGACGACGTAGTGGTAGAACTGTTTGGTCCACAGCAACCCCGCATAGGCTTGCCGCATGATCGCTTTGCGTTCAGCTGAAATCGCGTCATCGATCACCGTCGAATAGAACTCGTCCGCCTCTTCGATCCGTTTTTCGAACGTTTGGTCGAACGAATCATCGAAGGCTAGTTCGGAATACCGTTTCGAGTCCTTGCCGGCTTTGTCGGCGATCAATGGTTCGTCGACGTGCGTCATTCGCAATCGCACGGTGACCGATTCGCCCGCACCGACCATCAACAGTCCATAGGCACCACATTTGGTACCGCGCTGATTGGGGTTCACCGCTTTGGTGTCGCCAGCGACGATATAGTCGTTCAGGCCGTCTTTGAAAAATTCGGATTCGCTGGGCAGCCCAGGGTGCCGCCGCGTGTTGGTTTCGTTGTCGGTGAACAGCCATGTCCATGCACCGGAGGTTCCGGCCTGGCCGGTTTGTTCACAGGTGCACCAGACCTGTCCGAGCGATTCGTGATTGGTTTGAACGACGTTGTCGACCAATCGCATGGTGGGCCGGGTGGTACAGCCTTCGTCGGTGCAGTGCCAGGTCCAGGTGTTGCGAAAGAACCACTGTGGCATCACATGCATCACCGCCGGTTGCGGACCACGGTTGGTGACGGTCAAACGGATCAGCAGATCGTCGGGGCCTGCTTTGGCGTATTCCGCCATCACGTCAAAGTAGCGTGAATCATCAAACGCAGGTGAATCCAACAGCTCGTATTCGGGTTCGTGCCGGTTGCGTCCTTGGCTGACCTCGACCAATTCCTCGTACGGGTACCTGCTTTGCGGATACTTGTACAACGCCTTCATGTAGCTGTGCGTCGGTGTGCTATCCAGATAGTAATAGCATTCCTTGACGTCTTCACCGTGGTTCCCCTCGGGGCCCGTCACGCCGAACAGACGTTCTTTCAGGATCGGGTCGCGTCCGTTCCACAATCCGACACTGAAGCACAGTCGGCTTTGGCGATCGCAAACGCCTAGCAGGCCATCTTCGCCCCACCGATACGCTCGACTGCGAGCATGGTCGTGGGGGAAATAGCTCCACGTGGCATCGCCGCCCTCGCTGTAGTCCTCCCGGACAGTTCCCCACTGGCGTTCCGAAAGGTACGGTCCCCATCGCTGCCAATTGACTTGGCGGCGGTTACTTTCAAGCAGACGAAGTTCTTCGGAAGACATACGCGGACAAGTGCGGGTGGCAGGTGATAAGGAACCAAGCGGTCGTGGCCTACAGCCGACACGTTGTTCACGATCTGGTCAACCATTGTAAGCAACCATCGCCGCAGCGAAGTGCGTCTGCCGGTGTGCAATCGGCGATCCCAGGCGATACGTTGGCCGCATTTCAAGTTTCAACATGAGCCGTTTGGGCGATCGCCCCGGTTGTCTGTGCGCCGGAAACCGAGGCTATCGCCTAGCGGCTCATGAGATCGGCGGGGCGATGGGCGATGGGCGAATGCCGGATCGGCGTCGCTTCGCTCCTTGATCCGGCCTACTTTGATTGCGTCTCGAAAACGCAATCGGCAGACCCCGCAGCGTACCGCTGCGGGATCGTGCAATCATGGCGTCACACCTAGCCGAATTAGGCTTCGTCAAGCAGGTCGACGGCGGCGAAAGCTTGGCCTTCTAGCATTGCCAAACTGGCTCCGCCACCGGTGCTGACGTGGCTGACCTGGTCGGCAAAGCCCAGTTGATCCACGGCTGCGGCACTGTCGCCACCACCGATGATGCTGATCGAATCGCTGTCCGCGACGGCTTGGGCAACTGCTTTGGTGCCGGCGTCCATCGGTGGCTTTTCGAACACGCCCATTGGCCCGTTCCAAACGATCGTTTTGGCTTTCTTGATCACTTCGGCGTACAGCTTTGCCGTTTCAGGACCGATGTCCAAACCTTCCATGCCGTCGGGAATCTGGCCGGCCGGAACGACCTTCTTGTTGCATCCCGCGATGTTTCCAAAATCATCGCCACAGTGGGTGTCGACGGGCAACATCAGCTTGTCGCCGCCCTTTTCGATCAGTTCCTTGGCCAATTCGACTTTATCTTTCTCGACCAGGCTATCGCCAATCTTGCCGCCTTGCGCCAAGGAGAACGTGTAGGCCATCGCGCCGCCGATCAAGACGGTGTCACAGATCCCAAGCAGGTTGTTGATGACGTTGATCTTGTCGCTGACCTTGGCACCGCCCAAGATGGCCACGAACGGACGACCGGGTTTGCTGATCGCGTCGCTGAGGTATTGGATTTCACGAGCGACCAAGTGGCCGACCACGCGTGGCTTGCCAGCCATCGCTTCGGGGACGGCAACCATCGATGCATCACTGCGATGGCAGGTGCCGAATGCGTCGTTGCAGTAGATGTCGGCCATCGCGGCCAACTTGCCAGCGAATTCAGCGCAGCCCTTCTTTTCGCCGGAATTGAAACGTAGGTTTTCCAGCACGACGACGCCACCGTCTTGCAACGCAGCCACTTTGGCCTTGGCATCGTCTTCGACCGTGTCGGATGCCATCGCGACCGGTTTGCCCAACAGTTCCGAGAGCGCCTTGGCGGCTGGTGCCAAGCTGAATTTGGATTCGAATCCGGTGCCGGCCGGTCGACCCAGGTGGCTGATCAAAATCAATTGACCACCACGGTCGACGACACTCTTGATGCTCGGCAACGCCATGCGAACGCGGCGATCATCGGTCACGTTCTGGTTTTCGTCCAAAGGCACGTTGAAGTCGACTCGCATCAGCACTTTTTTGCCGGCGACATCCACTTGGTCGATCGTTTTCTTAGCCATCGTTTGTTTCGTTCGTTTGAAGGAGAATCGAATGTGATCGGTAAATTCAGGAATCGTTGTTTCAGCAACTTGGTTGGATGACGCAAAACGATCTGGATCAGATCGAAAGGAGACGTCATCTGGCCGCAAAGGCCCCGTATCCACGGCCCCGTATCCGAGGACCCGCATCCACGGCAACGTATCCGCGGCAACGCCAACGGGGTGGATCAAGCGTTTCGGGAAAAGATATTTTGTCACCGAACCAGCCCCTTTGGGGGTGGTGTCCATCGGTGTGAAACCCCGTCGGGGCTGCACCCGGTGTGGCTGCACAACATTTTCCTGAACCGCAGGTTTTCGTCCGTTGCATGGTCTCTGACCCGCGATTATCGGGAATCCGGCATCAGTGTCGAGTACGCCACGAGATGTCCCGTTCTGGGCGGCCACCCTTTTCCTCAACTCGACAACCCCGACCAGCCGAAAAACCCTCACAGGCCTTTCGTTCGGCACTTCGCTGACGAAGGTACGTTTCCAAGTCCCTGCGGAATCGCGGTTTCTGAGTTTTCAGACATCGCACTCCCGCTGGCGAACGATTGATTGGTGGATCAATTGGGCATGGACACGAATGACTCGGGGGAGACATCGGTGGCCGGGGGATCGATCCATACGATCGCACACGGAAGGTGGTTTTGCGCAATCGCATTGGCGATGTGCTTGACGACATCGCCGAATGTTGCGAACGCAGAGGGCGGCCTATTTGGCCACTCCAGTAACGACGCAGATACCAGCAGCAAGCAGCGGAAAGCCGCGATCGCTTCGTTGCCGATGCAGCGGCTGACTCAATCGGCACAGGCACGCATCATGTCGATCGTCGATTCGCCGACGATCTATCGTCGTTTGCCGCCTCAGGCAATCGACTGTGACCAAAACATGTTCTTGTTCCTAAGCCGGAATCCCGAGGTCCTAGTCGGTATGTGGGACCTGATGGGAATCACCAACGTCCAGATCCGACGGACCGGGCCGTACCAGCTAGAAGCGATCGACGGCAGCGGCACAACCTGTCAGATCGATCTGGTCTACGGGGACCCGCACATGCACATCTTCGTCGCCTCGGGTAGCTACGACGGAAAGATGGTCGCCAAATCGGTTGATGGCAAAGGCGTCTTCATTCTGTCCAGCCGCTATTCACAAGCCAACGAAGGTCGCACCACCGTGACCGGCACGATCGACTGTTTTCTACAACTGGAAAGCTTGGGTGCCGACCTGATCGCCCGGACGCTTAGCGGTTTGATCGGGCGATCGGCTGATGTCAACTTTGCGGAAACCGCCCGCTTCATCGCGCAGGTGTCTCAGGCTTCGGAAAAGAACCCGCGATCGATGCTGGATGTCGCTTCGCGTCTGCCACAAGTGGACGAACAGACGCGGCGTGATTTCGCAGGCCAAATCGCCGATGTTGCACGCGGTGCAGCGGATCGGGACCAGCGTGTCGCTCGAGTCCCGCAGTGACGTTACTTTTGACGTCCGACGCCGCCGGCTAAGAACTTCTGCATCGCGGCCGGTAACTTAGATTCCAGGGTCATCGGTTTGCCGGATACCGGATGTTCAAACCCCAGCGTCATCGCGTGCAGGGCAATTCGTTTGCGAATCCAACGGGCGTGCATCGATTGATCGGTTTTGTACCGCGGGTCGCCCAGGACCGGATGTCCGGCGTGGGCAAACTGGACGCGGATCTGGTTCCGTTTGCCGGTATCTAGCGTGACCTCGACGTGCGTGGTGTCTTCCATCCGACGGATCACCTTGTAATGGGTCACCGCACGTTCGGCGTTCTTCGATGGGCCAGTGACGTAGCGATCCAGGTTGTTGCCGGTTGCCAGGTGTGAGTCGAAAGTTCCCGCGTCGTCGGTCATGACGCCTGCGACAATGGCGGCATAGACGCGATTCGGTTTGCGGTGTTTGAACTGTTCGATCAGCTTATCCGCGACCTCTTGGTTCTTGCCCATCACCAACAATCCGCTGACTTCGCGATCCAGCCGGTGGATTACAAAGGCTTGGCGGCGACGTTTGGAATGCGACAAGTACAACGTCACCCGGTCGACCAGCGTGTTGGATTCGTGGTGGTCGGTGGGCACGGTGAGGGTGCCGGCGGCTTTATCGACAACGATCAGCGCGTCGTCTTCGTGAACGATCGTGAAGGTACGGTCGGCCCAGCGGATTTTCTTCTTCTCGCGATAGCGTTGGTTGGCGTCGTATCGAATGCTAACCTGGTCGCCCTCGGCCACCGGTTCGCCGCCGTCATTGACCGACGCTCCGTTGATGGTGACACATCCGTGGTCGATCAAACCGCGAACCTGACTGTGCGATATCTGAGTCAGTTCTCGCACGATCGCGTCGACCCGCCCGGCTTGTTCCGGCAAAATGGTGGTCTCGGCTGTGGTTAGCGGCATCGCGTTGGGCTCCTGGGGACCTGAAAACGTGGCATTCTAGCGACTTGCGCCGCATCATCGTCAGTCCCCAACGCCGCGGTGGATGGCGAAACATTGCGGGGGGCTTGGAAGTCCCCGTTCGCTGCCTGCCGGATTCGACGCGATGGCATCGTGTTTTGCCGTCGCGTCGCGGCTGGAAATTTGAATCGAGTTAGGATTCGTCGTCATGAATCGTCGTGCAACAGCGGAATACGCGCCCTTTGCGTCAGTCTGCGGCATAGTGGCGTTTTGACACGCAAAATCGTTCGTTCGCCAGTCTCGTCGATCCGTTATTATCGACCATGTTCTGCGCAGGTCTGGACGGATGGGGGGGACCCCGTTTTGTGCGGCCCAGCAGGGCACCGAACTTTTCGATTGCGGGCACAGGGGTTGCCCAGCCGGCAATCTTTCGCTCACCAACCTGGGAGGTTTCTTCGGAATCAGTTCGCCAGCCGTTGCCCCAAGAAGCGCCGAGCCGAGTTTCGCGAACTTGGCCGGTGGTTCCTCCGGCACGTCGGTGGATCGGTTGTAGGTTTCATTCGTCAGCTTCGGTGTCGTGCATTCAAGCACGTCGCGGAGTCGCCAGACAAATCCCACTACCTTGAATCCACCGCCATTGCTCGATTCGCTTGTTGGTCCATTGATCGGACGACTCGCAAGTCACCAAGCAAAGCAATGGCTGGTTCTAATATCGGAGAAGCCTGCAAGATGCTAATGCGCCAGCCGTGTCCTACCCTTCAGTTTGCTTACGCACCACCCTTCGGTGCGACACTGCAGGATACCGGAGTCCAATTTTCGGTTTTCAGCCGTTCGGCCACAGCGATGCGACTGCTGCTGTACAACAAGGTCGGTGACCGAGAACCTTCCGAAATCCTAGAATTTGATCGAGATACTGACCGTTGGGGTGATGTCTGGAGCATGCATGTTCCAGCGATCGCTGCGGGCCAGTTGTATCACTTCCAAGCTTGTGGCCCCTGGGCGCCCGAACGTGGTCAACGATTTGATTCCACCGCTCGATTGATCGACCCCTACGCACAGGCTCTGGCCGGCGAATTTCAAAAGGGCAGCGACGGTGTCGTCCGTCCGCCCAAATGCGTGGTCGTCGACAGCGATTTTGACTGGGAAGGTGACCGACACGTTCGGCACGACATCAGCGAGTCGGTGATCTATGAAATGCACGTCAAGGGTTTCACCAAGAGCAAGACTGCCAAGGTCAAGTGCCCCGGTACCTACTTGGGCGTGATCGAAAAGATCCCGTACTTGCAAGAACTAGGCGTCACCGCCGTCGAACTGATGCCGGTCAACGAGTTCCCGATCAAGGACATCAACGGCAACAAAATGGATCGTTCCAACTATTGGGGATACGATCCGATGGCGTTCTTCTCGCCGCACCGCGGCTACGCACACGACAAGACGCCTGGTGCGCAGGTTCGTGAATTCAAGGAAATGGTCAAGGCACTTCACAAGGCTGGCATCGAAGTCATCCTGGACGTCGTCTTCAACCACACCTGCGAAGGCAACGAAAAGGGCCCAACGCTTTCGTTCAAGGGACTGGAAAATTCAGTCTATTACATCCTGTCCGAAGGTCAGCACTTCTGTAACTACAGCGGTTGTGGAAACACGCTGAACGGAAACCATCCGGTCGTGCGTGAAATGATCTTTCATTGCCTGCGTCACTGGGTTCACAACTACCACATCGACGGGTTCCGTTTCGATCTGGCTAGTATCCTGAGCCGCGACACCAAGGGGAACTTGATCCCGAACCCACCGATGGTGGAACTGATTGCCGAAGATCCATTGTTGGCCGATACCAAGATCATTGCCGAAGCATGGGACGCCGCTGGTGCCTATCAAGTGGGGTCGTTCGGCGGTGCACGTTGGGCCGAATGGAACGGTCGCTATCGTGATGATGCTCGCGGATTTTGGCGTGGCGATGGCGGTACCCTCGGTGCAATGGCAACCCGTTTGGCCGGCAGCAGCGATTTGTACGAACATGATGGTCGACCGCCGCACTGCAGCATCAACCTGATCACCACCCACGACGGGTTCACCATGAACGACCTTGTTTCGTACAAGGAAAAGCACAACATGGCCAATGGTGAAAACGGTTGCGATGGTGACAACCACAACATCAGCGACAACTATGGCGTCGAAGGCCCGACCCGCAAGAAAGCGATCACCGTTACCCGCGATCGCCAGATCCGGAACATGCTAAGCACCCTGTTGCTAAGCCAAGGTGTGCCGATGATTGTCAGCGGTGATGAAGTTCGTCGTACGCAGAAAGGCAATAACAACGCCTACTGCCAAGATAACGACATCAGTTGGTTCGATTGGCGTCTGGTCAAAAAACACGACGATGTTTTCCGTTTCGTGAAAAACCTGATCAAGTTCCGACGCGAACAGCCCACTGTACGGCGTAAAAACTACCTGACCGGGCAACCGGTTGACGGTCGCATGATCCCCGACGTTTCTTGGTATGCCCCCAGCGGACATCACCTGGAATGGAGCCAGTCGGAACTGGCGATGGTCGCCTACATCGCCGCCCCTAGCCGGGTGGATGATCCCGAAGGTCTGGGCCGTGACATCGTGATGATGTTCAACAGCACTGGCCAAGAACGAACGTTCAAGATGCCAGAGATCGGGTGGGGAACCAACTGGAACCTGTTCATTGACACCGCTGCGGAATCTCCCGGCGACATCTATCCGGATGTCGATGGCCCGATGCCCGCCGCAGGCCATTCGATCGTGATGCCCTGCCATTCGATGAAGGTCATGGTCAGCCAACAGTAGTTGGCAATGAAGCGTTTTAAGGCCGGCGGCGGAACACTTCGCCGCTGGCCCACTTTCGTGGGGGGGACACCCTTCCGACCATCGCAAGAAAATCCGTCGTTGATATACTTGAAGTCTTCCAATAGTCCCCCAAACGAATCTTCAACCAAGAGACCACGATGAGTCGACTTTCCGTATTGCTTGGCGCCAGCCTTTTCTCGCTGTGTGTTTTGGCTGGATGCGGTGGTTCTGCAGAGAACACCAACATCGCAGAAAACGCTGACCAAGCTGCGATGGACGCTTATGAGGCTGCCGTTGCCCAAGAGAGCGCCGGAATGGACAGCACGCCTGCAGCAAAGTAGTACGAAACGTCCTGCCTTCTAAGAATCGACCTCGGGTGACACGCTCGAGGTTTTTTTATGCGCTGATCGGGTAATGATTGGCGAACATGGCAATCGCGATGAATTACCGCGTAGCGGAAGTCGCCAAAGGGCTGTCAATTTCATAAGCCGTTAGGCGATAGCCTCGGTTATGTCTCACATAGCAACCGACGGAAAACAACTTCAAAATCGAATCCCGCAGTCGTATTGCGGGGGTTTGATAGGGCGCATGAAAAACCCCGGACTCGGTTGAGTCCGGGGTTGGTGGTTCGTTGCGTTTGCTTTCGGTGATTCCGAAACTCGCAATCGTCTTAGAATTCGCCGTTCAGCACTTCTTTGGATGCGCGGGTTCCAAGTGCACCCCAAAGACCGTAAGGGCTTGGAGCACCCGATGCGTTCTTGTTGGCAGCGGTTCCGCTGATCCAGACAACTGGGTTCGTTTGCGTGCCGGCTTCGATCGAATCGGTGATGAACTTGATCGCTCCGTCACCCATCAATACATGGATGCCGCCTTGGTGGCGACTGGATCCGGTCGTGATCGATGGACCGTTGGAATCGTGCGGGATGCAGATCGGTCCGTTCGGTGGCAAAATGGTGAACGACATGGATTGCATGTTTTGCGAGTCAGCCCAGCGGAATCCACGTCCCTTGGTTGCTACTTCGAAATCGTTGCCTGCGAGCCAGAAGCGTGGTCGCAATGGATCGATCATCGCCAGTTCTTGGCAGATGTGGGGATTGTCTCGGATTTCTGTTTGTCCGCCTTGACCACTGGGGTGCTTCTTGCCAATCGTTCGCGTGTCGTTGTCGCCAAGATCCGTGGTCATTTCCATCATTGCGATGGTGTTGGACAGTCCGTCGAGCACGTCGCGGAACCTCATGGATTTGTGTCGAACGAACATTCCGCGGTTGGCCGATCGGGATTCTTGCGCCCAGCTGCTGTTTGGCCCAACGTCTGGGTCCAGTTCACCATGTTGAGCACGCCAGAACGAATCACCCATGCACGATGCGTAGTTCGAACGTCCAAGCGAAGGAAGTCCTACACCCGGGTCGCTTGGGCAGCGAAGGGTTGGCACCTCGGTCGCCCACGGTAGGTATTGAAGTTGTTCAGGTGTGGGGCCCATTGCCGGCCAGGGATTGATTGTCGTTCCGATCGCCGCGCCAGTGTTGCCGTCGGTGCGTTGCGAGTTGGGATTCGAAATTTGTTCCCAAAGAGCTTGTTGCTCCAGGAACGGGGTCATTCCGACCAAGGCGCTCAAACGCCAGTGGTTGTTGGTGGTGTAGCCAGTCCACCAGTTTTGGCCGTTGTCTGAACCGTCATCGGTACCGGTCCCGTGGACTGGCATCTGGTTGAAGGCACTGTGGTAGTTGTGCAGACCCAATCCCAATTGCTTGAAATTATTGCTGCAGCTCATTCGGCGAGCCGCTTCTCGTGCTGCTTGAACGGCGGGCAACAACAGACCCACAAGAACTCCGATGATGGCGATCACCACCAACAACTCGACCAGCGTGAACCCCTTGGGAAGTCCCGAGCGTTTCATAGACGTACCTTTAGAACCGAAAATTAGATTGTGGAAAGCGAAGGCAGAGCTGTACAGAACAACCCTGTCGTATCCGCCGAAATTGCGCAGGCGGGATAGCTTATTCATCGGCGTCGACATTGACAATGGTTCGGGGGGAAAATCCCAACCCTTGCCGTTGTCGCAAATCCGACAGATCGTGGCGTGTTCCAAACGTTAACAATAGAGATGTCCGTTCAGTTTCCCGCCCCGCCAGAATCCCGGATCCGTGATCGGATTCGGCCCACGCCCCGGTTCATCCCGGCCGAAGAATGTCAGGCAAGGCAGAGATCGTCTGATCGTTTTCGTGCCCGTATGCGTTTGTCAAATGGTGCGCTGGGCAACCCCAGGATGAGGGGAGATTCTCTAGGCGATCGTGAGCACTGGAGTGAATCGACAAGCCGGCGATGCATGCCGAGGGGGACGATGGGGTCTTTCCAGGGGGTTGGCAATTGCGAGGGAGAACCCCAAACAGGTGCCCCTCCGCTTTGGGCAGGAAGGGCGCGCAGGACGCCCCTAAGTGCGGGGAGCGGAGCGCGGGTGCTGTTAGCGTTGCGGGCAGGACAGGAGGCTCGCTGTGTTGGGCATCGCGAAAATGCCTGACGGGTGGTGGAAGAGTCCGTACAGGGCCACCGGATGCGGAACGCGAGCAGAAAAGCGATGAAGTCGGCTGGGTCGCGCTAATCGGTGGCAGTCGGGCGCTTGGGTTTCCGGCGATGGGGATGTCCAACGTCGACCATGGAGGCTGGCCCAGTCGCAGCGGCTGCGCTCAAGCCGCCGGTTTCCCCCACACCGGGCCGACCGCACAGCATGTCGGCACGGTCGTTGGGGTAGGCGAATCGGAAGCGGGCGTTGATTCGGTTTGCGAGGTTTGCTTCGATCGTTCGGGAAGCAACGTATGGCCAGGTTTGAGTTGGCAGATTTTTCTTGTCGCACCGGGGGCCGTGAACGGGAAATTTCGTGGATGGGGGGCCACGGATGGTCACTGCTATGGGACCAGCGGCGTGAAGTCGGTAACCTGTTTGTTGTTACGAATTTTCGAGCTTTCCTTTCCCTGCCGCGCTGCATCAGCAACCCGCCTTGTCATTTTCAGGCGATTGGCGAACATAAAGGTACGGCGATCAGTTTGATCACCTCTCTACCTGAGCGAAAAGCTACTCCTTTCTCTCCTATTCGACAGACACCGAATGAACTTTCCAACGGCTCATGACCCGCGAGCACCCCAGCTGGCCGCCAGTTCTTACCAGGGTTACCAGCGTCAACGTCAACTGACGTTGGGCGACCTGTTGATGGAGAATCGCATTGTGTTTCTCCAGGGCGAGATTCACTATGGCAACGCCAATGACTTGGTCATGAAATTGTTGTATTTGCAGAGCGAAAATCGCCGCAAAGACATCCATTTCTACATCAATTCACCAGGCGGTTCGGTCACTGCGACCCTGGCGATCTACGACACGATGCAAATGCTCTCGTGTCCTGTGGCGACCTACTGTGTGGGCGAAGCTTGCAGTGGTGCGGCTGTCCTGTTGGTCGGCGGAACCAAGGGAAAACGTTACTGTCTTCCCAATAGCCGCGTGATGATGCACCAACCCATGGGCGGCGTCGGCGGGCAGGTCAGCGATATCGAGATCCAGGCTGCCGAGATGTTCCGCTACCGCGACGTGCTGAACGATATCATCAGCAAGCACAGCGGAAAGTCGGTCGAACAGATCGCCAAGGACACCGATCGTGACTTCTTCTTGGGCGCTCAAGAAGCCAAAGAATACGGTCTGGTTGACGATATTTTGACCAAGCCGCCGTCCGACAACGACGAAGAAGAAGCCTGATTCACGATTTTCGCAACCCAGCGTGGCGATCGCTGGGTTCAGCTACCCGTACATAACCATCACAGCAAGAATACAAGATCATGCCTGTCATTCCTTACGTCGTCGAAAAGAGCGGTCGCGAAGAACGTGTCTACGACATCTACAGTCGACTGCTGAAAGACCGAATCATTTTTTTGGGTCAGCAAGTTGACGACCAGATTTCGAACGCGTTGGTCGCGCAAATGCTGTTTCTGCAGTCGGACGACCCCAAGGCCGACATTCACTTGTACATCAATAGCCCCGGTGGCAGTATCACCGCCGGCATGGCGATCTACGACACGATGCAATTCGTTTCGTGCGATGTCGCGACCTACTGCATCGGACAAGCTGCATCGATGGGCGCTGTCCTGTTGACCGCTGGTGCCAAGGGCAAGCGTTTCGCACTGCCCAACGCACGAATCATGATTCACCAGCCACTCGCTGGCATGCAGGGCACCGCGCGTGAAGTTGAAATTCACGTTGGCGAACTGCGTCGAATCAAGCAGCGAATGAACGAGATCATGATCGAACACACCGGTCACTCGCTCGAAAAGATCGAAGAAGACACCGATCGTGACCGATTCATGAGCGCAGCCGAAGCGGCTGAGTACGGATTGATCGACAAGGTCGTGACGAAGAGCGACGAAAAGTAACCAGCCAAGCTTTTCGTATCAGACGGATCCATCCGGGTTGGGGACCGCGCGGGGCAACGCCATCGGCGTGACCTGCGTTTCGTGCCCACCCGATCGATCCGTCGTCCGCCCCCTTCGTCTAGTGGCCCAGGACACCGGGCTTTTCCGCCCGGGAACGCTCGTTCAAATCGGGCAGGGGGTATCCGCATGTAACGGGATTCGCCGGAATTCCCTTTCCGCAGTCCAGGACTCCCAACAAAGTCCACCACATCCCTACGACGGCGCGTTTACGTCACCAGCACGGCGGCGATGACTGCGGCGGCCGTTTCGATGCGATAGATGCGTGGGCCGAGGGTGACGCCGCGGAAGCCTGCCGCCACAGCATCACTCACTTCGTCGTCCGTCCACCCGCCCTCGGGGCCGATCGCGATCGCGACGTCGCTTTGCAGTTTGGCTTCGTCCAGTGAATACACGGACTCGGTCGGATGAGCGATCAGCTTCGTCGCTTGGTCGACGGTGCGAAAGTAGTCGGCCGCCTTGATAGGATCGCGAACTTCTAGCAATTGGTTTCTACCACTTTGCTTGCAGGATTCGATCACGCCACGACGCATCTTTTCGATCAACGATTCGCTTGGGCCACGCTGGGTCCGGCCGGCGGTGATCGGGGTAAGCGAGGCGACCCCCAGTTCGGTCAGCCGTTCAATCAGTTCACGTGCACGGTCTGGCTTGGGAAGGGCAACCCCAAGGTGGACGCGACACTTGGGTTCTCGGTCGATCGCGGCAGCCGTCTGGGCGGTGCATTGGCATTCGTTGCGGCCCACCGACAACACGCTGGCTTCCGCTTCGTGGCCACGACCGTCGAACAGCGTGACATCGTCGCCGATTTTGACCCGCATCACTCGCGTCGCATGTTGGGCTTCTTCGTTCGGAAGTGCGACCAATCCACCCGAAAGTGGTAATTCGGGAACAAAATATCGTCGTGTCATTGATCTAGGTTTGGCGTTGGGACTCAAGAAGTATTCCGGTCACGCCGATCATAACGAAGTTGACCCTTTATCGTGTGCGGCCTTCCTTCGCGGACTTTCTGTATGGACTACCTCAGCTATTGGGGACTCAGCCGACGTCCGTTTGTTCAAGACGGCCACGGGCAAGACGATCACGGGATCTTCTTCTCTGCGGGGCCACAGCGCGAAGCGCTTGCGGGCCTTGGCTATTTTATCGCCGGTTCATGGAATTCCGCATTCTTGATCGCACCGGGCCGATCGGGAATGACCTGGTTGTTGTCGGAACTGACCCAGACCAGCGGGTTTGGTGACTGTGCGGCCGAGGTGGTGCTGACCTCGGGTGTGCCGGCGGACCACAAGAAACCATCGGCAGCAATCGCCGCTCAACTAGCCAAGGCGATCGGGTTGCCGACGACCGGGCCAGATCCAGTGGCCCAAATCTGTGACGCGATCGAGGCGACCAGCAAAAAAGGCATTCGCACGGTGTGGTTGATCGACAATTGTGCGGTCGCCGGTGCGCAGTTGGCTCGCGATCTCGTGATGGCGGATGGGGATCTGTCGGTGGTGATGGGAATCGACCCAAGCCAGCTATCGCAGTTGACGGCCGTCTTTGGTCGTTGCTGTATGCAGCTGGAGATTGAACCGTTGGGGCTGGCCGATGCCCTCAGCTACGTTCCGCACGCACTGTCAAACGCTCGCAGCGCGGGATCGGCATCGCAGGTGGCCATTTTTACCGACGCATCGATCGTCCGTATTCACGAGATCGCCGAAGGCCGGATGGCCAACGTCGCGGCGCTTGCCGAGGCATCATTGATTCAAGCTGCGATCGAGAATCAACGTGACGTGACGCCGAAGATTGTCGAATCGGCAACCAGCGCCCTGCAAGCGGCGGCTTAGACTGCCGTTCGCCATCTGCTTGGCCCCGGTCTCTGCCTAAATCGATTCGCTGTCGGCAATCGATTTCGCGATTTCATGGATCATGCATCACCCTGCCGCATCGACGAAAGCCGCGTCAACGGTCGCTGCGGGTGGACGTGGATCTTGTCAGCCGCAGGGACCGTCGCACTGCATCACTAGCAGCGTGATATCGTCTTGGCCGATCAAGTCGCCAACATGTTCGTCGAGCCTTTCGACCAGCGTGTCGGCGAACTGCTGGATCGAACGCTTGCGGTGCTGTTTCATCAGTTGGCCAATGCGGTCGCGGCCAAATTGTTGGTCACTGCTGTTGCTTGCTTCGCAGATTCCGTCTGTTGACAGCAGCAATCGATCGTTGGGGTTCAGTGAAATGGATACTGTTTCCCAATCCAGCGATGTGTCGACGCCCAATGGCAGTCCGGTGGCTTCGAACGATTCAAGTTCCTGGCCGCGAAGCAGCAACATTGGTTCGTGCCCCGCGCTGGCGTAATGAATACGGTTCCGCGACGGTTCCCAGCGGAGGAAGATTGCGGTCGCGAATCCGTCCTCGGCTAAGTATCGAGGCAGTTTCGAAGGTGGACCGGTCCCCGAGTGAGAATGCAATCGGTTCCCTTGCCACTTTGCCTCGATCCAGCGATTGGCCATTTGGGCGTCGTGGCTGCCTTCGCAGCTGCGTTCTAAATAGTCCGTGATCGTCGCTGGGGCATTTGGATTGCCCAGCTGTAACAGTGCGGTGCCAATCAAGCTGGCTTCGACTTGCAGAGTCGCTTGCCGCGAATCGACCGCCTGTCGCATCTGACGCTGGTATTCGATCAGCAGCAGCACGCTGACCACGGTCGCAAGCGGCACGTTGACGGCTACCAGCAACAGCGCCGCGATCGAAAAGGACTTGGGCGGACCACCGTCCCGTGTTAGTGACATTGATGAAAGACCGTGGGATGGGGGCAAATGCTCTGTCGCAAAGGAGCGTCGAGGCGGATTGTCGAGGCGCGCGCCGCGATCCTGGTATCGCTATGGGAGACAGCGCCCGGACGACGGATTCGACACCCGGCCCCCTTCGCAGTGACCATGCGACAAGCGGGCGGCGTTGTTGGGCAAGAGAGAAAAAATGGTCCCCGACCGGACGAAGGCTGGTCAGCTCGTCGGCCGGGGACCGAACGAATCGCGATGAATCACCGCGATCCGTTTTCGTCACGTCTAGTGGTCGTGGCCTTCATGATCGCCGTGGTCATGACCTGCATGGTCGTGATCGTGCGAGATCTTTCCGGTGAAAGACTTGCCGTCGATTTCGACGACGACTGCGCCCTCGGCACCCGCGTCCATCCACTGATCCATCACCTCGTCGCGGGTGGAGTATCGGGATGCCTTCCCGGCTTCGTCTTCGGCTTGTGGTTCGGCGGCCAGTTCAAATACTTTGACTTCGCCATCATGCTTTAGGCTGACCGTCAGTTTTTTTGCATCGATGGCGACTGGCTTAGTGGCAGAGCCATCGAGCACGAAGAATCCAACGGCACCCCCAGCGTGAACCATTTCTAAGTGGAACGCTTCTTTGCCAAGTTCGACCAATTCACCACCGTGGGGGCCATGTTCGGGATGGGCGTGCGCGTCAATCGATGGCGGCATCCCATCGATGGCAACCGGGGCGGATGAATCATCGGCGCTGTCCACGCTGGCATTTTTGTCAGAGCAGCCGGTAAGCGCGAAACATGCGACCGCAGAAAGCAACATTTTGTATTTCATGATTGACCTCGTAGTGCTGTGAAGTGGATGGGGGGGGAGCAGAGGGGCCGGTCCGGCACTGCATGGCAGGGCCGGAGCGGTCGTTTCGATGGTTCGATTCTCTAGTGAGCGTGTTTGGTTTCGAAACCAAGTTTCTTCAGCCACGTTTCCCACTGATGGGCTTCCTCGTGATTTTTCAGTGCCAATTGTTGCCATTTGGGGCATCGGTAATTGACGTCGGAGTGTCCGCCGTGCGACTGGACTTTGACTTCGCAGCGAAGTTTTTTCAGTGTTTCGGCCAGTTTGCCCGTCTTGTCGTCGTGTGTCGTTCGCCACTTTTCCAGCCGGTACTCGACCAGTTCCTTGCCTGCAGCCGCAGGTTCGCTTGCGTGAGCCAAGAGGCTGCCGGCGGTGACCGAGGCGACTAAAACCAATACTGCTGCCATCCGTAAACTCAACATTGTCATTCCTTTGTTAAGGGGGCCTCGAAACTTTCAACGCAAATGGATTGGCGATGTTGCCGATCCAAAAATTCAATCCGATCGCTTGGGAACTTGCATCCCGCGGCAATCGCCGCAGCTGCATTTGTCTCTATGTCTGGACAACTCTATGTCTGGACCGCGTGTCCTGTGTTCGGTGGTCCGGTCGCTTCGCTGGTCTGGTCCCCGCTGAGGTCGCTTAGCTGGGATTGATGATCCAGCACGATTTGCTTTCCGGCACTCCGCCCCAGTGACCAGAACAGTGCCGGTCGGACAAAGAACTCTGCCAACGTGCTGGTTAACAATCCGCCAACGATCACGGTCGCAATCGGATACAGAATTTCTTTGCCGGGTTCGCCAGCGGCAAGTGCAAGCGGTAGCAGGCCGATTCCAGACGTCAGTGCTGTCATCAGCACCGGTGCCATCCGTTCTTGACCAGCACGTTTGACCATGTCGCGTGTCCAGGATTCACCTTCGTGTTCCACCAAGTGGATGTAGTGGTTCAGCAGCAGGATCCCGTTGCGGCTGGCGATCCCACATAGTGAAATGAATCCCACCATCGCGGCCACCGTCAGGTTCTGGTCCGTGATCACCAACGCCGCGACCGCTCCGATGAACGCCGTCGGCAGCGCGACCAGGACTTGCAGCGAGAAATTGGTGTTCCCAAACAGCGTGTACAGGACCAAGAACATGCCCATCAGTGCGACGCCCGAGAGCACCAGCAGTCGCCGGGAAGCGGATTGTTGGCTTTCGAATTGGCCGCCGTATTCCAGGAAGTAGCCGGGCGGCAGTTCCATTTCGGCCAACTTCGACTTGATGTCGCCCACCACGTCCACGACGCCTCGTTCGGCTACGTTGGCTTGCAAAACAATCCGGCGGCGAACCTGTTCTCGCTTGATCATGTTCGGCCCCGCGCTCTCGTAGATATTGGCGACCGAATCCAACGGGACGGTCCCACCATCGGGAAGCGTCACTGCCAATCGTTTCAGCTTGTTGACGTCTTCGCGGAACGGTTCGTCCATGCGGACCATCAGGTCGAAGGTGCGTTGGCCTAGCAGCACCTGACTGACGACGGTTCCATTCATGGCCGTTTCGACCAGTTCCATCACGTCGGCCGGACGCAAACCGTTCTGTGTCAGCGCGGTTCGGTTCAGTTCGATTCGCAACTGAGGAATGTTGGTTTGCTGTTCGATGACGACGTCGGCAAGGCCGGGGACGTCGGAGATTCGCTGCTTCATTTCCTCGGCCTTGTTCCGCAGCACGTCCAAATCGTCTCCGTAAAGTTTGATTCCGATCTGTGCTTTGACTCCCGAAATCATGTGGCTGATCAAGTGGGCCAGTGGCTGTTCGGTGCTAGACACGACTCCGGGGATGTGTTCCATCGTTTCGCGGATGGTCTCGATCGTTTTTTCGCGATCGGCGTCATCCGAAATTTCCAGGAACAGCTCGGTAACGTTGACCCCTTCGGCATGTTCGTCCAGTTCGGCGCGGCCGGTTTTTCGGGCAACTGATTTGACCGAATCGATCTTCATCAGTTGTTCCTGGACGGTTTCGCCAATTCGGTTGCTTGTCGCCAGCGAGGTCCCGGGTGCCAGCAGCGCGTTGACTTGGACAGATCCCTCGTTGAACGGCGGCAGAAAATCACTCTCTAGACGCGACAGTGCGAAAATCGCAAACGCCACCATGACCCCGGCGACGCCGAGCACTGGTCCAGCGAACCGCGTGCTAAATTCGATCGCCACCCCAGCGATGCCCTTCAGTCCCTCCAACAGGCGTCCCTCTTCGGCTTCCTCGCCACCGAGTATCCATTCGACCGCGACAAGTGTTGCCCAAACGAGGGGTGTCAGTGCCAGCGTCCACCAAAGCGGGTTGCCAGGCAAATCCAAGGGAAGGTGCAAAAGATGAATCACTCGGGGGACGACCCAGTACATCGACAATGCTGTGATGCCCAGGGCCAGGACTGGCATGACGAATCGCCACCATTTCTGACCTACCAACAGCAGCGATGCCAGCACGGGAGTCACGGTCAGGGACACGCCGAGCGACACGATCAACGAGACGACATAGCCCATTGCAAGCGGCACAAACAGCTTGCCTTCCATGCCCTCCAACGCAAACAGCGGGATGAACACCAGGACCACGATCGCAGTCCCGTAAACCACGCTGCTTCGCACTTCGATGCTGGCTTCGTACACGACCTTTAGGGTTGCCCGTGGGTTCGCACGATGGCGGTTTTCTTTCAGCCGGCGAAAGATGTTCTCGACGTCGACAATCGCATCGTCGACCAATTCGCCGATGGCAACCGCGATACCGCCCAGGGTCATCGTGTTGATCGAAAGTCCAAAGGCGGCAAACACACACGCCGTGGCGATGATCGACAACGGGATCGCGGTCAACGTGATGAACGTGGTGCGAAAGTTCAGCAGAAACAGGAACAGGATCACCAACACCAGCACGCCGCCGTCGGCGAGCGCCTCGACCACATTTTCGATTGCCCGATCGATGAAGGATCGTTGCGAATACATATTTGCGATGCGGATGTCGCCGGGAAGCGATACTTTCAGTTCTTCCAATGCCTGTGCGATGGCCGTGTCGACCGCGCGGGTGTCGCTGCCGGGTTGTTTGTTGATCGTCAGCACGACGGCTGGCCCGCCTTCGACCGTGCCGTCTTCGCTACGCCGGAAAGTCGACGAATCGCCACGCATCACTTGTGGTCCTTCGATCACCTTCGCAACGTCGGCCAAAGTGATCGGTCGACCGCCTCGCATCGTGATCGAAATCCGTCGCAGGTCATCCAGGCTGGTGATCCGTCCGAGCCCACGAACCAGGAGTTCGTTGGCGCCGCGTTCGTCTAAATAGCCGCCGGTTGCGTTTAGGTTCGAATCGGTAACCGCTTGATGGACGTCGTCGATCGTCAACCCAAAGTTTCGCAGTGCGTCGGGATCGACCAAGACTTGGTACTGCATCCGGCCGCCGCCCATGGTGAACACCTGGGATACGCCGGGGATCGTTAGCAGACGCTGGCGAACGACCCAGTCGGCAAGCGTGCGGACCTCCATCGGCTCGGTCTCGTTCCCTTCGCTCCACATTCCATACATCAGGATCTGGCCCATGATGGATGAAATCGGTGCCAGCGTCGGCTTGATTCCCGATGGCAGGTTCTCCGATGCAAGTTGCAGTCGCTCGTTGACGATCTGGCGATCGTTGTAGATATCGGTATTCCAACCAAATTCAACGTAGATCACTGACAGTCCGATCCCGCTGCTGCTGCGGACGGCTTCGACGCCACTGGCACCATTGAACGCCGTTTCCAACGGGAACGTGATCAATGCCTCCACTTCCTCCGGTGCCATGCCCGGTGCTTCGGTCATGATCACCACGCGAGGGCGGTTCAGGTTGGGGAACACGTCGATGGGCAACTGAGACGTTTGCCAAACACCGACGCCCAACATGATCGCAGCCATCGCAAGGATGATCAGACGATTGGAGAGCGAAAATTGGATGATGCGATCGAGCATGTTTTGTCTAGCCGAGGTGTTTCCGTAGCCTTGCGGCCGGTTGTTCAGTTTCTGTGACGCACGGTGTCGCTTGTGACGCGAATCGCTAGTGGTTGTGGCCGGCGTGCGGATCGATGGCCCCGCCTGATTGGTTCTTCATGGCCATTTGCAATTGGTGTGCGCCGCTGACGGCGATCGATTGCCCGGGCCAAAGCTGGCCGTCGTTGCGAATGGCAACGTTCATCGAATCGCTAGCCAGGACTTCGACCGCCACTCTGTCAAAGTGGTTGTTGTTCTCTACGAACACATAGCGTTCGGGCCCTTCCTCGGCGACTGCTTCCTTGGGAACGACGATGGCGTTGTCGAATCCCGACACGGGGACACGCAGCTGCAGCCGTTGTCCAGGCTTGTATCGCCAACTGACGTATTGTTGCCCATCGATCCGTTCGGATCTCTCGATCTGGTTCGTTAGCGAAACGTAAAACGGAAGCGACCGTGATTCGCGATTCACTTCGTTTCCGATGTAAACGATCTTTAGCCCTTCGATCACCTGTGGTCGTCCCGAACGCGATTCAATCAGGGCTTGCAGCGGTTGCTCGGAATTCGCCGCCTTCTGCAACGCTTCACCGTCGCGTTGGTACGCCTCGCCCTGAATCAGGATTTCGCTATAGTCCGAAAGGCGACCAAGCTGTTGGCCGGCCTGGACTGACTCGCCACGATTCGCGTTCAATTCGGTAATCAGGAATTCGGCTTCGATGTGTTCCGGGTGCAGCGGCGGTGGCTGCATCGACGCAAATCGCACGCCACTGTCGCCGACGATGTTAGTGCGCGAATGCAAATTGGAATCGTGGTGCAGCGAGCGATCCGAATGCAGCGTGGGAGCATAGATGGTGACTTCGCGAATCAGTTTGCGATCGTCTTGGATGCTTTGGATCTGTTCGTCGGTCAACCCGTGTAGCAGCATCGATTGCTTGGCAGCTTTCAAACCTGCCAGCAACTTGTCGCGTTCGTATTCGCGCGCCAGACGAGTCTTGCCGGCGACGGCGCCCGAGTTCGAGATCGATGTCAGCCGATTGATTTCGCGTTCTTCGACATCCAATTGCCCGAGCGACGTCAGGAACTGTTCTTGCGTCTCGACCAGGTCTTGGTGCGTTAGACGCAGGATGAACAGGGGCCGTCCGCTAGAGATCAGCTCGCCGCGAGAAACCTCGATCGCCTTGATCACGCCGGTCAGTGGCGAAGTGATGGCGATGTGGGTGCGCCCGGGCCAGTCGACCACCGTCGCTGGTACTTCGATGTATTCGTCAAACCGACCGACGGAAACCGCTTGCGTGGTCAGCTTCAGGTTCGCCCGCGCCTGCGAGCTAAGTTCGATCGATTCGGCTTCGTCGTGGCCTTCGTGGTCGTGGCCCGCGTGATCATCGTGCTCACCGGCGGCGTGATCGTGGCCTTCATGACCCGGTTCTTCGGATCCCGTTTCTTGCGATGCGGAAGCCAGCCCTAGCCGTTGGGGGATATCGGTGAACGCGTAGCCGCCGGCCACGATCGCAATCGCTATCGCGGCAACGGTAAGGGCGACGCTGCGGAACTTGGCCGCCGCTTGATTTTGCGAGGACATATCACTTCCTAGGAAGATGTCGGAATCAGATAAGTGAGTGGTCGAACGCGACACTTTTGTTGACGCTGTTCGGATCGATGCCAGTCATCGGTTGCCCCCAAAAGGGCCCCGCGACTGGGCAGTGCATCATGCAAATCGCATCACCACCGGCGGCAAGGTGCAGGCGTTGGCTATGCACCGGTTGGTGCCTGCGTGGTGGTTGCAATTCGGTCGGGTCAATCCATCGCGGGGCGGACACCGAAGACTGGACTAGGGATCCAGTTTCAAGAGCGATCAACGCTAGCGGGTGACACGAAAAAACAGGCTGCAAACGGGTACGCGATGGAACAGACGGTTTCTGTCCAAGCAAGCGGAACAGCCAGCAACGGTCTGGCTAGATCAGCCATGTGCAAAGAAATGCACATCGGTAGAGAGGCCCATCCATGGATGGCGGCCTTTGTTGGCAATCTTGTTGCCATGCAACAGCACGGACTTGGTCGACCGATCGATCCAGTTCGTAGCTGATGAATTCGACGACGCTCGTGTCACATAGGAAAACAACGTCATTGGATGGCACAAAACTGCACCCCAAATCGCTGTGGCAACCAGGCAAACTGCCGTCGCAAGGACCGGATTGGCAGGCTGGGCAGGACGGCACTAGGTGCGTATGGCTGGCGTCCAGTGTGCCCCTAGAATCGTTGCTTTCGATCCCGTGGTTTTCGCTGTGACAGCAGTTGCTGGCCGATCCGTCACCGTGGTTGGTTCCGGACGCAGCGTCGCAATCGTGCTGGCAAACACCGTCCAAATGCGATTCGCACCCATAAGCATGATGAAGCGAACACCCGAAGAACGAGTGCAGCAACATGGCTACGAGAGTGGCGAATCGAGTTGCAGCAGACACGAAAATTCCTAGACGAACGAGGTAACCCTATTATCGGGTGGAAGGTCTGGAACGTCCATAGCGATCGTTCAAATGACTTCGGTTTTTATCGCATTGCTGGCATTCAGGGTTGTGCGATCGATTCTTGTTGCTCCATCGGCGGTTCACGCAGGACGCGCATCAGGAACGATTTTTGCATCTCGCGAATCTTAGGTTCGGCGAATCCAGGGCCGCCGTGACCGGCACCTTGAATGATATGTAGGGTCGAATCGATTTTGGATGACTTCAGCGCATCGTGCATCCGTTGGCTTTGGTTCAGTGGAACGGTTCGGTCGGCCGTCCCGTGGATGATCAGAAAAGGGGGATCATTTTGGTCGACATAGGTAATGGGATTCACACGTTTGATTCCGTCAAGGTTTTCGGCAACCACACCACCACCTAGCAATCTAGACTCTGGTGAACCGTCTCGGTTGTGACCTTCAAATCCTGGCGTTGTTACAAACCGCAGAATGTCCGTCGGCCCATACAGGTCGACGACTGCGTTGACGTTGCTGGGTTGATCGGCCCACCCACCGGTTCCTTCAAATTCGGCAACGCCGCCGGATGTGCCCAGGAGCGCGGCCAAGTGACCGCCGGCCGAACTGCCACCGACGGCGACGCGGTCTTTGTCGATTTTGTACTTTTCGGCGTGCGCCCGCAGATATCGGATAGCGCATTTGCAGTCTTCGATCTGCGCCGGGAATGCGGCCTCGCCCGTCAATCGGTATTCGATGGTCGCTGTCACGAACCCGCTTCGTGCCAACGGGATCAATTGGCCGACGCCACCCTCTTTGGTTCCGCCCTGCCATCCGCCGCCATGAACCCAAATGTAAACAGGCATCGGGCTTTTGGCCGCCTGCTTTGGCATCACGATGTGCATCTTTAAGTCGCGGCCGCCACCTTGGCCGAAGACGACATCACGCAGCATCTGGACATCATCGGGCATGTTGACTGCGGAAGGCTTGAAGTTGGGTCGGGCAAGGAATTCTTGTTTCGTTACCTGTCCATCGCCGTTGCGATCCATCCGAGTGAACAGTCGGCCCGGACCCTTGAACTCGGTTTGCGAGATCTTGCCGTCGTGATCGGCGTCTTCGCGTTTCAGAACTTGTTCGAACGAGATGGCCGGACGTGGTCGTCGGTCGGTTTCTTGTGCGTTGCCAGTGCTTAGGAAAGTGATGAAAACCAGAGCAAGGGAAGCAACCGTGTTTGGACGCATGACAGCCTCGGCAGAGTTCAGGAAATGCGGGATGCGGTTCCACGCTGCGTTTATCTTAGACCTTTTGATGCAGTCGGCATGGCAGGTCATTCATGCGGGCCTTGGTTTGTTAGTCCTGGGCGGTAGTTTTGGGCGGTAGTTTTGGGCGGTAGTTTTGGGCGGTAGTTTTGGGCGGAAGTCCGGAGCCAGCCACCTTGGGTCCCGCCCGCCTGTAAATGGCGTCGGAAGTTGCCCCCCGGTGGTCTGGCCCGGCTGGAAATGGAAATCGGTCTGTTGTTCCGGTGGTTCCGCGGCACGGTGGTTTGTTTCCATATCCTGGCGCCGCCATCGAGTGTGGTATTCGGTGTGCGCTCGGTTGATCTCTCTTTTTCTGTTGGGCAATTGCCCATAGACTTTCACGTTCGCCTAGTCACCAGCGTTGCGATTTGCATTTTGCGGGGGCACAACGGCGTCCAACCCGCACGGACTTTTCGCAATCGAATGGAGTTTTAGGATCATGCATCAACTGAAATGGATAGGCGTTTTCTGGATCCTCATGATCTCAACATCGGCAACGGTGTCGGGCCAAACGCCGCAGGATCAGACGGTACTAGCATCGGCAGCGGTCTTGAACGAGGTCCTGGTTGGACCGCTCAGCAAGATCCCCCACGCCATGCTGAACGACGCCTACGGTGTGGCGATCATCCCCAACGTGATCAAGGGAGGGTTCATTGTCGGTGCGCGTCATGGACGTGGGTTGCTGTTTGTTCGCCAGGACGGCGGGGTTTGGCACGCGCCCGTCTTCATCACGCTGACCGGGGGAAACATCGGCTGGCAAGTCGGTGTGCAATCGTCGGACATCGTGTTGGTTTTCAAAACCGAACGCAGTATCCAAAATATCCTGACAGGCAAGTTGACATTGGGCGCCGATGCGGCGGCCGCCGCCGGGCCGGTTGGCCGCCAAGGTTCGGTGGCCACCGATGGTCAGTTGCAAGCCGAAATCTATTCGTACTCGCGCAGCCGTGGATTGTTTGCTGGTGTTTCGATTGATGGATCCGTAGTCCGCGTCGACTCGCTTTCGACCGGTGCGTACTACCGATCGCCTGCACCCGGGCAACCTGTGATTGTTCCGGAGCCAGCACAGCAGTTGACGATGGCAGTCGCTTCTTTGGCAGGTGCACCCGTGACTGTCCCGACGAACGTGCCCAGCGGCGGAGCGCCGGTGATTGCTGACACCGGAGCCTTGGCGCAGCGGATGGGAGCCCAGGAATCGGACATGTTGCGTAACCAACTGGAACAACTGTCACAGCAATTGGACAAACTGCTTGATCCCCAGTGGCGTACCTACCTGGCTTTGCCACCCAGCGTGTTCGTTGGCGGTTCGCATCCGACGCCCGCAGAAATGCAGGCGGTAGTTCAACGCTATCAGGCGATCGCCGTCGATCCTCGCTATCAGGATCTGGCTGCCCAACCAGCATTTCAATCTCTTTTCAGTTTGCTGAAACACTACCAGTTGGCTTTGACAAACGAGGCGGCAACGTTGAACCTGCCTCCGCCCCCAGCCGGCTAGTGAGAACCACTACCGCGCACCAGCACCGCCGATCCGTCGTGGATTTTGCCAAAGAATCCTTGCGTGGGTTTGTCGTCCCACACGCGTTTTTCCTGCGCCAAACGTCGCCATTTCTCGCCATTGGCGAAACGCCACAGCCCATTCCTGTCAGCTCGCATTCACCACGTTGGGCCAATCGTCGGGGACGACAAACCATCGCTCGGCTTCGATCCATCTGTCGGATTCGGCACTTAGCCGACTGACCAAGACGGGGTGATCGGAGCTCGAAAAACGTTGGCTGATCTGGTCGTTCAGTTGCCGGCCGTCGATGGCGGATGGATTCGTTTCGTGCACGTTAGCGTCGGATAACCAATACGGCTTGGTCAGAATTTGATACCGCGAATCGGATTGGCGCTCGATTGCCGCAAGATCTGCACGGCGCAGCCAACGTTCACGTAGATGGCCGGGTGACATCGCCGGTGGAAGCTGCTGGACAGGTGGGTGATCGAGGGCATAGAAGATGCGTCCCTTCACAATCGTCTGTTGGATTTCGATCTCTGGGAAATGCGATCGTCCCAGCGGGAGTTGGTGATCGAAAATCCGGTCGCGTTTCCGCTGGAAGGTGTCTTTCAGGTGCGGGCCTACAAAATGGCTGCCGGCGATCTTGGTGTGGGGAACGTGCAGGTAAAACTTGACGGCGACTTCCCAGTGGGTCAAACGTCCCAGTTCATCGCGGAACAGGAAATCGATTTCGCCAAGCGTTCGTTGCCCCTCTCGGACCTGCAGAGAACTGGCGACCATTTCCACGCCCCGGATATGCGTTAGCCAGAACTGCACCAGACGTTCAAAGTAAAAACCGACACGTCTTGGAACCTGATCGGCGAAGTATGCCGCAAGCTGGTCGTGATCGATCTGGTGGAAGTTGAATGAAGCGCCGTCAGCGCCAAACGCGTTCGCCAGGCTTCCATCAGGCGCCGATGGCAACATATCGGTCTTCGCGGCCTCGTTGGGCGTCTTTGGCGGGGCTGGTCCGATCAACGATGGACTTCGGATGACCCAAAGCAGATCGCGAACCCACTGATCCGGCTCATTCAGCACTGTCATCAGACGTTATTGGGGGGCCGTTGGTAACAAGCCGGTGGATCGTTTGCGTTTCCGCATCGTGATTTCGTTTCCCGCATCGTTGAAGTTCACTTCATCCATGAACGATCGAATCATGACCAGACCTCGACCCTGATCTTGTCCGAGTTGGTTCGGGGCGTGGCGGTCAGGGAACAGGCTGGTGTCGAATCCGGCCCCGTCATCGGCAACCGTGATTTCAGCTTCGGTGGGGGAGAGCCGAACGGTGACATGAACGCGGCGAACACAGAATTCCGGTTCCGCGGCGCGGCGCACCGGCAGGCTGGGTTCGCCCTGGATCGTCAGTTCGGCGTCGGATTTCAGGGCTTCGGACGACAGTTCCAGGTTCCCGTGCAGCATCGCGTTTTGGACAGCATGATCGACGGCCATGCCCAGCCGGATTCCTTCGTTGACGTCCAGCAGGGACAGTCCTAGGGACATCTGTTTGATCAATTCCACCAGCGGACGAATCAATTCCAATTGATTGGGCAAGGTGAACCGCAGTTCGTTGTAGTCCATCGATTGGATCAATTGAGCGTAGCTGTTAGCCGACTCCATCACGTCCAAAACTTGGTCGATGGTCGCAAACAGTTTCTCGTCGATCATCGATTTCGGCAGATACGCGGCCGCACCCAGGTTCAACGCTTCCACCGCAGTCGCTTCGCTGCCATTGGCCGTGATCAGAATGATCGGGATCTCCGGAAACCGCTGACATGAATGTGTCACCAGTTGAAGTCCATCCATCACCGGCATTTCCATGTCTGTCAAAATCAGATGTGGACAGAACTCGGGGATACAGTCGAGCGCCTCTTGCCCGTTGCTGACCAAATGGACTTCATAGCCTTCGTCCACCAATTTGGATTGGATGTGAAACGCTTGAGTTGGGCTGTCCTCGCTTAGAAGCACCTTTACCATCGTCAATTCCCCTTGTTCGGCGGTCGCTGTTGATATTGTACGGGACCCCGGTCGCAGCGACGTTCCCAGCGGTGGGGCATGGTCCGGAATCCCACAAATTTGCAATGGGCAAGGCCCACATTCCGCTGATTGAAGGCTCGGCCAGAGTGGAATTAAGATAGAATAGTGAACCCACGAAACCAAACGATCCGCTGGCCATGGGCGGCATGCCGTTGCCCGCGGCGGTCCGGCTTGCGAAGCCAAAGTGCGGACGAAGCCAAAGTGCGGACGAGGCCGAGCGGAATGCGGCCTGTGTTGGTTTTGTCACTTGTTTTCCACACGACCCGTCGGTGAACCCTGTTCGCCGACTTTCGTTGCCGAAAGCTGCCCACCGAACCATTGCTCGGCTACCTTTTGCTCCCCTCCCTCCCCAATGCTCACCTCCCCCGATGTTCGGCGCCCGGCCGTGCTGGTTTTTCCTTTCATCCTCTCGCACGATTTTCGCAAATGTTGAACCGAAGCTTGCGACAGCGTACCTGCCTTATTCATACGGCAGTCTGGCTTGCTTTTTCCGCAGGATTGCTGATGTCGGGTCCGGCATTCGCTGATCAGCCCGATTCGGTGTCCGAAGCACACGCATCGATCCAGCCCGTTGTTGATTTTAACCGCGACATTCGTACGGTCTTGTCCGACAAGTGTTTCCTTTGCCATGGACCTGACGAATCCACTCGCGAGGCCGGATTGCGATTGGACATTCGGGACGAAGCAATCGATGCCGGCGCGATCTACAGCGGCGATAGTCTGCAATCCGAAATCATCGCTCGTGTGACCAGCGATGACCCCGACTTGGTGATGCCGCCGCCGGATACTGGAAAGAAGGTAACGGCGGACGAGATTGCGGCCTTGCAAGCCTGGATCGATTCCGGCGCGGCCTACGACACGCACTGGGCGTTCCTGCCGCCTGCGATGCCCGATCTTCCCAAAGTCAAAGATTCCAGCTGGCCACGCAACGCGGTCGATCGGTTCACGTTGGCAAAGATGGAATCGATGGGACTGCATCCATCGCCACAGGCCGATGCGGCAACGCTTAGCCGGCGAATCTCGCTGGACCTGATCGGTTTGCCAACCACGATCGCAGAGATCGATACCGTCGAATCGGTTGATCCCCTGGACGACGCACTGGCGGCTTTGATCGACGATCGCATGTCCTCGCGTCACTTTGGTGAACGCTGGGGCCGATGGTGGTTGGACGCGGCTCGCTATGCCGATTCGGCTGGCTATGAAAAGGACATGCAGCGGCAAGTCTTTTTCTATCGTGACTGGGTCATCGACGCCATCAACCGTGACATGCCCTATGATCAATTCGTGATCCATCAGATCGCCGGCGACCTGATTCCCGACGCATCGCAGGCCGAACGGGTTGCAACCGGGTTTCTGCGCAACTCGATGACCAACGAAGAAGGCGGCGCTGACCCCGAACAATTCCGTATCGAAGGCATGTTCGATCGGGTGGACGCGATTGGCAAAGCGATCATGGGCGTGACGACTCAGTGTGCCCAGTGTCATACGCATAAGTACGACCCGATCAGTCACCACGAGTATTACCAGATGTTCGCTTCGTTGAACGATTTTCACGAAGCCTGTGTCAGCGTCTTTACACCCCAGCAAGCGATGCGTCGCGACGAGGTGTTGGCCAACATTGCAGGCCAGGAAGCCGCGCTGCGTCGACATCTTCCGGGGTGGAAGCAACATGTGGCAAACTGGGCCGCAGAGGCCTCGTCCAAACTCCCGCACTGGAACGCGGTCACGCCAACCGACATTCCCTACGAGGGCCAGAAGTTTGCGGTTTTGGATGACGGTTCCATCGTCAGTGAAAGTTACGCACCCACCAAGGCAGCCAATTCGTTTTCGTTGACCCTGGACGTGGGCACGATCACGGCGGTTCGTCTGGACGCGCTGACTCACCCGCAATTGCCACGCGGTGGACCCGGACGCAGCATCGATGGGACGGGGGCTCTTTCCGAGTTCAAGTTGACGGTGACCCCGTCGGCCAAAGACGCCAAGCCGATCGAAGTCAAGTTCGTTCGGGCCGTTTCGGATGTCAATCCGCCCCAGCGAGACCTGAAGAAACAATACCGCGATCGTGATCCACAGAAGGACAAACGCGTGGTCGGCGCGGTCGAGTTCGCCATCGACGGTGACGAAAAGACGGCTTGGACCACGGATATTGGGCCCGGTCGCAGCAATCAGTCTCGTCATGCGATCTTCATCCCCGAATCGCCAATCGTGGTCGATGGGGAAGCGACGTTGACCTTTCAGATGATCCAAAAGCACGGGGGATGGAATAGCGATGACAATCAGAATTTTCTGATCGGACGCTACCGTTTCAGCATCACCGATTCGCCCCAACTGCCCCGATATGCGATCCACTCGGCTGTCGAATCGATCCTTGCAACGCCGTCCTCGCAGTGGTCCGATGATCAATGGGATGGGGTGTTTTCGCAGTGGCGTCAACTGCCGCCCGATGTGATCTCGGCGGATTGGGCGGTGGGCGATGACAACCCACCAGCGGATCTGTCGAAGTTGTTGGCCGATTGCAACGATCGGATTGAACAGGAATGGAGTCGCTTTCCGGAAACCGCGTCACAGTTGGTGGCCGTCGCACTGCCCGAGGCACGCGAAACCTTTGTGTTCACGCGTGGCGATTTCCTAAGTCCTGCGGACCCCGTGCAACCGGGGACGCCGGAGTTCATGAATCCGATGCCGCAGGGTGCGTCGCCGGATCGGCTGCGATTCGCCCGGTGGTTGGTGTCCGAAGATTCGCCCACCGCGGCTCGCGTGATCGTGAACCGGATCTGGCAGGCCTATTTTGGTCGCGGGTTGGTGGTCACGCCCGAGGATTTCGGATTCCAATCGGCGCCGCCCAGCCACCCCGAACTGTTGGACTATTTGGCGATCGAGCTGATGGAACATGACTGGAGCATGAAGCACATCCATCGTCTGATCGTGGATTCGGCGACCTACCGCCAAAGCTCGATCGCACCGCCATCGGCTTGGCGAAACGACCCCACCAACCAATGGCTGACGCGGGGGCCACGGTTTCGAATGGACGCAGAAATGGTTCGTGACTTGGCTTTGTCCGTCAGCGGACTGTTGGACCTGACCATTGGTGGGCCCAGCGTCTATCCGCCAGCGCCGGATTTTCTATTCCAACCGCCTGCCAGCTATGGGCCTAAGATCTGGGACACCGACACCGACGGCAGCCAATACCGACGCAGCCTGTACGTGCACCAGTATCGAAGTGTGCCTTACCCGCCGTTGCAAGTTTTCGACGCACCCAAAGGCGACGCGGCCACCGTTCGGCGGGCGCGCAGCAACACACCGCTTCAGGCGTTGGTGCTGTTGAACGAGCCCCAGTTCCTGGAAATCTCGCGGTCGATGGCAAGCGGGATCCTGGGGCGGGGCGAATGGTCCGCTGACGATGCACCCGATCTGGATCGGATGCGAATCATCCATGTGTTTCGGGCCTGCACCGGTCGGGTTCCCGCCGATTCCGAGATCCGCGTGTTGGTCGATTTGCTGGACGCACAGCGAGAAACCTTCGCCGAACTCGACAACGATTCGCTCGAAAAATTTGTGGGCGTTTCGTCCCATCTATGTCGCCAACTGGTGGGCGTCGAATCGACTGAGCTTGCCGCTTGGATGGTCGTTGCACGAACAATTCTGAACCTTGATGAAACGATAACCAAGTCATGAATCGACTACACAAATCAGACGACACGCATCAAGCCGCAGTCGTCCAAAACGCTCGTCGTCGTTGGTTTCTGCAGCAATGTGGGATCGGACTCGGTTCGGTCGCATTGACCAGTTTGATGGCTGGGGATGGATTCGCGGCGTCGCCGGACAATGCAAATCCACTGGCGCCCAAGGCACCCCATTTCCCTGCCAAAATCAAGAACGTCATCCTGCTGTTCATGGGCGGCGGCCCGAGCCAGTTCGAAATGTTTGACCACAAGCCGATGTTGGCAAAATTGGATGGAACGCTTCCGCCGCCGGACCTGTTGGACGGCTATCGCGCGGCGTTCATCAATCCAAACTCGAAACTGCTGGGACCCAAGTTTGGTTTTTCCAAACATGGCCAATCGGGTGCCGAGATCAGCGAACTGTTGCCGCACACCGCATCGGTTGCCGACGATTTGTGCATCGTCCGTTCGATGACGACCGACGCCTTCAATCATGCTCCTGCGCAACTGTTGATGAGCACCGGATCGCAACAGTTTGGCCGGCCCAGCATGGGATCCTGGCTGACCTATGGATTGGGTAGCGAATCAGAAAACCTTCCCGCCTATGTCGTTTTCAACAGTGGAAAGAAGGGGCCCAGCGCAGGTGCCGGAAATTGGAATTCAGGGTTCTTGCCGACGATGCACTCCGGCGTCGAATTTCGCAGCAGCGGTGATCCGGTTCTGTATCTGTCCAGTCCAGAAGGTTTGCCGGCCGGATCGCAGCGAAGCACACTCGATGCGATCAACCGACTGAATCGTCAGCGTTTGGACGTAGTGGGCGATCCCGAAATTGCCACACGCGTCAACTCGTATGAAATGGCGTTTCGAATGCAGTCCAGTGCGCCGGAGGCGATGTCGTTGGCGGACGAACCGCAACACATGTTGGATCTGTACGGTGCCGAACCAGGAAAAATGTCGTTCGCCAACAATTGTCTGCTGGCACGTCGGTTGGTCCAGCGTGGCGTGCGATTCGTGCAACTGTTCCACGAATCGTGGGACCAGCACGGCGGGCTAACGTCGGGACTGAAACAGAACTGTCTTGATACGGACCAGGCCTGCGGGGCGCTGGTGAAAGATTTGAAACAGCAGGGACTCTTGGACGAGACGCTGGTGATTTGGGGCGGCGAATTCGGACGCACACCCATGGTCCAAGGTGGCAACGACGGCCGGGACCATCACCCGAATTCATTCACGATGTGGATGGCGGGCGGCGGACTGAAAAAAGGGCTGGTTTACGGTTCAACCGACGAACTGGGGTTCAATGTGGCTGAGAACCCCGTGCACGTTCACGATCTGCATGCGACCATTCTGCAGCTGCTTGGTTTCGATCACAAACGATTGACCTATCGTTTCCAAGGACGTGACTACCGGCTTACCGACGTCCACGGAAACGTCGTCAAGGATCTACTGGCCTAGCGGACGCCCGGGTTGCATCCGGTCGACGTTGGCTGGCCGGCTCGCTGCCAGATCTGAGTTTGAATTAGACCTTTGTTTCTGGTTCGGCATTTGGATTTGCGAAGCGATTGGCTTTCTAGTTTGCAATCCAAATCGACCAACCGGCGGTTTTGAAAGTCAGTGGTCCAGCGAAAAAAACAGTGCATCGCGGCCAACATCAGCTTCGCACGAACGGCATGCCAGCCTGATCCGGGCACCGCGAATTCGGCAACGTACACATGCCCGCCCGGACGCACCGTGCGGATCCAGTTCGGCAGAAACTCATCGATGTCCGATTCCGTGAAGCAATCCAGGAAGAACGCCATCACCAGAAGATCGACGCTGGCTTCACGACATGGGAAATCACGTGCATCCTGATGCACAAAGCGGACGCGGTCGGTGGCACCCACGTCTTGAATACGCCGTTGTTGATGTTCTAGCATCCCCTTGCTGTTGTCGACGCTGGTGATCATCGCGTCGGGCGATTGCCGGCCGATCTGCTGCATCAGGCGACCGTCACCATCGCCCAGCACCAGAATCTGGCGTGCCGGCGGCAGGTCATCTAGAAGTGCCGTGCGACCACGTTGAAGGTCGTCGCCAAACATCCACCATTCGAGCGGTCGATAGACCGCGGCCAAGCGATCGTACCCACGCGATCCAGCGATCGGTGGTGGAGACTGAGATCCGATCGGACCCGGGGTGTCGTTCGGATCCTCGGTCACGCCAACCACCCGATTGCCGACCATCCTAAAAACACGAGCCAAACAAACGCCGGCGGGGCGATCAACATGGCGTCCGCCAACCATGCCATCGACGGCGAAGGGGCGGGCGAAACTTGGTGGGGCACAGTTTGGCCGGTCTGGGGCGATGTCCGTTGATCGTCTTTCGATCTGCCGGCTGCCCTACGACCCGCTGTCGCGCCCGTCCAGACCCACGCGGCCAACAGCGAAAGGCTGCTGATGGCGATCGATCCAGCCACCAGCGGTGGTATCGCGAAGACAAAGCTGCTTGCCATCGATCCGCACCCCAACACTATCAGTGTCGGTGTCATCCAACCAAGGATGTTTGGTCGTCGGCTGGTCCACGATTCAAAGTTCTGGGATCGGTCGCAATCGGTATCCCAGCAAGCCACCACGACACAGTTCGCGGCGAACAGAACCGCCGCCAATGCCGTCGACACCATCAGCGGTAACGTGGGTTGGTGGTCCCAGGCTAACAGCCCGACGCCCAGGGCGAAGATGCCGCCCACCTTGATTTCTTTGCCAATCGCAAATCGTCCCTTTCGATGAATCGATCGACGATTCGGTGGCGACGCGGTTTCGGATTCCAACGCAGCTGCGGTGGACCGAAAGTGAACACTGGCTCCGTACAGCAAGACGATCGCGGCCAGTGCGAGTCCCCACCGGATCAATGATTCTGATAGACCGACGACAATTGCCGCCGCGTCGATGACGGTGAACACCATCCACACGACCACCAGCACGTGACGATACTGGTGGTGAATGTGGTGACGAAATGTACGCGGCTGGTGGATATCCAGTCGCGTTGCATCCAACAGGTGATCCGCGGTGTAGATCAACCATAGGGTCAATCCCAACGTCGTGCTTTCGATCAGCGAAGGCGGCGATCCACGGAACGCGCACGCAAAGATCGCTTGCCAAACGATCCCCACCGCCACCGCGTCGATCGACAACGCGTTGATCCAGCGAATCGGGCCGGATCGCGGCGGGACTGCCTTCGCCTGTTCGCTCATTCGCCCGATACGCAGCGGAGGGTTGCGATCCCCAATTCAACGGTCGATCGAATGAAACTAGACGTGTTCGTCGAGATCACTTCAGTTCCTTTGGTTCGATCGTGACATGCTTGATCTTTTTGCGATTGAACGTGTAGGTGATGTGAACTTTGCCATCCCCCGTTTGAATGATCGCAGGATAACTGAATTCCGATTTCTCGGCCTTGTCCAGTTCGCCGACCTGACGCCAGTTCAGTCCATCATCGCTGATTGCCAAGTTCAAAAGTCCGCGGCTGCCCCAGCCATTGTCTCCGCTGTCCAGGTGGTTGTAGACCAACAGATGACGCCCATCGTCCAAGGTGACCGCTTCGATCCCCGAGTTGGGGTTGGGCAGATCGATTGCTTCTAGAGGCGTCCAAGTCTTTCCTTGGTCGCTGGAAAATGTCGATGCAATGACACTTTCCTTGGTGCGACAAAGAGCCTGAATTCGTCCATCGGGATGCGTCAGGATGGTCGGCTGGATCGCGTTGAATTTCGTAGCGTCGTTGATTGGGCCGATTCGGTCCCACGTGCCTTCGGGTTGTCCATCGACCAGACGGACGGATTCGAAATGCACCTTCCATCCATCATGTTCGGTCGACGATCCGCTTAGCAAGGTTTGCTGATCATCCAACAGCATCGGTTTGCAGCGAACCGGTCCATCGATGCCTTCGGGCAATCGACGACGTTCCACAAAGGTGCGTCCGCGATCGTAGCTGACCATCATCTCGCCCCACCACTGACTGGGCGTCGGACCAACCTTGAAAAACAGAAGTGTCGGTGCATCACCCGGTGGTTGATACAGAACGGGATTCCAACAGGGGTAACGCAGCCCGCTGTGCTGGATTCCGTTGGCCACTTCGGTCGGCTTAGACCAACCAAGTCCGTCGTGATAGCTGGTCCAAATTCCGACGTCCTTGTTCCGCTCTTTCGTACCACCGAACCACGCGGCGACCAATCCACGGGTGGTTTCACAGATCGTGGATGCGTGAGACTCTGGGTAGGGTGCTTTGGAGTTGATGAACTCTTCGGCTACCCAACCGGGGAACTTTTTCGCCGCGGTTTTGCCGGCTGGTTTTGCACTGGTTTGTGCTTCGTCATACGAAATGCAATCGTCGTGGGCGATGTGATAGATCCGGCCATTTTCGCTGCCGACCAACAGATCGGGTTTTCCGTCACGATTGAAATCACAAACGGTTGGGCTGGACGTGTGACCGGCGACGTTGCGACGAGCCAGATTTCCGACTTTCTTCAGCACGATCTGGCCATCACGATCTTCGCAGTTGCGATACCAGGTGGCGTTTTCGGAGTTCACCAACACGTCCAGACGTGAATCGCCGTCCCAGTCGACGACAGCCAACTTGATCCGTCCGGAACGTCCGCACGAACCCGCATTCAAACGAAGCGGCTCACCTTGTTCGTCCACGAAAATTCGTTCCGCCTTTCCGAACGAACGACGCAGCGTTAGGTAACCCTCTTGGTCCAACATCACAAAGTCCAACGAATCGTCGCCATCAAAGTCGATCATCATCGGAGTCGTTCGCCACTGGGTGATCGATGCCGACGATTGGGTTTGCCACCAATACCAAGCCGGTGGTGCTTCGGCTAATCCGGAATCAAACGGGGTGTCGGTGAACACGCCGTCGTTGTTCGTCAGGACGCCAAGCCGCGACAGGATCGAGTTGTAGACGATGTCCAAGTCGCCGTCGGAATCAACATCCGCGACCGACAACGTGGTGTAGCCCCATTTGGCTTCGCAGGGGCCCTGGATCGATCCGTTGGGACCAGCCAGAACGCGAAACGGTTCGGATGGTTGGTTGGCTTGTTGGACTTCGATCAATTGGGGTTCGGCCCAACGCGGCAGACCGTTTTCGGCGGCGCCTAGGTTTTCGAAGAACGCGATATTGCCAGCGGTATTGCCGCACAAGATGTCTTCGTCGCCGTCATCGTCCCAGTCCACGGAAAAAGGTGTGGCCAACGCGCCGAACTTCAGCGTGTCCGCTTCCTGACGGAAGTAAACAGGGGACTTGAATACCGGTGCTGAATCGCGAAGCCCGCCGGTGTTTTCAACCAAAGCGACTCGTCCGTCTTCGTCGCCGACAATCAAGTCAAAATCGCCGTCACCGTCCCAATCGCATGCCGTTGGGGTGATCATCTGCAAGTCCATCACCAACGGCTTGCCATCCGCAGCGACCAATTTTTCGCCCGCGGCGTAGTCGGGTTCCGTTCGTGTTCCCACATTCTGAAAATAGGTGAACCCGTCCAGGAATTCGCCGCACAGCAGATCCAAGTCTCCGTCGCCATCGAAGTCAATCATGTTGGGGGACGGCCATCCGTAAACATCCAGATCGCCACCGCCGGCTTGCAACCGTTTTGCATCCGTCGTGTACTTGGGCGAATCGTCGTCACCTTCGTTCACGATCAGGTAGACGTATCCATGCAACGGACCATTTCGCCATTGTCCATGGTTGTCGTAGGCGTGGTCCCAGGCCAAATCGGTCCAGTCGCCGATTCCAACCAGGATGTCGTGGTCGCCGTCGCCGTCGTAGTCAGCGTAACGCCACATGTTTGCTCGGGTACGTGCACCAGGCCGACCGAAGGGGTTGGATTTGGAAGTGTGCGGATTCGAGGGTGCGTCGATGGACGACGGCTTGCTGAAATCAAATTTTCCGGACTCTGCGTCGCGCCGAAAAACCTTCGCCGGCGTCATCACCACGGGTTCGTCGTTGATGACGCTGGGGGTCATGTAGTGGAACCCATTGCCGATCCGAACGCCGGCTTTGAATACCGGCATTTTCTGGTCGGGATCCTGGCTAGGGTTTTCGAAATAGTAGGTGCCTTGGCTCGGTTTGTCGGGGCATCCGACCAACAGGTCCAGGTCGCCGTCACCGTCGTAGTCCATCGGCATGGGGTACGCCCAAAGTCCGACACCCAAATCGACTTCTAGTCCGGGATTCTGGTAGGCCAATGGCTGCAGTGCGTATTCGTTTTCCGCGGCCAATGCGAGCGGCAGAGGAACCAAGAGCGCCAGCAATGGTGCGGCGAGACCAAACAATTTCATTAGATTCGTCGGCGGGGTTGGAAGGGGGGACCGATGGTCGTGCGATCGGACTAGCAATCCGTCACAGAAACACTCGGGGTTGAATCGGGCGGGGAGGATCTGAGGCAGCGGGAACCGGGGAGTGGAAACCAGACGCGGTGGGGCATGGGCAATCAGGCCCTGCCCTAGGGTAAAGGACGCGCCAGTCGAGACCGATCCGAAATTCTAGCCCAAGGTGGACTTGCTTGCGAGCGACGTGCGGCAGGATGGAGATCCAGCGGGATCGATATGCGGTGTGATCGAAGCACGACCCGCCGGACCGGTTCGTAAAGTACACTGGGCGGTTCGATCGGTATCCGCTCGCCTTGATCGATCCCACCTACTTCCCCCCCAATCACTAGTGAAGAGCCCCGCCCATGCGTTGCACGCTTCATCGATCTTCCGTACTGCCCGCCGCGACCGTTCTGTTGCTGTCGGTTTGGACTTCTGTGGTATCCGCTGATGTGCGGGTTCCAAGCATTTTTGGCGATCACATGGTCGTCCAGCAGGAAAAGCCCGTCCGTCTGTGGGGCTGGGCCGATCCGGCTGAAAAGGTCATGGCAAGTTGGAACCAGGATGGTGGTGACCAGCATCAGGCGACGGGCACGGCGGACGCAAACGGTCGCTGGGAAATCGAACTGCCGGCGATGAAGGCTAGCAGTCAACCAGCGACGTTGACGATTCGCGGAAACAACGCGATCACGTTCAACGATTTGTTGGTTGGCGAAGTGTGGTTGTGTTCAGGACAATCCAACATGGCTTGGACCGTGGCCTCGTCCAACGACGCCGCGAAGGAAATCGCAGCAGCGAACTTTCCCCTGATTCGACAGATCCAGGTCGCAAGAAAGTCAGACATGGTTCCGCAAGATGACTTCGAAGGCCAATGGGCGGTGTGTTCGCCATCGACCGTCGGTGCGTTCACCGCAGCCGGCTATTTCATGGCTCGTAAACTGCACCGCGAATTGGGCGTACCAATCGGGTTGGTCAATTCGTCTTGGGGCGGGACTCGGGTCGAACCTTGGACGCCACCCAACGGATTTCAAGCGGTACCCGTGCTCAGTAGCATCTATGAATCGATCATGGGACGCACACCGGGGTCCCCCAGTTACCAGCAACGACTGTCCCAGCACATCAGTGAAACAACGTCTTGGTTGGACGATGCCCGCAAAGCCCTGGACGCTAACAGCAGCGCCGGTCCAAGCCCCGGCTTTCCCGGTCAACTGTTGCCGTTCAAGAGCCACCAAGATCCGACGATGCTGTACAACGCGATGATCCATCCGATCGTTGGCTATCCGATCCGTGGCGCCATCTGGTACCAAGGCGAATCGAATCACGGCGAAGGAATGTTGTATTTCGAGAAGAAGAAGGCCCTGATCGGCGGTTGGCGACAGCTGTGGGAACAAGGTGATTTTCCCTTCTACTACGTTCAAATCGCACCGTATCACTATGGCAACGAGGATCCGACGATCCTGGCCGAGTTCTGGGAGGCTCAGGCTGCGGTCGAGCAAATTGAAAACACCGGGATGGTCGTGATCAATGACATCGGGAACATCAGCGACATTCACCCTACCAACAAACAGGACGTTGGCGATCGCTTGGCGATGTTGGCTCTGAAAAACGACTATGGCAAAAGCGACCTGGTCGCCAGCAGTCCGCAGGTCGAATCGCTGGACGTCTTGAAAGGTGAGTTGAAGTTGAACTTTTCCAGCACAGGTGGCGGGCTGAAAACTCGCGATGGCAAGGCACCAAGTCACTTCGAGATCATCGGATCTGGAAGTGGTGGGTTCCAGCCCGCGATCGCCGCGGTCGATGGTGACTCCGTGACGCTCCGGTGCAGCGATGTATCGAATCCTGTGGCGTATCGTTTCGCTTGGGATAAGCTGGCGGAACCGAACCTGATGGGGGCAACCGGATTGCCCGTGTCAGCGTGCCGAGGTGGTGAAGTTCCAAAGTTTGTCGACACGCTTCCGATCGATGGCGAGTATCAACTGGTCTACGATTTGGACCTGGCCAAGCTTGGATCCAAGATTCAGTACGATGTCGATCGCAGCAAGGAAACGCCTGCGTTCGATCGAATCGGATACCTGGTGGAATTGCAAACATCGGATTCGTCCGATCCTCAGCAAGTGTTCGTGACGATGGATGCATTCACCGATGATGTCGGCAAGATCGCAATCCCCACCATCGAATCGGGCGCGAATTTCCAACAATCGCTGAAGGGGATGGACGTGTTCAGTAGCAGCGACGCCGTTACCAGCGACAGCGGAGCATCGACGGGATGGATCGAGTTTTGGCCCAATAACTATTCCCCGGCCAACGGTGCCAAGGTGCCCGGTGCTTCGGCCAATTCCTTTGACTTTGGCGACGATCCCGGCCCCCCCGTCGATGGCTATGGTTCGATGCAGGTGCACCATGGTGGAAACAAGCAAACGGTGTTCGCCATCAACCACTGGAAACAAGGCAAATCGGCTGACCTGGGAATCGGGAACTCCAAGGGGGAAAACCCCGATTGGACGTTCAGCGGCAATGCCGGATCGTATGGATCCAAACGTCTAAGGGTCTACGTCCGCCCGTCGTCGAACTGACGTAGGGACCGGCCGGCCAAGGCCGCCGCCAGAAAGCTATCGCCACGGCGTGGCTAGAAAACTGGAACTTGAACAAGCGATCGGCTGGCTGGTCCAAATGATTGCCGATCGCTGTCCCGCAAGTCGATGACTTTGGGCGGGCGTCTGTACGATGCGGCGTGGTATGCCAGCTGCCAAAATTTGGCATGCCGGGCCGCAGAATCCTAGGGTTGCCTTGGTCGACGATTCCGGGCCTGGTTGCTAACCTTTCGGGCAATCATGAATACACCATTGAATTCTTCCGGAACGGTCGTACTTTTTCGCCTGACAGGGGAAGACCGGCCCGGATTGACCGCCGGCCTTTCTGAACATTTGATGAAGTTTGACTGCGAGGTCATCGACATCAACCAAGCCGTGATTCACCGATCACTGCTATTGGGACTGTTGGTTCGCATCCCGCCGCACCAGGACGCCGACGCGGTGGTCCGCAAGATCCGACGTCGTGGAAAACGACTGGGATTGAAGTGCAAGAGCAAGGAAATCGGTGACGAGGCCTACGACGCGTGGGTGCGTCGCCAGGGCAAGGCTCGGTACATTCTGACCCTGATTTCGCGAGCCATTACCTCCGCTCAGTTTGCCGCGGTCAGCCGCGTGTTGGCCGACCAGGGGCTGAACATCGATGTGATCACGCGGTTGTCCGGCCGCCCACCACGCAATTCGAATCATTCGCTGACCCGCGCGTGCGTCGAGTTTTCGATTCGCGGGGAACCCCAGGATGTCGTCCAGCTGAAGAGTCGCTTGTTGGATCTTTCCAGCAGCCTGAATCTGGACTGGGCTTGGCAAAAAGACAGTGCGTTTCGTCGCAATCGCCGGGTGGTTGCGTTGGACATGGATTCAACGCTGCTGCAGGCCGAGGTGATCGACGAACTGGGGATCGAAGCCGGTGTGGGGCAGCAGGTCGCCGCGGTGACCGAAGCGGCCATGCGAGGCGAAATTGATTTTGACGAATCCCTACGCCGCCGCGTGGAACTTCTCGCTGGTTTGTCGGAATCCGTCCTGCCAAAGATCGCGGACCGGTTGGAACTGACCGAAGGCGCCGAAACACTGCTGAAAAATCTGAAACGGTTTGGGTACCGGACGGCGATTCTTTCAGGCGGCTTTACCTACTTTGGCGAATACCTGCAGAAACGCCTTGCCGTCGATCACGTTCATGCCAACAAACTAGAGATTGTGGACGGCAAGCTGACCGGACGCGTGATCGGCCCGATCGTCAACGCGGAACGCAAAGCGATGCTGTTGGAACAATTAGCGGCCAACGAAGGCATCGATTGCGAGCAAACGATTGCGGTCGGGGATGGCGCCAACGATCTGCCGATGTTGGCTCGCGCGGGGCTCGGCATCGCTTTCCACGCCAAACCCATCGTCCGTACCAGGGCAGAGCACCAGGTTTCGAACTTGGGGTTGGATGCCGTGTTGTACCTTCTAGGCGTTCGTGACCGCGATCTGATCGAATGATGCGCTGTTTGTAAACGCATTGGAACCGGCGGTGTTGATTCGCCGGCTTCCTCCGCCACCCTTTGCTTTTCCCTCCTTCTAGCGGCGTTGCCCACGGTCGTTCCCGACCCGCGGCAGTGTCTTCCCGCCAAACTTTGAATCGAAGAGATTTCGTCATGTATCAAGGAATCGTTCCCCCGTTGGTCACGCCTCTATCCGCCCGTGACACACTGGATATCGAAGGTCTCGAACGGTTGCTGGAACACGTCATTGCCGGTGGCGTTTCGGGAGTGTTCGTGTTGGGAACGACGGGGGAAGCTCCCAGTCTTAGCTATCGACTTCGCCGCCAAATGATCACGGAAACGGTCCGGATCGTGAATCACCGAATTCCGGTCTTGGTGGGTGTCGCTGATACTTCGTTTGTGGAATCGGTCGACTTAGCCAAGCACGCCGCAGAGAGTGGAGTCGATGCGGCCGTTCTGACGACGCCGTACTACTTCCCTGCGGGGCAGACCGAGTTGACAGCCTACGTGCAAAACATCGCGCCGCTGATTCCGCTACCGATCATGCTGTACAACATGCCCGGTTTGACGAAGGTGTGGTACGAAATCGAAACGCTTCAAAAGTTATCCTCGATCGACTCGATCATCGGAGTCAAAGACAGCAGCGGTGACCTGGAATACTTCGGCAAGGTGTGCCAGTTGAAATCGCTTCGCACCGACTGGTCCGTGTTGATCGGCCCCGAAGCGATGCTGCCGGAATCGGTCGCATTGGGTGGCGACGGCGGCGTGTGCGGCGGCGCGAACGCGCTGCCGCGATTGTTCGTGGACTGCTACGAAGGACTGCGGGACGGCGACCAAGAAAAGGCGGCCAAGGCCCAAGCCGATATCAACGCATTCCAAGCGATCTATGACATCGGCAAGTACGCGTCGCGGCACATCAAAGCCACCAAGAGCGCCTTGTCGTTGCTCGGGATCTGCAGCGACCTGCCGGCCGACCCGTTCCACCGATTCCTAGAACCCGAACGCGAACGAGTCGCCACAATCCTGCGCAGCATGGGCGCCCTAGCATAAAGGTGTCAGGACTCTTTTCTCGGTCACCCAAAAGGTGTCAGGACTCTTTTCTCGAAAAGAGTCCTGGCACCTTTTTTCGTTTGGCACCTTTTTTCGTTGCGGCGGACGGACTAGAGTTTGCGCGGCGCAGTGGGGCATTTCAATTTGCGGCCGCCGGTGATTGCGAATCCGTTGCTTTGGTAGAACTTTAGCGTCCGGTCGAACTGCGGCAGGGGAGGAGTGGTGACTTCTAACTGTGACCAATTTTTGCTAGCGGCAAGCGTCAGGCAGTGTTCGATCAGTTGCTTTCCAACCCCGGCAGATCGGTGACCGGGTGCGACGAACAGCTCGGTAACCAGACCGAAGTAGCCGCCGGCGTAAAGAGAGAAGGCGGGCGAAAGTGCGGCGAATCCAATCGCCTTGTCCTCGGTCTCGGCGATCAGAATAAAGTGATCTTGGTCGGGAATCGAACGCATCAGTTGCTCCGTCATCGCGACCGCATTCGAGTTGAATGCGTTGATTCCGATCGCTTCCATGATTTCTCGTAGCAACCGATCCACCAAGCCAGCAATGTCGTTAGCATCATTCTTCGATGCGATCCGAATCGATATCGGGTTCATTTCAAAGTCTACGAAACGTGAACGGAAGCACGCCCAAGGGGCTGCGCATGTCGTTTAGGAAGCAGGGTCCAGAACAGGCGTCGGGGCTCTTCTCTCAAAAAGAGTCCTGACACCTTTTTTGAGCCCTGACACCTTTTTTGAGCCCTCTCAAAAAGAGTCCTGACACAATACTGTTCGGCCCGAAAGTCGCTAAGTTGATTTTGTTGTTTTTCGGCACGGCGTTTGCGCATGCGATTGAATTCGGCGGACCGTCCGCCAGTTTAACACACAGCGGATTAGCCAGTGACCAACCGTCTTCCTAAACGACGAAAGCCAACACCCAAGGATGTCGATAGCGATGAATGCAACGTCGCAGAAGACTCGTCGGATGTCCGAGCACGTGATCTACAGGGCCTGAAGTTCTTCAGGAAGATCCGGCCGCTGCTGGAAACCCTGCACGATATCGGCACCCAGCGTGACAAATCCAACAATCGTGACCTGCACATGGACCAGTATGGCGTACTGGTTCTTATGTGGATGTTCAATCCGATTCTGACATCGCTGCGTGGACTTCAATAAGCCAGTACACTCAAAGAGGTTCAGAAGAAGTTTGGCGTCGACCGAGCTTCCCTTGGCTCACTTTCGGAGTCGGTCAGCATCTTTGATCCCGAACCGCTGAAGAGAATCGCAGCGCAGCTTGCGACCGAAGTCCCATCAGCTGATCCATCGAAGTTTGACGCGATCGGACATCAACTCACCGCCGTTGATGGCAGCGTATTCAAAACAGCCGTGCGGGTGGCCTCACTCGCTTGGCTGCCTGACAAAGCTGGCGGAACCACCAAGGGAAAGTCCGTTGATGGCGACCGCATGCACACGCACTTCGAGATCCTACGCGGTATCCCCGAGCGGATTGATGCGACACCGGCCAAACCAAAGGGAAAGGATGACGAGAAGTCAGTCCTGGCTTCAGTGCTCCAACCTGATCGATGCTATGTGACCGATCGTGGCTATGCCAAGTTCGAGCTGTTCAATCAAATCAATGCCATCGGCAGCAGCTACATTTGCCGGGCCCGTGACAACAGCACCCCGAAGATTCTATGCGATCGAGACCTAACTCAAGTTGATCGCGATGCTGGCGTGCGAATCGACCGAGAAGTCGTTTTGGGGGCTCACACCAGCAACAGCAAGACAGTGGCAAGCGACCATCCGGTTCGCTTCATCGAGATCGAAGTTCCACTTCACACCCGCACTGGCAGCAAAGGTTCCAACTGCGATGGTCGCCTGCGTTTGGTCACCAACTTGATGGATGTCCCCGCCGAACTGATTGCCGAAGCGTATCGGCTTCGCTGGCTTATTGAACTGTTTTTCCGGATGATCAAACAACTCTTGGGCTGTCGTCACCTCCTGAGCACCAAGCCGGCCGGCGTGGAGATTCAGATATACTTGGCGATCATCGCGTGCCTATTGATCCTGATCTACACCGGCGGTCAACCGAACAAACGCACTTACGAAATGATTTGCTTTTACCTGCTTGGCTGGGCCAGTCTCGATGAACTGGAAGCCCACATCGAAAAACTGAAACCCAAGGCTCTCTAGGACCACTGCGCACCGACCGAAGCTCAACAACTTCGGCGGTTCGATGCTGCGCGGTCAGTCAATCGCAGCCATCTTCGGTTCAGCAACTCGCCTCCACCGAACCCATGCTCCCGGCTAAAGTACTGCTCACCACGTGACACAGCAGCAAACGGGCCGATCAGTATTGGTCCTGACACCTTTTTTGGCGGATGGGTTGGAATTGGGGGGATGCGATTGCGAGTGAAGTCGTTCGTTGGGGGACGAAGCTCGTGATTGCGTGGTTACAATTGGCCCCGTTCTCCGCGTATCAGGCCACCGTACTGGGCGATTTGTTCGATGTTCCCAATGCGACGCAGGTTTTCCGCCAGCACGACGTTTTCCACCACTCTTAGGAAACGCTCGTACAGCACCTTTTGCTCGGCGGCGCTGATCGTATTCTCGGATGTCTCTTTCAGTTCGACGTACTTGGCATAGTCTGGGTGCGCATGGATTGTCTGAACAAATTCTTCGCTGCGTGTGGTCAGCAGTTCGATTGCAAGCGGGTTCAGCACGTTTGCAAGCGCCGGCCAACGTTTTAGGAGCTGGCCAGATATCCGCCGCTGGAGATCCCGTTGTGGGCTGGCAGGGCGCCGGGTACGTGATCGTCCGCGTCGCCGCTGGGGTTGGGTTTCTTGGATCGCTTTTGCGATGCGGTCGTCGCCGGATAAATCTAGTCGCTGGGATAGTCCTTGCAGGATCGCGTGTTGGGCAGGCGAGGCAAGTGAAAGCACCTGTTCATAAGATTCGTCCTTCGATAGCAGGTCCAATTCGTCCTTGTCCTTGTCGTTGGCAAAGCGACTATGCTCTGACAGAAATTCCCCCGACGTGGTCACTGGCAAATCGATGGTGATCGCATTCAGGACGGTGTAGGCATGCGCCTCGTCAAATGTGATCACTCCGTTCTTGTCATAGTCGGGTGGATCGATCGCTTGTCCGGATCGATCGACGCCTTGCAATGCGGCCCAGAAATACGTGCTGTATTCGACATAGTTGGCTTCGTCAACATCGGGCGTGCATCCGGCGGCGGGGCGGTCATGCACGGTTGCAAAGAAACCCACGCGTCGCTGTGGAGACAATCCTTTGTCGGGGTCTCCGTCGACGAAACAGAACCTGGAAAAGCCGCCGGCATAGCACTGAACCATCACCGCGACGACATCGATATCCGTCGGCAACTGATCAAGCAGACGAGTGAACTCGGTCATTTTGATCGATGTGTTGTCCCACAACGCAATCGTCGTGTCGAAAACATCTTTGCGATTCGTGCTGGCGCTTCCGTGTGCGGTGACGTAAACGAATAAGCGGTCGCCATCGCGCATCTGAGTCGATGTTCGGTCAAACCATTTTCGGATCGCGTCGGGCTTGGCGGGTCCCTGGACGTCCGGGACTTGGTGATTTCGATAGGTCAATCCAAGGTCGGCATCGTCGCCAAAAAACTCGGCCATCAACCGGTTGGCTTCCGGGATCGATGCCCGATCCATGACCTGCAGGTCTTCGCCCGGATCCGTTCCATCGGCAAAGAATACATGGTTGACCGGTTGCGACGAATCGGAATCCGTTGCGGATGCTTGGTTGGGCAGCGATTCCAAGACGCGCTGAAACAACTGGACGTTCTTTTCAAGCGAGGCTTGATTTCCCGATGGTGCGTATCCACCACCGATGGTCAAGAAAAAGTCCGCTGCCCGGACACCGCCAGCGCTGCAAACGACCGCAGTGACGAAGACAAAAACGGGGAACCGAATCATGGCCGACCTGCTTCGAGTGTGGATTCCAAACGGAACGGCATCGTTCGCCAGTTCGCTCGGTCGATTGTACCCGAAACAGAATGCATGCTTCACTAGGGCGCCGTCGGTTCGATGATTTGGTTGGCCCGACTGACCGATGGATGAATTGGACCGCGATGCTATCGCTGATAAATCGGCAACAGCTGGTAGGCCGGTGTGAGAGCCAGTACAGCCAACGACGTGCTATAAGCCGAACCAAAACGTTTCTCGTTTGCCGATCCGGATGGCCAACTGCCTTCTGCGGTCTGTTCTTCCAGAAGATTGGCAGCGATCTGGGGAAAGATCTGGTTCCAGGTATCGCCGCCTGCCTGTGCCATCGCTTGACTGCTGTAGTAGGTGGCCAAGTAGTAATAATTGTTCTGCCATGGCTTGGGATAGGGGCGTGCGCGAAACCAGCGAATGGATGCATCGACACCTTCGTGATGCTGACGTCCGCCCAAGATCAACGTCAGCGTTGCCGACGCGGTATTGGCCAACGTGATCTGCGGCTTTCCGGCATCGCCCGAATCTGCCGGTCGGTATCGGAATAACCCTTTGTTATCGTCAGGGGGCGACGGTTCATAGCAACGTTCGACGAAATCCAGCCCCTCATCGAAGTACAGTTTCGGAACATTGAACTCCGCATTACGCGCGGACCGCAGGAACATCAGTGCCCAACCGGTCACGGACATGTCCGAGGATGCATCTGGACTTTCGGGGTATCCATACCGCCATCCACCGTAGTCCGCTTCGACCTTCTTTCGGCGCGATTGCACTTCGCGGTGATAGATCAACGCTCGGCCGATGGCATCTTCGATTCTTAGCGAACGTTCGCCCGATGACATGCCATAGACTTCGCCTAGCATCAGACCGGCGATCGAATGGTTGTAGGTGACCGTTTGCGACGGAGTTAGGTGTTGTGTTGGCGGAACGACGGGCAAGAGCGAAAAATAGCCACGCCGTCTCTGCGTGTTCAGTACAAAGTCGATCGCACGTGAGAGGTGTTCGCCATACGGTCCTTGGTCGGGAACATGGCCACGAGAAAGAAACGCCATGACGGCCAGTGACGTGACGGCCGGCTGAGCGATCTCGTCGCTAGGGAATCGTCCATCTTCATCTTGCTGTGACGCCAGCCACCGCAAACCGGCGTCGACCGACGACTCGACTCGCGACCACTGCCCGGGAGGCAGCGCGGCGCTGAGGTTGGAAATCGCGGCGATCAACGAATCGCCGCTATCGTTCGGGCCGGAGGGGGGCTGTTGCCCCGAAGCCGGGCCGGGGGTAACGACCGCAGCCAACCAGACCGCAAGGATGACGTTGCTGAAGCACCGGGGACATTTCGCGATGGTGATCGAATTACGCATCGTCTGAATTGCCCCATAGTTGTCGAAGCCGGTCTTGGTATTGTTGAATTGCACGTCGGTACGCCTCCGGTGGCTTCTTGCCTTTGACCTGCCAAAGTCCGTCACCCAAATTGGACAACAGCTTGTTCCACTGATCGTCGGGGATCGGGTCACCATCGGCAATCGCTTTCATGATCGCATTGGCTTGGTCGGATTGGGCCAGCTGTTGCCACATTTGTGCGGATGATGCGTTGCCGGATCCTTGATCTAAGAGTTCTTCGATCTTCTCGCCAAGTTTCGTCAGTTGCTCCTTTTCGGATTCGGGAAGATTCGCTTCTTGCCGGCGTTGGTTGATCGCCAGAAGAGATTCCTCGAGCAGCTTTTGAGTTTGCTTTGCCTTGGCCAGTTGCTCGCGTTGTTCTTCGTTATCCGGTTCGGCCGCATCGGCTGAAATCGGTTTCGAAGGTTTTCCGAGTTGCATTCTGTTCTTGTTTTGCTTCTTGATCGCTTGTTTGGCGCGCCGCATCGCTTCCTGGCCAGAGGTTCCAAGTGATTGGCCGCCGGTTTGTTGCCACAGCATCGAGTCGGCGATCACGCGAAGATTGGTCCGGCGATCGGGAATCCCCAACTGCGCTGCGATGTTGGGCTCGCGTTCCAGTCGTGCCAAGAATTCATCAAGGGTGGGATCGCGAAGCTGGGCAATGTTTGGATTCGGCATATCGTATTCGTCCAACGCGTCCGCGACGTCCCGACGAATTTTGTCGAACAAGCTTTCCGCGGCTTCGAATCGGTCTGTGGCCAGTGTCTGCTGACGAGCGACCAGATCAAGATCTTGGCGCTCGGCTGCTTGGGTCGCGGCGATCTGATTGAACGTGATCGAAAGCATCAGCGTCTGAAGCCGGTCGACATCTTCGGCGATCGATGCAGGCAACCCGGCGCCACCCTGACGCAGAAACTGCGTTTCAAGGTCGTTGGTGATGCCTTGCATCTGTGTGCGAAGTGATTCGGTGTCGATCGCCAACCGCCGTTGCTCGACCGCCACCATCAAGTCATATCGTCCCAGCGACAATTGCTCGGTCAAACTGGCCCAAGTTCCCGCCAAATCCGCGACTGCGCGACTCTCAAGAATCCGGGCCTGCAGATACGATTCTATGTCCTCGTTGCCTTCCTGTTCGGACTGCATCAAATCCAAACTGACATCCAGTGGCGGAAACAATCGAGACAGTTGATCGGCATCACGCACCCAATTGGGGACGTCTGCGTTTTCCGGGACGGGAAAATCTCGACCTGTGGGGGCATCCGTGGACCATGCTGACGTTTCAGTGATCGATTGATAGACGTCATCGACAGCCAACGAAATCTGTCGCGCGGCTTCCGCGATACGTTGGCTGCGATGAATGATCTTGGCAGCAGTGCCTCGCTGGACGTCGATCTCCAGAGGCATTTGCTTTTCAGTCCGCTCCGCAAATTCGGCGGCCTCCTTGGCCAGTCGTTCTGCGACCGGCAGACGCAGCTCGGCCATGATGATCCACAGATCGTGTCTTTGGTCTTCGTCGATTTGCTGCCATCCCAACATCTCGGAAGTTGCATCGCTTTGCTGATTCGAAAGCTTACCCAATTGATCTCGCAGCGATCGGCTTCTGCGTTTCAGGAGGTCCAAATATCGCGATAGCAATCGAGGGTCATCGCCCAACATGCCGGCGAATTCGGTCATCATCTCGCGACGCAGCGTCAGGACCTCGGAATAGCGATCCAAATAGGCTTGATCGACTTCGATGACCCCCATCTTGCGAGTCAACGGATTGCGGTTTTGACGCGCCGCACGCAGCAATTGCTTTTTCTTTTCGACATAGACTTCGTAAATCGTGATCGAGTCTTCGAGTGACTTGTTCAGATCGCGATCTCGTTTGACCACTTGATATCGTTGCAACAAAGCGGCCAACGTCTCGCGAGCCCGATTGATATGTCCTCGCGCAAGTTTCGCGTCTAGATCGCTGGCATTCGGATTCCGGATTCCACCAAAGACGCGATCGCGTGCAGGGGTGATGTGGGTGCGCGCCAGGTCAACCATTTGCAAACCGACAAACGCCGTTGGCGAATCCTCTGTCTCCATTCGTAAGTCGGCGATGAACTTTTCGACCTGTCCAATCTGTTGATCTAGACTGACAAATTGGTCGGATCGCTGCGAGTCGGGAAGGTCATGAGCAATCAAGCGGCCCAGACCAGATTCGGTCTCTTTTAGCATCTTGTCGATCGCCTGCACGCGTTCCCGTATCGGATCCTTTTCGACGTCGGTGTCCGTCGGTTTGGCGGCCGCAATCGCCGACAATCGCTCGGTGATCTTCAGTCTGCGGCGTTGGGTCGATGTGTTTTGCCCGGATCGTAGACGGGGAACTTGTTCCGATTTGGCGACGGTGTCTTCGATGGAGGCTGGATCGGACACAGTGCGTTTTGCATTGGTCTTGGATAATCCGGTAGCGCCGCGGTTGATTGGTTTGGTCTTCTGATCTGGGGTGGATCCGTCGGCCGTTGGCGGTGTGGTTGCCGTCGCATCTTTGGCCGCCAGGGTCAGATCGTCTGCGTTGTTCGGATTTGGGGGGATATCGGTCTGACGTTTGCTAGCCACAATGTCAGCCTTGCCAGGTGTCTTCTCGGACTCGTCGTCGAATTCGTCGGACGGCATGGAGGTGCGGTCCGGATCGGAGGCTTCCGCCTTCCGGTTTCCGCGGCTGAGAGAATCCGATTTGGGATCAGATTTGGAAACCAGGTTTCGTCTTGGTTGGGGAGCTAAGCTGGAAGCAAACTTTGGATCTGACTGGGGATCACCACGATTGTCGCTGACACGGATGGCGTAGCTGATTTCTGCACCAGCAGAGAGATTCAATTGCGAGAGGTCCAGTTGCGCTTTGCCAAGCATGTGTTTGGGCATTGTCTGATCGCCCATCGCGATCGGCTGAACTGAAACGATCTCCGGATTCCCATCAACGTCTCGTTTGGATTCGTCGTAGACAACCAAGTTGGCGGTCGCGATCCCATGGTCATCGTGAGCCTCGAATTCGATCTCGATGACTTCATCGACTGCGACTGCGGTTTCCTCGTTCGGTTGGATGATGCGGGCAACCGGCGGCTTGTCCGAAATGACGTCGATTCGGCAATAGGATTTGGTTTCGCTTGACAGTCCAAAGGGGCTGATCAGATTCGGGCGAAGCATGATGTCTGCATAGAGCATCATTTCAAATCGAAACCAGCCATCTTTGTCAGCTGACAATTCGTGCACTTCGGGCTCCGCCGCCGAAGTTTCGCCACCCGTCACGTTGGAATTGTCCTGCGGTTGCACTGTGATCGTCAGTTGCTGGACCGGTTGACGAGGCTTGATTGCCAAGGACGCACTGGATCCTTCGATGACTTTGATGCGGCGAGGCAGGTGGTCCTTCGTGACGTCGTCACGCGCAGCGTACTCAGGGGCCACCACCACAAATTCAGTCGCTTCGATTTCGGGATAGTCGATCACCTGCAACTCGTGCCACTCTGTGCGACCATCCCCGGCGGTGAACTGATAGCGAATGGATTGATCCACACGTATCCGATGCGAGAAAACTTCTGTGCGATCTTCGCTTGACGTCAAGTCCAAGGTCTCTCGGTCACCTTTGCCGAATTCCATGACCAGCGTCCCCTTGGTATGTCGGACACCGTCCTGGGTTGCGACCAGCTGGATGGTTTTGCCCCGTGGGACCCACGCGTCACCGGTCTGGGACTGCAGATTCGTTGCGGTGATGTCGTGCAGTGGATTCCAGAACTGCTTCCACAGTGCCGACGTGATCCCGGTATGCGAGGCCATGAAACCCGCCATCAGCACGCCTGCCCCTAGCAATCCCCCCACTGCGTGCAGGACCAACGATGCAGGAACGACCGTGGATGGTTTGACCAACGTTTGCAGGGCGACCGCTTCGCTGGTGACCTGATCCACCATCGACCGGGACGTTGCGTTTGCGAACGTGGCTTTGGGGTGGGAGCGCGGATCCGACGATTCGAATTTCTGCGTCGCATCAGCGACCGTCTGCCATCGCTGTTGCAGCAAAGGCAGTTTTTGATCAATCAATTCTGCGGCGTTCTTGCGACTGGAGCAGCGATAGGCAGGAATGATTCCTGTTTGGATGAAAGCAAAGATGGCGATTAGGAAGGTGACCGACGTCAGTCCGATGCGGACGATCGGACTGCGCAGGGTCAACATCCAATCCAATGCCATCGACAGGATCATCATCACGATGAAAGCCGACAGTGCGATCGCAAGCCCTTGAATGGTCGCAATGACGATCGATCGATGCGTGACCGTTTTCAATTTTCGGTCCATCGATGACGGAAGGTCGCGAAATGAATTTACGACTGCCATGAATGTGTTCCTCGATCCGAAGTGTTGATCACGATAGGCCTCGCCATTTTCGAACGATCCATTCGACCTGCAAACAGCCGAATACCAACCAAAGGTATTTCCATTGTGCCCAAAGCGGCGTCCGCTGCGTCGATTCGACAACTTCGGGTTGCAGGTTCAATAGGGATAGGACTTCCGCGACTGCCGATGGGGCCAGTACCTGGCCGCCGGTCAATTCAGCGATCTGTTGTGCCAACGCTCGGTTGCAGCGCGTATCGATCAGTTCCGTCGGGACTTCCGCCTGAACGGTGAACGATACTGCGGGCGCTCGATCGTTTTCCACTTCGTCTGATTGACGTAGTTCGGATACGACCGGCCCGGTAGGTTCAGCGATGTAAGATCCGGGTTGATTGAAGCTCGTTTCTGCGACGTAGGTTCCTGGTAACGCATCGTCGGGGATCATCCGCACGGTGCGTTTGGACGATCCGGACGTGAGCGTCAGGTCTACCTCTTGAGCGCCGACGACCGGTTCCCCAACGGTATTCGACAGTTGAACTTCGACGCGTACCGGTTCGTTTGGCTGGTACTTGGACTTGCTGGTTCGCAACCGCACGGTTCGTGATCCGCCGGCTAGATCCGAAGCAATCGCCCAACGCAGTAGCTGTCCCCAAAAACGATAGTGAAGCTGATCGCCTCGCAGAAAACGCAATCGATAGGTGTCGGGGCCGGAAAGGTAGACCATTCGTCCACGTCCCACCGGTTGCCAGCACAAGAACGTATCTTCCGTCGCCTCGCTCGACTGGGCCACGTCGTCGATGGTGTCGGCCGAGCTTCGCTGGACGACGCTGATCAGATTGTGTGCGGATGGCTTTGGACGCCGATACGGTGATACTTCATACACCGGCGAGAATCGATTGACAAAGTCCCAAGCCAACCGGGTGGCTTGTTGGGTTTCACCAATCATGAGGGCAACATGGGACCGTCCAAGCTCGGTGGCCCGAAAGGCGAACTCTTGTGGTCGATCGGACGAACCACTTTGGGGTTCCGCTGTGTTGTCGATTCGCGTGACAGGGATGACCTCCGACAGCGGTTGGTCCATGAACGCCGATGGCATGGCCCGCTGACCAGCGATCGTGATCAAGGTACCTCCACGTTGACTCAAAAACTGTAGCAGTGATTCCTGTGCCGCGACGGGAAGGTGTTCGGGAGCGATGTCGCCAAGAATGACCACGTCATACTGGTCCCACTGATCGACGGTTGTCGGGAATGATTGGCTCGGTTCGCGTTTCCCCGTGGCGATCATTCGCGGTCGGAACAACATTTCATCGCAGTCGATCTTCGAATCGCGGCGGAATAGTTGGGCCAGATAGCGGAATTCCCAACGGGGCATTTCATCAGCCAACAGCACCTTGATGTCGCTACGTGTCACGTTGATATCGACGATGTCAGCGTTGTTTTCTTCGCTCGTTTCGAACTCGATCGGAGCGATGGCGACTTCGAAAGTCTGTTTGCCAATGTACGAAACCGTTTGATCAAAGCGGACACTGCGGCTCGCAAAGTCTCCTTCGATCGCTACCTCGCGAAAGTCCACTACTGCGCCATCACGAAGCAGTTGGACGGTGCAACGTTCACCATCGCATTGGTAGGCTTCCAAGTGTGCTTCGATCACGATGTCGTCGTTTCGCATCGCGACGGATGGGGATTCGACCGACACCAAGTGGATGTCACGCAAGCGGTTGGGATTGCCGATGGGGACGATGAAGATTGGCGTATCGGTTAGCGTCGTCGCCAATTGCATCAGGCTCGCGGTATCGCCACTTTGCGACTGCGAACGGGTTGAATCGGACGCATCCGGAGCCTTTTCCTCGTCGGATGATTCGTTCGGGTCAGCGGCAAATCGATCGATCGCTTCTTTGGATGTTCCGTTGTGCGCGACATCGGAATAGATGAACGCGGCGGCGATCGGTTGCTGTTGCTGCAACTTTCTTAGATGGGTCAGGACGGATGTAAGATCAGTCGCCATCGATCCAGGTGCCGGTTCCGCCGGAACGTTGGCCACACCCGTGGTCGAAAGGGACCGGGAATCAGAGTGGACGCTGCGGTAGCTAGAATCGAATCGTCCCCACTGGACGTCAACCTCGTTGAGGTCTGCTAAGGTCGTCTCTCGCAGCGAATGAAGAACACGGTCGACTCGTTGGCTGCGTGACAGCTTTGCAAACGCGCCGCTTTCCGTTTGATCCGCGGTGATCGGTGACCTTCCGTTCTGGTCCATCGGGTTTTCGCTCGGAAGGATCGCAAGGCGGGCGGCTAGATGTCCAATCGCCTCGCGCGCTGAAATCATTTTGTGTTGCAAATCACGCAGGCCACTTTGCCAACCATGGTCTGACGGGGATTTCCCTTTGGAAAGCAGCGTTGTAATCTCGGCGAACTCTTCGAATTCGGGGCCACGCAGAATGCGGAGTGCGTCACTGGCAATCGCTTCGACGGGTTTGTCCAGCGAACTAGACCCGGCTGCTGGATTCTGGCTGGTCGATGGGATGCTGGAGAGTTGATCGACAACCGTTTCCAATCCTGACTGAGCGTGCTGGATGGACCGTAAAGTGGTTTCAAGCGATTCGTAAATGGCGTCTTGGCTATGGTGTTCTTGGATCGATCGAATGCTGTCGGATAGTCGATTCAATCCAACGCCAAGTGCAGTGAAAGCGCCGTCGGCAGCAACCGATGGTGACGCAAGTGCGGGAGTTGTCGAGCCTGGTGCTTCGCTGGCCATTCCCATATCGCTTCGGATGTTCCAACGCGAATCGTCAGCGGTTCCGATCGGGTCGACCGTTTCCATACTGGCGCTGGCGTCGGCGACAAAGGCGACCGTACGACGCGTCGATGCTGTTTGCACCACAACCGTTGCGGGGGCCAGTAGCATCCACAGGATGCCCGCGAGCGCGATCAATCGCAGGCTGGCGAATGTCAACGTCGTGGACGCACCGAGTACTCTGCGTTCTCGGTACAGCGACCAGGCAAACAGGGCGGCGATGGCCAAGCCGATCAGAACCGTCGACGATACGGACCAAGGACCGTCGAATAGTAGCTGTTGTGTCGTGGCTGTTTGGGTCGGCGTCATCTGAACGTCTCCAAATGCGACGTCGCTGCGGTGCGAGGACGAGGCGATTGCCAAGGATGCCGTTGGGCCACCTTGGCCGCGGATTCCGCAATGGTCGATTGGATGCCAGAGGGCGGTGATGGTTTCGCCGTTTCAATCGTCGTGTCTACAGCGGTGCCTGTTCCGAATCGGTCACGTGACAGGATCCCGGATAAGAACAGGTCGGCAGTTATCAACGCAACAAGGCTGGCCAACAGGTATGGCCAAACGGGATCATTTGCTTCCGACGTCAACACCGTCGTTTGGTTGCCATCCGCTGCGGCGGATGATCCGGTGGTGCTCAGCAGTCGTTCGATTTGATTGCTGGACAGAGATCGCAAGTTGGATTCGCGAGGATCTCGGTTGACTTGAAAGGGGACTCGATTGCCGGCGAGATCCCATTCCAACCAATATTGGCCGGGTTCGCTGGTTCGGTGGGTTCGAAACTCGGTGCGATCGCCAAGCGATTCCCCCGCCAACTCGATTGCGTTTCCGCTGGGCGCCGTCAACATGGCGGATTGCGAACCGGCGTCGGTGACCTGAAGCTCGATCGGATCGCCCGGTTCCAAGTTGAATCGGGTCGCCCCAGGAATGCACAGATAGTCGACCCATTCGCGTACCATGACGACGAACGCGGAAGACTTTGCCAATGTACTCCACTGCATCTGAAGCGGGATTGCCTGCAGGATGACGCGGCCATCACCAAAGTACTTTTCAATCGCCAGCGGTTCGCCATTGCTAAGGCTTAGGATGACCGAAGGAGCGCTGGTGGACGCGGCCGAATCAAATTGAAATCTTCGTTGGATGACGACATCGCCAATGTCCAACTGATCGTTGTCCGCCAGCAATACGTTGGCCGGATGTGCATTTCCGAAAGGATTGATTCGAGTCCCGGAACCCATCTCGATAGTTGCCTGTTGGTCTACTTCCGATTCGGATTCCGATTGACGATCGGGGGGATCCACTGCGGCGTCGTCAACGATTCGGTCCAACGCAAGCGGCGACATGCCCGATCCGCCATCAAACCAATCGGAATTGAACGAATCGATATCAGTGCGAGATCCGAGTCCCACCCACAGACCGCCTCCGTCGGCAACGAAGTCACGCAGGTTGACCATCGATTCGGCGTCAGGGCTTACCAGATTGGGGATCACGACCGCGCGAAACTGGTGGAGGTCTAGCGAGGAAAATTTTTGTGGCGACACAACTGTCGGTGCGTAGACCGCCGATTCGTCCAATGCTTGATTGGCCGCCCATCCCAACGCTGCATTGACAAAAAATGAATCCTGCTGGATGTCCGAAAACTCGATGGACGATTCCACCATCAGGATTGGAATGCGATTGACCACTTCGATCACGACACTTGCAACGTTGTCCGGTGGTAATGGATCGTCGCCGTCGAAGGATCCAGCCACCCGATAAGCACCTGGTTTTTCAAAAGAATGAATCCACTGCGTTTCTTGCGATGCGTCAGGATCGATCGAATCCACCACGGATTCGGCTTGCGGTTGGCCGTCGATTTTCCAATGCACCGTACGCTCGGCCGCCGAAACGGTTCCATAGTTGTGCAGCAATGCGCGAAAGGTGATCGGATGATGGACACCGACCAGTGTGTGCGTAGCGTCGATTCGATCGACAGCGACGTTCAATGGGACCTGCGACGTTGGCGAATCCGGCGGCGTAACACTTTTCGCAGTCGAGGCCTTTTGACTATCCGGTTGCAACAGGTTGACGAAGCTTAGCTTGGTGGCAATCGGCGATTGGGTAAGTGTGTCTTGAAAACGCTTCCAGTCAGGTTCGTTGTCGATTGACCAATCGTTCGCTTGCGCGTCCCCGATGATCACGATGCGGCGATTTTTGACCGATGGGTGGGCCGTGGACTGAACGGCGGTCATCAGGGCAGCCAGCATATCGCTGCGTCCTAAGGTGGCACGGATGTCTTTGATCGATTGCGTCAGGTTGCCCTTGGACTCTTCCACGACTCGCAGGCTGCTGGGCTGGATCCAGACGGGAAAGGGGGCCGACGTCATGACCCGCACCCTGTCCCCAGGCGTCAGTTGATCGATTTCCGCTGCTGCTTGGGTTGCCGCTATATCCCAGAGGGTCTGCTGAGCGACGCTTCGTGTCATCGACATGGAATTATCCAACACCAAAATCAATTCGGTTCGGTCCCGACCTCCGAACCATCCACCGGATAGCATCGGTCGGGCCAGCGCGAGCACCAGTGCTGCAATTGCCAAGGTGCGCAATAGGATCAGCAGCCATTGTTTCAATCTTCGCGCGCTGGTGCGTCGTGCTTCTGCGGCCACAATGAACTGCATGGCCGCCCAAGGAATGGGCGCATGGCGGCGTCGATCGAAGAGGTGCAAAAGCAAGGGAGCCGCGATCAATGGCAGGGCGGCTAGGAAGGCAACGCTTAGAAAACTCATCTGCTGCGTCCTCCCGCACGAGCCTGGCGATTGCGTAAGAACCATGCCAATACATCGGAAAGGTCGTCCGCGGTCGTCATGCGTGCATACTCACCACCAATTTCGACGACACGACGTTCCAAGTCGGTGACGAACTCGGCCACTCGGCCTAGGTACTCTGCTCGAATCGTGGGGGGATCCAGACTGACGCGGTGGCTCGGGGATTCCAGTGACTCAAACGAAGACCAGCGACGAAAATCAAAGCTCAATTCCTCGGGTGCAAGGACGTGCATGACGATCACGTCGTGACCCCGGGCTCGTACCGATCGCAGGCCCGCCAAAATATCGTCTAATTCGCCGAAGCAGTCTGAAAACAGGATAAATAGCCCACGACGTTTCATGCGAGGGACGCATTGCTGGATCAGTTCGCCAAGGTCGCCCGCGTCGGCAGCCTGGGCCGCATCCAGCATGGTCAGGACGGCGCGAAGGTGTGCGGCATGCTGCTTGGGGGGTACGTACAGTGGGTTCTGGTCGTTCAACGCAACCGCGCCGACCGCGTCGCGTTGATGCAATAACAGCCGAGCCAGGCAGGCCGCTGCACGCTTTGCGAAATTTAGCTTCGAATCTGTCGATAATCCAAACTGCATCGATCCGCTGGTGTCGATGGCCAACATCGCGTGCAGATTGGTTTCTTCTTCGAATTGCTTGATGAAGTAGCGGTCGTTACGGGCGTAGACTTGCCAATCAATTTGGCGGACCTCATCGCCGGTAGCGTACTGACGGTGCTGAGAAAATTCGCTGCATCCGCCCTTGGTCGTTGATCGATGCTTTCCCGCCAAAAGTCCGTCGACGACATTGCGAGAGAGCAGTTCCAGGTGACCGATCTGATCCATCACATGCGGGTCAACCCAATTCGTCGGGGCGGTTGATTGACGCCGCGCCGCTTCGTCCGCGCTGTTGCCGATGGACGATTCCTGCGAGGCCCGACTTCCCTTGGATGCCAGGCCTTGCAGTGACGCCAGACCTCGTAGCGGAGCCGTGGGACGCAGTCGATCGATCATGGACGCGAGACGTTTCAATTCGGCGACTCCGTTGTCGTGTGTCGCAGCGACGCTGTCGATTCGATGATCTTGCATAGAATCGTATCAGCGTCGATTCCGGCGGCTTCGGCGTTGAACGTCAGAATGATCCGGTGCCGAAGCACCGGCATGGCAACCTTGACCAGATCCTCGGTGGTTGCATGGCAGCGTCGATTCAAGAGGGCGCGAGCCTTGGCTGCAAGAAGCAGAGAAATCGTTGCTCGCGGTCCAGCACCCCACTGGACCATTCGACGCATTTCCGCTGGCATGTTCCCCTCTTCGCCGCGGGTCCCACGGACCAGGTCCAATGCAGCTTCGTAAACATGGTCCGAAACCACCACGCTACGTACCATCGTCTGCATCCGGTGGATCTGTTCGACGTCCAGCACGGATTGGGTGTGAAAGGAATAGTCGGTCGTTTGCCGACGGGCAATCTCCAATTCTTCGGATCGGCTGGGATAGCTGACGTGGATCTTTAACAGGAATCGATCCAACTGGGCTTCGGGAAGTGGATAGGTTCCCTCGGTTTCGACCGGATTTTGAGTCGCCAGCACAAAGAACGGTTCGGGCAGTGTGTAAGTCTTTCCACAAACCGTTACTTGGCGTTCCTGCATCGCTTCGAGCAGAGCGCTTTGTGTCTTGGGGGGCGTCCGATTGATCTCGTCAGCCAGGATGACATTTCCAAACAGCGGCCCTTCCACGAACCGAAAGACGCGTTGGCCGGTCGAATGGTCCTCTTCCAAAACTTCTGTGCCGGTAATGTCGCCTGGCATCAGGTCGGGTGTAAATTGGACTCGCCGAAACGAGAGGTCGGTCAACGACGCCAAGGTTGAAACCATCATGGTTTTTGCCAATCCCGGCATCCCCTGCAGAATGCAGTGGCCGCGGCAGAGCATGCCGATCAAAAGCTGTTCCGATACGTCCTGTTGTCCGACGATCACGCCAGCCAACTGGGTTCGTAAAGACTGCAGCTGCTGATGCAATTGGTCCATCGCCTCAGCGACGTCGATTGACTCAGTTCCCTGGGCGACCTTCCCGTTCAGTCGGGAAGCGGATTCGCTGTGAATTGGTGGTTTCATTCGTATTCAGTGGTTTGGCGTCGCGGGTGACGTTGAGGACTTCGTGGGTGCAGATTCCGTCTGGCTTTCCGAGCGGGTTGCCTCTGCTGGGCTGATCAGGTCGTCATGGTCTTCATCCAGCTGATCAAACTGTTCGGCCGTGCCAGGGAACTCTCCCCTGGACAGGTCCTGATCGCCGTTGCGGTCCATCCGCACGAACCATTCAGGCGTATCGGTCGAGGGCGTGATCGACGTCGCCGCGAACGACCGAATTTGGGCAAGCGGCAAGTGTGCCGTAGGACCTAGGCCAAAGACCAATCGAATCGGAGCGGTGATTTCCGACGACTCGATTCGACCATCGTCGTCGAGGTCGAACTCGGCAACCTGGGCAGACAACGTTCGCAGTTCGCGAATGGTAAAGCGACCATCATGGTTCCGATCCAGGTGGGGAAGCATCGGATAACCATCGACGATGGCACCGATAGAGACTTGATCATTGGAGACTTGATTACTGGAGACTTGATCATTGGCAGCTTGCTGTACGGCGCTGATGTGGACCGATTGGTCGTCCACTTCGATCGCGACACCGTTCGCGTTCGATGAACCCGTTGCGGCTGAAACGCGAACATGGATTCTCGGATTGGAAACCACCCGCGTTAGACGAATGACCGATTCCGCCGGGTTGCTGGTGTCAAAGGCGATCTGCAATTCCAAATCCGGGGTGGAATTTTCATCTTGAATCATCCGCAGCAAAGGCTGGTCGAACACCGTCTCGGATTCGTCCAGGGGACTTTTCAGAGCATCCCGTCTTGGGTCGGATGACGCAGTCTCCAATTCCATCGCATCGACGATTTCATCCCGGTTTGTGTCACACAGACGAAACGATTCGGCAGCGGTTGCGATTTCGACGTCGCTGATCGCACCGTCGACGTTTCGATCAAGTGCATCGAACGCCGGTTTGGCCTGCGCGCGAAACTTTTGGTAGTGATCGTTCACGACAAGAAGTGGAGGCCCGTCGATCCAGTGATTCAAGATCCATCGGACTTGATCGATATCGATCGGTTCGGCGACGGCTTTCGTATAGCCGATGATCGTCTGCAGATCGCGTTCGTCAGTCGCCGGTTGTTCGGATGCCAATTGAACCAATCGTTGGACGCGTGATTCCCGTGCGATTGTGAATGGCGTTGCGTCGATCGTGATGGTCGCTTCAACGATCAGTTTGGAACGGCCAATCTGCAGCTGCATCCTAACCACACCATCGCTGTGTTCGCTGTTGGCGGCGGTCGGCTGGCGATGGCCCAGTCGGTAGTTCGGAAACTTGACATCGGGTAGCGTCGGAGTTGCCTGCAGCGGTGTTGCCGCCATCGAACTCGCATCCGGAGATCTAGCGGGACTCGCTTCGAGTGTGGTGACCGGCCACTGGATTGGGAAAGACGATTGGAATTTGTCTGTTTCCCATTCAGACTTTTCTGCGGGCTCATCCCCCTGCGACGCATTGCCGATTGTCACCGCCAAGGTCAATGCAATGGTCAAAGCCAGATTTGGTAGGAAGCGATCTTTCACGCTAGCACCTCGTCGATCGGAAACCCTTCGGCGATCGGAATCGGCCTGCCGCTAAGGTTCATATTGGCGGCTTCGGCGCCAATTCCCAACGCGGAACACAGCGTCGCCAAAAGATGCTGGACGGTCGTCACGCCATCTTCGACCTGCGTACCGTCCGGCGACGTTTTGCCGTAAGCTTGGCCGCCCGCGATCCCGCCGCCGGCCAAAACGGTCGTCCACGCACCGGGGAAATGGTCGCGTCCGGCGTTGGCATTGATGGTCGGGGTTCTGCCAAATTCGCCCATCCAAATGATGGTGGTTGACTCCAGCAGTCCGTGGTCAGCCAAGTCCCGCATCAGCGTGCTCCAGCCGTCGTCCAGTACCGTCGAAAGATCTTTCACCGCGCTGAAATTGTCCGAATGCGTATCCCAGCCGACGCCTCCGCTGCTGGTTCCAAGCGAGACTTCGACAAACGGAACACCGCGCTGAATCAGACGCCGAGCCATCAGGCAGCCTTGGCCGAAGACGGTGGCGCCGTACTGGTCTCGTAGTTTGGCTGGTTCGTCGGACAGATCAAACGCTTTGGCATCTTCGCTGTTCATCAATTGCAGGGCGCCTTCATAAACCTCGTTGTGCGCACCGGCGGCACCGCCCGTTCGGCTTTTGACGAATCCCGATTGCAGCTGACGCCACATCTGCAAGCGCTGTGACATACGTTGATCATCGATGTCCGCCGGTCGCGACATCGATTGGACTTGCAATTCGGGATAGCCGTCCTCATCGTTGGTAATGGACCCTGGAAGATCACTGGCGCCGACGAACAGGGGCCCAAATTTTGGCCCCAAAAAGCCGGGGCTAAACGCATCCTGATTGAACGATCGATAACTTCCGATGCTGACATTCGGTGGCAACGCGGGGGAGGGGCTGCCCAGTTGATTGGCGAGGGATGCGCCGATGCTGGGGTACTGTTCGGGGCCCATCGGCTTGTAACCGGTTCGCATCAAATAGGTGCCTCGTCCATGGTCACCTTCCTTGGTGGACATCCCACGCATGATGGCCAATTGGTCCGCCATCGTTGCCAGTTTGGGCAGATGTTCACTGAAGCGCAACCCCGGGACATTGGTCTGGGTTTCCCTAAATTCGCCACCGTTGGGATGGCCGGGCTTCATGTCGAAAGTGTCCGTTTGGGTCGGTCCCCCGCTCATCCATAACAGGATGCAGTGCCGCCGCCTTTTCGGGTCGTTCGCCAAGGCCCGTGCAAGCTCGGGAAACCATCCGCTAGCACTGACGGTTCCCCAACCGGCAGCCATGGACTGCATGAATCGACGTCGCGTGTTGTTGGTTTTCATTCGACTATCAATGGTTCAGCGTAAACTCGGCACTGTTGAGCAATGCCCACAGCAAATCGGAAAGTCCATCGTGACGCAGGCTAACGTCCGGATCGCTCAAAATGGTCTGTGAAAGAACTTCCTGTTCTTGCGCAGTCGGTGGGCGAGACAAAGTCGCCAAAAAGAGAACTTCGACGCGTTGTTTGTTGGTAAAGAATGGTGCGTCGAGTGACTTCAGCAGACCGCCGCTGTTGGTTCCCGTCGCCATCGCGACCAGATCTCCATTCATCATTGTCAGGGCCTGTGGAATTCCCGAGAGATAGTCGACGCGGTTGGTTGCCGGTGACGCGAATTGTTGTAGGAATTGATCCCGTTGGCTATTTCCAAATCGGGCCACTGTGGTCGCAGTCCCCTGCCGTTGGGAGGCAGCGTCAAGACGAGTTGCCATGCTGATGCAATCGTAAAGCTGAGCGGCCGTCAAGGTTTTGACTCCCATCTGAGCGAAGCACTCCAGCCGGATTTCACTCGAGTCATCGGAAGCGCTCGATAAGCGATAAGCACGTGACAACGCTACCGTCCGCAAAACGGATCGTAGATTGAAGTTCGTTTGGATCAACTGACCTGCCAACAGGTCAAGCAATTCAGGCGAAATGGGCTGGTTCTTCGAACCGAAATCGTCGACGGGATCCACGATGCCGCGACCAAACATCTGGGCCCACACGCGGTTGACGGTAGCGCGAGCAAAGTATGGATTCTGGGCACTGGTCAGCCAGGAAGCCAGTCGCTGGCGTCGAGCGACCCTCGTAGCCGACGGATCATCTGCGTGGTCCAGAAAGCGAGGTGGAATGACTCGATCGGTTTCCGGCAGCATGACCTCCCCACGGTCAACATCACGCACCTGCATCAATTTCGATGCGGTGGCTAGTTCACCCTTGGGACGCGAAATCTGCGCAAAGAAGGCCGCATAGCTCCAGAAATCTTCTTGAGTCCATGGTTCGAAGGGATGGTCATGGCACTGAGCACATTCGAGCCGAATGCCCAGGAAGACGCGGGAGGTCCGCGCGGCTAGTTGGTCAGGGTCCAACTTGGCCGCCGAATAGAACAGCAAGGGGCCCGACTTGGAAAGCCTTCCCTCGGCCAACAACAATCGACGTACGATCTTGTCGTAGGGTTCGTCTTTGCCAAATTGATCGGCAAGCCAGCGGTCGAATGCCTCTAACCCGCCGAACGCTGTCAGGTCCACGCCATCGGGGATCAAGAACGTTCGCCAAGTGGTCGCCAAATGGGATGCGTGGTCTGGGCTCTCTAACAGCTGGTCAACCAATCGCTCGTAACGGTCGGCGGCTGTTTGTTCCAAATAGTTTCGTGCTTCGGTGACCGTCGGCGTTCGACCGGCTAGGTCCAGATAGACCCGGCGAAGCAGTTCCGAATCGTTGGCTTCCGCGACCGGTTGCACCGACCGCTCGGTCCAAAGTTCGTTCAGCAATTCATCGGTCGCTGCTAAAGTCTCTTTCGCCGATTGCACTTCAATCGACACCGGACGCCATGTGGTTGCAGCACCCAGTGGCAATGCACCCACGAGCGACCGTTTCGGTGCCGGAGCCAATGCATCACCACTTCGACCAATGGATGGACGATCGGGCGTGGTCGCAACCATTTGGTCTCCTTCCACGCCGCTGGGCAACAAATTGCGTCGCGGATAAGTGATCGTCAGTTCCCGCGGTCCGGGTTCAGTGGATGTGAGGATGGCTGTCGGACTGCTTGCTTGAGGCTTGTTGGACCGTTCGCGAATTCGGGCGGTTTGGGGCAGCGATGTGTCCGGGTCCAACATCAGATCCAGATCGATCTGCTGGTCGTCATCGGTCGTGAAGACGATATGCATCGCGATCGAATTGTTGATGCGTTCCCAGCTTTGATCGGCGACTTTCAAGCCTGATAGCGGTAGGTCTTCGGTTGACTGACCGACCGCTCGCAGCAAAAACGACAATACCATGCGGCTGCGCTGTGATTCGGATTTCGACGCGATCGTGGATGAGTCCAAGGACCAATTTCCGCTGGCGCCAGTCAAGTGCAGCAATGGTTGCCGCGTGATCGCGTCCACGACGGACGTCCAAGCATAAGTCTTCGATCCACCGATCACAAAGAACGCCAGCATCAAGGTTGCTGCAAGCGCGCCGGCGATCGGCCAACCGGAAACCACCTTGGTTCCACGCAACACGTTCGACCAAATTGTACCGGCTGCCTGTGGTTCCAAGGCAGGAGATGCACCCCACTGATCGGTGATGCCAGCATCAAGTCGCCGCACCAAGGATGCTGGCACCGGCGGCGCGTCGTATGCGTCCGCCAAGATGGCAGCGACGCTAGCCTCTGGCGGCGTTTCATGTTCGGTTGAATGGTTCATGAGCGGCCTCGCAACATTTCGTTAGGCAGCGTTGGATCGTTCGATGGATCGATCGGAGGCTGGGGGGACCTGTCATCACAAGCAGGATTTGGCTTGTGTGCAGGTGCAGGGTCGGGGCGCGAACTGCCTGTCAAATCGATGGTTTCAATCGTCGTCGTATTCGAAAGGAAAGGACTTCGTGAGCTGTCCTTTGGTTCCTTGGGGTCGTTTTTATTCATTCCGATCGCCTTTCGGAACGCGTTGCGTGCACGAAACAGAATTGACTCGACGCTCTTTTCGGTCGCCTGCAACCGGTCCGCCATTTCACGAACGGAGATGCGGTCAAGGTACTTCCATTCCAACGCCAACCGTTGCTTCTCTGGCAGCCTATCCATCACATCGCGAACTTCTTCGCGTCGGATCTCTCGATCGTGTTCGCTATCCGGTGTCACGCTGTCGTGCATTTCTTTGGTCAGACCCGATTGTTGGATCAAATGCTGGACGCGAGCTGCCGCTCGGAAATGGTCCTGGATCTTTTTGGAAGCGACAGATCGCAACCATGCACTTGGAAATTCAATTTCCACGTCTTTTTGGACAGCCACCACAAGAGCCAACACCGACTCGCTAACGATATCCTCCGCAAGGTGCCGGTCGCCGTTGACGCGAGCGAATACGTAACGCCAGATCGACGGCACAAAGCACTCATTTAAGTGCTGTGCCGCAATGGGATCCTGTTTGCGAAGTCGATCGACGAATTCAACGTTGTTCAAAATGGTCCTTCTAATTCGCACCCGAAGTTTTGCTCAGGTGCCGGACGTCTTACGGTAGGTGGGTCGGTCCTCGACCAGAGATCACGCGAGAAAATTGAGAAAAAGTCTGCGGCGGGTTTTTGCAGCGACTGCCGCGCCCCTACACGCGATTCATTGGCTAGCGATGGGGTGTGGTCCAGAATAGCGGATCGCCCGTACGGGCGTTCAGCTGGGCTGGTGCCTGTGCTAAGAGGAAGTGCGGAGGGCGGAATCGGAGGCGAGTTGGCCGCTGTGAGTCGCGGCTGTTGGCGGCATCCCGGTTGCATGAGTTCGATGAATCGGTTTTTTGAAAAATGCGTGCGTGATTTGCAAGACTTCAGCGACTTGATTCATCGGGGATCGGCGCACCGAGGTGCTTCGGTCGCGCATACTGATGTTCGTTCAACGCACAACGCCAATTGACCCTTGCATCGCCGAAATGTTGCTCCGTATTCTCTTGATCGCATTCCTCATCATGCTGTCGCCAGCACGACAACCCTTTGGCCGCGGCAAGGCCTGCGCGTCGGACAGGGATGCGGCTGCTGTGATTTTGGGCGAACCATTGCTTCGTCAGTCCACGGTCGATGTGTCGACGCGTGGCAAGGACGTGGCCCCGTCCAAGCGATATCCGTTTTTGAAGTCTTGGGTGATGCCGATGGGGACCCTACCGCCCTTTCGGGTCACGGCCGAATTGCAATCTGCCCTGGATCTGGGTCGCCAGCCCGGGCCGATGGACGACGGTGCTCGTTTCGATCTCGCCGACCAACCGGAATCAAAATGGCTGTGTTCGCCGGCAGCGGATCTCGTCGCGGAAGCCCAATCTTTGGGCCGCATCGCGGAATTGCAAACCGACGTCGATCAGTGGCAAGCGAACACCGCGACGCAGAGGCATCAGAAGTGGGCGATGCAGAGTCTGATTGCAATCGCCGTGGGTGATGTGGATTTGTCGACCACGTTTTTGGATGATTTGTTGGCGGTCCGTCCGCAAGATCGATCCGCTTCACCGCATGATGTTTCAATGCGTGAACTGTTGGTGGTTCGATCGGCAGCCGAGCATCATTCGACTCGCCACCTTGTCACTGAGGAATGGTTGAGATCCGTTTGCCGGCATGGGATCAATCCCGCCGATTTCCACTTGCGATCGCTCGCCGACTGGTGCAAAGCCGCAGAGGGAACGAAGCCGGTTTCACCGTTGGATGCTTCATCACTCTTTCTTCCATGCTCGCGTTTGGATTCTCAGTCTGATTCCTCTGCCCTGCCGATTGCACGCTACGGTCTATCAGGCGAGATTGTAGTGAGAACGACGGGCGGACCTTCCGACTTTCTGGCTTTTCAGAGCCCGCTGCAAGGCGACTATGCGGTCAGCGCCGAAGTGCTATCACGGCCATTTTGTTGGACATCACTATTGGTCGCTGGACGCTCGGTTCGGCCCGACATTGGTGCACAAACTTTTCAACTCTTTTCGATGGATGCCCCGCCGCAGCGACTAAGCATTCCGCGGCAGTTCGAGCCGCTGGGGGAATGGACGCAGGTTCGCGTCGAAGTGCATGACGGGATGGCAAGTCACTATGTGAATGGAATCGAAACGCCAAAGGTAAAGATCGACGAGGCTTCGTTTCCTTGGTTCATGTTGCATAGCATAGGCAACGAAACTTCCGCCGTTCGCAGCGTTCGCGTCACGGGGACGCCGACGATCCCAGCGCAGTTGAATCTGGTCGCCAGCACGCGGTTGTCCGGATGGAGTCTTTACCATCGTCACGCAAGTGGTTCGTGGCACGGAAATTGGGATGCAGCGGAACAGGATGGCCGGATCGTACTTTCCGCCGATGCCGATCCGCTGCCGCACGGTTCATCCCAAGAAGACTTGTTGCGTTACGATCGGCCGATCTTAGAAGACGGATGGATCGAGTATGAATTTTGGCAACCAGATGACTCGGACGAGGCTGAAGTCCACCCCGCCCTAGGACGCCAGGTCATCATGATTGGCCAGAATGAAGTGACGCTTCACCGGTTGACCAACGGAATGGAACAACGATCACTGGTTCGGCCCGACAATCGTTGGTTACCTGATTTCGCAAGCTCTCGTGGCGCTATCGATACCGCAATCAAGCCACCCACGCTGCAGCCTGCGGCGTGGAACCGTGCCAAATTGTCGCTAACGGGCGATCGGTTGGCATTATTCGTCAATGGTGATCTCGTGCTGGAACAAGCCATTGAAGCCTCCAATTCGCGTCACTTTGGATTCTTTCGGTTTGCTGATCGACATCATTCGGCCGTCCGTGACGTTCGCTATACGGGCGACTGGCCCAAGCAATTACCGGCGATGCAGCAGCAACCGCTGGTGTCGCGAAAGTTGGCAGAGCTAGAAGAGTGGTCCGCTGCGTTGCCACAATCCTTTGACCAGGATTTTCGAAAGCCACTTTCTTCCTTTGATTTCGATGCCAATGGTGACCAGCAATCGCTGGCGCTGGTTCCGCTTGGCGTGAAGATGCATCGCACAACCGATCAGGGAATCCGAGACCTGAGATCTTGCGTGCGTGTAACGGGTGATTTCGACATCACCGCAAAGTACTGCCAATTGAACATCAAGAAAGGAAAGCCAACTTGGCATTGCGGGATTGGTTTAGCGGTTTTGTTGGACGATTCGCAACGAAACTACTTTGCCATTCATCATCGAACGGACCGTATGAATGGCCAGCAGTTTGTGACCTTTGTTCGCAAAGAAATGAACGATGGCGGGAAGACGACGTTCGTCGATAGCGAGCAAACCAGTGATCAGGGGACGTCCGGAACACTGCGGTTGATGCGGCGTGATGATTGGGTTTACGCCTATTACGCCCAACGCCAATCGAAAGACTTCCGTTTGATTTCGACGGCAAAAGTTTCCTCTGCGCCGATCGAGATCCAGGGCGTCAGGTTGATGACCGAAGTGGGCATGGGATTGAGCACGTCAGTGGTTTGGCAGTCGTTGCGAATTCGCGCTGATTCGATCGATCCAATGATCGATCGGGATCCAGAGTCGGTCATCGCTTACTTGGATCAGCTGGCGGATTATGATTCGGATGAATTCGAAACGATCAACCAGGACGCGTTTGCCGAAGGCGGGCGGTGGGGCGTCAGCAATGATGGCGAATCGAGCATCGTTTCGGACCAAAGGGCGACAGTCGCGACCGCCAAGGGTGCCCCTGGGCACTCGGCAATCTATCATTCGCTATCGTGCGAAGCTGATTTTGATCTAAGCGTCGATTTCGATCCATTGGAATTTCCAAAGTCGGAGAAACCGGGGGCAGCCAACGAGATCACTTGGCAGATTCGTTTGGCACCCCATCCTATGGCTGGCGGCGGTGGTGACGATTCGCCGGAGGTCGCTGTCGTCGAGGCATCGTTCCTGCTGCGACACAAATGGAACGGGTTGGTCGAACTGGTCGCTCGTACGGTGGGAATCAATCGAGCGGGTAAGCCCATGTACCGTCCGATCCGCTCGATCAGCGTCAACAGCCCGGATCGCTATCGATTCGTTAAGCGTGGATCGAAGGTCTATTTTCTTTACTCCGAGAGGGATTCGGAGACGGACCGGCTAATCGCAACCTGCACGGTGGATCCGTCGCTGATTGTGCAAAGCAATGTGTTGGGGATCATCGCAACTGCCCCAGACCATCCCGTCCAAACGCGTTGGAATCGTTTCACAGTGAAGCAGAGGCAGCCGAGCAACGATGCGACTGATTCACTTGATCCAAGTTCGGAGACGATCAAACGATGAGCACCTATCCAATGACGACATGGAAATCGAGGCAACTCTTGGCTTTCGTTGCGATCGTGATCTCGGTTTCGGCTTTCAATCCGTCAACGTGTGTTGGCCAAACCAAGGAACGCTCGGATTCTTTGGCATTGAACGAATTGTTTGCTGGCCAAAATTGCGATGCGAGATCTGAAGACATCTATCGCCGTGCCATGGCAATGGAAGTTCCGAGGCGATATCAATACTTGACCGACTGGGTGTTGCCGGGGCCGAATCATGCGGATCTACGTTTGACGGTCGGCTATGTGGCAAGCGATGGGCAGGCTGACCCAGCGGACAATTCCACGCAATCCAAACTGCTTGTTTCACCAGATGATCATGGTTTATTGATCGTTGATGGTGGAAAACTGGTTTCACCTGCGGTCGAGTTGATCGAAGCGGCAGCTAGGACCGGTCAACTAAAATCGGTGCGCGACGCGCTAGCGGCCGACGATCCTCCATCGCCAGCCGATGCCAATGACCGGCAGGCGATGTTGGCGCTGATCGAAATCCACGCCGGGCAAACAGATCAAGCGGCTCAGCGTCTGGAGCACCTGTTTCAGAATATTTGGACCGATGATCTGTCGGTTTGGGAAAGTCATGACGCCGTTCTATTGTGCTTGATGGCAGCTTCGCGTTCGAAAGAGACGGCGTTTGTTTCGGTGGATGCAGGCCAGCGGATCATGTCGGCGTTCAAATACATGATCGACCGACCGGTTTGGCATCGATACCTATGGGCGGCAGTGGCAAATCTAAAACTGGTGATCGAACCCACCACCGAGTCCGAATGGGCGGAAGCAAACGCCGTGGCACAACAGTGGTATCCAGTGACGGTTGCGCGTTCGCGCGAACACGGCGGCGGGTTTCCGGCTTCGGTATGGCGGGTGACCCAAGGAGGGGTTCAGAATTTGGCTAGCCATAGCGATGACTACTTGTTCTTTCGGACACCGATGCAGGGTAGCTATAGTTTCGAAGCAGACGTCGACTGTTTCGGTTGGCGTGACAGCCAACTTCTGGCAGGCGGATACTGGCTGAAAACGTTCAATGATCTGCAGTCCTATGGACGCGGTGTTCTGCGTGGTGACCTGCAAGGCGGCACGATTGACCCGCCACTGACCGATGTCCGGAAATCGGGCCAACTACGCTACCGAACCCGCGTGGATGGAGACGAGGCCACGACCTTCTTCAACGGCCGCCTCGTCCATCGACAGCTGAATAGCGACGTCGCCAATATGGCAGGGGATGAAGCCGTGCAGGCGAGCTTCCCATGGGCCGCGATACGCAGCTCCTATCGACATTTCGGCGGCGGCAAGGACTTCCGAATTTCCGGCACGCCCGACGTGCCCGAGGTGGTGTTCATGTCCGACCATCCGCAGCTACCGGGATGGTACGAATATTTTCATGAATCAAACCAAGCGGACTTGGCGGACTGGTCCTTTGAAATAGCGAATGAAGAGGACTTGGAATCGCGGTGGGGACAGATCAACGGTCGTGCGAATTATGAATTGGCGAAAGGATGCAACGCCGAGAGCTTGTTGGTTTACACGCGTCCTGTACTGGAGGATGGCTCGGTTGAGTATCAGTTTTGGTATCAGCCAGGAAAGTTCGAAGTGCATCCGGCGATCGGCCAACGGTGTCTAATACTGGGTTCCGATGCCGTCGAGTCGCATCTGATAACCGATGGCAAATTCGATCGAACCGGACGCCGTCCCGACAATCGGTTGCATCGTGCGGTGCGGTCGACGGATGTCCCTGACGTGACCCCCTTGTCATCGGTGCTTCGCGAGGGATCCTGGAACACGATGATGGTATCGATCGTTGCTGATCAGCTGTCATTGTTCCTGAACAACTCGTTGGTTCATCGTCAACGCTTGGGGGAACACGATCCACGCAAGTTTGGTTTGTTTCATTATCGAGATCGCACGGCGGCACGGGTTCGCCGTGTTCGGTGGGCGGGGGATTGGTCAACCGATTTGCCTCGTTTGGATCAGCAGCCGCTGGCGACACCACTCACTGAGTTATCGGAAGACTCTAGACAGAGATTGACGCATCTGTTCGAGGTGAAGATGGGCGTGGATGTCCTCACTAGCAAGCGGATTATCGTGTCCGACGGCAACCCCGTTCAACATTTTCATGCGACCGCAGACGGATTGGAGATGAATCGGCCTGCCGAATCGGGGTACCGAAACGCGCTGTTGTCACCGGCGATTGAAGTCGCTGGCGATTTTGACATCACTGCGAAGTTCGACCAATTGAACACGCAGTCCGAACTGGGGAAGACGGCAACCGTTACGCTGTCGATCGAGGCCGAAAACGCCAAATCGGATGTCGCCGCTTTGCAGCGAAAGTGCGATCCAGAGAACGAGCAAACGGTCCAGTGTTTGTATATGCAAACGATTGATGGTGACGATCGACGGCACTACTTTAGCCATTCGCCTGTGGAGGCAAACGATGGGCGTCTACGACTGTCCCGACGCGGATCCACCGTCTACTACCAATTTGCCTACAACGATTCGGACCAATTCCGTTTGATTGGGCAGACCGAATTTACCGCAGACAAATTAAAAGCGAACGGGATTAAGTTTGGCGGTCAAATTCAGGGCAGTTCGGGATTCACCAACGTACGCTGGACGGATTTTCGAGTACGCGCCGAGTATCTGCGAGAACAGGGGCCGGAAGAGGCCGAGAATTTGATCGCAAAATTAGACGAGGATCGCGATCAACTCGCGAAGACGTTGGCATTTGACTACTCGATGGCACCGCCACCGAGCAATCTCTTTTATCATTGGAATCGCCAACAAGATCGGCAGTGGAAAGCGTCTGATCATGGACTCTTGGTCGAGCGGGCGGGAAGCGACCATTGGTCCAGTACAGGAATCATGTTCACTCCTGATGTAACAGGAGACTTTGACGCGACCATTCGATTCGATCCGTCCCGTTTAGCAATCCCGACCATCGGTAAAAAGTCGTCGATCCATTTACAAATCAAACTTGATGACGACCGGGAAACTCAGTTGAACTCGATTTTGGCGAGATTGCCTGAGGGGGACTTCGTTGCCGAAGGCCAGATGCGGATCCAGAAGCCGGACGGTACTGATCGATTCGAGCGATTGGGGGGATTCACCATTGTGGCTGCCGATCGATTGCGTGTGGTCCGTCGTGGACCCCGGTTCTATATTTTGATCGGCACGGATGGCGCTGGTGATCAATTGATCGGCAGCTTCATCGGCGGTGACGCTCCCCTGCCAAGCGGTGGGATTCGGACGATGATTCATACCGGAGGCGACGGACGCAGTTCGTTGGTCCTGTTGAATGAATTTGAACTCCATGCGTCGATGATTGACGTCTCCGCATTTGCACCGGTTGCGTTGCCGCTAGATTTCAATCAAGCGATGACGCCACAGAGCCAGCCGTCCTCTTTGCCGACGGCCCGTACCGGTCGAACGCCCTCTAGCAAGCCGCCTGACCCACCGCCGGTCAAGGCAAAGCCACGATCCTTTCTGCAGTCGATATTTGATCTGTTTTAAGAACTTCCCGACAAGAATCACAGCGCCTTCATGATGAACTTCAGTATCCATTCGCGTTTCTGCGTACCATCATCTTCCGAACGGGGATTGGGGGTCGCATCGGTGTGGATTTTTCCGCAGCTTCGAGGCGGGATCCCGGATCGATTCGCGACCATCGTTTCTCGCTGGATGCTTCCGTTTGCGGTCGCAATTACCATTTGCGGTGGAACAGCACCGAAGTGTTGCGGACAGAACGTGGCCGCGGCGAAGACGGACCTGGATGCTGCTGTGCACCGAGACCTTGGTGTGCCTGAGCAACTGACGATAGCTGCGGGGGAAGGACGCTTGGATTCTGTCTTCGATCAGCTCGCTGTTGCATGCGATACCCAGATCGTCGATCAATGGATCAGCGGATCGGAGTTACCATCGGTGATTGGCAGTCTCTATCGACAACTAAGCGGTTTGGATAGCGAGGAGCAGTTTGAGCTTTGGTCCGAGTGGACTTTTCCACCGATGGATTCCACCCAGGGGAAAGGCAGGGTGCGGATGATCACATGCCCGGTACCCACCGAAGCGCCGCCCAGCGTGTTTGCGCGTACGATGGGAAAGCGTCCACGGGAAGATTCGTTCGCCGTCGCAAGCATTGGTGGGATGCGAGGGATGTTTTGCAGCGCTTGGATGCTGGTCCAAGCTGCTGATCAGCGAGGCCGGTTGAGTCGGCTGATCTCGGACCTCGAACAACTGGTGTCCGAAGGCGCCGATGGAGCAAAGCCATTGCTGGTCTTGGCACGCATCGCCGACCGGCGTGGAAACTCGGGTTCGGTACGCGCCTATTTGGCAAAGGTACGCCAAGATTTCGCGGCGAATCAGTTGAACGTGATTCCGATGGACGCCGATCGGTGGATGGAAGTGGCGATCTCGCTTGCTGCGACCACTCGTGAAGAACTTGCCGACGACGCTGAGTCAACCTTGGCTGTGATCGCAAATCGGGTGGGCCAGAACAAGGCCGTTTTGCGAATTGCCCACGCGGTCGCGGTTCAAACCCATCGGGGGCAATCGGATCCCGCGGTCCTGTTCGATTCGCAAATGGCACATTGGATGCCAGCGGCTCAGGCAAGTGCGACCAGCAACTTGTCGGGATCACCGCAGCCGATGTGGATCAGTCATGAAGAGCACATTTTGCATTTGGCCGGTGCCGGACAAGACGTGCTATTTTATCGGTATCCACTGACGGGTGATTTTGACTTCGTCTGCGAAACGCAGGAAGGCGGCCCCTTAGGGACCGATGGTGGGTTGGTCTACGGAGGGTTGCAGTTTCAGGCACTGGGACTCACCAACGAATTGACAGTTTGGGACGCCGATGGAGATCACGCTCAAACCAGACCGTGTCCTTTTGTACGCCATGAATCAGCCGCCGTCTTCAATCGAGTCTCGCTGCACAGTGACGATGACGGTTTGGCGTTTGAATCGAACTTGCATCCGATGTGGAGGTTCGGTGAACCAGAAAAACAGAGCCCTTGGTTGGGACTGCGAAGTTTTGGCAGGAACAGGCCGGCGTTCCGAAACTTCCGATTCACTGGGACGCCCACCATCCCACGCAAAGTCGATATGATCGCGGGCGAACAGCTTCGAGGCTGGCAGACCGGATTCTTTGACGAATCCCAGCCGACGTTCGTCGAGTCGCGGCGAGGTCTTCCCGACGCCAAGTCCTCGGGATCCGTTGACTATCGCGTCCAAGAAGGGATCTTGACGGCATTGGTTGCTGATACGGAATCAAAACGTGCGATGCCCGGCTTGATTCGCTATCAACGGCCGCTGATGGATGGCGAATCGATTTCGTACCAATTCAAACACTCGGATGACGAAGTCGTACTACACCCAGCCTTAGGACGAATGGTGTTTCTGTTGGAATCCGGTGGGATTCGCATTCGCTGGATGACGGATGGACCCTTCGATTGGACGGGGCTTCCGCAAGACAACACGTTGTTGGAACCGCTGAACCGGAAAGGGCCTCGGCCGATTCCACTGCAGGAAGGCGATTGGAACCGGGTATCGATTGCTCGGGTAGGTCAGTCCGTCACGGTGGCTCTTAATGGCGAACCGATCTATCAACGGCCTGTGGATTTTTCTGGTGCGATGCCATTCGGATTCTATCGCGCTGATCGGTCCAAAGTCGGACAGGTGCGGAATGTGGAAATGACGGGCGACTGGCCAGAGACTTTGCCAGAAAGCTTTTTCGGAACCGAAGAACCTCGCGAATCCAACTTGGGAGGCCCCGTTCAGCCGACGCGTGCCGGGCGGGGAAACACGGTCGATGAAATCTCGTCAGTTGTCTTCGTCGACGAGCAAACGTTGTCTGACAACGTGCGGGCAGTTTGCGCCCAGGCGACCAACTTCGATCCCCAGGAACGGTACGACTATCTAGCGGATTGGGTTCTTCCGGGGGATCGCCATCGTGGACTACGGCTGGCGGGCTACTTTTCACCGGTAGAAATATCCGAACCTGCCGCCAAAGAGGCGATGTTTGCGATCCAGACGCCTCCGCGTTCGAACCTGACACGATCCGCGCACCCGGTTTTTTTTTGCCCCGCCGTCGACCTGATTGACGCTGCCCAATGGTGCGACCGTCTACCACAGCTATTCAAACGAGTGGATGCGTTTGATCCCCAGGGTGATCGAGTGCTGACGAAGCAGAAGTTAGCTTTGACGGCGATCACCTTGATGGCGATGGGCAACTCGTCCCCCATGGCGGCAGGCGTGAAGAACGCAGGCGCCGACCAGAAACCTTTGTTGGGTAATCCGGCGGTGACGGAGCGATTGGGACGCGTCATGGTTCAGTTTTTAAAGTTGTGCGAAGATCCGGAACCGCTAACGGATCGCGACCGTTGGGCAGAATACCTGGTCGCCTACGTTGGCATGTCGCGCGCCGCTTCAAATCAAACGGTCGACGAACTCTTGTCGTTCTTGTTCGAATCTCGCGTTCGCTTGGGCGGAGATCGCAGCAGCACGTTGGAAGCCAATCTGCAGAGCCATCTGCAGCGACTGGTTGCCAATCGCCGGCACGAACGAGGCAACGATCGGCAACGAGAATCATTGCAGAGTGAACTGGATCGCAGTTGGGTTGCCAGTGGTCAAACCAACGCGCGGCTGTGTGGCTTAGGACGCGCTCTGCCCGAATGGGAACTGAACGCGAACGGTGAACTGGAACATCTTGTCGGACATGAATCGGATCTGTTGCTGTATCGAAGCCCGCTAGCTGGGAACTTTTCAGTACACGCGGACCTTCACCCTTGGTCTCGCTCTCAGGTGCAGCGTGGCGATCATCATGTTGGTAACGGTATCAACCGTGAACACATTCAGATTGGTTCTTTCCGCCATCCGCATCAAAACGTTGCCCTGGAAAAACCCTTCGAAAAGCCTGGTCGATGGGTGCGTTTTCGATCGGAATTTCAGGATGGGCATCAGCGTGACTTCTTGGATGGCCGATTGGTGCACAAGCGAAATCTGGTTGAAAACGAAGATCCTTGGCTTGGGCTGCGCAGTTGGTGGAAAGTCCAATCGCGGGTGAATGAGGTTTCCATCAGCGGTCGTCCTACGATTTTGGATCAAGTGCCGATCGGAAAGTCATCGGATCTGATCGGGTGGACATCGTATTTTCAAAACTCGATCGCGACAAAGAACGCTCCATGGCAACAGCAAAGTGAGGGGGATCACGACCTGATTGTTGGACTTCGTCGCGGCGATGTGGTGGGATGCGATCGGGAATGTCTATTGCAATACCATCGCCGAATGGTCGAAGACGGGGCCTTCGCGTTTGACTTTTACTACGACCAAGCCAATGGTTCAGCATCCCCGGCGATCGGGCGCCTCGCATTCTTGTTGCGTCCCGATGGTGTTTATGAGCACTGGGTGACGGACGGACAATTTGATCCAACTGGGGTGCGACCTGGCAACCTGCAACGAATCCAGTCGCATCAACGATGGGAGGATTCCGGTGATCCAGCATTGCCGCTGAAAAAGGAGGCCTGGAATCATCTTGAAATGCGGTTGCAGGGTGACGAAGTCTCCCTGTTTCTGAATGATCATCGCGTTTTCCAACGCACCTTGCCGTCAAATTCCCGGCGGTCAGTGGGACTTTTCCATTTTGCCGATCGGTCTCAGTTGCGTGTTCGCAACGCCATCCTTCGCGGCGATTGGCCCAAGCAAATGCCGCCCGATCAACCACTCGCGGACCCGCGTCTAAAGCAACTGGATCTGCAACTGTCCGCTCTACCGGCGGTCGCGAAGGTGAATTTCCAGGATCCCAGTACCGTGGATTCTCTTGTCGACATCAACAAGGGCAACGCCGCTGGATCGACGTTGGACGTCGAAGGTGGCAAACGGGTGACGGCGACTTCGTCAGGTGCCTGGATCCAAACTGCCATGAAGCCAAGGTTTTCCCTCAGCGGTAACTTTGACGTTCAGGTCGGGTTCATCGACGCGCGGTGCGATTCGCCGGTCGAGCAGGGGATGGCCGAACTGGTGATCACAGTTGCCGATCAGGATGCGAGTGAATTGCATGTCGCCGTGGGAACGAGTCAACAATCCGTCCCGTTTTTACGTGGCCAAAAAATTGCTTTGAATCCGGATGGTTCGCGGCGGTTCTTGGGCGAACGGTGGGGGTATGAATCCGAGTCGGGACGGATGCGGATCGTCCGAAAAGGCGACACCGCGTACTTTTTGTTTGCCAGCGGAGTTGACGGACATGCCCGAGTCATTGGTCAACAACCCATTGGCCCAGAAGACATAAATTTTGACTCGATCAAGTTAACGGTGACTGCAAAGGGACAAGGGGTGGCCGGGACTGTGTGGACGGACATGACCATTGCCGCCGATCGAATTCAGCACTTACCCGGATCCAATTTGCCGTTGCCTCCGATGATCGGTGTGGTGGATGCGGCGACTGGAAGGGTGACGAAGTTGGCTGGTCCGACCGAAGGTTTCAACCACGTGGGATCGCCTACTTGGTCACAGGATGGAAAGTGGATCACGTATGACCAGTCGCTGGGCAGTGTCGCTAAGTCACGCCTGATGATGGTTCCTTTCGAAGGCGGTGATCCGATTGATCTTGGATTTGGATCGATGCCCAGTTTTTCGAAAGATGGTCGACGGGTTGCCTTTTCAGCCTACCAACAGGGCGTTGGAATCATGAACGTCGATGGCAGCGAGCGCAAAATCCTGGATGTGGAAGGTTGGGGAGCCGAGTGGTCACCAGACGGTAAAACGATTGCCTACGGAAAGCGTGGTAATATCGTGCTCTGGGATGTTGCCACAGGCACAAGTCGAAGCCTGATGGTGGGGGCTGCGGATCGATTTAGTTTGATCTATTGGAACATGTGCTGGTCGCCCGATTCCAGCAAGATTCAGTTTCACGCTCGCAAAACAGGTTCAAATGCGGAGGAGTTCGCAGTTGTCGATCTCGCACACCCGAGCCAGGTGAAGTCCATTGCGATGCCGCCGAATTATCGCCGATCGGAAGTCGGTTGGTCACCGTCCGACGATCGTCTGCTTGTCGCTTTGACGTCCAACACGCTGCGGTATCCGCAATTGTTTACGATGCCGGCCGATGGAAGTGACGTTCCCGCCGCATTGGTACCCAGAGTCGACAATCACGAGATCGCTATGGGTGCTTGGTCGCCGGATGGGAAGTGGATTGCCGTCCGCGCCGTTTCGCGTCCAGAGGCGTTGGATTGGCCATTGCGATTGCCGGCTGCCGGTGAGTGATGGGTCCCGGATTGGCGCCACGCGGCGGCTTTGGGAACCTGGGTGTCTCCAGGGCGATGCGGTGTCGGAACCACGATTTGGTTTCGCGTATTGAGCGTGTCCAATTTTGGATTGGAGCGTCCCTATGGATCCAGATCGCGAATCGGGGATGGGATTGATGGCACAACGGCCTCACGTTGTCATTGTGGGTGGTGGGTTTGGCGGGCTGGAAACGGCCAAACGACTGCGTCAATGTGACGTCGATATCACGATGATCGACCGCCACAACTTCCACCTGTTTCAGCCGTTGCTGTATCAGGTGGCAACTGGTGGGCTGTCGCCTGCAAATATCGCGACACCGCTGCGTTCGATCCTGCGTCGCCAAGCGAATTGCCAAGTCATCCTGGCGGAGGTCACCGACATCGATGTGGCCAATTCTGAGCTGAAACTGGTAGATGGCGTCCAGCCGTTTGACGTGTTGGTCGTCGCGGCGGGGGCGACACACAGCTATTTTGGAAACGACCAGTGGGCTCAGTTCGCTCCCGGTTTGAAAACCATCGCGGATGCCACCAACATCCGACGACGCATCTACTTGGCGTTTGAAGCCGCCGAGCGTCAGCCGGACGCTGCGATCCGCCAAAAGTTGTTGACGTTTGTGGTGGTGGGGGCGGGGCCGACGGGAGTCGAGTTGGCCGGCGCACTCGCCGAAATCGCCGAACATACGCTGAAGAACGACTTCCGCAAAATCAATCCTTCGGAAACACGGATCGTGATCGTCGAGGCCGCCCCGCATGTGCTGGCACACTACCCGCCGGAACTTTGCCTGCGGGCGGCCGAGAAAATTCGATCACTGGGGATCGAGGTTCGCACCCACACGAAGGTGGTCGATGTCACGGCCGACCATGTGCGTCTGGAATGCGACGGCAAGCAGGAAGTGATCGAAACCGAAACAGTGCTCTGGGGTGCAGGCGTTGCTGCGAACCCATTGGGACGCAAACTGGCGACGGCATGCAAGGTGGAACCCGATCGTGGCGGACGCGTTCCGGTCGATTGTAAGTTGAATGTCGAAGGGTTCGCGAACATCTTCGCAATCGGCGATGTGGCGAGTTGCAAGGATCAAGACGGCAAACCGCTACCGGGGCTGGCCCCCGTGGCTATCCAACAGGGCGCGTTTGTGGCGCAGCAAATTGCAGACCGAGTTCGAGGCAACGTGAACGATAAGCCATTCGTGTACCACGATCGCGGAACGATGGCCACGATCGGTCGCGCGATCGCGGTCGCACAGATCGGGAGTCGCCAATTCTGTGGCTTCGTCGCTTGGCTGTTGTGGTTGTTCGTGCACCTGATGCTGATCGTCCAGTTTCAGAATCGGGTGTTGATCTTGATGCAGTGGGCCTGGAACTACGTGACCTTCAATCGCAGTGCGCGATTGATCGTGACGGACGAAACGGACCCGGTTTCCATCATCGAAACCAACGACGTGGTCCACGATGTTGATCGGGCCTCGTAATCGACGCTTGCCAAAGGTTTGACGCGCATCGCGAAGCCGATTGTGAATCCAATCCGCAAATTTGGTTGTCGGTACTCGTCAACGGTTTGTCGATCGAACCCCGTTTCGAATCTGAATGTGATCCGTTTGCGCGATCCGGCGCGGTTCCTGGGTGACACAAGCGAGGCTATCGCCTAACGGATCATTCAATCGACAAGCCGTATATATGTTCGATCATTCGGCACTGCACGAAAGTTTTGACGACTTCCGCTACGTTGTCTGTTCGATTGACTCTCTGGTGATGGCCGCTGCGTTGCCCTAACCGTCAAAAGTGTTACATCTGGTTTTTGTTCGCCTATCGCTCAAGATGGCGCATAATTCTTCACCGCAATGTCTGCGCTTACCAATCGACCCAATGGCGGATTGGTAGCAGCGAGTTTCTGCGGCAAGCCACCTGCCCCTTGTTCCCCACCTGCCCCTTGTTCCCCACCTGCAGTTTGACGATGAAGAAGCCTGCCGCGCTGATCGCTTTGACCTTGCCCGCACTGGGCGGACTTGCGGCCCTTTCATGGGAAGTCATCTGGCAACTGCGTACGTCGTTGGCCTTCGGCGTCAGCGCTTCGGGCGCGGCGATCACGCTGGCGACCATGATGGCGGGGATGACGATCGGGGCCGCGATCTGCGGTCGCTGGATCGATTCACGACAAAACACGCATCCACTGCGTCTGTACGGTTACCTGGAACTGGTGATTGGGATCTGTGGATTAGCACTCGGGGCTACCTTCCAGTGGCTCGAGCAATTGGATCGTGCGATTTACCAATGGTCACCGACGATGGCGCCGCTGGCTCAACTGATCGGTGTGGTGTTGGTGATTCTCGTGCCCGCGGCTTGCATGGGCGCCAGCATCCCCATTTTTGGGCGGATGGGGAAAAGGTTTGGTGTTTCGATGTCCCTGCTATACGGCATCAATACGCTTGGCGCCGCTGCGGGAACTTTGTTGGTCGCATTCTGGTTGATTCCTCAGTTTGGACTGCAAGGGACGGCTGTCGTGACCGCGCTGATCAACTGCTTGGTGGGCCTAACCGCCTATTTTGCGGCGAACATGGGCGAACAAAATGTGGACGTTGAAGCAAACGCCAGTGTCGGTGACATCGCGATGCCCGCCTGGGACGTATTGGCGATCGTGACTGCGACCGGTTTTGTGACGTTCCTGTTAGAAGTGGCTTGGTTCCGCGCCCTGCGTGCCGCGTTCGAAACCACGACAACCGGGTTTTCGATCATGTTGGCCGTCGTTCTTTTGACGCTTGGGTTGGCCGCGCGAGCGGTGCCTGCGGTCAAGGCGAGGGTGAAACGCCTGGAAATGGTGCTGTACGGCGCCGGCATCGCAATCCTGTTAAGCACTCCGCTGATTGAACGAATCGACTTGGTGCTGCTTAGTCTTGGTAGCCACCACACACCGATCAACTGGTTCGCGATTACGTTGTTGTTGGTCGGTCCCGCAGTATTCCTGCTAGGGATCGCATTGCCGTGGCACCTCGAAGACGGCTATTCGGGCCGAGCACTGGGGCGCATCTACGCCTTCAATACGATTGGATCGGTCTTTGGGGCGATCAGTGCCGCTTGGATCTTTCTGCCGATGTTTGGGTTTGTGCACACCGCCTGGATCGCTGGGTTTGTGATATTGGCGGTGACGTTGTTGGTGTATCGCACCCGTATGCCGGTTTGGTCGCATGCGTTTGCTGTTGCATCGATGGTGATCGCCGTCGCATTGGATTCGGGCGTGGGCAGTGAACGAATTTTGTTCTCGTTCCCTTATGGCGAGCACACCGTGATTGCTCATCACGAAGGTCCCGACGCTGCAACGTCGGCGATTGAATTTGAAAACGGCAGCCGAGGCGTCTTCATTGACGGTTTTGCGGCAGCCGCGTTCTGGCCGACGGCTCACTACATGGATTGGATGGGATCGCTGCCCGTGCTGTTGCATGAAGACCCCAAGGACGTTTTGGTGATCTGCTTCGGTACCGGCCAAACAGCCAATGCGATTCGCAACGAGGGTGTCGCCAGCACAACCATCGTGGACATCAATCCGGCTGTATTCCAGATCGCTCATCATTTCCCCGGAAACGAAGGGGTTCTGAATGACGACTCGGTTGAACCCGTGTTGATGGATGGCCGCGCCTATCTGCGACGGACCAAAAAGATGTTCGATGTGATCACACTGGAACCGATGCCGCCGAACCATGCGGGCGTGAACTCGTTGTATTCGAAAGAGTTCTACGAAACGGCGCGAGCCAAGCTTCGTCCGGGCGGGATGATTGCGCAGTGGTTGCCGGCTCACCTGACGTCCGAACAGCACGCACGATCGATCGCCAAGACGTTTCAAGAAGTCTTTCCGAATGCAGGTCTGTGGGCCGATCCGGCGGACTACAACGGCATTTTGTTGGGCTGCAATGGCGAGGCAACACCACTGGGAAGCCGTTGGCCTGGATTGGACAACGCGGGTCAGGGGCGAGTGGTGCTGCAACGCTCGCTTCCGCCTCAAGAGATTCGCAACAACTTACTGTTGGATCGTGACCGGCTGCGTCTTTACACCAAGGATTCGCTAGTTGTCACCGACGACAACCAGTTGTTGGCATATGGCGAACGCCTATCGATGAAAGAAGCCGGGCCACGTAGCACGCGAGTGGTGTACCGTGAATTCATGAACGAAGAACTGCCGCAGGAACAAACACCTGCGGAGGTCAGCGTGTCCCACTAGTTTTGGGACAACAGTTGGTCGACGACTTTTTCGATCGTCTGATCCGCTGTGGCACCCTTCCAATTCAATTCGCCGCTCCACCAATGACGGACGTAACCGTCTTGGTCGACCACGTAGACCGTCGGCCACATGGTGTTTCCCCAGGCTTTCCAGGTCTGGGATTGCAGATCAATCTGAATGGGAAAGTCCAGCTGCTTTTCCTCGGCGGCAGCGATCACTGCGTCGGCGTCGCGTTCGCGGCTTGTCTCGGGCGTCTGGATGCCGATCAAAACGACATCGTCGGATGAATACTTTTCATGCCAACGGCGATAGATGTCAAAATTTGCGTGGCAGTTGTGGCATTGAAATGCATAGAAGTGGACCAGCACGACCTTGCCGCGAAGCTCCTTCAGCGACAGTGCGGGTGAATTGATCCACGCTTCATCGGCGGCGAAGTCGGGGGCCATCGCGTAGATCCGCGCCAATCGAGTTGGATCGAACCGTTCGCCCAGAATCTTGGCCAGCTTTGTCCTTTGATCCTGTTGAACGATTTTGGCCAGTGCGGCTTGTTCGTCCTTCGCTGTCCGGGCGACTTCCGTTTGCAGGGCTTCGATCCCGTCATCACCGAACTTGGTGCGAGCAAGTTTTTGCTGCGCGACATGAGATGCCCGAGCCAGATCGGCCAACTTTTGCTGCGCCGTGACGCTTAAGCCAACTTCCTTGGCAACGTCTTGTCGCAGCAGGATCCGATTTCCCTGGGCATAGAATTCCAATTGCCGTAGCCGCGACTGTTGGTCGGCGGTCGTATTCTCGGCGAACCACTGTCGGACTCGCGTTTCTAGTTTGTCGATCACTTCGCGTTGGCGGTCCGGGGCAAGGTTGCGCGCCGGGAACCATGCTGCATCGGTTTCCGCGAACAAGACCTCCAGACCGGCGACTTGCTCGGAGGTCAGGTTCAGTTCTTGGTGGACTTCGGGGGCATGGACCAGTCCCAACAGAAACTGGGGAACCAAGTCCGCATGCGGCCCTGTTTCGCCGGCCGCTGCGCCCGGTTGGTGGATCGCGAAGCCGAGAACGGCCGCAGCCACCGAGGCCAGCAAGGCCATCGGGGGACGTGTTTGGTTGGGCATGGGCGTGAAATCAGGGGGAAAGAGGAAGATAAGGATGGCGGGGAACGACCACGGACAATCGAGGCAACAACAAGACCGGCTGATGGCGAATGCTCCGGTTTCCTCGTACCGGCCCCAAGACCTCAGCACCCGCAGCGCACGCCATCAGCTCGATCAATTTCGCTGTTTTGCCTGGATTCGGCAGCCAAACGTTTCCCTGTGTCCCTAATGACGGAAATTGCCCAGCCCCCGCCAAAACGCGGCTGCGGGCGGGCCCAGAAGGCCCGACGATGTCAATTAAATGTTGACATAACCGGTCACTCCGTTATGCTCGCGATGTTACCTTGATCGCCATGTTACGGTGATTCTAGGCACAATTGATGGCTCCGACGACCCGCGGATTTTATTAGCCGTTTAGACGATCGCCCCGGTTTCGTCACCCAAGAACCAGGGGTAGCGGCCTACTGATTTCGTCACCCGACGTATCAGCGAGGGATCCGATTTCGCCAACCGCTTCGCGTCGAGGTGCAATTCCAACGCTATTTTCTCGACAACGACTAAGTTATCAGGCCGCTGGCGTCCAAGCGGCTAACATCGAAATTTGATACTGAACCCAATCAGCAGGCCGCTCCTTTCCGATCGATTGTTGGCGTGTTGTCCTGCGGTGCAGTGCGTTTCCAAGCATCCATTTCCAAACGTTCGGTTCCCACCATTGCCGCCGTTTGTCCCACCTTCCTATCCCGCCTCTCCCGCATGATGTCTGGTTCGTAAGTGCCAGCCTAATTCGCATGAACTCTGCCCGACCTCAGCTTGCTTCAAGCCTGGATTGTGACATGCGGTCTCGGACAACTTTGTCCCGTCGCAGCGTTTCACCGAACAAGTGGCTTCCGGTGCTGGCCGCGATCCTTGCACTCGGTCCTGCGTCCGCATTGATGGCGGATGAACCGTCCGCGGTAGAAGCATTCGAAAAGACGTCTCCGCCGACGGCACAAGACACCGCCCAATCAGCACCGGATTCCATCCCCACCGCCGTTGTTGGTTCAGTGGATGTTGATACAGCAGCGGGCGAACTTGAAACCGAACCCGGCGCAGGATCCAGCGATCACGGAGACGACAACGTCACATCGGGACTGCGATTCTCGTTCAACGGCGTGCCATGGCGGGATGTGATTCGGTGGATCGCCGACGAATCCGAGATGGCGCTTCACGTGGGTGACCTTCCGCCGGGAAGCTTTACCTATTCGGATAATACGGAGTACAGCCCTGCCGACGCGATCGATCGGATCAATCTGTTTCTGATCGCCGAAGGCTTCACCCTGGTTCGCAGCGGCGATCTGTTGTCGGTGATCAATTTGGCGGACCCACGAAGTTTGCAACAGCTAGATGTGTTGGCGAAACAGATTCCGTTGGAATCGCTCGATTCGATCGAGGGGAATCACGAGGTGGTCAAGTGCATGTTCCCGCTGGGGCAGATCGACTCGGATGACGCGGTCGATGAATTGTCGGCTCTGAAACTGATGTCTTCGCCTACGGTGTTGTCGAAAACGAACCAGTTGATCATCACCGATACCGTTGCAAAGCTGCGGAACGTGCGTTCTGTGCTGGCTGCTTTCGAACCGGATCTGATGGACAACGTCGCAGTCGTCAAAAATTTTGCGTTGAAACACGTCAGCGCCGAAGACGTGTTGTTGGTCGCACGACCCCACCTCGGTCTGGCAACCGGTGAAATGATCGGAATCGATGTCAGCTTGTCATCCGACCTGCAAGGCAAACATATCTTTGTCACGGGCATCGAGGACAAGGTCGATTTGATCCAGCGATTGGTCGAAGCGATCGATCAGCCCGAGGCGCGGTCCGACGGGGCCGGCGACACAAGGCTGCTTCGTTCGCACTTTGTGACGGGCGGGAACGTCGATACGGTTTACAACATTCTGCAGACGATCCTGCACGGAGAATCCGTACGGATTTCGATCGATGAAACGAGCAGCAGCATTGTCGCCTTGGCGTCGCCGAGCGTTCATAAAGAGATCGAAGAAACCGTTGCTCAGGTGCAGGCATCGGATGCGGCGTTCGAAGTCATCCCGTTGGTCAACACGGACCCGTATTTTGTGATCACGTTGTTGGAACAGATGTTGAATCTGCCAGGTCCGTATGATGACGCCGACCCGGACGCTCCGAAAATCGACGGTGATCCAGGCAATCGGCGACTGTTTGTTCGTGGCAAACAGCACCAGATTGATCAAATCAAAAAGATTGTGGCTGGGTTGGAATCCAGTGCGACCGGCGGTGTGTCGGGACCGGGTGCGCCCGACGGCGACGACCTGACCCGCCTGTTGCCGCTGAAAGGTCGGCGGGCCGAGAGTTTGCTAGAAACGGCAGCACAGTTTTGGCGTTCGCCCAATTCCGTCATCGTGTACCCCACGCCCGATTCGGTGTTGGAAAATGTGATCGAGCGAGTTCCAGGTCAGGAATCCGACACCAGCGGACGGGATTGGTCGGAATCGGGATCGCCACGCCAGCCCGTCGAACTTCCCACGGGCGGTCAATCGCCGGAGTCTAAGTCGCCTCGTCGTTCAAACGCACCCCGTGAATTGACGGTGGTTTCCAACAGTCGGGTCCCGCCGATTCGGTGCCAGCTAACCGACCGCGGGATCCTTTTGCAATCCGATGACATCGAAGCCTTGGATCGTTTTGAATCGCACCTGCGTTTGATTGCTGGTCCCACTGACGCTTTGCCGTCGCGTCCGATCGTGTTCTACCTGCAACACGCTAAACCCGCCGACGCGCTGCGGATGTTGGGTGAACTGCTAGACGGTGGCGAAGCGGCCGGTGACGGCGAGGCAGGAACGCTGGTCAATGGCTATGTCGCCGGTGGCAAGTCGGGTTCTCTGTTGGGCAGCATGGTATCGGCCCAGGATGGCACCACCACGATGATGTCCGGATCCATCACAGTTGTCGCGGATTCGCGATTGAATCGGTTGATCGCGCAAGGGACCCAAGATGATCTTCAACGCATCGCGTCCTACCTGAAAATCATTGACAAAGATTCCAGCATCACGTCCATCGAAACATACGGACGTGCTCAAGTGATCGAGTTGCAAAACAGCAAAGCGGACGATGTTGCCGATGCCATTCGGCAGGCATTTGTAGGTCGGGTCGCCGAAGAAAAAGGAAAGGCAGCCCAGGCAGGGGCGACGACGCTAAAGGCGGACAGTGCTGCTGCCCGAGCGGTGGCCGCACGCGATGGGAAAACGTCGCGCAAGGAAGAACCGAAAGTCGCCGCCGCCGACCTCGAACCGAAGATGACGGTGGCTGTTCATGAGGCCAGCAATTCGTTGATCGTGACGGCGCCGGACGCGCTCTTCAAAGAAGTCGAGGCCTTGGTCGAACACATCGACGCAAGGGGCGAACAAGCCGTCGAAGTGGTCACACCACTGAACAGTGAATTGTTTGGGATGCTGTTGCAGCATTTGGCGTCCGAAGACCCGCAATCGGGGCCCATTCGATCGTCGGTCACCACGTCGTCGCGAAGTACTCGGTCGACTTCCAACGGCCGCGGAAGGTGATCGCATGGTGTTGAACCCTGAATCGATTGGATCGTCGACTTGGATGCGATGGATGACGGCTTTGCTGCGGTCTGCGATACGTTCCTGGCACCTTCGCTGGGCATCCGCGGTGGGGCTATGCTTGGCCGCAGCGGTGCCGTCGGCGCTGGCTCAGTCCGGAATGCGCGAGTCGCTAGAGCGGTTAGATCGGGATGGCGACGGCGAGATCGAGCCGCATGAAATCACTCCGCTCGCACGACCGTACCTGAAACGGGTCGCCGAGGCGCGGCGGATGTCGCTGGACCGGGACAACGACATCGAAAAGTGGCAAGAAGCTGCTCGGGTCTACCACGCCACGGTCAATGATGCGGCCAGTAGGTACGTCGACCCCGACTTGGAATCCAGCATCCAGTCCTTCACTCTGGGCGATGATGAACCCCTGGTCCCAGAGTTCGGGTTGTCGGAAGTGCGATATCCCTACATCCAAGATGACTTAGAGCGTGCCGAGCAATTGCTGCGTCGCTATGACCGCAATCGAGATGGATCGATCGATCGTGAAGAAGCCAGACGAACACGTTGGGCCAACCGCAACCCGTTCGACGATGATCTAAACCTGGATGGTCGGCTAGGTCGTTTAGAACTGAGTCAACGATACGCAAGACGACGATTGATGGACGATTCGTCGGACGACGAAATCAGAGAAGTGCAGCGAGAACAGTATGAAATGCGAACGTCCTCTGGTCGGCGTGGTCGTGACGATCGATCGGATTGGTGGCGCCGCGGTGGCACGGGATACTATCTGACTGCGTCGATGATGTCTCGATTTGATGGAAACCGAAACGGACGCTTGGATGCTGCCGAAATGGTCGCTTTGGGAGTCCCGGTCGGACGCCTGGATATCGATCGAGATAGCGAAGTATCCCGAGAGGAGTTGCACGCCTATTTGAGCGAGCTGCAACAACAGGCTGGGGATCCGGCGTTGGGGATTCCGACGTGGTTCTTCGAACGCGATGTCGATCGCGACGACCAAGTCACGATGGCTGAGTTTGCCGAGGACTGGTCGCAGACGGCGATCGGCGAGTTCAGTGCGCTGGACGGCAACGATGACGGCATTCTGACGATGGCGGAAGTTGCAAACTCAGCGGCGCTGACCGGCGGTGACTTTGTCAACGAAACCGCGATGATCCTGCCGCCGCGCAAGACCGTGATTTCTGAAATCGTAATCGAAGAGAGTTTCGAGATCGCTGACCTGAACGTCCAGCTTTCGATTACTCATTCGCATGTTTCCAAACTAGACGGTTACTTGGTTGCGCCCAATGGCGAACGGGTTGAATTGTTCACCGAGGTTGGCGGGGCAGGAAATCACTTTGATAAGACGATTTTCGACGACCAAGCTTCGGTCCCGATCACCAAGGCGTCGGCGCCCTACGAAGGCCGCTATCTTCCCGAAGCGGTTACGAAGCGAAAGCCAGGGTTCAGCCAGTTCAATGGCACGAACAGCCAAGGCGTTTGGAAACTCGTGGTGGCGGGATCCAGAAACGATCTGTTTGGCATGCTGCACCGCTGGGCGTTGATTATCAAGCCTCGCGATACGGTCGCCCCCAGCTACGAACTCTCTGCAGCCACAGAAACCGACGCCGATGCCCTGGACATGACTGAGGTCGACAATGCCGAGCCACGGCTTAGCGACGCAGGTGAAGTAGGGACGGCCATCGATGGCCAGGCGGATGCCGCTTTGACAGATGCCGAGGCGATCCGAGCTCGCCGTGCAGCCTTGATTCAAGAGTATCGTGCGAAACTGAGCGAACTATTGGAAGCAGAAAACCGTGCCCTCGACGAAGCTGAGGCGACTCAGTAAGCCGCGATCGCGGTCGCACTGAAATCGGTCACTCCCGGGCGGCATCATCGGGACCGCGGTTCATCGTCCCGATTCGATTCCAGGTGTGGTGCACGTAAGAACATGATAGTGTGTGCGCACACTTGGTTTGGATTCCGCGATGATCGGCCCCAACACGTCACGGTTGGAATCCAATGTAACCACGTGGTCAATCTTGTCCTAACCAATCGGAAAACAGATGGCTGCCGTCGAAAATCGCGTGTTGATGATCATCCTGGCGATCTTGTTGCCACCACTGGCAGTGTTTCTGAAGTCCGGCTTTGGTAGCCAATTCCTTCTGAATGTTGTGCTGACAATCTTCGGGTTCTATATCGTCGGCATCATCCATGCGTTGCTGGTGACCCGCTAGAACATTCAGCTAAGCGACGATTCGATCAGTTGCTTTGGCGGAATGCCGTAGACCCGCTTGAATGCACGTGAAAACTGAAAGGCGTCCGCGAAGTTCAATCGCTCGGCGACGTCTTTGATCAACAGGTTTTCTTCTAGCAGCAAGGCGGCCGCATGGTTCATCTTGGTTCGCAACAGGAAACGGTACGCGCCGACTCCACCAAAACGTCGGAACAGACGCGATAGGTGGATCGGTGTGACGTCGCATTCCAACGCGACTTCTTCGATCGTATGAAAACGAAGCGAATGGGCTTCGATGTGTCGGCGAATTCGCTCGTAGGTCGCAAACGCGCGTGTCGTTGCTGGACCTTCGGCCAAGCTGCATTGTCGGATTTTGACCAACAGCAACCGTAGCAGGTGCTCGCAAATTTCCGCCACCGTGTCGCTGTCGGCTCGAGCTTCGCGATCGATCAAGTCAAAGATCTCGACAAGCTCGTGCATGCGAGTCAGGCGAAGCGGTTTGCCGTCCAAGAGGCCCGATCCGCGGACCAATTGCTCGGCCTGGGTGCCGGCGAAGTCGATGTAATGTTTCCGCATCCGATCGGCTGGAAGATTGCGGATCTGATGGGGTGTTCTGGGGCCGTAGGCGAACACCATTCCGGGCGAAAGCGGGAAAAGGTTCCCGTCAAGGACCAGTTCGCCGCGCCCCTCGGTTACCATCTCGATGCCAAAGTAAGGAAATTGGTCGCGGTTGATTTCGTAGTCAGAACGGACCTTTTCCACTCCGCCACAAACCACGGTTAGCCCAGCTTCGTTGGATGGTTTTAAATCCAAGTAGTAGCGGCGAGCTTCGGATACCTGGACGGAAACGAATTCGGGGTCAGGCTTCGGGTTCAGCGGCATCTGGCAATCGGTCTTCGAGAAAGTAACGAATGGATTGTAGTGGCATTTCTACTGAGCGTGCACAGTGGCACACCTTCGTTATGTCTTGCTTGATCGGCGCAGACCACCAATCTGGGCCTAGTGTCGATCCGGAAAGGTTAAGAATGCGCATGCAAATGTCAATCTCGGCTATGGGGACATCCCTGTAGCTGAGCCACACTATCGAGCTCAAATCAGTACTTAAGGAAAGAATCATGCTCCATCTGGAAAAATACACCTTCGGCGTCGGCGACCGATTTGCTCACCAAGCGGGCGCGCAATTGCGAGCTTTCATTCAATTGGCCGATGAGGGAATCGATGTGACGCCGGTTTGGAATAAATCCAATCGCGAGCACAACTTTGTGGGGTCCGAGCCACAAAGTGTCTACGATGCCGCCAAAGCAGCGACGGAGAAACTGGGGTGGGACAAGGCATGGCACGTTGATGCTGACCACATCCAGCTGAAGACAGTGGGCCCGTTTCTTCCCTGCAGCGACTTCTTTACGATCGACGTTGCGGATTCCATCGGTAAAGCGGCACCCGCAGAAGAAGTGACTGGCTTTGTCGATCGCCACCCCGAGTTGGTCGGCACATTGAAGTTGGATGGTCTGTCGGCGCCACTGGAAGTGACTCGCGATGACGTTCAGCGCGTTGCCGAGCAGTATCTGTTGGCGGTCAAAGAAGCGGGCCAGATCTATCGTCACATCGCCGACGCCAAGGGAGCCGACAACGTAGCGGCTGAGGTATCGATGGACGAAACCGATACCCCACAAACACCGCCCGAACTGCTGATCATTTTGGCGGCTTTGTCGGACGAAAAAATCCCAGTCCAAACGATTGCACCGAAGTTCACTGGTCGTTTCAACAAGGGTGTCGACTACGTCGGTGACCTGGACCAGTTCAAGCGGGAGTTCAACGATGACGTCGCTGTTATCGCGCACGCGGTGAAGACCTACGGGTTGCCCGATTCGCTAAAACTAAGCGTGCACAGCGGCAGCGATAAGTTCAGCCTGTACCCCATCATCCGTGAATGTCTGCAACGAACCGGGGCCGGATTGCATCTAAAGACCGCCGGAACGACTTGGTTGGAAGAGATCATTGGATTGGCAGAAGCCGGTGGCGATGGTTTGAAGCTGGCAAAAGAAATTTACGCTTATGCCTTGGAACACGTCGAAGAGTTCTGTGCCCCGTACGCCAGCGTGATCGACATTGATCAAAGCAAGCTGCCCGACGCAGAAACGGTCAATGCTTGGGACGGTCCACGGTTGGCCAGCGCGATTCGGCACATTCAAGACAACGAACACTTCAACGCGCACATGCGTCAGTTGCTTCACGTCTCGTTCAAAGTCGCGGCCAAACATGGTTCACGTTACACCGACATGTTGAAAGCCAACGAAGAGATTGTCGGGAACGAAGTCACCAAGAATATTTACGATCGTCACCTGAAGCCATTGTTCGTTGGCTAACGATTCGTGTCGTTCACGGTTTCTTCGAGGCCGCCCAGGCGCTTGACCGCGCCCACGGCCTCGACAGACGGTGGCCCATCGTTGAACTTTCGGCCCTCGGTTGGCCGACGTTGTCGTTCTGCATGCCAGGCACCCGTGTTGCTGTTGGCATTTTTGGTTTCTGATTCCCAATCACGCAGGTGTCTGATGTCCTTGATGCGCTCTATCGCGGTTGCGTCCGCACTGATGTTGGCTGGTTCTGCGATCGCCCAAGCGGCCGATCCAGCGACGCTTCCGAATCCCAAGGTCGCTCCGTCGGTCGCCAAGATCGAAACTGCGATCGCCCAGGGGCCTTTCCAGCCCGATTGGAAGTCGCTTGGAAAATACGAAATTCCACAGTGGTACAAGGACGCCAAGTTCGGCATCTTCATTCACTGGGGGGCCTACAGTGTTCCGGCACATGGCAGTGAATGGTATCCACGTCAGATGTACATCAAGGACCAACGTCGCGGAGTCAACTTCTTTGACTATCACGTCAAGACGTACGGCCCACAAAAGACTTTTGGCTACAAGGATTTCATTCCCGAGTTCAAAGCAGAGAAGTTTGACGCGGCCCAATGGGCCAAGCTGTTCAAGGACACCGGCGCGCGTTATGTGATCCCCGTGGCAGAGCACCACGACGGATTCCCGATGTACGACTGTGCGTTCACGCGTTGGGACGCCAGCGAGATGGGGCCCAAGCGTGATGTGATCGCCGAACTTTCGACTGCCGTTCGTGCCGAAGGAATGAAGTTCGGTGTTAGCAGCCACCGAGCGTTCAATTGGATGTTCTACGTTCGTGATGAATCGTTCGACAATGCTGACCCGAGTCTGGCGGATCTTTACGGCCGACCGCTGCCGTTCCTGTTTGATGAAGATGCGGCGGACTACCAAAAGAAGTTCCCGCCCCAGGATCAACAGTTTAAAGACGATTGGTTGGCTAGGTCTTGCGAATTGGTGGACAAGTACAAACCCGACGTATTCTGGTTCGACTTCGGAATCACCCCCAAGCAGGACGCGACGTATGAAACCAATTCGTATGCCGATCACCTGAAAAAGTTCGCGGCCTATTACTACAACCAGTCGTCCGAATGGAACGACGGGTTAGGAATCATCAACTACAAGTTCAATGCGTTCCCCGAAGACGCTGCGGTCTTGGACAAGGAACGATCCAAGATGGCCGAGATCCGCAAGCCTTTTTGGCAGACGGATACCGCGGTCAGTTCAAGTTCGTGGGGCTACACCAAGAACCAAAAGTACAAGACGCCGGATCGTTTGGTCGATGACTTGGTCGACATCGTCAGCAAGAACGGTTGCCTGTTGTTGAACGTCGGACCACGTCCCGACGGGACCATCCCAGAAGAAGATCAAGCGATTTTGAAGGCGATCGGCGGATGGTTGGATATCAACGGCGAAGCGATCTACGACACATCCTATTGGACAACGTTCGGCGAAGGCCCAACGTCGGTATCAACCGGTCACGTTTCGGAGGCCAAGGACAAGCCGTTCACGGCACAGGATCTTCGCTTCACGACTCGTGACGATGTGCTTTACGTCACCGGTTTGGCGTGGCCCGATAATCACCGTGTGAAGGTTGCGTCGCTTGCCAAGGGATCCAAGCTGTATACCGACGATGTCAAATCGGTCACGCTGCTGGGATCCGACGAAACCGTGACCTGGACGCAAGATACCGATGGCTTGAACGTCAAGCTGCCCAAGACCAGGCCGTCTGAGTTCGCGTACGTTCTGAAGATCACCAAGTAGAAAGAATCGTACGATGAATTTGAATCCGTCCGCGTCGCACCCGGCTGCCACGCCCATTGGGCAGACCGGTGTCAGCCTGCCTCCCATCGTGTTTGGAAACAGCTCGCTTGGGAATATTTACCGCGTCATCGATGACGACGTGAAGCGCCAAATCGTGGCCGAGTGGTTTGCTCAATCGCCGGGCATCCCTGCGGTTGATTCGGCAGGTAAGTACGGGGCAGGGTTGTCGCTAGAGGTGACAGCCAAGGCGTTGGCGGGTTTGGGAGTGGCGTCGGAATCGATCGTGATTTGCAATAAGCTGGGGTGGCGGCGCGTTCCCTTGCAGACTCCCGAGCCGACTTTCGAAAATGGGATTTGGTTCGATCTGGAATACGATGCTGTTCAAGACATCAGCTACGACGGAATTGGCCGTTGTTTTGACCAGGGCTGCGAACTGCTATCGCCATATCGTCCTCAGATGGTGTCCGTCCATGATCCCGACGAATACCTCGATGCGGCGATCGACGACGCAGACCGCACCGCTCGTTGGGACGATATTCTAGGCGGCTATCGGCGTCTAAGAGAGCTGCGTGATTCCGGTCAAGTCGCGGCGATCGGAGTCGGCGCCAAAGATTGGCGCGCGTCAAAACGATTGGCCGACCAGTGTGAATTGGACTGGGTCATGTTGGCTACCTCTTTGACCGTGTATAGGCACGACCGCGAATTGTTGGAGTTTGTCGAATCGTTGCACCAGCGTGGGATCGCGGTGATCAACTCGGCTGTTTTCCATGCTGGTTTTCTGACGGGCGGAAACTTCTTTGACTACCGCGCGGTCACCGGCGACACCGAAGAGGACCGCCAGTTGATTGATTGGCGGAAACGGTTTCAAGCGGTCTGCAAACGATTTGATGTCCAGCCGGCCGCCGCGTGTGTCGCGTTTGGAATGTCAATTCCGGGGGTCATTGCCACGGCGCTGAACAGCAGTCGGCCTGAGCGCGTCGCGCAGAACGTCGCACTTGTTAGCGATTCGCCGTCCAATGATTTTTGGTTGGCGATGAAGGACGATCAGCTGATCGATTCTGAATTTCCGTATTTGGGCACAGCTTGATTGATCTCGCTAGAAGCTCCTGATCGCATCCACTGCAAACGAGAATGACCATGGCGGAAGACCAAGATTCGAATTCGACCACTGCATCGGATTCCGGTGTCCCGATTCCCGACGCGGCCCTAGCGGACCGAAAGATCGAGGTCGTGCCACGCCAATACCTGAAAGCATTTGTGTTGACGACCTGCTGCTTTGCGCTGTGGGGATTTGCCAACGACATCACCAACCCGTTGGTCAAACTTTTCAAAGAGGTCTTCCTGATCAGCAACACGCAAAGCACGTTGGTGCAGTTTGCGTTCTATGGTGGTTACTTCACCATGGCTCTGCCGGCCGCCGTGTTCATTCGACGGTTTTCGTACAAGGGCGCGATCATGGTGGGGTTTGCCCTCTATGCAATCGGTGCGTTGCTGAGCATCCCGGCTAGCCTGAACGCGAACTTCTGGATCTTCATCGCTGGCTTTTACGTTCTGACGTTCGGGTTGGCGTTCTTGGAAACCAGTTGCAACCCCTACATCTTGGCGATGGGGCCGCCGGAGACGGCGACACAGCGATTGAACTTGGCGCAGGCATTCAATCCGATGGGGTCTTTGATCGGAATGATGATTGCGTCAACGATCATCGCCCCCAATCTTCAGGTGGGTGAGTTCCGATCGAAGATGGAATCCCAAGCACCCGAAGCGATCCAGTACGTTCAGTCCGAGTTCCCCGATGGGTTACCGGATTTCGAGCAAGAGTTCGGTGCACTCGATTCAGCGGTCGGAACCGGGCTGGCGAACATGAAGTCGGCGGATCCCGAAGTTTTCGACGCGATGCAGCAGCATGACCTGGGTGTCGTGCGGACACCGTATGTGGTCATTGCCGCGGTGGTGTTGGGCTTTCTGGCGTTATTCGCGGTGACGAAGATGCCTACCTTTGCACAGCCCCAACCGGATGCTCCCTTGGGCCAACTGGCCCGGCGGTTGTTGGCTAAAGCCCACTACCGCGAAGGGGTGATCGCCCAAGCGTTCTATGTCGGCGCTCAAATTACCTGTTGGACCTTCATCATCCACTATGGAATGGAACAGGTCGGTTTGACGTTGGGGGAGGCTCAGAACTGGAACATCGCGGCGATGTGCATTTTTCTATTCAGTCGTTTCATCTGTACGTTCATGCTGAAGTTCGTCAGCCCCGGAAAGCTGTTGGCCGTACTGGCGATCGTGGCTGCTTGTTTGACATTTGGTGCCATCATGCTGGCCGCCAAGACCGGATTGGTCTGTTTGGTGCTGGTGTCGGCTTGCATGTCGCTGATGTTCCCCACGATCTATGGGATCGCACTGAAGGGGTTGCCGGCCGAGGAAGCTAAGTTGGGTTCGGCGGGGTTGATTATGGCAATTGTTGGCGGTGCATTGTTGCCGTTGATGCAAGGTTGGTTCATCGATGAAATGGGAGTTCGCAATTCGTTCTACTTGCCATTGATTTGCTTCGTCGTCATCGCCATTTTCGGTTTCCGGACCTTCACCCGCTACGAATCCGAAGAAGTGCAAACAGCTTAGCCCCTTTCCAGTTTGGCTCGGCCAACCGGCTTGGCCGAATCAGTTCTGCGGGATCAGATCGACAGAGAAGGTCGAATCGGATGCAGTTGGAAGGAACGCCGAATATTGCTGGCGGCGGGCGCGTTTGGCGTTCCCGCCGGGGTACCATTGGATGCCAAGCATTGCGTCGACTGTCCCCGTGTCGGCTGGGAAAATCAGGTTCGTTTCGCCATAGATGGCGAACGATTCATTCAGCGGGCAAAGAATGTCGGCGCCGATCACCATCGATTCGTCAAACGGCGCCTTCGTGCCAACCACGGCGTTGGATTCGCTGTGCCCGTCCGCGATGCCCATCCATAGGGTTCCCTGGACACCGGTATCGAAGGTTCTTCGAATGTAGGCGCTGACTTGATCAACGGTTTGCAAACGGACATTCGATCCATTGAAAGTTGCGTCGTCACCCGTACTTCGCGCTCGCCCGGTCACGCCCATTTCGGTCAGGGGCGTCAGTCGATAGCCGATGCGGGCACGCCATTGTCCCAGGGTGACGGTATCGAAACCATCTTGGTAAAGGAAGTCGTGGACGATGCCCCAGCCGAGTCGTTCGCCGCGGTGGAAGACGCCCGCGGTTGTATGGTTTTGGATTCGAGTGGTGTCTTCACCGAGCAATTCAAATACTTGGACCGCATTGTCGCTTGGTTCGAATGCGGTACCGATCTGGTAGCCCAATCCCCACTCGGTGGACAGCGGCGCGGCCCATTCGGCAGCGAAGCGGACGCCTAGATTTGCGTTGACGCCATAATCTTGAGGCTGTTTCGAACCGTCGATCCCAGAAAACATAGTCAGGTATTCCGACCAGTGGTTCGTGGGCAGATAGTTCAGCGAACATGGATCGTGTTCTGCGTCGCCGTAGGCCATCACGGATGGTTCAGGCAGTGAAGCGTATCCGTGAACGCCGATGTCCGAGGTACTTTCGATCTCTGCGTTGAAGTTTTCGGCGCGTGTAGGACGGTCGCCAATGATGATGCACAGTGTGATTAGCGCGATCGCTGCGTTCGCGTTACGAAAGGCGTCAATCAACATCGGGTACTTGCTCGTAGTGTTGCTTCGGACGGATAGACGCATCGGGCTAGTTATCGGCATTTTGACGCTGGTATCGGATTTCTGGGCCATTCCAGGCGCAACGGTCCCGCGATCGTTGCAATCGGCATGCTCGGTAAAGTTTCGCGACAGACCGTCGACACGCTGCTCGACACGCTTGATGCGTGGGCAATCATTCGGATGGAAGACTTGACTAATGCGTAGAACCAATGGAATTGTCACTGATGATTGGTGCTCCTAAGAACGAAGACACTTTTGCCCAACCCATCGAGCTGCTTGGTTTGGTCGGGCGAGATCACGTGGATTCGTTCGATCAACCGTCCAGGGCGTCGGTCGATGGACAGGCTGGTTCGATGACCCGAGGGATCGATCAGCTGGATTCGCTATCCAACGCTATTGATTCCGAGATCCATTTGTCGTCGAACCCGTCGGGCGACGCCCACATACTCCCGCAGCCCATATCACCATCCACGCGGTGGCGACTATCGTCGGTTGGCCCAAACGCAACCGCCTATGAGTCGATGGATGCGCCATCCGATCATTCACGAATCCGTATGATTCTTCGGGAAGACGGATGGGATGCTCAGCAGATGTCCGATCTGCGCCAGCGTCTGGCTTTGATCCAATTGACACGTTCGCCGTCGATCTTGGCTGTCTCGGCCATTGCAATGACGAGTTCTCCGCCTAGTTTTGTCATGGACAATCCGGATAGGCGTCCGTGGAAGTCCATCGTTGATCAACTACGATTGGCGGACCAGATATCAATCGCAGGGCAACTGGTAGCGATGTTTCGCGACGCGCATCGCGTTGGGCTGACGCTGCCTGCGGGACGACTGTTTGATTCAGCGATGATTTCGATCGTGCAGTGCAGTGGAAACGATCCCAGGTTGTGCGTTGACTACAGCGGAGTCGACTGTGGCGAGGTTGAGAATCTGGCTAGCAGGGCAGTGGATCAAAGCGATTTATCGAATCAAGATTCGGTTCAGCGGGATCTATTGGAACTTCGCAATCTGTTGCGGGTGCTTCTGCCACAGGACGACAGAGGTGCTGACGTAACTGATGGCCAGGCTCGTTTGCTAGGCGGACGGTCGCGCGCAGCGGCTCGCCGGCTGTTGTCGGATTCCGGCGAAGTGCCGGGGTTGGATCAGTGGCTGTCCGTGTTGGACGCGATTGTTCCAGATCGCGCCGAGGCGAAGCTTGGCAGCGAAATGTTGCTGTCGCAGGCCGACGACGAAGACTCGGACTCGACCGGCGTATTTCCGATTGCAGAGGTGTCGGAGCAGCATCCACTGGCTCTGGACAAAACCGTTGATCGGTCGGCACCCGCCGGATTCAACTTGGACGACGAGAATCTTCGGACTGGGGAACTACCGATTCCCGGTCAACGCCCCGCGGATCCCTTGATCGGTCAATCACTTGGTCGATTCCGAATCGATGCGATCGTCGGCCAGGGTGGCATGGGGACCGTTTACAGCGGCATCGACCTGACCAGTGGCGCAATTGTCGCGGTCAAGGTGCTGCGCAACGATCTCCATGATATCGCTCAGGCTATTCGGCGGTTCCGAAAGGAAACTCGCTTGTTGGCCGACGTACAGAACGATCATGTTGTGAAGTTGCATCATGTCGGAATGGATCAAGGCATGCATTTCATGGCGATGGAGTTCGTTGACGGGATCGATCTGAAAACGTGGTCGCAAGGCAGGTTACCGCTGAACGCAGTGGACGCATTGTCGGTCATCGCTGACGTTTCGCGTGCTCTCGTCGAAGCTCATAAAAAAGAAATCGTTCACCGAGACATCAAGCCCGAGAACGTTTTGATGGGTCGACGCATGCAGGGTGACGATTCACTGGGGAACCTCCGGATCAAACTGACGGATTTTGGAATCGCACGGCATGTGCAGCAATCTGAGTCGTTGGAAGTCACCAAAGCGGGCACGATGTTGGGCACGCCTCGCTACATGTCGCCAGAACAGTGCCGCGGTGATGGCGAAATCGGAGTCGAAGCCGACGTTTACGCGCTGGGAGTTTCGCTCTACGAGCTGTTGACGGGGAAAACGCCGTTTCAAGCAGATGATCCGATCAAGATGGCCGCCAAGCACTGCTTTGAATCGCCGCCCCCGATCGCACGACGCGACGACGATCTGTCGGATGCTGCGGCTCAGATCGTGATGCGGATGTTGGCGAAAGAACCGTCCGATCGGTTCGCCAATGCAAGCGAATTGTTGCAAGAGATCGAACGTGTGCTGCGTGGCGAAACCGCAGACTTTCAGGCACATCCGCAACTGCCCCCTCATGATCCAGCTCGCATTTGGAAAAAGGCAGTCCAGTGGGATTTGGACAGCAGTGTCGATGAAATGTGGCCGCTCGTGTCCAACACCGAACGATTGAATCGAGCCATTGGTCTGCCTCCGGTTCAGTACGAAACGATCCACGATTCAAAACGGGGACTTCGGAAATTTGGTTCGTTTCGGCTCGGGGGCGTCCAGATCCGTTGGGAAGAACATCCGTTTGAATGGGTCGAAGGACAGCGGATGGGGGTCTTGAGGGAGTTTTCCAGCGGTCCCTTCAAGTGGTTCATGAGTATCGTGACGCTAAGTCCCCGTGGTGCCGGTTCGCAGCTCACTCATGAAATTCGCATCGAGTACCGGAATCTCTTTGGACGCGTGCTGACCAAAGTGGAAGCCGATTGGAAAGGATTTCGACAGCTCGATCGCACGTATCGGCGAATCGACCGATCCGTTCAGCAACACCACCAGTCCAACGTGTTTCAAGACGTCTTCGAATCGCCCACCCAACTGGATCGAAATGCGATCCGGCGACTCGACCAACGGATCGAAGCGGTGGCGCATGCGGGCGGCGATATCACGGCGCTTGAAAAGCTCGGTGACTTCATCCGACACGCCCCGCCACAGCCACTGGCCCAGATTCGACCGCGTGCGTTAGCCGATCAGTTGGCCGTTCCCGAAGATCTGATGATCGACACCTGCCTTGTGGCGGCATCGCAGGGCTTGTTGTCGCTTCGCTGGGATGTGCTTTGTCCCACCTGCCGTGTATCCGCCTCGACGACAGACATGCTGTCCCAGATTGGTGCTCACACTCGCTGTGAAGCATGCGATGTGTCGTTTCGATCCAACGTCGCTGAAGTAATCGAACTGGTGTTCCGCCCTCATCCAGACATTCGAAGCGTTGACGATCAAGACTACTGCATTGGCGGTCCAGAGCATTCACCCCATGTTGTGGTGCAAGTTCGGATCGAGGCCGGTGAACGAATGGAGCTTCCGGTGCGTCTATCGCCGGGGGACTATATTCTGCGTTCAGCCCGCTTGCCACGGACACAGTCGATCCGAGTTCAGCATTCCGCGGCACCATCGCATTGCGATGTGATTCTATCTCGCGTCGGTGAATCCACAAATATCCCGACCTTGCGTCAGGGGATGCCTACCATTCGGATTGTGAACGATGACACATCACTGCATGTGGTTCGGATCGAACGCACAGCCTCTCGCACCGATTGTTTGACCGCAGCGGTGGTTTCAACCATGCCTCGCTTTCGTAAACTGTTCCCTGAACAGACGTTTGATACAGAAAACCCTGTTACTAGCGAGCATCTGACGTTGTTGGCGACGACGGTTGTCAATATCGAAAGCATCTATGAACAGTTCGGCGAACGTGAGTCATATGAGCTGATCAAACGGCAACAGAAGGTCTTAGGCGAAATCGTCGCCCGGAATCGTGGCAGTGTTTGCAAAACGATTGGCGAAAGCTGTTTAGCGGTGTTCGAATCCTGCGACAACGCGGTGATGGCTGCGATGGAGTTCGATAGGATTGCAAAAAACGACAAACGCTTGGTCGGTCTGGTCATCGGTCAAGGCTTGCATCGTGGTCGAACTCTAGTCGCCACGGAGAACAGCCGTCTCGACTATGTGGGGTCATCGGTTCGCGCCGTACAGGCGCTGCCGCCCATGTCCGAAGGTGAAATTTTGATGACAGAGTCGGTGTTTGCAGACGTTGCGGTCGTCGCTCGGCTAGGAAGCCAGCTCGCTCAATCGACGGTGTCCGAAGTCCGCCTTCCGGGGATTGCGGATTGTCGCGTCCAATCGATCAATTCGGACCCAGGGAACAAAGAATGAATTATTTTGATGTGAAGCGAACGAAAGCCTCTTCGGTCTCGAAGTCGAATTCGAACTGGATGCTGACAGAGTTCGGAAGTGGACTGCATCAGAGCCGATCGTATCTGATCCCGATGCCGGATTGTATCGTTGGTCGGTCCACTTCCGCAGGGCTACGGATTTCCGATTCGTCCGTTTCAAAACAGCATGCGCGATTGTTCACCGACGCGGGACAATTGTTTGTCGAAGATCTGGGAAGCACCAACGGAACCTACGTCAACAACGAAAAGGTGCAGCATTCCGCCCTGGTCACCGGTGATCTGTTGCAGTTTGCAAACTCGCTCTACAAAGTGTGCGTCGAACAGACCGGTGGAGACGAAGGAACGATGGAACAGGGGCCCGAGACTTGGGCCGGGACGCTTTTGATGTTCTATCGATTGATGTCCGACCGCGCCGTCAAGCCGTACTTTCAACCGATCGTTAAACTAGAGAATCTTCAAGTCGACGGGAACGAATTGCTTGCTCGCAGCGATCTGGATGAATTGCGTGACCCCGCATCGATGTTCGGAGCCGCCGAACGGCTAGGGCAGCAAGCCGCCCTCAGTGAGCTCATGCGTGACGAGGGTTCGCGGGTCGCGTTGGGACACCCGGTCGCCGAAACCCAACTGTACTACAACACCCATTCAGCGGAATTTGGCACGGATCGACTGGACAGTTCCCTGCGTGATCTTCGTCAGCGGTACCCGACGCTGCCTCTGACAATCGAGATTCACGAGGCGGCAATTACCCAGCCGGATGCCATGCGAAAATTGCGTGCCCTGCTAACTAGCTTGGACATGCGGTTGGCCTATGACGATTTTGGGGCCGGTCAGGGACGATTGGTGGAACTGACTGAAGTTCCAGCCGACGTGTTAAAATTCGACATGCAGTTAATTCGGAACATCGATTCGGCCTCCGCGACGCGTCAAGAATTGCTTCGGTCGCTTGTGCGTGTATCGATTGACTCGGGTTCTGTACCACTTGCCGAAGGCGTCGAAACCGAGGCCGAGCACAAGACTTGTATCCAGTTGGGATTCCAGTTGGGACAAGGCTACTATTACGGTCGGCCGGCACCTATCTAGCGAAACCTCTGTGGCTCAAGCACGATTGTGTCTGACGGGTAACGCCGGACAAAGGACGTCGGCCCATTGAAATGAATGGATTGCCAATTCGTAGGCCCGTCGGCTAAGGAACGCTGCGAAGTGATTCGATTGCTTTGGCGACTCGATGGGCGATCACTTTGCTGCCTTTGGGATTGCTGTGGATGCCGTCGTCGCTGAGACGTGAATCGGCGGACATCCACATGCCGGGCGGGGCGATGGGGCTGTTCAGCACGATTTGGCGGAGCCAAGTATCGGCAACCAGTTCGACATCTTTCTCATACGCAATCTGTCGTTCTAGACTGGCGAATGGATCCAACATGAATCCGCGCGGAATCTCCATCAACACAACCTCCGCCCCGTTCGCATGACACTGGTCGATCATGTCGATCAGGTTCGATTTGGTGGATGCACGACTGTGCCCTTTCAGAAAATCGTGGCCGCCAAGTTCGATCACGACCACGGTGGGTTGGTGAGCCAGCACTCGGGGCATCAGGTCCAGTCCCTGGTGGGTTGCGATTCCAGAGAATCCTTCATTGATGACAGGATTGGTCAGCATTTTGTCTAGCGCATCGGGATAGCCAAGGTCGGGCCGCATGCCATCGGTCAGGCTGTCTCCGATGCATACGATCGTTGCATCGTCAGCGAAGGATTGAAAGTGGGGGCGACCACAGTGGATGATCCTGTGGTGTTCCCATAGCATTGCTGCCCAAGCCAACCAAAGTACAAGCAACCACAACCACGTTTGGCGTGGTGCAACCTGCGGATGATGGCGCTTGCGAAATCGAATCCAAGCGGTCGCTGTCAGCACGACGCCGAACACCAGCATCGCCGGTGTGGCTGGTACCAGTCGAACCAGCAACAGGATGATGCAGAACGCGAGTGGGAACCAACCTGGACGCCCCCAGAACCGCAATGTTGTGTGGACTGCAAGCCACAGGGCGATCACCCAAGGGCGAACGCTGGGGAACGCCAGCAGAGACAGCGCAAGCACGGATCCGATCGCCAGAGTGCGAATCACGCGCCGAAACAATGATGCGATCCGCGCCGCGGCGGATCGCTGGTCGTCTGGTGCCGGGACGTTCAATGCGTCGGACATCGACTTCCTGAAAAGGTTCAAAGGAGAGTGCCTGCGGTTCAGGCGATCGAATCGCGTAAGACGATAGGGATCTGTCCGGTCGCATCGGAATGCATCGACTGGCTAGGAACCGGCATTGGCAAATGCGTATTCAAGCCGCGGCCAGTTAAAAGCCAATGGGGGCGTTGCCAGTAGCGCATCCATCACGTGCCACGCTTCAATCCTAACTGATCCGAATCGGTGAAAAGGTCGCCGCGATTGCTTTAGAAGGAAGATTTCGGTAGTGATTGCAGGTTCCAAATGGCATCAAAACGCATCCGACCGCGCCCCATCGAAGAATGGATTCGGCCCTTGATAGAAGGTCCTCGCAGTTCCCTGCACACAGTCTCGATTTCACAGGTGTTGAAATGTCCACAAGTCTTCCCCCGAATGGCGTTCGAGCGAACGTCAAGCCAGAATACGAAGAACAGCTGATCGCGAACCCAATGTCCGGTTGGGGGCCTTTGGCCGTGTGCTTTCTGATCGTGTTGATGGGGATCGGCAGCTTCGTCACGGGCGTCAGCAGTGGTTCGCCCGAGTTTTTGGTGCCGCTGGCTGCGTTGATGATGTTCTGCGCCGTGGTTGGCTTGTTTGGGCTGGTTGCGATCGCGCCCAATGATTCCCGAGTGCTGCTGCTATTTGGCGACTACAAGGGCACGATCAAGAAGTCAGGCTTCTTTTGGGTGATCCCGTTCTTTTCGAAACGAAAAGTGAGTTTACGAATTCGCAACTTCGAAACAGGATCGTCAACAACGCCCGAACAAAAGTCCAAAGAAGGCGTCATCACGCAAGCCAAGACTCGCACCGCGGGTCGTCCATCGAAGGTCAACGACCGCGATGGCAATCCGATCGAAATTTCGGCCGTGGTGGTTTGGAAGGTGGTCGACACGGCCGAAGCTCTGTTTGAAGTCGACGACTATCAAAACTACGTCGAAGTACAAAGCGAAGCGGCCCTCCGCGGGTTAGCGACGCGGTATCCGTATGACAGTCGCGATGACGAGGTGTCGCTGCGTGGCAGTACCGAAGAGATCTGTGATCGGCTTCGCGAGGACATTCAAGACCGACTGGGGAAGGCGGGCGTCGAAGTCCTAGAGGCTCGTATCAGCCATCTGGCCTACGCGTCCGAGATTGCTGCGGCGATGCTGCAGCGTCAGCAAGCCAGTGCGGTCGTTGCGGCTCGGACTCAGATTGTCGAAGGTGCCGTCGGTATGGTGGACATGGCTCTGGAGCACTTGAAACGCGATGGTATCGTTGACCTAACGGCTGACCAACGCGCCAGTCTGGTTTCAAATCTATTGGTCGTCCTGTGCAGCGACCGACACACCCAGCCGGTTGTCCAAACGGGCAGCTAAGCCGAGTGGAACCGTTGAATTCGTCGACCGGTTATGAACGTATCGACGCGTCGAGGCGGACGAAAAAAGCCAGGTGGAGAGATCTGCCCTTGGAAGGCGTATCCTCGCACCTGGCTTGAAGAAGCTGACCCGTTCCGCACGGCGTGTTAGGCCGCGGCCTTCTGTGCCACGGGTTCGGAATCGTTCAGCCATTGCTTCATTTGGGACAAGTCTTTGTTCCATGCTTCGGCATCGCTGCGGCGATCGCAAAAGGCGTGGAACAACAGATCAACCGTTTCGCTGAGGGTTCGGATCGCATCGATGCGGTCGTCATCTTCGAATTCTTCGTCTTCGTCCAGATGAATCTTAGCTCCGCTGATCGCGAACGTTTCGGCCTGCAGTACCAAGTCAAAGGTCCGTCCTTCGCGAACGATCGTCAGCCCGGCTTTGCGTGGCAGTTTGCCACTTCGGACAGCCTGCATCGCTTCGGGCAACTTCACCGGGCATTCCGATGTGATCGTTTCTTTGCCCGATTCGCCAAGTGGGCATTCCAATGTCAATGTTTTGGCAAACATCGCACAGACTTCGGTTTCGTCGGCCAGATCGATGGTGTCCGATTCGTTTTCAAGCGTCCACCAAAGCCACAGCAGAAATTCGTTGCCTAGGAAGTCGGGAGCCTGCGAATGCTCGTTCGCCCAAGGCAAGCTTGCGTGCGTGTGGGTGTCGACAAACGCGGCTGGATGCAGATCGTCCAGATCGGCGAACCGGTCCGCGTCGATGGCCCACTGCTGAGCGATGATGCCGGCGCTGATCCGACGCATTTCAACTTCGAAGGTGCGTTCCAGCAGGTCGATGCAAAAGGCGCTGGACGTTCCGACGGATCCGCCAAAGTACAGCGTGCTATTGCCATGGTCCCACAGCAGCGGGAACTGTTGCATGCGACGGTATTTGCCGGACGCTGCTTCGACTTCGCAGCGTTGTTCAACAGCTTCTTTCGCTTCTTTGCGCTGTGCCTTGGTTGGTTTTCCCGACGGGCTATCTTTGGCATAGCCGGTCAGTTCCATCTGTAACCAGGCCTCGCGGATGGCGGCGGGGATCTGGTTGGTGTCAATGCGAACCGAGCAATGGACGGCTTCGTTGATCACGTTCTTGGAAGTGTCAAAGTCTTGATCGAACAGGTGGGCACCGCCCAAGTATCCGACGTGCACGTTTTCGGTCGATGCACTCTCGTTTCGCCCAGCCGCGTTGTTGGTAAGAATTTCAATGTGTTCGTCATCGAAACTGGACGACTCGAAACCTGCGACGCTGAATCTTTCGAATCCTAGGCTTCCGCGGAGGAATGGCATATACGGTCCTAATCTAGGTGAAGGTCGAACGGACGGAAGTGTCGTTGCGTTATCGACCTAGCGGATGCCTAGAATTTGCCATAACCAAAACAGGTCGTACCAATGACCTACCCCACACGACCCTGTCGGCGCGACAGACCTTGCCAGACCGGCAAGGTTTGCCAGGGCGGCTGAGTGGCGGAGACTTGGCTGCCCGTTGTGGTTGTTTGAATTGCCCCCCCACATGGCGCGAGCCATGGAGGGGAATTGCACGGACCAATCGGGGGCGTCGTGTTAGATTTTTCCGTCCAATCCCATTTGGTAATACTTGTGGGTGATCTTGTCCTGGTTGTCGAGCAGCCAGTCGATCGAAGGTTCGTTGTTCATCGCCTTGTGGATCGCTTGGGCCATCGCTTTTCGGTGGATGTCAAACAATGCCTTGTGGTCCAAGTCTTCACAGGTCGCCACGCCCGGGTTCAGCCAGACGCTGCAGATGATGCCGAGATCATTGGCTTTGTCTTTGGGGAGATCGCCGGCGCGAACGGCATCCAATACACCGTTGGCGATCGCCGCTTGGACGGTGCCCATCAGAATATTGGTATAGCGACTGTTTTTGACCGTCACCTTGCTGACGCATAGCGTGACCGGACGAACTTGAATGTCGGTGTTCAAGATGGCAAACACCTTGGAGTGTCCCATCGACTGATCACCGGTCAACGTTGCCAGCGCGGTGCCAACCGGTCCATCCAATTCGCCGATGACGACCTCGGGTTCCGCGGCCGTGAATGGGGGACCACCAGCGACCAAGGATTCGCCGGTGCGAAGTACGATACGTTCTGACATGGTGGATTCTCGAGAGATTGAAGATTAGGAAACAGAAAGACGGAAACGGTGAGCGGCGGTCGTTATCGCTGGATTCGCCAGAATTCCACCTCGTGCAGCGACTTCTGGCGAAATCCAATACGCCAGTTGTGGTCTGACCGGACCGGTAAGAACCTATGCCAACCGACGTCCGCGTCCCAGCCCCGGGCAATGTAACTTGCGAGGTCCGCCACGGTGGCCGGTACAGCGTCGGATGGTCACTGGTTGCCGATGCAGGTGATCTGCCGGATCGTGTGCGCGTAAAGTTTGCCATCGGCATAGCTGATTGCCGCTCGTTGGAACGATTGCCCGACCTGCCCCAAATCGTTGACCGCGATCAGTGCGGTTTCGTCTAATCGCGGGGCTTGGGAATCGATCACATAGACGGTGCCATTCATGATCGGGACGTAAAGTCGCTGGTTGACCACGGTCGGAATCGGCGAAGCATGGTGTCCCCAACCGGTTCCCATCGAACGGTTGTCGCCCATCACGACCAAGCCCCGTGAATTTTTCATATCGTTGGGTTCGAAGTGCCATCGTTCGATGGGAATCACGGAACTCCGTTTCTTGGACTCTTTCCGCACCTCGGCGATGACGTTCGCAGACATTCCGGATTCATCCCACAACCACTGCTCGTCACCGGTCAGCGACCGCTTCACTTGGACCGGCAGTTGCAGATAATCCACGCGGCCGGTTTGGACATGAATGCGGCCTAGATAGGGGCGGCTATAGCTCCGGAAGTAGTGAAATTGACCGGCAAGAATATTCGACTGTTGGATGATCGCACGTTTGTTCTTTGCCGCCGGAAGCGACTCGTTGACAATTTGCCATCCCTCGGCTGAATGCCGACATACCGCAACGTCATTCAAGAACGACACTGATCGGTTGACTTTGCCGTTGTTTTCGTCAATCCACAGGTGTTGGTCATCGTGGAATACCAGGACGTTGCCTTGGGAAAGGTGGAACGCCATGGTGCTCATGAATCCAGGCAACGGAAGCGTCCATAATGTCGAACCGTCTTGCGCATCCAGCATCGAAATCCCTTCGGGGTGTTCCGGTGGCGAGTGTCCGCCGCCACGGCCGACAACGATGACCCGTCGTCCATCGGTTCGTTCCGCAAGCACCGGAACGCATCCCATGTTGACGCCACAGTCCGTCGTCCACTTCGTTTTGCCAGTCCGCATGTCCAGGCATTCAATTTGAGTCCACTGTTCGACGGGGGCATCTTTGTGTTCGTGCGTAAAATGCCCTTGGTCGTCGGGCATGTAGCGTTGACGGATGAACGCGACCCCATCGTCGATGATCATCGGTTGCGTCCGCCCAACCGGCATGACTTCGCGAGTCCAGAGTTCGTTGCCGTCGAAATCAAAGCAACTGATCCGGCCAGACGCGTTGAAGAAGCAGACGCGTTGACCGTCGGTGACCGCAGGCGGCGCCGAACTGTCACTGAAACAACCGGAAAGTCGCAGCGGGAACTGACCGGTCACTTTGCGATTCCAAATCGTGGCACCCGTACCCGCATCGCAGCACCAGGCAATGATGTTCTGGCCCAGTTCTGCGTCCGCGGTGACTTCTTCCATCGTTGTGAAAAAGATCCGGTCGCCCCAGACGGTCACCGTGCTTTGGCCGGTTTCCGGCAGCGTCTTGTTCCAGACGATGTTCCGGCTGCGGACAACACTCCAATCGTCGGGCGGTCGCGGTCCGGCTGCGCTGAAGTCAGCGGCCGGCCCGCTTCCCTGTGGCCACCCTGACGAATTAGTTGAAGACGCCACAGCGGAGGGCGTCTCAGTCGAACGCATCAAAGTGGATTGAAAGAAGGAGAGCACTTCTGTGCGAACTTCGGGGGTTTGAAACTGCTTTCCGCCATGGCCGGCACCTTGGACGACGTGCAGTTGTGATTTGACTCCGGACGCGCGTGCAGCCTGGTGAAGACGTTGGCTTTGCTGGATCGGTACGCCGGTATCCTGGTCGCCGTGCATGATCAAGATCGCCGGATCATCCGAAGTGACGTGATGCAAACCGCTGGCGTCTTGCGCCAATTCCGGAACACTGGAAACCGTGGCACGCAGCAACTTGGCGCCATTGCTGTTGGCAACCTGAGCCGCCGATCGTGTTTCGTCCACGATGTTGGGCGGCATCGTGGAAAGGTCACTGGGGCCGAACCAGTCGCATACTGCTTGCACGCGGCTGGATGTTGGATGGTCTTGCGGGTCCGGTCGATTTCCCATCAGGATGGCAAGGTGAGCCCCGGCTGATGTGCCCCAGACTCCGATTCGATCGCGGTCCAGGTTGTATTGATCTGCGTGGTCTCGAATCCAACGCACGGCTGCATATCCATCGTTGATCTGTGCGGGCCAACCGGCCACATCGGTCAGCCGATAGTCCATGCTGGCCACGACGAAGCCGTGTTCGGCCAACCAAGCTGCGTGTTTCTTGCCGCTGGCTTTGCTGCCCCCCTTCCAACCTCCACCATGCACAAAGATGACAACGGGACGACGTCCCCCGGCATCGACAGGCAGGTACAAATCAAGTTTTTGATAACCTGAGTCATCCGCGCCATAGACGAGGTCGGTTTCGATTCGCACTTCCGGGGCCATCGCGTGCAAGCGACCGCCCGAATCGACGCCGCACACCGCAACGCAAACCATCATCATCAACAAGTTTCGATACACTCGGGGGGGCCTCGATCAAAAGCAGGTCATCCAGGGAATAGCAGCCAGGCCGATGGGCACACCAGCGGCGGCCCGGGCCATCAGGATCCGAGTCGTCTGGATTCGGACCTGCGGACGATTTTAGCAGCATGGGGGCGGCGGGGTGGAATATCGGCGGCCCGAACCGGTCGGATGCGATCAGGAACCGTTCTCCTGATCGGTCTTCCCATGCAAAAATCTTGCCGGTCGCCTGCCGGATCGGTGACTGGAGTTCACGTCGACATCTTCGGACGCTACGTTTCCTAAGTCGCCAAGCAAGTGTGTGAGTGAAATTTGGTGGAAGCCTTCGCGGGCAGCGCCCTGCGGATGGTCGCTCCAACGCAGCCCACGGGCGAAGTGGCTGAACGAGTTCGCCCTGGCCGTTCCCACTATGCTGCTTGCGTTGCATCTTTGTTTTGACTCTGCCACCGGATCCTTGTCCATCATGAACTGGAAGACCTTCCTTCGTCAGCAGACGACTCAGCCCGTTTTCCTTTGGCAGATGGTGGCCGTCGTGCTTTCCATCGGGGTCATCGGTGGGGTGATCACCAGTCGTCTGCCGCACCGATATTCACCGGATTCGAATTCGATTGGGGATGTGGTTGCCGCTGTTCGGCAGGCGACGTTGACATCCGGCGGAATCGACGACCTTCGCAATCAGAACGTACCGTACGAGCACTTGTTGATTGCGTTCGCATTTTCCGCAGACGTTGATTGGATTGATCCTGAACAAGCAGCGTCCATGATCGGTGACGATGGCGATCGATCGACTATCGCTGTCGAGCTGATTCGAAGCGTCCAGGATGAAGTCCCTACAAAAACGTTGGTCCAAATGGCGGATCAGCGGGTCGCGTATTCTCGCCTGGCGATTGGGGCGTTCTACCTGAGTCAGCAGCGGTACGAGGCCGCGGCAAAAAATTTCGAAGCCGAGGTGGACGTGTCCGATTCACCCATCGCTCGCCAGTTCGCTGTGGATTGCTACAACGCCGCCAATGACGTCACGGCCATTCGTCGGCTGGCGAGCGACCCGCAGTATCAGTCGCTGATCTCGCCGAGCGATCGACTTTTGATTGCCGAATCGGATCAGGACTGGGGCAAAATCTTCTGGATCATTCCGCTTTTGATGGCCGAGAGGATGGACAACGCCATGGCGGCCGGTTTGGCGGTCTTTGCGGCGGCGGGGTGGTTTGTGGTGCTGATGCAGATGGGCCAGGCCGATGCTCGCACCGGCGTTCGATGGTGGCTTTGTCTGGTCGGCGTTGCCCTTGGTTGTCTAAGCATCTGGCCCACGCATCTGTTGAACATCTGGCAAGAGATCAACTGGGATTTGCTGGAAGGCGACGATTGGTTCCAGAACGTCAAGTATTACGTGTTGGGCGTGGGACTGCGTGAAGAACTCGCCAAATTGTTGCTGCTGTTGCCATTGATGCCGTTCTTGGCGTCACGTCGAAACACCATCGAAGCACTTTTGGTTTCGGCGTCGGTTGGGCTGGGGTTTGCAATGGTCGAAAACATGGGCTATTTCAGCCGCAGCGGTGGCACCGATTCCATGGGACGATTTTTGACCGCCAACTTTGCTCACATTGCCATGACGGGCTTGATCGGGTTGGCCGTCGCGAGGGTGATCTGGAAACAACAGGACGTCAGTCATGCGTTGTTGGTTTTTCTATTGGTGATGCTAGCGCACGGTTTCTACGACGCAGCGATCGCAGTTCCGGAACTAAGCGAATACAGCATCGGGGGTATGATCTTGTTTATCCTGTTGGCTTATGCGTTCTTTCACGAGGTTCGAATGGCCTATGTGCCACGCAGCGAAACGATCAGCTTGACAGCGACCTTCCTGTTCGCAGTATCCGCCATGACCGCGACGACGTTCATGTATGTCAGTTGGCAGGTTGGTTTGATCGCTGCGGCCACTCTGTTGGCGACCGACATCGTTTCGCTGGCCCTGCTGGTGTACATGTACCTACGCGAAATGCCCAACTCTTTGATCCGATAGGTTGCCCGAAATGCAGATCCCCCAAGATGGAAACCTGTTTGCGGGTACGGACCAAGTCTTGCCCCAGGAACTGATCGAAGTCGTGGCTGGATCGGCGAACCAGTCCCTTCGCATCAAGCGGATTGTTTCGCATGGCCAAGCAACGCCACCGGGCCAGTGGTACGACCAGTCGCAGCATGAATGGGTTGCGGTGATCGCTGGCGAAGCGGACCTGCGTTTCGAGGATGAAGCGGTCGCGCGGACGATGCGAGCGGGGGACTATGTTTTCATCCACGCCCATCGTCGGCATCGAGTCGATCGTACCAGCGATTCGTGTCCGACCATTTGGATCGCGGTCTTCTACGATGCGGATGCGTATTGAAACCGCGATGGACGTTGGTGTGCGTGCCTTGGAAGTCTGCGGACGCGAAGCCACAACACGACGAAGTGATCGGCGATGCAGTAAAAAAAAAGATCGGGCCACCGCGATGGGCGACCCGATCTGATTTGATTTCAGCCGAACGATTTCAGTACGGCTCGGATTTCTTGACTATCAAACTACTTCGCTTCTGGACCAAACACGGCGGCTTGGTACAGGTGGAAGGTGCCTTCGCCATCCAGCCCGATCCGGATGTACTTGGCTGTCGTTCCGGCAGGGAAGTCGATGACCCATTCACCCATCATTTCGTCCGCGGACCAAACCTTGGTGAAGTCCTTGTTGTCGTCACTGACCCAGACGGTCAATCCTTCGGTGCGATAGTGGAACGCACTGTTGACGCGATTGCGGAGCCAAAGCTTCGAAATCGGCTGGCTCTTCTCTAGACGAATCGTAACAAATGGATTCTTGACATCGTGATCCGAGTGGAACACAAAATCCTGGGCGTCTCGCATGATTGGCGACAACAGCAAGTGCGTGTCGGTGTTGTAGGCATTGTTTTGGAAGCCATCACCTAGCTTCACCGCAGCACCACGCGAAATTTCGATCGCGTCGCCCTGTTTTCGAAGCGGCAATTCCTTTTGGTATTCAGCACGAACCCAACCCTTGTCGTTGACGCGGTTGATGTCCTTCTGAGCCTTCAGGTATTCGATCAAGTCCAAGAACTCAACCGGCGCGATCGTCTTGACCAAGCCCTCGGGCATCGAACTTGCCTTCATGTCCTTGCGGATTTCGATTTCTTCTTTTTCCAACGTTTCTTCTTTGCCGTTGGCGATCCCCAGCGTGATGAATTCGTCATCTTCACGCAGGATGAAACCGGTGTGTGTGGTTCCGTCGTAGGTCAACAGCAGCACGGTTTCGTAACCTTTGGCGATTTCTTCGTTGGGCATCACGATGGTTCGGATCAACTTTTCAGCGTCCATTCGTGAACCAACCGCACTGAGGTCGGGGCCGAATTTTTTGCCCAGTTCACCGACTTTGTGACATGCCGAGCAAACTTGTTTGAAGACGGCTTCACCGCGTTGACGATTGCCGCCCCGGATGCCCGCCAATTCGTGGATCGCTCGCGAACGAGCTTGGGGGGCGGCGTCCACGTCGTCTGCGATCTCCAAAGGTGCAAACGCTGCTCCGCCGGGACCGCTCATCGCACGGAACCGTTTGAAGTAGCGTTGGGCCGATTCGCTGCTGGAGGCCAGGAAGTTTTCACCAGACTGCTGGGTTTTCCAAAGCGGTTCCAGTGCGTGCAGGGTGTGTTCCAGCGTGTAGCTGATCCAATAGTCCATGGGCATGTCGACCACCGAAAGCGCGACTTCGAGGGCGTCGTCGGTTTCCAAGAAACTAGCAGCCCGGACAGCTTCCAATCGGACGCGAGGGTTTTCGTCTGCTGCGGCGCTTGCGATCAGCGATGCGGCCGATGGCATGCGAGTGATCTCGTTGGCGGCCGTATGCACTGCGGCACCACGAGCACGCCAATCGTCGCTGGCCATGATTCGCTGGACCAGTGCGGGATCGACTGCTTTGAAACTCTCCTGCATCCACATCGCTTCGCACAAACGATGGGGGGCGACATCGCCTTCGATCCAAGCATTGATCGCGGTCAGCACTTCGGCCTTGTCGCGAAGACGTAGTTCGCGTCGAACGCGGTAGCGGGTGCGTAGTTCAGGAACCAATAGTTGGTCCAACAGTTCTGGCACCGCCAATGCTTCCATGTTGACGATTGGCAACAACGGTTTGTTCTGGTTGATCATTCGATAGACGCGACCGTGAGTGTGGTCACGATTCGGGTCACGCTGTGAGTACTGCATGTGACCGATCAACGCATTGCACCAATCGCCGAACCAGATTGCTCCGTCGGGACCAATCTTGGGGTCCACAGGTCGGAACGTCATGTCGGTGGACGACAACAGATCTTCGACTCGTTCGCCCGCCATGCCGGCGGTGCCCTCTTCGTCGCGAAGATTGAACCGGGGCATCCCGTGCATGTTGATCACACAGGCGTAAATGAATTGGCCCTGCATCGAATCGGGTAGATGACGCGACAGCAGGAATTCATTGCCAACCGCGGGACGCATGCCTTCGTTATCGAAGACGGGTTGAAGCGTCTTTCGCGTGTCAACTTCTTTGCCCGATAGTGGGGCGGTCCAGTGCTGCTTGGCGTTGGTTCCGTCGCCGACAATCCCGTTGTTCCATTGATCGAAAACCAAGCACCACGGATTGCCGTAGCCCGGAGTCACGAAGTGGCGGAAATCCATCGTTTGCGTGTCGTAGATGTAGGTGCCGCCACGGTTTCGGTTGCGGAAGGCGCCCCAGGGTGTTTCCAACGTTGTCGAAAGAGAGATCCCTTCCAACATGTGAAGCAAACCACTGTGCGAAAATTCCCAGGCACCGACCGTGTGGTGGGTATCGTCGGTGGCGATCCCATCGACCAATTGGATCACTTCGTCGGCTTGATCGTCACCATCGGTGTCCTTCAAGAACAGAATGCGTGGTTCGTCGACCACCAGAACACCACCGTCATAGAATTCGAAACCGGTGGGGCAGATCAATTTGTCATAGAACGTCGTGGACTTGTCGGCCCGTCCGTCACCATCGGTGTCTTCCAAAATCAGCAGTCGGTCATCGGGGCGTTTCGCGCCGGGTTGCCACTGTGGGTAGTTCGGCATGCAGGAAACCCACAAGCGACCTTTGGAATCGAACGCGATCTGATTGGGGTTGGCCAATTCGGGAAATTCGCGTTCCGACGCAAACAGTTCGACTTTGAAACCCTCGGGAACCTTCATCATTTCGATCGACTCTTCGGGAGTCGGGTAGATCAGTTCTTCGGGCTCGCGCATTTGACGGAAGTTTTCGTCACGGGTGCCGAACATTGTTTCGGGGGTGAACACTTCGCCGGTGTTCGAATCGTCAGGAATTTCCGGAACCGGCTTCGCGGAGGCTAAGTCCCAGATGTACTGGTCTCGCACTTCATTCATCGCCCGGATTTTCCGGTATTCGGTGGGGAACGTTTCGGTGTCCCAGGTTCGGCGGCCGCCGTAGACGTACCAACCGTTCAGCATCCGGTAATCTTGTTGGTGCAACCAGGACTTGTCGTTGACCCACTTTTGAACGTTTTCGTATTGTTCGGTGGTCCAGTTGGCTGGTTTGCCGCCCAGCAATTGGGCGTCGATCAGGTCGGCAATCATTTGATCGCCAGCTTCGTTCAGGTGCGCACCGTTGATGGTGAACTGGGCGCCCGGTTCTCTTTGGAACTCGGTCACCGTTTCGTCAAACAGGTTGACGAATCCGTGTCCGTCTTCGGCGGCTAGCTTGGCGATCGCATCGCTGTAGCGACGCAGGCTGGCGTTCCGTTGATCGGCGTCGGGATGGAATTCGTTGCCGGTCGATTCAAACGCGGTGGGGCTGACCAACACGAACTGAGTCGGTTTGTCGGCGGCGGCGTAAGTCGACGCCAATTCGGCGATCCATTTGCGATACTGTTCGACAAACGATGCGACACTCGCGTCGTCATCGCCAGCAAACGATTCATTGAATCCGTAGAAGCAAAGAAACGTGTCGGCGCCGTAGACCTTCAACGGGTCATCGATCGTGGTGTAGCTGCTAGGTCGCTGACGAACACCGACTTCATCGGCAGGCCAACCGAAATTGCGAAACACCAGGTTGTCGCCTGCGGTTTGCAGGTGCAAACGCGTTTCGAAGTGGCCGAATAGATTCATTCGCTCGGCTGTGGCATTGCCGACTGCGGCGATGCGTCGGCCGGGTTCCAGCTTGACGGCGTTGGAGGCAGCTTTGCCAGCGTCGTCGGCGAAGGTTGGCGGCCCCGCAAAAAGAACGGCAAGAGCCAGGAACTGTAAGACCGGGAACGGGGGGCCAATCTTCATGCGTGCGATCACTCGATGGAATCGGGGGGGGGGGGTAAGGTTCTGGCGCACAGGCAGCGTTTACTGGGGCGAAAATCGCCAAAGGCCGCGGCGCGAGCAGGTGCATTGTACACCAGATTTCATTTTGGGCAGCTGCAACCAGCGGCGTTCAAACGGCCTGATCGTCGCAAGCCAGCCGTGTGGGGCTACCCAAAAGATACGCCTGGAAGCCAGGTTTGCCACCCCAATGGGGCCCTGGGATCCGTTATCCTCTTGGACTGTTGCTGTCAGGTTCCATCGATCGGGGCGCTTCAGACGGTTATCTATTCTTCCATTCTCGGATCTTCAGGACTCCATTCACATGCATTCTTCTCGACGAGGCTTTCTGAAAGCCACCGCTGCCGCCACGTCCGCCTTGTCCGTCAGCGGGACGGTTTTGGGCCAGGAAAATAGTGAAAAGAAGCTTCGGCTAGGCAGCATCGGCGTGGGTGGCAGCCGAGGTCGGTACAACCGCGGTGGCAGCATCGCCCGTGGAGCCGCCAAGTTTGCCAATATGGTCGCGGTCTGCGATGTGGATGACCTGCACACCGCCGAGTTCAACAAGGATTTCGGTGGGAAGCTGAACGAGTATCGCGACTATCGCGAGATGCTGGAGAAGGAGAATCTAGATGTCGTCACGATCGGCACCCCTGACCACTGGCACGTCCCGATCGCTATTGCGGCTTTGGAAAGCGGCGCCGACGTCTACTGCGAAAAACCGCTGACGTTGACGATCGACGAAGGCAAGAAAATTCGCAAGGTCGTCGAGAAGACAGGCCGAGTGTTTCAGGTCGGAACCCAGCAACGGAGTTCGAAAGATCTATTCCTGACTGCCGTTGCGATGGTGCAAAGCGGACGACTGGGCAACAACGTCAACGCGTACATCGCGATCGGCGGAGCCCCCGGTGATGGTCCCTTCGAATCGACGGCAGCCCCGGACGATCTGGATTGGGACATGTGGGTTGGCCCAGCCCCGGAAGCAGAGTACAGCGAACAACGCCGAAGAATGTTCCGTTGGTACTTTGACTATTCCGGCGGCAAAATGACCGACTGGGGCGCTCACCACATCGACATCGCACAATGGGCGCTGGCACCGGGCGAAGATGGCCCCGTCAAGATCTCGGGGACTGGAAAGTTCCCCGACATCGTGCCGACGGACTTCAATTGGAATGCGTATTTGGATGGCGAAGCTTCGCTGCCGAACGGATACAATACGGCCACCAGCTTTGATATCGATCTGACCTTCGCCAACGGATCGGTGATGAATGTCAATGATCACTACAGACGCGAAGGCGACAACGTTGATTTTCCCAACGGGATTCTGTTCGAAGGCGACAAGGGCCGGATCTTTGTCAATCGCGGAAAGCTGGAAGGTGCACCGGTTTCGAATCTGACCGACGCTGATCGTGCGGAATTGGACGAAGCGATCATCAAGCTGTGCAAAGGCAAGAACCCTGGGAATCACATGAAGAATTTCTTCGAGTGCATCGAGGATCGCGGCCAGCCCATTTCAGACGTCTGGTCGCATCACCGAACGATGACGTCTTGCCACATGTGCAACATCGTTTTGATGCTTGGACGCGACTTGCAATGGGATCCCAAGACCGAGCAGTTTGTCGACGACGAACAAGCCAACGCACTCTTGTCACGCAAGTCGCGTGAAGTTGCGAAGGCTGTTAGCTAGGTCCCCGGCGGGATCGTTCGATCGGGAACCAACGTCGTCTTCGCCGACGCCGTGGACGCCTCAGGACACCGTTTCGGTGTCTTCGCGGCGAGGTATGCGGGCGAACGCCGCTGGCCCCCGTGTTGATCTGGCCGTGACCGAATCGTTGATCCCGAAGGCCATCGGTCCGAACGTTGGCGGTTTAAGTTTCCGTTCTGCCGCGCCACGCGATTTGGCGGCCCATCAAGTGGTTGGCCAGTGCGATCCATTGCAGAGCGACAAACAGGGCGACGGCGGGACCGTGACAGACCACGCCCAACAACGGTTGTCGAAACCGCTTTGCCGCAATCGCGCGTGGTGCGTGCCCCGCCGTGACGGCCATGACGGAAAGAGCGATTGCCCAACTATTCCTCTGTGCGATCGCGAACGCCAGCGTGATCCATGGCAGGACGCTGCCGCCCAACAGCAAGATCGAAAACACACCGATCAACCTTGGGTTTGCGATCCCTTCGATCGCGTTTTTCAGGACACCGCGGACGACTTCCGCCGCGTTGGTGTACATCCGACAGGTGGCGATGGATGTGCCGTCGACAACATCGGTGCTGAGTCCGGCAATCCGAAAGGCGCGTGGCAGTTTCAGGCCATCGTGACGTGACCCGCGGATGGATTGATGGGTGCCTGCCGCCATATAGTCGCTTTGCATCGTCAGGAAACACTGACCGCAACCCGATGCATACGACGGATGTGTACTCTGACGCATTCGGGGCAAGGGCAGGAACCCCAACAGGATGTAGTGCATCAGCGGGATGATCCACTTTTCAAGCCATGTTCCGGTTTCCTGATGTGGAAAGGCGCTGAGCAATGCGACTTTGTTCCGGTCCTGATATTCGATCAATCGGGCCAGTCCATCGGTGGCCAGCCGAACGTCGGCGTCTAGGAACATCAATCTCTGGTAACTCGCAAACTGCGCTAGCTGGAAACACGCATGTTGTTTGCCGTTCCAACCATCGGGCAGCGGTTTCCCCGCAACCAACCGGACGCGATGATCACGCCGGGCCATCGCGTCCACCACCGCAGCGGTGTCGTCCGTCGAATGATCGTCCAACACGATCACTTCGACGTTCACATTTTGGCTTTGAAGGATCGATTCAATACTTCGGGCAATCGATGCCTGTTCGTCTCGGGCTGGAACCAGCACCGAAACCGATGGTGGCTCTGTGTGGAAGGGGGCTGATCGGGCGAGTGCATGGTCGCTCGCCGAGTGGGGAAGCGGTTTTTCGCCGGGGGAACTCGTCGAAAGATTCGCGACGCCGGATTCTAGTTCCGATGCAGCGTTATCGGCGGCATCCCGATGATCGCTAGCAGATCGATCGCCACCGCGATCCATGACGCAAAACAGCGGAAGGTTCGCGATGAACATCAAAGCCGGGATCAGTGAAAGGATGAATCCAACGATTGATAGAGTCAGAATCATTGGAATTGATCCCCGTGCTGAGGACGAAATTCTTTGCCCGTCATTTTGGATCGAACCCAGCGGAACCAATCGTAACTAGCCCCGGCGCCCGCACGTCCGATCAGCAGGTTGTCGAATGGGTCACTGCAGCGTGCGATCGCATCGGCGGCCAGATCGGTTTGCGCCGTGCGAAGTCGGTCGGACAGCATCGTATTCCACTGGGATTTTTCGAGGTTTGGAAAGTCGGCGATGTTGATGGGGACGCCCAAACGAGCCAAGCAAACCGGTAATCGGTCGTCCCAGAAAACGTACTCCAGCGCCAGCGGAAACACCCATCCAGAGTTTCGACGCGAACACAAATGGGCCAGCCCGGGCATCAGTGGTGCGTGGTGGTCACGAACGTCCGCGAAGCGTCCCTCGGGGGTCATCCAAATCGCGGTACCGGGACTTTCCAAGATCGCACGGCTTTGCTTCAGAAAGTCGGACGTTCCTGATACCGAGTTCATTTCAACGCCGTAGAACCCAAGCTTTGCAAAGACTTGATACTGTTGCAGTGCCGACGCATCGATGGGGGCATAGAATTGACGTGTCGGAAACAGATTGCGATTCAAAAAATGCGCGACCAACGGATCCCACCATGACGGATGGTTTCCGTAGACCAGCAACGGTTCATCGTCGCGAAGCCCGGACTGGTCTAGCGTGTGGCGGTCGATTCCGACGGCATGAAAATGACGCCGAAGGAATGGCTTTAGGAATCGGTGGAATCCATCCTGGAACCACTTTTGAATTTTCGGGACGGCGCAGGCATTCGCGTTCGACTTTTCGTCAGCGTCGCGAGAACTTGGATCGGGCATTTGATAGGTTTCCGCAGCCTAAAACAACGTCGGCGCGCCAACGCGACGGTGGATGCGATTGCAGACCTGCGGATCGATTCGCAAGCACTTCGCAAATTCACGCAGGTATTGTGCTTCTAGATTCGTGTCCAGATGCATTGCCATCAGCGATACTTGATAGACCTCGTATTCCATTCCGTTTGGCAGTGCGTGAATGAACGCGTGCACGTCGTGGCGTCTGCCAAATTCACGACGAAGGAACTGCAATTCGTCCTGGTCCAATGGTTGCAACTGCTGCAGAATGCGTTCCTGCTCGGCCGCGTCAATTTTCCCGTCCGCCTGCGACGCCATCACCATCGCCTCGATCAGAATCTCGGCGCGCCGATCGTAACCAAGTCCGCTGTGATGATCTTGGTGGATGTCGTGACGTGGACGTGGGGCGCCGCGAACGACGCGTTGACCTGGTTCGGGCCTGTACCCGCCGCGGCCATAGCCAGCGTTATCGGAATGACGTACCCATCGCTGTGCCTGGCTGGGCAACTGTCCGCCACCATGATGATGACGACCGATCGAATCACGCACCATGTGTTCCAGCGGCTGGTGATGTTGATCGGCAAAACGTTGATCACCATCATGATGATCAGGGCGATCGTGATGCGGGTGGCGATCGTGATGATCATTTGCGTCTGCAATCCCGCTTAGGATCTGTCCGAGCACAGCGCCATTGCCGCCCGTTCGGGATGCTCGTTGGCTAAGGAGACTGCCCAAAACTTTCACTGCATCCATCGTCCGCTCCGGTGTGTCAGGTGCTGCATTCCTGTCGCGAAGAAACGCATCCGCAGGCAAAGCATCCCAGACAGTCTAGCCCAGCGGGCAATCCCCTTCATCTACCACAATGCACCGATCGCTAATTGCGGCTTGGAAAAAGGCAACCGATCAACGGGTCGATGGACTGGAGCCGGATTTGATGGCGGCAAGGTCCAACCGCCAAGCGGACGCTGTGGAACTGAGCCCATCCCAGCATCAGGATTGGGCAGGCGAAGAGGTCACTTCTAGTCGGTTTCGAATTTGGAGTCCGTTGGCGTGAGGTCGGACCGCCTCGGTTGCCAACTGCTTCATATAAAACGAACCGACGATGCCCTCCAAACTTAACTTATCGCCATCCACTTTCACACGAACCATACTCAGTTCACGTACCCCGGTCTTGCGAAGAGCTCCGGAACACTGGACGTCTCGCCCGGTGGACGCATCAAAATCATCGAGTGGAATCATCAAACTGTGCCGCTAGTGAAGTTCAAACTCGCACGATCCATCCACAGGTTGCCAAAATCGACTTGCAGTGTGAACGACGCGATGACAGGAGACCGTCAATGCCAATCGGGGTAAAACCATTTTCACGACAATCGTGCGTTGCTGGCAATAGTGATTTCTGGTCGCAACGGCCGCTGGTCGTCTTCCCCCGAAGCTTGGCAAACAACATGAAACCCAACTGCGAATAGCATGCCGTCGCGGAAAAGTTTCCTTTGGCAAGTTGGTTAGACGACCCATTGATTTCGCCCGTCAAGTTGGCCCAGCGCAGGATCGGGGCGGCACGCGGTTGAATTGAAACCTTTCCAGCTGAATGATCCGACTTGCCATCCTGGGATCACTGACAACACCTCGCTATACCGCTGACGAGGATGCGAAAGAAACATCGAATGCCAACCCAGGATTCCCCAGTGCTTTCCGAAAAGGGGATCGGGATTTGCGACCCTTCGAAAAGAACCGCAGGATTGCGTGCGTACCGACGAATTGGCGCGGTGTGGAAACCGAAGTTTCCTTCTGGTGGGGGATGCAGAAGCTATCGTGCGAACCGGACCGAAATGGAAAATTGCACGCAGATTTTAAAAAAGAATCTGACAGGCTTTCCGCATTCAGTGGGCAGAAGTCAGCTTGCTCGGATCTTCGCTATCCATCGCAAGGTTCAAAGCGGCGATCGTTTCAGGCGACGGTTTGAAACTACCTGGCCGTTTGCCGCTTGCGATCATCACTGGTGTCCAACCGTATTGATTCTTTTGGTTCCAAACGGACGATTTCGCACCAAGCGATGATAGTTTGGCGACCACCAACGGGTAGTTGCGATAGGCGGCGCCATGCATGGCAGTTTCGCCATTTTTGTCGACGTGGTTCACGTCCAGACCTAGCTGGACCATTCGGTCGATGACGGCCAGCACCTCCGATTCCGTTCCGGCTTCCTCGCCAACGGCCACCACACCGATGCCTGCTGCGGCCATCAACGGGTTGCAATCGTCGACGTTGTTGATCGTTGGTGAAGCGCCCAATCGCAGTAGCGTCTCAATCAGCGGCAGGTCAGCCGTCTTGGCTGCCAATAGGAATGGCGTGGCACCCTTGCGGTTCAGCTTTGCTCGACCACTCGGGCCACGTTTTAGAGTTGCGTTGACATCGGCACCGGCAGCAACGATTCTTTCGACAAATTGCAGGCTGTTCACACTGCCCGAACCGCGTGGGGCGGGATCCCCTTCGACATTGTCGCCGCGGTCGGTTTTGCGAACCCAAGTGACTGCATGCAGGGGAGTGTAGCCGCTGCTTTGGTCATTGGGATTGGCGCCGTTTTGGACCAACCACAGTGCGAGTTCGAAGTGTCCGCTCTCCACGGCCAACATCAACGCGGTCATCCCTTTGCGTGGGTTTCGACCGGATGTGTTGGACGGTGCCATCGTTTGATTCACGTCTGCGCCGGCATCGACCAATCGTTGGCAAGTTTGCAGATGGCCTTCACGTGCGGCGAACAACATTGCGGTGAAATCCTGATTGGTCTTCGTTTTCCAATCGGCATCACGGTGCAGCAATGCATCGACCGCGGCGGTGTTTCCTTCGGCCGCCGCCCACATCAGGGCCGTCTGCCCTCGACGCTCGGTCGCGTCCACATCGGCCCCGGCCTGAATCAGTAATTCGACGCAGCGAGGATCTCCCGTTCGGGCGGCAGTCATCAGGGGTGTTTGCCCGCCAGCGATGGATCGATTGGGATCGGCACCGGCGGCCAACAGTTGTTCGACCAACGGATGACTGCCCAACTGGCACGCGAGCAACAGTGGCGTGACACCATACAAATTGGCGGCCGATGGATCCGCACCTTGTTGGATCAGCCGGGCAACGTCGGCCACGGACTGTTGCTGGACCGCGCGATGCAGTTCGGTCCAGGCAACGTTTTCGGCGTGACCTGGATGGCCCAAACACAGCAACAGCACCACTGTGGCGATGGCAAAGATTCGATTCATCGGACGTGTCAGGTTGGTTGGACGGAAGACGGCTGCGGTTACAGATTGACCGGGTCAAAGAGTTCGTCGACCGTGCCATCGCTATCCGCGAATGATTCCAACGGCACACCAACTTTGTTCAACAAGGTTAGATGCAGGTTGGCCAGCGGAGTCGGCGAATCGTAGCGGATGTGTCGGCCGCCTCGCATGTTGCCGGCCGCACCGCCAGCGACCAAGATTGGCAAATTGGTGTGGTCGTGTGCATCCGAATCACCCATGCCGCTGCCGTACAGGTACAGCGTGTGGTCCAACAGCGATCCTCCCGCTTCGGGCGTGTTGGCAAGGTTTTGCAGGAACTCTGCAAACAATGACACATGGAACTGATTGACCTTGGCGATCTTGGCCAGTTTTTCGGGGGCGTTGCCATGGTGGGTGATCGGATGGTGCGGATCGGGTACGCCGATTTCGGGATAGGTGCGTGTGCTCGCCTCGCGTGCCAATTGGAACGAAACGACTCGCGTGATATCACCTTGGAACGCCAACAGTTGAAGATCGAACATCAGTCGTGCGTGATCGGCATACTGGGCAGGCACACCGACCGGGCGGTCCAGATCTGGCAACGGGTTGTCCTTGGCGGTCGCTTCGGCGCGTTGGATCCGTCGTTCGACTTCGCGGATGCTTTCCAGGTAGCCATCGATCTTGTTGCGATCCGAAGGCCCAACGCGTTTCTTGAGCCGCTTGATCTCGTCGGTCACCGAGTCCAGAAGACTGGCGCGTTTGCGAAGGGCCTCGCGGCGCTGCTCGGGTGTGCCCCCGTCACCAAACAGGGTTTCAAAGACGATCCGTGGATGGGCTTCGCTGGGCAACGGGGTGGTCGGGGATGACCACGACAGATTGTTCTGATAGACGCAAGCGTAGCCGTTGTCGCATTGCCCGACGGTGGACAGCAGATCCATCGACAATTCCAACGACGGTAACTGTGTCTTGGTCCCAATGTGTTTTGCCGCGATCTGGTCGACGGTGGTGCCCAAACGATAGTCGGTGCTTTCCGTCCGCTTGGCTCGTGCAGCACTTAGAAACGCCGAATTGGATGTCGCGTGAGAACCGGGATAGGCGTTCTGCAAGTCCATCCCGGTCAGAACGGACAACTGATGCTTGACCGGTTCCAGTGGGGAAAGCGACGGAGATAGCGATTCCAGCGTATCGCCCTCTGGGATCCACTCGGCCGGGTTGAAGCCCATCGGGATATAGATGTATCCGATCCGTCGAAGCGATGCCGCTGCGGCCGGCGTCGCCGCGGTCGCCTTCATCGACGGGATCATCGCGTCCAGCAATGGCAACGCAAAGGCCGCCGAGGTACCGCGTAAAACCGTCCGCCGCGAAAGGGCTTTTTGTGGAATCAGCATCAAGGAAACCTTTTCGAGATTGGGCTCGGTCGATTGGTCGGGCGAATCGCGATTGCGGACTGAATGTTCAAGCGCATCGGCGCTAGCGATGCAGCACTTGTCACGGCGATACTGCGTTGCCGTCGGTTGATTGGGTCGATCGATGAGTGAACGGCTGGCTGGTCACGATCGATGTCACCAATGCGGCGAATCGGAAGTCTGACTTGGCAGCAGATTGCACGATGTCGCGAATCGCGGGGCCATCGTCGGGTTCGATCCCACGGCCTAGGCCGAAGGTCATCAACTTCTCTGCCATCGTGGTGACGAATAGTTCTGGACGCTGCAGTATACCCCGCTGTAGGGATTCAATTCCATCGATATTTTGGCCATCTGGCATCGTGCCCGCCGAATCGATGGGCAGCTCGCCGTCATAAAGTCGCCATCTGCCCACCGCATCGAAGTTTTCGAGTGCGAAACCGACGGGATCCATCAAGTCGTGGCAACTGGCACACGCCGGATCGGCGCGATGCATCGCCAGTCGCTGCCGCACGCTGGTCGCCAATAGCGTCGACTTTTCTTTTAGATTGGGAATCCCGGGCGGTGGCGGTGGCGGCGGTGTACCAAGGATGTTTTTCAGAACCCAATGACCGCGAATGGTCGGTGAAGTACGTGTGGCGTAGGAGGTGACGGTCAGGATGCTGCCGTGGCGGAGGATACCGCCGCGAACGCTGGACGCGGGCAAATCGACACGACGAAAGTGGCTGCCGAACACGCCACTGATCCCGTAATGCTTTGCCAGCCGCTGATTCAGATACGTGTAGTTCGCACCGATCAAATCCAGCACGCTGCGGTTGTTCTGAACCATGTCACGAAACAGCGACTCCGTTTCGCCACGAAATGCTTGCCGCAAATTGTCGTCAAAGTCGGGGAATAGTCGCAGGTCAGGCGTGATCGAATCCAGATTTCGAAGATACAACCACTGGGCGGCAAAGTTTGTCGTCAACGATTCACTGCGATCGTCAGCCAACATCCGCTGGACTTCGGCGGCCAGGATCGCCGGTTCGTGCAGGCGGTCGGTGTGCGCCAGTTCCAGCAATCGGTCGTCCGGAAGACTGCTCCATAGAAAGAACGAAAGGCGAGACGCCAGTTCGATGTCGCTGATTCGATATGACGCCGCGTCGGCGATCCCTTCGGGTTCGGATTCGATGCGGAACAGGAAGTTTGGGTTGACCAAGATCGAAGTCAACGCCGCTTCGATCCCTGCGTCAAAACCGTTCTCCCGATCGCCTTCGGTAAAGAACCATATCGCGGATCGAGTGTCGTCGTCGTTCACTGGACGTCGAAATGCGATCCGCGCGATGTCTTGGATGATCGGCTTCGCGATCGCCGCATGTTGGCCTGCATCGTCACCGGGCGACGGTCGAGTGGTTTGCCAGGCGGGGCGATCGGTATGAGCGGTGGCGGCGTTTGAATCGTTGCCCCGCCGATCGGCAGATGATTCTGGTGTAGGTTCCAACGGACCAATCAAAGACACCTGGAAGATTGCAGGTTCGTTTCGTGGATGCCGGTGCCGGTTGTAGCTGGCGTCGAAAGGTTGTCGCTTGGTTTGGGCCAGCGATGCACCTTTGCTGGGGAACGTGACGCCTAGCCGATGGTTCCCGGCGGATACTTTGATTCGCGTTCGCAGGTGAGAGTCGACATGGGTAAAGTCTTTTCGTCCGGGCGGTGGTTTGACGGTGAACTGATGAACTCGATCGTCGTCCAGCAAAATGTCGATCTGATGCGGTTCGGATAGCCCTTCGACCTTCTCGTCGCGGTCGCGCGTCAATTTCAGTTCGATCTCGTACTCGCCATCGGCCGAAAAGTGATGTTCGAACACCGTTCCACCCCGCGTCCCCAATGGAAGTCCATCGACGTGCGACGACTGAGTCCGATCGGCGGGAACACGAACGGTCAACCCAATCGGTCCGGTTTCGCTGCGTCCGACTGCAGCACGCGCGATCGACTGTGCCGCCGATACGTATCGGCTGAGCAACATCGGGGAGAGTTCGCCGACGGTGATGTTGTCGAATCCATGGCTGGATTCATCCGGCGGCAACATCGATGCGGCGTCGATGGGAATTCCCAATAGGTCGCGGATCGCATTGCCGTACTCCGTCCGCGTCAGTCGGCGCAGTGCATCGGTGCGACCGGGCCTGGGGAACGCCGCGATCCGGCGCTGCAGCATCCGGTCCAACTGTTCGACCATCGATTGGTATTCGGAATCACTAGGCCGGGAAGCGTCGATCGGCGGCATCTGACGACTTGTAACGCGTCGCAAAATCGATTCCCAAACTCGACTATCGAAATCTGGGCCCGTCAGCGACCGAGACGAGAAGTCAAAGTCTTCCAAATTCAGTCCGGCTGCCGGCGCGCCCGAGGTGTGACAGTCCAAACAGTACTGTTCAACGAAGCGATGCGTCTGGGTAGCCATCGGTTCGAAATCGTTTGCATCGATCGCCAGTCTTTCGGCTGGTGAATTCGATGGGGCCACTGCGCGATCAGAATCGGATGTTGGGGCGTCCGCGGTGGCGGGAATCCACGGCGAAATCGCAAAAGCAACAGCCAGGGCAATGACCGTCGGAAATCCCGGGTTCGCGTGACGCATCAGCAGCTAGCTCGATCGAGTGCCATAGAACAGAAACCGTGGCAAGCATTCTAACGCACGCGAAGGCGCCCCGTCATCGATTTGCGATCGAATCGGCGAATCAGAGGCCAGCGTATTGAAGGCGGCGGGTGCCAGAGTCGCGGGCGTCCAGATCACTGATCTCGGGCGATTGGCAATCGATCGCGACGCACGTCGCATCTATTCGGCGAAACGCCCTAGAACCTGTTCGTAGGCGACTTCCATCTCGTCGGTCGACAGGATATTGACCGACAGGTCTTTCAGCAGACCGTCGGTGATCGCATAGATCCAACCGTGAACGCCAAGCGTCTGTCCGCGTCGCCAGGCGTCGCGAACGATAGTCGTGCGACAGACATTCATCACTTGTTCGATGACGTTCAGTTCGCACAAATGATCGACTCGTTCACGCGGACATTCGATCGCGTCCAGACGTGGTCGATGCATGGTGGCAACGTCCTGAATGTTGCGAAGCCAGTTTTCGATCAACCCAAGCTCTTTATGAAACATCGCGGCACCCACACCACCACATCCGTAGTGACCGCAGACGATGATGTGTTCCACTTGCAGCACTTCGACCGCGTACTGCATGACGGCCAAACAATTCAGGTCCGTATGCACGACCAAGTTGGCGACGTTGCGATGGACGAACAGGTCGCCAGGGTCTAGTCCGACGACTTGGTTGGCTGGCACACGGCTATCGGAGCAGCCGATCCACAAGTACTTGGGACGCTGATTCTGCGACAGCCGTTCGAAGAAAGTCGGATCGGCCTCCACAATCTTTTCGGCCCATTGCCGATTGCGGATGAAAAGGTCATTCAGCAGGTGCATCGGATACGGCCTCACGATCTTCGAAGCGTGAACGGACTAGGCGATTGTACCTATCCAGTATGGTGGACGCGGTCTGCTGTCGCTACCAAAGCGGATCGGCCGATGGTGATCAGCCGTCTTGTTTGCGGACGTCGATGCCGTTGGTCAGCGTCGTCGTTCCCGCGGTGGTACGAGCAATCGCAAACGCAATCGCTCGTTCCGCATCCGTTTTGACGTGGCCAACCAACCGTGGGCCTTTTTCTTCGATCTGACACTGCACATCGGGCAGATCATTGCGACGCAATGCGGCCGTGATCTTCTCGCAAAGTTGCTCAGACGATGAGTTGTCGGCAGCGCTGGTAGGCGTCACCGGAGCGGCCGCCGCTTGACTAGGCGCCGCTTCGGCTGGGGCCTGTTGGTCGGCCGGAAAAGAAGGTTCGTTGGTTTCGGACATGAACTCGATATCAATTGGGGGGGATCTTAGAAAAAGGCGTGCCCGCCAGCGAACGACTGAATCAAGGGGGAAGTGATCTCGGCAAATTAATCGCCGGTTCCCTCACCTCAGTCCGTCACCAATTTGTGAACCGAAAAGCATCATCGTCGCCAATGACATTCTTCGGCCCGAAAGTCTAACCCTTGATTCGAGACTTACGACCGCCGGTTTACCGCTATCAAAAAGTTTTATCCATTCTTTGAATGCATTCACTACTCACAAGCCATCTGTTCGGAACGCTTGTGCGCTAAGCTGCGGTTGATCCGAAAAATAAGATCCCCGCCACAGAGGGCCGCAGTGGTTAGCCTACCGCAATCCAGGGGGGACATCATCTGTTTTCTTCCACAAGTCCGCGCAGCACGGGACATGCGCCCACCGATGGGACCGAAATACGCCGACCTTCGTCGTGATGTTGGATCGGTAGGTGGAGCTTCCCATCGTCGGTGTCGATCCATCGAAGATATCGATCTATAGGGGGGGCTGCCGCGTCCGTGTCGTGATGTTGCCAGTCGGCGAATCGCGGAACCATTGACGAGTTTGTCTTTTGAGTGAGCCGAGACCCGTGAGCGCCCGGGAATTCTTCGTGCACTGATGGCCAGCGGCCCACCAAATCTGTTGAAAGTTCGATTCCATCAACAGGCCGTTGATGGAAACTGCTTTACCGCGTTCGGAAATGGAATCCTCTGGGAATCAACGGCTTCCCAGCGGGCTGATTTTGGACAGGCCAGCGGATCGATCGAATGGGGCTGGACCATCCAATCCGGCCGCGACGAGACCGTGGATCACTCAATTCGATGGGAAAGAATCCCGATTAGCGGGCTGACGCGGGCCCAAGGACCGATTTTGGACGCCTTGCTTGGTGTCGTTTCATCGTGCACCTTCCCTGCTTTGCATGATTTCCTAGAATCATGCCCTACCCGTCATCAGCACTTTGACACCTTTCTTTGGTTCGGACCCCCTATGCCCCGCTACAATCCCGCCGAAATCGAACCTCGTTGGCAAGCTTTCTGGGAATCGGACCGTACTTTCCAGACGCCCAAGTTGCCGGTCGCTGGTGAAGATGGATCGGTCCGCAAACGTTACATCTTGGACATGTTCCCCTATCCCAGCGGCGATGGGCTGCACGTGGGACACCCCGAGGGGTACACCGCGACCGATATCACCGCTCGATTTTGGCGTGCTCGCGGCGAAAGCGTTTTGCACCCGATGGGGTTTGATGCGTTCGGATTGCCAGCCGAGGAACACGCGATCAAGACAGGGGAACACCCTCGCATCCAGACACAGCGGAATATCGACAACTTCACTCGCCAGCTAAAAATGCTGGGATTCAGCTACGACTGGGATCGAGTGCTGGCGACCACGGACGAGTCCTATTTTCGCTGGACTCAGTTCATCTTCCTGGAACTTTACGACACCTGGTTCGACGTCGAACAGCAAAAAGGGCGGCCGATCGCAGAGTTGCCGATTCCGCAGGACATCGCCGCCCAAGGTGATGCGGCGGTCGCTGCCTACCAAGACGAACGTCGCTTGGCGTACCAAGATGACGCGTTGGTGAACTGGTGTCCCAAACTAGGGACCGTGCTCGCGAACGAGGAAGTTCAAGACGGCAAAAGCGAAGTCGGTGGGCACCCGGTCAAGCGGATTCCGCTGCGGCAATGGATGTTGCGGATCACTTCGTATGCGGAACGCTTGCTAGAAGGTCTGGACGAACTCGACTGGCCGCTGGGCATCAAGAAGCTGCAACAGGATTGGATTGGCCGAAGCACCGGTGCGGAAGTCGACTTTGTTGCTGGTGATCACAAGCTACGTGTTTACACGACACGCCCCGACACGCTGTTCGGTGCCACCTACATGGTGATCGCCCCGGAACATCCGATGGCCGAAGTGTTGACGACTGCCGACCAAAAAAGTGCGGTCGCCGCGTACTGTGAAAAAGCATCCTTCAAGAGTGACCGAGAACGTACCGAGGGCGACAAAGTCAAAACCGGCGTGTTCACCGGAAGCCACGCGGTGAATCCCGTCACCGGCAAACCGGTCCCGATCTGGATCGCCGATTATGTCTTGGCCGGTTACGGGACCGGCGCGATCATGGCAGTTCCGGCGCATGACGTCCGCGACTTCGAATTCGCCAAGCAATTTGATCTGCCGATCATCCAAGTCGTTGACCCGCCAAAGAAGGACCCCGACTACGAAGCCTACACGACAGGCAAAAAGTGTTTCGCTGGTCATGGTGTCGCAATCAACAGCGGCCCTTACGACGGAATGAAAACGTCCGAAGTCAAACACGCGATCACCGAGTGGTTGGCCCAGCACGATGCGGGACATGAAGCCGTCAATTACAAGCTTCGCGATTGGTTGTTCAGCCGCCAACGATTTTGGGGAGAACCGTTCCCAATCCTGCACGAAGTCGATGCCGATGGAAATCCGACGGGCATCAAACGTGGCGTCCCCGTGGACCAGCTTCCCGTCCGGCTGCCGGATCTGGAAGACTTCAAGCCACACGGACGCCCGGAACCGCCGTTGGCGAAGGCCGATGACGATTGGTTGTACGTGAACATCGATGGCAAGCGGTATCGCCGCGAAACCAACACGATGCCCCAGTGGGCTGGATCTTGCTGGTACTACCTGCGGTACATTGACAATCAAAACGACAAGGCGTTGATCGACCCGGCGAAAGAGAAAGCTTGGATGCCCGTCGACCTATACGTCGGTGGTGCCGAGCACGCGGTGCTGCACCTGTTGTATTCGCGGTTCTGGCACAAGGTGCTGTTCGATCGCGGCCACGTCACCACGACCGAACCGTTTGGGAAACTGGTCAACCAAGGCATGATCTTGGGCGAAGTCGAATACACCGGCTATGAAACCGAATCGGGAACCCCCGTTTCGGCCAGCGATGTGAAACGAGACGTGGACGGAAACTTTGTCACCAAGACGGGCGACCCAGTGACGGCAAAGTCATTGACCGAAGACGAAGTTGACAAAAAGGGCGACGGGTTTGTGCTGCGTGCCGATCCGAAGCTGCGTATCGACAGCCGGGCTCACAAGATGTCCAAGAGCCGCGGCAACGTCGTCAATCCGGACGTGATCGTCCGCGAGTTTGGCGCCGATTCGCTTCGTCTGTACGAAATGTTCATGGGACCTCTGGAAGCTACCAAGCCCTGGGCGATGACCGGGGTCGGTGGCGTCAAGAACTTCTTGGACCGCGTTTGGCGAATGGTCGTGGACCAGGATTCGGACGACGACATTCTTAGCCCGACGTTGACCGGCGATGCCTGTGATGAAGACCAGAATCGGATGCTGCACGCGACGATTAAAAAGGTCACCGAAGACACAGAGAACATGCAGTTCAATACTGCGATCGCCAGAATGATGGAGTTCACCAACTTCTTCACGCGAAGCGAAAAGCGACCGGTCCAGGCGATCAAGACTTTCTTGATTCTGTTGGCCCCATACGCGCCGCACCTCTGCGAAGAACTGCACCGACGGCTTGGTGGTGAAGGATCGATTACCAAGGAAGCTTGGCCCACCTGGGATGAAGCCGCATTGGTCGAAACCAGCATCGAAGTGCCTGTCCAGATCAACGGGAAGATCAAAACCAAGATCAACATTGCTCCGGACGCCTCCAAAGAAGCCCTCGCCGAACTGGCGCTTTCCGATCCGAAGGTCAAAGAACTGATCGAAGGCAAGACGATCGTCAAACAGATCATCGTTCCCGGTCGATTGGTCAACTTGGTCATCAAGTAACCGATCCGGCGCGGTCCGCTGCGGGCGATCCCCTTTTGCTCGCCTAACACTTCCAACGAACTTCACTTACCCCCAAAACTCTATGTCCATCGGTATCGGAATTGTCGGCGTCGGCATGATCGCCAACTTTCACGCTCGCGCGATCGCAGACGCGACCGGCGCCCACCTGGTCGGCGCCACCAGTCGGCGACCCGAGCCCACCGCTGAATTTGCGAAACAGCATCAGTGCAAAGCTTTCGATTCGCTCGAAGCGATGTTGGCGGATCCCGAAGTCCAAGCGGTGGCGATCTGTTCGCCCAGCGGCGCACACCTGGATCCGGCCGTTGCTGCGGCCAAGGCCGGCAAACACGTGATCGTTGAAAAGCCGCTCGAGATCACGACCGAGCGTTGTGACCAGATCATCCAAGCCTGTGATGATGCCGGCGTTCGTTTGGCCGTCACCTTCCAAAGCCGTTTTCACGAGTCCAGCCGGCTGATGAAAGAAGCCGTCGAAGCCGGTCGTTTCGGAAAGATCACGATGGGCGATGCCTACGTGAAATGGTTCCGCAGTCAAGAGTATTACGATAGCGGTGCGTGGCGCGGGACTTGGAATCTGGACGGCGGCGGCGCGCTGATGAACCAAGCGATCCATTCGGTGGACCTGTTGCTGTGGTTGATGGGGCCCGTGGTCGAGATCAGTGCGATGACGGCCACCTTGACTCACGAACGAATCGAAGTGGAAGACGTTGCCGTGGCGACTCTGAAGTTTGCAAACGGTGCTCTGGGGGTGATCGAAGCCACAACGACGGCCTACCCGGGATCCTTGAAGCGAATCGAGATCAGCGGTAGCCATGGAACCGCGATTTTGGAAGAAGAAGACATCAAGCAGTGGCAGTTCGCCGAAGAAACCGACGAAGACGATTCGGTTCGCCAGCGAATGGCGGGCAAGACGGAAACCGGCGGCGGTGCTGCTGACCCGTCCGCGATCGGGCACCACGGACACACGATGCTATTCGAAGAAGTGATCGCGTCGATCAACGAGAACCGTCCATCGATTCTCGATGGCCACGAAGGCCGCCGCAGCGTCGAGGTGATCTGCGGCATTTATGAGAGTGCTAAAACGGGTCAAATCGTTCGTCTGTCCTAATTGGGCGAGACGACCTGAGCCACGGCAGTGCGGGGATCGCTCGCCTGCCTTGGTTCACCAAAGAACAAACCGGTTCGCTTCCGTGACATGTTGTCTTCGGATCACATGGATCGCTCGCGATCCGGTTGGTGGACACCGGTGAGGGCGGCCGGGGTTTGCCCCGATTTTACTTTTTGGCCACCAGACTGACGCCTGCGATCGCGATGCCCATGCCGGCTAGGTGTTGCAACGATGTGGGTTCGCCCAAGACTGCGATCGCCAAACCCATCGTCAGTACCGGGCCAACGGATCCGATTACCGTCGTCCGAGTGGCGCCGATCCGCACGATCGCTTCGTTGATCATGAAGCTCGGCAACACGGTGCATACGAACGCCAACACGGCGCCATAGACGTAGATGATCGGTGCCGCGCCGATTGCATCGCTGACCTGATGCGTGAGAGCGAAATGGACGCCGACAAAAAACGTCGATCCGATCATCGCAAGACTCGTGAATTCGCGGCTTCCAATCCGCTGCATCGTCGGTTTGGCGAACAGGATGTATAGCGAATAGCTGAGCGCGGCGCCGATCACCAACAGCACTCCCTTGGGCACATTCTGGCCGCCATCCAACGATCGCTCTTGGCCGTACATCAGATACACGCCGAGATAACAGAACACGATTGCGGCGATGATTCGGCGGTCGATCATCTCGCCCAAAAACAACCATGCCAAAATGGCCACCATGGCTGGATACGTGAACAGCGTCAGACGTTCCATTTGCGCTGAAATGTATTCGAGGCCCGACAAGTCCAGGTACGATGCAAGGTAGTACCCTAGAAATCCGAGCATCAGCGAACGCAGAAGGTCTGTGCGGCTGATGGGCGGGCAATCGGACTTCCGTCTCAGCAGAATCAGCACGACCACATAGAACGGGAACGCCAACACCATCCGCACGGTCAACAACAGCGTCGCATCCGCCCCGGCGGCGAATGCCAGTTTGATAAAGATCGATTTCAGCGCGAATAGAAAGGTGCCGGCGATCGCCAACGTGACTCCGGAACGAAAACGATCATCAGCGGCCTGCCGAATTCCGATATCGATGTCGGGTTCGATTGCAGGTTGGGGCAAACGTTCGTCAATGGGTTTGTCCAAGCGGCACGACACGGGATGGAGGAGCGATGGTGGTGATGCATGGGGGACGCACCGGCGGTCGGCTAGGTTCGCATACCATCGTCGGTGTTGCCACCAGCCGGCGAAACCGCCGCCCCGGCCAACTTCGGTTGGACGAAATCTTTCTTCGCTACCAACGTCCCTGTGGCGTTGCGATCTGGACTAAAATCGTCCAAGCCGCCGCTAGCGGTTGGTTGATTGAGTTAGCCGCAGCCCTGCCAGCGACTCACCCCTGGTGAAAGCTCGACAGGATGAACCGTCGGCTGGCAGCGAAGTGGCTAACAACGAACTGGCTAGCAGCCCCGCCGATCCCCTTCCCCGATCTCATTGACCAATCGAGACCCACCGATGATTCCAACGCGCCGCCTTCTGATCCTGTTTTCTATTTTGGTTTTGGTCGGTGCACGAGGTGGTGTGGAGGTTCGGGCCCAAGATGGCGCCGGCAAAGGTGCGAAGCAAGCGACGGAGTACACCACGGAAACGGACCTGTTGTATCGAACTGGCGATGACCTTTCCGAGGCGGCCAAGCAGAGATGTCGGTTGGACGTCTACCGTCCGACGAACGTCGAAGGCTATGCGACGGTCGTGTGGTTTCACGGCGGCGGGCTGACCGGCGGCAGCAAGTCGATCCCCAGTGAACTGAAACGCCAAGGGATCGCGGTGGTCGCCGCCAACTACCGCTTGAATCCGTCGGTTCAATCGCCGACTTACGTCGAGGATGCGGCCGCGGCGGTGGCATGGACGATCAAGAACATTCAGTCGCGAGGCGGATCACGGGAGCGGGTTTTTGTCGCCGGCCACTCCGCCGGCGGATACCTGACCAGCATGGTTGGTCTGGACCGCAGCTACCTGGCCGCTCACGACCTCAACGCGGACGACATCGCCGGACTGATCCCGTACAGCGGTCACACCATCACCCACTTCACCGTTCGCAAAGAACAGGGGATTGGTGGCAAGCAACCGATCATCGACAAGATGGCACCCCTGTACCACGTACGCCCTGACGCTCCACCGATCTTGCTGATCACCGGCGATCGTGAACTGGAGATGCTAGGTCGCTACGAAGAGAATGCCTACTTTTGGCGAATGTTGAAGGTCGCCGGTGACGAAGACGTCGAACTGTTCGAACTCGATGGCTATGACCACGGACAAATGGCAAAGCCCGCCCACCCATTGATGATCAAGTTCATTCGCAACATCGTCAACACAGGTTCGTAACCAAGCAGACGGCCCCACCGGTTTGCGTTTCAATCTCGGAACAGTCAAAGTCACCAAGCGGCGATTCAGTTCAAACTGAAGGGCGGTGGGAATCGTTCGTCTTTGGCGGTTTGGGTTTCGAACGATTGTTCTTCGCTGGACACCGAGTGCAGTTGAACGGCGCCGCTTTTCAGCAGTTCGATCAGTTGCGCGGCCCGCTGATCGACATCCGGCTGAGCCAATAGTTTCAGTTTGGCTTCGACCATGAACGGCAGCGTGTAAGAAATGATGTCCGTGATCGGCCCCAGGCCCATCTGGCCAGCCATCAATTCGTGCAGATTCTTCTGCACACTGGCGCTGGCGGGGATGATGTCGGCAAAGGCGGCTAGCAGGTCGCGTTTCAGATTCAATCGATCTTCGGCGCCGTGGGGCGGATACACGTCTTGGTCGACGTCGACTTCGGCGATGCGAAACGATCTTGGTGCGTCGTGTTCGCGGACAATCCTGGCTCGCTGGGTACCGATCAATAGAACGTTGTGTCGATCATCGCCCAGATCGGCATGCGATACGATTTTGCCGATGCACACCGTCGACGCGATCGGGGGGCAGTCGCCGGGCATGGTCGCGACTCCACCGGTCAACGTCGCCATCGCGATCAGCCGGTCGGTCGCAAGCGACTCACTGAGCATGTCGATATAGCGAGGCTCGAAAATGTGCAGCGGTTGCATGGCGTGCGGGAACAGCACCAACTCGGGCAACGGAAACAGACGCACCTGACCATCAAAGTCGTCGGGCAACTTCGTTACATCGTTCAGGTCGTCCATCCACTTATCCCACTAGCTCAGATACTTGCGAAGCCAACCGTGGTCGGCCTTGGAAAGTTCAATTGCAAACGCGTGACGCCATTTCGAACTCGGATCAATCGTTGTTGGAAAACGACATCAAGATTCGCAGCACGTACCAGAACAACAGCACGACCGAGGCGAATAGAGCCAGCGATGCAGCAACGTATTGGCTGGTGTTGTAGTGATGCATGATGTTCGATGTGTCGTACAGGATGTACCCGCAAGCCATCGCCACCATCAACGCGCTGAACCAAAGTCCCAGCGAAAATCCGAACATGATTCCCGCGAAGATGGCTCCGATCGCAACCAAACCGCCCAACGCCAGGAATTTGCCCCAGCTGGCCAAATCGACTCCCGTGATGAACACAAAAGCGGTCAAACCGATGAACACGACCGCCGTGATCGCCGCTGCCATGATCGGCAGGTTGGGTTCGCCCATCACGCGGATGCAGATGTAAAGCATCGGCAACAAAATCACCGCCTCCGCCACGACATACAGGCCAAGCCCGGCGTACTGGATCGCTTTGGACGCGCTGCTGTTGGCCCAACTTCGAGCCAACCAGCTGACACCCATGAACAGACCAAGAACGATCATCCAGCCCCAGCCGCCCAACATCCGACCGACCAATGATTCCATGGTCTGAGCGGGCACGACGGCAAATAGAACCGCTTCGATCCCGATCAACGCCAAAATGGCGCCAGTCATGTGAGCGTACGTGCGACGGATGAATCCCAAACGTTCGTTTTCGGCGGCGAAAGCGGCCGGGGTGCCCATCGATGACAGAGCGTAGGGATTGGGGCTGTCGGCGTGCATCTGTGTCTTGTCCTGGATAATGATGTATTTCAGTTAGCTGCTGACCATCGGCCGGCGCTAAGGGGGGCTACTTGATCACGAAAGATCCGTCGGCGGCGAACCGATGGAGTCGACGCTGCGGAAGTTCTACCCGCTAAGTGGATTGGCAAAAAAACTTCCCAGTGGTCACATCCGCACGCGCCGAAACGCGTGCATTGAAAATCTACCTCGGCGAAACCCGTTGGTCGTCTGGATTTGCTGGTTGGTAAGATTTTCCGGTCGCACCGGCACCGCGGGTCACCTTCTTACTATAAGCGGGGTTGTCATCCGGTGGGGAGAGTAAATGATTGACGCTGCCCCGGTGATGCCAGAGAATGTTAAGATTGAGGGAGCCTTTTGTGATCGGCCGGTTGCCAGTACTGTGAAGGGCGCCGTTTCGCAGCAGGGGTTCATGGCACGTATCGCACCGTCGTAAGGCTGATGTCGTTGCTTGGGACGTACCCGCCCCTCGTGCATCCCGTTTCCTGTCCGCTCCACGCTCGGCTTAGCAAACATGCTTCTTTCAGGTGATGAGATTCGGCGGCGTCAGGGTGACAAACTGCGTATCGATCCTTTCGAGGAATCGCGGCTAAACCCCAATAGTTACAACCTTTCGCTTCATCACGAGGTGTTGGTTTACGAAGAGGTGGTGCTAGATGCGGCATCGCCCAATCGGTATCGGCGGATCGAGATTCCCGCCGACGGGCTAACGCTGCAGCCGAACCAACTGTACCTGGGCCGGACCGTCGAATACACCGAAACGCACGACGTGGTCCCCATGATCCAGGGACGAAGTTCGCTCGGTCGATTGGGACTATTCGTGAATCCCGGCGGCAGCCTTGGCGATGCGGGCTATTGCGGTACCTGGACCCTGGAAATGCACTGCGTTCAACCGGTCCGGATCTATCCAGGAATGGAAGTCTGCCAGATCTATTACTGGGGGATGGAAGGCACCTGCCAGGGATACGACAGCGAAAAGTACCAGAACAGCCGCGATATCAAGCCGAGTCAGATGTTTCGCGAACTCGGCGCCGAAGGTAGCGACCAACAGCTGGAACTGAAGTTCGATGAACTGCTGCATGGTGCTCGCTAAGTCATCTGCTGGCAAAAGTGATTGCTGGCCCGAACACTGCATCACGGATGCGATGGTCGGGGGGATGCATTTCCGGTCACGCACCGCTACGCCTTAGGCTTAGGCAAAGTGCTGAGGATTTCCTCGATGGCGGCTGCGTAAATGGGGGGGGAAACCTCGCCTGAACCGCGCCACCTTGGCGGATGAACCACAGTCCACGGAGATTGGCCGCAGTGCTCGGGGGGGGGCTGATCCGGACGCCTCCTTGCCGCAGAATCCGACCAGACGGCGCAATCGGTCTGGCACAGCAAGTTCCGGGCATCCAAAATTCGGCTGTGGGCGTCGTTGTCTCGATTCAGGAAGTAGCTTGGACGTCGATCGGATGCATCGTTCCCGATTTTCTTTTGTCCTCAATCGTAGCGTCAGCCTTGACTCCATCATCGCAGTCTACCGAAGCAACGCCCGCTGGACCGGCTTCCACGGTTCCTTCGGTCGATTCCCTGATTCGGGATCGCGTGGCTGCGATTGCTGACCAATCGGTCGATCGTGACGACTTCCATCGGCGGATGGCGGGCGAGCTGTTGGAACATTTCCGCGGCGGGTTGATTGCCGTACTGGCGAATCATCTGCCAGGGCCGATGCTGATGGTGGCGGACGAACAGCTGGCAAAACGGATATCGCACCAAGATTTATCGGATCGCCTGCAAACCGCGGCCGTCGCTCCGGTCGCCTGCAACGTTGGTTTGGTACCATCACCGACCGATGCAACGGCCGGCGCGACTTCGGTGACGGCACCCGCTGGATCGCCGCTGGATTCGATGGCTCGCGGGCTTCGAATCGAGATCAGTCCCGAACCGGCCCGTGCCGCGTGGTTGCTGATGTATCCTTACCAAAGTTGCCCGCCCGCGGTGACTCAGGTCGAAGATCTTCGCGAATTGAAATGTTACGGCGACGCCGCACGCCAGATCATCCCACGATTTCCCGAACCTAGATCGTCTGATGCGGCGACCGACGGTGCGCCCCAACCGTCCCGCGTTCACCCTGGGATGACGGAACAAACGTTGGCGACGGCCCAGGATCCAGCGATGGCGATGAACCGTTCGCTTGGGCTGTTTCATCGTGACTTGAACCTCAACGCAACCTGCTATCGGATTGCAAACGAATCCAGACGCCTGCTGAAGTGCGACCGTACGACAGTCTTAATCGCTCGCGGTCGTCGATTTCGAGTCGCCGCAGTCAGCGGTGTGGCAGTGGTCGATCAGCGCGGCAACGCGGTCACTCGCGTCGAACAGATGGTCGATACAGCGGTGGTCATGTCACGTCCACTGATCGTGCCAAGCAGCGACCCATTGCCACCGCAAATCCAAACGCCGCTGGACGATTACTTCGACGAAACGGGGGTGACATCCGCGATCATTCTGCCGCTGCACAGCCCCACCGAACCTGGGGAAGACGTCGACGAATCGACCCACTTTGATCCATTCATTGGTGATGGACCGTGCATCGGCGTTTTGGTGTTGGAATACTTTACCGGGCAGGTCCCAAGCACGATCGAATCAGGGATGTCGGTGGTCGGGGTCGAAGCGACGTTGGCCCTTCGGAATTCGTTGGAACACCACAGCGTGTTCGGGTTACGTCTTTGGAAATCCATCGGTGGACTGTTGGGCGGACGCAGGCTCCCGTGGGTGATGTTGGCGTCTCTGGTTGGCGTTTGCCTGCTGATCGCGGCGATGGTCATCAAAGTCGACCATCACGTGATCGCCAACGGATCGGCCGAGCCGACCCTGCGACGTGATGTGTTTGCCAGTATCGATGGGATCGTCAAAAAATTACACGTTCGGGATGGGCAGTCGGTCAAGGCCGGCGACGTCCTGTTTGAACTCGAGAACGCGGAACTGGACAGCCGGGCCGAGTCGTTGACGGGTGAACTGGAAACGGCGCTTTCTCGCTTAGCTTCGATTCAGGCTGTACGACTTGGTTCGCAAGCGGACCCTGCCCAATCTGGTCGGCTTGCCATCGAACTTCGGCAAGTCGAAGGCGAACTGGCGGGGCTTCGTGGACAGCAAACGATCCTGGATACCCAGCGTCAAGCGTTGATCATCACCAGCCCGATCGATGGAACCGTGGTGGGTTGGCAATTGGAACAGCGGTTGACCAACCGTCCAGTTAGTCGCGGGAATTCGTTGGCGTCGGTTGTTGATCCCAGCGGTCCTTGGTCGTTGAAATTGAACATTCCTGATCGCGATGTGGGCGACGTGATCGAAGCCGCCCAAACAGACCCCAACCTGTCGATCCAGTTCGCGGTGGCAACATTGCCGGAAGCATCGTACCTGGCAAAACTGGACCACTTGGCGACGGCGTCTCGTCTGAACAAGGAAGGCCAGCATGTGGTGGATGCGGACGCGGTCGTCGTCGTGCATCCTAACGACGTCGAAAACTACGATGCGTTTGATATCGATTCGATGCGCAGCGGTGCGGACGTGACCGCCAAGATCGCGTGTGGCCGGCGAACGGCATTGCGCAGTTGGTTCGGTGACGTGTTTGACTTTGTGCAACGAAACATCCTGTTCTACGTCAACTGATCGGTTGCCCGAAACCAACCATGAATCAACTGCGCCCATTGTCGGTCCCGAGTTCGTCGGCTGGTCGACCAGCATCGAACAAAGTCGCGGCCAAGGGCCCTGCCCTGCTGGTGCGACGTCGGCCCGACTTGAAGGCCGTTCAGACAAACCACAAGCATGATTCGGCTGTCGTGATCAAGGATCCGATCGCCATGAAGTACCACCGTATGCGGCCAGACGAATTTTTCGTTTGGGAACAACTCGACGGTCAGACGTCCCTGGAAAGCATCCGCAGTGCGTATGAATTGCGATTTGCACCGTACAAAGTAACGACGGCCGAATTGAACCAGCTGATCTTCCGGTTTCATCAGAATGGTTTGACGGTTTCGGACGTGTCGCTGCAAGGCGAACGTCTACGGGAACGATCGGTAAAAGAAAGGAAACAACGCTGGATGCAACACATCACGGGCGTGTTGTTCATTCGGTTTCCGGGTGTCGATCCCGAACCGCTGCTGCGACGAATCTATCCCTTGGTTCGGCCGCTGTTTTCGAAGTCGGGAATCGTCGCTTGGACTTTGTTGGCGATCGCCTCGCTGTACGTTTTTGCGATTCACTACGATTCCTTCGTTAGCCAATTTCCGGCGATGGGGCAGTGGATCCAATTGAAGGCGGTTTTGATCTTGGCGGCTGTGATCGGTGGAACCAAGATTCTGCATGAATTGGGGCACGCGTTGGTGTGCAAGCACTTTGGTGGCGAGTGTCACCAGATCGGCCCCATGTTGTTGGTGTTCACGCCGGCACTCTATTGCGACACGTCGGATTCTTGGATGCTGTCCAATCGATTTCAGCGCGCTGCGGTCGGCTTGGCGGGCATTGCAACAGAGGTCATGTTGGCCGCGATTGCGACGATCGTGTGGGCATCCACTGCGGACGGGATTGTTCACTACACCGCCATGAATGTGATGCTGGTGTGTAGCGTCAGCACGTTGTTATTCAACGCCAATCCGTTGCTTCGCTACGACGGCTACTTTGTGTTGTCCGACCTGGTCGATGTTCCCAACCTTGCGGAAAAGTCGCGTCGGTTGTTGGCAGCCTATGCCAACGATTGGTTGCTAGGAGTCGACGAGCTTCCGACCGATCCGATGTCGACCGGCGAGCGAATTGGATTGTTGGTCTACGCAGTGGCCGCCTTTGTCTATCGCTGGACCCTAACGCTGGCGATCCTGTGGTTGGTGGGAACTCTATTGACCCCCTACGGTCTACAGTCCGTTGGACGACTGCTGTGCCTGTTCGCAACCGGCGGCATGTTGTTCGCCTTGTTTCGTGCTCCCGTCAAGTTTCTCCGCAACCCTGCTCGTCGAAAGAACATACGCATGAACCGCTTGATGACCTCGGCTGCTGTGGCGGTGGTGCTGTTGGTCGCCGCCGCCTACCCGATCCCGTCGGGTGTTTCGGTGGTTGCACGCGTCGTGCCGCATCAGGAAACGCCGCTGTTTGTCGCGACCTCGGGGATCCTGCGTGTCCTGCATCGTTCGCCCGGTGATCAAGTCCGTGAAGGCGACAAGATTGCGACGCTGGAAAATGCGGATGTTGAACTTCAATATGCGACGATTCAAGGACGCCAAGCAACCCAGGCCGCCAAAGTCGAATCGATGCAGCGTGCCGCGTTGGATTCGATCGAAGTTGCGAATGAACTGCCCAATCAAATTTCGCTGCTACGCGATCTGGACCAGCAACTAGAAACTCACGCCAAACGTCGCGATGGACTGGTGATCCAATCGCCTGCCGATGGGCAACTGATCGCCGCCCCGCGACGGAACGAGGAACCTGACGCGGTTGCGAAAAATCGTCTGGTTAGCTGGTCTGGTTATCCGACCGATCCGCGGAACCAAGGTTGCTATCTGGAACCCGGTTTCGAATTGATGAGCATCGTTGGTGACGATCGTTGGGACGCCGAGGTGGTGCTGGACCAAAGTGAGGTGGAACGCATCTTCCTTGGCAGCGATGTCAAAATGGTTCTGGAGGCGAAGCCGTCGGTAAAGCTACAAGGCCGTGTGACGGAGATCGCAAGAACCGAATTTGACGATTCCGAAAACGGCCAGCGGCGCGACGATCCCAATGCCGCCCGTTCAGGGAACCCCTTGGCCACTTCGTACATGGTGCGGATCGAGCTGGATGAAACCGGTGACGCGCCGATGATTGTGGGCGCGGCCGCGGCCGCACGTATCGAAGCGACGGAAATCTCGGTGATCGGCCGAGCCAGTCGTTGGCTGAGCGGTTTGCTGCGGTTCCGCTAAGTGTCGCTGGATTCGCGCTGGTCCAACATCGCTTGAAGGTCAGATTCGCTGATCACGTTGACGCCTAATTCTTTGGCTTTGGCCAGCTTGCTGCCCGCTTTCTCGCCCGCCAGCAGGAAGTCGGTTTTTTTGCTGACGCTGGTCGATGCTCGTCCGCCCAGCTTTTCGATCAGGCCTTTGATCTCCGCGCGTTTGAACTGCTTCAGCGTTCCGGTCACAACCACCGTTTTTCCAAAAATGGGGTTGTCGCCGACGATTGGTTCGGGCTCGGGGTCGGACAACTGGACACCGGCCGCTGCCAGTTCACGAAAGATGGTCTGGCCGGCGGTGGAGTGGCAAAATTCGGTGACGCTTTTGGCAATCGCATCGCCGATTTCGTGGATCGCCGCCAAATCTTCCGACGATGCGTCCATCAATTGTTCGATGGTGTGATAGTCGTGCGAAATGACTCGGGCAACTCGCGGTCCGACATGACGAATCGAGATGGACGACAAGACGCGAGCCAGCCCGCGATTGCGGCTTGCGGCGATCCCCTTGATCAGGGCTTCGGCGTTGAGTTGACCGAATTGGACATCGATCATGGCGCCGTCTTTGCCCTTTCGTTGGCGAGGCCAGGTCAATTGGGCGACTTGATCGACCGTCAACCGATACAGGTCGGCATAGCTGTGAACCAGTCCATGCCCCAGTAACAGGTCCACCACTTCGTCCCCCAGGCCATCGATGTCCATGCCGGTACGGCTGCCGAAATAGATCAGACGCTGACGCAATTGCGCTGGGCACTGTGGATTGGGACAACGGATATAGACGCCGCCTTCGTCACGCACCAGTTCACTGCTGCATTCGGGACACTTGGTTGGGAAGGTCCACTTGGTGAGTTCGCCTTGCCGCATGTGCTTTTCGACGCGGACGACTTTGGGAATGATCTTGCCCGCTTTTTCGACGATCACGGTGTCGCCTTCGCGGACGTCCAGCCGCTCGATTTCATCAGCGTTGTGCAGGGATGCCCGCGATACCGTCGTGTCGGCGATGTCGACCGGCGTCAGGTGAGCAACGGGAGTGATGGTGCCGGTCTTTCCGACCTGGACCGTGATTGAATTCAGCGTCGTCGTCGCTTCGTATCGTTCGAACTTGTAGGCGATTAGCCAGCGAGGACTCTTGCTCCGCATGCCCAGCTTTTCACGCTGGGCAAAATCGTTGACCTTGAACACGATCCCGTCGACCTCGAAGGGCAGGTCAGGCATCTCGTCCTCTAGGATCGCCACCGCTTCGATTGCGGCCGCTGCGCCATCGAGCAACTGAACGTCTGGGGTGGGGGGAATCCCCAGGTGTCCAATCTCTTCTAGGAAATCTATGTGTGTTGTGGATGTCAGCCCTTCGGTTTGACCGACGCCGTGACAGAAAAACCGCAACTTTCGCTGCGCCGCGATGGCCGGATCCAACAGCCGGATCGTACCCGCGGTGACGTTGCGAGTGTTTTTGAACGGTTCGTCCCCCGCCTCGGCTTGGCGAAGGTTCAAATCCGCCAGATCGGCGTTGGTCATGTAGACTTCGCCACGCACTTCCAGCACGGCAGGAGGGGTTTCACCGCGAGTTGATAGTGGTAGGTCGCGCACGGTACGAATGTTGTGCGTGATGTCGTCGCCCACCGTGCCGTTGCCGCGTGTCAGGGCCAATTTCATCTGACCGTTTTCGTAACGTACCGATGCCGCGACGCCGTCGATCTTGTACTCCATCACCCACTGGATGGATTCGCCTTCGAGCAACTTTTCGGTGCGGTCAAAGTACGCCTGCAGTTCCTGGCGGCTGTAGGTGTTGTCGATCGACAACATCGGGACGCTGTGCTGGACCTGGACCAAGTGTTCGACGGGAGCATCGCCGATTCGTTGCGTCGGCGAGTCGGCCGATCGTAGTTCGGGATGCGCGGTTTCTAGTTGCTTCAGTTCCTGCAGCAAACGGTCGTATTCAAGATCCGTGACTGCAGGCTTGGCTTCGACGTAGTACAGATGGTCAAGACGACGAACTTCCTGGCGCAGTTCTTGGACGCGTTTCGCAGCTGGTTGGGCCATCGGTGCTCGGATCGTACGAAAAGACAAAGGTTCAGATTGATGAAAAGACACTTGGCGGCCACATCGTGCCGTCTAAAACACTTTGTGGCAAGCGATCGGTCGGTTGTCGCACCGGTATCGCAGGGATGCCGCTAGCCGGCTGAATCCAACAGCCCATCGCGAACGAGCAGAGCTTTGATTTCCTGAACGATTTCTGGGTGCTGGTCGGAAACATCATCGTTTTCGCCAATGTCCTTGGTCAGATCGTACAGCCGCCATCCGCCCGCGGTCGTGTCCGGTCCGTTTCGTCTGGCCTTTCCAGCGGCATACTTCACCAGCTTCCAATTCCTGTATCGAACGGCGACCGACGTCTGCCCTTCCTGGCTGGCCCAGTACAAATAGGCATGCCGATCCTGGGCCGCGTCGCTGCCGAGCAACGTTGGTAGATAAGAGATACCATCGATCGCGGTCGCATCGTCAGTCCGATCGATACCGGCCAATTCGCAAGCGGTGGGCAGAAAATCCCAATTGGCCGAAGGCAAATCGGTGACGCGGCCAGCTTGGATCTTCCCTGGCCACCTGGCGATCATCGGAACGCGGATTCCGCCGTCGTGCAACGATCGCTTGTAACCGCGCAGTGGGCCATTGGAATCGAAGTACTCGTGCGTATGCGAGCCTTCGGAATGTGGCCCGTTGTCGGAAGTGAAGATCACCAAAGTGTCTTCGTCCAATCCAAGTTCGTCTAGCAAATCGAACAATCTCCCCACGTCTTGGTCCATCTTCGAAATCATCGCCGCGAAACCTTTCTCGGGGCTTGGCCAGTCGCGGTCGGCATAGATGCCGTGGCTGGGGACTTCCATTCCGTCTCCGGTGACTCGCCCGCCTTCATTATTGGCGTGCGGGATTGTCCAATGGATGTTCAACAGAAACGGATCGTCGGCGTGGTCACGGACAAAGTCCAACGCCGCTTCGGTCATCACATCGTGGGAATAGACCACTCGCTCGGATGACACACGCCCCTTAGCCTCGGCCGATTCCATCAACACATTGCCGACCAACGGCACCTGTGTTTTGTTCCGCCACAGAAACGGTGGGTAGTAGTTGTGCGCGTTCGATTGGTTCATGTACCCCATCCACATGTCAAAACCGTTGTGGTTGGGGTGACCGGGGTTATCGATCTGCTCGGGCGTGTCGACGTGTCCAAGTGCCCATTTACCGACGCCTCCGGTAGCGTATCCGGCCGTCTTCAACCGCTGGGCCACGGTGGATTCCATGCCTGACAAATTTCGAGCTCGGTTTCCGATCAATCCTGTGTGGCCGACATGTTGTCCGGTCCACAAAACCAAACGAGATGGGCGACAAACGGTGTGCCCGGAATAGTGATCGGTAAACCGAATTCCTTGGGCTGCCATCTGATCTAGATTCGGCGTCTGGATCACGTCCTGCCCATAGCATCCAAGATCTCCGTAACCCAAGTCATCCGTCATGATGTAGATGATGTTGGGCAATCGATCGGCTGCCTGGGACCAATTCAAACACAGGGCAAAGAAGAACAGCGTGACAGGCAGCGCGATCCGCATGGTGGACTCACATCGGGGGGGGAGTGAACGAGGTGCCGCTAGAAGCGAGGTTGATCTTAACGCAAAGCGCTATGCTGGATGTACCTTCGATGCCAACCACCGGCACATGCCCCGGGTGAACAGGGGGGCTGTGATTGCCACTACCCGGGTAGGGCCAGACCGAACGCCGGGTGGGACTCGGCCGGCGCTTTTGATTCCGACACAGCAAAGACGCGGCCGGCGTGATGGTGGCCGAAACAATGGGCGAGTGGTGCGATGGACGATCGGTTGCCGTCTGCGCATAAAAAAAGCCTGCTGAATCAGCAGGCTTTTTCATGCCACGTTTCCGATGAAGGAAACGAATGACCCCTACGGGACTCGAACCCGTGTTGCCGCCGTGAAAGGGCAGTGTCCTAGACCGCTAGACGAAGGGGCCGTCTGGCTTTTTGCAAAAGTCTCGAATGCCTCGCGGCGTTCTTCTCTCGTGCGAGGAGTGTTGTAGCCAAGATGCGTCTTGGTCGTCAACCCGTTGCGGAAGCCACCAGCAGATTTCTTTTCAGATTCAGCTGCGAGGTGAAAATGAACGCCGGAAGCCGGCATTGATGAGGCAACGGACAACACAGAAGTTGGCTGTTTTTCATCGGGCATATCGACACCGCGATGACCAACCTAGCGTGTCACTCTGGAAGTGACCGTGGGTTGTTCATCTACGCCGCCAGCACGCGACAGTCGGGTAGACCTACGATTCGATGGGCGTGTCGCCCGTTTCGACCGGGGCATCGCCCGCTTCGATCGTGACGTCGCCTGCTTCCAGGCTGCGTTGAATCGCATCGTAAACTTCGCGGCGATGAACTGGCACTTCGCGAGGAGCTTCTACGCCCAGCCGTACCTTGTCGCCACGAATCTCCACCACAACGATTTTGATATCGTTGTTGATGACGATGCTCTCATTCTTTTTTCGCGATAAAACCAACATGTTCCGTCCTTTATTTTAACCGGCCCGATTGGGTTATTTTCGTTCTTGCCTACAGTCCCGATGCGTCGCAGGGTTTTCAGAATCAGACGCGCCCCTGCATCACCGCTACGTAGGCCGGTTGTGCCCGCGAATTCTTTCCGTGCGTATTCGCTGTTCCTTACACGCTCAACTCTAGGTCAAAAAATTGCCGCGTCAAGGAATCCTGCCTTGACAAAGGACAAATTCTGACCTTCTGCACACGTTTTTGGCACACAACCGGTAGAACTATGCTGAATTGCTTGCATTTGGACAGTTTCACTCCGCGCAGCCGTGGAACATTCTTTGCCGGGGTGGCCTTTTGTGCGCTCCGCGCTACACTTCGCACAACGAGCGGTTCGCGGAACTTGCGGATTCGGCGGATCTAACGGTCTTCATCGACTTGCTTCGGATGGATCGATTGCCCCCCAGCGGGCAGACGTTTGATCCAGCAGATTTGGATTGATCAGTCTTGGATCCAGTCGAACCGGGAACCGATTGCTCTTTGGCTGCGTCTTGAACGGTAGGCAGTGATCGTCAAAGCATGTGTCGTCATCGTCGAATTTGGTGCCACTGTGCTGTTGATCGCCCAACGAAGCTTGCCAGTCACGCTAGACTCAGTTTCATAGAGATTTGATTTGTCTTGCTGAGCGGTTCTGAAAACTTTGCATTCGCCTTCGCTTTCAGCCTCTCCAAACCAGAAAGGTCGCCACCATGGTCCGAGCGATTCACCACAGCCAGGACAATTCCTCGGGGAAACTCGCTTCGGCGTTCACGCCCAGTGCTGCCACACGAACACTTCCACTGGTGCGACGCATCATGGCGGAGCTGATCGATTTAGATGAATCGATCAAGGCGCAACAGGAGCAATTGCGCGGGGTCGACGACTTGGTCGAAACGATCGACCACAAACCGTATTTGGATGAACTGTCGGATGTTCGCGGTTCGCTGGAGGATGACGTCCGCCGGATGCAGTCTTGCATCGACGAATTGGCGTCCTTTGGCGTGCAAGTCCATCAGCCGTTTGACGGGTCCGTTGATTTCCCCGCTTTGTTGAACCGGCGACCGGTGCAACTTTGTTGGCACCCGGCAGATGACAAGGTGGAACACTGGCACGAAGTTGGTCAGTCGTCCAAGGATCGTCAGAAGTTGGATGCCGCCACGGTCGGAATGGTCGGCGGTTACTAACGAGCACCTTCGCGTCGAAGCGTCAGTTCACGCACGATCGTTCTGCCCGCCACAAACTGGTTGGGCACAAAGCTGTTCGAATCGAGCGGGATTTCTAATCGAACGGTGACTTCTTCGGTTGCTGAGTTGATCGCACCGGGGGTCACGGTCAGCCCCACGCTGTTGACGCCCATGGTGTTCATGATGCGAAGTGTTTCAGCGCGGACTTCGCCATTGGTAGCACCCGGGATGATCCCCATTCGGCACCCTTCGTAGACGGCGTTGTCGGCGGTATGCCGGATCATCGCAACGCGGACGAATTCCATCGCGGCGAAGAAGAACAGGAACAACAGCGGCGCGACCAGCGCGAATTCGACCGCGGTGGCGCCGGTGCGGCGTCTAGCTTTTCGTTTTAATTTCATGGTGTCGATTGCTTCACCGGTGCGAACGTTGGCGAGTCTAAAGTGGGAAGGCGAAGACGAGACGTCTACTGGGTCATCATGGTGCTAAGGGTCAGAGCGATTTCGCGATAGACTTCGATCAGTTCCAATCCGCTATCGGCATGAAAGTGTCGTCCGCCGCCAATCGATGCGACCTCTGCCATTCGTGTGGCATCCGCATCGGAACCGAAGGTAATCGTATGGATGGTCACGTTGGGACCTGCGATCGCGGTTGCGACGGTCCGCGGTTCCGGGCCTCGGTTGTGCCGTCCGTCGGTCATGATGATGTAGGTTTGTTCGACAAATTCGACACCGGCACTGGCTGACATCACATTGGCACCGGCTTGAAGTCCACGCGAAATGCTGGTGAATCCGCCGACACTTAGATCGCGAATGCCGTCGGAAATCTGTGTCAGGTCTTCGGTCAACGCGACGTCTTCGGTTGCGAATTCGCTATAGGAAGCCAGGCCAACCGCTTCGTCGACCGGTGTGCCATCAAGCGTGGCTACAAAGGTGTCGATGGCGGTGACCAGGTTGCCGAATTTGCTGCCAGCCATTGAACCACTGCGGTCAACGACCAAAACGATGTCGCGTTCGATGTAGGTGGCTGTTGACGAAGTGGCGGGTTCAAAGAAGGGGACGCCGAACACGTTTCCGAAGAACAACGGCACGGGGCCGGATCGTGAACCGGTGGTGCGTCGACCATTGACCAGAACGCTGTTGCGGGGCAATCCACCCTCGGTGAATGCGAACTTGCCGGTGGCTTCTTGGTTGCTGCTGCCAAAGACAAAGTCGCTGCCGTCCAACAACAGCGGTTCGCCGTTGACCGTGTTTGCGGCAGCAATTCGTTGACCTTCGGCGATCGCAGCGTCTTGGTCCAACGATTCGGCCAGGGTTGCGGCGGCGGCCTTGGATGCTGCGTCGGTAGCGGTGCGGAGTTCGGTTCGGGAAAGATGCATTTGCGCGATGTCGACTGAAAACGCGACCGCGACCATGAAGCCGATCATCATCACCACGATCAGGACCATCATCGCACCGCGGCGATCGATACCGCTGCGACGTTGGGTCTGCGTACTGTCGATACTGTTCTTAGCCGTCATTTCAAGTTGCATCATCTGGGAAGGTTCCGAATTGCGTGGGGTGCATTCTGGTCTAGGAATCGTACGAATCATTCCTTCACCATCACGACGCGGGCGGTCAATATGCGGTTGGGGATGAACTGTCCGGCCAGCGGACTGTTGGTTAACGTTGGCGCGCTGACTTCGACGACGATTTCGTCGCCGCGTGACGCGTCACCAGCTTCGCCGTTGGGAAAACTGATCGCAAAGTCGTTGACGCTGCGCGACGTCAAGATGTTGGTGCCTCGGGAAACCCCGGACGCGTTGTCGTTGCCGACGCGAATGGATTCACGAATCGATTCGTACGCAGCAACATTCAGAGATTGTTTTAGGAAGATGAAGCTGGATGCTTCGATGGCGCCAAAGACCAGCAACACCAATACCGGCAGACACACTGCGAATTCAACTGCCGCGACTCCGCGACGACCGGCCGCGGGACCACGCTTGGATGAACCGATCCGGCTTCGATTGGGGCGACGCATATGCAAACGATTGGTTGCCGATAGAGAATGGATTTGCATGGTGATCAGGGGAAGCCAGTGGGGATGATCGATGGAAGCGGTGGGCAATCCGGTCTGACTTTCTCAGTCAAACGCCGGCGGGGAGTCGCCGGCGCGGTCGACACGTCGGTGGGCCGGACAATTTCGCCTGGACTATGCCGGTGTCGATTCGTCGCCGGATTGGTCGTCTGCATCGCGTGATTGCCGGCGTGCATCGGCGACATCCGATGCCGAACGTTCCATCAGACGGTTGAAGTTGGTCGCAATTTCGCCCCAGAAGTCACTGTTGCGGAAATGCAGAGGTTCCACGGCGCGACCTTCGCTTGCATCGGACAATGCACCGCGAAGACGCAAGATCGGACCGGCGAAGCGATTGGTCATCTTCAATGTGTCCCAGACGAAGGCCGGGATCAGCGCTAGTGTGATGACGAAAAACGGCAGGAACCGTTTCATGGTGTCGCCAAAAGTTCTTCCCCACGGCACATCGGGCTGTTCAAACAACCGGATCCAAATGGTCAGGGCGATCGCGTTGCAGATAAAGAACACCACCCAGTGGATGGCAATTTTGCGAAGGACACCGCCTTGGACCTCGGGATCCACCAGGGCCTTGCTTCGTTTGATGGTCGTTCGGCTCATCTGATATCGCTCAATCGTGCAGTGGTTAGTGGCTTGGGGCGTGGCCGGTGCAATACGTTCTGCCCCAATCGGCGACGCGGTACACTCGGCCTACGTTGGAAACCTACAACACAACGAACGATCAGGCGGGTTAGGGAAGAGTTTTCGGCATCAGGAATGGATGCCCCGCCGGCGTTTGCATGAAAGAAACCGATTGGTAGCGGATGATGTCCTAGGCCATCCCCCCCGGACAATCGTCATATCCGGTGCGGCTAGTCGGTGTGCCGCATTGGGCGACGACTGCCATGGGCCTGATGGGTCCCCGATCGGGGCCGCGCCCGCCCAAAGAATGGATTGATCCTGATCGGCCCTACGACAGCGAGCAGAACAACGCAGCGAATTTGCAGCACGCCATCAACGCAGCGAGATCAAAGCTGGGGACTAATAGTCGACCGATGTCTCATTCGCAGCGCGATTGTTCTGTTCACGCAACTGGTTCATCGTTTCGATGACGGCTTCGGACTGGGACCGGATCGCGGCTTTGATGTCCTTGTTGCCAAGTGACTCACGCCCCTGTTGTTGATGCGCGTCAACTTTTTGCCAATCCATCATCCAATTGTTTTGGTTGGCGGCATCTTTCAAGGCTTGGACCGTATCCCCCAATTTTTCATACAGGGAACGATTGGGCGTCGCGTCGTACCTTCGATAAGGTCCTTTGGCACCCTTCAAGTTGCCTCGTATCGGGTCGCGTTTACCTGCGGTCAACCATTGGAAAACTGCGATTGCCGATGTGATCGCGCCCAACATGATGGCGACCACCATGGGGCCGATCCAATTTCGGTCACCTGGTTGGTCCGGATCAAAAGGATCCGCAACCGACATGATCGCTAACAAGATCGCACCGATCACACAGATGGCGACTGTCCCCAGTATGGCACGCGACACGACGGGTTCAGGGTGACGTTGCTTGGGTTTTCGGGCGGTGTCGTTGCCGCCGATGGGTTCGACCACTTTGACCACGATCACCGACGTATTGTCGGGGCCGCCTCGCAAATTGGCCAAGTCCACCAACACGCGAACCGCTTTGTCTTCGGGCAGACAATCCAACAGGACGCCGATTTCGTTGTCCTCGACTAAGCCGGTCAACCCATCGCTACACAGCAAAAACTGGTCGCCCGCTTGAACCGGGAATGGGCCTTCGACATCGACATCGACGACCGCGTTGGGTCCCAGCGAACGCGTGATGACGTTTCGCGGGATCCCTTGTCCGGTTTGACCGGTCGCTTCCATTTCCCAAACCAGGGAATGGTCGAAGGTCAACTGTTCGAACGCACCGCCACGCAATCGGTAGACTCGCGAATCGCCCACGTGTCCCACCAACGCACCGTCCGGACAGATCACCAACGCACTTGCGGTGGTGCCCATGTTGTGGAATTCGGGATTGCTTTGACCCCGTTGGTGAATCTCGTCGTTCGCGTCGATAACGGCTGCCCGCAGCGCTTCGGACGTTGTCAGGGAAGGCGAGCGAAAGAACTGCATCGCGATCCGTTCGGTCGCCATCTTGCTGGCCAATTCGCCAGCCGCGTGAGCCCCCATGCCATCGGCGACGACAAACAAGTGGCCGCGGTCCCAGAACCTTTCGGAGGTCTTCGCGGGCAAACAAGCCAGCGAATCCTGGTTGTTGGCCCGACGCATGCCGACATCTGTCAGCTGCGCGAACACAATTCCGGGATTCCAGAGATCCGACACCGGCTGTTGTCTTTCGTTAACCATGGAATCAAAAAGGGTCAGATGACGTGATCACATTCATCACGTCGATACCGTCGGGCTGTGTGTCCTGAACAATGCGTGTCCTGATCGAACATTCTGTCCTGATCAAGCATTCCTCCCAAAAGCGAGATGCTTTGGAAAACATGTCCGTTCTATTCTATTTAGTGTCAAACGGCAGACACGTCCGCCCAGGAAAACCCGTCAAGCGATACAGCTTAGCGGATTCGATTGCGTCTAAAGGGGGGCGAACCGTATTTTTTCACCCCCCTGTTCGAATCGCGAATCCGACAAAAATTCAGGCTTCTCGGACAATCCTTGCGGCGGTGCCCCAGGTTCCTTCGAAAACCTGTTCCCCAAGCGACATTCGCTGGCGGGCACCTTGTTCCCGTTTTTGGAGTTCGATTCCTGCTGGGTCTTCTGCGGCGGTGAGGTCAGGATAGCCCATTGCGATGGCGGTTTCCGGTTGGTGACCTTCTGGGATCTGGAACGCCTGACGCGTCGCACTAAGATTCAAACCCGCCATCTGGTGCACTTGTAACCCCAACTGAGTTGCTTGAAGCGACAGGTGGGCAGCGGATTGTCCCAAGTCGTGCAGCGCCACTCGGTTGGGCTTGTTGTTGCGACGGAACGTGGTGCGGATGACCGAGATCAACAGCACACCCGCGTTCTGGGCCCATCCCTGATTGGCTTCCAACAGGCATGAAACCGACTTGTCGAACAGTTGCGAATCTTGCCGGCGGGCCACGATCCACGACCAGGGTTGGTCATTAAAACTGCTGGCTGCCCACCGCGCGGCTTCCAGGCACTGCAAAATCTTTTCGTCTTCGACCGGTTGGGCGTTCAAACGATAGGGGCTCCAACGGTTTTCAATCACATCCAGAACGGGATGCTGGACTGGGTTGATAGGCATCGCGGGTTTCTCTGTGAAATGAGACGAGCGGACGTGAAAAGGACGAGACAATTTGACGCGTTGGTTTCATCATGCTTTGGCGGGCGGCCGTTGATTTCGGACGCTGAATCCACTCAGATTCGGATCGAATGCCCAGTCCCGCGTCCGTGATGGTCGGATGATTTTACAATCTTGGCGGTGTCGTCAATCGTCCCGGAATCGGTCTGCGGGAAATTTGCGTGTCTGTGTGTATCCAACACCCTTTCTAACAGCAGCAGTGTATGGCTTTCGATAGCGAAGTGAGTTCGTGGGCATCGGTTCCACTGAATCGACGATGCCAAGTCGTGGCAGCGGCGGCGGGGAAGTTGGCTGAGGCAACCGACGAACTGACGCTTTTGTGTCAAAGCGACCAACGCACCGACCCGGTCGAAACGATCACGGCGGAACTATTGCCGCTGTGTTCAGCACTGCGTTGGCTCGGCCGCCGCGGCCCACGAGTGCTGGCGACTCGGCAGTTGGGCCCGATGGGGCGACCGGCTTGGCTGTGGGGGGTGCGTAGCGCGGTGCACCGCGATCCCTTTGGAATGGTGCTGATTTTGGGCGCGTGGAACTACCCGTTGCTGTTGCCCGGGGTCCAGGCGGCCCAGGCATTGGCCGCCGGCAACCGAGTTCTGATCAAGCCAGCCCCGGGATGCGAATCAGCCACCGCGCGGATGGTCCAAGCCTTCCATGATGCCGGGATTCCCCCGACGGCACTGATGCAATTGGATTCATCATCCGACTCGGCGATCGCTGCGATCAACGCCGGTGTCGACTTGATCGTCTTAACCGGCGCCGCGACGACCGGTCGGAATGTTCTAGCGCAAGCCGCCAGGTCGTTGACGCCGACGATCATGGAACTTAGCGGATGTGACGCCACCATCTTGTTGCCAGGTGCGGATGTCCAGTTGGCGGCGGATGCGATCACGTTCGGCTTGAAATTCAACGGGGGTGCCACCTGCATCGCGCCACGCCGCTTGATCGGTCAGAATGAGATTTGCGATCAGGTCCGAACCGCATTGGTCGAACGTCTGGGATCCGCAGATCCCTTGGTGGTGCATCCATCGGCGCGGGAGGCGGCGGCTGATTTGATTGAGCGATCTTTGGCCGCTGGCTGCGTTGATGTGACAGGACGCTTTCACGCGCAGACGCTTCGCGATAGCGGCCAGATGGCGCCCACGGTACTGGATCAGGTCTGTGCCGATCATCCGATCGCATCGGCCGACGTGTTCGCACCGGTCACGTCGATCGTGCGAGTCGCCGATACCGAGGAATCGATCCAGCAAGTCAATCAGTGCCCCTACCGTCTTTCCGCATCCGTCTTTGGACCGCCGAAGCAAGCCGAAGCAGTGGCCCAGCGGCTTTCGGTGGGAAACGTTTGCATCAACGATATCCTGGTTCCCACCGCCGACCCCAGACTTCCATTTGGCGGACGCGGCCAGAGCGGATTTGGTGTGACCCGCGGCGCCGAGGGGCTACTGTCGATGACCGTTCCCAAATCGATTTCCCATCGCCGCGGTCGGTTCATGCCCCATTTGCGGCCGCGGGCGGATTCCGACGAAAACCGGCTATCTGCCGCCGTCATCCTGCTGCACGGTGCGACTTGGTCACAGCGATGGCAGGCGCTGCGCCGCATGGGACGCTAAATCGCCCTGCCAACAAACATCCATCGAATGTCTGCAAAGGCATCGGGGAAAGCGGGGACAATGGCCAAACTTGACGCGCCGACGTGATCGCGATTGACCGGCTTCGTCTTTGCCGGGACTGGAAGAGTCACTACAGTGCCGACGCGGCCGTCCCTGGTCAACTCACTTTCCCATTTCGTTCACTCCTTTCGCGGATCCCCTATGAAATCCGAAGGTTCCAAATCACTTCACGTCGTCGTTGTTGGCGGTGGATTGGCTGGGTTGTCCGCTGCCTGTGTGTCGGCCGCACGTGGGCACCGCGTCACGCTGCTAGAAAAAAACGACTGGGTGGGCGGCAAAGCGGCTGTTCTGCAGGCCGATGGCTATCGCTTTGATATGGGGCCGACGATTCTTACTTTGCCAAGCGTGTTGCGGCGAGTGTTTCGTGAGGCCGGCAAAGACATGGCGGACTATCTGGACCTAGTGGCCTTGGATCCGCAGTGGCGATGTTTCTTCGAAGCCGATTCCACCAGCGATCCATCGGGCGGTCATCCAAACGATGGCAGCGAATTGAACACCGTGTTGGACTTGGTTGCCAACACCGATGCGATGCGGCAAAACATCGACGCGCTGACCGGATCGAAGGTCAGTGGCGACGGGTACGCACGGTTCATGAAAATGAGCGAGCAGTTGCATGGTGTTTCCGACCGCTTCTTTTTCTGGCGTTCGGTTGGCGGTTTGGCCGACACGATGGACGTCGGTGGCGCGATGTCGGCGGCGGTGTTGAAAGACGTTCTGTCGCTGCGGATGGGACGCAGTGTTGCGTCGGTCGTACGGTCACACGTTCCCGACCATCGTGTCGCACAAATGATGGACCACTTCACACAGTATGTCGGTTCGTCCCCGTTCCAGTCGCCCGCCGTGCTTTGCAGCATCGCCCATATGCAAACGGACGAGGGCATCTGGTATCCGATCGGCGGAACTCGCGCCGTTCCCGAAGCACTCTTCCGTTTGGCAGAGGAACTAGGGGTGGACGTGCAAGTCGGCACCGACGTGATGCGAATCGTCGCCGATGGACCCAAGGTAACCGGGGTTGTCACAGCCGATGGTACCGAGATCGCGTGTGATGCGGTGATCAGCAATTGCGATGCGATTCGCACCTACAGCGAATTGTTGCAGGACACGCCCGAAGGCACTCGATTCACCAAAAAGAATGATCCCGAACCGGCATGCAGCGGCGTCGTTTTGTATTTGGGATTGGATCGTCGATACGAACAACTGTTGCATCACAACTTTGTGTTTTCAAAGGATCCCAAAGAAGAATTCGATTACATCTACGATCGTGGCGAGCCGGCTCCCGACCCCAGCGCCTACGTTTGTGCACCGGCGATCAGCGAACCCGGCGTTGCCCCAGACGGATGCGAATCGTTGTACATCCTGGTTCATACCCCGTACCTGCGGCCGGGACACGACTGGACTGAAATGCTGCCCGGCTATCGAGACGTGATCCTGGACAAATTGGAACGCACCACCGGAATCGTGGACATTCGCGGTGCGATAAAATACGAATCCGCGTTGACTCCCCAGGACATCCACAACCGGTACCGGGTACTCAATGGGGCGATCTACGGGCTGGCAAGTCACGGCAAGTACTTGGGCGCGTTCAAGCCTGCCAATCGACGCAAAGATTTGGCGGGTCTGTACTTGGCCGGCGGTTCAGCACACCCCGGGCCGGGCATGCCGATGGTGCTGATGAGCGGCTGGATCGCCGCGGATTCACTGGATCAAGATGCCGAAGCGGGCAAGATCAAAGGTTCATCCCGCAAACCTGTGCCGGTTCGATGAACCCCAGCGTCGTGCCGCCATAGGTGCGTCGGTCCCAGTCGCCGGGTGGCAACAGGTCCTGGTCGAACGTTTTTTCCGTTTCGACCATCAATACGCTTCCGGGCGGTGCGTTGACCAACACCGATCGGATGATGGCGTTCAGGTCTTCCAGGCGTTCGTGCCACAGGATGTAGGGCGGGCACAAGAATACCAACCAAGCGGTTTCGTCTTCTGGTGGCCCCAGCAATTCACCGGCGATACGAAATGTGTCCGCGGTGACAATCTTGACCTTCGATTCGATTCCCAGCGATTCGGTCGTTTCGCGGACAAATCGCGCCGCACGGCGGTTCTGTTCGACCATCACCGCACTAATCGCCCCGCGGCTGATCGATTCGAAAGCCATCGCACCGGTCCCGGCAAACAGGTCGAAACATTTCGCTCCCTTGGCCGCTCGGTTCAGGATATTGAACGCGTTTTCGCGAATATTGTCCTTCATCGGCCGCGTGAACTCTTCGCCGTGATAGACGACCGTACGGCCACGCATGTGACCGCCGATGATGCGAAGTTTGGTCGGCTTGGTGGCTTTTTTGGCGTCGGCTGCCGAACGCGCGCTCGAACCGGCGGCCGGCTTGCCCCGTTTCTTGGCGGGTTTGGAACCGGACGACGGGCGCGAGCCCTTGGAGCCCGACGGTTTGCTAGAGGATCGTTTCATTCGGATCAGTATAGCGGAGTGGCGTAAATCGACGAGTCGGCGACAATGAAAGGGAAACCGAATCCTATCGAGCCGCGTATTGGCAACAAAGGATTCCATTTGCCGCCATCTGAAAAGTCAGTATCCGTATGTTTCACCCAGCCGCCCACGCCGCTGTTTCGTCGTTTCGGCTATCGCTGTGCGTGCCAGTTCTCGCGATCGCCCTGCTGGCAAACCTGGCCGCTGTCAGCCAATCGGCCGCCCAAGACGCACCGACCAAAGAAGCCGCAACCGAGGTAGCCGACCCGACTGACGGAGCCGATCAGGCTGCTGTGGGTGACCAGACTGCTGCTGCTGCCGACCAAGCGACTGGAGCCGATGGGGCGGCGGATGCGGATATGCCGGCTTCGGCTGACACCCAACCGGATTCGGAATCGAAAGCCGCATCTTCGGAAACGTCCGATTCCGAAACCGAATCGGATTCAGCCGCTGATTCCGATCCATCGCCGATGACCCCCGATGGCGAAACACCGCCACAGGACGACGCCAAGGCCCCGCGGTCATTGTCCGAAGCAGCCGATTCCGATGTGGTCGCGTTCACTGGCCCCGAAGATCCAGAATTCGTTGCGGAATGGAAGAAACGCGAGGACCTGTTCAACGATGCCCGCAGTCGATTGGAAGCGGCGGTCTTGGCACAGCGAGCGACGTATCTGCGTTATCTGAATTACGAAGAACGGACCCCAGCGGCCCGAAAGGACTATTTCGAAAAACGCCAGAAGGTCCGTGACTTGATGGACGAAGTGTATTTGACCGCGCTGGATCTGGCACGTTTGGGCGGAGACGAAGTATCGGCGACCTACCTAGTCACCATGATTGATCACCGATTGAAACGTGACATCTACGACGTGCCGACGCTTGAAGGTGCGTCGCGGATGATCGACGGTGGTTCGCAGCTGACGATTCTGTTCAAGGCTGCCGCACGTTCGGCAGTGGTATCGGGCGAGTTCGAAATGGCCAGGAAATTGTTGGAAGCGATTGAGGAAGATCAGCGCGACGAAGTCGACCGAAGTCTGTTGGCGTACATGGATGAACACGAAGAAGCGTTCAATCTGGAACGCGAACGATCCGCGAAGGATGAATCGTTGCCGCTGGTCAAATTGGAAACGACTCAAGGCGACGTTTTGATCGAGCTTTACATCAACGAGGCCCCATCGACGGTGTCGAACTTCATCCAGCTTGTCGAAGAGGGGTTTTACGACGGATTGGATTTCTACCAAGTGATCGATCACCTATTGGCGCTGACGGGCGACCCGTCGGGAGTCGGCAACGGCGGCAGCGGCAAACATATCATGGACGAACACAGCAATCCCGACGCACGTCGCGCTCTTCGCGGGTCACTGTTGATGGCCAAACTGCCCGACGGAGACTCCGGCGATTTTGTGCCGCATTCGGCCAGCAGCCAGTTTGCGATCCTGCTGATGCCGGTGGTAACGGCAAACGAGAATCAGACCGTCTTTGGCCGAGTCATCGAGGGGATGGACGCGATTGCCCGCATGCGGCGAGTGGACCCCAACAAGGAAAAGAAAAAGGATGAAATCGTGATCCCTGCGGACAGCATTATCCGCGCGACTGTCGTGCGGAGGCCGGAAACCTTGCCTCCGGCGAAGTATCTAGAGACGTTTCTGTCCCCTTAGACGCCTCGTTTCGGTAGAATGCCCCGTGTTCTAGCCATGTACAATGTGGAGGGACCTGCGCCGCAACGATGCATCGCTTGGCTGCTGGTTCCCGATTACTGGCCTGATCCACACCCCGCCATCCCCATGCCCCCCCTGTCCCACCGCCGATGAAAAAGACCGCGCGTTCGCAAGCCAACAAATTGGCCAAACAGGCCAAGCATTCTCGTACGGACTCCGACGTCGGCGGCGCGGCCAACCCGGCCTCGGCGGCCGCTGGTCCCACCGGGGGGCTGACGGTCGATGACGGGATCTTGGAAAGCGATGATGTGGCGCCTTCGCGACGGAATTTCATCAAAGGCGGAAGCATGATGTTGGCCGGCGGTGCGATCGTTGGCACGAATCTGGCGGTGGCGCGCGGTGCTCACGCCTATGGCAGCGACACCATTCGAATCGGGTTGGTTGGTTGTGGCGGTCGCGGAACCGGGGCGGCGATCCAAGCGATGAACACAACCGGCGGGAACACCAAGTTGGTGGCCATGGCAGACGTGTTTGAAAACAGCATCCAAACGGCCTACCGTACGATCAAGGGAAAACATCCCGATAAAGTCGCCGTCGACGATGCTCGTTTCGTCGGACTCGATGCCTACAAACAGGTTCTGCAAACGGACTGCGACTTTGTCATCCTGGCCACCCCGCCTGGTTTCCGCCCGATCCAGTTCGAAGCCGCCGTCGAAGCGGGCAAACACATCTTCATGGAAAAACCGGTCGCCACGGATGCACCGGGGGTTCGCCGGGTGTTGGCGGCCAACCAGAAAGCCAAAGCAAAGGGATTGGCGGTCCAGGTCGGGCTGCAGCGTCATCACGAGTTTCGATATCGCGAATGCATCGACAAGCTGCAAAACGGTGCGATCGGTGATTTAATCTTCGCTCGCGCCTACTGGAACGGCGGTGGCGTCTGGGTGCGTCCGCGAACGGCCGCGCAAACGGAATTGGAGTACCAGATGCGCAACTGGTACTACTTCACTTGGCTCTGCGGCGATCACATCGATGAACAACACATCCACAATTTGGATGTGATCAATTGGTTGGTCGGGGACCATCCGATCGAAGCCCAAGGCCAGGGCGGACGCGAAGTTCGAAATGGCAGAGACCACGGTCAGATTTTTGACCATCACATGGTCGAATACACCTACGCCAACGGCTTCAAATTGTTAAGCCAGTGTCGACACATCCAAGGTTGCTGGAACAGCGTTAGCGAGCACGTGCACGGAACGATGGGTTCGTGTGACATCAGCGACGCTTTGATTCGAAACCCCCAAGGCAAGAAGACTTGGCAAAGCGAATTGAAAGAAACCAAGGGCGGCAAAGGTTGGCAGCAAGAACATCACGACTTCTTTGCTGCACTGCGGAACGGAGAGACGCCCAACGAAGTCGAATACGGTGCCCATAGCACAATGACCGCGATTTTGGGGCGTCTGGCGACCTATAGCGGCAAAGTGGTCCGCTGGGACGACGCCATCAACAGCGAAGTCCAGCTAGCCAATACCGATGCGATGCATTCGTTCGACGATCAAGCGCCGGTGCAGCCCAACGCCGATGGTGGCTACCCCGTGGCCGTACCGGGCAGCAAGGAAAAGTTTGTCTAACGATCCTTTGTGATCGACAAGGATGGGCGAAGCGGAATCGCGAAGTGGGGTTGTCCATTAGTCCCTGCGGGATGCGAATGATGCCTTGGTCGGTGCACAATTTTGGATTTCGACGCGGCCGAGGTGATCTCGCAAACCGGGACTCGGATGCCGCCATCAAGTCGACCAGCACACCAATTGCCGATAGACTTTCAGGACCGGTGGAACCTGACCGCCAACATTGCACCTGCATACGTGAGTCTGCGCATGGATTTTGTAAAGCGGCATATCGTTTCGCCCGGCAAGACGCCCCATCTGAAAACGGTCGAGACCGACGAAAGTGGACCGTTCAAGGACAAGGACGCTGCGAAGCAGTTCACGGCCGAAACGGTCGACAAGATCCGGGATCTCCAGTACCGCATGTTCGTCGAACAGAAGCAATCGCTGTTGGTCGTGCTGCAGGCACCTGATGCCGCGGGCAAAGACGGGCTGATCCGAAAAGTGCTGGGGCAAATGAATCCACAGGGCTGTCGGACCTATCCGTTCAAGGTTCCATCCAGTTCCGAACGTGCCCACGACTTTTTGTGGCGCATCCACAAAGCCACCCCGGCCGCGGGGATGGTATCGGTCTTCAACCGATCGCACTACGAAGATGTGCTGGTCGTTCGGGTGGAGGACTTGGTGCCGAAATCGGTTTGGAGCAAACGGTACGACATCATCAATCATTTCGAAGAGGGATTGATGGAACGTGGCACAAAAATCCTGAAGTTTTATCTGCACATCAGTCCCGAAGAACAGCTGTCACGATTCAAGAAGCGACTGGAGAATCCGGACAAGCACTGGAAGCTGAACGTCGGTGACTACGCGGCTCGCGACAAATGGAAAGACTATCGCGAAGCGTACGAAGAGGTGTTGGACAAGTGCAGCACCCGAGACGCACCCTGGTTCGTGATTCCGGCTGACCACAAGTGGTATCGCGATGCCTCGGTCGCCAGCATCGTCCATGACACGCTAGTGAAGATGGACCCGCAGATGCCGCCGGTCGACGTGGACCTGGACGAAGTTCGCCAACTGTACGAGCGTGAATTGAATCAGCAACGCGGCTAGGCGGTACATTTCGCTCGATCCCGCATCGAACCTGTCCGGACTCACGTTCGCTTTGCTGGCGAGATAGAATGGAGGCTCTTGCGGGGCCGTTTTTCCCCTGCTTTGCCACCCCCCCAGCGCGTCGACTGGCCTTTTCACCATGCGAATCCTTGACCTCGTCACGCCCAAGGAACTTTCGCGCGTCGCCGGACTCCAGATGCTTGCCCGCCAGATCGTCGAAGGCTTCTGCTCGGGACGGCACCGATCGCCACACAAGGGATTCAGTGTCGAATTCAAAGAGCATCGCCCTTACGTCCGTGGTGACGAACTTCGCAACATCGATTGGAAAGCGTTCGGCAAGAGCGACCGGCTGTACATCCGCGAGTTCGAGGAGGAAACCAACCTTCGCTGCACGTTGCTGGTCGATCGCAGTGGATCGATGCGGTATGGCGGTGATCGTTCGCAGCTGACGAAGTACGACTATGCTCAGCAATTGGCGGCTTCGTTGACGTACCTGATGTTGGCCCAGCAGGATGCGGTCGGCGTGATCACATTCGACGACCAACCGCGTGACCAGGTTTCCACACGAAGCCGTCCATCGCATCTTCGCGCCGTGATGACGGCCCTTGCCAATGATGCGACGCGGCGCGAGACGGATTTAGGCGGAGTGTTCCAGAAGGTGGCGTCGAAACTTGGCAGACGTGGGCTGGTGATCATCATCTCCGACGGGATGGGTGAGATCGCATCGATCGCACGCGCCTTGACCCAGTTTCGATCCAAAGGGCACGAGGTTCTGTTCTTTCAAGTTCTGGATCCTGACGAAACGGATTTTCCGTTTAGCGGAAGGGTGCAGTTCCGCAATCTGGAAAACGAAGATCAGCAACACGTTGTCGATTCGCGGACGATCCGTGATGCGTATCTGGAACGATTTCAACAGCATCAGACAGCGTTGCAGTCGGTTTGCCGTCGCAACCGTGTGGATCTGTTTTTGGCCACCACGGATCGCCCCTTTGATGACGCGATGCACGAGTACTTTTCGATGCGGAGACGCATCCGGTGACGTTTCTAAACGGGCTACTGGCGTTTGGCGCATTCGCATCGATCGTACCGCTAGCGATTCATCTGTTGTTCCGCAGTCGCTATCGCACCGTCGATTGGGGCGCGATGCATTTGTTGGATAGCGTCGTGCGAATCAATCGCCGTCGTATCCAATGGATGAACCTATTGCTGCTGTTGCTGCGATGCCTGTTGCCGATCCTGTTGGCGTTCTGTTTGGCTCGCCCTGTTTTGACGGGGTTTCAATCATTGCCGGGTACCGCGCCGCGTTCGATTGTCATTTTGGTCGACGACAGTCGCAGCATGCAGGCCAAGATGCCCGATGGGCAACCACGATTCGATTTTGTCAAACGAAGATTAACTTCTTGGCTAGATGATTTGTCACGGACGGACGAACTGGCGCTGATTCGTGCCAGCGACGTCGAGGGGCCGGTCGGATGGATGGGGGCCAATGACGCAGCGGCGTTGATTCACCAAATGCGTGCCGATAGCGGGCCGGTGGAACTGGGGGATTTGCTACGTCGCGGCGTGCAAGCATCGCAGCAGGCAAGCCACGCCGAACGCGAAATCCTGTTTGTGTCAGACTTTCAAAGTCACCTGTTGGACGATGCCGCGATCCAGTCGTTCGACACGGTGGGAGAAGGTTGGGGCCGCGATTCGGTTCGTCCCCTGATCCACTTCCTGAATCTCGGGGTTCAGTCGGATCAGATGTCGAACGTCAGCGTGGATGAAATCGAATCGGAATCGCCGGCCGTCGTGGCGGGAAGAACGGCAAAGTTCTCGGCCAGGATCCGAAACGCCAGCGATGTCATGGTCCAGGACCTTCGGGTGATCTGGTCTATCGATGGCACTCCGTTTCCGGCACGGACCATTACGATCGCGCCGCGGTCCTCAGCAACGGTACAGATGTCGGGCAAGTTGGCTGATGTTGGCGTCCATTCCATTTCGGTAGCCGTCGAACATGCCGATTCGCTTCCGGGGGACAATCGCCGCTGGATCGGTGTCGATGTCATTCGTCAGGTGAATGTGTTGATGGTCGATGGATCGCCCAGCCGACAACCGCTGAAAGGCGAGGTCGATTTTTTGGCCGTCGCGCTGAGCCCATTTGCGTTTGGCGGCCAGGACCAACCCGATGCGGTCCGCACGTCGATCTGTAACGCTGCATCCTTGGAACAACGTTTGGACAAGGAAGTGCCTGATGTGGTGGTGATGGCCAACGTTCGTGCGATCAACGATCGTCAACGTGATCGGCTAGCCGGTTTTGTTAACGGCGGCGGGGCGATCGTGATTTTCGACGGCGACTTGGTTGTGCCCGCGACGTACAACCAACCATGGGGACAAGGCGACGAAGCGTGGCAGCTGCCGGCACGAATGGGCGATGTCGTCGTCGCAGCCCAGGTGAAAGATTCAGATCAGCGGTTCGTCATCAACCAAATCAACCGACTCTATTCGCCCTGGTCGATCATCCAGGATGATGCGAGCACCCATTCGATGTCCGCATCGGGAGCATCGGGGATCGGCGGTATCGAGGTCACCCAGTACCGCAAACTGGTGCTGCCAAACGAACCGCCATCGTCGGACAGTGGTTCGGATTCGGTGAATGCTGCGTCGTCATTGATGTCCTTTGTCTCCGGCGACCCGGTTGTGGTCAGTGCGCCGCGAGGCCGTGGTCGTGTGGTGCAGATTGCGATCACCAGTGACAGCGATTGGTCGAATTTTCCGACTCGGTTGGTCTATCTGCCGATGTTGCAACAATTGATTCTGGATTTGGCCGGGTCGCGAATGCAGACCACCATCGACGTCGGGACGCCAATCAACGTTCCGGTTTCAGAACTCGTGGCAACGTTGTCGGCCAAAAATCGTGATGCCTTCGGCTTAGGTCCCGGTACGAATCCTAGATTCGATGATGGGAAGTCTGCGGCAGTGACGATTGAAAAACCCGATGGAAAACAGCAGTTGGTTTCGATCGCTGGCGATACATCGTCATGGGCGACATTGGGAATCGCCGACGTGCCAGGCGTCTATCGCATTCGGCTAAAAATCGACGGCGCAGCGGGTAGCAGAGTTGCCCCCGTCCCCGAGTCGAATAGCCCAAAGTCTGACAAAACGCCTTCGACCGATCGGCCGAGCAATGAACCGGAACCCATGTCGTCTGCATCAAGCACGATCCGCGTTGCCCAGGTCGCGTCGATCGAGTCGCAACTGCGGGACGCGGACCCGTCGCGTTTGACGCGAGCCGCCGAAGCGGTGGATGCATCGGTTTACCAGGATCTGGATTCGATGAAATCTGCTGACCACACCCGGCGTTTTGGTCGCGAGATCTGGCGCTGGTTGTTGTTGGCATTATTGGTTGCGATGATTGGCGAGCTGTTCCTTCAGCAACGTTCACCGACGATCAGCCACCATGCATCATCCAACGCTCCGCAGTCGGGGGCCTGGGGATCCGCATCATGATGGGCATTGTGAATTCCTTCTGTTTTTCGATGTTGGGGTCAATCCGGTTCGCGGGCGATCTGTCGCCATGGTTGGTGATCGCCGCCGCAGGCTTGGGCGCGGTGCTGGTGGCATTGATCTACTTGCGCGAGTCGGCGTCGTTGGCGGCGCCCTACAACTATCTCTTACCCGCCCTTCGCGCTTCGTCCGTTGCGTTGGTGATCTTGGTGTTGGCGGGCCCGGTCTGGCATCGTCGCTATACCGTGGGAACTTTGGGACGGATTGTGTTCGCAGTTGACCAGTCCGAAAGCATGTCCGTGGACGATAGCAGCGCCGACACTGCTAGCTACAACCGGCTTAGTCGGGCGCTGCGTTTGTTGACCGGAAGCAGTTCGCAGCCGGGGTGGCTCGATACGCTATCGAAGTCTCACGATATCGATGTCGTCGCTTTCAGTTCGGGCGATCCGATCACCATCTGGTCGACCGGTGATGACGTCGCAAGTGGGTCGGCCAGCATCCCCAGTTCGACCGCGGGGCGACCATCGGACAATCCGACCGAATCCGGTGGACTGACCGGGCTGGTGCCAAGTGGCGTGCGTACCGATCTGTCGTCGTCGCTGCAGATGATGCAGGCGTCCGGCGATGGGGATGCGGCAGGTGTTGGTCAAAGCAAGGCAGCGTTGGTTCTGATGACCGACGGCCGGTCCAACGAAGGTCCGTCGGCTACGGATCTGGCCACTTCGCTGCATTCGGCGGGCATCGAAGTGCACACGATTGGAATCGGCAGCCCCGATGAACCCGACGACGTGATGATCGTTCGCGTCGAACGCCCGGACACGGTCGCCGCGGACGGGACGTTGGTCGGATCGATCATGGTTGGCCAGTCGGGGATGGATGGTCGCGAACTTTCTGTCCGAGTGGAATCGAATTTGGACGGTAGCGTGCTTTGGCAATCCAATGTTGTTTCCGATGGAAGATCGCAGCAGACCGTTCCGTTCTCGATCGCCGTCGAACCGATCGTCGATAGAATTCACAATCAATCTGTTCGTGGGGTTCAACGCAGCACCGAAGTTTTGGATCTGCGAGCCGTTGTTGAACCGATGTTGGGCGAATCGACCACAGCCAACAATTCGTTTCCGTTTCGCACAGCCGCATCCATCCGCGATCGTCGAATGCTGATCCTGGATGGATCCAGCCGCTGGGAAGTCCGCTACCTGCGTAACCTGTTCGAACGGGACCCGGCGTGGGAAGTGGACACGTTGCTGTTCGGTCCCGGAACCGACATGCCTCGACTTCGGCGCGGTAGTCAGTCGGGCGAATTTCCCGACTCGCGTGAATCGATCTCGCGCTACGATGTGGTTGTGCTGGGCGAAATCCCGATCGATCCATTCGAGGCGACCGATGCGGTCCGGTTGCGAGAGTTTGTATCGCGGGGTGGTGGCTTGATCGTGATCGACGGTCGCTACGATCGCATCGCACCGATCGCCAACAAGTTTCTTAGCGATTTGATTCCGGTTCGACATCAGGATCGGATGATCACGACCGTGGAGTCCCTGTTGCCCACCGCCGTTGGCTTGGATCAACCGACATTTCATATTGGCGGTGATCCGGCGGATCTGGAACCACTGTGGCAGCAGTTGCCGGTCCCTACGACGGTGGCAGCGGTTACGGCGCAGGAAGGTGCCGAAGTGTGGGCGGAAGTCCAGGACGCCGATGCGGCCCGTTCTCCTTGGTTGGTCACGCGACTGTTTGGTGCGGGGCGTGTTTTCTATCTGGCAGCGGACCAAACCTGGCGTTGGCGTTACAAAGTGGCCGATCGGTTCCATGCCCGATTCTGGAATCAATTGGTTGCCGCAGCGATGCAGCCGCCCTATTCGTCCAGCGACGAATATGCGGCGATCGGTACGGACAAAATCGAATACTCCCCAAGCGAATCCCCCGTCATCCGGGCCCGTCTGCAGGACACAGGCGGGAAAGCGGTCGGCGATGCGACGGTCGATGCATTGATCATCGCCAACGATCAGGTCGTCGCGACGGTGCCGCTATCGGTGGATGATCCTGCGCGAGGCACGTATCAAGGATCCGCCGGGATGCTTGCCGAAGGTGCTTATCAGATTCGAATTCGGGCCAGCGGATTTGATGCGTCCGCTCTTCAGGCGTCGACTCCGATTTGGGTGGGCCAGTGGAACATGTCCGAAAGCAGTCCCGTTGGTTTGGACGCCAGCGGATTGGCGGAAATCGCCAGCGCAGGCGGCGGAGTCTATCTGCATGAATCTTCCGCGGCGCAGATTCTAGAACGATTGAAGCCGCTGTCCTCGGGAACCATCGTGGATTCGGATATCGTTGTCTGGCAGTCGTTCTATTGGTTCTGGGCTGTGATCGTGTTGTTGGGTGTCGAGTGGTTGATGCGTAAACGTGCAGGATTGGTGTAGCCATGGCTTCCATGATCAACGAATGGCAAGACGGACTCGAATTGAGTCCTGCGACCCGCGGCACCTTGGCCAGGTTCGCCAAACGTCGCCGCCTGTTGCTGGTGCTAAGAGCCTTTGCTGCCGGATTGACCGTGTTGTTGACCAGCATGCTGGTGATCGCCGCGGTCGATTACGGATGGATCATTGGTGATGGACTGCGCTGGACGCTTGGCATTGTCAGCTATGTCGCCACGGTGGCCGCCATGTGGGGGTTCGGTTTGGGGCAATTGCGCAGCGATGATCCACGCCGTATCGCCCGCCAGATCGAGAGTGCAGATCCGCGATTGCGAGAAGACCTGTTGTCGGCAGTTGAACTGGCGGATCCGGAAAGTGCGAACGGGTCAGACGCGTTTCGCCGTCGATTGCAAACGTCCATGGGGCGACGAACATCGTCGATCAATGTCGCCGAATTGTTGCCGATCGAGATCATCCGTCGTTGGTTGATGGGGGGAATGGCTTTTGTCGTGGTCTGTGTTCTGCTGACACTGATCCCACGGGCCCAATTTGGACGTCGATTCGCCCGCGCGATTCTGCCGGGCTTCGCAATCCAGCGGGCATCGATGACTGATTTGACGATCATCGATCCATCGCCACCGTCCGGATTCGTCGCGCAAGGAGACGCTGTCGGCGTGACGGTCGATGTCAGTGGTGTTGCTGTCGACGAGGTTACGTTGCACTGGACGACCGCAGACGGAACCGTGGGTCAGACTCCGATGACTCGCCGCGTGTCCGTGGTCGATCCGAGTGATGTGGTAACGATTGATGATTCGGATCCGGATCCGGGAGCGAATCGGGATCCGCAGTCGGCATCGAATCGCCATCGATACGCCGCCAATTTGCTAGTCGGTAGCGATCAAATTCAGTATCGGATTATCGCTGGTGATGCCGTAACGCTTTGGCATCGCTTGACCCCGCTACCGCGGCCGCATGCGGTCGCGTTTTCCAAACGATACCGGTTCCCCAGCTACGCCAAGCTTGATGACCGAATCGAACAGGCGGATCATGGCGATCTAGAAGCGTTGGTCGGTACGCGTGCCGAGATCACAGTTGAATTCGACGAACCCGTCGATGATGCGAACGTTCGCTTCGGCGTGCGGGGGCCGGTCTATCCGATGGATTCGATCGATGGATCTGCCAAGGATTTTCGGACAACCATCCCCATCACGACGCCTTCGGAATACCAGATCGATGCCACTAGCAGTCGATCGGGTTTGAACAACCCGTTTAGTGACCAGTACCGTGTGACGCCTGTGATCGACCAGCAACCGGTGGTCCGTTGGGCGGATGACCAGGCAACGACGATTTTGGTATCGCCACTAGAACAGGTCGATCTGTCTGCGCTGGCCAGCGACGACTTGCCGCTAGATCGAATGATCCAAGAGTTCCAAATCAATGGTGATCCGTTGGTCCAACGGTTGGTTCGGATCGATGTCGCCAGCCGGCAATTGGAGATGAACTGGACTTGGGACTTGTTGCATCGGATCAATCAGGACGCGGAATCGGCCAAACTATCGGGCGGGGATATTGTTCGCGTCCGTCTCGTTGCTAGCGATCGGCTGGGCCAGCGAGGTGAATCACCGTTCATTGAATTGTTGGTAGCAGACGATCAGTTTGACGCTGATCGGCACAGCCATTTGGATTCGGTGGGGCGTGTGACCACTTTGGTTCGCGAGTGGACGTCGCGCGCCGAATCGATTCTTTCCGCCGCCATCGATCCAATCCAACAAGGCGATCCCGAGGCCATCGGCGTCCAGGGCATTGCCGCCGAAGAATTGCGGAAATCAACCGAAGCGTTGATCGATCGAATGCTTAGGCAAGTTGCTGCGTCGAACGATCTTGCCGAAGGCCGCGCCATCGAGTTGATGGGACTTGGCGTGATTGATCTGGATTTGCAACTTGGTCGCTTGTTCGAACTCACGCCCTGGATTGTCAATGAACGTCACGAATCCTGGGGCAACAATCGTCAACGAGAGCTTCAGCGGCAGGCAGGGCTAGCTCGTTCGCTTTCTCATCAAGCCAGTCGCTTGAACACTTTGGCTCAGATTGAATTCGCGCAGCAGTTCACAGTTGCCATCGCGACAGACGTGTTGGCGGTCGATCGCAGCTTGGAACCGTTGATCGAAAGCACGGCGAACGATCGATCGGTGATCCCTATCGAGCGCGTCCCGCAGTATTTGACCATGGTCACGGGGCGTCTTGATGCCATCGATCAGTTCTTGACCAAGCACGCCGCGAACTTGCCCGAATCAACTCGGCGACACTACGAACAGTGGAGCCGATGGTCCCAGCAGTGGGCGGGCAAGCTTGCGGATGTGGATCCATTGGACCGAACCGAAGAACAGATCCGAAATCTGATTCAGCAGTTCGCTTCGGAAATCCAAAACCAATACGACCATTCCATGGTGGATGGTCGCTTGTCGGCGGTGATGCAACAGGTCACCCGCGACGTACCACGCGAAATCGGTTTAATCGGGAATCTGATCGATTCGATGGGACGTGACGGACGTGAATCGAAACAGGCTGCGATCCGGGCTGCTGACGAAAACGATTCCAACAAAGCGGCGGAATCGGTGCGTGAAGCCAAGTTGAAGCAACTTGCCTTTCAACTCGAACGCGATTGCTTTTTGGCGCGAATCCATTCCGAGGAAACCTTGCATCGGCAGCTGCCGTCGGTCGATCTTCGCTACGCAGCCGATTTGAACTTGATTGCGCGGGCGGTCAAGAACGTCACGGAGGATGGGTTTTCGGACTATCAGGGGCAGGCCGCGGCGGAAGTGTTCGACAGCTTGGCGGAAGCTTTCCGGCTGATCGAATCGGCCCACAACGCCGAGATGGGGCTGCGAGAAATCCGTGCCTTGTGGGACGCGGAAAGACGTCTGGATGAGACCACGGTCGCAAAGTTTGGACACCCGGATTGGCTGGAACGATATCCCAGCGTGATGGAGTGGCCGGTGCGCGATCTGCAGAAAGCTGGCATCGATTGGAAACAGCTTCAACCCATCAGCGATTCTCGCGGCAGCGAAGATTTTGGTCAGGCCAAGAACCGAATCACGCGGCGACGATGGAGTCCCGAACCGATGTTGAGCGCGTCGGCTTCGTTAGGCCGAATTCATTCGGACGTCGCTCTAGTTTTGAAGTCGATCGAGCCTGAAACGGCCGAAGCGCGAAACGTGATTTTACGATATGTGTTGACGTTGCCCGAACAGGCGGCAAAGGCGGCCAAAGAGGTTCGTGACAGCAAGCAGGCTACCGCAGACCGTGCCGATGAATCGGACGCGACCCTCGAACAGGTCCAGGCCGTTCAGGCCGATGCCCAACGTGACGTCCAGGAAACCATGGAAGCGTTGATGGACTTTGCTAACACCGCGAACATGGGCGACGATTCACAGCGAGAATTGGCTCGCGATGCGGACGCCGCGGCGGCGAAGATCCAAGATCGAATGAAATCGGCCCAGCAGAAGATCATGGATGCAGCCAATGCCACAGACGATTTTGTGCGTCAGGAACTGCTGAACGAGAATATCGATGCGTTGGATGAATTGGCGAAGTCGCTAGAGGATACGGCCGATCATTTCGAGCGTGCTGCGAATGGCGAGGATGTATCCGAGTCGCGGCAAGATCTTCGGCAGGCCGAAGCCGATTTAAAGATCGCCGAGCAAATGCAACGTCGTTTTGACCAAGCCAAGACGATGGCACAGGCCGCCCAGAGTTCACCGCAGGAGATGATGCAGCGGTTGGAACAGGAACTGAAACGCAACCCGCCCATGCAGCAGGAATTATCCGAGATCGCTTCCGATGCAGTCGAAGAAGCGGTGCGTTCCCTGCAAGCGTCGGCTCGCGAAGAAGTCGAGATCGACCGATCCTTGCAACGCAGCGATTCTTCGTTCCAAGAGGCGAAGTACCGTGCGGCCCGTATGATGGTCAACGCCGCCCGTCGTGCAGCGACCGTCGATCAGTCCATGCTGGATACGCTTGATGGATCGGTGCAGTCGGCAAAATTGGACGATCTTCGGCAACAGGTCGAAGCCGCGCGTGACCCTATGCGTCGCCTGATCCAACAAATCAATGAAATGGGCGGGGATCAAGCTCCCCTGGTTAAGATCACCGACACTGCGGCTGCCATGGCGGACGCTGTGCTGCAGGCGACCAAGCGGCTGGACGAAATCAAAGATGCGGCAGCAGACGCGACGACGACCAACATCCACGCGGACGACGAAAAGCAAAGAGAAAACGAGACGAAGAAACTAGAACGAGATCAACGGAATATCCGGACCGCACGTTCCAATGCGGCCTCGCGTGAACGGCTTGATTGGACTTCATCCGCCAAGGATGCTGGCCGCAGAGTGATGGACTTCCAGCGAAAGAAGCGAGATTCCAAACAATCGATCCAGCAGCTTGAAAGTCGATTGGCCAAAAGTGACAAGGACCAAGACAATCTTCGTCGACAGATCGCACAGTCTCAGCAGCGACAGTCGCAAGCTGAGCGGGCCGAAACCGCTGCACGCGAAACGCAGAAGTTCGCCACCGAACAAAGCCTGCGAGCGAAAGAGCGGGAAAAAGATTTGCAAGCGATGCGTTTGGAACAGCTCGATCAACCCAACCCTGCTGCGCAGTTGGCCGTCCGGTTGGTGGAACAGACGAAAGACGAGCTGGAATCGATCCGCCAAGACATGTTGAAGGTTGCGGGAGAATCGGACCGGCTGGACCAACTTCGAGCGCCAAAGGACCAAGCCCGCGATCTGATGAATCGTCAACGGCAAACGACCGATGATGTGGCCGCTGCTGTGGATGATCTGCTGCGTGCCGCACGTCACGAATCGCGTTTGGATCGCCCATTGCCAGCAGCCGACCTGGATCAGGCAGCAGAGAACGTCCGTGAAGGTGCCCAGCGTGCCGCCGAAAGTGCCACGGACCAATTGCAGCAGGCGATGGAAGAAGCATCCGAATCGGCCCGTGCCAGCGAGATGGTTGCTGCGGCGGAGGCGAGTATTCGCGAAGCGGCCGATGCATTGACTGACCTGACCGACGGCTCGGATGGGAAGCCGAATGAATCGGCGGATGCCGCAGCCAACGAAGATCGTTCATCGAATCAAACTGCCAATGACTCGCAGGCTCGTGAACTGGCCCAGACCTTGGACGAATTGGATCAAGCATTGGCGGATTCGCAGGAACCGTCTTCGCCTGAATCCGGTGACCCGTCCGATTCCGAATCATCCAGCGATAGCGGCGAAGCTCCGTCGGAATCGTCTGACGCTCAAAACGCGGATTCCGGCGCCAGCGAAGGACAGGATGGCCAACCCGGGCAAGCCCAGCAGGGACAGGGGCAATCGGAACAGGGGCAATCGCAACAGCAATCGGGGCCGACCACTTCGGCCGAAGCGTCACCGACCTTGGCTAGTTTGATCGAGGCGGCGTCGCAAGCGGCCGCACGTCAACGCCAACAACAGATCAGTCCAACGCCTGGCGAAGGGGGACCACCCGGCGGGGCAGCACCCACTGCGCCATCGGAAAGTTCAGCCGCCGGTGATCCGTCTAGTTTGCCGGGTTCGGGGCTGATGCCCGACGGTGGGGCCATCGACGCAACGGGGTTCGATCGCGAAGGACTAGAATGGGGGGCACTACGCCAACGAAGGACCGAAGATGCGGTGGATTCCGCGTCGGTCAACGTTCCGATCCAATACCGGCGTGAAATCGAAGCCTATTTCCAAGCCATTGCCAAACAAGCGGCTCAGCAGCAGTGATGTCGAAGAATCATCCATCGTCGTTTCCACTCGGTCGCCGAAGCTATTTGCTTGGAGCCGGTGCTTGGTTGGCAGCGAACCTGGTCGGGAGCCAACGATCAGCTGGGCAAGAGTCCGCGTCGACGCTGTACTTGAAGGACGATGTCGATCAGGCGGTCGAATCCGGGATCGACTATCTGGTCAGCGTTGCTCGTCGTGACGGAGCGATCGCGGATCGTGGGCACGAGGTTTCGATGTCCGCGCTGGCCGTGATGGCGATGGCAGCCATCGGAACGCAACCTTCGGAGCATGATCCGCGCGGACAGGTCATGCAGAAAGCGATCGACTTCGTGCTCGATCCGTCGAACCAGACGATGGAAGGCTATTTTGGTGGCCGCGATGGTTCACGAATGTACGGCCATGGGATCGTGACGCTGATGCTGACCGAAATGTTGGGCATGGGGGCAACGATCGACCAGAACAATCGCATTCACAAGTCGCTGGTGGATGCGATTCAGGTCATCCTGGCCGCCCAAGCGGTAAAGAAGCCAGAGAAGTTGAAGGGCGGATGGCGATACACACCGGATAGTCGCGATTCGGACCTGTCAGTTTCCATCTGGCAGTTGATGGCACTGCGGTCGGCAAAGAACGATGGCCTGGATGTGCCGGGGGAATCGATTGACGACGCACTGCAGTATCTGCGTTATTCCTACGCATCGCCGCTGGACAATACGGGTGTGCCACGAGACAAGGTCAGTGGGTTTACCTACACGCCGGGAACCTATCACCCAACCTTCACAATGACTGCCGCGGGTCTTTTGGCGATGCAAGTTTGTGGTCAGTACGATTCGCCATTGGTTGCCGGAGCGTCAGAGTGGTTGCTGCAGCATCCGCCCAAGGCCAACGAGCGTTTTTTTCATTATGGCGTCTACTACTACGCCCAAGCGATGCATCAGGCGGGCGGCAAGTACGCCGAAAAGGCCGACAAATTGGTCCCGCAATTGTTACTGGATTCCCAGCAAGGCAACGGTGCCTGGATCGCTCGTGGCGGCGAAGAACGCAACATCGGCGCGGTGTACGCGACCGCTCTAACGCTGCTAAGCCTCAGTGTGCGATACCACTATCTTCCGATCTATCAACGCTAGCCTAGCTGCTCGCGATCACGTCGGGGTTCAACGTCGGTTCGGTTTCGAAAACGCTTTTATGGATCGGATTCCGGTGACGGGGTCGATTCAACGCTTTACTTTGGATCGGCCTGAATATCGATCGGGAGACAGCAGTTCGACCGAATCGATCGACGCTGGTTTTCGGTCCACCATTTCAGCCACCAGCTTGCCCGATACCATCGCCAAACTGATTCCCATCATCGCGTGACCGCTGGAGATCACAACGTTGTCCCAGGCTCGGGTTCGACCCAAGTACGGCAGCCCATCGGGGGAACAAGGGCGCAGCCCCACCCAGGGTTCACAGTCCGCAAAATCATCCGCCTGAAACTCGGGAAAGTACTGGGGGATCGATTTCAGGATCCCGCGCACTCGCGAATGAGACACCGTTTGATCGATGCCCGCAATCTCCATCGTCCCACCAAATCGCAAGGACCCATCCATGGGAGTCACCGCCACACGCGCTTCGGTCAAGATCGAGCAGATCGAGGGCAGTTGACGCGGTTGTTCCAGGGTCATGCTGTACCCCTTGCCCGCCTGAATCGGCAAGCGGATCCCCAATGCTTTGCTGATCGTAGGCGACCAAACACCGCCGCAGACGATGACTTCGTCGGCGGCCAGATCACCCGTGCTGGTGTTGACCGTTGTGATTTTAGAACCGGTGTTTTGGAAGCCCCGCCATTCGCACTGCCATCGAAATTCGACGCCGTCGTCCACCAAGCGTCGTTCTAGAACCGCCATCAATCGGTTGGGCGACAGATGGCAATCGTTGGGAAAGAACACGGCGCCACGGATGTCCATTGCGATCGACGGATCCAGCCGCGCCGCTTCGTCAGCCGTCAACACTTCGGCCGTCACGCCCAGACGGTTTGCTTCAGCGGCCGTCTCGATCTCTTCCTTCAGACCCGACTCGGTCTTGCATAGCATCAGCAGACCGTTGGGATGGAAATCGAATCCGCTTGGCAATTCGCTCTGCAATCGCTCGTACTCTGCCCGGCTTGCTAGATGCAGGTCGCGCAGCAGCGGCGATGATCGACGAACATGTTCATCGGTGGACGCCGATTTGAACTGCCAAAGCCAGGATGCTAGATCCAGTGATAGACGCGGCCGAATCGAAAATGGTGATTCGGGATTCGCCAGCCACTTCAACCCCATCGTGATCATGCCGGGCGCCGCCAACGGGACGAAATGGCTGGGCACGATCATCCCGGCATTGCCAAACGAGCAGCTGTCGCGATTGGGAAGATCACGATCGATCACCGTCACTTCATGACCAGCCGATCGGCAATAGCGTGCGGTTGCCAGTCCGATGATGCCACCACCAATGATCACGACACGTTTCGACACAGACTTTGATTCCCAGAATACGATTCGGCATCCGCCAGCGGTACGGTTGCGCCAGCGGCACGATCATCAGTGGCGCCGGACGCAGGCACCACTGGTGAAAGCAGGGTGGTGAAAGCAGGGTGGTGATTTGTTTCAAAAGCAACAGAGCGACGTTCAAGCCTAGGGATCAACGTCGGATGCCCCACGCAAACGGGTCGCGCGGGTCCAAACGAAGTCGACTTTCGGCTGTGACATGGGCGTTTCCAGTGATTCGCGGCACGATCCGATCAGGGGATTGTTGTGACCAATCGTACTGACCTGCAAAAGTTGTCCCCAAAATTCCCGCTTGGACCCAACGTTGGCCCGGCTGCAGTTTGCCATCGGCGGCTAAGCATGCCAATTTTGCGCTGGTCCCGGTCCCGCACGGCGATCGGTCGTATTCCAGCCCCGGACACAGGACAAAGTTTTGTGAATCAAAGGGTTCGTCGGTGGCGTCGGAAAACAGTTCAACGTGATCCACGTCGGGGTATCCCTGTTGGTTGATTGCACGCCGGATACTGGCCGCGTTTTGCTGCAGCTGTGGGATCCGTTGAGCCGACAAGCCGAACGTCGGTGATTTGACCAGGAAAAACCAGTTTCCGCCCCATGCAACATCCCCGGTCACGGTTCCAATTCTGTCGACCGATAGGACGACATCTTTGGCAACTCGGTAACTTTCGACGTTCGAAATCGTGATGCTGCGATCGTCATGAAGCGTGATGTTGACGATTCCCACCGACGTTTCGACGCGGCACAGACCGACATCCATTCGTCCCAGATGACGCAGCGTTTCGGCCACCCCGATCATGCCATGCCCGCACATCCCCAGGTAACCGACGTTGTTGAAAAAGATGACTCCGATGTCGGCATCTGGATCGGACGGCGTGCACAGCAACGCACCGACCATCACATCGCTGCCGCGAGGTTCGTGCACAATCGCGGTGCGAAAATGGTCGAACCGGTCACGCATCTGGTTCAATTGGTCACGAACACTTCCACCGCCTAGGTCGGGAACGCCCGCGACAACGACCCGGGTAGGTTCGCCCGCGGTATGCGAATCGATGACTTCGATCGTCTGGATCCCGCCGGTGGTGTCATGCATGATCCGAATTGGCTCCGCCGCTGGCTGCATCAAAGTCGCGTCCGGACCAGTTTTCCCACCACGTCAAAAACTGCTGTAGCTGCGATTCAACGTATCCTCGTTGACTGTCGCTAAGCCGGTCGCTTTCGTTGAACTGCAGTTCGTATTCGGCGTCTCCTAGTAGGACCAGCAGATACTTGTAGTACAAGACCAAGTCGGGGCCTTCGTCATAGGTCGACAAGACAATCAGTGCATCGTTCAACTCTTTGGCGTACCGTCGTGCCTGGGCATTGCCTTCGGCGGCGGCCGAGCAAAGTGAAACTAGTTGCAGGACTTGAAGTGGCAAACAGTTTCCAATTCCGGTGATCGCACCGGAGGCACCACAGTGGACGAACCCGTGGAACACCTGTGTGTCGACGCCGGCCATCAGCACAACGTTGTCGTCGGCACTGGTGATGTGTTCGCCGGCGTAGCTAAGTGCCTTGGCACCGCCGAATTCCTTGAATCCCACCAAACTGGGGAACTGACGACGCAGATCAAAGAACAGATCCGCTTTGGTTTCGAATCCGTAGTAGGGACTGTTGTAGATGACCGCGGGAAGCTTGGGCGCGGCGGTCAAAATCCGCCCAAAGTGATCGCGCTGTGCAACCGGCGAAGTTCCCCGTGATAGGACTCGGGGGATCACCATCAATCCGTGCGCACCTACCTTTTGTGCATGGGCCGCATGGTCAACTGCGATCGATGTGTTCTGGGCTCCGGTCCCCACAATCACCTTGATGCCTGCATCGACCAACGCGGCCACGCCGGTTTGCCGTTGGGCGTCGGTCAACAATGGCCAATCGCCCATCGATCCGCAGTACACCACTGCGTGCATCCCGGCATCGACCAACTGCTTTGCCTTCTTCACAAGGGCATCCCAGTCGGGCTGACGGTTGGCGTCACAGGGGGTCATCAATGCGGGAATACAACCCTGGAAAATCGAAGCGTCCATTGGAATTGCTTTTGCAGTGGCTGGAGTGAGTCGGGAAAATCGTTAGGTTCACGGATCGGTGAACCGCGATCTTGACCACTCTGACCAACAAATTCAATCCGCTGAACATCGCGGCCAATTCGGCGGGCACCACCGTCGCTGGTTTCGATCTAACGCCGCGGTGGCCCCCCGTGCGCCGTTTGGGTTCGGCGGGTTGCCGTTGACGACGGCGCAGCGGTCATTCGGTGCGCACTAACGAGTGATTTTGGCTAACGCAGACTGCTTAGAAATGCCACCAGATCCGCCAACTCGTTCGGCGTCATCGATGCACACAACCCCGCTGGCATCAGCGACTGCGTTTGAATCTGGTGCGAATCGATATCGTCGATCAAGATCACGTGGTCGCGTCCGTCTGCCGATCGAATCGTCCACTGCTTGGCGTCTTCTTGAATGCGTAAGCCAGTGATGACCGTGCCATCGACGGTCAGAATCAAATGAGTTTGCCACTTGGGATCGATGACGCGCGATGGGTTCAGTAGTTGGTCCAGTAGATCCCGTGGTGGAAATTTCGTGCCCACCTTTTCCAGGCTAGGACCGATCAACGGATCGTTTCCCGTGATGCGATGACAACCGCGGCATTGTGCGGTCGATGATTGCGTGAACCAAAGTTTTCCTCGATCGGCATCGCCCTGGATCGCCAACAGAGCCTCGGCGTCGGGGGCGTCGCCAACGCGGCTGTGGCGTTGTTCCACGGGGATCCAGGATTCAAACAAGCCACGCACCGCTGGATCCCGGCTGGCTGCATACCATGCCTTGGCCTGGGGGGCGGATTGGGAAGCATCGGTGCGGATCAGACGATTCCATTTCAGCATCGCGTTGGTCAGTGAAGAATTGGCAAGGTCGTCGTCCACGAATTTGGGCTCTGGCACTTCGGCAGGCTCCATCGATTCAATCCAGTCCCACAACAACTTCGCACCCGCAAAATCGGGCTCGTGCGCGACCAACTTCGGCATTCGTCCCGGCCCCAAGGTGGCCGTTCGGTACATCAACACCGATCGCTGGGGATGCCCGGGGACCACGACCTTGGGATCATCCAATCCGAATCCACCTTGAAGCGGTGTCGCGTTCAACATTTCGGTCTGGTCCATCGGGTTTCCCCACTGAACACGAATCGCTGCAGTCGAACCACCGGCGGGCCGGTGACAGGCCGCACAATTCATTTCCAGATACGATCGCGCTCGCAATTCCAAATCCGCCGACGGATCGTGGGGATTCACCATCGCCAGGTCAATCTTTGCCTTGAATGGTTCCACATATCCCGCATCCACCAATTGGGACCAGTGATCGAAACCATCGCTATCTCCAACGGCCGACGTCGGCGTGCCCGTCAAGTTGTCGGGCCGAAACGATAGTGCGCCCAGGTTGTAGACGTGGTGACACACCAAGCACTGGCTGCGTGATCCGAATTGGTGCGTATAGGCTCGCTTTCCCAATCGAACATCGGGGACGGTTAGCTGCCGTCGGTCACCCGTTGCATCGACAAGTGTGGCGTCTTGCTGTTCATCGTCCCAGCGGTAGGAATAGGGGTCCCAGTTCAGACCGTCAAACGCCAAAATCTGAGTTTCGACGCGCACCCGTTTCGTGACGCCACCGTCGGTGATGACATCTCGGCTGATGGTATTCGCGAACACGGTGCCCTCGGGATAAACGTATTGCCCAAATCGCTGTCGTGCGGCAATCTTGCCGTCGCCGGGAATCCCGAATACCCGTTGGGCCGACGCACCATCACGGTTCATCGTGGCACGTGGATGGTAGGCGGCGACTCCCGGATTGGGACTCAGTGTGGTCAGATCGGAAAACAGCCCGGTTTCGCTTAGGCGTCGCGGGAATTGATCGACATCAAACTGTGTCGCACTTTCGTCGCTAGGAATCATGCGATAGATCCCGCCTCCGCCGTAATCGACGACCAGCACATCGCTGCGACCACTCGTTGACGCGTTCAACGTTGTGTTGGCAAAACCGATGATCCGAAGTCCGGACTCGCAGGCTTTGGTCACTTCGACGTTGCCATCGCTGCTAACATCCGCAGTCCAGATTCCTCCGTTCATGAAACATCCAAAGACATAGTGTCCCCGGTGACCGGCATCCGGTTCATCGGCGAAACCAGCCGGGTTCAGGTTCGAACTGGCCGGGACAAAGACGCCGCCGGTGACCGACTGTGCCTCGTTGCGTTGCATCACGATGGCTGGTTCGATGATTTCACCGGGGCCGGCTGGTTGATCGGGATCGACCGGGAATGGTCCCTCCACCAAGGACCAGCCGTGGTTTCCACCCTTTTGAATCCGGTGGATCAATTCACAACGTTCCCATCCGACATCTGCCACCCACAGATCTTGGGTCGATGGATCGATCGCCGACCGGAATCCGTTGCGAATTCCGAACGCATAGACTTCGGGGCGAGCGCCGGCGAGGTCGACAAACGGATTTTCCGCAGGCACCTGGTAAGGTTGATCGACCGTTGCATCGCGGACGTCAATGCGCAACACCTTGCCGCGCAAATCGCCCAAGTTCTGAGCCGTTTTGTGGATGTCGGGAGGGAACGGAAGCGAACCGTCGCCGGTAGTAATCCAAAGCAGCCCGTCGTCTGCGAAGCACAACGATGCGCCGATGTGATCGCCGGATGGATAGCTGATGATGTCCAGTCGTGTTTCCGGATCAATCGAAGGGACCTGTTGATCGTCCAGCTGGTAACGCGACACACGCGTTCCCCCGTCCACTTCGTGCGGTTGGATTGCCCACACGCAGTACAGATATCCGTTGTCCGGAAAGTTGGGATCCAGCGTCATGTCGCGGATCGACGCAATCCGTTCGTCCCCGTTAACGTCTAAGTGAGCTTGCAGGTCCAGTGCGACGTCAAAGGTGTCGGGATCGTCGACGGAATCAAAGGTCACCATCCGGCCGGCACGTTCCAACACCAAACGCCGGTTTCGTCCGGGGAGGTCGATGATCTTCATCGGTGACTGGAAGGTCAGTTTGGGAAACACGCGCTGGGTTTGGAACGGTAGCGGCGGATCTGGCGAACCCTGCAATCGGGACTGCGTCCACGGCAGCCGCTGGGCCAGGACCTGACTTTCACTAGCCTTGCCATCGACGCTACGGTCGTTGGCCGCCGCAGTATCGGCAGGTTGATCTGCCCTGGCCCGACCGTGTGTCAGCGTGACTGAAAGGCCCAGAACGAAAACGATGGACAGTAGCAAATCACGTGACATCGATCGTTCCGCAGATGAAGGCTGATGAGAAGACTTTGGTTCTGCATCGCCGGCGGAGATCGCACCCCAGCGAACGCATGCACGCAGTTTAACGGCTCGCGAGCAGCGACGTTGCAAAGACTCGGGTCGGAAAAATCGGTGGTGATCGGTAAGCTGCTTTTCACAACCTGTTTCTTTTCGCATCGCGAGCTTGTCTGTTGTACGAAGAATCCATTGGCAGCCGAAAAACGCTTGGCGACGTCGATGTCCTCTTTCACGAGGGCATCTACCACCTGTTCCATCTGGTGTTGCCGAACCACGATTACATTGCCCACGCCGTCAGCGAAGATGGTTTTTCGTGGCGGCGAGTCCGAAATGCCGTGTTCATCGGTCATCCAGGCGACTGGGACGATTCGATGCTGTGGACGATGCACGTCAGCCCCGATCCGCATCAGGTGGGACGTTGGCGGATGTTCTATACAGGATTGTCGCGGCGTGACCGTGGCCTCAAGCAGCGTCTGGGAATGGCAACCAGTGACGATCTGTATCATTGGACCAAGTCGGCCGTTTCTTGGAAGGATCATCGCGATGCCAACATCATTGCCGGCGGAAAGGGCGACCGAGGACCGCGCAGCCCGTTGACCGATTCTCCCTACGACAAGGACAGTTCGTTTCCGCTGGAACCCGATTGCGAGCACTACGAATCATCGATCGACGAACCACGGCAATGGGTCAGTTGGCGGGACCCGTTCTATTATCGCGAAGGTGACCGTGGCTATCTGTTGTGCGCCGGCCGGGTCAATCAGGGACCACTGGTCCGACGTGGGTGTGTGGCGGTGATGCAAGAAACCGATCCGAACCACTTCGAAACCAGACCACCGCTGTTCCATCCGGGACAATACGATGACATCGAAGTCCCCAACTTGTTCCAAATCGACGGCGAGTACTATTTGATTGGCAGCCTTCGCGAGGATGCCAAAATTCGTTACTGGCACACCGACGCGCTTGGCAAACCATGGCGTGCGTATCACGACAACGTGTTGTTGGCACGCGGCAATTATGCGGGCCGTTTGTGCCGTGACGAGACCGGATATTTGATTTGGAATTTCTTTACTCACGATATCGCTCATCGAACCCAGTTGAACATCATGCCGCCGCCCAAGCGGTTGACTCGTATGCCCAATGGGATGCTGCGGGTTCGTTCGTTCGAAGGGTTCAACCAGCGATTCTTGCGATCGGGCAACGTATCGTCGGTCAAGCCGCTGCAATGCAGCGTCCAAGGCCAGCCGATGGTCGACGACCAATCGTCGTGGCAGGGCGATTCACTTCGGCTAAGTAGCGAAGCGGGATTCGAAGCGTTTGTGTTTCCCGACGAAGTCGATAGTTTTCGATTCTGCGCAACCCTCGACATGTGTGGGCTTGGGAAATGTGGGCTCGTGTTCCGACTGGACCCGCACACCCGCGATGGCTACTACGTTTCGTTGGACATGACGAAAGGGATCGCGCAGGTTCGCGCCTGGGGAACCGGCCCCGATGGATCCGGCGAACACATGATGCAGTTCCGATCATTGCAATCGGGTTTTTGGCAAACGGATTTGCCGGGGCGAGCACGCATCGAACTGATCGCATATGGAAGTTACATCGAACTGTCGATCGACGGACGAGTCATTTTGTCGCTCGCGGATCAGACCTACACGCACGGTCAACTGGGAATCTATGCGGAAACCGCGACCATGGATGTCACCGATGCAAGGCTGGACCACCTGCGCGAACCGGCACAGTCAGACGTTCATCTGCCGACGGGCTAGCTTTGTGGGGTAGGTTTGAACCTAATGAACGCTCCCCCCCCCCCTCGTGTTATCCGGTTACGGTTTCTGTAGCGATTCAGCGAACTGCTTGACCACCGGTCGGTCGGTCAGTCGCGGGTTGATGTGAGGCCGGGATTCGAGCAGCTTCTTTTGAGCTTCCTGGGCCGTCAAACCCCGGTACTTCATCAGCCAACAGATCGCCACGGTCGCGCTCCGCGCCCGCCCAGCTTTACAGTGGATATAGACCGTCTGATCCGCCTGAACGTGCTGCTGTACGAATTCAACTGCCATCTGCACATCGTCCAGCCGCGGATGGGTGAAGTCAGTTGTTGGGATTCTTAGCTGTTCGATCCCGAGGCGGCCATACTGGATATGAGGGCCCGCGTATTCTTCGCAGGTATTGACCACCGCACGGACTCCCGCGGCATACATCGCCTCGACGTCTCTGGCGAACGGAAAAGCGCCCACAATCACGTTGGGGTCGATGTGATCCCACCAATTACGGCGTTTGAAGAACCGGGCCAGGGCGTAGTTCCAGCCGAGTGTGGGATAAAAGACCGACTGGGCGTACATTCGTCGCAGGGATGGTTTCATGACATCAGCATGGCGGAGTTGGATTTCTTGTTCTAAACAGCGTAGCCGATGGGGCCTGCATGCCGCATCCCTGGGATGTGGCGGCTAGAATGAACGTTGCCTTCCGGCTTGATCCCTACGCTAACATGATGTCGTGAAACGATCCGCTGCGAACTGCCGCAGCCATGCCAGCGACGACACAATTCGAGAATCGAGCATGAACCCAGCTTTGATCCGGTCCCTGCGATGGCGGTCTCCGCTCGCGATCCTTTGCTGCGTCGTCTTTGTGGCGTTGGCGACGACGATCGCACCGGCCGCAGATTTAAACGCTGCCCGGCAATTGCATAGCGAAGGAAAGTACGAAGCGGCGGCTGAGGTGGCCAATGCCGAAGTCGAACGTGGCATCTGGAATGAACGTTGGCCCCGTCTGTTGATCGAATGTCATTTGGCGACCGGACGATACGCCGATGCACTTGCGATCTACGAAGATGCGATCAAGCGATACCCGACCAGCCTGACGTTGCGATTGTTGGGGTTGGATGCCTACCGATTCAACAGTCAACCCGACCAAGCGATCGAGGCAAAGGGACAGATCATGCGTCTGTTGCAAAGTTCGCCCTCTCGCTACGCCAGCCGCGACAACTTAGTCGCCGCTGGACGTTTCTTTGCGATGCGTGGCGAAGACGGGCGTCAGATTCTCGAATTTTTCTATGACCGTGTTCGTGACGCAGATCCCGATTTTCTTGAGGCGTACATCGCGACAGCGGAACTGGCATTGCAAAAAGGCGACTTCAAAGTCGCTGCTGAAACGTTGGCCCGCGCCGATCTGCTTGACGATACCGATCCGCGAATCCCATTTTTGGCGTCTCAGGCCTGGGCCAATAGCGATTCCGCCAAAGCGACTCAGTTCCGCGTCGAAGCCCTGCGACGCAATCCGCGGCACGCCGAAAGCTTGATCGATCTGGCCGAATCGGCGATCGACGCAGAACAATACGAATCCGCGTACGAGACGATTGACCAAGTGCTGCAAAGCAATGTCCATGATTGGCGCGGTTGGAGTCTGTTGGCGGTGCTGGCACATCTGGAAGGCAAGTTCGAACTCGAACAGCTGATGCGAGCGTCGGCCTTAAGCACCTGGGCAGAAAACCCCGAAGTGGACCATTTGATCGGCAAGAAATTGTCGCAAAAGTATCGTTTCGCAGAGGGGGCCGAATACCAGCGGCGAGCGATCGAATCGGACGCCGGCTATCAACCGGCGGCGTTCCAGTTGGCACAAGACCTGTTGCGGCTAGGACAAGACGAGACCGGTTGGGCACTTGCCGAAGTGGTTTCGAAAACGGATCCGTACAATGTCGTCGCTCATAACTTGATGACGCTGAATGACCAATTGAAATCGTTCACGAGAATCGAATCGGACGGGATCGAAGTTCGCATGGAGGCCAAGGAAGCCAGCATCTACGGCAACCAGGTGATGAACTTACTGCGCGAAGCCAAATTGGTGCTGTGCGAGAAGTACGATGTTCAACCCGACGCAAAGATTGTCGTCGAGATCTTTCCGCAGCAAAAGGACTTTGCGATTCGCACCTTTGGTTTGCCCGGCGGCGCCGGTTACTTGGGCGTCTGCTTTGGACGGGTGATCACCGCCAACAGTCCTGCGTCCCAAGGGGCTTCACCGGCGAATTGGCAAAGCGTTCTATGGCACGAATTCTGTCATGTCGTCACTCTCGAGAAAACACGCAACCGAATGCCGCGGTGGTTAAGCGAAGGCATCTCGGTCTATGAAGAACGCAATCGCGACGAGGCCTGGGGCGAATCGATGACGCCGACCTATCGGGAGATGCTGTTGGGGGACGATCTGACGCCGGTCAGCCAACTTAGCGGCGCGTTTCTGAATCCGGCGTCGCCGATGCATCTTCAGTTCGCGTATTACGAATCCTCGTTGGTGGTTGAGTTCCTGATTGAAACCTATGGAACCGAATCGCTGAATCAAATTCTGATCGATCTCGCAGACGGACTTTCGATCAACGATGCGTTGGTTCAAAACGTCGGATCGATCGCCAAGCTGGATCAACAGTTTCGCGACTATGCCCGCAGTGTTGCGAATGATTTCGCGCCGTCACTGTCCTGGGATCGCGAAACGATGCCGGACACGTCAGAAGCCGAAGAACTGAAGCAATGGATCTCGGATCATCCGCTGAACTATTGGGCGTTGATGGCAAAGGCCGGTCAACAGATCGCCGAAAAACAGTTCGCCGAGGCGATAACTACGCTGGAACAACTGCGTGATGCCGGTGCAGTGACTGGTCAATCCGGTGGTGTGCTGGAAACACTCGCGGGCGTCTATCAAAAATTGGGTCTCGCAGATCCGGAACTAGAAACTCGAATCCGAATCAGCCAATTGTCGTCGGATTCGTTGGCGAACATTTCACGTTTGATTGAAATCGCACGGGCAGCACAGGATTGGAAGTCCGTCCAGCGTTACGCTGAACAGTTCCTGGCGATCCAGCCATTGATCGAAACTCCTCACGCGGCCGTCATCGATGCGTCAGACCATCTGGATACGCCGCGACAGGCGTACGCTTCGCTGCAGGCACTGGCGCAACTGAATCCCGTCGATCCAGCAGCGCTGGATTTTCGAACAGCCCAATCTTTGGCAAAATTGAATCGCAACATCGAAGCGAAACGTTACGTCTTGAAGGCACTTGACGAGGCCCCACGGTACCGCTCCGCTCACCAATTGTTGTTGGAACTGACCACCGAGGAATCGCCATGAAACGAAGATTCGTAGCCATGACAAAACGAGCGCGCATCCGATCGGCCATGATCGTGATCGGTTTGGCGGTGATCGTATCGGCTGGCGTGGCGGTAGCCCAACGCGGCCAATGGCGGAACAACCAGTCGGGGATCGATACTGACCGCCGAGGTGTTCCTAGCTGGGACGTGGATCCAAAGTTCATCGGGGACACCTTCACCTTTGCACGGGTGCGCTACGATTCCTACGGCGGGCGGGGCCGTGGCGGTGGTGGATGGCGAACGGACTATCCGGATAGTGATTTGAACTTTTCGCTGCGGCTTCAACAATTGACGTCCATGAAAGTCAATCCGGATCCGGTGATCGTCGAACTGACCGACGACAATCTTTTCGACTATCCGTTTCTGTATCTGATCGAACCCGGCGCGTTGGTGTTCAGCGAAGCCGAGGTGGCGGGCCTGCGCCAGTACTGTGAAAATGGCGGCTTCCTGATGGTCGACGATTTTTGGGGCGACGCACAGTACGAAAATTTGCGTTTGGAACTGAAGCGGGTGTTCCCGGACCGGGATGCTGCGGAGGTCCCGTTATCGCACGAAATCTTCCATTGCGTTTACGACCTCAAGGAAAAGCCGCAGGTCCCCGCCATCAATGCGGCATACCGAATGGCCAACGGCGAGGTCGGGTCATGGGAACGGACCTGGGACGGCAGCGATACGCGGACGCCTCACTACCGCGCGATCACCGACGATGATGATCGCATCATGGTGTTCATTTGTCACAACACCGATTTGGGTGACGGATGGGAAAGAGAGGGCGAGGACCAGTGGTACTTTGACGAGTTTTCCGTCAAAAAGGCGTACCCCATGGGAATCAATATCGTGACCTACGCGATGACCCACTGAGATCCACTGGCAGTTTCTCCGCAATTTTCAAGGACGGCGTTTCCGTTGGCATCACTCCCCCGCCAAGGCGATCCCATTCCAAGCGACTTCTTTCGGCTGATCGCCGACTTTACCTATGACTGGGAAAGTTGGCTTTCCAACGATGGCGAAGTGCTATGGGTCAACGAAGCCGTTCGAAGATTCACCGGGTATTCCCCCGAGGAATGTCTTGCGATGAAGAACTATCCGCTGCCTTTGGTGGCGGAGCAAGATCGCGAACTGATTGCAAACGGCATCCAAGAGGCGCGTCGGGGCAGCACCGCCAACAACCTCGAATTCCGGTCTCTGCACCGGGATGGTTCGCTGTGCCCAGTCGCGGTGTCCTGGCAACCGATGACCGACCAACAGGGGCGTTCGCTTGGCTTTCGTACCAGCGTTCGGGACATCTCGGACAAGATCCAGATGCGAGAACTGCTGCGTCTGCACAACGAACACTTGGAACAGTTGGTCCAGGAACGCACGGCCCAAGTGGCAAAGCTGGAAAAGCACCGTCTGAAAATGGAAAAGCTTGCGGCACTGGGGGAATTGGCGGCAGGGGTTGCGCATGAAATCAACAATCCGCTGGCCGGCATTCGAAATGCCGTCGCGTTGTTCAAACGTCACTTGCCGCCCGACGTCAAGCACTACGACAAGCTGGAATTGATCGACGGAGAGATCGAGCGAATCAGTGGCATCACCCACCAGATGTATCAACTGTACCGACCCAGCCAGCAACGGGCGACGCGGTTTTCGATTCAAAAGTCGGTCAACGAAGTCGTGATGCTTTCTTTGCCATTATCGCGAAAGTCCCGTGTCGAAGTCGTCACCGAATTTGACGCGTTGCAGCCCGCCGACCCGCTGGGGGCGGATGAAGTCGAGTTACGCGAAAGCGAGGTCAAACAGGTGTTGTTCAACCTGATTCGAAACGCGATCCAGGCCTCCGTCGCGGGACAACAGGTTCGTGTCGAGGTTGCGACAACGAAGAACCACACCCAGGTGGCGGTTCAGGACCAGGGGCACGGGATTGCTCCCAACGTCATCACGCGAATTTTCGATCCCTTTTTCAGCACAAAAACCGAAGCCATCGGCCAGGGAATGGGGCTCGGGTTATCGGTTTCTCGCAGCATCGTCGAAGCGATGAATGGTACGATCGATGTCGAAAGCGAAGTCGATGTCGGCACTCGATTTGCCGTACGCTTGCCTCGTCGGCTAGAATGACCGGCGATGCAGTTTGAAATTCTGTCTACTGGACCATGATAGGTGTCCGGCTGGTCGACGACCCTGCATCGAAACGCCTACCTTGCCCCCCCTTTCCACTTTAGGACCCCCCATGATTCGCGCTTTGACAATGACAGCTGCGTGTGCGGCTACCCTGGCCGTTGTAATGACTTCATCCCAAGCAATGGCTCACTGCCAAGTTCCCTGTGGGATCTACGGCGATCAGCTTCGTTTTCAACAAATGTTGGAAGACGAGCACACGATCTCGAAGGCGCAAACCGAGATCAACACACTCAGCAGTTCAAAGCTGGACGCCCAAGGACAGAATCAGTTGTCGCGTTGGGTTGCGACCAAGGAAGACCACGCTCAGAAGATCCAGGACACGATCGCGGCCTACTTCATGGCACAGCGGATCAAACCGGATTCGGCTAGCTATGTCAAAACGCTGACGGCCGCCCACGCCGTCATGGTGCACGCGATGAAGTGCAAACAGTCGGCCGATCCTGCCACCGCGGCGGGCTTGGAAAAGTCGATCTTCGACCTCTATCGCGCCTACGAAGGCAAAGAACCGACGTTCGAACACAGTCACTAAATCGGGAAACAGCGTTTTTTTTCGCTCCCGTCGATTCGCTGTGACAGCGCTTTTGTGATCCCGCCGCGTTCCTAGATTCGTCTAGGACTGTGGCGGGATTTTCTTTGCTATGACGTGCTTTTCGCCACCTGGGGCCCGTTTCTTGACCCGTCGATGAAGGATGCATCAAGGATCCGTGAATCGGTGTTTCATGGGCCTGGGGGTTGGCGATCGCTATTGCCACGTTGACACGGGATGGTAAAATTCGGGTCCGTGATTTTGAGATGTATTTAGCCAGCCTTTCGCGACATCAGAAATTTTCATTTGCAGACGATGTTGAACACGACCGGTCAACGAAAATCGGAACCAAACTTCATGATGTCCTGCATCATGCTGGTTCTGTTCGTGTTGCCCAGTTTTGGGATCACAACAACGATCTCTCGCGTCTCGCTAGGTAGCGAAAACCAGTCTCAATCGGAAGTCCTCGAAGAACGCGTCGCATGTTCTGCACAGCGGCGCGTGACGGTTCTCCGTTCGTCGGACGGCACACGATTATCGCAGTCGAACTTTGGAATTCACTGCGCTTCTTTTCGAAATCGGGATAGCCATCGGGCCATTGTGGGACACCGCTTTGCCAACGATCTTCGCGCCCCGATCCGGTGTTAGCACGCGGTAGCTACGTTCGTTCGTAGACGAAATCCGTCTTTCCCCAAACGCTGATGGCGATTTGGGTTGAAATGATGTCAAGCTGCATTTGCAATCGAAAACTACCAATGGGGACTCTCTTGCGCAAGGAAGTCCGGATGGTGAATCGATCGGTCGCTGGATGCGATTGTCTTGACGTTTGGATCGTCTGCTTCTGTTTGACTACCGCGATTTAACAACCATGAAGGTGCGCGCCGATGGCTCCACAAAGTTCCCTGTATACCCCCTCGAATATTGTTCGTGACCTTGTTGCTGGCTTGGTCGTTTTCCTCGTTGCACTGCCTCTTTGTCTTGGCATCGCGCTGGCTTCCGGCGCCGATCTGTTCTCTGGACTGTTGTCCGGAATCGTTGGCGGGATTGTCGTTGCCGCGGTCAGCGGTTCGCACACCAGCGTCAGCGGTCCTGCTGCGGGTCTGACCGCAATTGTTGCCGCCCAGATTGCATTGCTCGGGTCGTTCGAATCGTTCCTGTTGGCGGTGGCGCTCGCAGGTGCGATCCAGATTGTCTTTGGGATCGCCAAGGGAGGTGCGTTGTCAGCATTTTTCCCGTCGAGCGTGATCAAAGGTTTGCTGGTCGCGATCGGTGTGATTCTGATCCTGAAACAGATCCCGCACGTCGTTGGACACGACAACGATCCCGAGGGAGAGATGTCGTTCCAACAGCCCGACCAGGAGAACACGTTCACGGAACTGCTGACGACGTTCGCCGGTGACATCCACGTCGGTGCCATGGTGGTTGGATTGTTATCGGTTGCGTTGCTGGTGATTTGGGATCGCATCCCCGCGCTTAAAAAGTCAATCGTCCCCGCACCGCTGCTTGTGGTGTTGTTGGGAACCGGAATCAGCGTTTGGTTCGGTGGAATGGGGGAAGGATGGTCGATCGGAACCAGCCACCTAGTGCAGATTCCGATTGCCGGCAGTGCGTCGGAGTTCATCGGTTTTCTGAGGATGCCCGACTTTACACAGATCGCAAATCCGGCGGTCTACATCGCAGCCATCACGATTGCGGTCGTCGCGTCCCTGGAAACGCTGTTGAATCTAGAGGCCGTGGACAAGATTGACACGGAAAAGCGGAATTCGCCTGCGAGCCGTGAATTGATCGCACAAGGTTGCGGCAATATGGTTTGCGGAATGATCGGTGGCCTGCCGGTCACGTCGGTGATCGTTCGCGGCAGCGTGAACGTCAATGCGGGCGGGAAAACCAAACTCGCTGCCATCTTCCATGGTGCTCTGTTGCTGCTTAGCGTTGCCATTTTGCCTCGCTACATGAACATGATTCCGCTGTCCGCGTTGGCCGCGATCCTGCTCGTGACTGGTTTCAAACTGGCTAGCCCCCGATTGTTCAAACAGATGTGGAAGGAAGGCCGGTATCAGTTCATTCCCTTCATCGTGACCGTGGTTGCGATTGTGATGACTGACCTGTTGGTCGGTATTCTGATCGGTCTGGGCATTGCAGTTCTGTTTATCCTGAACAGCAACCTTCGCCGTCCCATTCACCGAATCGTCGAAGAGCGAGCTTCGGGCAACGTGACCCACATCGAACTTGCCAACCAAGTCAGCTTCCTCAATCGAGCAGCCATCGAAGGAATGCTGAACGAGGCCAAGCCTGGTACGCGGATGATGATTGACGCAACCAGTTCGGACTACATCGATCCGGATGTTTTGAGTCTGATCCGAGACTTTCGTGACAATGTCGCGCCGACCCGAGATGTGTTGGTAAACCTGGTTGGGTTCAAGAGCAAGTATGACTTGAACGATGTGATCCAGTTTGCAGACCATATGACTCGCGAGCGACAGGAACAGTCGACTCCCGATCAGGTGATTGAAACGTTGCGTGATGGAAACGACCGATTTCTAAGTGGCAATCGGATCAACCGAGACCTCGGACGTCAGGTCTATGCAACGGCAGCCGGCCAAAACCCACTGGCGGCAATTCTTAGCTGCATCGATTCCCGCGTCCCGACCGAACTGGTATTCGATCTTGGCGTTGGCGATATCTTCAGCGTTCGCGTTGCGGGAAATGTGGTTGGAACAAAGTCGTTAGGAAGTCTTGAATACGCCGTCGGAGTCGCGGGCGTGAAGCTGGTGATGGTACTCGGGCACACTCGTTGTGGTGCCGTCACGGCTTCGGTCAATTTGATTGCCGAAGGAAAGGATGCTCAATCAGTCACCGGCTGCCAGCACTTGCAGGCAATCGTCGATGAAATCGAGCCAAGCGTAACGGGACTACCCGATTCACTGGCCGATCGCCCTGTCGATGAGGTCGAGCACTTGGTGGATGAGATCGCCAAACAGAACGTGCTGCACACCGTGGATGAGATTCTGAAACGAAGTGACGTGATTCGAAATGCGGTCGAAGACGGCAACGCGAAGGTCGTCGGTGCGATGTACGACGTGAAGACCGGTCAGATCGAGTTTCTAGAAACCAACGGGCTGGAGAATCAAGAACGTGCTGTCACCGCATAGGGTGAACGTGCTAGCTTCTTGACGCGAGAGCGTGACCGAAATGGCAACTTGGGCGGCGTGATTCTTCACGCCGCCTTTTTGCTGCGCGGCCCCCGTGAACATTCCGGTGATCATTCCCGTGATCGCAGGTCCCGCAGGGCGGTGAACCTGGCAAACTGTTCGGTCGCCCGACGGTGGTCTCGCATCATGCCGTTCGACGGATGCAGGGCTGCGGATTGCTGAGTTGGAACCTGCTGGTAGCGAGTCCGGCGTGTGGTGCTGGACGGTGGGGATTGGCCTGCGTTGGCACTTTCCGCTGACCAGTACCCGACTGACCTGGCCGCGCTGAGCAGCACCGACTGTTCCATCCGGGCAACGCGGCTTGCATCGAATCATGTTCGGTTGCAAACGCACGCTGCCATGGATGGGGCACCGACGGACGATGCCTTCGATGACGCACGAAAGGTTACGGCGTCGTCTGGGTGTCGGTCGGCGTGACCGGTTTGGGCAGCGTCCACAGTAGAAGCGTGATGCCCAAGGCGGCGCTGATCGCCGATCCAACCAGCACACCAGTCTTCGCGGTGTCTAGACCGTCGGCGCCGAACGCGAGTCCGTCGATGAACAGGGCCATCGTGAATCCGATCCCGGCTAAACAACTGCCCGAAACCAACACCGGCCAACTGATGCCATCGGGCAAACGTGCCCATCCCAGCCGCACAGCGACCCAGCTAAACAGCACGATCCCGACCGGTTTCCCGATCACTAGGCCCAGCACGACAGCCAGTGCGACCGAATCCGTCATGTTGGACAACTCGATGGCGACGCCAGCGTTTGCCAAAGCAAAGATGGGCATGATGCAATAAGCCGTCCACGGGTGCAAAGTCATTTCCAGATACTCCAACGGTGACACTGTTTCGCGAGTCAGACGTTGGACCTCTTGGACGACTTCCGCACGGTGCTGCTTTCGTTCCCAGCGGCGTTGGTCGAATTCTTCTTTCTTTTCGTGCAGATATTCGCGGAATCGTTCCGGTACCAACACCGATTTCGCGGGCGTCATCAGCCCTAGGATGACGCCGATCAGCGTCGCATGGACTCCCGATTCATGCATGGCGATCCAAGCGATTGCACCGACGACAATGTATGGCGGGAACCTACGAACCCCGAGCCGAGAAAACAGATGGACAATCCCGATGCTAAATGCCGCCACGGCAAGATAGCGACCGTCTAGCGATTCGGTGTACCCGATCGCGATCACCAAAATGGCGCCGATGTCGTCCACAATCGCCAACGACAGAAGCAGCACTCGTAGACTCTGCGGAACCCGCGGGCCCAACAACGCCAAACATCCAACGACGAAAGCGATGTCGGTTGCCATCGGGATTCCCCAGCCACGCATGCCCGGTTCGCCGTACTGTATGGATAGGTACAGCACCGCTGGGATCACCATCCCGCCGATGGCAGCGGCGATCGGCAGCGCTGCTTGTTGCAGGCTCGCTAACGCCCCGTGGGCCAGTTCACGTTTGACTTCCAACCCGATGACAAAGAAAAAGATGGCCATCAACCCATCGTTGATCACGTGATGGAGCGAGTGGTTGAATTGCAGGCTGCCGATGCCAATCTGGATCGGTGTTTTCCAAATTGCCAAGAACGGTTCTGCCAGAGGCGAGTTCGCCGCAATCAGTGCAATGACCGTGCAGAGGACCAGCAGAATCCCGCTGGTCGTCTCGACGTGCAAGAAGCGAGCAAATGGACGCAACCAGCGATCGATCGGTTGATCCGGAAGCGGACGCTTGATCTGGCCGATCGGTGGTGGGTCTTCGATGTTGGGTAGTGCATTCATGATTTCGTCCTACGCAAAGCTGGTACCGTTTTTGGGGCGGTGTCGATCACGTCGCCGGGGCAGTGATCAAATTCCGCCGATTGCAACACGCAACGTCAATCCGGTTCCGTTTCGATGCTGCCCCGCTTTCCTTCGTCGCGCAAACCTAAGTTGACGCGATTGGAAACCAGTGTTGCCGTTGCAGATCGGGCAGTCCAGTCCCGGCAGGCGACGCAACTGCCGATGTTTGATGGTGTTTTCTCGTCTTTTGCCGGTTCAGACGACGCCTAGCCTGGATGTGGGACGATCAGCGGCACACTGATTGCATTTCATGTCTTTGTAAACGTCAGGGAAGGGACCAGGGAATGTCTCCATCAAGGACTAATACCATGTTGATGCGCAACGCCGAATACGATGATGCAATTTTTTCTGTGGATGAACAACCAAGCAAAGCAGACTCCGATCGCGGCCAAATCGTGGGAATGATTGGTTTGATCTTACTGTTTGCACTCGCGATTTGGTTGCGTTCATTAGCGTGATCGATCCAGTTCAATTGGTCGCGCTCAGCGGCCAATTTCTACGACGTTCAAATCCCCCCCCAACTTCATCCGTTGCAGTGGCCGGTCTTGCCGATCGGCCAGTTGCGTCTTGGATGAAGAATTACCCTTATCGCAAAGTAGCCTTTCGTGATTAAAGAGAAGTTCGCCGTTACCCAGATTGATCGGGACCGGCTGGAAAACCTGCTGAACAGTGACGTGACGTTTGCTATGGGTGGCGAACGAACGCATCTGCGAAATTTAAAGAGCCAACTCGCCGAAGCGGTCGTGGTTCAGCCAACCGACGTGCAGCCAGATATCATCACGATGAATTCGACGGTCTATCTGCTTGACCTGGATCGTGGTGAAACGGACATCTACACGATCGTGTATCCCGACGAAGCGTGCATCGCCGAAGGGAAGCTGTCGATCCTATCGCCGCTTGGGACGGAGGTCTTTGGACGGCGTGTCGGCGATACGGTGTCCATCCGCGTCGCTGGACGCGAGGTCCGAAAGCGAGTCGAGAAGCTGTCGTTCCAGCCTGAACGTGTGGGAGCGTTTCATCTATAGGTTCACGCTCGCCCCGCCGCCGATGGGACTGTTCCTAGGGTGCATCGGTCAATGGTCTGGCGATGAAACGCCTGGGACGTCGCACACCGGCGTCCCAGGCGGTTCCCCCTGAACGGATGCATGGAAAAACGAGTGGCACGAATTCTGATCGCTGATGACGAACCGCTCTATCGCAACACAACGGCAGAACTGTTGCGGGACGAAGGATACGAATGCATCTGTGTCGAGGATGCTTCGGACGCGATCGTCCAACTGCAAGAACATGCGTTCGATCTGGTCCTGTCGGATCTGAACATGCCGGGGAACCTGAAGCTCGAATTGCTGAAGGAAGGTCGAACAAAGTACTCCCACGTCCAGATGATCGTCGTGACGGGGGTCCCGTCGGTGCCGTCGGCCATCGAAAGTGTGCGGCTGGGGATTTCGGACTATCTGCTGAAGCCCGTCAAGTTCGAAGAGCTGTTGGCAGCCGTGAAGCGAGCATTGGCACAACCAAGTTCAATCCCCGGCAACACTCGGTCGCGGCCCGATCGCGACGACGATGGAAGATCGCTTCCAGAGATCATCGGTGATAGTGCGGCGATGCGAGATGTGTTGGAAATCGTCCACCGCGTGGCCGATAGTACCGCGAACGTGTTGATCACTGGCGAAAGCGGCACCGGCAAAGAAGTGATTGCCCGCGCCATTCATGCACACGGTGCACGGTATCGCGAACCGTTCCAGGTGATCGATTGTACTGCGATCCCCGACACACTGTTCGAGTCGGTCTTGTTTGGACACGTGGCCGGATCATTTACCGGGGCGGTGAAGGATCAAACTGGGCTGCTTCGCTACTGCGACCACGGCACCGCTTTCTTCGATGAACTAGGCGAACTTCCCGCGACATCGCAAGCAAAGTTGCTACGCGCGGTCCAAGAACAAACCTTCACCCCCGTCGGTGACAGCAAGTCGGTCAAGGTGGATACCCGCTTCCTGTGTGCGACCAACCGTGACCTGCAATCGGAAGTGGACTCCGGGAAGTTTCGAAGTGATCTGTTCTACCGTTTGGCGGTGATCCATATCGAACTGCCACCGCTTCGCCAGCGGGGCGACGATGTGCTGCAGTTGGCAAAGCACTTTCTGAAAACGATCCAACAAAACCGCACGCCCGTGACCGGATTTTCACAGGAAGTCGCAGACCGATTCGTTCAGTATCGATGGCCCGGAAACATTCGCGAACTGCGAAACGTGGTGGAGCGGTCGATCACGCTGGCCCGCGGTGACCAAATTCAGATGGACGCGTTGCCGGCGCCGCTGCGGAACCTGGTCGTCAGTGACGTCGAAGTTTGTGATCTATCGGAAGTTTCGCGGGACGAGGCAATCGATAGTGCCGATCAGGCCTATCTGAACAAATTGTTACAAAAGCACGGCGGCGTGATTGCGAGTGCCGCAAGGCAGGCGGGGCTGTCACGTCAAGGTTTGAACAAGTTGCTGAAACGGCACAATATCGACGTGGATGCGTTTCGAAAGTAGGAGGACGGCTAACCAAGTTGTGTGAAGCTGGCGAAACTCTATGATGGGTCTGCCGCCGAATCACAACGACCAAATATAGGGAATCTGAATGGAGCTATGGGGACTGCTATCGGACATCATATTCCTGCTATCGGCCTGTCTGATTGGCGGTGGCGTGATGTCACGAATGGGTCAAAGCCCGTTGGTCGGCTATTTGGTGGCTGGCATGTTGGTGGGCGGTCCTGGTGGCTTTGGCATTGTTGGGTCCTACCGCGAAATTGAAGCGATCGCGGAACTTGGCGTCGCGTTGCTGCTGTTTAGCTTGGGCCTGGAATTCTCGGTTCATCGGCTGAAATCGCTTGGGCGAAAACCGCTCTTTGGTGGTTTGGTTCAGGTTTCTGTCACCATGCTGCTGGGTGCGGGTGCCGCCGTCATGCTCGGGTTGGCCGTCGAGCCCGCGATTGCCTTTGGCATGATGATCGCGCTTAGCAGCACGGCTGTGGTGTTGCGGATCTTGATGGAACGCAGCGAGATCGAGATGCCCCATGGTCGCAATAGCCTGGGAGTGTTGCTGATTCAGGACGTCGCAGTTGTGCCGTTGGCTGTGCTGATGACGGTCCTTGGGGGCGAAGGGAGCCTTTCCGACATTGCGTTGGACATTGGCACATTGATGTTGATGGCGTTGGGCTTGGCTGGCACTTTGTATGTGTTGACCAAGATCGCGGTGTTCACGTTGGGAACCCTAACGCTGCATCGCAATCGCGAGCTGACGATCATCTTTGCAGCCACAATCGGGTTGGGGGCAGCCTGGGCGGCGCATCGTGTTGGCATTTCGCCAGCGCTCGGTGCGTTCATCGCCGGAATGCAGCTGGGCAGTTCCGCCTTCGCAACGCAAATCCGAGCCGACGTATCGACATTGCGAGTCCTGCTACTGACGTTGTTCTTTGGCGCAGCGGGTATGGTTGCCGACCCGCTTTGGATTTTGTCCCATGTTCACTGGGTCGCCGGGGCCGCGATCGCTTTGACGGTCGGAAAGTTCGTGATCATCGCGGCGATCTTTCTGGTGTTTCGTCAATCCTTTCGAGTTGCGATCGCAACCGGGCTTGCGCTGGCGCAGGTCGGCGAGTTTGCGTTTGTGCTAGGCGCGATCGGCCGCACGTCGGGGATCGTTTCAGAAGACGTCTATGCACTTGTTGTCTCCATCACGATTGTGTCGTTCACCATCAGCGCGTTTTTGGTGCCAATGGCGCCGACGATTGCCGACCGGTTGGCTCGGATGCTTGGGATCGAGCCTGGGGACCAATCGGAAACGCCTCGGTTGGCGAAACCGACGGACGCATTGGTGATCGGGTTTGGGCCGACGGGGCAACTTGCTGCCCTGCCGTTGATTGGATCGGGACTGAACGTCACGGTCTTGGATTTGAACCACGAAGGCGTTCGTCGTGCGACGGACTTTGGCTTTGTGGGCCAGGTCGGCGACGCGACCTCCGTCGAAGTGCTAGAACACGCACAGGTCGGCGAGGTCAAACTGGTCGTGATCACCATCCCCCACTACCGATCGGCGATCTACATCGTCGAATTGGTTCGATCGATGAACGTAGCGGCCACCATCTTTGTGCGTTCGCGATATCAGATCCACACCGAATCGCTATCCGACGCCGGTGGAATCGTCTGCGGTGACGAAGAACAGGTCGGCGGTGCGATTCGTCAGAACGTGGAGGACTGGTTGGTTCAGCATCCCAGTGGAAATTCGACCGATCGCGATGAAGTCCTGGTCGACGAACCGGCCTAGGTCCGTGGCATGCACCAGCCCGCATGACGGGGCTGACGCATGGATCCAAATGCTTCGGCTATTCCGCCACCTTTGCAGTCGCCGCGGGATCGTTCGGCTTGGTGTCCTTTGCGTACTTGCGAAGCACCACATAGAACACCGGTGTTAGGAACAAGCCGCAAACCGTCACGCCGATCATTCCGGCGAACACCGCGGTACCCAAAACACGCCGCATTTCGAACCCGGCACCCGTCGCGATCAACAGTGGAATCACGCCAAGAATGAACGACAGTGCCGTCATCAGAATTGGCCGTAAACGCAATCGGCACGCATCGATGGCGGCTTGGAATCGATCCTTGCCGGCCTCTTCTTCCGCCTTCGCAAATTCCACGATCAGAATTGCGTTCTTGCAGGCCAGGCCGATCAACACGATGAACCCAATCTGCGTCAACACGTTGTTGTCCATGCCTCGGGTCCAAACCCCGACCAACGCAAACAGCAAGCATAGCGGAACGATCAAAATGATCGCCAGCGGCAACAGCCAACTTTCGTATTGGGCAGCCAAGGCTAGGAATACAAACAGAACTGCCAAGGGAAACAGATAGACGATCGTGTTCCCGGCTTGACGTTCCTGATAGGCGATCTCTGTCCATTCGTACCCGAAACCAGGCGGCAACGATCGTTCAGCCAACTCTTCCATTTTCGTCAGCGACTGTCCCGTACTGAATCCTGGCAGCGTGCTGCCGTTCAAGTCAGCAGCGGGGAACAGATTGAACCGTACCAATCGGTCGGGGCCCGCCGTGCGAGTCAAGTCAACGATGGATCCGAGCGACACGCTGGCGCCACGATCGCTACGAGTGCGAAGTTGCAGGATGTCACTTGGCTCATCACGAAACTCCGGTTCGGCCTGAGCGGTGACGCGATAGGTTCGCCCCAGGAAATTGAAATCGTTGACGTACAACGATCCCAGGTAGATCTGCAAAGTGTCAAAAACGTTGTCCACGGGGATGTCAAGCATCTGAGCTTTCGTTCGGTCGACGTCTGCAAAAATCTGCGGAACGCTCATTCGAAAGTTCGTGAAAACTTGCATCAACCCCGGGACTTGGTTCGCCTGCGCCACCATCGACTCGGTGACTTGGTTCAGGACGTCAGTGCCAGCTCCGCTGCGATCCTGGATATACATCTTGAATCCACCACCGCGTCCGATCCCGCGGACGGGAGGCGGTGGAATGATGAAGATCTGAGCCTCGTTGATCGAAGCGACCTTGGCCCGCATGTCGGCCGCGATCTCGATGACCCCACGCCCGCGTTTGGCCCGTTCCTTACTGTCTTCCAGCGGAAGAAAGGTTACCGCCGCATTCGGGCTGATCGTGAACGTTGAACCGTTCAGGCCAGCGATGCCGACCGCGTGAGCAACTCCGTCGATTTGGCTTCCGATTTCGGCGACCTTACGAGTCACCACGTCGGTCCGCGATAGCGATGCACCATCGGGCAATCGAATGCTGACGATCAAGTAACCCTGGTCCTGGTCAGGAATGAATCCGGTGGGAACCAAAAAGAAACTTCCTGCGGTCATCACCAATAGCAACACATAGATCACCAGCGACACGCCAGACTTGCGGACCAAGCGAGCGACAATCGCCGCATAGGTATTGCTGGTGGAATCGAAGATGCGGTTGAACCCGCGTGAAAATGCATGGAACGGTCGTACCAGCAGTGATGGTCGCTTCTTCGGTTCGTCTTCCGCCGGACGAGGCTTCAATAGCAGAGCACACAGCGCCGGGCTTAGCGTCAGCGATACGAATGTCGAGATCGCGGTCGAAATGGCAATCGTCAGTGCAAACTGCTGATAGAACTGTCCGCTGATGCTGGGAATGAACACCGTTGGTACAAACACCGCAATCAGGACGAGCGTGGTTGCGATCAGTGCGGATCCGACCTCGTCCATCGCCTTGTGAGCGGCTTCTCGCGGCGACATGCCTTCGCGAATCAGACGTTCGACGTTTTCGACCACCACAATCGCATCGTCGACCACGATCCCGATCGCTAACACCAACCCAAACAACGACAGCGTGTTCAACGTCACGCCCATGGTTTGCATGACCGCAAACGTACCGATCAACGAGATGGGAATCGCGATGACGGGAATGATGGTCGGTCGCCACCCATGCAAGAACAGGAACACCGTCAAAACAACGAACGCCGTCGTCATGAACAACGTTTCAATCACTTCGTCGATGGACTCCTCGACAAACTCCGTCGGGTTGTACGCGATCTCATAACCGATTCCGTCGGGGAAGTCCTCGCTGATACCGGCCATCAAGTTCTTGACTTCCGTGGCCGTGTCGACAGCATTGGTGCCTGGCCGCTGATAGATCAGGACGGCAATCGCGTCCTTGCCGTCCAGGTAGCTGCGCCGCGAATAATCCTGTGCACCCAGTTCGATGCGGGCCACGTCGCTCAGATGCGTGACGCGTCCGTCGTCGCCCCGCTTGACGATGATGTCACCGAATTCGTCGGTACCTTTCAGACGTCCCTGGGTCGTCACGTTCAACTGGAACGCACCGGTTTCATTGATCGGCGGTTGCCCGATCACCCCGGCGGCAACCTGGACGTTTTGTCCACGAATGGCAGCCACCACGTCGCCGGCCGTCAGGTCGACGTGAGTCATCTTTTCGATATCCAGCCACACTCGCATGGCATATTCGTTGCCGCCAGCGATCCGAATGTCGCCTACGCCGTCCAAACGCATCAATGCATCACGTACACGCAGAAATGCGTAATTGCTGATGTAAAGCTGGTCGCGACTACCGTCGGGTGAATTCAAGTGAACCACCATCAGCATGTCGGGAATCTGCTTGACGGTGGTCACGCCGATCTGACGAACCTGTTCTGGTAGTCTTGATTCGGCAATTGCAACGCGGTTCTGGACCAACACCTGAGCGTCGTCTAGGTCAGTGCCCAGTTTAAAGGTCACCGTCAACTGCATCGTGCCGTCGGAACTGGACGACGACTCCATGTACAGCATGTCGTCCACGCCGTTCATCTCTTGTTCGATCGGCGTTGCGACGGTGTCCGCGATCACTTGCGGCGTCGCACCCGGATAGCTAGCTCGGACGACCACAGTCGGTGGAGCGACCGGAGGATACTGAGATACAGGCAATGAAAAATAGGTGATCGATCCGACCAGTAGGATCAGGAACGATAGAACCGATGCAAAGATCGGTCGTTCGATAAAGAAGTGAGGAAACTTCACGATGCGTCCTCCTTCGCTGAAACGGTTTGTTGCTGGGTAGGCTTGCTTTCCAGATTGTCGTTCAGATCAGGTTTGATCCATTCGTCAGGCGTCAGCGGTGTATAAGTGTCCGGCAGACCGTCCTCGATCATCAGCACTTCGCCCGCCTGGGTCTTCACCTTGGTTTCAGGACGCACTTGCAGCAGACCTTCGATCACAACCGATTCATCGCCTTCCAAACCGGTGCGAATGACACGAAGTCCATCCAACATCGGGCCCGGCGTAACTTGACGACGTTCGATCGTATTGTCGACGACGATATAGACATACTGTGACGATTGATCTGTCCCGATGGCAGAGTCGGGAATCAAGACGGTCTCTCGCGGTGCACTGCCGGGAATGCGAATTCGGGCAAACATGCCTGGCAACAGCAGTTGGTCTTCGTTGCGGAAAATGCAGCGGGCTCGCATGCTGGCGGTGTCGGTATCGAAGCGGTTGTCGACGAAATCCATGTGCCCTTGGTGTGGGAATCCATCTTCGTCCACCAATCCTAAAAACACAGGATTCTTTGCCACACGTGAACTTTCACGTTCCCCGGATTTTGCCAACCGCGAATACTTCAGAACCTCTTGCTCGGTGGCGTCGAAAGTGCAGTAGATGGGTTCGACCGATGTGATCGTGGTCAACAAGGTCGCCGTTGCCGATCCGCCGCTGACCAAGTTGCCTTCGGTCACGTATTCGCGGCTGATTCGACCGGTCACTGGTGATTCGATTCGTGTGTATGCCAAGTTCAGTTCCGCGGTTTGTACTCCGGCGTTGGCCGACTCGATCGCTGCGTTGGCAGTCGCAATCGCTGCTTCGGCCGACTGAATGCCCGCCACGCTTGCCTCCATGTCGGCTTTGGCTTGTAGGAACTCGGCTTCGCGTTGATCGACTTCCTCTTGGCTCGTTGCGTTGCGTTCCATCAGAGTCCGGGCTCGTTGGACTCTGGCATCCGCTAGCGTCACCGCAGCATCCGTTTGCGATTGGGTTGCCTTGGCCTGGGCGAGTCCGGATTCGGCTTGTTTCAGTTGTGACTTTGCCTGGCTAAGCGATGCTTGTGCCGCACGAAGTTCCGCGTCAAACGGGCGCGGGTCAATCACAAACAACAAGTCGCCTTGGTTGACCAGGCGACCTTCGTCGAAATGAATCGATTCCAAATATCCACTGACTCGAGCACGGACTTCGACGAATTCAATGGGTTCTAACCGCCCCGAATAAGCGTCCCATTCAACCGCCACCTTTTTGATCGGCGTGGCGATCGTCACGGTCGGGTCGGGCATCGCGGGCGGCCCGGCAGTATCGCCTTTGCAGCCGGCCACGACTGCTAGGGCCGCTATCAGCGGGGTGAAGGCCCATTGAAGAGGCGTTCGTTGAATCGAATATTTCAATGTGTTGTCACTCATGTTGTAAACCGAAGTCATATCGTTGTTGATCTTGGGATCGTTCATCCGCCCAGTCTCCACGGGTGCGATGCATCAAGCGGCCTTTGCGGCGACGAACCAGACCCTGGACTGTTTCTGTATTTTGGGGGGAGATGACCAAGGCAGTGGGCTGCAATTGAGTCGTCAAACGATGTTGTCGACGCTTGGCGTTTCTGCGCCGGTGCGCCTAGCATGGGACTTTCCTGCACTGGAACAAGATTGCTACCCACCACAATGTGGAAAACCGCTGGTTCGAAAACTCAAATCATGCAACGAAGGACTTGACACGGCAGTTCGGCAATCGGATTCGCAATGGAAGGTCGCTGGGGCCGTGCTGGAAAGTCATCGCATCAGAGCGTTCGACGATCGCGCTAGCCTATTTCTTGGTCTCCGTTTCACTTTCTGCGATTGATGCTCGTGTTTTTTCCAGAAGCGGCAGTAATGATTTGATCTCTGTGCGAGACATCTTCTTGAATAGACGGGCCTCAAGTTCCAATAGCGGAATCATGATTTGTTCCGCCAATCGCGATCCCTTTTTCGTAATCGCGACATAGACGACCCGTCGATCCTCGGTGCACCGCGTCCGCTGAACCAGTTCATGTTTCTCTAGCTGGTCGACAAGCGAAGTGATGGCCGGAACGATCTGAATCATCCGCTCGCCAATTTCCCCGCAAGTCAGCGGACGCTCGGCCATATCAAGATTCCGCAGCACGTTGAAGCGTGACAGCGTTAGCCCGTATTCGCGGAATAGCCGAGCGATACGGTTTTCCAGTTGGTCGCTGATTCGCAACAAATTCAGCAGCGTCTCTTGCTGAAGTGTCGCAAACGGTTGCGGCCGTTTAAGCTCTTCTTGCAGTTTCATGCCCCAAGGATAACTTCCATTGGTTCACTGGCAAGTATCTTATTGATGAAATACTTTTGCATCGACGATCCCGGCCTATCCGTCCGGGTTAAAACGGTCTCAAGGCCGCGGATTGGATCGACTCGACTGGTACATGAATTGCAAAGGATGCAGAAGCTATGAAGACAACCCAACGATATGCGTTCCATCACCGACTGATTCAACTGGTTCGGTTCTTCCGCGGCCGCGAGCCCATTGTGCTGTTAGGGCTGTTGATGCTGACCTTAGCCGTTTGGGGGTTCATCGAACTCACCGATGAAGTGTTGGAGGGAAGTACGGACGCCTTTGATCGCTGGGCCGTGCAGAGCTTTCGACACCCTAACGAACTCGATCGACCAATCGGGCCTAGCTGGATGGCGGAGGTAGGTCGAGACATCACAGCCCTCGGTGGCATAGCAGTCTTGCTGATCGCAATTTGCACATCCGCTGGGTTCTTGGCGATCAATCGTGCTTATCGCGCGATGATCGTTCTGATCATTTCCACCCTGGGGGGAATGGGAACCAGTCTGTTGCTGAAATCGTGGTTCGACCGCCCGCGGCCAGACTTCGTGCCCCACCTATCTCAGGTCTACACCAGCAGCTTTCCCAGCGGCCACTCCATGATGTCCGCCGTCGTTTACCTGACGCTGGCTGCGATCGTCGCGCCCGTGCTGCGGACGTTTTGGCTGCGTTTCTACGTCATCGGTGTGGCTGTCGCGTTGACCGTCTTGGTCGGCGTCAGCCGCGTGTACATGGGGGTGCACTACCCTACCGATGTGCTAGCGGGTTGGGCGGCAGGCCTAGCCTGGGCGCTGATGTGTTGGCTGATGGCCCGCACGATCGTTGAAAAATCAAAACCACCGGTGTCATAGCGTCAGCTGTAACAGTCTGTCCAACTCTAGGCTGAATCCCCCCGATCGCGGAACGAATGACCGCTGGGCACAAAACTCGCATGCCGGCTGGTTGCTGACCAATCAGTCCTGTAGACGGTGGTTCAGTTCCATCGTCGCGATCAATCGCCGCAGGGTCGGCGAAATCATCCCATCACCTGGCTGGGATGCCAGGACTGCCGATCCACTGGTCACAGCCTGATCCGCCTCCTCGGACAACAGGTTTAAAACTGCCGAGATCGTGCATCGTTTGTCCAATGGTTTTTGCAGGAGTCCGTTGCCACCCATTGTCTGGACCACCTTTGCCGCCTTCCCGTCACACAGACCCGTCACCACCAGAACCGGAATTTGGCAGATCGCATCGTCCACCGACTGACGAATACGTTGGATCAACTCCAGACCGGAAATGATAGGCATGTCGAGGTCGGTGATCAGCAGATTGGGAGGCCGTCGTTGAATCGCTTCCCAAGCCTGTTGACCATCCACCGCGACTTCGCAATCAACCTGGCATTCTTTCAGCCATGTAAGAACAACCTCGCGAGACGCGCGAACATCGTCAGCGATTAAACACCGAACCGATTTTTCAGATTGCAACATAGACAGCTATTCAAACGGAAAAGGAACCCCGTACATTTTATCTGCTCGTCAAGCAAAAACTTTGCGAGTCGGATCACGTTTGGGAGGGAGAACGCGATCTGCGAATTGAACCAACATGAGCACGCAATCAAGGGCCGGCTACGCTAACCCCGGCACTGTTTAGGCGGACGAATCAGACCGATGCGGCGGCCTATCAACGCAAGTGCAGCGGATGTCGCACTACCGACAATCGCAACTGGTGATGAATCTAAACCTGTGTTCAGTGTTCGAGCACAAGCGTCGAGATTGCACCGGCGGTTATGCTGCACATGATTGGATCCAACGATTTTTCGCTCTCGCGCGGCGAAAATCAAGTCCCGCCTTCGGGGTCTAACCTTCCGCATTCGGAGCTGCACGACGCCGCCTGAATGCTCGCGATCAAATGAGGTTCCGAACTGCTGGTTCCGTGGTCTGCTGACGCGCCATCACTGGATCGATCTTAACGCAAGAAAGTTGATTTTGCGTTCGGCTAGACGAGTCAGTTTCTGGTTGGCTAGACCTTCCTCGTTCAACGTCAGCTGCAGGACTTCCGCAGCATCATGATTGCCAAGCTTGTCCGCATAAGCTCTTGCCGTACCGTACCCTGCCATTTCGTAGTGCTCGACGCGTTGTGCGGCTGCAATCAATCCGGCATCCAGAACGTGGGGTTCGATATCGCTGTTGATCAACCCTTCGCCCTCCTCGATCAGACCCGCCATGGCGACGCATTTGTGCCCGCCCGGTTCGAAGTCCAGATCCGCAAAAATCGACTCCAACCGCTTCGCATGCGTCTTCGTTTCACTCAAGTGATCCGCGAAGCACTTCTTCAAGTCGTCGTTCGTGGCTGCGGCTTCCATCTTAGGAAGTGCCGCTAAGAGCTGGGTCTCTGCGCTGTACAGGTCTTTCAGCTCATGGACATACAGCTTGCTCAGTGAATCTAAGATCATGATGTTCTCAATACTTGTGAAAAGGTTGGATAGAAATCAACGTCATCAGCCATGACTTGCTCTGTTTCTTCACGTCTGCTTGACGCTGATTTCCGGGTTCAGCAGTGTGGGGTTACTGCGACTAGCCGCATTCCGTGTGCCATTCGATGTCAAGTCTTTGGGAATGAACGCCCATCCTTGTCTGGCTGACAAATCTTTCCACCGCTGGTGGATTTGCCACCACGTTGGTTGTCGCCCGGACACCCCCATGCCGGTCGGCATCGAGCGGCAATCCGCTGACTTCAAGAGTGCAGTTGCACCCGTCGCCCCTCGATATTCCCTTCGCATTTCGCAGATCGCGTGAATGCACTCGTTCTGGCATGAAAGCTGCGTTCGTTGGTTGGTTACCACGAACGAACTACAACCAAAGGGAAGCTTCCAATGTTGGACCATGTTCAAGAAAAACTCTCGCATCCATCTGGCGCTCAGCAGCAGAAGTCCGAACCAGACGGAAGGAATGCGGGTGTCGGAAAGACCGAAAATTTATGCGCCTTCGGCGCAGCGATCGCAGCGACCTTCGTCGCGCGAAACGCCTTGCAAGCTGGTTGGCGAGCAACGCTGAATCGTGAACCGCCCAAGAACCCTGCATCGCGAGAAGTCGACTGGAACGATGCTTTGCTTTGGGGGTTGGCTTCCGGTGCATTGGTGGGAATCGTTCGCATCGCAGCAAGACGCGCTTCATCGGACGCATACCATCGCTACGTTCACCGGGATCGATAGATGACCATCAGCACAGCAATTGAAGTTAGCAAAAGCGTTGGTCACATCGCCCGATCCGTCGCTTCGGACATTCAAAAAGTACGCCGACACCTCCATCAACGACCTGAGTTGTCCGAGGGCGAGTACGCGACAACCGAATACTTGTCGAATCTGATTCACGAGCAAGGTTTGGACCCGAAATTGGCGGGGGACCGGCGAGGTGTGTGGGCCGATCTAAGGTCTTGCGATCACGCGGGCGGTCCCTGTGTAGCGATCCGCGGTGACATCGATGCGCTGCCGATTCAAACCGAACTATCCGCCGAGTACGCAAGCCGAAGGCCCGGGATCATGCATGCCTGCGGCCACGATGCGCACACAGCGATGGTTTGGGGAGCGATGGCAATTCTGAATCAGCTTTCGAAGTCCAATGCATTCATCGGAAAACGCACTGTGCGGTTCCTCTTCCAGCCTGCCGAGGAAATCAGTACCGGCGGGCTACACATGATCGAGGCAGGGGCCCTCAGTGGCGTGGATGCCGCGATTGCTCTGCATGTCGACCCGACGCGACCGGTGGGAAGCTTTGGTCATCGTGCCGGAGCCTTCACGGCTGGATGCGATACGTTCACTTTGGTCATCAAGGGGCAGTCCGGTCACGGCGCCCGGCCACATCTAACGGGAGACACGGTCGGTGCGGCGGCGTCTTGGATCAATGATGTCTACTGTCGTCTTCCGCGCAATCATGATGCCCGCGAAGCGGTCGTCGTCAACGTCGGACAGATCACCGCGGGCAGCGCGTCGAACGTCGTGCCCGGCGAGGCGAGGCTTAGCGGAACGCTGCGGACATTATCTGTCGATGCAGCCACGCGTTCGGCGAAGCTGATGCGTCAAATTACGCGGGCAACCGAACTGAAATTTCCGGTCAAGGCAGACCTGACTTTTGTGACGCACACACCTCCGGTCATCAATGACTTTCGGGTCAACGCCGTATTCCGCCATGCCGCCGAACTCAGGGTCGGTCCTGCGAAGGTTGTGGCCATCGACCAGCCAAGCATGGGGGCCGAGGATTTCTCGTTTTGTACCTCCATCGTGCCGGGCGCGATGATGCGAATCGGAGTAGCCGGTGATCGGATCGGCAGCGAACCGCTTCACACTCCCAACTTTGACATTGATGAATCGGCCTTGGAACACGGTGCTGCCGTGATGGCCTTGGCTGCACTTGATCTAACCAGCGGAGCAATCGCATGAATCTGTCTATTCCATCGGTCGGCGTCGAAGAAGAGTACCAATTGGTTGACCCAACGACCGGGTTATTGCTGCCCAACTGTAGAGAGGTGATGCAGCGAATTGCGGGACATACAACCGCGGACATTCAGCACGAACTCCACCTTACTCAGATTGAAATGGCCTCGGCCGTTTGCGATACGCTGGACGATGTGCGAAACAGTCTGAAACGCGTTCGCGGTCAACTGATTGCTGCGGCTAAGAAGACCGGCGCGGCGTTGGTCGCGACGGGCACCAATCCACACTTGGTGCCGCAGGATGACTCCATCACGCCGAAACAGCGTTACCGCGCGATGCGACAGCGATACCAGCAATTGGCGCGAGATCTTTTGATCTTCGGTTGTCACGTCCACGTATCGATTCAGGATCGTTCGCTCGGAATGCAAATCATGAATATGAGTCGACGTTGGTTGCCTGTACTGCAGGCACTGTCGTCGAATTCGCCCTTCTGGGACGGCGTCGATAGTGGCTATGCCAGCTATCGGAGAGAGCTGTGGGCGCAGTGGCCGATGGCGGGCCCACCACCTTACTTTGACGACTTAGACGACTACCAGCGGTCCATTGATCAATTGACAAGGTCCGGTGCGATCGAAGACGAGAGCTACATCTACTGGGATATCCGTCTATCCACCAAGGTACCCACGATTGAGTTTCGCGGTGCAGACGTGATGATGTCGCTGGAAGAAACCGTTGGCTACACCGGGCTCGTTCGCGCGATCGTGATGCAGGTAACCAGCGATTTGCAACGCAGCGAAATCCGATGGCCGATTCGCAGCAATCTGCTGTCTTATGCCATCTGGCAATCAGCTCGCTACGGCTTGAATGACGAGCTTGTCGACCCGTTGTCATGTCAGCGACTTCCAGCCCGCGACGCGGTCGCACAGCTGCTGGAATATGTGGGGCCGTCCCTTGATCGGGCGGGAGATCGTGAATGCGTCGAAGCATATTTGGAACGGGCATTCACCGACGGTACCGGGGCCGATCGACAAAGGGCCGCCGCTGGCGATCAAATCGATCTCGCCGAAGCAGTACGGCATGCCATCATGGAAACCGCTCATCAGACCGACGCGGCGATCGTCTAAGCCAATGGTGATGCCCATTGCCAGCCGCCGAACGAATGCGGCCCTTACACATTCTCGGTCAATGCGAACGGGGAACCGATAAGAGAGTGCCCGACCTGTCGGGAATTCGGTGCAACCGTGCACTAGAGTTCGGAAGCGAACAACCGGACCGTCGTGGCCAAAGCCGATCGCAACGTTGATCGATCCGTCAGTCCTGCGTCGCAGCCGCTGGCTAAATCGCGATACCATCCGGCCAACTGGTCGATCGTCTTCTTGTCATGGACCAACACGGACAGTTCATAGTTCAGAAAGAACGATCGCACATCGAAGTTTGCGGATCCCACCAACGCGACCACGTCGTCAACGATCCCAATCTTTGCGTGAACCATCTTGTCCGGGTATCGATGGACCTTGCAACCCATTTGGATCAAGTCTTTGAAGTAGTCGAAGCGTGCGTAGTCGACTGGCCGAAGATCGCTGACTTGGGGAACCAGTATCTGGACATCGATGCCGCGTCGGCACGCCAGTTCCAGTGACCGCATAGCCTGCGGCGGCGGTACGAAATAGGGCGTCGCGATCCAAATACGTTGATTGGCTTGGTGAATTGCGAACTGCCAGAAATCCTCTAGGATCTCGTCCGGGCCGTCCGGCCCGATCGGGATCACGCTCAAACGCGATCCGTCATCCGCACCGGCTCTAGCCGACGGTTCCAAATGGTTGGGCGGAAGCTTTTCGTCGGTTTCGAACGTCCAATCGCTGCAAAAGACGGCTTGCAGCTGCATCGCCGTCGGTCCCTCGATCCACATACTCATGTCGATCCAAGAGTCCGGATTCGGATTTTTCGACACCTCGTCGGCGACAATATTGGCGCCCCCAAGGATCGCACGTTGTCCGTCCGCTAACGCCAACTTTCGGTGATTGCGGAAGTTCAGATAGGCGAGCCGCGACAGCTGCGACATTGCTTTGAAACGATGGGCGCGTCCCCCAGCGTCACGCACCTGTTGCAGCTGTTCCTCGGGTAGCTGGAACGATCCGAAACCATCGACTAGCAATCGAACCCGGATCCCCTCGCGAGCTCTTTCGCACAGTCGTTGGATGATTTCGTCGGTGCTGTCGTGATCGTCCAGGATGAATGTCATGACATAGATTGCCTCTTCGGCACTGTCAATCAATTCCAGGAACGCGTCGCGCAGATCACGGGGATGACTGATCAGCCGCACCTGGTTGCCAGTCGTCGGCGGACACAGTTTCCGGGCCAACAGCAAGCGTTCCAGAGCCGTGCGAGGCGGAACACCGTCATCGGCGAACTTCGGCATTTCGACCAACTTTCGTTGCTCGTGTTCTGCTGAAATTTTCCGACCGCCTAACCACAGGAACAGGATCAATCCGATCGGAGGCGATAGCAAGACCAAGCCCAGCCAGCCTAGCCGACCGACGTTGTGCCGTTGTTCATTGCGAATGATGGTCATCGCAACGATGGTCAGGAAAGCCCCCAATACAGAACTGACATAGGCGACAATCCAGATCATTCAGTCTCTTTTCGCGTGGTGGCGAGTTCAGTGGAACAGGATGGATGTGAGAAGTAGGGGCACACCCATCATCTCTGGAACTCGCCACATTCGCTTCGGCGCCTCGGGATTCAGATTACGGAGACGCGACCACTTCTGCTGTCTGGATCAGCGCTTCGGGACGGTGCAGATTGAAATAGTGACCGTGGTCGGCCGTTAGGATCAGCGCTGTATCGTCCCAGCCGCCGTTGTGTTCGATCCAGGACACGATCGCGTCGAAAGCGTCGTCGCCACTGTGGACGGCACCGATCGAGTTATCGATGTTGTTCGAATGGTTTGCCCAATCGACGTCGCCGGCTTCCACCATCAGCCACCATTTGTCCGAACGTGAGTTGAGGACATCAAGTGCGGCCACCGCCATGTCTTTCAGTTCGACATTTTCCTGCAAATCCGCCTCGCTATAGACTTCGGCTTTTGCCGGAATCGGGTTGCCAAAGCTAACCACTGGATCGAAGTTTCCATCCGCGGTGCGGAATGGCAAGTGTCCGCCGCCCACACCAAAGTAACCGAACAAACGTTGGTCTTTCGATTTCGCTTCTTCGACGGCTTGCGTCAAAACGGTTTGACCATCCACACCGCTGGTTCGCTGGGCTACGACATACTTGCCACCGTTTTTGACGTCGATCGCCTGGAGGTCTTCGTCGGTGAGGTACTTGTTGCCAGGAACAAAGTTCTTTCCCTGTGCCCCGTCCTTTTTCGTTTCCACGCCCCAACCGCCACCGATCAGCACATCAACACCGGCCAGTCCGCCGGGATGAAAGATCGATGGGCGACCGATCAGGTCGCGAGTCAGGTCTTGGTAATCGTTTCGGTGCACGTTGTTCGAATAGGCGGACGCGGGGGTTGCGTGACTGATCGGAACGCTGGTGACCACGCCGATTGAATAGCCTTGGTCTTGCAGGGTCCGCGCGATCGGCAACGCTTCGCGACCCATGTGATCCACATTGATTGCAGCGTTGTAGGTTTTGATACCGCTGGTCAGCGATGTCGCCGAAGATGCCGAGTCGGTGTAGGCGTGTCTGAGCGTTTCGCTTTTGCCGGTCAGGTAGTCCACGTCTGTGATCGTCCCCCACGGTGCATGACCGCCAAGTTCCGGATCGTAACCGCCACGAACCTTGCCGCCGGGATTGCTGACGATCTGTTTGTCCACACTGACAGACGTACCATCGTTGTGTGGGGTGGTAACGCAGAATCCGAAATCAGTATCCGCGCCGCGGTAGTCTAGAAAGTGCAGCCCTTTTCCGCGGCCCTTGTCGTAGGCGACTTGCCCCAGCTTTGCGATCGCTGCTGAACGCGTGATGTGCCAGTCCATGCCATCGAAAACGACCAGGATGACTCGCTTCTTGCCCGATTCGGCCGCCGATTTTTGGAGTCGATAGACGTCGGTTTGGTCAAAGTACTTGGCTTTCGGATTGTGAGTCCGTTCGGGCAGATATCCGAAAAGCTTTTCGATCGCCGCGGGATCACGATAGAGACTGTTCTTTCCTTTGACAGAATCCAGATTCATGCCAAACGTGTAGACGGGAATCAATCGATTGCTGTGCGTCTTCCAGCTGGAATAGGTTTCTGGATCCGGTCCCCAGTACCCCCAATCGGACTGTCGCGTATTGACTGCGTCGGTCTGTAGCTTTGCGATCGGGTCTTTCGTCTGACCCAGTGCGGGCACGGATAGGGTGTTCAACCCCATGGCCGCTGTGATCAACACAAGCGAGTGACGAGTCAATCGGTTCAACATTGGACGGCTTCTTTCAGTCGGAAGGGAAGGTTTGCCACGGGCTAGGTGTTGCCTAAGATGTTTGCCAAAAACCGAGCAGGCGGCGGGTGGGGCTGACCAGAGCGAAAGCAGCTCGGTTGGTCAGGAAGGCTGGGGAGGACACGGTGGCCATCGTTGATTGGATTTTGCACCAACCGCGAATTTACAGCGGCTGCGAAGATGGCGATAGCGTGGCCGTGCCAGCTTCGATAATAGTCGAATGGTCAACGCCAGCAAACGCTGCCCCACAATTTTGGGGGTCCCGAGTTGAACGCGTTCGGGCGTCGTTTTCTTGTTCTATTCGGGCATTTCCACCCTGCAACTGCTCGGATGTCGGATTGGTGCCATTTCAATCCTGCACCGTCCTCGGAGGTGGATACTCTCAATCCGGGCGTGGTCGGGGATTGCGAATCGCTGCGTGCCCCCCGTAGCATTCAAAGAATGTCGGGCTGATCGCAGCGGTTCCATGTGCGGTTAGAATCGAGTGCCCCCAAGGCACCCGCCACGCAAATTGCCCCAAATTCCACAGCACGCGAGACCAGAATGTTCAACCGGCGTCAGTTCATTGGCACCATCCCGATCAGCGCCGTTGCATGGGGCGCGATCGGCGGCCACCAACCCGCCCAATCGCAAGATTCTGGTCGTCCGGTAAAACAGGATTCGTCCAAGGATGACTCGGGGCTAATCGCAAGCCCACCTGTGATCCAAAATCCGAGACCTGACGGATTCGGAATCAGCATTGCGGTCAACGAATTTGCCACCGCGTGGGTCGAGTACGGATTTGCTGCGGACGACCTTCCGTTCACTGCGGTGGCCAGTCACCACGGATTGATCTGCGCCGATCAACAGGCGTTGCATATCCGCGTGGACCATGATCAACCTTTCCCGATCACCGCGTCAATCTACTACCGCGTCATGGTGCAACCGCTTGGCTACAAGAACGCCTACGTTCTGGAACGCGGAAAGGCGGAGTCGACCGACACGTACACACTGCGTTTGCCGAGTGCTGATTCCAATCGTATCCGGATCGTCAGCATCAACGACACCCACGAGAACCTGGACACGATCAAACAGCTTCACCGAGAAATAGAGAAGTTGAATCCCGATCTTTTGATCTGGAACGGGGACAGTTGCAATGATTTTGATGCAGCCGATTCACCCGAGCAGATTCTGTTGAACCCCGCTCGGGATCTGTCGATGTCATGGGCCAGTCGTCGTCCGCTGGTCTTCAGCAACGGCAATCACGACGTGCGTGGTCAACGATCTCGTGAAGTCAACAAGATCATGGTCGGCGCGCCCGAATCGGCTCAACTTCCCTACAACCAATCGCTGCGTTTGGGGCCGCTATCGTTGATCACTCTGGATACCGGCGAGGATAAACCGGATCGCCATCCCGTTTTTGCGGGGACGGCCGCTTATGAACCGTATCGTGCACGGCAGGCGACCTGGTTGAAACAGGTCTTGCAGCAGCCTGAACATCGCGATTCGCGATGGAAGGTCGTCGCTTGCCACATTCCGCTGCGCGGCTTGGACGGACAAAACGATGGCACGACGTTGGATGGGTACGCGAGCTACAGCGGGTTTGGTGCTCGACTCTGGCTGCCCATTTTGAAGGATGCGGGTACCAAGGCGGTGCTATCAGGCCATATGCACGCCGATCGCTTGGACCCGGCATCCGATGACATGCCCATCTGTCAGTTTGTGGGCGGAGGCCCCAAGCCAGAGCAAGCGACGTTGACCATCGTGGACGCGGTCCAGGACAAAGATCAAAGTGCGTTGGACATCCGCATCGTGGACCTGCAGGGCAAGGTGTTGCACCAGCAAACTTGGAATTGAATGCGGATCGGCTCCGGCCCACCCTTTGGCTACGAGGCGTCCCCGGCTGACTCAGGTTCGCCTGCCGTCGTACGAGAATTTGATGGTTTTCCTAGTCGTCAATTGACCAGATGGAATTTCCGTCTGATCCGAACGCGACCAGGAATCGACCACCTGATGACATGATGTATCGAGAGACAGGCCCCACCTGCATATCGAGGGTCCCCATCTCTCGACCGCTCTTCCAATCCCAGAATCGAATCGTGCCATCATATCCAGAGCTGACCAGAGTGTCGCCATCGGCTGAAAAAACCAGATCCGATACGCTTAGACGATGTCCTTTCAGCGAGCTGATGCGACTTCCATCGATCGCGTCTAGAACTTCGATGGTACCGTCGGTCTGGCCTGCGATGATCGACTGGCCGCCGGGGGCATAAGCGGCGACGCTGTTGGATCCCAATTTCTGTCCACTGTCCCAGATCGGTTCCATTGTTTCGCCATCGATCACGGTCATTCGCTCGCGACCAGTGATCAAGTACTCGCCGCGATGGGCCGAACACTCGACCCTGACAGCGTCACCGACGACAGGAATCGTGTGGACGATGGACCAATCCGAAGTGTCGAAGACGCATAGCTGATAGGCATACAATGCCAGCAGTCGCGATTCGTCGGTTGAAAACGCCAGCTTGCGGCAACTTTCTTCCGTCGTGCCTGGAAAGTCGGTGATCTGGTCTCCGCTGTTCGCGTCGATCACGACAAAGCCGGTTGGATTCGATGCGACGATCACGTCACCGTCCTTTGTCGCCACTGCGCAGTTGAAGTAGTCCGCTTGAACCTGACTGACCAACGTCGACGCTCCTGTCGCGATGTCGATTCGTGCGATGTCGCCGGTTTCTAACCGAACCAGAACTTGATTCGAATCGATCTCTCGGATCGATTCAGTGACGTAGGCAGGTTGCATCAATCGGGGGCAGTTTTGGGTGGAAAGATCCCAAACTTGCACTTGGCCCGATTCACGTGTTGCCGCGACTCGATGGCTGTCGCAAAAGACAACGCTCGTCGCGCGGTCATCGCCATCCACAATGGTGCGTGATGGCGGGAAACCGGATTCGCCGTTGCGGGCATCGATCGGCGCATCCCAGACGTGGACGGCGCCGTTGTCGCAAGCTGCGGCAATGAAACGCCCGTCGTCTGAAATTGCGATATCGCGAACCCGGCCACGCACTTCGTTCTGGACCGCGATGCTCTTTCGGTTGGGCAGATCGACCAACGCGACCGTATCGTCGCCCGCCAACACCACGCGTTCCCCGTTGCCCGACACATCAAGCGAATAGACGTTGAAATCGACGTCTAAATCGAACCACTTTTCAAATCCTGGTACATCCCAAACCCGGGCGTGCCCGAACTTGCCGATATCATTGATCGTTCGGTGAACCGTCAATAGTTGCTTTCCATCGGGAGAGAACTGCAACGATTCGTTTCGCGAATCCGTGGCCCAGCGGTGGAGTTGGTTGCCATCGACATCATGAATCGCCACGTCTCCATAACGGCCGGCCGATGCAAGAAAACGCCCATCGGGAGAGATCGCTACCGATTCGATGCTTGAGTCATGCGTGGACGGAATCCGCGTTGTTTCGCCTGTTCGAAGACTGCCAAACGACAACGGGTTGTCTCCATCGGGATGGTTGACTCCCGTCAGATAGTTCGCCGAGTCGGACGAAACGGCAATGGCGTTCATCCGTTGTCCGACCTCGAACTGACGCAGTTGCTGTCCGGTGTCGATGTCCCACAATCGTGAAGTTCCGTCTTCCCCAACACTGAGCAGATGTTTGGATTGCAGCACCACGGTCGCTTCATAGACGGGACCTTGGTGGCCGACCAATTGGGTGACGGTCGGCGGTCGTGACAGCCGATCCAACAGCCACCATTCGAATCCACGAAGATCGACTTCGTCGCCTTGGGGAAGTTGCCGGTCAAGGAGTTGATGAACTTCATCGATGTCCTGCAGAGCATAGGCGCGGTACGCCGATGCCATGTCCGCAACGTAAAGGTTTCGCTGCAACAGTTCGCGGCTGTGATCTAGATCCGAATTCGTCCGTTCAAGGACCGCGTTGATACTGGCCAGTTTTTCGTTCATGGCTTCCAGACGTCGACCACCGATGTGTTGGAATGCGATGACGCCCAGAACGATGGATGATAGAACGATGGCCGTCAGCATCGTCCGGCGTGGGTTGCGGACGACCCAGCGGATGGCGTGTTCGGCAATCCCGGGACGCCGCGCCTTGATGGCTTTGCCGGCTGCGAAACGCCGCAAGTCGCTCGCCATGTCAGCCGCGGTTGCGTATCGATCGCTAGGCACATGCGCCATCGATTTCAAAATGATCGATTCAAGCTGTCTCGGAATCGACGCTCGGATGCGCGATGGATGTGTCAAGCGTCCATCGGAAATTTCACGCCAAACCTGTTGCCGGTCACCGGCATAGGGGCGGTTGCGAGCGGCAAATTCGTAAACCGTCGCGCCCAGCGAATAGATATCTGTTCGGTGGTCAACCATCCGTTGTCCGGACGTCTGCTCGGGGCTCATGTAGTGCGGGGTCCCCACCACTTTGCCCGTTTGGGTCAGCAAGGTTTGACCTTCGCTCAGCAAAGCCAACCCGAAGTCCGCTAACCAGATTTTTCCTGCGCGGTCCAACAACAGGTTCGACGGTTTAACGTCTCGGTGCACAATCCCTAGCAAATGCGCGGAATGAAGCGCCTCGGCCACATCTGCCATCATGCATGCAATCGTGACAAACTCTGCGTTATTTAGCTTGTCGGCAAGACGGCAATTTTCCATCTGGTTCGAATGAACGTTGACCGGTCGGGTCCAAGTGCTCGATCCTTGCAGTTCAGAATCGTCGGCCGGGAATACCTTTGTGGCCGAGGAAGATAGAACCTGATCATCGGCCTGTTCACGTAGGGATGCGATCAGGCCGGCCAGTGACGGACCGTCGATCAGGTCCATCGCCAAATAGGGACGATCTGCGACTTCGCCGACTTCGATCAACGAAACGACATGCTGGTGATCAAGGCGTTGGACAATCTCGGCCTCACGCCGGAACCGTCGGTATACATCCTGGTCGCCGGCGATCGCAGGATCGATGACCTTGAGCGCGACCTCTTGATCGCTATCATCGCGGCAGGCCTTGTAGACGATCGACATCCCGCCGCGGCCAAGTTGCCCCAGGATTCGATACGGGCCAATCTGCGAGGGGAAAACGGGCGGCGGATTCGTTTCGAGGATCGTCTGGCTAGAAACCGGTGGGTCTGAGTTTCCGCTGGCCTGATGGCGGACCGCATCGAGGAATTCGCTACGGTACTGTGGCCATGAGCGAACGAATTGCTCTGGATCGACGTCCTTTCCCGTATCCATTTGAAGCTGATATTCATCCATCAGCTCTTCGATGCTGCCAATCGTTTTCCGATTCATCAGTAGCTACGCACGATGTGATTGGTTCTCTTGTGGCCAACTCCAACAACTAGCCAAGGGCATTTTAGTTGGTCGGACCACCCGGTGCATGGGGTTGTTGGGAACCTGCGTCTGCCGACACGGTCGGCGGATTTCGAGGCCCGTGCAACCGTAAACCCGTCGATGCAACTGGGCGACGCAGCAGGTCGTCGTGTCTCGATTACTTGTCGTGCCAAGCGGATTCCAGTTCGCGAACCTCCAGCGACTCGATCGTTGCCTGGCCCCCGATCGCGTGGATCGAAACGATCGGAGCCTCGTTTTTAGGGTCGATGTAGTGAGCCGCAAAGCTTTCGCCATCGCTCGAAAACGCTTCCAGGGTCAGGCGATCAACCAACAGACGCAGCGATACTTTTCCATCACGCAGGGCGACTTTGTCGATGGTCGTTTTCGGGATCGGATTTCCTTGGTCATCGACGCCGTCATGATTCAGCGTCTGTTTCTGGACGTCATAGCGAACCGAAACACGCGGCAGATCAAACACGACTTGCTTTGCTGAACCTGGTGTGAAGGTGACTTCAAGGTCGATCAAATCCAAGTCGGAGAGGTCCGCGATTGCGTTGGTCCCGGGTGGCAGCGAGATGTTCGAATACGTGTGTTTCTTTCGGACCAAGGAACTGATTTCGGGGATCGGCCAAACAAACAGTCGTATCCCTGAATCGGTTGTACGCAGCGTCAGATCGCAAGGAAACGCCATCTGTTGATTGTGGGGCAACCCGTAGACATCGGCAGAGTTGGGACCGCCACGCATCCAACCCATTTGGACCACCCGACCATTGGGGGCCTGATTGAATGATTGGGCTGCATAGAAGTTTCCTTGCGATGTCTTCAGGGCATCGGTTTCCGAATGGAACTCTTTCCCGTCAAATTGCCCAATCTCGTAGTCGAAACTTGCGTCATAGATGACACACTTGACGTTCTTGGCGTCTCCGTCGACGGGCAGAAAGACGACGTCCATGCATTCGAATGCCCAGTCACGCATCAGGTCGGATGCAAATTCCCAGTCGACCAAGTTTTGGGATGTGAACCAACGCACTCGGCCAGGATTTTGCTGGACCCAAAGGGCCATCACCCATCGCTGGGATGGTTCGTGCCAGAACACTTTAGGGTCGCGTTCACCCTTGTCAAAACCTTGGTTGGGGACGACTGCGCGGCCCTCGTTCCAGTAGGTCCAGGTAACGCCCAGGTCCGTGCTGTAGGCCATCGCTTGATAGAACAGCGGTTGGGTGGCGAAGGTATAGAACGCGACCATGGTTTTGGTATCGCCGACCTGCTTGCCGAGACTGTTGTTGTGGTCCACAACGGCAGTGCCCGAAAAGATGGTGCCCATCTGACGGTCGACTCGGTAAGGCAGCAAAGCATGGTCATGTTGATTCCAATGCACCATGTCTGAACTGGTCGCATGGCCCCACGTCATGTTGCCCCACTTGGGGCTGTCGGGGTTGTGTTGAAAGAACAGATGATACTTTTGACCGTCGAAGACCATTCCATTGGGATCGTTCAGCCAGTTTTTGCGAGACAGAAAGTGAAACTGAGGTCGCAATGGTTGGTCGTAGGCTACATCGGGGTATCCAGACGCAGAGAGATCGCCGGCCAGCGAAAACTCGTTGCTCATTTCCGGGACGGGCGTGTCCCGACCGCGAAAGTCATCAACGTTGATGTGGCCCCAACCGCCGGTCGCGGTGTCAAAGATTTGAAGTCTTGCCGATTTCCCCACCAAGGATGTGACGTCGTAACTGAAGTTCGACATCGTCTCGCTGTCGACGCCGCTTGTCATTTCGATCTGGCGGTCGTCGCAAAGCAAGCGAACGCCCGTCTGGCCGGGAAGGCTACCGCCACCGATTCGGAAAGCCAGAAATGGCTGTTGGATGGTGAAGGATTGGGAGGTAAGCGTGCCCGTCAATTGGTCGCCCGCAATGGCCCCCGGATGCCCCGTCTTTCCATCGTTGCGCTCGTAGCCGCCGATCCACCATTCGCCCTGCAGGTTGCTGGTTTCTCGATTCCTGATTTTGGAATTATCACCATGGGTGGGCTGGATTGCGAAGGCTTTTCCTTCGGCGGTCCAGCCATCCAGAGTTCCCTGTTCAAAGTCCGAATTGGGGAACAACAGATCGTCCGCCATGGGGGGCGTGATCAGGGCATGTTGGACCAGGATCGACATCCCGCCATAGAACAGGACGCAAAGAAATTGATTCATGTTGGTTTCACAGGCAGGCGTAAAGCGGAACCAGCATCGATCGGAAGACGATGTTCAATTTCGCACGCACCGCTGCAGAAAAAGCACCGAATCGATTTCGTTGACGTGTCGCTGGCATGCCATAATGTAGTGGAAGACGTCCACGCAATGTGACCATCGGAAGAATCACGTCCGAGTCGCAAAGTCGGAAACCGTCCCACCCAGGGTGATCGTCTGCTTCGCCTGGCTAAACGGTTGCCAACGTGGGAACCGGTTGCGGCGGAAACGCGAATCGTCCGCTGTGGGCGGGACCCACGTCCAGGTGTGCTTCGCCATATTGGGTCTGCACATGTGCAATCACCCGGTCGGCCAGTGGCACTAGCTGAGACGCTTCACCATCTTCGAACACCACAACCGACGTTTGGCGTTTCTCGGCCATTGTGACCGTGGTTTCCAAATGGTTTGCCAACATGGTTTGCACGTGATCCGATTCGTGAACCAAAAAGAATCCGGATGAACCAAATCGCTTTCTCGGTGATTCATCATCTTGTGGCGATAACGTGATCACCATCAACCCGTCCTCCAGCACGCTAATCAGACGCAGGTTCGGGTTGGTTTCGACCTTGCCGTTGAACACACGTTGAAGTTCAGCGACGATCACGCGGTTGCAACCGATTTGGATCGCAGAAGACGAATCCACACTGCCCGATTTCCAGTGATGAAGCTGGGGCTCGGAAAAGCCTAGTTTGGCAAGCGTTCCTGCTTGCTGCGCCACCGGTTTCGAAGGCGCTGCTTTGCCCATGGAAGCGAAGCGTCGGTCAATGAATGGGCGAGTCGAGATGGCGTCCGAGGGTGTCATGCTGCACGCCTTGGAGAATGACATTTTTGACTGGGCAGATGCCTTGGAAGTCATTGATGGCGCGCATTGACCCGCGGCTGGTTCGACCGATCGATGCAACTTTCCAGCCGCAAAGTTGGTGATCGATCCGAAGATGGCGGCTGTCCCAAAAGACAATGCGACAAACCCCAATGAACACTTCAGTAGATCGCCATGCATTTCGTGGATGTGTCCCTGGACAACCATTTGGTCATAGCCAAAGCTGACCAAAAATCCGCCGATCACCAGATACAAGAGCCGCGTCGGTGTTCCTGCGCGACCATAGCGAATGGGATATCCCAGCAGACTTACCATCGCTGGTGCGGGAAAGAAAATGCACGTAAGCAGCGACGGACCGCCCGAACAACCGATCACCAACCCAATCACGACCGCAGCAAAGCTAACGGCAAACCACTGGTATGCGTTTGTGCGCGCAAGCGGTGTTTCGACGGGTTCGAAAACGTAGAATGGATAATCGCCAACTGCAGAATCATCAACCGCGGTTTCCCCAGAGACAAGTTTCGTGAGAACGTTGTCGGAAAACGCCTCTTCCGACATCGGGTGCTGGATCGACCGAATCAGGCCGGTCAGCTGTTGCGATAGTTGGGAAGAATTGCGGCGTGTGAAACGACCGGTCAACGTGCCTGTATCTTCGACCTGTCGAAACGCGTCTTCGATCGCCGATGGATTGTTCGCGATGACGACTTGGACGGTTACGTCCAAGGGATCGCTGCTGCGGGGCATCACCGTAATGACCGAGTCGCTTTGCGATGGCGTTTGCCGGTCAAGGTCGGCGGCGTCTGGCTGATCAGACTGGTCCGTTGGATCGGATGGCGACAACTGCGCCGCATTCGCGGGGTTTTCGCCCACCAAACGCACATCGACCAAGCGAAGGTGGCGGTTTTCAAGCAATCCCTCGTCGACAAGTGACTGCCAACTCCGTTCCTCTGGCTGATCTTCCATGGTCAAAACGTGGTGCAGCTTGGGGGTCGCGATCAACGCGCCTGCCAATAGACCTGCACATGCCAGCGTGCCGCCGACAATGACAAGGATAGAACGCGGTCGTGCAACCGTTTGGCCCGAATAGCCCATGAATTGATTCCGTGAATGGTATGGTGGCAACGAATGCTTCCCCCCCATTAACGTAGGTCACGAGTGTGCAGTGTAGGAATGCACGACCGAGCTGCACCCAGGAATCCAGGATGACCGTCGGGATATCCCGACCATGCCGGTCATCCGGATTCGTTTGAACAAACCGACCGTCGTCCCAGACCGAGAGTTCGGCAGTCGATCCACGATGCGTCGTGCGAACGGTTCAAAGGCCAACGCCGATCGCAGTCATCCACGTCGATGACCCGGTCGATCCGCGACCAGGGCTGCGAGGATGCATGGTTGCTGATCGCCGATCGCGAGCCGAGATCACCAACGTCGCGTTCCTGACCGGAATGTTTGGTCCGGGGAAATTCGCGAGACGCATCGCCTCGTACCCGATCTTCGTCGGTGGTGCTTTGAATGTCGCTTTCGCGGATTCCGAACACGTCATCATGTTCCAACCCGACGAAGTGCACTGAATCGATCGCTCGCTCGTCCCCGGCGTCGTTCACCAAGCTGCAAACAAGGACCGACGAATCCGCCTGCACTTGATCGCTGGCTACGCAGATGTCACTCGAGGTAACTGATTCTATCGTTCCTGCGCTGGCGAAGCGGTCGATGTTTGTCACTTGATCCACTGTCGATCCGAAATCCAGTGGGTTCCAGATTGCAAGGGTGTCTTCGGCGACGGCGCTGGTCGAATCCGAATCCCAAGGCGATGCGAAGCTTGAATTAACGTGCGTTTCCAAGACCGTGATGGGGCGTGTGGGCAATCCCCGGGCGGCCGAACTTTCGATGATATCGACTTGGTTGGGATTTCTGACCATGGTGTCAGGTGTCGTGGTCTTTGTCGTCGTCATTGTCGTCGTTTGGGGAGCCACGGCCGCGGAAGGAACTTGCACCCGATTGGCTTGGTTGTCGTCATCCGGTTGCTTGGTGATCTTCACGATCACGGTCGTCACATTCACGCGAATTTGTTCCGTCGTGCTTCTGTTCCGACTGCGGTTGTGCACATCGCCAAAGTTGAATGAGATTTTTCGGCCATCGTTGATCCAGGGCACGGCAGCGCCGGTGATGGATGCATTGTTCAGGACATCATCAAAGCTGCCGATGCTGGTTCGCAAACCAGGGGAAGTCTCGATCGTGGCGCCGACGTAGCTGAGACCAGCGGGAAGCACATCGGTCAGCTGCAGGTTGCTGGCGCCGTTGTTCGGGACATCGACTGTGATGTGGTAGTTCACCAAGTCACCGACGACAGAATCGCGTCTGCGTCTTCCAGATTCGACGTACTCGGTATCGACGACGCGTTTGCGGACGTGCCATCTGTCGGCCTGTTCGGTGATGGTGTGGTCCATCGGCGTCGCCGTCAAACCCTGGGCGACTTCACATTCTGGACGATCGTTGGGAGGCTGGATTGTCGGGTCTGCGGATGTCCCGACATCCAGCGGTGCGATGTCGAAATTGTGTTCAGATTTCCGGACAATATTGTCGCTTGCGATCGGTGACTCGGTCATTGGCCCGGTCAGCTGGAACTGGCCGCACACAGCGAAATCCAGGGCGGCTTCTGTGCCGACGCAGCTTTCACCGGCTATCCCAGGGACTTTCAGTGGCGCGCCCGACGCATCACGAAGGAAGGGGTGATCGATCGTGTCGGTCGCGGGATCGCCGCCGCTTTGGTCGGCGACGATCAGTTGGGAAATCGACAGATGCATGCCCACCGACGATACGTCAGACCGGTCCAACACGTTTGCGACACTCGTTCCTTCACCACCATTGGCCGGCAGCATCAGAACGATCAAAGGACAGTAGGTGGTGCTCGATCCAGTGCTGACGGAGGTCGCATCGAACGTGAACGTCTCGCTATCGGGAACCGGATCAGTCGTTCCCGTCTCGTTGTCCGCATCCGCATCCGCATCCGTTTCCGCCCGGGCGGGTTTGGCGAGCATGACGACGTCCTGAATTTCCGGACGGCGGATACCGAGAACGCTCGGTCGCTCGGCAACATTGTTGCTATCCCGATCGGCCCCATTGTCGAGTTCCCGCTCTGCCCCGTTGGCGATTGGACGTCGCCGATCCCCACGACGGTGGGACGTGATGGTGGCCTGGTCGCCAACGACAATGTCTGCACCGGTCAGTGCCGAAAGGTCGGCGATCAGATCGCGTCCCTCGGACGACTGGTCCAAGTCGCAACCATACAGGATGATCTGACCGGTCTGGCCCAGCGCATTGCCCCACAAACAAATGGGACCGGCATTGGTCATCATTGTCTGGGGATTCGCCCATAGGTTCCCAAGTCGCAGTGCACCTTGCTCGCTGTGCGAAACAATGTGCAGCGCGCTCAGCTCACTTCGCGTCGCCAAGATCCGCGACACCTGTTCGACACCATCGCGATCGGCGTCCAGCAAGACAACGGTCAGGACGCGATCCTCATCCGCCTGGCTCATCACATCTTCGACCAACTTTTCGTAGTCAGCCGCACTGCGGTCGACGATCACCAATTCTCTGCGCGTTGCCGGCAATCTTGTGGCGGGGCCATCGCTGTTCATCTCGATTGGTTCACCGCTGACGGTCGCGCGGTCGTCCACAGGTTGCCAGAGGCGAACGGGACGGCTTCGATCGGATGTCGTCATTTTCATCGAACTGTCTAAGAGCAAGAATGGCAAGCCGAAGGGGTGGGGCAAAGACTCCGTATCGAAACGAACATGCCGATCGCGGAGTCCACGTGACTTACATCAGCATCTGATCGGGTTACGGTTGACGCCAACCGGCGGCGAGCCGCGATTCCCACGCGAATCTGTTTGGGTCAGTTTGGATATGCCGATCGGCAGGACCTTTCGGGTAACGCGGTCCACAGAGCGACTTCCACGCACGGATTGCCTCAAAACCCTGCGAATTCAGGCCACAGGACGCCCATCGCGTCCCCCCCGATCACCGTGCAGGTTGGCATCCATTCAAGGCGAATCTACCTTGGAAAGAATGATCGACGGCACCTGATTTCAGGCTGCCGGGATTGGCTGCCGTAGGGCTATAATGCCGGGTGCCCTGAACCTACAATTTGGGTGGGTGTCACTGCCCGCCACGGTGGCGGCGATCCCTCGTTCATCGGTTGAACCTGGCCTTCATGTCTGAACCTGAAACCACCATCGATTGGTCAATCCAGATCCGGTTGATCCGCAACCAGTTCGAGGCGGCACTTCGCGCCGGCGAAACGCTTGACGGCATGGATTCATGGTTGCGACGGGTTCCCGACGAACATCAAGAGTCGCTGCAGGTCTTGTTGGAGCAGTGCCGTCACTCGATCGGTAACGATTCGATCGAAACCAGGATCCTGGCGTCGGATGCTGCTATTGCTGCCGCGTCGTCGCAGTCGATCGATGTCGGCGACCTAGGGCATGGATCTGCCGTGAACCAGTGCAAGACATTCGCAGGGTTGGCGGCAGACGCGAGTGAGTCGCTGCAAACCAAACTCGTTCAACGCTCTTTCCCGCGCGGCACCACGTTGCTGGTCCAAGGCAAACCGGCAACCGGTTTGCATCTGTTGCTTAGCGGTACGGTCGATATCGTCGATGTCAAAACCGGCGAACGAATCGATATCGATGGTGCCGGATCGGTGCTCGGTGAGATGTCATTGCTGACAGGTCAAAATTGTTCAGCCAATGTGGTCGCGACTTGCGATGTTCAATCGCTGACATTGTCGGCAACCGACTATCACGAACTGAAAGCACGTCATCCGGAGATCGAGATCGCGCTGAGCCAGTTGGTCAGCGATCGTCTGGGGGGGCGAAATCATGACGCACTATGCGGCAAAGAAATTGGCCGATATCGCCTGACGCGTTGTATCAATCGCGGTGGCATGGGGGTGGTCTACGAAGCTCAGCATGTCGAACGTGGCGATTGGGTCGCGTTGAAGATGTTGCGGCATCGATTCATTTACAACGATGCAATGCAGTCGCGTTTCGACCAAGAAGCCGTGTTGCTTGCCGGACTGCGACATCGCAACGTCGTGACGTTCCAGGAAAACTTCCTTGCCTATCGCACTCGTTTCCTGGTCTTGGATCTGTGCGATGGGTCCGATCTGTTCCGAGTGCTTCGCGAACACGGTGCGCTGGGCGAGGCCGGCACGCGTGCTGTGTTGGGACAGATCGCAAAAGGTCTTCAGTATGCCCATGACAGCAACGTCATCCATCGCGATTTGAAGCCAGGCAATGTGCTGGTCAGCCGCGATGGATGCGTCAAGTTGACGGACTTCGGCCTCAGCAAACTGCTGGAGTCCGAAGTGACCGATGGCAAGGCCGTCGGAACCCCCGCCTACATGCCGCCCGAACAGTTTCGAAGCGGCGAAATCGGTCCACCCTGCGACTGGTACGCGCTGGGTTGCATGGCGACCGAAATGTTGACCGGTCGGATGTTGTTCCGGCAAACTAGTTGGCGCGACTTGTACGAAACAAAACGTACCAGCATTCCGACGCGTGACTGGCCAGCGATCGATGCTAGCCGCGAAATGAAGAACATCATCGCGGGGTTGTTGGCACCCGCGGCAAGTCAGCGAACGGCCGACTTGGAAAAAATATCAACGTGGGCAGACGAGGAAACGGTACGATCCATCCTGGTCGGTGGCGACGTCGATCGATAGCGGATTGCCTAGCTATAGAAGCAAAGATAGGCCGTCGTCTGTTCGACTTTGACGGCGAACTTGACGTTTGCTTCGACGCGAAATTCGGTGCCCGACGGGAATGACTGAAATTCGCTTTCACCGGGCAACTTGATCAACAGTTCGCCGGAAGTGACCTTCATCAGTTCCTTTTCGCTGGTGCCAAATTCGTATTCGCCGACCGCCATCACGCCCGCGGTGGCTCGGCCCTCTTGGTTTTCGAACGCGATGGAGGTCACTTTGCCGTCGAAGTATTCGTTGACTTTCATTTCTGTCAGGCCCATGTTGGCGGTTGCGGGGGAAGGGATCCATCCACTGGTACTGGATGGGCAGACGTTTTAGCCGACTGTCGACGTATCGACTAGCGAGGCAAGTGCATCCGAGATCGCAACGGTTTGTCGTTTTCGGTTCAGGAAGAAATGGACGTGCTCGTACCCGCAGCTCAACAACAGCTGCATGGCCGCTTCATAACCATCGGCGACCCGGTCCGGTTGGTGGGCGTCGGCCCCCAGCGTCACGGGGATCCCGCGAGCGTTCATTTCGCACAACATGTCGGGAAACGGGTTCATTTCCGAGATGCGTTTGTTGATTCCCGACGTGTTCAGTTCCATTGCCACACCCGTATCTGCGATGGCGTCCAGCGACGACCGGATGTCGTCCATAACCGCAGCAGGGTCCCAGGTTTCGGAGAACAGATTTTTGATCAAATCGGGGTGTGCCAACGAATCGAACAGTCCCGTTTGGGCCGCTTTCGCCAGCAAACGAAAATAGGTTCGCTGGACTTCGATCGCATCATCGCTCCAGTATCGTTCTCGAAATTCGTCGATCTGTGGATGGACGGACCCCAACACGAAATGAAAGTCGGCCGAATCCAACTGTTTCTGCAGGTACGATTCGTGCCCCTCGAAATAGTCCGCTTCGATCCCGAGACGGACATCGACGCGGCCTTCCCACTGTTGGCGGGTCTGTTCGACCAGATCGATGTACTCGCCGAACTCTTCCTCTCGCATTCGCACGCGAGCCGAAAATCCATTGGGCATCGGGTTGTGGCAGGTCACGATCAGCCCCCGCAATCCTCGCTGTTGGGCAACGACCGCGTACTCGGTCGGCCATCCGTCGGCATGATTGCAGAGCGGCGTGTGCGAGTGCGATTCGAACAGGATGCCGTTGGCAGGGGCAATATCGGGCGATGTCACGTCAGAGTTTTCCTAGAAATCGAGGACAGATCACCAAGACCAGTCGGTAGACCTACACCCTATGCGGAATGTCAAAACGCCACGACCCCACTCGGATCCCTCGGGGGGCGTCGACTCGACTTTGCGGTCAACCACGGGGTGGGGCCAGAGCGACCCTAGGCGGCGTTTCGAAGCATCGGGGTTTGGCGATTGGCCAGAAGGGCGGCTTCACAAACAGCCAGTCGTCGCTCCGCCGCTTCGATGCGAGTCTTGTATTGCTGGATCAACAGCTTGCCGCGTGCCGTGCCCGCGCTCAATCGTGCCTTCAAGCGAGCCGTTTCGGTCTTGCTGGTCTCCGCTTCCGCTGCGATCTCGGTCAACGATTCCAATTTGCGTTGCTGGTCCTCGTGTTGTTCGCGAAGCACTCGCAGATGTTCGGCAAGCTCGCTGCATTCCATCAACAGAACGGCTTCACGTTGTTCTTGCGTCTTGGTCACTCGCCGAGTCTCGTTTTCGGCACTGGCACGCTGTCCCCGCTCGTGTTCCAGAGAACCCGTCAATTCATCGATCGTCGTTTGCAGCGCGTCGATGCGGGTTTGAAATTCGCTGTCACGTGCCTGCTGCGATTCGATGGATCGTTGTGCTGCGATCGCCGTTGCTTCGGTTGTTTCCTGCTGTGCAGCGAGTCGCAGTTCGCGTTCTTGTTCCCATGACGTCGTCACATCATCGATCGTCGTCTGCAGTTGGTTGATGCGGGTCTGGAACGTTTCGTACTGGGATTCCTGGACTTCGATCAACCTTCGTTCCTGGTCCTGCAGTTTCGCCAGCGTCGCTTCGCTTCGTTGCAACCGATCGGTCGCCTCTTGTGATAGCTTCCACGACTCGGCGAGTTCTTGACGGGTTTGGATCAGTTCCTGTTTTACCGACACCAGATGGGCGCTGGCGGCGGCAAGGTCTGCCTGAGTCGATTCGGCCAACTGGATCGCCGCATCCTTGGCGTCGGCGAGTCCCTGGACTTCAATCCGTTTGTCGTTGAGTTCGTTTTCCGAAGTCTGGTGTTGCTTGCTGGCCTGTGCAAGTTCTGACCGACACTGGGCCAACGTCGCACGAACGCGAATCAGTTCGTCGTCTTTCGCACGAACTTCGTCGGCAACATTGTCCAAATCCGTCTCTGCTCGTTTGGCATTGATCTCGGCGTCGGATACCGCTTGGGCCAAACGATTTGATTCGGTTTCGTGGCGAACGATCTCTTTCGAAAGGCTGTGACATTCGCGACGCAGTTCGGTGACCGCCAACCCAGCTTCGTGCAAATCGAAATCCTGACGTTCTAAGACTTGGACCAGCCCGTCATGGTTCATGGCAAGTTCGTTCAACCGACCATGGACTCGCTGCAGTTCTTGCGATTGGTTCTGGCTGATCGATTGAGTCCGGTAGGCCGTGTTCTTCCAAACCGACAACGCACGCAGAGACTCTTCCAATGCACCTGTTTGCTGTTTGGCCAATCGGTCGCCCAGCACCGATGCCGCGTGGAATCGATGGGCTTCCCGGTCGACGTTGTCCAGTAGCGTTTGTAGGCAGCGGATCGTATGCGATTGTCGCAACGAATCGTCAGCAGCATGGGCGCGACCGGCCTCGGCGTTCTGCTTCGATCTTTCAATTTCGATCTTCAACGCAGCGATCGTCGTTTCGCTGGATTCCAGCCGAGCCTTCAGTACGTTCGTTTTGATTCGCGACTCGGCAAGGTCGGCATTGGATTGGCTGCGGATGCGGTCCATCTGCCGGGATGCATCTTCGGCGTTGGTTTTCGTTTCGGCCAGCTGATCGGCCAAGGTTCGGTTCTGTTGTTCCAGATCGCTTCGCTGTGCGTTCCAGGCCGCGCGGTCTGTGACCGCTTGATGCTTCAGTTCGGCAATCTGATGTTCGGCGGCTTTCGATCGACATTCCGCGTCGCGTTGCCAACGGCGGAACTGGTCCGCACGTGCAGCGGCAGCGATTTCCGCAGCCTCGTGGGCCCCGCGAAGTGTTCGCAGTTCCTGTGCATGGCCTTCGATCAAATCAGCGGTATGCTTCTGCGCTCGATCTCGGATCGACTGGACTTGCGAATTCAGAGATTGAATCTGCGTCTCTTGTTCGGCCAAATGCTTCTCGTAGCCGACGACATAGGCGCGGTATCGTTCGGACTCGGTTTCTCGCAGACTCTGGTGTTCGGAAAGCTGACTGTGAAGCAGATCCCGCTGTGCGGATGCCGCATCCAACTGGACGGTCAACTGCTGGGACTGCGTCGATGACTCGCGAAGCGAAGCCTCTAGAGTCCTGATATCGTGGCCCAGACGTTGCAGTTCACTCTCGCAACCTCCACCGACTTCCGACAAAATTCGATTAGCCGCATGCTGTTGCGGCGTCAGCAGGTCCTGCAGTTTGTCCCGGCGAATCTTGACAGCTTGATTTGGTTTCGTGCTGCCGGATTGCTTGGCCGATCCACCAGCGATTGCCCGGTTCGCAGCATCGACGCTCATTTCCGGACGAATCGTCGCCGAAACTCGCGCCCGAGATCGATCCGCCGTGGTGGGCTGGCGAAGGATCCCAATTGGCGGATCGTCAAGCGAAAGGCGTGCAACCTTCCCCGCAGGCAATGGCTGCGCAGCCGGCGAAATCGCCTTGGCAGACGATTTTTGACGAAGATCTTGTTTGTCGAGCCACCACATCACGCGACCTCGTGTCTCGCTTACGTGCCTATCTTGGGTTCATCCCGTTTTCCAATCCCAACAGTACCGAATTGCCCGAACCGAACGCAAACCCAAGTTTTTTATGGGCGCAGGGCCTGCGGAAACGGCGGTGCCTGAATGCTGGATCCGCGTCGCTTCGCTCCTTGATCCGGCCTACTGGATGGACCGGGGGGGCTTTACCCGCATTTGGCTTCATCCCAATCGCCCGGTGGGGGCGATTGGGCGATCATTCGATCGGCGAGGGGGTGGGACTAGGACTTGTCTGCGCGACGCAGAAGCACGACCCAGTCGTTCGCTTCGGACAATGGATCCGGTGACCCTGGGGGATTGCCCAGTTCGACCGAACCACCACCGGAAACCTGACTCACCGAACCGTTGGCCAGCGAACCACCGGTGCGGGGGTTATGCCACTGCACCGTGTACGTTCCGTCTGCATCCGACAGGTCCAGCGACGCCGATCCCAGCTCGGGCAGGTACACGACGTAGGTGTCCGATGCCTTCGCCAAGCAGAAATTGCCCGGTTCATGCTTGGGGTTGCCGATCAACGCGTCGGCGTTGGTCATTTCCCAAAACGGAACTTCGTTGTCGTGGAAAAATTCAATCGCGATTCGGCAATAGTCCCAGCTCTGGTCGCGGCTTCGCCAGTCTTCGCAAACGATATCGTTCTGGTCAAACTGGTACCCAAAGTAGTACTCGCATCCGGCACCGCCACCCATCAACGTTCCCCAAAGGGTTTGTTTGCGGACCTTGTGTTGGGTGTAGGCCATCTTTCCGTTTCGGTCATGCCCGTCGAATCCGTTGTACCCCAGGTCGGGGCATTGGGCGTGCGCGGCCGAGCCCGACTCGTCGAACGCTACCACCCACGGTTTGCCCGCTTCGGTCGACTTTTTGACCCAGTAAACGGTTTCGGCATGAGTGGTTTCTAGGCTGCTGTTTTGCAGCGACACACCTGTCAACTGAGACTTGTCGCCCAACAGTGGTCCGTAGACCTGGTCCTGTTGTCCCGGGTACGTGTGGATCACGATGGGGTGATCGTAGGCGTCGGTTTCCGCGATGTAGTTGATCATCGCTTGGTGTTGTTCGTAGGTCTGCGTGTTCTCTTCACCCAGGTTCCAATTCAACGCCAAGTTATGTCCGAATCGAGCGATCAGTTCGCGGATGTAAAGTTTCCGCTGAACGCCCAAGTCGCCACCGTCAAGCGATGCGGGAACATTCCCATCGCCACGTCCCTTGTTATGGTCGTCGTTCTCGGTTTCTTGCATCTTGAAGTGCAAATACATGCCACGCTGCGTACCGTGATCGAACACCACCGACCACTGGCCCAGTTTGCTGCAGTCATAGTGAAGCTTGTCATCGCGGTGAATGAACGGCCACACATTGTCGCCATCACCGGCCGCGTTGTAGGTCAAGAACGAAAACGCGTTGCAGCCTTTCCCGGACAGGTAGTTGATGGCACCGATCAACCCTTTGCCCTTACCGTCGCCCCAAGTTGGGTCGCCCGATTGCCAATCTTTCTCGTGTGCCGACCACGTTTTCAGCGGCGCTCGCTTGGGATTCCCCGCGATCGTGTTGTCAAAGTCGGTATACGCCAGCAGAGTTTCCGGTGCATCGGCCCCAACCTTCAAAAAGTACTTGCCGGTTCCGGCGAACTGCAGATATCGTTTGCCGACATAATTCAATCGGCCTTGGGCCCGCAGGTCGGATCCCGTTTTATCCGACGCTTGCACGTCGAACGAACCGGTCAGACCATCGTAGGGTTTGACGGCAGATGACTTGGCATCGTCGTCCAGCGCGGCAAGTTTTCCCTGCTGGAACGACACCTTGTACGTCCAGGTTCCCGGACGATCGGCCGCGAAGTTCGCACGCCACACGGTTCCGGAATCCGCCGATGTGTTGGCGGCGTTTCCATCGGCATCAAAGTACCCAGGGATCTGGTAGCGAACGCCATCGGGATGCGAAAATTCGACCGTCATCCGATAGTCGGTAAACGGGTTGGGCACATTGTCTTGTTCGTGTGCGTAGGGGCCCTGGATCGTCAGCATCGTGCGATGCCAAGTCTTCGTGGCACCCTCGATCTTAACGCTACCATCGCCATTTGCTTGACGCGGGGTTTGAAGCGGCGCGTCGCTGACCGAACGTGTCGGACTCGACTTTGCCGATTCGGCGACCAGCTTGGCTTGTTCTTTGAAATGCGGGGCGGCCGCTTCACGCGTCGCCTTGTCCGCTGGCCGAAAGGCAACACCTGCCCAGCGCGCTCGGCTGTACTCTTTCCCATCGCTGCTTTGGATCTGCGATTCCACGACCACGATCGCTCCCTCGGTCAGCGCCACCTTATTCCATGTTTTGTGGAACGTCTTGCCCTCTTCGTAAGTCTGTTTCGACAACGGGCATGTGTGGTCGCCGATCTTCTCGCCGTCTGCACTGACTTGGTAAGTCGATTGGCCGTCGTTTTCACCGACGGCAAGCAGCGTCACGTCATAGACACCGGTGGGAAACGGGAACGTCCGCTCTGCCTTGCCCTGTTTGTCCTTTTCGGGGTTGATCGCCATCCACTTTTGGTTGTCCAGGTAGTAACCCGACTTCTTTGCCTCTGCGAACATCTTCGCAGTCATCGTCAGCTGACGCTGGTCCGCTGCGGTCGCGGGCTTCTGTGCATTGGGTGCCTCGTCGGCCACAGGCGCCGTATCCGCGGTCGGTGGAACTGCGGCTACCAAACGGAACGACTTGGGCGATGTTCCCGATTGGACCCTCGACTCTGGTCCGGCGTCGTCGGGACGAACAAATTCGCGGTCGGTCGTCATGAACCATTTGTCGAACTCGAATCCATCTTCGCGCATCGAGAAATGGATGACGTGGTCGCCGGGTTCTTTGATATCCAGAAAGATCTTGTGAGGTTCGCCGCAGTGGGTCTCGTTGGTGCGTTGATTGCTGTCCCAACGCCATGTGTTTTTACCTTGGCACCATTGCAGACGCTGTCCACTTTCGGGCCAGGTGCCGTCGATGCCGACGTGCAAACCATTGTCTTCGGGGCCGGTGGAATGCGCGCGGACCCAAACGTAATAGCGTCCCGGCGTTTGGATATGGACGCGATAGTCCAACACCGCCATCTTTCCCGGTTCAGGCGAAAAATTGGTACCCCGGATCAGTTTGTCTGCGTGCGTGCGGCGAGTGTCGGGCAGAATTTCTAGATACGCACCGCCACTGGCTCCGGCGGTGTGATTGGGGTCACCGTCGGGAGCAACCGCGGGAGTCAAATCGGCGTGCGTCAGATAGAACGCTCGCGTGTCCGTTTTGGATTGCTTGACAAAATGCTCCGCCTCGACGGCGACCATGCCGTCACGCTCGGCGAAAGTCAGTGACGAATCTGCGATCGGTGCCTGACCCTGGGCCGCAGCAAAGCCAGTTAAAATTGCCAACGATAACGTGGTGGCAAGGCAGCAGACGTGTCTACAGAATCTCATTCTTAACTCGAGGGCTAACGGGGAAATCAAACTGGGGTGGCCCAACAGTTTATCCGCCCTCGTCCGCCCAATGTTGTCCTGTCACCCACAAACAGGCTGAATTCCGTCGCAAATAAATCGCGCCCGGAATGTGATTTTTCACACCTCGCGGCGCTTCAACCCACACGGTCGATCATGTCGATTTTTGCGGGAACTGCCGAAACACGTTGATCGCGATGAAGATCGATACGGTCAACAAAATCGACCCGACCAATAGTGGCGCACCGGGCAATTGCACCGGAGCCGAATCGCTGATGAAGTAGCTGAACAACAGCGTATTGAAAAACAACGGTGCGATGATGTTCGTCAGACTTGTCAAAGATGTCAAAGCGCCCTGGATCCGTCCCTGTTCGGTTTCCGAAACCGATCCCGTCACCAAACTTTGAATGGCGGGTGCCGAAACGCCGCCAAAGGCGCCAAACACGATGATGCACGGGATCATCCAACCCTCGGTCGCCAATCCATACCCCGCAAACGCCAGCGCCGAAATGATCGTTCCGCCGATCACGGCACCCCGTTCGCCGAACCGCTTGATGACCGGCCGAACCATGCCCCCCTGAACGATGATCGCCATCACCCCGACCAAGCCCAGTGCCAATCCGTTGGTCGATGCGTCCCAGCTGAAACGGAAACCCGTGTACAGAACCCAGACGTTTTCCAGCCCACGTTGGGCCAACGATTTGCAAACGAACACCGCGGCCAAGGCGGCCACCATCGGGTACGCGCCCAAACGGCGGATCGAACCAAGCGGATTAGCGCCTCGCAGCGTAAAGGGAGTGCGTTTGTCGGGCGCAAGTGACTCGGGAACGACAAAATAGCCGTACAACCAATTCACCAAAGCCAAACCAGCGGCAACAAAGAACGGCAGTCGAAGACTGATGCCGCCAAGCAATCCGCCCAGCGCCGGTCCGATCGTAAACCCAAGGCCAAACATCACGCCGACCAAGCCAAAGTTTCTCGCTCGCGTCTCGTCCGTCGAAACGTCCGCGATGTACGCGTTTCCGGTCGTTAACGACGCACCCATGATCCCGGCCAAAATTCGGCCCACGAACAACCAAAAGATGTTCGGCGCGAATCCTTGGATCAAGAAATCGATTCCCAATCCAAACATCGAAACCAACAACACCGGGCGTCTGCCGAATCGATCCGACAGGGCACCGATGATGGGCGCGAACAGGAACTGCATCAACGCATAGGTAGCACCGATGACGCCAACATAGCGGCCAGCTCTCGAAAAGTTCTTGGTGGTGTCCAGCACCTCGGGCGTAGGCAAACTGGTCGCTGCCGCTTCGCCAAAGGCGGGGCTGACCTCCGTTTCGATGACGGATGTCACCGGGTCTTCGCCCACCAATTCACGAACCAATTCAGGCAACACCGGGATCACGATCCCAATGCCCAGAATGTCGATGAAAAGAGTTAACAGGATGAACGCGATCGCGGCTTTCCGCGGCTGCTTGGTCGAATCAGTCATTTCCTAAAACCACCCAGCCACTTGTTTCAGTCCATCAAGGGCATCGTCCAACGGCCAGTACTCCAGCCCGACATAGCCTGCGTAAGGCGTCTTTCGGATCGCATCAAAGATCTGTGGATAGTTCAATTCGCCGCGAGTCAGTTCGTGACGGCCCGGGTTACCGGCTGCGTGAAAGTGCCCGATCTTGGCAATGTTTTCGGTCAGGTTCGCAATCACATGACCTTCGCTGATCTGTTGATGGTAGATATCGAACACGACTTTGACTTGCTCGCTATCGACCTGATCAATGATCTCGAACGCCTCGTCGCTGCGGACCAGATAGTAGCCGGCGTGATCGATTCGCTCGTTCAGGGGTTCGATCACCAGCGTGATTCCCGACTGATCCAACAATTTTGCCGCTGATTGGAGGCCTTCGACCAGACAATCGTGTTGTTCTTGGCGGTCGACTCCGACGCGAAAGTCGCCGACTTGCGAAATCAACGTGGGGCACTTCAATCGCTGGGCGGCACTGATCGATTCGCCAAGCCCGTCCAGATACTCGGCTCGCGTGGCCGGATCGACCAGCGACACAAATTTGGTGCAACAAGCCGAAATCTGCATCGAATGTTGGTCTCGAGCCGTTTCGATGGCGTCGAGGTCCTTGTCCCACCAGCCCCAAAATTCGAATGCTTGGATCCCCGTGGACGCGACTTTGGCGATCGCATCCGCTGAATCGAGCTCTCCCAGCACCGCATCAATGCAGACGGAGGGTTGAAAATGGGGCAACGGACTTGTCATTTGGGCGTTTCCTTCGCAGTTGTGGCTCGTTCAGCGATGAATAATACTCTTGGAGTTCGTTTTACCCACCCCGCCTTCCCCGGATCCCACTCCATGAGATTTGCGAAACGTCATTTCGCGACCGTCGCCACGTCGGTTGCCATGAGTTTGCCCCTTTCCCTCGCTGGCCCTTTTTCGCTTGCTGCTCCACTGGCACACGCTGAAACACCGGTCAATCAGCTATCCCAGTCCGAACAACGAAGCGGTTGGAAGATGCTGTTCGATGGCAAAACCACCGACGGATGGCGCAACTATAAAAAAGACAAAGTTTCCGACGGCTGGAAGATCGAGGACGGCGCGCTGGTCCGATCCAAGAAAGGCGCCGGCGACATCATCACCAAAGATAAGTACGGTTCGTTCGAACTGTCGCTGGAATACAAGATCAGCGAAGCCGGCAACAGCGGAGTGATGTTCCATGTCGCTGAAACCGATGGCCCGCCTTGGCACACCGGTCCGGAAATCCAAGTTCAGGACAATGTGGACGGCCACGATCCGCAAAAAGCAGGTTGGTTGTACCAGCTGTACAAACCTTCGGCACCCAGTTGGTCCAAGGACCAATCGGTCGTCGATTCGACTCGCCCAGCCGGCCAATGGAATCAGCTTTACATTCGCATCGCCAAGAATGACTGCGAAGTCTGCATGAACGGCGTTCGATACTTCCGTTTCAAACTTGGCAACAAGGATTGGAAGGAACGCGTCGCGGCCAGCAAGTTTGCCAAACTGGCCGACTTCGGAAGCTTGGGCGAAGGCTACATCTGTCTTCAAGATCACAATGACTTGGTTTCCTATCGCAACATCAAAGTACGCGAGATCGCGGATGACGGATCGGTTCCACAACCGATCGATGGCAAGCTAGGCATGTCCAGCAATCTGGCCTTTCCAAATCTGAAATGGGATCAATGGGAAGCCGTGGATGATTCCGGCAAGATCCGCGACTTGCGTTTGCTGGAACTGACCTTCGCCAACGACGATAGCAACCGGTTGTACGCCGCGTCGCAATACGGTGCGATCTGGTCGTTCGATAACCAAGCCGATGTTTCGGATTCCAAGCTGGTCCTAGACCTGCGTGGCAAAGTTCACGATTGGAAACGATCGGGTGCCAACGAACAGGGTTTGTTGGGATTGGCAATGCACCCCGATTTCAAGAACACTCGCCACTTCTACGTCTACTATTCGCACCCTAGCGAATCGAAGTCGGTGCTGTCGCGTTTCACCATGTCCAAGGACAATCCATTGGTGGCTGATCCCGCATCGGAATTGGTGCTGATGGAAATCGATCAACCGTACCAAAACCACAACGGCGGCAGCATCGAATTTGGTCCTGATGGATTTCTGTACGTCAGCCTTGGTGACGGCGGCGACCGCAACGATCCGCACGGCAACGGGCAAAACCTGGCGACCCTGCTCGGTTCGATCCTGCGAATCGATGTCGATCATCCTGCCGATGGAAAGAACTACGGAATTCCTGCGGATAACCCGTTTGTCGATGTCAAAGACGCACGTCCAGAAATCTTTGCATACGGCATGCGTAACCCATGGCGAATCGCTTTCGATCCCAAAACCGGCGATCTTTGGGCCGGCGATGTGGGGCAAGAACTATGGGAAGAAGTCGACGTGATCACCAAGGGTGGCAACTACGGCTGGAGCACCCGCGAAGGTTCACACGCGTTCGGCAACCGATCGGCTTCCGAAAACGCCAGCGATCCAATCGAACCGGTTTGGGAATACGACCACCAGATCGGCAAGTCGATCACCGGCGGACGCGTCTATCGCAACAGCCGACTGCCCCAACTCGACGGCCGCTACATCTACGCCGACTATGTCACCGGTTCGGTTTGGGCGTTGACGTTTGACCCTGCCACCAAGACCGTGATTCGGAATGAACAGATCATTCCGGATAGCGTCGCAGTTTTGGCGTTTGGTCAAGATGCGGCCGGCGAAGTCTACGTGCTGACCAACAGCACACGCGGCGAATGCATCTATCGCTTCGACGGTGCCGCTGCGGGATCCGAGGCTGCCAAGAAGTAGAGCATTGATTTGCTCCGCAAGACAATGGCGTCGCCGGTCACGGCCGGCGATGCCATGAATCCGTTGCCCAGTTCCGATTCGGCAACCAGATCAAATTCTGGACCCGGCCGAATCGTCACGATGGTGCCCGTGACACTGAAGAAGTAAATGTAGCCGCTAGCAAAGATCGGCGACGCTGCGTATTCTTTGCCGATTCGCTTCTGCCACAGCACTTTGCCGGTCTCAGGTTCCCGACATGACAGCACGCCATCGTCGCTGTTCATGTAGATCAGGCCGTCGACCAGCAGTGGCGACGACTTCTTGGGGACCGATTTGCGTTCGGACCATTCAATGTGGGTCCCAGTGACGTCGCCGTGTCCATCGGGACGCACCGCGACCATCCCGCCACCACCGTTGGTGATCAAAACCAAATCGCCGAAAACGATCGGACGGGCCGATGCGTTCATGCCATCGTGGTAGACGGTCCAAATGGGCTGGCCGGTGTTGGGTTCGTACGCGATCGTTGCCACCGCGCTGGGCATCACGACCTGGGGTTTTCCATCCACCATCACGACGGTACCAGTGCCGTAGGCTTTCATCCGGTCGCCGTTGTCGGTCCCGTAATTGATGTCTCGGTCGCGTTTCCAAACGGTGTCGCCGGTCTTTGCGTCCAGTGCCACGACGTACTGGACATCAAAGCCGTCAAACGCAAGGAACAGTTTTCCGTCAAACAGGATGGGTGACGAAGCCGGTCCGCGGTGATGGTCGCATTCCAAATCGGTGCGTTTCCAAACCACTTCAGCACTAGATCGGTCCAAGCAAGCCGTCAGCGAACTGCCGAAGTGAACGAATACATTCTCTGCCGTTACCACAGGCGTGGGCGTCGCGTAGGTGTTGGCCGGATAGCAAAACGGCGGCTCCTCTTCACGCAGGATGACCAGATCGTGAATCACCTTGCCCGTGTTGCGATCCACACACAAGACGCTACGTTGCTTGCCGTCCTCGGCCGCCGTCGTCAACCAAATCTGGTCCTCCCACACCACAGGGCTAGACCAGGCGCGACCGCGAATCGGAATCTGCCATTGGACCACGCTGTCGTCCAACTTGGTTGGCAAGTTCGCATCGTCGGCGTGTCCGGTACCGCCGGGGCCACGAAATTCGGCCCAGTTTTCGGCGGCTACCGCTGACCCAACTATCCCCATCAACAAAGCAGTCAAAACAAGTTTGCGCATCGATATCTTTCGCCAGTGAATTCGTCTTAGCCCTCGTTGGACCACTGGGCTTCATCCTAATCATTTCGCCACACCGTCGTCACGGGTTCGCTAGCGATTCACCGCTTTCGGCGCAGCCAGCATCCATCGACGCGGTGCGGCAAAAAAGGGGGCAAACACGCCTGCCGGATCACTGCCTGGGCAATGCCAACCGTTCCACGCTCTCCAATTCAGGCCCGCCACCACGATTTCCACTGCCCGACGCGGTGTAAACGTGGTCGCCCACGATGGCAAATCCGCTGCCGTGTCGACCGCGCTGGAGCGATGGCCAGCGTTTCCAGGTGTCGTCACCCGGCGACCAAACTTCGACCTCGTCATGGGCGGTCTTCTGGTCACCACTTTCGCCGCCACCGATGATCAGGGCGCCGCCGAAAGTCATCGCCATATTTCCGGCGCGAGCAACGGGCAGTGGTGGGGGCGTGGCGGAGGTTTGCCATCGGCCCGTCCGGATGTCGTAAACATCCACTTCGGGGACCGTCAACTGAAACGTCTGCTTGGTGGCCTGGGATGTGGTCCGTCCGCCGGCAGCGTAGATCTTGTCGCCAATCAGGACCGCCTGAAAGTGATCTCGAGCGTGCGGGGCGTCCTCCAAAACTTCCCAATCACCGGTTCGCGGGTCATAACAGTCCAACCATGCCGTCGAGCCACCCACGTGGCCATTGGTGATGCCGCCCACCAAATAGATTTTGTCGTCATGAACCACGGCGCCCGCACCACCGCGTCGACGCGATTCGGGGATCCCGTGCACGAACTGGAAGCTGTCGGTAGCGGGTGAGTAGACGATGATCTTGTCCAGTGGCGTTTCGCGCGGATACCCACCCGTCATCGCCCCGATTAAATAGACACCCTGGCCCCAAACCACGGCTTGGAAATGGTGCAGTTCCATCGGCGTGGATGACTTGGCGGACCATGTGGCCGTCACGGGATCAAAAACATCCACCGGGTTGATACGCCGTCCGCCAATCAGATAGACCTTGCCATCGAACGCAGCCAAGGCCGCTTCGTGCCGGGCGGTCGGCTTCCCCGTGGCTTCGACCGTTTCCCATTGCCAGGGTTCTTTCGCGTGCGCCAACGTGCCCAATGCCGTGATGGCAAAACCGGCCGCGAGGATCAAACGCATGGTAGGGCTAGCTGGGATCATGTTTCTGTCAGGGAGAAAGAGGAAGCAACACGCGATGGGCCAGTGGAGGAATCGATTGGGTGGACGAGTCCACGAACCGTCGTTCCCCACAAGTCTGTCAGCCAGGCAGGCAACACCGCCAATCGGGTCACACTAAAGCTGGCGTGACATAACGCTCGCCGATGCCGCAAAGTCCCAGCCCAGCAACATACTAATGCCAAAAGTCAAGGCGACAACGCCACAAGATCCCACCCCGCAGCCCCAAATCGTTTAACCGCGTGGGCATCGCCCCGTGCGTCCACCACCCGCGTAACGCAAAAACGCGCGGCCCGATGGGCACGCGGTTAAACGACGGTGACCAACCCCCACGCCCAGATCGTTTAACCGCGTGGGCAACGCCCCGTGCGTCCACCACCCACGCAACGGAAAACGCGCGGCCCGCTGGGCACGCGGTTAAACGACAGCGACCAACCCCCGCCCCAAAATCGTTTAACCGCGTGGGCATCGCCCCGTGCGTCCACCACCCACGCAACGCAAAACGCGCGGCCCGCTAGCCACGCGGTTAAACGACGGTGAGTGATCCGCATCGAGTATCCACCCGCTCCCCAAATCGTTTAACCGCGTGGGCAACGCCCCGTGCGCCCACCACCCAGGCAACGCAAAACGCGCGGCCCGATGGGCACGCGGTTAAACGACCGCGGTAATCACGCACCGAGTATCCACCCCGATCGCGTCCCCTGTCGTTCACTCGACTCGCACTCAACCGTTAGAACAACCGATTCTCGCCGTCTGCGTTTGCGTCGTCCTCGTCATCGTCGCTGCCGAACAGCGTATCGATCGCAGTTTGGCCTGGATCGATCACGAACTCCACTTGCTCGGATCCGGGCCCGCCGACAACGCCCAATCGATTGATCACCTGCAGCGCATCCAACGCGGTGATGGCGTTGTCACCGTTGACGTCAATGTCGCTGGTGCCGTTGATGAAGCCCAAGATCGACTGATCAATCCGCTCGATCACGTCCGAGATCGGTCCGATACCGCTGCGATCCAGATAGTTGATGATCCGCAACGCATCCAACGCCGTCACCTGACCATCGCCGGTTACATCGAATCGATCCAGCGGGTTTTGCAGCAGCGGTCGAAGATCGCCGACCAACACTTCGACGATCGGAATGCCGCGGACCAACGCGGCGATTTGATCACCGAACGCTGCGACAGAATTGCCCTGTTTCAGGACGCGAGCCATCCCGTCGGACGCCGATAGACGCAGTTGGTCTTCGCCGCCGCTGGACAGGAACTCGATCTGTTCCCCGGCGGGCAACTGACGCGAATAAGTCGTCCCGTTGACGGAAAAATTCGCTGTGTTGCCGATTGTCATCAGCTCGAACACGTCGTCGCCTGCGGTTCCGGCCACGATCGGTAACATCGTGCCAGAGACCAGGTTGTTGATTCGCAGGTCAAAGTCGGTGTTGCCGCCATAGATCGCGATCCGTACCGCTTGGCCAGCGGTGACGTCGATGTCCAGCCGTTCGTTGCCCGCTTGCGGTGTTGCAACGGCCAAGAAACGTCCCTGGTCATCCAACAAGACAAAACGGATGGGACCATCGGTATCACTGCCGACGACTGTTTCAACGGTCAATGTCCCGGCCTGACGCGCGGTCAGCGCGAACTGCACCGTGGTGCGATTCGACAAACTAAGACCTTCCAGCAGTTGGAAATCGACTTCGCCCAGATCCGTTGCCGGACCATCGATCAACGGGAAATCGAACCCTAACCCCGCCAACGTGCTGAACGATTCAGCAATCAACGCGTCAACGTCCGCCAAGCTTGCGGTCGGAAAGTCGCTTTGTGGGAAGATCGAAATCGAAATACCGCCGTCGGTGGTCTCCGTGGTCAACTGTCCAACCACGACGTCACCGTCAATGCCGACACCGCGGTCGGATCCCGATCCGGTCAGAATCAATTCGCCCGATGACGAATACCTTTGCCCGTCCGGATCATGGTCGGTGAACAGGAAGTCGTCGCCCGCACCGCCCAGGATCGCATCGGTTCCATCACCACCGAAGATCGCATCGGTGCGGTTGCCGCCGATCAAGATGTCATCGCCGGCGCCGCCCGACAGCACCGAGATCGGTGACGTGCCCACACTGCCGCCGCCCGCATCATTGATGATGACGTCGTTGCCAGCTTGTCCGTCGATAAACAGGAACTCGACATTGCCAACTTCGGTCGAAGTGCGAGCGGTCGCGTCGGTCATGATCGATTGCACCAGCAACGCGTCGTTGCCCGTCGTGCCCAGGACGCTGACGACGTCGTCGCCGCCACGCCCATCGACGGTCAGCACGTTTCCGCCAGCTGCCGAGGTGCGTACCTCGATCGAATCGTCGCCTTCGCCCGTGGCCAGTCCGATCGTTTCAAATCCTTCGAACGATACCAATCGAATGAACGATCGAGTGATCGTTTGATCGACCATGTCGACCGAAACCTTCTGGCTTGTGCTGGCCGAACGAACATGGACGTTCAGCGTGTCGCCAGTGGCCGAAGATGCGGGCGTTGATTCGACGTACTGAGACGTTGCGTCATACGGATTGTTGGGCGACACCAAACCACCAGTACGTATCCGTCGGTTAGGCCCCGACTGGCTTCCTCCGGAAACCATAACGGTTCCGGCCACCGCGGTGTCGGCAAATGCGTCGCCAACATTGACGGTGTCGTTGCCGTCGCCACCGTCAATGGAAACGGAGTTGCCCGAGTTCAGCGAGTTGATGGTGACCGTGTCATCGCCGCCAAAGCCAAGGATTTCAAAGTTCTGTGGCGGGGTACCAGGCGACGCGGCCGATCCGTCGTTGATGGTGACCGTGTCGTTGTCGCTGGAACCGGTGATGCGAATCACCGACACCGTCCCTGGGGCAACTCGCTGAACCTCGTTGCCGTTGACGGTGACCACGTAAACATTCGATACCGCATCGAAGGTGACGTTGAACGAATCGGCCGCGGAATCACCTGCGGAACCCGGCGCGGAATCGTTGGCGTCGATGTCGCCATCGTTCAGCGGTGCCGCAAGCGATGATTCGAATGCACCGATGTCGATCGCAGGTCCTTGCGGCCGTGCCACCCCTCGTTGGTCTTGCGTCAAACCGAACATCGCGCCGGCATCCAGTGCTGGCGATCCGGCTAACAGTGCATGGGTCAGCGTGGGGCCGCCGTTGTCCGATAGGGGGCCCAGCAGCGGATCGACGTCGACCGGATCCGTCGATCCGGTGATGATCAGTCCGGTTGGGTCACCAAACAGGTTATTACCGCCACTGGCCAGCGCTCCTGCACCGTTCGGGTTGGTGGTCGCCGTGTTTGTCGCCAAGATCGAATTGGAAATGATCGCCGACGTGGTTTCATAGTTGATACCGCCACCGACCGCCGCCGCGTTCTGGGCGACCGTGACGCCTATCAACGTCAGCGCGCCACCTTCGACCGACATCCCGCCGCCTTTGCCCATCGCCGTGTTGTCGGAAATCGTCGTGTTGACCACCGACAGCGAACCACCGGCGCCGTCGCCAAAGATTCCGCCACCGTCAATCGCTTCGTTGCCGCTTAGCGTCGACCGGGATACCGACATGATTCCGACAGCACTGTTCCAAAGGCCGCCGCCTTCGTTGCTGGCCGTGTTGCCCGCAACAGTGGTCGATACGATCGAAACGTTGCCCGCGCCCGTCACGTGCAGCGCACCGCCGTTGCCAGGACTGGACGCGGCCGTGTTGTTGGTCAAACGGCTGTTGGTGATCGTCGTTGACGAACCCGCATTGTCTTCGATGCCACCGCCGGCTCGCGAAGCTGCGTTGGACGACACTTCCGAATTCTGAATCACCAAGCTAGCACCGACGTTGTTCAGGATGCCCCCGCCACTGCCGCTGGTTCCGTTGGCGACATTCTGGATGATCATGCTGTTGCCGCGTACGATCAGTTCGCCCGCTTCGTTGAACAACCCGCCACCGCCTTGATCGGCGGCGTTTCCGGACGCGGTGTTCTGCGAAACCGTGGTCCCGTCGACGATCATTCGGCCCGATCCGTTCCATAGACCACCGCCTTCGGACGCCGCCTGATTGTCGCTGACAATCCCGCCGATGATCGTCACGTCACCGCTTCCGGAAACATGCAACCCACCACCGTTGCCCGGTGCGGCGGTTGCCGGAGCCGTGCCGGCTTGGTTTTGGTCCAACGTCACATCGGTCATCACGACCGTCGAATTGGTACCGGTTTCGATTCCGCCCCCAGCACGATTGGCGATGTTTTGGCGAATGATCGAATCGGCAACGATCAGCGTTCCGCCGGCATCATTCAGAATTCCGCCGCCGCTGCCTGCGGCCCCATCGGCAACGTTGCCTTCGATGCGAGTTTGGTCATCGATGCGAACGGTTCCCGACGAATTGAAGACACCGCCACCACCTTGGTCGAATGCATCACCGCTGGCCGTGTTGCCCGAAATGATCACATCCGACAGCGTCATCCGCGCGCTGCCATTCCACAGTCCACCACCTTCCGACGCCGCCACGTTCCCGGCGACCGTCGTGCCGGTAATGGACACCGATCCGGCACCGGTGACGTGCAATCCGCCACCGCTGCCGGGCGCGGCCGATCCCGATGGGCCAGCCGTGTTTGCCGATAGAGTCACGTCGGTCAGCGATGTGGACGAACCAGAGGTCGATTCGATACCGCCGCCGGCGCGATTGGCAACATTGTTGGTAATCGAACTCGAATCCACCAACAACGTTCCCCCCAAGTTCATGATCCCGCCGCCGCTGCCGGACGCACCATCGGCCGTGTTGTTGATGATGGTGACCGTGCGAACCATCAGTGTTCCGCCGTTGTTGAAGATGGCGCCGCCACCATCGTCGGCCGCGTCGCCGCTAGCCGTATTTCCCGATAAGGTGGTGCCGTCGACGGTCATCAAACTGCTGTTGTTCCACAGCCCGCCACCCTCGCGACCAGCCGTGTTGCCGGTGACCGCACCATCGGCGATCGTGACGACTCCGTTGTCGCTGACGTGCAACCCACCACCGTTGATGCCGGTGACGTTGTTGCCAAGCGTCGTCGAAAACAGTTCCAGTGTTCCAGAGTTCTCGATGCCGCCACCCGCACGCGCGGCACTGTTGGCCGTGATCGCGGTTCCGGTAACACGCAGCGTCCCCGTGTTCAGGATGCCGCCGCCGTTGCCCAGCCCGACGATCGCTGTGTTCTGGTCAATCGTGCCTCCCGCGATCGACATGGTTCCGCCGCTGAAGATCGCACCACCGCCTTCGCCGGGTTCATCGGCACCGGACGAATTTCCCATCAGATCGGTGTCGACCAGATGCACGTCACCGGCTTCGTTCAGAATACCACCGCCGTTTTCGAGGGCTTCATTCCCCGAAATCGTGGCGTCGGTGATGGTCAAACGCCCACCGACGGCTTGCACTTCTGCGACGGCAACCGGCGCCGTCACGCGGAACGCCATCCCGTTGCCCAGGTCGACGCCACCCGGCGCGGTTCCCATCGTTGCCGCATCGATGGCGTCGGAGACCGCTTTGTCGATCGATTGACCGTGCAGCACAATTTCTCGCAGCGACAACGGCGACAGATTGGCGAACTGGCGAGCCTCGTCCGGATCCGTCAAATCAAACGTGTAGGTCGTGTCCAGGGTGAAATCCGTGCCGTTGGGAAACAACGCGGCCGGATCGATGTCGCTGGAACCCGCTAAAGACAAAAAGTGGGTCAGCGGCGGAACGCCAGCGGGCGGGTTGGAACCATTGGGCGCCGCGTCACGCATTTGAGTCGACGTCAAATTCAACAACACCGGACCGTACTTGGGGCGACCTTCCAAGAAATCCAGGAAACCGTCCGCCACCGTCCGTCCGTCATCCTCGCCCAACGATGGTGCGACCGATGCTGTTGGCGGGGCCGCGTTGCCGGTGCCTCCGGTGCCATCAAAAAAGACTCCATCGCCTTGTTCCAAAATGGGCCGATCGGCGTTGCCCGCAAACTGTCCGTGGATATGCGCCACGTGGATCGCGCCGGGAATACCGCTCAGGTCCTCTAGCCCCGTGGCATGGATGACGACTCGAATCGTGCGAGTCGTCGCGGTCGGTGAACTGACCGTCACATTGCCGGTTCCGGAGACTCCCGATGTGTTCAGCGGTGTGAAGTTCAACGAATACAACTGGTCGGCCGTCGACGACCCGGCGTCGTTGTGGATGCCACCGCCGCGAGTCGCGATGTTCTGGGTGATCGTCGTGCCGGTGATCGTCATCTGGCCGGTGGACGAATTCCAAAGACCGCCGCCTTCGATGGCTGTGTTGTTTTGAACGCTGCCGCGGACGATGGTAACCGCGGAATCCGCGGACACGTGCAGCCCGCCCCCGTTGCCCGGACTGGGGACTCCGAACGCGACCGAGTTGCCATCGGCAGGGTTGGTGCCACCCAGCGTCACATCGGTCAGCGTCGCCAACACGCTGCCCAGTTCGATACCGCCGCCCGCTCGGTTGGCCAAGTTGCCGGCGATCACTGTGTCGGTGATCGTCAACTGGCCGCCGCGTGACAGGATCCCACCGCCGCTGCCCGCGATTCCGTCGGCAGTGTTCTCTAGGATGTCCGAATCGCTGATCGTGACGGTGCCGTCGATACTTAGAATCCCGCCGCCGCCATCACCCGTTAGGATCCCATCGGCGCTGTTCCCCGAAATCGTCGTGGTGGACACGGTCAACGACCCACCGTCCACATTCAAAATCCCGCCGCCGCTGCCGCGGGTTCCCACCGCCATGTTGCCGCTGATCGTGGCACCGGAAACGTTCACGATGCCGCCGCTATTGAAGATGGCTCCGCCACCGTTGTCGGCGTCGTCATTGCCCGCCGTATTGTTACTCAGCTGGGTGCCACCGCTGACCATCATGGTTCCCGATCCGTTCCACAGACCGCCGCCTTCGTTGGCCGCTAGGTTGCCGCTGACCGTGCCGCCGGTGACCGTGGCATCGCCCGCGCCGGTGATGTGCAGCCCGCCACCGTTGCCCGGTGACGCGACGATTCCCGCCACGTTGTCATCCAAGGTGACGTTCGTCAGCGTGTTGATGGTGCCCGCGGTCGCCTCGATTCCGCCGCCGGCTCGGTTGGCTTCGTTTTGACTGATCTCCGATGCCGTGACGACCAACGTTCCGCCCAGGTTCAGGATCGCGCCGCCACTGCCGGCCACACCATCGGCCGCGTTGTCTTGCATCGTTGCGTTGCTGATGTCGACCGAGCCGCCATTGTTGAAAACCGCCCCACCGCCATCGTCCGCTGCATCGCCGCTGGCCGTGTTGCCGGAAATGGTGGTGCCATCGATCGTCATCGTGGCCGTGCTGTTCCACAATCCACCGCCCTCTTGGGCCGCGGTATTGTTGGTGATCAATCCGCCCGTGATGGTGACGCCGGCGTTGCCCGACAAGTGCATGCCGCCACCGTTGCCGGGGCGTGCGACCGCTGGGGAAACACCCGCGTTGTTGTTGCTGAGCGTCACGTCGGTCAGCGTGTTGGTCGAGTCCGTCGTGGATTCGATCCCACCACCGGCGCGATTGGCGACGTTGCTGTCGATCGTCGTGTTGGAAACCATCAGCGTGCCGCCGAAATTCATCAGCCCGCCACCGCTGCCCGCTGCTCCCGATGCCACATTCCCGCTGATCGTCGAATTTGTGATGGTGACCGATCCGCCATCGTTGAACAACGCACCGCCGCCCTCAGTGGCCGCGTCGCCATTGGCCTCGTTGCTGGTTAGCGTCACACCGTCCAGCACCAGGCTTTCCCCAGCCGCGACCAGGATCGCGCCACCGTTGTCCGCCACACCGCCGGACAACGTGATTCCGCTGATCGATACACTGGTGCTGCCGGTACCGACCGAAAAGACTCGGCCGTTGCCGCCGCCATCCACCGTGATGTTTTCCCCGGCGCCTAACGAGATGTCCAGCGAATCGACAATGGATAGTTCGCTGCCAAGCGTGATCGTCATCGCCGACAATCCGGCTGCAAAGGTGATCGTATCAGTCGCTGCACCTTCGCCCGCGATCGCGTCGCCGACAGCCGAGTTCGTGTTGGCCGCTTCGATCGCCTCTCGCAAACTGACCAATCCGTCGACGGCCGTCGAATCATCCACCGTGTCAACGACATAGGCAGCCAACAACCGTCTGGCCTCTAACCCTTCGGCGTGCAGACGGCGCCGAGTTCGCTGCCGCATGCTGGACTTGCTTCGCCCGTGGGGTGGATTGCTGGACGTGGCTCCGGTGCATTCGGAAGTGCTCGATGATTCACGAGTGACGACAGAGTTCGCGAAAAGACGTGCGATACGAGAAGGACGCTTGTTCATGGTTCCGAGCTCAACAGGGTGTAGGTCTTGGTTTGTCTTCGAAGCGGATTCGAAGGAGGCACTGCAGTGACGTGTCGACAACGATCTCGCACCGAATTGCTTCAGCAATAAGCGATCCGATCTCGCCGTCCACTCGTCTTGCGCACACCCACCCAATTTAGCGGTTTGGTCCCGCGCTGCGGGCATGCGATTCACTTCCCCCATCTAAAAAATCGCGAATTCGATCGACGTTCGGCGCCGACAATGACAACCAGGGACACCGCGACGATTTTGCCGGTCCGCCGCGGCGTGCCGATGATCAGCGAGCGGGCTTCATGGTCGCCAGGTGCCATCGCCGAACCGTCACCGCCACCACCTGTTCGGCTGACACTCCGCCCGCGCCCTCGGCAAGCGGGCCGAGAATGTGATCCCGAGTGTCTTGACTTTCGGACACCCAGTGCGGGTATCCTGAGGACGTGGGGACTAGAAACAGCGGTCCCTCGCGAGAAACCGCGCTGCGGCAAGCTTGCGTTGGCAGCATCTCCATGACCGGTTCGATCCGTCGATCGCACGTCTTGTCTTGCTGGAACACTGCCGCAATCTCCACGACCGTATCCTGGGGACTCACCCATCGGCGCTGCATGGCCGGTTCCCGATCTTCGCGACCTATCAATTGCAGCGTCCGCCTTTCAACCAGCCTCCCCGACTTGCGAATTTTGCCCCTCGACCTCCAACCCTGTGCTCGGTTGACTCCTCAGCCGCCACCATCCTCCATTCGCAGAGACGCCCGTGGCCGATTCCCAGCCGTCCAGCGAAAGTGATCCCCACGCTCCGGTGGATGGCGAATCCACCCCGGCGGCGGGACCGCTTGGAAAGAAGTCCGAATTGCCTCTCGGGCTGCCTCAGCCGGCCGTGGGGCGACTGAGTCTTTATTTTCGTGAACTGCATCGGTTGATCGAGACCGGCGTGACCAGCGTCAACAGCCGCCAGCTGGGGAGACTGGTGGATGTTTCCCCGGCCGTGGTCCGCCGCGACCTCAGTGCACTGGGGACGATCGGCCGCCGGGGCGTCGGATACGACGTGCAGCGGTTGGTGGACCGGATCGGCGTCGTGCTGGGTTCGGGGACCGAGTGGAATGTGGTGTTGATCGGCGTCGGTTCGCTCGGCGACGCGCTGCTCCGCTATCGGGGGTTCCAGCGTCTGGGATTCCAGCTCAGCGGGGCGTTCGACAACTCCCCACGCCGGATCGGTACCACGATCGCGGGGGTCACCGTCCTGGATGCCGCGGTGATGGACGACTTTCTGGTCCAAAAACCGGCTCAATTGGCGATTTTGGCGGTCCCGGCCGACGTCGCCGGGGACATCGCCGATCGGCTGGTCCGCGGGGGCGTCAGCGGAATTTTAAATTTTGCGCCGACAACAATTAAGTTGCCGCCGCGGGTAGCGATCGTGAATGTGGACCTAGCCAGCGAGCTGCAGAGACTAGTTTTTGCGGTGCAAAGTAACAAATCGCCGCCATAATCGGCCGAAACAGGTAAAGTATCCCACGCAAACGGACGAAGTAAATCGAACCGAAAAGAACTTCTCCATGTCCTCTTTGGCGTCCGGCAAAGTCGTGCTAAACTTCGCCCAAGACAACCCAACAACTACCCCGTGGTGTAATTGGCAACACAGCTGGTTTTGGTCCAGCCATTCTAGGTTCAAGTCCTAGCGGGGTAGCTTCGAAAAAAGCCCGGTTTTACCGGGCTTTTTTTGTGTCTGTACGGTTTGACCTTCTCGCCTTTCTCGGCCCGGGTCACCCGCCGGGTCACCCGTTCGAAGTCTTGCGGGGGCCCACCCCCCAGACAAGCAGTCTGGGACGCGTTCAATGAAAACCCATCAAAACGCCATAGCGATCGGCGGGCACCGGTCGCTGAGGGGGGGACTTGGCTGCTCGTATTTGGCGTGGCCCGTCCGGCGGTGGAAAGAAGCACCCTGGTCCGGCGCAGGCTCTCCCACCATCGCTCGCCAGGCGCACAGCACCAGACGCGTTTCTGCGGTTGGTGCAGCAGCGGTTGGCTAGACACCCTTCATGCCAAAAGTGCGTCGACTACGAATGATTCGACACCACAGACAAATCCAAACCGAGTTTCGCCATGCAGGTGGTGGGATTCCACGGCAGCTAACCCACTGCCCGCTCAACAATTGCGGCATCGCAAGCCTGCTCGATCGCATCGACGAAGCGCGACCGCTGCTGTTTCACTTCAATCCGCTTCGACAAAAAGCGGATGCGGAAAACTTACTTCGAGTGGGCGCCAACGCTTGGGCCGCGTCGGGATCATCTCCAGTGCTACGAGTTGGTTTCGACGACGAGCCGGAAATTCCTAGATCCATCGTCATCCGTGGAACCCGAGCGGACAACTGGATCTGGCAGAAGGAAGCGATTGTCAACCTAGCATTGAAGGATCCCGACGCCAGCAAGCGATGCGTTGCGCGGATCGACCAAGATATGGCGATCGAAACCCGACTGGATGGAACGATCGCTCGCGATGATTGATGCCTGCTATCCCCATCGTTCATTCCGTTTTGGATAGTTTATAGTTGATTTATCTTGTCTACGGTGGACTGCAAATACTTCTTGTCGTAGTTGCTGAGTCGGTCGATCCGCAACTTGACGCGATCACCATCCAGCTTTTCAAGGACAACGCTCGGTACCTTCAGCTCAAGGTACTTCGCCACGGTCGAGTGTTTTCCTGTCGAATCGATCCAAGTACGAAAGTCGATTGCATCGTCCACTGGTTCGATTCGAACTATCTCGTCTTTCGAGACTCGAATATGGTTTTGTCGGGGTGTGAACAGTCGCCATGACACGCCAGCTTCGGTGAACGATACCGCTTCGTATGGGTCGCGTTCGAGATGGTGAAAATTGAAGTGTGGCCGGAGGACTGCGTTCGCGTCTCGAACGTTCTGTCCGGATTCTTTTTCGCGTCGTTCTGTGAGCGAGCGCCTAGCGTTCGTGTAATAGCTGAGTCGAGGAGACCGTCTGGCTGTGCTCCTGGCAGACGTTCGCGCTGACGCGTAGGGAACCTGAAAGCTTGACGCTGAAGAGCTGTAAGTTGGTACGGCACTGCCTCCTGAGCTTCGGTGGAAGTGATAGCCACCGGTCTTGCTATTGCGATGTCCACCACTGGAGTCTAGTCCTCCCGAATGCCCAAATGCATGACTGCAACAAGCCAGGGATATCAGTGCCCAATAGCAGCTCCGATAACATAGCCCACCGACAGAATGAGGGCTGCGAGGATGATTGCCATCGCGATGTTGTTGTCCTTGATGAGTTGCCATTCATCCACCTTCGTAGTCGAGAGATCGAACATTTTCACCGCGATAATGATCCCAAGCCCCATGGAGATTGATCCGGTAATTGCCCATCCAAACGTGATAAGATAGGCCTCGAAAATTTCCGCCATCGATTAGGTTCCTTGTGCTCGACACTGCGATCGCAACGGGACGAGCCGAAATTTTGGCCATTCAAGTCCCTGCGATTCACGACTATAGAATAGCCTTCCCCCGAATGTCACGGGGGCACCGCCCCCCCCAAAGTCCAGCGTTGGCGAGTGTTGCTTTTCGCTACTAAAGGAGGTTCAAAATGACAAAACTGACCGACCGGTAGCCCCGTCGGTGACAGGCGGTAGGAAAGTCACGTGTCGGGCGAGGTTTTTCGCACTGCGCTTGCGGGGGTCTGCCACACAACGTGACCGCCGCTTCCGATTCGGATTGAAACGAAGACGCCACCTAACACGATCGCGATCAAACTCATTCCGCAAACTTGCCATCGCTTCACGTTCGATGAACTACCCCAGGAATACGCGACGGCAGGTGTCGAATGAACGATGCTTTTCGGCAGAAATCCTATCTTGGTGAATCATTGCGTCCTGGTGTGGAGGTTCGCTAAAAGTGCCGCTGACGGCGTCGTCGCAGATCGTAAACCTGTTCTGGAAGTTCAGCAGATCAACCAGACCGCAACGGTTTAGCGCTTGTTCGCGATGAAGGAACGGGCGTTCTGAAAGGCTGCGGCCGAAGTTGAGCAATCAAAGTGACCGACTAGAATCGGAGACTACAACATTGCTACTGCATCCAGCGTTGTCGGGAAAACGACAAGCATCCACCCCCCTAGCACATGTCGCGTTAGCGACGTTTGGTGCAAGATCGAATGAGCGTTAAAGGAAATTCATGAGACTTCTGCTCGCATTAGGTCTGCTAATTTCGGCCACCGCTGGTGCCGCCGATCTGCCGCCACTCGTCTTCAAGGCGAGTAGTCCGACAATCGAACCAGCGCGCCGTACGTGGACGGATAGCTCAGGGACACGAGCAATCGTTGCCTCGTTGATCAGAGCGGAAAAGGGCAAGCTGCTGCTGGAGCGGGTTGATGGCAATCGGTTCATCACAAACCCCGACCACTTGAGCGTCGCTGACCGGGCCTTTGCCGTCCACGCCACTGCACCAAGAGTGAACCAATCAGCGAATATCGCAATCGGTTTCGTGACGTCGATCATGGATGGCGACACCATCCAGTTGCGGACCATCGCGGAAGAAAACATCACAATTCGGCTGGATGGGATCGATGCGCCAGAGCAAGGTCAGGATTTCGGTAATGTTGCCAAAGACTTCCTGGGTAGTCGCATTCATGAAAAAGTGGTCCGCGTCGAACTCCGCGAAAGGGACCGCTACAATAGGAACCTTGCGGATGTGTATCTCGGGGACACTTGGCTGAACCTGGAGTTGGCACGAAACGGACTCGCCTGGCACTACAAAAAGTACAACGAAGATCAAAGGTTTGCGGACGCGGAGAGTGAGTCGAAGGCTGCACGCCGTGGCCTTTGGTCGCGAAACGACCTGGTGCCACCCTGGGACTTTCGGAACGGTGTGACAGCGGCGCCGAAGCGGCCTGCGATGGCGAACATCGAGCAGGCGATCCCTGCACCATCCATCCGCACGACAGATACCACGGTGTACATCACCGACACCGGCACGAAGTACCACCGCCAATCATGCCGGTATTGCAGGAAGTCTTCGTCTCCGATCCCGCTCAGTCGCGCGATCAGCGCTTACGATGCCTGCAAGGTTTGCAAGCCACCGAGCAAGTGATTTGGGATACAACGTCCAGGTAAAGCGAAACGAGCACTGGCTGCAATTCGAGAACAGGTTTGAAAATGAAGCGTGCTTGGAGTCTTGGCGTTGGCTTTTCGGCTCAACTCGGCAGCCTCCTGATCGATCAGGGATTTATTGTCCTCCGCATCTCTCAACATTCGTGCCATCGGTGCTGGCTGGCCGGAACGAGGTCAGATTTTTCAAACTTTCTCAGTCGATCCGTCTACCTCTCGTTTTCGGTCGTGAGATTTGCAGGCTTCCTTTACGAGCGCCGGGCCTCGCGATGCGAAAGGCTGGCTGCTCGGTCCGCGCGTGGCGGCCGTGATTCTCTGGCCTGCGTGTGGGCAGCCTTACTGTACTGTGATTGTTGATGATGGCCATGATGCCACGCCGCCAGTTTAGCCTTGCAGCGTTGCTTCTGGTCACGGCTGTCACTGCCATTTTGTTTGCCGCCGGATCCCGTCACGCGCGACGGCGGGCGGCGACAATTGCGACTTACGATGCGCAGAAGATCGCTACCGATCAGGCGATTGAATCATTTGCCGAAACACTGATCTCCGAAGGATGGGCCGTTACCAACTCGTCCGTGCGCCAGGGTGGTAGCGGGGAATGGCGGACACGTGCGATGCTGAGTTGCACGCAGCCCGGCCAGCCAAGTGTTCTGTGCAATGCTTCTGTGATGGGTTTTGTATCGCACGACGACGCTGATCGACCAGACTGGCTTCACATTCTTCCCATGCGACTCTCGTCACACCGTGGGAAGCTTGACGACCGATTCATCGCAGTACTCGTTTCGACGCTCGAAAAACACCAGTGGCAATACACGGTGCAGTCCAGTGAATAAATCGCAAAGGCTTCGTTATCTGGCATCCGCGATCGAGGGTTCGGGCGCCAAGGCCAACGACGCCTACGGAATCGACGCGCATGAGAGCCAATTGGCGGATCGTCACGTCGTCGCACTCGCTGGATGGGCTGATCTTCAATTCTTGATCGCCAATTTTTCACGCATCACCAATTTTTCTCTGCCGCTGATCTGCGAGTTTGGACGACTTACCGACCTCGCGATCGGTGGCACGCGAATCACGGATTCGGCCATTCGATCAGCCAAATTCCCGGACTCGATCACCCATCTGTCGCTCTCCGATATCCCGCTGACGGAATCCAGTGTGGAGAACATCCGGTAGGATGGGGGCAACTTTTGACTTCGGCACAGCAGCGTGCGATCATCTCGACTTTGAAGCTGATCCGAGAACATCCAAACTACGCGCACGACCGACACGAGATTGATTCGGCGATTCAGGATCTGTTTGTCGCATCGAATGTGAAGTGATCAAGCCGCACGCCCCAGTAGCGATGCTGGACTTATGGATCGACAATCCCCGGTTGCGATCGGTGGATCGCAACCGTTCCCCGCATGAAGGACGCTCGTCGCCGTGGTGCTGAAACGCGAAACGAACGTCTTCACCCAATTTGTCGCGGTTGTGCTGCTTGCTCCGGTGTTCTTGCTGATCATCCCGCTGCTGCTCGCATGGCTTGTCTGCATGTTGGTCTATGGCGCCGCGCTGACTTTCATCGTTTGGCTGCTGTGGGGCGCCCGGGGGATCGACACTTTGGTGGTCTATTCCGACAGCCCACATTGGCGTGACTACATGACCGATTCGGTGATCCCTCGACTCCAAGGTCGTGCCATCATTCTGAACTGGTCTGAACGTCGGCACTGGCGGACGCTTTCCCTGCCGGTCGCTGTTTTCCGCTTCTTCGCAGGCGATCGCGAATACAATCCAATCGTGATTGTTTTGCGACCGTTTCGGTATCCACAGGCGTTTCGCTATTGGCAACCGTTTCGTGATCGCAAGCACGGGAATCTTGCGGCACTGCAAAAAGTTGAGTCGTCTCTCGACGCGTGCCTGCACCGCAATACCTCCAAGGGTGAATAGTTTCATCCGACGTTTGACCACACGACGTTTGCTGCTCGTCACTGCGATCGTCGCCGGCTGTGCGATCGTGATCAGATTGCTCGGGTGCTAGACGGTGTACACTATCGAACTTTCCGTCTTTCTGGTTTCCAGCATCTGGTCGAAAACAATGTTGTATTCAGCTCTGTGTTTGCTCGTCCTGATCGGAAGTCCATCACGAATGCAGTTCGAAGGCTCCGCTCAGCCCGAACTTGATTCAACCATTGAACCGGGCAAAGGAGATGACGAAAAGCGAATGTTGTATCTGCCGCTGTACAGAGGCCCCGTCCATCGGCAGCGGAAGTCAATTCGGGCATTGACGCCCCGTCATAGCGCTCGTGGCAATTGGATTTGTTGCCGCGTCGAAAGTGCAAGCGGGAAGTGGAAGCGGTCGCAACCTGTTTGAAAAGTACCAACCACTGGTGCTAGCGACCGCGCTTTCGCTGACCCAATTCATATTCATTGTCCCGGTTCTCGTCTGCGTTTTTGCCCCCACCCTTCGGCTATGAAGCGCGGCTTGAGTTGCCTTACCACAGCCGGACGGGGGATATCCGTTCGTAGCCCGCGTTTGGATCCTAGGCCTGGTTGTTTTGTTTGCGGGTGGCTTGACCGGATGTCGGGGGGATTGAGGAGTCGAGTACGAGGACCGCGATGCTGAGCGGGTGTACGAAGATGATCGGCTGCTAGAGTTCGGACGCTGGCGCGTCCTTGGACGCCGACAACATCACATTGCCATCGCTTGCCGACGAAGCGGTAGCCAATCCGGAATCGACCGCAGCCACATTCGGATAATGGGTTCTTAAAGACGAGCGATCAACAATTGTCGTTTCTTTCTTCGCCCTCGCTCGAACTCTCTCCCCCCGCAAACCGCTGCGCGGCGGTGGCGAGATGACTTGAATCGCGACACGGATGGATCACTCGTTGCTTACGAACCGCCCACCAGAACGACCACGCTCATGGGAACTTCTCAACACTGCTGGCGAACGCGGATCGCATGGTTTTTCTATGCTTCGTTGTGGGCGGTTTTTGCGATGATTCAAGGACTGGTCACTTTTACGCGTTTCGGTGAAGAATCAGTGATCCCAGAACATGGTCCAGACCTGTTTCTCGCCATGATCGTCCTTTCGACAATCTGCTTCTGCTCATTCGCATCGTTGTTGACGGCACTTTTCGCACGCAAATGGCGATTGTCGCTCGCATCGGTAGTCACGTCGTTTTTGCTTTTCGGCTGGCTTCTCCTATGATCCTCTGTTTGCCGAGTCGGCCTGTGGCGAAATCGGGGGAAGCGTACCGCTTGCCGTGAGCGTGATCGTAAGACGTCGAGTTGGGGCACTCGGGTATGGGGGCACTCGAGTACGGGGCACTCGAGTACGGGGCACTCGAATACGGGGCACTCGTTACGCGAAGCGAAGCAGTCTGCATGCACCGCTTGATCGAGTCGAGTGCCCCCCTTTTGTTGGGGGGGCGCTTCGTGGTCTCTCTTACATTGCTAGTGATGGATTTCGCCATCGTCAGGAAGTGAATCATGACCGTTCCGCTGAAAGACCAACCGGGAGACGAGTTTGGCGACCGTCCGGGCGGCCGCGTCAACCAAGTCGTCGTGAAGCTTTGCATTTTGCTGTTCCTGTTATCAGGGCTGGCGACGGGCGTCGCGCTGATCGCGATGAGTCTCGCTCCCGTGTTCGGCCGATTCTGGGAATTCTGGAAGTGATGATCCCGTCTTTCGTGTGCGGCCTGACCTGCCGCCTGACCTATTGCTTGACCTATTGCACAGCGCGGTCCAATCGCCAGACCGTCACTGAATTCAACTCACCCCATGGTCGAACCATCTTGCGTGCGGGGATGGCAGTGCGTTGGATGGCGAAATATGGTTTGAACCGCTGTCGTGGATGGCGTGTTCGGTCCGCGATGTCCATTCTCTCGAAACCTCTGGTGCTTGCATGAGTCCTTCTCGACGGATCCTGGAATCGACTTTGGCGTTTGCTGCGGTTGTTTATGCCACGTCATGTTTGTGCGACAGCGTCGGGTATTCACGCGACCCGATCGAATCGGCGAAGCTAGAAATCAGCGCCGAGGCGGACGTGATTCGTGATCTACTCGTAATCGAAATGATGCGTCAGTCACCGGTACACTCATCAACCTATAGAGCTGATTTCGTCCGCCTTTTGATCGGCAAGGTTTCTTCGCCTTTTGCAGGCGGCATCAGTTGTACCGACTCGCTACGTTTGCAGCACGACCGCACCGTACGCTACCGAGAGCGGCCTACCCATCCTCAAACGCCCGGAACCCCATCGGAGGGGTGGTGTCGGCGAGAAAGCCGGATTTGTTGGATGGCCCCTCTGCCGAGACGTTGCAAACCCCCTAGTTTTTCATTAAATTCGAAAAGCCGGAACGTATTTCAATCGTTACAGTCGGAGCATATTCGGCATGCTTGTCGCAATATCTTTGCAACCAAACCTGTTTTGAGGACACCAACGTGCTTCACCATCGCCTTTGCTTTTTTGCTGCCCTGGCAGGCTTAGCGTTTGCAACATCCGTCTGTCCAGCCGGAGTAATCCCCGTCGATCTAAACAGCGGTTGGGCGCTCGCCGGCCCAGCAGGCAATGGTAATTGGCAGGTGGCACTGGACGGAAAATCTGTTTTGCAGACGACTAATGGGAATCCGACCTTTTTCGTAAGCGACGCTGATTTGTTTAACACCAACATCGTCGGCAAATTCGGAGTTGAAACCGGCGCTGATGATGACTTCATAGGGTTCGTTTTCGGATTCCAGTCCGCCGATGATGGCACTGGAATCGACAACGATTTTTTGCTGTTCGATTGGAAGCAAGCTAACCAGAGTGCAGCTGAGGAGGGATTTGCTCTCAGTCGAGTCCAAGGAACGAATACGGAAGTCGGGGACAAATTTTGGAATCATGACGTCGGCAATCCCGCATTCGATGTACTTGCGACCAACCAGGGTCCCACCCTGGGGTGGGCCGACAATACGGTCTACGATTTCGACCTGCTCTACACGGCCAACCGAATTAAAATTGACGTGGGTGTGGCAGGGGGGGCCTTGCAAACGATCTTCGATATTAATGGCAGTTTTCAGTCAGGACGATTTGGTTTTTATAACTACTCGCAGAGTGCCGTCCGCTATCAAGGGTTCACAGAAGAAGCCGTCCCACCGCCAAGTGGAGCGGTTCCCGAGCCAAGTACGATCCTCACGTTTGCCGGAGTCCTGTTTGCAGGGATGATCCAGCGTCGGCGTCGACAGAACGTGAGTCCTGCCTCGCGTCTGCGGAACGTTTAGTCGTTTCGCACGCCTCCAAAGCTGGCTAGGATTCACTCTGCGGTCAACGGTTCAAATGTTGCTGTTGCTGTTGCTGATGCCATCGAGTTCGGTCAGCCAAGAATCAGGACTTATCTGAACCGTTGCCTTGCGCATTCCGCAGATGATTGGCAGTAGGTGGTTACGGCGCAGAGATACCGACCATATCCGTCGGTATGGTGGCATTGGTGCTTTCGTCGGCACTCGCAATACGTGCGACGTCTCCGCAGCTGGGGGAACAACCAAGGGTTTGATTTCGGCGGAATCAGCGTCCTTCCGAGGGTGTTCGGTCCGCGATGTCCATTCTCTCGAAACCTGTGGTGCTTGCATGAGTCCTTCTCGACGGATCCTGGAATCGACCTTGGCGTTTGCTGCGGTTGTTTATGCCACGTCATGTTTGTGCGACAGCGTCGGGTATTCACGCGACCCGATCGAATCGGCGAAGCTAGAAATCAGCGCCGAGGCGGACGTGATTCGTGATTTGATCACTCGGCGGAATTCGGAGGTTTCGGTTCGCAGTGCCATGGATCCCTCGGTAGTTTCACTGGACAAGCAGATCGAAGAATTGCGGACGCACACCAATCTTCCGCCCTACTGGCCACGCGACAACGATCGCTTGCGAAACTATCGAGCGACTGGAAACGCACAACCAACCATCGATGCGTTGGTAGATCGTGTGCTGCTCCTAGAGGCCGAGGTTCGAGCGCTCAAGACGAAACAAAACGTCGGTGAGTGATTCGGTACGTGACGTAGAACGGCCTTTCTAGGCCGTCGAGTGGTGGGGATGGGTGTCGTGGTGACGGCCTGGAAAGACCGTTTTACTTTCGATTGCCGATTCGGCATTTCGCGGCGTTTGGGGCGATTTCGCGCAGCGTTCTTCTGGTCTTGGTTTCCCGCGGGATTCGGTGATTGCGTGTCCGCAGGTTGCTGTCATTTTCCGCAATCCTCGGCCCATCTGCCCACTTTCCTTCGATAGACTAGGAGTGCACCCTGCCCCCCAACAGAGATAGTGAACGCTGATGATCCGCATGAAATCCCCCATGGCCAATGTTCACAAGCTCCGTCGTGACGCACTGAAACGTCGACGAATGCTGGCCGAGACGCTCGAATCTCGTCAACTGCTGGCCGGCGAATGGGGCGACACGGCGCCGTCGGACCAGGCGTTGGTCTCGTCCATGAACGCGGAGGGTGAAGGTCTGGTTCAGGAGACGACCGAGACCATCGACGCGGCGGCCCAGGTCGGCAGCGATTCGATCGACTCGTTCGCCAGCGGACTTCGGCAGGCGGTTGGTCAAATTTCTCGCGTGCTGTCTGCGGTCAATCACCTGCCAGGCTTGGCCAGCGAGATTCCGTACCTGGGGTCGATCGTGCCAGAATCGATAGGCGGGACGACGATCGTCGATACCGAATCGATCGCATCGTTGTTCAACTTGGTGGAACGTTTTGACACCGAAGTGTTGCTGCCGCTGGAAACGTTTCTGGAAAACGATCCGGCAGCGACCGCGCAGAGTTTGATCGCGGAGTTTGATTTTCTAGAAGCCGTTCAGGGGATCAGCGGTGGCACACAGGCGGTCCGCCTGAACTTCAATCCGGTCACTCAGTTCAACGCGACGCTGTCCAGTTTGCTGGATCCGATCACGTCCCAAGCCGATTCGCTGCTGCAGCAGATCCAAGGCGAGTCGTTGGCGACGATCGTGCCGCTGAATTTGGGCACCGAGAATCTATCGTTCGACATTTTACGCGACGCGGCGACTCGCGAATTTGCCGTACGCATTCCTAACTTCAGCATCGGACTGGACCGACCGCTGACGTTACCGGTTGATTTCACCGCCAGCATCGGTTTGCTGTCCGGCGGTGTGACCGGCGGCAGCATTTCGTTGGACGCTGGGCTGGACGTGGCGTTTGGGGACGCCTTTGGTGCCGTCATCAACACCGGCGACTTAGGTGGCGCATTCGGGCTGGAATCTTTGCTGGAGGTTTCGATCTCTGATTTGATTGACGACATCAGCCTGACCTATCGCGGCGAAGGACTGAACGTGAACCTGCCGTTCCATTTTGATGTCGCCGGTTTTGGCAGTGGGAACACACCGCCGGTGTTGACCTTGACCGACAGCAACCCGTTTGATTCGCAGATCCCCGAATTGGATCTGATCGTGCCAGAGGGTGCGGACTACTCGCCGCAGTCGATCTTCAGTTTTCAAACGCTGGACCCCGCCGGGCTGGTGTCGTCGATCGAGCAGATTGGAACCTTGATCGGCGCTTGGGAAGACGGCGACTTACTGAACTTTCCGATCCCGTTAGCCGGCAACACGACGATTGGCGACGCGGTTCAGTTTGCGACCAGCTTTACCAACAACGTGACATCGTTCTTGAAGGGCGACGACGGCACACCAGCGTTCGCATCGATTCAGGAATTCGTGAATTTGATCCCCGGTGTGAACATCAACGTCGCTGACTCGCTCAGCGACGTGGTGGTCTACGACCCCGTGCGGATGGCGCTGGACATCGATCTGCAATACTTTTCACAGTTGGAACCGATCGTTGCGCAGGCCGACTTGAACTTCGTCGCCGGCGTGAACGATTTCGAACTCGGTTCGTTCACGATGGATCCAGGCGCCGATGGTACCGACAACCTGTTGACCATCACCGGTGACGTCACCACCGGCATGAAAATCTCCATCGATCTGTCCCCGCCGAGCCAACAGCGAAACGGAAAGGTGAATGTGGCCGAGACGATCTCCTCGCAAGCAAGCGGCGCGACAAGCGTTGTGGATGTGCTGGCACGTCAAGGCATTGGGTACCTGCGGGGCCGTTCGATCGCGACTCAGATCCAAACGTCTAACGGCGAATCCTACACACTCGACTTTGGTCCCATCACGGATTCGACTCGAATTGGGGATTTGATCGATCGCGGTCGAGTGATCGTTCAAGGCGAGCTTAAGGTTGATGTCCGTTTCGAAGATGACCGTTTGGTTTTGCTTGACACAACACTTGGCGGTGGTGCATTTCAGTTAATAGCAGAAGATCAAGAATTCTTTACCCAGCTGTTTCCTAACCCTGCCGACGGAAATCGTTTGGAGAGTGTTCCGCTGTCAGACGCGATCGAGATCACACGAGACACTCTGTTAGAAACATTCTTTGACCCCTTCGATGCACAGCTTGATCAAGACAGTCGCGACGTGGTTATGTCGATGCGAGATGGGACGTCCCGGACAGTCTCCTTTGGGAAACTGAGAGATCGGACGGTTGGGGACTTGCTGGATGCTTTCACACTTTCTGCGGCGGGTGTGTCTCAAACGCTGGCGTCATTTTCGGGACGTTCGGTTGTGCTGCGTGACAAGACAGTGCCGGACGCCAGCAACCGTTTTTCGGTGGTTTGGGGGGATGGCCAAGGAACAACGTTGCTGCAAGCGATTGTCCCGATCGGATACGACCGCGTCCAAAGTTCGGAGGTCGATTCGGCGATCTTAGTCGGCCAGAGCGTCGATTCGGCATTCCCAATCAGTTCGGTTGTCGCCGAGAACGAATCTGTCCCACAAAATATTGTCGATGGCTGGATCGCCGAAGGGCCGTTCGGATCGGTGGGAGGCAACGGACTGACGGCAGACGGAAGCAATCGCGTCGCCGGAGCGATGAGTCGTGTGCTTCCTCATCCGACCAACCCAGACGTGCTTTACGCAGCATCCGTCAATGGCGGAGTTTGGAAAACCACCAACGCGCAGGTTGCGTCACCAACTTGGACGACGACAACCGATCAACTGCCTTCTCTATCAATCAGCGCCCTAGAATTTGACAGTGCGGATACGACTCGTCGAACCATCTACGCGGCTACCGGAAACTATTCGAGCTATGGAGAATCTGGAGCCGGGGGGTACCTGTACCGAACGACCGATGCGGGGGAAACCTGGGAGGTCGTTGAAAACAACCTGCCCATAGGTTCAAACAACATTTCAGCATTGTTTGTGGATGGCGACCTAATCATCGCCACGACCACCTGGGGTACCGTTGCCTTGAATGGCGGTGACAGCGGGAATGGCGTGTTTGTGAGCACAAACCGCGGACAATCGTTCTCTCCGGCGAACATCCCCGGATCGTCTCCAACGACTCCGTTCTATGATGTCGTGGCAGATTCTGGTCGCCAACATGTCTATGTCGCTGGAAAAACCGGCATCTACCGAACCGATGATGATGGTGTGACTTGGACGAACCTAGCCAGTCTGGCGAATACGCCCACCGCCGCGTTCGTCAATGCGTTTCCCGCGCTCAATAACTCGATCAATCGGGTCGAACTGGCGATCCACCGTGACGGACGGATCTATGTTGCACTGGTTGCGGATGCACAGCCACAAGCTGTCTTCTATGCGGAGGACGCAACGACAGCAGTGGTGCAGTGGACGCAAATGGATCTGCCAACACTACCCCAGGGCGTCGCAACCCCGCTTACGGGCGCCAGCAATGCAACACCCATTGTTGTCACCGCTGCTGCCCACGGAATTGATCCCGAAACTCGAGAAACTCAATTCGTCTTGATCGACGGTGTACTCGGGAATACAGCAGCGAACGGTTTTTGGCGAGTCAACGTGCTCAGCGCGGATACCTTTGAACTGCTGGGGAGTTCGGGAAACGGAGCCTATACTAATGGAGGCACTTTCGTCGAACTCACAGGGCCCAGTCCGCGTCCGAAGACGGTCAATCCAGCTGGTTCGCAAGGCGAAATCCATTTCTCGTTCGAAGTGGATCCAATCGCTGAACACATCGTTTACATGGGCGGCGATCGTCAAACGATTCCGAACCTGATTGATGCGGGATACGAGGGCGCAATTTTTCGCGGTGATACGCGAGAACCTCGGCGTAGCGGTTCCCAAACGACTTCGCCTCAATGGACCCACATCACCCATTCGGCGAATAACAGCTTTGAAAACTCGGGTGGGACCGCGACGGGAACCGCACCCCATGCCGATTCGCGTGATATCGCCATCGATGCGGCAGGACGACTGATCGAGGTAGACGATGGAGGAGTGTTCTATCGATCATCTCGATTCGACGAAGGAAGCATTGGCGATTGGCATTCGATCTCCGGCAATCTGAATACAATTGAAATTCATGACATTGCCTATGATCCGCTCCTTAATACCTTGCTGGCGGGTACACAAGATAACGGAAACCTATACCAAGCGTTTGAAAACCAAGCGGAGTGGACACGGAATTCGTTGGGGGATGGTGGTGATGTCGCGGTCGATGCTGTGAGCTTGGCTGGTGACGGGTCACTGTACTATACGAGCTACGTCAAAGCAGAAGATTTTGCCTATACCGAAAATCGAGATGATTCCTCAGCACAATTCAATCAGCCGCTGGCGTTGCCAAGCGGCTTCAAGGGGGCATTTCGATCTCCGTTTGAGATCAATCGCGTTGATCCTACACGGTTGCTGCTTCAATCCGTAGATTCTCTCTTTGACATTACTTATAGGGAAGGAGTTTACGCAAGCGGGGTTGAGATCATATTTGGCACCAGCTACCGAGACGACCAGAATGCGCTGGTCTTTGGTGGGACGAAAGACGGCATTGCGAATGCCGATCTCATATGGGCAGGCCAGGGAAACACTGTCTACCAACGAACCGATCGTTCCGCATTTCCTGCTCCGCGATTTTCTTCTCCCGGAGAATCCATTCTCGATCTCGCAGTCTCGCCAACGAACTATGACCGCATTGTCGCGGTAACCAACGAGAATGTTCTCTATTCGACGGACGCGTCGACGACAACCGACTTGGCCAGCCTGTATGTTCCGTCCTATGGTGTGCTGCCGAAGATCCGGAGCGTCGAGTTGATTTCCACTAGCGTCGGAGACTTTGTGATTGCAGGAACCAACACGGGGATTTTCTGGATCAATGCCAACGCGGCAGATCGTTGGACGAAGCTTGGAACCGGCTTGCCAAATGCAGTCGTCTATGATCTTGAATACAACTCCGATGATGATGTGCTTGCGGTGGGAACGCTGGGACGAGGCGCATGGACGATGGAAGCAATTTCGGAGAAATTGGTTCGCAACTGGAGTGCAAACCGTATCGCCGACGACAGTGATCCGAGATCAACGTTTTCGGCAAGTTGGTCAACCGTTGCTGCCGGGCACGCAGATGGAGCAAAAGTTTTCGATGCCGGCGTCAATGCTGTTGGTAACGAAAAGGGAGTTTGGCATTTCGACGGTGTAGAACCAGGCACTTATCAGGTATTTGCGAACTGGTCGGTCGCAGCGAACAATACCCCAAACGCAAATTACAGCATTGTCGACTCTGGGACCGTGATCGGGTCTGCGATACTAGATCAAACGCTAGCCCCAGCCACGGAAACGGTAGATGGTGTTGTGTGGCAGTTGGTCGCTGTTGTGACCACGACTGGCGATAGTGTTTCAGTCGAAGTTACACCTGGCAACGCAGGATTGACTCACGCGGACGCGATTCGCCTTGGTGTGCTTGGTCAATCTCAGAGCTCCGACGGCAACCAAGACGGTGTGCTCGTTGGGGAAGAACTGATCCCTCATCTGCCTCCGCAATCCCAAGTCGATTTGCAGACGCCACTTGACAACTTTACCGTCGTTCCCGGTGGACTCTTCGATTCGGCAGTTGCACCTTTGATGGGGCCGTTCCAGTTGGCTGAAGGTGAATCACCGCAGGTTTTAGGCCCCCATGTTCACTTCGCTGACGGGTCCCTTGAAATCCTGCCAATCGGGCTGACCAACAATGCCGAAACGATTGATGATCTGATTCACGCACTTCGCGTCCCCGACAAACTGCAAGTTCAGTTCACAGGCGATCGGCTGACGTTGATCGATTTAACCAACGGCAGCGAGACGTTTTCAGTTGACGTTGATCCTCAGTCTCGTCTTGGCAAGATCCTCTATGACCCAATCGTTGTGCTTCGCGACGCACTCGCCGTTGGTCGTGATGTCGATGACGACGGACAGGTGCAAAGCCGGGTCCTGGCGATTCGCGATCTGGAAGAAACTGATTCTGCGGCGGAATTTGTTCCTGAACTGACGCATGATATGGTCGGCGCGCCCATCACCGCTCAATTGCGTGACGGCACATCCGTCGAGCTGAACGTGGGCGAAATCAATCCGAATGTGACGCTGGGCGACATCATTGATCGGCTGACGGTGCGGCGGGGACTGAAACGAGTGGTGATTGCTCGTTTGGACGGCAACCGCATCGTGCTGGAGGACAACACGCGGCCCATCAACGCCTCGTCAACATTCCGGTTGGATTGGGATGGGAACGTCGCCAACGGGCCGACGTCCTATTTCCTGGGTTCGACCAATGGCAGCACGGCCGGGTTTGCGTTGGGCAAGTCGCTGCGTGAAGAATCGCTGCAACCCGATTTGCAACAACGTATCTTCAGTACAATCTATGATGCGGCGCCAAATTGGACGACGCTGGATACGGTTGCCCGTCGAATGGGCAGCCCGCAGGCATTTGGAATCGGATCGGAATCCGAAACGCACTTGTTCAAAGTCCAGTTGGCCGATGGGCGATTTGCAGACTTCACGGTTCCCGGTTTGCTAGCCAACCACACGATCGCCGACATCACGCGGCAGTGGCAGTTCTTTGATGAAAGTGGCGTGGAGCCGGAACTGTTGGCCGAGGTCAAGTTGGTCGATGACCGCTGGGTGATCGTTGACAAAACCAACGGGAATGTTGTTCGGCGAATCACGCAAACCTCGTCGGACTTTACATCGGCTCTGTTCGCGGATTCGGTCGTTAACGATGACGGTTTTGTGGTCAGTCGTAAGCTATCGGAAACCTTGCTGGACAGTCTCGGTTCGGCGACGCCGATCGGATCGTTCTTTGATCCCGAAGACGCGCGGTTGAACCAGGGCATTTCGGCGCCGCTACAGATTTCGCTGCGTGATGGTTCGACGCAAACCGTGAACCTTGGCGATTGGAACACAATGTCGCTGGGGGATTTGGTTCAGCGACTGACCTTGCGCAATGAACAGGGCAACACGGTTCTGCTGGCCGCAGTCGAAGACGATGCGTTGCTGTTGGAAGACATCAGCTTGGCGATTGGCGCTGCCGCCGTCCAACCGTTCTCCATTCGCTGGGTTGGCAATCACAGCGAGAATGACACGCCCAATGGCGGTCAATGGGCCGGTCAATTCGTTCCCATCGCCTCCGATGCGGATTCCGATGGTGTGCTACGTGGCAAGCCGTTTTTGGCCCAGTTGCCCGGCGAGCTTTCGCCGGTTTCTAGCAAGACATTGCTCAGTTCAATCCTGACTCGCAAACAGCTATCGTTCGCGATCGGATTACCAGCAGCGGCAACCGTGACGCTGCGGGATGGCCGTCCATTGTCCATCGATACCGGCCTGCTGGATGAAGATTTGACCGTCAGTGATTTCTTGTCACGGCTGACGATCGAGGATGATGACGGAGTGGTCCTGATCGCGTCGCTGGTCGGCGACCGGATCGTGTTGACAGACATGACGGATGGCCCCAGCGGCGGCGATGATCGATTGTTGATCGAATCGTCGCACCCGGTCTTTGAACAACTAGGGTTAGTAGGCAGTTCGGCCGTGCTGGACACGGCGGAGCGAATCGTCCTGACGTCCAATTCTTTGGCGACGTCGCGAATTGCATCCACCACAACGCTGGACCAGATCATCTCCGATCTGCCGATTCCGGACTTCGTGACGTACGGCTTGAGCGTTCGCACCGCCGACTTTGACGATGCCGATGTTGGCATTGGGCTTAACTTTTTGAACGACGGCGGTGTGTCGACATTGCGGGAAGTGTTGGATAATTTCAACAGCCTTGACCAAGTCTCGGTTCACTTCGAAGACGGTCGGTTCGTGATGCGCAGCGGAGCCAGTCCGTCCGCTGATGGGGCCTTGCAGCTGACGCCGTTTGGCGAGGCCTCGACAGGGCGCGAGATCGCCTTTGCATTGTTCGGCGGAGACGACGAAGGGGTCGATAGCGGCCAGCGGTTGCTGGTTGATATGGACAACGATGCGGAATCATTCGGCGCAAACGTCTACCCGGCCCTGCGTGATTCCAACGTCAACGCAGGCACATCGCTGGGTTCGTTGTTGCGGACCATGGAAATCAATATGGATTCGGGTGTTTTGCAGAACACTCCGATCCGTTACCAGCTTTCCGATGGTAGCATCCAGGACGTCACGGTTCGGCACACCGAGAACCTTTCATTGTCGGACTATGTGCGGCAATACGAAGTCATTCGCAATGGTCGCACGGTCGTCGCGGCGTCTTTGGCCGGGAACGCGTCGGACGGATTCCGTTTGGCGCTTGCAGACTACTCAACACGATTCTTGGATCCCAGCGATTCCGAAGCGAACCAATCGGCGTACGGCGGTTCGTTCAGTGTGATTGTTCAACCCGGTGCGAGTGCGGGAAACTATTCGACGTTGCCGTTCTTGTTAGGCGTGCTAACACCGAATGCCGAGGGTGCATCCGTGTCGGGCAGTCCGTTGGTGGCAGCGGCCAAGAATGTTCTCGATCGAATTCGGATCACCGAATCGCCTTCGTTCGTTGCCAACATCAGCGCGGTTGCGTCGAACCTGAACGCAACGGCGTCTGTGGGCGGGGTAGCGTCGGCCTCGATCGTCAATGGGAGTGCTTCGGTAGCCGGCAGCGTGGGCTTGTCGGTCATCATCCCGCCTGGGCAAGAAGATCTTTCGCTGGGCGATCTGGGGCGTGCCTTGATTAACCCGCTGACCAGCTTGGATCTTGATCTGGATCTGGACGTCCAAGCCGGTGCCGAACTGGCATTGGAACTGTTCGGCGTGCCGCTATCGTCCAACCAACCAGGTGAAACGCCGCGTTTCGATCTCGTCTGGAACGATGTCATTACCGCGGATCCAGCGATCGCTTTTCAACCGGAAAACCTGCAGCTAACGACTCAGAACTTTGACAATCTGGTTCCCGAGTTTTCGCTTGCCGACATTCCCCGGTTGATTCGGTCGGCGGTCGACATTGTCAATGAATTCGCAAGCGAGCAATTGCTCGGTAAACGTCTGCCAATTATCAACGTTTCACTGGCAGATTCCCTTGCGGCAGTCGACCGAGTTGCCGCGATCGCCGACAACGTGATCAACAATGCCCAGGGAACACTTCAGGACATCGAAGATGCAATCGAGCTCGGGATTGAAAATGGTCTGGGGCTGGTCGACATAGATCGCGATTTGGTGGAACTGGATCTGTTTTTCGACGGCGACACGATGACGCTGCGAAGTTCGCTAGAAGTCGCCTTCGACGTGATGCAGCAGCGTGCCTTCGATCTTGATTTGGCGTCGTTGGGGTTGAGCCAAAACGAACTTGTTGATCGAGGATTGGGGTCCCTGTCGAACTTCGTCGACTTTTCTGGCAGTGGTGAGTTTGCGTTCGAAGCGGATGCAACTTTCAATGCGGACCTGGGATTGGATTTAGTTCAACTGGGTCTGGTGACGCCGCCCGATGGTGTCGTGGATGACGCGCGTTTCCGCGACGCCGTGGTCGTCTATGACACCACCGGTGTGGTTGCCAATGCGCGGATCGCAGCGGATGACATCCAGTTCGAAGCGGCCATTTTGTCATTGCCCGTATCCGTCGGACCGGGACGTCTGGCACTGGATCGCGACGGTCTGAATTTTGACGGATCAGCCGAAATCACGGACCCGGCCCGGATCGAGATTCGCGCCGCGGGGACTTGGGCCAATAGCCGAAAACCACTCGCAAGCATCACCACCAGCGACTTCGAAATCAACTACGGCGACGGCGGTAACGCTTTGTCGGATGCGATCGGAATTGGCATCGATTTGCCCTTGTCCTTGGGTAGCGACGGAGTATCACAACCGTTGCAAGTTCAATGGAATGAATTATCGCAGTTAAGTTTTGAAATCTTGCCCATCGGCCAATCCATTGCGACGGCAGGATCGACGGCCCCCAATCAGATCGCGTTGCCGAATGTCACCGCCCTGGTGACGGACCTAAGTCTGACCGACGGCTTGATTGCGCTGGCCAATACGCTACGTGGTTTGTTCGATTCGCTGGACAATTACTTGGGTGACGAGATTCTCGGCATCCCCGTGCCGTTGATCGGCGAAGGGCTGGATGGCGCGGTCTCATTTGTCGAAGACTTTATCGCGCCACTGGCTGACCAGTTGCAAGCCGCTGATACGTCCGCGGATCGCGTCGCGGTTGTTGGTCAGAAAATTTTGTTCGATACGCTGGGCCCCGGTACAAACGGAAACGGGTTGAACGTGTTGAACTTGATCGATCGGAATGGGGACGGTGCGTTCTCCTACTTAGACGTTCCATTGCTGGCCGATGTTGCTGACAACATCTCGTACCCGATCTCGATCCAGAAATCAGCTTTTTCGACCACAGTCCCGTTGGATCTAGACGTCGGTGGCAGCGCGCTGGGCCTTGATCTAGAGGGCGATGCCCGCATCGATGTGAATTACGGCATCGATTTTGTGGTCGGATTCAATCTAAATACCGGCGGCTATGTTGAATTTTTGGACGGACAGAATTCAGAATTGTCGTTGGAGTTTGTCGCCAGCGTGGACAATTTGGTGGGCGAAGGTCGACTTGGACCGCTGCGGATTGGCGTCGAGACGATTCCGGCAACAAGTCTGACAGAGGAACAACGGACGCGCACTCGTTTAGATCCCAACGATTCGACGACAGAGACCGTCAATGCATTCCGCGGCGCCGTTGGTGTCAACTTACCGGACGGACAATTCGGTCTGTCGGATCTGGGACTGCTTTTCGCCGGAATCGAAGCGGACATTGAATTTGCGGGTTCGCTGTACACCAAGGTGGATACCGGGATCAACACGTCGGTCGAGGGCATTCCGACGATTGTGGCCGACCTTGCGCTGAACTTTGATCGATCGTCGCTATCGATTGGCGAAGGGGTCGAGTTCGCCGCCCCCCAAATCGCGATCACAAAGGCTGGGCTGGACCTCGGCTCGTTCGTCACCAATGTGCTGACGCCGGTATTGAAACCCGTCAATCAGTTCTTGCGTCCGATCCGTCCGGTATTGGAAACGCTGACATCGCCGATCCCTGGCGTCTCGGCACTGATTGGCGAGGTGACCTACGTCGATCTGATTTCGCTGTTTGGAAGCGGTGGCCAGTCGGTTGTACCGTTCGTCAACGCGCTGGCGGATCTTGCAGAGTTTGCCGACGTTCCTGATTCCGCCGACGGTCTGATCCTGCCATTGGGCGATTTTCTGCCCACGCTTCAGGATGGTATTTTGGTTCCTGGTCCGTCGATTGGTGCCGAGAACTTGCAAGACTTCCTAGACAGCAATGAAGATGCCAACTTTGATGCATTGAACCAGTACCTCAGCAACTTGCCGTTGCCGTTGACGGCGGATGGCGACGACGGTGACATCGGCGATGATCCCAATACGGTCGGTCCCGATGGGCAACCTGGGATCAGTCGCAACCTGACACCGGGCAAATTTAGCATCCCGTTGTTCAAGGATCCGTCGCAGGCAATCGAACTACTGTTTGGTAAACGTGATCTTCGGTTGGTGGAGTACCAAGCGCCGATTTTGGAAGCCAATTTTGAATTCGACTTGCCGTTTCCGGTGTTTCCAGCGGTGGATGTGATTCTGGGTGCGTACTTCAACGCTCGCGTCGACTTTGCATTCGGCTATGACACACAGGGGTTCTTTGACTACGCCGATTCAGGCCGATTCCTTGATGTGTTGAACGGATTCTTTTTGGACGACCGGGCCGTCTTTGATCAGCAAGGCAATAAGATCAGCGACACAGCGGAGTTGTCCACGAATTTCGGGGTAACGCTTGGCGCGCAGATCAACTTGGCTGCTGTCAAAGCCGGCGTCGAGGTCGGTATCGGCGCGGGCATCGAATTGGACCTGAACGATCCCAATCTAGATGGCAAAATTCGCTTTGACGAATTGCGGGATAACATCAGCAAGGGATTCGGCGCCGGCGTTGGTCCGTTGTTCATCTTCGACCCGTCCGGCGGTATCGATGCGTTCGTGACCGCCTTTGTGAAGGCCTTCGGAATTCGCGTTTCGACGACGTTGGGGCCACGGCGCATTTTGGACTTCGATCTACCGCAATCGTCCGACTTTAACCCCGTGTTAGCTAGTCTGGACAGCGACGGTCAGCTGCTGCTGCATACGGGGCCGAATTCGTCACTTCGTCAGTTTGGGACGTTGGATGACGTCAACGATCTGTTCTCGCTTTCGTTGGATGACGAGACGGATGATATCGTTGTGACCGGGTTTGGCGTCGAGCAGCGATTTGCACGGCGTGACGTCACCAGCGTCTACGCGGAAACGGGATTGGGCAACGACGAGATCTTTATTGATCACACGATTAGCATCCCCGCCGTCATCCTTGCTGGGCCGGGTCGCGACGTGATCGTTGGTGGTAGTGGTCCGTTGATCGCCTATGGAGGCAGCGGGAACGACGAAATCACGGGCGGTAGCGGCGACGATGTGCTGTACGGCAACGGTACCGATCTGATTTCGGGTACCGAAACCGTCGTGGATGAGGATGGCAATGAACGCGAAGTGCCGATCACGGACCGCGATGTACTGGTGGGCGGCCCCGGCAACGATGTGCTGATCGGCGGCGAACAACGCGATGAATTGCAGGGCGAGGAGGGCGACGATCGGCTGGAAGGTGGCCTGGGGCCTGACTTCCTAGGCGGCGGACCTGGCAACGACGTGTTGGTCGGTGGCGATCATGACGATGCGTTGGATGGTGGTGATGGAGACGACCGGCTGTTCGGCGACGCCGAACCGGGGACTGGAACCGTGATTGCCGGTGCCGACTTCTTGCAAGGTGGCGATGGCAATGATCAGTTATTCGGTGGCGGCGAAAACGACGAACTGTTCGGTGGTGCCGGTAGTGATTCCATCTATGGCGAAGCAGGGGACGACCTGATCGTCGGGGGCAAAGCTTCCCCCGCGATTCCGGACTTCGAATTGTTACAGCCGACTCCCGATCTAGCTCCCCACGTGCTCAGTGGCGGTCTAGGGAACGACCTGATTTACGGGACCGCCGGGCCGGACACGGTCATCGATTCGGGGGGGCAGAATCGAATCTTTACTTACGAAGGGGACGATATCGTCACCGCCGGTGATGGCGCCGATCTGATCCGCACTGGCGACGGCAACGATGTGGTCGATGCCGGCGGAGGCGTTAACCGGATCTACACCGGTGCTGGATTCGACATTGTGACATCCGGCGCGGCCAGCGACTTCATTGATCTGCGTCCACAGCAAACAGCCAACACCGGTTTGCAGCTTCAGATCGCAGCCGCTATCGATGGTGGCCAAGTCACCGATGCGGGCGGGAACAACACGATCTTTACCGATGATGGCGGTGACACGATCAATGTGCTCGGTAGCGGCGAAAACTTCATCGATGCCGGCGGCGGTGACAACTTCATTCGCACGGTGGGATTCGGCGGCGACACCATCCAAACTGGCAGTGGTGACGATGTGGTCAATGCGGGCGATGGAAACAATGAAATCAGCGTTGGGGCTGGCAACGATGAAGTGACAACCGGCGGCGGAAACGACAACGTCTATCTTGGCAGTGGCGACGACACCGCTTCGACCGGTGCGGGCAACGATGTCATCATCGCAGGCCTTGGCGATGACTTTGTCGATGCCGGTGGCGGAAGCGACTTCATCCGCGGTGGACTTGGCGACGATGAACTGGTCGGCGGTATCGGCAGCGATAATGTCGATGGTGGAAGCGGACAAGACATCATTTGGGGTGACTTGCGCATCTATACCAAGGCCGAGCTTTTCGCGGGATTGGTCTTGCCCTTTGGTTACGACGCAGATGAAACCATCGTTCCCCTGACGGCAGTCGTCCCTGCGGTCGTCGCGAACGTATCTCTAGAAGGTTTCCCCGAAGATGGCAATGACTTGCTGCGTGGTGGTGACAGTCTTGACTACATCTTCGGTGGCGGCGGTCGCGATCGAATTGAAAGCGGTCCCGGGGCTTCCTACATCGATGGTGGCCGTGGCAACGATATTTTGATCGGCAACAGTGGTCCGGATGTGATTCGTGGCGGAGCAGGCGACGATGACATCCAGGGCTTTGGCGGCATTGACTTTAGCTACGGCGATGATGGTGATGACTTCATCCGTGGCGGAGCGGGACTGGATGTTTTGGGAATCATTCAAACGCTTGGACAGCGGTCCTATGGTGGTTCGGGCAATGATGTGATCTGGGCGTGGGCGGCGTCGTCGTTGGCAGGTGAGACCGGTCTGGTGGGTGAATACCTGGACGGTGGCGAAGGGCGTGACGAACTGCTGGGCAACCTGCGCCGGGATACTTTGATCGGTGGGGGTGGCGACGATCGATTGCTCGGGGATGCATTGGCGGGCAGCAACTACGACAGTAACGCCGCCTTCCGAACACTCGGCGGCGATGACGTGATCGTCGGGGGATTCGGCGATGACCTGCTGCAGGGCGGCGGCGGCAACGACATGTTGTTCGGCGGCGCGAACGTCGATGAACTGGAAGGCCATGCCGGAAGCGATCACCTGTACGGCGGACATGGCATCGACTTCATGCGTCTCGACGTGGATTCGCAGTACGACGTGGACGACTTGGACGTGATTGACGGCGGGTTCGCTGATGCACCAAACGATACGCCGTTTGGCCTGGACAACTCGACGGACATCATCGTCATCAACGGTTCTGACGAAGACGATATCATCACGATCGCGGGCAATGGTGATCAAGCGATCGTCAACTACAAGGTTGGGAATGAACCGCTTCGCCAGATTGACATTCGCATTCAAGACGCCGACGGGAACACACTGGTCGAACAGTATCAGATCAACGGCTTGGGCGGGAATGATAGGATTGGTTTTGAAGCGTCGTTTGACACCAGCGACCTGGCCGCACGCAGCCGCGACTGGGTCGGTGTGTTCCAAGGCGGATCCGGCGACGACACCCTGACGGGATCGGCTGGTCGCGATCGGCTGGATGGCGGACGCGGAAGTGATATCGTGTACGGCCTTGGCGGTGACGATCGGCTGTGGGGTGATTCCGGCGAAGGACGATCGACCGATACCGATTACCTGTACGCCGGTGGCGGGAACGACGACCTGCTGGGTGGGCTGGGGATCAATTATCTGTTTGCCTGGTCGGGTGACCCCACCGGCGGCGGAGCGATCCTAAACGGTCCGAAATATGGTGTCTTCGATGAAAATGGCGAGCGCGAGGACACTGGACTGAACCGGATGCTCGGACGCGACCAGGATGATTTCCTGTATGCAGGCAGCGGTCTTGATTTCATGTACGGCGGTGATGGGGATGACCTGCTGTACGATGTCGATGGTGAATTGCTGGAAAGCTTTGGCGTTCCCGAGGGCGACGAGTGGCTCGATTACGCTCGCAACAACGATTCGGTCTGGTACTACGGTGCGACCGATCGTGACGACATCATTTCAGTGGACTACGTCACCGAACCGGGGTTGCTGGCCAATCATCACCTGATCACGCGGCTGACCGAGAACAATGGTTTCTTCTCGTTCGATGCCCAGGTTCGACTGGACTTTGCCGCCACCAATCCAGACGGTTCGTTGGTTTGGGATCCCAGCGATCTGGTGCAACGTGTCGAAGAGATTCGCGACGCCGTTGACGATGATGCCAGACGACTTGTGGCGCGGACGCTTGAACTGTCCGGCGATCTACTGCCGCCGGAAGGCGACTTTTCCGCCATCATTATCAATGCGGGCGCGGGCGACGATCAAGTCTTTGTTGGACCCACCGTGCAAAAGACTGTTTGGACTGCTGCGGGCGCAGGCGACGACACCGTGGAATACGCCACAGGCCAAGCGATCCTTTCGGACATGGGGGATTCCAATCGACGCAACGAAGTCTTTGGCGATCCCGACGACTTTTCGGGTGCGTTTGACTTAGGCACGCTGTTGCCAACTCAAGATTCCAGTGAAGGTCGGCAGGTGTTATCCCAGACCGCAATGTTCACCAACGCGACCCTGGATGGTCCAACGGACGTTGACTGGTACACCATCCAAGTCCCGTTCATGCAATTCGGATTTGCAGGAATCACCGTCGATTCGATCGATCCCGAAGATCAAATCACACTAGAACTATTCGCTGTGAACCCACAGGTGGAAACGTTTGGACTATTCGGCACTGGCAGTTTGGTCCCCGACGCGAACACGGGCGATCCCGACAAGGCGGATCGCTGGCGAATTGACTTGCAACAGGAAAGCACCCAATCGTTCCAAGACAACCTGTTCTACATTCGCGTTCAATCGGCCAACGGATCACCGACGCAGTACAACCTTGGCATCGACTTCGCTCGCCCCGAGGACCAGGCTCTGGGCGTCGTGCGGATCCCGCTGGGTGCAGAATCGGACACCTACCTTCGCCGTGACGTGATCGTCGGTGGCCCGGGCGACGACATTCTTCGTGGCGGCCCCAGCGAAGACTGGGTGATTGGTGGCGACGGCAACGACATCATCAGTGGTGGTGTTGACGGTTTTGCTTCGGACATCCTGATCGGCGGCGATGGTGACGATGTTTTCCAGATCATTCCTTCGGATGTCGGCGAACTCGATTTAACCTTGGCCGATGAAATCGACGGCGGCGATGGGTATGACCGTGTGCTGTACCTGGGCGGCGACATCGATGATCGTGGCCGGCCGGTGCCGGACTTCGTCACCCTGCGTTATCAACCGTTGCTGAATCGCTATGAATTGGCAGCCAAGGTTTGGGACACGGCGAACCAACGTTTTGAAACCGAGGGGAATCAATTTGTCATCCATTCGGCTAGCTATCGTACGCGTCAGATCGAGGCGACAGAGTTTGACACTCGTGCAGGTGCCGACCAAGTCAGACTGGACGAGGCTTCCTATAGCATCCTGGATGACGAAGTCGTCAATGTGTCCGGATTCCAGTTTGATCTGGTCGATGGGACCAACGATCAGCGAGAAACCTACGGTATATCGCCCGGCGATCGACAGGTCGGTGGCGGCGCCGCGAACTTCATCATCCGTGGCGGTACCGGAAACGACTTGCTGGTCGGTTCGCCCTACGGCGATGTGATCTTCGGTGGTGGTGGGCTGGACCAGATCATCGGCGGCGGTGGCAACGACAACCTGCACGGCGAAGCCGGCAATGATCTGATCGTGGGTGACCAGATTGCGTCCCCGGCGTATGTGTGGGATCGCTATGAGGTGATCGCTGGTGAAGATCGTTCGAACGATTCGCCATCGTTTGCGACACCTGTTCGATTCGATGGTGATTCACTGGAAAATCTAACTCTGCACGATGGTGACGGTGGCGATTGGTACGTCATCCCAGCGTCTTCGGTGTCTGAGCCACTGGATTCAAGTGGTCTGGTCGTTGATGTTGAATTCGATGATGTTGACTTCGATGATTCCGTATCGCAAAACATCTGGGCCAGCATCAATCGAGCCAGCGGACGCGTCGGTGCGGAAGTGATCCCGGCTCTGGTCGATCCAAACACCGGTGCTTATACGCCGACGGCAGGACAGCCTGATGTGTATCTGATTGGGGTCGACAACCCGGTTGGTCAGATGGTAGTCGCGTCCTCGGCACCCCGACTGGATTTGATTGGCGACGGGCAAACCGTCACTGCTGGATTCGTTCTGGACATTTCCGGACAACCGACAGTGACGATTAGTTTTAACGTTTCCTCTGGACAGTCCGGGAAATCGATGGCTGGCAGTATCAATCGAGAGTTCCGGGACCTATTCCTGAACGACGATGTCAAAGCATATTACGACGCCACGCGAGCCCGCTTGATTTTGGTTTCGCTGAAAGATCGCGCCCTGACGGTACGCGCCGGGGACCTCTTTTCGTTTTCGTACCTTGGGTTTGACGACGGGCAGGTTCCCCAGCAACTTCCCTACGGACTTGGTGGTTACACGATCTCCGTCGTCGACAACGAGATCACCAGTCCGCCAACGGCCGCACCGTTGCTGTCATCGAATCCATTTCAGTACAAGACCGCAGACCGAAGTGTGTTGAGGCCGGCTCCCCATCAATCGGTCGGCCTAAACGAACCGAATTTTTCGGTGGATACGGCGGCCAGGATTGAGGGTGGACGCCGTGACGAAATGATTGGAGAAATCGTACCGCTGGGTGATATCAACGCCGACGGACGGGACGATTTCGTGGTCCCTGGAACGACGCGAGCGTATGTGTTCCTGGGACACGTGGATGCGAATTCCCTGTTCGGCGATCAGTCCGATATCCGCGATGCTGCCGACTACATACTGAACTACCCCAATGCCGGGGACATTGAATGGATTAGCGGACCTGTCGATGTTGACGGCGACGGATTTGACGATCTGACGTATGCTCGCACAAGCTTCACCAATGTCGAGCGGACGGAAGGGAACACGAGCATCAACATGATCAGCGGACGCAACCTGACGCAAAATTCAGCCCAGCTTTTCGCGATTCCGATGGGCGGCTTCGAGTATCAGGATTTGGACCACCAATTTGACCTGTTTGGCAGACAACTGGCTTCGCTCAGTCGATCGGCCGATGTGCCGATTCAGGCCGAGTGGATTCGCTACAACGACGATGAATTTGCGGATCTGGCGATCTTCAGTCAAGAACCCAGCCTTCGCCGCGGCACCACCGTTGTGAACTACGGTGGCGTGCTTGATGGTGCACGGATTCATGATCAGGTCGTCAACTACGCGACCGGCAACAGCAACTACATGATGACCCTTTGGTCAGGGTTAGAGGGTTCCAGCGTGGTTGCTGCGTCGCACTTCGATAATCCTGGATCGGTCACCTACGTGGGCGGTTCCCCCGAAGCGTTCTTTGACTTCGGTGATGTGAACGGCGACGGCCTGGACGACATCGTGGCCACCGTCCCACGCGGTTGGGAATTCAGCACGAACGGGAATCGCGATCCGGACATTGTGATCTCGCGAACCTACCTTCACCCTGGGGGAAGTTTTGGTTTTGGCTATCGGTTGACAGCGCCGATCCTGCAACTGGCCGCAGATACCATGGGGCTGCGCGACACGAACAATCCAGATTTGGGTAATCAGGGCGCACTGAATGCCGAGTTGCCCGTGGTCGTGAGCGATCTGGACAACGACGGTTTTGCGGATCTGATCGCCATCAGCGATCTCAGTAGCTCCGATCGCGGTATCGCATCGCTGTTGATTTATACTGGCCAGGAATTGACGGATAACGACGATTTCGCCAATCGTACCCCGGCGGTTGTCTTCGGCCAGATACCGGCGTCGGGCCGTAGCCTGCTGGACGCTCGCGTTTCGATTGGTGATTTTGATGGCGACGGCAGGCAAGATCTCGGGTTCAGTATCTCCAACCCGAGCCAGGCGGGAACCTTTATCTTTTATGACGCCATCGATGGCGGAAGAACTCGATCAACGGGTGCTGGATCGCGACTCCCCACACCGGTGGCGTCAATCGCGTCGCCAATCGGCGCCAGTAATTTCGGGTTGGCCGGCGGAAACGCATTCGACCTGAATGGAGATCGCATGGATGATCTGATCCTTGCCGATTCCGATGCGACAACTTCCGCCGGTGATCTGGGCGGCGGCATTTTGTATGTCGTTCCGGGAAGCCAACGCAGGATACCGCTTCCCGATGAAGCAACGATCGTGGATCTTGGCAACGATTCGATTCGCGGGATCGGTGACGTCGTGCGTGATTCGCAAGGACCGCTGCAGATTGATTCGACGCTGCAGACCAGCGAAGGGACCGATTGGTATCGCTTCCGCACGGTCGGTGACGGACAAGTGGGTGACGTGATTCGTCTGTCACCAACCGCCGACCTGTCTGTGTCAGCAACGGACGGTGCGTCGGGCATCATCAGTGGATCCACTGCGTCTGACAACGTGCGAACTGTGGCGTTCGATTCCGATCAAACCGGAGTCTACGAAATCGATTTGACGCATCTGTTGTCACAATTTGTCGATCCAAGTTCTATCCAGGACGCGACGTTGTCAATCCGTGGGCGTGTGTCTGCGACGGTCACGTCCGGCACGCCGTTGGCCAACCCCGGAAACTTCACCGCGACTGACAACGGCAAAGTCTTCTTCACCGCCGGAGATAGTTATTCCGAAACGGGTTTGTACGTTTACGACGGTACCGAAGTCCGCCTCGTGTTGTCATTCCCTGGGGAATTCATCAGCAACCTGACCGCAATCGGTGACCAGTTGGTATTCACATCGACCAAGTCTGACGAAGAGGATTTTGGTCCCCCGACCTGGTACATCACCGATTGCGTTACGACCAACGAGATTGCAAACGGCGAACCATTCGAATTCGAAGGCGGCGGGCCGATCGAATTTCGCGGAAACCTTTACGCAACCCATCGAAACTTTGGGCCGACGACTTACCAATCGGTCAAAATCGACATCGATCCGACCAAGCCCGCGACGGCAAGTTTTGAAATTGTCCAAGAAGACACCGGTGGAAAAGTAGCCGGATCGACTGACACCGGACTGTTTTACTTTGCGGGCGGCGGAAAGCTTCTATTCAGCGATGGAGTCGCCCCGGTGGAACAGATCGCCGACTTTGGTTTCTTTGCCAACGATATCTACCCGGATGTCGCGGTGTTGGGGGACAAACTGTTTTTTGGAGCCACGAAAGACGATTCGACGCGAGCCGCTTTCGTCAGCGATGGCACCGAGAATGGTACAGTCGAGATCGCATCTTTCGGTACCAGTGCCGATGAACTGCCGATACACTTCGTGGCTGCGGACTCAGTGGTCTACTTTCTGAGCAATGATAAGATTTTCGCTTACCAAGACGCGACAGCCAAAGCCATCCACTCTCTACCCAAGCGACCCTTTTTCGCACAAAATGCCCAGAAACCTCAGTTCGCAACGGCAGCCGGAAAGAACCTGGTCTTGTTCTATCCGCAAGACGAACAGGTGGTCGTGGAAGTCATCGATCCCGACGGCACGATCCTGGCGTCTGCGATGACCGCTACCGTTGACAATTTGTATGACGATCTCGACGTCGCCGTTGACGGGAATCAGTTTTTGCTTAGCTATCGGGGAGTTGACAAAGGCGAGTCGTTCGAACGGCTGGAGGCATTCGATCTGACCAGCGGACAACTGACCGTGTTGGAGGACATTAGGCACAACGGCGGTTTCTTCAGCCCGTTCACTGGCATGACATCGGGGGATGGCTTTGTGTTGTTCGGTGGGTATGACGAAAGCCAGTACTCTGGCCAAGTCTGGGTAACGGACACGACGGTTGCCGGAACCGAACCACTGCTTTTCGGCGATGGAAATGGAGGCGTTGGCGGTGGGAATACCGTTACCGTCCAGCTGGCCGGCGGTGTCAATGATTTGGTCATTGATGGCAGCGAACTAGACGAAACGTTCGTGATCACACGAACGATCAATGCGTCTGCTACATCGACCCTTTACGACATCGATCTGTCCGGTTCCCTGGACCAGCTTCGCGAACTGTTCCGTTTGGGTTCCCGGTCGTTGGTGGTCACGATGGGCGTTGACGAGAATCAGGCTGTGTTCGAAGCGCTGTCGGACAGCGAAGACACGGGACTGTTCGTAGGTGGATCCAGCGGCGGTGTCTCGGGCGAACTGATCGATTCCACAGGACGCATGATTGCGACCGACTTTAGCAATTTGGACATCCGCAATTTGCCCGCCGGTGAGTATCTGGTGGGAGTGTCGCGATCGAATCGCAGCGGCACGCAGGCAACCGACTATCAACTTGAGATCAACGCACCCCGTCTGGGCGATGCCCACGACTTGCCAGCGGACGACATTCTGCGCGGTGGCGATGGGGACGATGTGGTGATCGGCGGCGCGGGGAAGGATCGCATTTCAGGTAACAGCGGTGATGACAACCTGGTCGGTGAGTTGTTCGAGATGCGTGATGCGGCAAGCAACGATGCAATTGCCAGTGAGCTTCCCGAGGACCGGTATTCCGATTCGCGTTCGCCAGTGCAGCAACGTGACCCTCGAATCGTGATTGGGATCGCAGACGAAGATCTTCGGCCGGGTGAAGTTAACATTGGGGAATCAGCAATTGCCATTGCCATCGCTGACCAACTGGGCACCGAGGTGATCACCCTGCCCGGCGGTAACGAGGCCTTTGCAACCCCTATCTACGCCAGCGACCTGGGGGCCATCATTGACTTGGATCTATCGGATCTTGGGTTGGGAAGTATCCGCGGACTTGAATATTTTGTGGGCCTCGTCTCGCTAGACCTTGCCGGCAACAGTCTTGACGTGGACGCGATCGAAGTGCTGACGCCCGGCAACAACGGCACCACCGGAACTCGGCATCTGGAACACCTGAACCTCGATGGCAACAAGATCGAGTCCGTTTCACCGCTTAGCCAGTTGGTCCATTTGCGTGCAATGAGTGTTGCTGACCAGGGTGGCGTGCCTCTTTCGGACCTATCGCCGTTAGAGGACATGACCGAACTGGTATACCTGAATGTGTCGGGGAACGCGATTGTCGAATTTGACCCGATTCGTAGTCTGCAACACTTGCGTATTCTTGATGTTTCGGGGCCCGCGCTTGACCGGGGCATTGCGAGTGCGATCGATATGCGTTCGCTGACCACCAAGGCGGGCACCACCGCGTCCATCGCCGCTGCGAACGGACCTTGGCAAGTCGTCAATGATCCCGCGGCGATCGGCGGCACCTACCTGGTGTTGGACACGGATAGCTTAGAAGGCGATGAACATGTCGACCTTTCCATCAACGGACTGGCGAATAATGTTGATTACGAAGTGTTCGCCCAGTGGCATGGTGATGCCAGCCACACCGGCAGTGCGGGCTACAACATCAGTGGAAAAGAATTTGTCGTCAATCAACGGGTGGCGAGCAGCGGTTTCCCACAGGACGCTGCTTCGCAGTGGCAAAGCCTGGGTGTGTTCAGGCCGACAAACGGATCGATCACGGCGACTGTCGCCCCGATCGGTGAAGACGGTTTGCTGATTGCCGATTCGTTGATGGTTCGGCCCGTCGCCGGAGCATTAGGAGACGAGCTAGTCCACCTGGACGTTCGCGGTGCTGCGGTCACGCCGCTAAGTCGTGATTTGTTGTTGGATACACTGGATGGTCGCGGCGGTGTTTTGCACCAGGACCGAACCAGCGCGCCAACTTACATCGGCCCCAACGCGTTGGTCTTTGGCGAAGCGGGCGACTACGACCAATCGTATCCACTAAGCAGTTTCTTTCGCAGCGACCAAGCGGGATCGCTTTCCTACTCACTCAAGGTTCCCGACGACACCGACCTTCGTGCGACGATCAATGCTAGTCAACTGGCGATTGAGACCAACGGTGCTGTGCAGCGGATTTTCTATGTCGAGCTTACAGCGACGGACTCTCGCGGTTTGTCCACCGTAGCCGCGATACCAGTTGTTGGCGGCTTCGGTCTTGCCCAGGGACAAGTGTCCGACGCGAGTGGTCGCCCAACCGAAGGAGTGCGGGTGCACTTGTCCAACTTCCCCCAATTCGAAGCCGTCACGGACTCGCTGGGGCGATACAGCCTACTGACGCCGACGGATGAAGTGGAGATCAGCCTGGTCGGTGGTCAAAACATTGGTGTGGCCCAGTCACCGATTGCCTATCTGGAAGACATCGACGTTCCCTTTTTGCTATCGAACATCGATTTCAGTTTCACTCCGGCGATGGGATTGACCGCACCATCCATGGCTGCCGAAGGCGACGTGGTGGAAATCCAGATCGATCTGCAGCTAAGCGGCCAAGTGAAATGGACGGTTACTGGAGGCCCGGTCGCGAACGAGTCCGGTGATGCGAATGGCTTTAAGTTCACACCGCTGGACGAAGGCGTTTACACCGTATCGGCAACGTTGGAAACCGACGACGATCGCGAACTAGTTTCGCTGGTAGCGATCCGTATCGAAGAGGTTCCGACGGCCCTATGGGTGGGTGACGATCTTGTTATATCCGAAGGACAACTCGATCTAAGTCGGCAGTTGGTGGTTGATCCCGGCATCGATGCCGTCACCATCAAGGTGGACTATGGCAATGGAGAGATCGAACGATTCGTGAACACAACAGACCGTACTTTTCATCTGCAAACATTCTATTCGTCGGAAGGCATCTACCCACTGACGGTCACCATGACGGCGGACGGGAAAACCGTGACAGATTCGTTCGATGTCACGGTCACCGATAGTGTCCCGGAACTGATCGTGACGCCACTGACCGGTTTCACACAGAATCGTGAAGATGGAACCATCAGCGTTTCAATCACGGACCTAGCCGGCACAATCAACCGTACGACGTGGTTCTACCGCGTCGATTGGGGGGACGGGACTCCCGTAGAGAACTTTGCTGAACTGGTCGACGTCAGTGCCGGAAGCGTTTCAGCAACGGCAACGCTGGACCATCGCTTCTTTGACGAGGGCACGTACAACGCGACAGTCCAAGTCATCGACGCCGACGGCACGACATTCGATCAACAACTAGATATCGTGGTTGTCAATGATGCCCCGATCATTCAAACCAGCCTGCCAGCAACCGTATCGGAGGATCAGATTTTCGTTGCCTCAACTCAAATCACGGATTCCGATTTGGTTCAGGTTGTCTGGGACTTTGGCGACGGTTCGGCATTCCAATCCGGCACGGTGGTCAACCATCAATATGGTCAGCCCGGTGAATACATCATCACGCTGACAGCAACCGACTTCGGCGATCCCAATGATCCCGATGACGATCTAATACAAACCGTGTCGTATGACATCGAAGCCACCGACGTGAATGATTTCCCCGTCCTACGCCCGATCTCGCCCGTCCAGATCACGGAGACATTTGCGCTGACTCTGCCAACCTTCGCCACCGATGATGACGGCGACGCGTTGTTCTACAATCTCTCAAACGCTCCCATCGGCGTCACGATCGACGAATTCGGAGTGATTCATTGGACGCCCACCGCCGACCAAGGCCCGGCGACCTACGCGTTCGACGTCGAAGTGGAAGATGACGGCGGAGGGGTGACACAGCCCGTGACCATCACCGTCCTCGACACCGGGTCGATCTCTGGCGAACTCTATCTCGATGCCAATGGCAACGGCCGCCGGGCAAACGGTGAGGCCCCGTTGTTGGATCGGTTCGTAATGATTGACGAAGGCGACGACGGGACTTTCGAGCAGACAATCGCGGTGGACAGTGAAGGCCGATTCCAGTTCGCGAATTTGCCGATCGGGCTCTACCGCGTCGTTGCCGACTTGGGCACCGATCCGGGGGCGTCGACGCCGCGGTCCTTCCTGGTCGACATGGCGACCACTCGCGAGGTCGTGCTGACGCCAATCGGATTCAATGATGACATCGATGGCGACGGCATCAGCAACAGCGACGAAATCAATTCGAGTGCCGGTTCGGATGCAAACAACGACGGAGTCTCCGATCATTTGCAAGGCAATGTGGCGTCGATTGAAACCATCGGCGGTCCAGTGACTTTGGTGAGCGCGGCGGGAACGAAACTTACCAACGTTGCCGCTCAAGACGCGATCGACTTGGACGCCGTCGACGGCATTTTCTCGCACGGCCGGATCCTGTTTTCGGTCGATGGACTTCCCGAGGGTGCCGAGGCGACGGTTGAACTGAAGACGCATGGCGACTTGGCGATCAACTTGATTTACACCGTCAATGACTTTGTTGATCCTGCGGACCCATACTTCTCCCAATACGGGGATGCGGCAGACGAGACCATAGAATTCCTTTCCGACCGGATTCGTTTGACGGGACTTGATGGCGGTGAGAACGATGTCGACGGTAACCCCGATGGCGTTCTAGCCTTTTCGTTGCAACCTGTGTCCGTTGATTCCGTTTGGACCAATCCGATCGACCCGTTCGATGTCAACGATGACAAGAAGACGAGCGCTTTGGACGCTCTGGTGATCATCAACGCGTTGGGACGAAAACGAGGGACGTTTGATGTGAATTCGCCTCGTCCCGACGGCGAGAAGTTCTTGGATGTCAATGGCGATCACCGCGTCTCCGCGTTTGATGCGTTGCTTGTGATCAATCAGTTGGGACGCAAACGAATCCTGGGTGAGCCCGAGATGGTCCCAGATCAGAGTGCCGATTGGATCATTCAACCGCAAACAACGCTCGATGACGCCGACGATGACAAAGAAGAAGTCAGAGACCAGCCATCCGAGAATCGACTGTTCTAACGCGATGGTTTCCTAACACCATTTAGGATTTCGGGGAGGTTTCGAACGATGCCGAAACACACGTGGCGTCGGCTTGGCATGATGGTCGGCGTAGTGGTGGTTTGCGGAATCGCGGTCCTCTGGTACTCCCATCCGACTGCGCCGTCCGTTGCTGGCGGCGGGCCAATCGCTGTCACGTGGCAACACCTGCGGAACGAGTCATGGTCCTACACGCTGGATCATCGCACCAAGGTCCTTGACCTTCGATTCTCTCCTAGTGGAGTTGTCAGTTCTACAATGGGCGCCAGGGATGGTGACCTGATAAGCGTCAGCGGGCTGGTCTACCATTGGCGGATGGATACTCCGAAGCGTCTGATCTTTACCGATCAGGACGGTGTGGCGGTATACTTTACCTTCGACGTGAAGGCTCTGACGAAGCATGCCGCGATCGTGACGGATGTTTCCAGCGGGGAATCGATGTCATTCACAAGGCGTTATCGAGGCGACGTACGCACCAATCCCCCGGGGCATCTCCACGTCATGCGGTTGCACCACTTCATCTCCGGTGGTGGTTGATCCATCGCTGACGACGGGGATTTCCGATACGCTTCCTCCGCTGATTCGCACGCTTGCCTGCACGACGACATGAATCCGTATTCTCCGCCACAGATTGAATCCGCCAACGTGCGGCATCGATGTCCGATATGCGGGCGTAAGGTTGGTTTCCTTCGATTCACGGTCCCCCTAGGGGCCTGCGGTGGGTGTGGAAACTACCTTGCGATTCGGAACTGGAATCGGTGGTCGCTGCCATGGGTGTTGCTCATCGTTGGCATTATCACGGGGCCTTTGCTGGCGGAACTATTGGGCTTGCGAGCACGCGGCTACCCAATGGGACGACTGATTTTTCTGTGGATGGTCTCGATCATCGTCTTCGACAAATTCACGGGAAGATTGGTGCCAGCGATTTGTTGGGGCCTTCTTGCACTGCGAGACGACGATCGGTTGTCGGATGCGGATGACAAAATGCAAGGCGACGCTGTGGGATGAAACGCACATCCCGTCTCACCAATCGCCCCAAAAGATTGCCGGACGCCTTTCCCAATAGCGAAATGAATCCATACGACGCTCCGACCTCATTGCCCGCTGCAGCGACGTCACGATCGGACACGGGCCTGTGCCCGGTTTGCGGAGCTCCTGTCCGTCGCCTTGCATTGGCATGGCCAGTCTTTCGCTGCCAAACATGCTCGAACAGGCTAATCATCAGTGGTTCTCGGCGGTCACGGAACCTGTCGATTCTGACGATACTTTTACTCGTGGCCGGTTCCTACATCCCATCGGAACAAGGATTTCGCACAGGTACCTATTCCTTTGGCGCCATTCTTATTTATGCGATCATGTCAACATTTTGGCTGCACCTATTCGGCCGGCCGAAGTTGAAAGCTTGGTTCGGTCAAGCATCGCCGGACGCGATCAACAAAGCACGCGAAGCTTACCTTCGCAAAACCGAAAGCGACGCGCAGGTAGGTAGCCAGACCTCTTCCGATTGATTCAGCGTTCCCCCGCTCGCATCAATCCCGTCACCTGACAGTCCCCCAAATACAGGGCCGAATCCCCAAGCGAAACGCAACAAAACCATTCACAGCAAACCTCATCCAAGGTCCGCCAACGAACGATCCCTCAGGCGATAGCCTCGGTTACGTCACCCAACAACCGGGGCTATCGCCCAAACGGCTCACATTCAGATATCGATCGGCCGCTCCAAACTCACTCGGCGGTTCTAATTGACGCCAAAGAACAACCAGTCGGTTTGCTCGTGGTCGACCAGAGAATTGAATGTTCGAATCGGTTCGACGTGAACGGTGTCAAAGGTGGCGTTGAGCGCTTCCGAAAAACTGCTGCTTTCGGCATAGGACCAAACCGACAGAACGCCGCCTTTGGTTAGGTGTTGTTTTGCCTTGGCAAGACCAGCCGCGGTATAGAACTCGTGTTCTTCTTCGCCCAGCTGGTCACTCGGTGAATGGTCGACGTCGATCACGATCAAATCCAGCGGATCCGCAGGCGGGCCGAGGAGTCGCTGGTAGACGTCCGCGGAGGTCAGAGTCAGGTTTTCGGCTGCGCTTAATTGCGAAGACAGCGGGATCAACCCCTGACGTAACCAGTCCAACACTTGTGGTAGAAACTCAACCACTTCGACCGACGCCACCTGTGCGTTTTTCAGCAATTCCCACGCTGTGTAGCCGAGACCGAACCCGCCAACAAGCGTTTTCAAATCGCTGCCACCATGGATTTGGATCGACCGACTCGATATCGCGCGCTCCGAATCGGTGTTGTAGCTGCTCATCAAGAATTCGTGGTTCAGAGTCACTTCCGTGACCACGGTACCCGGTTGCGACAAGAGTTCGCGCCGCCGCAAGCACAGCGGACCTAGAGGAGTATCCTCGTAGGCCAATATTTCTAGCTTGGATGGTTTCATCGTTTCACTTCCAGGACTGGGGGGGGGCAGCTGCCGTCGAGAGTCACGATGGACTGTGGCATGAAGCAGATGGACGGAAACGTTTGGAGAAGCGTCGCGTTCGGTCGCCTAGCATATCAAAACGTTGAATGACCGGACGCAAGGACGAGCCGGTTGACGAACAAAGAACTTGAACCAATGTCGCGATCGCGCGTCGCTTCACGCAAGGATTTCGTGGATGACGTCGCCTTCGACGTTCGTCAGTCGTCTTTGTATCCCGTTATGTTCGAAGGTCAGTCGTTCGTGATCGAATCCGAGTAGGTGCAGGATTGTGGCGTTGAAATCATACAGCGGTCGGACATCTTGGATTGCCTTTTGCCCAAGTTCGTCGGTGACGCCGTGGCTGACGCCCGGTTTGACGCCGGCCCCGGTCATCCAGCATGTGAACCCGTCCGGATTATGGTCACGTCCCTTGGATCCCTTTTGAAAGAAGGGCATCCGACCAAATTCCGTGCACCATACAACCAGCGTATCGTCCAACAACCCTCGTGCCTTCATGTCTTTGATCATCGCAGCGGTGGGTTGATCCAACACAGCCGCGTGCTTGTCGTATTGTTCTTTCAGTTTGTTGTGCCCGTCCCAATTTAGGTCGCCACCGCTGGCATAGGCGCCGTTGAAAAGCTGAACAAACCGAACGCCGCTTTCGATCATCCGTCTGGCCAGAATACAGTTGCGTGCATAGGCGGCACGGACCGGATTGGACTCGTCGTCTGCTCCATAGCTTCTCAGCACGTGAGCAGGTTCTGAACTGAGGTCGGATAATTCGGGCATGCTCATTTGCATCCGAGCGGCTAGTTCGTAGCTTGCGATACGAGCGGCAAGCTTCGTGTCACCGGGGTGATTGTCTTGATGCCGCTGATTCATCTGCTGCAACAGTTTTCTGGCCGCAAGATCCGCACCCGGACTGACGTCGGGCGCGCTCAGGTTTCGCAGCGGTTGCTTCGAACTGAAAGGAGTTCCCTGGAACGCCGCTGGCAAAAAGCCTGCACCCCAATTGTTGGATCCGTTCTGCGGAACGCCTCGTGGATCCGGGATCGCGACGTACGCAGGCAGGTCCTGGTTCTCGCTGCCCATCCCATAGCTGATCCAGGACCCCAGGCTGGGGAACCCATCGAGCGGCGTGCCGGTCGACAAGAAATTCTCCGCTGGCCCGTGCGTGTTGCTCTTGCTTGTCAACGAATGCACAAAGGCAAAGTCGTCCGTCAGCTCCGCTAGATGCGGGATCATGTCGCTGACCCATTTCCCCGTTTCCCCCCGTTGCCGAAACTCGTATTGCGGGCGAGCTAAGTCTCCCGCAGGGCCCTGGAACGTGACCGCCGGACCGCCTTTGAGCGGTTGCCCGTCGTGTTTGATCAGTTCCGGTTTGTAATCCCAAGTTTCCAGTTGGCTGACGGCACCGGCGCAAAAAATCACCAGCACATTCTTGGCTTTGGCGGGAAAGTGAGGCTGACGTGCGGCGAATGGACGAGCCGGATCGATCGTCGGTTGATCGGCCAACAAACGATCCGAAGACAGTAGATCCAGCAGCGCAATGGACCCCAGCGCTGTTGCGGCATTGGACAAGAACCCACGACGATCCTGCGTCGATTGTCCGAGTGGTTGTTGCTGATGCGAACCGTTCTGGTTGCGAAGATGCATGGTGGATCCCGACTGCCTGGAATATCTGGCGATGTGGAACAGTTGCCGACGCGTAACGCCGCTAGGGTAAAAACAAGAATTCGTTGCTGTTGAATAACGCACGACAGAACGTTTCCAGCCCATATTGATGGACAATCGGCACCGCATCGGCCAGTTCATCAGCTTCGGGATCGCGATTGAGTGCGATTTGATAGGCGGCGCGTAATTGTTGTTCATGGTCGTCGCCTGCCTGCTGTCGAAGCAATCTTGCAAACGCGGCAGCTTGCTCGATCGTGAACCGGCTGTTGAACAGGTTCAGTGCTTGGATCGGCGTGGTGGACTCGCTGCGTTTAGCCGCGCTTTGACCACCGTCGGGGCAATCGAAGGCTCCGAAGACAGCATCGGTTTCCCGCCGGACCTTGTGGGCATAGACCATCCGCCGAAGCCCGTCACGCTGGAACGATTCCACGGGGGTAAAACCGGACAGACCGCCGCGTTTATTGAACAGACTGAATCCGCGACCGCCCATCGTCAGGTTCAGCTGTCCGTTGACCGCAAGCATGCCATCGCGAATCGCTTCGGCATCAAGTCGACGCGATGGATATCGCCAAAGCAGTTTTACGTCTGCATCCTTGGCCGCGGCTTCGGGTTGATGCGCGGATTGCTGACGATAGGTCGCCGACAAGACAATCATGCGGTTCATGCGTTTGATGGACCATCCGGATTCAATGAACTTGATGGCCAAAGAGTCCAGCAATTCGGGATGCGTTGGTTCGGCGCCGTTGCGACCAAAGTCGTTTGGCGTTTCCACCGGGCCCACACCAAAGTGCCATTGCCAGATTCGATTGGCCATCACCCGCGCCGTCATCGGGTTGTCGGGCTGGATGATCCAGTCAGCCAGCGCGATCCGGCGATCTTGTTCCTCGGTGTCCGCGGGCAGCGTCAGGTCGCCCAGTGCGCTGAGGACCGCGGGAGTCACCGGTTCCTTGGGCTGTTCGGGATCACCACGGCTAAGCCGATGGATGTCGTCTGGTTTTCGGAACGTACCAGCAAAAGCCAACTTCGCACGCTCTGCTTGCGCGATCCTGGCTTCGGTCGACTGTTTCTGTTCCAGCAGCTTTTGTGCTGTGCGTGAATCATCAGGACTTAGACCTGCCAAACTGTACGTCGGCCGCCGGTCGGCATCGGGTTTCCAATCGTGACGATCGGTCGAATCGGCGACGACCATCCATTTGTCCGTCGAATCGTCATTGGCAACTTCGATCTTGTAGCTTGTCGCCAGCCGATCGCTGAACTTTCCTTTTCGATCGCGTCCCCATAGAACACGCGTAATCTCCTGTTCGTCTGCGAACTGCAACTCGACCCAGCCTTTGCCCGATTCGTTGGACATCCAGCTTCGCGAATTTCCATAGGTTCCATCGTTCACGAACTGGGGATCGTGTCGATCGGCAACGACCGTGTCGCCCGACGTGGTCACCTTGGTGCCGACACTTGCCAACGCAATGTTGTTCCCATCTGCGTTGAACACTTCCAGTTCATCGATACAGGGTTCTAGATTGTTGGTGGACATCACGGTGAATCGCAAACGTTTCGCCGGCACGGGCGTGAAGCGATCAATGTTCAAAGACGGTTGAACCGGTGGACGGCGAGGCTGCACGTGGACCAACGGCTGCATTTGATCCAGCGATAGCCCCGATTCCAGCGTGTAGGCGATGGGTAACCGGTCCGCCAATTTCCCATCGCGATCCCGACTCCAGACCACCTGTGCGATTCGTACAGGATCAGCCAATTCGAACTGTACCCAACCGGTTCCGTTGGAATCCGACATCCAACTGCGAGCGTTGCCGTAGCGTCCGTCGTTGACGTGTTCCAGTTTGTGCTTCGCCGACGAACGGCTTCCAGAGGCCGTGACCTTGGTCCCCAACGATGCCAAGGCGACGTTGATCGGGTTCTCTTCGTCCGTCAGGATCTCGAATTCGTCCAGACAGGGTTCGATCAGACCAAGCGATGGGTGCAGATTGGAATCGTGGATCGTGAACCGAACAAATTTGGATTCCACCGGCGGGAACGATTCGATGTTCTGCTGTGCGTTTGCAACCATTGAATCCGCCTGCGGTGTCTGGGCGGGCATCGCTGTTGGGACGAACTGAGTCAGCTTCTGTTCGATCGTCGAAAGCCGTTTTCGTAGCGCCACGACGGAACGCTTTCGGGCTTCGGTTTCCGGGGACTGGACTTCCCGATCGGAATATTCAACGCCGGCCACAAACGCCTGCATCTCGTAATAGTCTTTCGCGGTGATCGGATCGAACTTGTGATCGTGACATCTGGCGCATCCGACACTAAGCCCCAGGAAGGTCTGTCCGATGTTGTTGACGATTTCGTCCAACGCGTCCTGTCTGGCTAAGCGAATCGACGGTGCATCCTTGCCAATCTGGCCGGGCAACAGCACCGATGCGGTGACCAGGAATCCGGTGGCGGCGTCATGACCGGACGCATCCCCTGCGATCTGCTGTTTGATGAATTGGTCGTACGGCGTGTCGCGATTGAGTGCATCAATGACATAGTCGCGATAAGGCCATGCATTGGGGCGTTCGGTGTTGACTTCAAAACCGTGGGTGTCGGCATACCGCACGACGTCCAACCAGTGCTGCGCCCAACGTTCGCCGTATCGGGGTGATTGCAGCAACCGGTCAACAACGGCTGCGTAGGCTGCGTCACCATCCTTTGCGTGTTTAAGAAACTGCGCGACTTCGTTGATCGTCGGCGGCAGACCGGTCAGATCCAATGTCACACGTCGCAGCCACGTGATCGGATCGGCAGGCGGCGAAGGCTTCAGACCGTTCTGTTCCAATTTCGCAAGCACGAATCGATCCAGATCGGACAATGGCCAATCCTGCTGTTGGACCTCGGGAAGCGGCGGTGCCGTCACCGGTTTCAGAGACCAGTGATCCATGCGGTCTTCCAATTTCGCCGAATCCACACCATCGGGCCACTCCGCGCCTTGTTCGACCCAACGGACCAGCAGATCAATTTGGGAATCGGACAGCGGGTCACCATCGGGAGGCATTCGCGAATCCGCGTCAGAACTGCGGACCATTTCGATCAGCGGACTTTCGCCCGAATCGCCTCGAATGATGCTCTCTCCCCATCCGTCGCCACCCTTGAAAGCTTCGGATTTGATATCCAACCGGAGGCCACTTTTCTGGGTTTCCTGGCCATGGCACGAATAACAATGGGTTTGCAAAATCGGTTGCACGTCGCGAACGAAGTCCACTTGGTTTGCAAAGGCCGACGACATCGGCATCGCTGCGTTGGCGATCAACAGTGCGCAGGTGACAGAAATTCGGTACATGGAACCTTCGTTCGAAAATCGCAACAGGGGCTTGTCTGTGCATTCTAGTTGGCTGTCGGCACGCATCTACTTTGACGGTCCACGGCGTCCGATGCAAGCAAGCTTGGCTTCGTGCTGCAGCCACCTCAAGATCCCCTCTTGGGGGTCAATGCACTTCGCTGGGACGGGTTCTGCCGACCATCCACAGGCCTGCGGTTCCTGCATCGGCGTGTGGACTTGATGATTGGGGCGGTCGCGAATGAAGTTGGACGACCGCGGGCATAATTTTCGGCGGCAAAGCAACACGGTTCACATCTGTTGGTTCCGATACGGCTAGAATGGTCGGTCCTGCCGCAGTGGCTCGATGCCGTTGCTTTCCCACCTTTCCAGCGAAAGACTTTGCTGTGCAACACCCGACGACTCCAATCGCGACGCGGACGTATGGATTGGCTTCCAAATTGGCTCTGCTGTTCGCAGTTCTAACCACGACAGTGAGCGTATCGGGTCAGACCAACAACGCGCCGAAGACGGACGTCGGCGACCGGATGTTGACGCAGTACTTTCAATTGGAAACCGCATCGCTGTCGACGGATGTCGTAACGCCTGGGATGACTCTTCCTGAATTAGAAGAACAACAGAGCACCGATCGCAAGCGGTTGGCCGAAATGCTGGGGTTGGACCCGATGCCTGAACGGACTCCGTTGAAACCGGTCATCGTCAGCACCGAACAACGTGATGGATTTCGAGTTCAACGACTGCACTTTCAACCCTCACCAGGTCTGTACGTCGCGGCCAACTACTATCTTCCGCCGAAATGTGACGAACCGCTGCCGACGATTTTGTACGTCTGTGGTCATGCCAATACGGTGAAAGACGGAGTTCGGCCGGGCAACAAAGCGGCCTATCATCATCACGGCGTTTGGTTTGCCAGGAACGGCTACACCTGTCTGGTCATCGACACGATTCAACTGGGCGAGTTTCCCGGCCAGCATCACGGCACGTATCGGCTGGGCAAATGGTGGTGGAACAATCGCGGGTACACTCCGGCGGGGGTCGAGGCGTGGACCGGGATGCGAGCACTCGACTATCTAGAGACCCGCCCGGAAGTTGATGCTGATCGGTTCGGTGTGACCGGGCGATCCGGTGGCGGCGTCTATTCGTGGTGGATCGCCGCGCTGGACAAGCGAATCAAAGTTGCCGTTCCCGTCGCCGGCATCACGACGCTGCACAATCACGTCGTCGATGGATGCGTCGAAGGCCACTGTGATTGCATGTACATGATCAATACCTATCGCTGGGACTACGGACGTGTCGCGGCGTTGGTCGCCCCGCGTCCCCTGCTGATTTCCAATACCGACAAAGACAGTATTTTCCCGTTGGACGGTGTGGTCCAGATTCATCGCCAAGTCCGTGACGTTTACGAACTGTATGGCGAGCCCAACCATTTGGGTTTGCAGATCACCGAAGGGCCGCACAAGGACACGCAAGAACTTCGCGTCCATGCATTTCGTTGGTTCACTCGCTTCTTGAGAGACGATCATGAACTGATCCGAATGCCGGCGGACAAGTGCATCGAGTTGACGGATCTGGCCGTCTTTGACACTCCACCGGCAGACGAGCGAGTGACCACAGCGGATCAGTGGTTCGTGCCCGAGGTCCAGGATCCGGATCCGAATTGGCAGGAATCGCTGTTGCAGAAAACGTTTGCCGGTTGGCCAAGCGGAGATCAAATCCCGGCGCTGGATACCAAGCGAATCGCGACCTCGGTGAAGGACGGAATCCGCTGCGATGTTTACCAATTCGATAGCCAGCAACCGTTTCGATTGCCGCTGTTTGTGTTGTCCGCTGAACCGGAACCCAAGGAAGCAGATCCGCAGGAAACCAAACCCGCAAAAGATAGTTCTGCAGAGCCCCCTTCTGCAGATGCCAACAACGCAACACCAAACCACTGGACGGTCGAAGTGCTGGGCCAGGAAGCTTGGGAAGAAGTTGCTGGTGGGCTAGCATCGATTTTGCCCAAGCAGTTCCCCGATGCCGTTGGATCGGACGACCGTTTCCAGACGCTTTCCAAACGATTGAAGCAGGATCCCACGGGGACGTTGGTGCTGTTCCCACCACGCGGAATCGGACCCACGCAGTGGTCCGGCAACGACACCAAGCGTGGCCACATCCGACGACGGTTCATGCTGTTGGGACAGACGTTAGATGGGATGCGTATCTGGGATCTGCGTCGCGCCATCGCGGCGGTGCGATCGATCCCGGAATTTGACGATGCACCGCTGACACTGCGTGGGTCTGATCACGCTGCGGCTTGGATTCTGTACGCCAGTCTGTTCGACCAACCGGTTACGGAACTGGAATTGATCCATCCGCCATCCAACCACCAGGACGGGATTACTTTGCTGAACGTCAGCCGCGTGGTGGACATGTTCAGCATTATGAAACAAGCCGAATCGCGTTCCAAGTTGAATGTCTGGTCCGACGTTGCCAGCGAAGAAGACTGATTGATCACCAATAGGAAATTCCATGTTGATGCCAAAGTCCATCCATCGTCGGTTGCTCATTTCCACGCTGTTCGCCTTGACGTGGATGGACGGCCCCTCGGCGCCACCGGCATCCGCCCAGGATGCATCGCAAAACCGTGTGACCACTTCGCAAGGCCTCCAGTACGCGAACGTGGATGGCACGGTTTTGAAACTGGACCTGTATGTCCCCGATTTGGAACCGGCGCCGCCATTGGTCGTTTGGATCCACGGCGGTGGTTGGCGAGCAGGTTCACGAAACAAACCAGCCCTCCGCGTGTTGACCGAACACGGCTATGCGGTGGCAAGCATCAGCTACCGATTCACGGACCAAGCGATCTTCCCCGCGCAGATTCACGACTGCAAAGCCGCCATCCGTTGGCTGCGTGCAAACGCGGATCGTTACGGCTATAGCGGAAAGTGGATCGCGGTAGCCGGCAGTTCTGCGGGAGGACATCTGGCGCTTCTGGCCGGCGTGTCCGGTGGCGTTGCGGAATTGGAGGGCGACCTGGGTGACCACTTGGAACAATCGTCGACCGTGCAGGCGATCGTCGACTACTTTGGTCCGTCGGACTTTGTGCTGCGAGGGAAGACACAGCCTGAACGTGCCTATACCGAAGAATCGGGATCCTTTGCACTGCTGGGCGGGACTCCCAATGGCAAGCTGAAACCCGAAATGGAATCCAAAGCGAGCCCCGCGGCGTATGTCAGTCCAGATGACCCGCCGCTGTTGGTTTTCCACGGCACGAAAGACAAGACCGTGTTGTTGGATCAAAGCCAACGGATCGTTTCGCTGTATCAGCAGGCCGGGCTGAAGGCCAAACTGGTGACGATCCAAGACGCAGGCCACGGAGGAAGAAAGTTTTTCGCTCCGCAGCAAATCGATCGCGTCGTCCAGTTTTTGGATCAACAGCGCTAGGCGGCGGTCGCTACCTACGGGGCAATCGTGATTGTCTTGCGTGTTTTGACCGGGTACCACGACTGGATGTCGTTGGCCAAACGCGTGACGACGTCGGGATGTTGGGAAGCCAAGTTCCGCTGCTCGGTCGGGTCCTTGCTTAGGTCGAACAATTGCGGTCCCCGCTCTGTGCGTGGGTGAGTGCTTGCGTACCGATTGACTTCGCCGTCATAGGTTAGCAACAGTTTCCAATTGTCTTCGATCACCCAGCGAAACAGCATCGATGCTTCGGGGTCTTCGATGTCCGCGATATCGTGGGCAAAGCTTTCCCCGAAAATTTGCTTGCGATCGATGGCGTCACCAGAGGAGAGGTTGGGGATCAGGTTCAGGCCTGGCAGATCGGCAGGAATCCTTGCACCCGCGGCCGCCAACATCGTTGGAACAATGTCTAGGCTGGTCGCCAATTCCGGACGATCCGCGGGACGAATCGAATTGGGCCAACGGTAGATGATGGGCGTTCGGATGCCACCTTCATTGGGGGACTGTTTTGAACGCAGTGCGTACTTGGAACTGGTCGGATCTTGGATCCAGCCGTTGTCGGTCAGCGATACGACCAAGGTGTTGTCGCGCTGGCCCGAATCATCGATCAGTTTCAAGACGTCCCCACAGGTTTCATCGAACCATTCGCACATCGCGTAATACTTGGCGACCGATTCGGGTGTATTGTCGTTGCGATACTTCGCCAGAATCCGCTCCGGTGGATTGTGCGGCGTGTGCGGCAGGAACGGTGCGTACCACAGGAAGAACGGTTTGTCTTCCGCGACGGCCATCTCGACAAATTCTTTGACAGGCTGGACTCCATCGCGACCGATTTTCAGGCCCACGTCGCCGTGTCGCCCGCCCGGATTGGGAAATCCCTTGGTCATGCCGTGGGTGAAGCCCGCGTTTTGGTAGCTTCCTTCCCACAGTTTTCCGCTCTGGTGGCTCAGGTAGCCGCGCTCGGCCAACAATTCCGGCAGCGTGTCAAAACGGTCTAGGTACGAAATCAGTTGGGCACGTTGTTGCGAATACTTTTCGGAATTCGGATTCGCATACTTGGGGGATGGATCGTTCCCGGTCACGCCGTGAGTCGACGCGTAGTGCCCGGTCAGCAAGGTCGCAAGCGAAGGTCGGCACAGCGCCGTCGGCACATAGCCACGACGGAACGTCGCGCCTTCTTTGGCCAACTGGTCCAAATTGGGTGTGCGAATTTCAGCATGCCCCATGAACCCATAGTCGGTCCATGCTTGATCGTCCGAAAGCAGCAGGACGATATTGGGGGGCCGCTGTTTGGATGCGTTGTCCGCAGCAGCATCGTTCTGAGCCTGGACGGGGGCCGACGACAAGCATGCGACCGCCAACAACGGTGCGAAAAGGCCTGAGAAACGTTTCGACACGATATTCTTCACGGTGCGATTTTCCTGACGGGAGGGATTCAGTGGAGGGATGCCACTGAGAATAACCAGACTGGTCCATCGGTTGAACGGTCCTAGTCAGATTCGCGTCGAATCCAGCGGGGAGTGGCAATTCGTAGCGCAACTCGCCAAGAGTTTCGGCTGCGCCGCCGGAGGGATGGCCGGGGGGGAGGGCCGGAGGGGATGGCCGAAAGTCTTGGCGACTTGCGCTACGGGTGGGGATCGCGCGGCCGGAGGGGATGGCCGAAAGTCTTGGCGACTTGCGCTACGGGTGGGGATCGCGTTGCCGGGGGGGATGGCCGAAAGTCTTGGCGACTTGCGCTACGGGTGGGGATCGCGCGGCCGGGGGGGATGGCCGAAAGTCTTGGCGACTTGCGCTACGGGTGGGATCGCGCGGCCGGAGGGGATGGCCGAAAGTCTTGGCGACTTGCGCTACGGGTGGGATCGCGCGGCCGGAGGGGATGGCCGAAAGTCTTGGCGACTTGCGCTACGGGTGGGGATCGCGCGGCCGGGGGGATGGCCGAAAGTCTTGGCGACTTGCGCTACGGGTGGGGTTCGCGCGGCCGGGGGGATGGCCGAAAGTCTTGGCGACTTGCGCTACGGGTGGGATCGCGCGGCCGGAGGGATGGCCGAAAGTCTTGGCGACTTGCGCTACGGGTGGGGATCGCGCCGCCGGAGGGATGGCCGAAAGTCTTGGCGACTTGCGCTACGGGTGGGGATCGCGCGGCCGGGGGGGAGGGGCTAAAAGTGCTGGGCCGTTAGATCTGCTGTGGACTCTTACTTAAGCTTCTTCGAACAGTTGCAGATCGGCGAAGTCGTAGACTCCCGAAGCATGGTCGTTGCGACATTTGACAAAGTATTGCCACTGAGATCGCGTGAAGTTCCACAGCATCTCGGTGATCAATCCGTCCTGGGTCGACTCGGGCAACTTCAACGTGACCTCGTCAAACATCAACAGCTTGGGACGACCGATGTGGTCCGGGTGCGGGTTCAGCTTTTCGACAAGCTCTGCCATCGCCGTCCGCAGGTTGTCATGCGGCGATATCGTCGCATTGCAGATGGCATCCTTCCGTTCGGTCCGATGAGTGACTCGAACCGCAGCGGTGGGGGCTCCGTCGTCGGGAACAAACCGGTGGATCAGAATGTCCTTGGATACTAAATGCATCGCAGCGTCCGTAACGCCAGAGGAACGAAATCAAAGTGTCTGCCCTAGGAACGAAGCCTGAAACAGACCATTGATCTAGCGTAACACACCCGACCGGCGAATGCCCGAATCGCTGGGATCTACCGCAGGCGACTCCCTTCGTCCGCGGTCTCAATCAGAAACCATTCGGCGATGCCATCGAATTCCGCCACGCGTCGTTGACCGGACGTGCGGTTTAAGACGCGGGTTCGACGTTGGCGTCGCCGGTCGAACGCGATCCCGAATTGGACTCGAATTGGTGCCCGCGGCGAGGACCATCTTCGGTCAGCGTCAAAATTTCGGGTCCGTCTTCGGTCATCAACAGCGAGTGTTCGAACTGGGCCGATGCACGTCCGTCTTTGGTCCGGACTGTCCATCCATCGTCTTTGTCGCTTCGTGTATAGCGGCTGCCGGCATTGATCATCGGCTCGACCGTAAAGCACATTCCGGGGTAAAGCCGGTCGATGCGGCTTTGGCGATTGGGGAAGTGTGGCACCGATGGGTCCAGGTGAAACTGGAGCCCCAACCCGTGTCCGACATATTCGCGTACGACGGTGAAACCGCGCCGATGGGCCTCGGGGACGACCGTTTCGCCAATCGTGCTGACGCGACATCCAGGCGTCAGTGCTTCGATCGCCAAATACAGACAATCAAACGCACATTGGGTGACCGCACGTCGTTCTTCCGATACGTCGCCGATCAGGAACGTCTCGCTTTGGTCACCATGCCATCCGTCAACGATCGTGGTGATGTCGACGTTGATGATGTCACCGTCCTGCAGCACGTATTCGTCCGGAATCCCGTGACAAATCACGTCATTGATGCTGGTACAGCAACTTTTCGGGTAGTTCTGATATCCCAAGGTGGCAGGCACGTGACCATTGTCGATCGTCCAGCCATGGATCATTTCGTCGATCTGTCGCGTGGAAATCCCCGCGGTCACATGCGGTCGGATGTAATCCAGTAGGCGCGCGTTCACACGCCCGGCTCGACGCATCGCGTCCTGCTGCTCGGTCGTAAGAATCAGCTTCTTTTGCTTCTTCAACATCGATCTCGTACTCAAGTTTTTCCCACCGGGTGACGGCAAGCAGCCCGGCGGAGCTTACATGGGATTTAGAAAAGAGGAGCTCCGCTGCACCATATCTTACCAGCCCACGATGGCTTGCCCAAGTCACTTCCCCGTCTTGCCGATCCCGCAAAATGGGCATTCCCCCAAGGTCATGTTCGCCACCCCAAATTTGGTCCGTTTCGATCGCTTGTCGGACCTGAACATCCCGGTGATGTGCACAGGATCGATCCACACTGGCGACGTGTTTTCAGCGATTTAGCGGATCATTTTGGATACAGAGCGTCCCCAGCGGAGCCTCCATTCAGCCGACATCGTCTCCTTTTTCGTTGCGATCGCAACGAATGGGCTGATTGCACGGTTTGCGTCGATGGCGTGTTTTCGGCCGAAAAACGTTTCAACAAGCTCAGACGACCAGAACTCGGGGCAATCAAAGGGGTTAGATGAACTGGGACGCAGGATCTTGCGACAGGTATCGCCAGAGTCCGGTTTCTCAAACAGCAGTCTGCCGGACTGTAACTAAGATATCGCTCATCGCCCCTCCATTTTCTCATCAGACGCGGTCTTTCACACCCATGAAGTCGAAACTCGCATTTTTGGCGCCGTCTTTTGCATTGGTTAGCTTGCTGTGCACGACCGGAAATCCGCTCGCCGCCCAGCAGCCAGCCACCGATGTCGCGCCAGCTGCCGCAGCGGTGCCTGTCACCGATGTCCCAGAAAAGGCAGCCGAGAAACCGGCCGAAGAATCGCAGTCCGATCGGGCCGAACCGTTGGTGAAGCCTACGGCCAAGGTGGGAGCCGACCTGCGGTTTAACTTCTCGGGCGCCGAATGGCGTTCGGTGTTGGAGTGGTTTTCCGACGAAGCGGATCTGTCGCTGCAATTGGATCAGATTCCGATGGGCAGCTTCACCTTCACCGATCCGACGCGGTCCTATTCGATTGACGAAGCGCTCGATGTGCTGAACCTGTCGTTGATGAAACGCGGCTATTCGCTGGTTCGACGTGGTCGGTTGCTGCAGGTCATCGATCTGGAGGCCGAGAACGCGAACAAACTGATCAGCGAGATCGCCGAACTGGTCAAACCCGAAGACCTGGACGCACGCGGCCGAAGCGATATCGTCAGCTCGGTCTTTCCGTTGGGCAGCCTGACTCCGTCGGCCGCTCGCGAAGAATTGGTGCTGATGGTCGGCCCTTGGGGACGCGTGGTCGTGCTCGATAGCGCTCGCCAAGTCAAAGTGACCGAAACGGTCAGCAAGTTGATCGCCATTCGCGAACTGTTGCAGGACGCTTCTTTGGCGGACACCAATGTGGTCGAAATCGTGCTGAAGAATCGCGGTGCCGAAGAACTGCTGGAAATCGCGCGTCCTTTGCTCGGTCTAGAAGCGGGCACCAACGCCGGCGAAGATGTTCGCATTTCAGTCGGCCCGCTGGGCGATCGGATCTATGCAACGGGGTTGCCGGGCCAAACCGGACTGTTGGAATCGATCATCGCCAAGGCGGATCAACCGCTGGCGATCGCATCCGCCGACGACGGTGCCGAGGTCGCGCTGCCCACCTTCCGCACCCACCCAATTACCAATGCTGATAGCGCGACCGTGTTTGACGTGTTGCAAACCTTGCTTGCCGGCACACCGGACGCTCGAATTGCGATCGATCCAAAGACCGACGCGATTGTCGCTTTCGCTCGTCCCGATACACACGAGATGATCAAACGAAGCATTGCCGAAATGGAAGGCAACGGCGAATCGTTCAAGGTGCTGGATCTGCGTCGGCTCGATCCGGCGCAAGCACTGTTGACGATCAACAAGTTCTTTGGCGTCACCGAAGAGGGCGGCGAAGGCCCGACAGTCGATGGCGATCCCGCCAGCGGCAAGTTGTGGGTGCGAGGCACTGACGCCGAGATCGCACTGGTTGAGAAACTGTTGGCCGAACTCGAAGGCGATGACCACCTCAGCGAACTCAGCGACAAGGTTCGGATCCTGCCCTACACCGGACGCGCCGCCGAAGACGCACTGAATCAAGTCCAAGAACTGTGGCCCGTGATGGGACGCGCCAATCGCATCCGCACCGTCACACCATCGCGGCCCTCCGGTGGCAGCGGCGGGATCCCAGAACGACGTGTCATCCGCGAATCGGACTTGGAATCGGTCGACGATCGACCACGGTCCGTCCCTGCCGGTTCGGAAGCAAGAACCAACCGTCGCCGCACTTCCGGCAACGCGAACACCCTGGTCGTGGTGCAAGCCGACACGCCAGAGGATTCGTCGGATACCAATGCCGCGGACGCCGATTCGGACTCGCTGGCTGTCGCCGAAAATGAAAACACCACACCCACCACCAGCCAAACCATTTCGGTGGCCGGCAGCGACATCGTGGTTCAATTCACACCCGCCGGAATCCTGATCGCATCGGAAGACGTCGAAGCACTTAACGCATTCGAATCGTTGATGGGATCGCTCGCCGGTCCGTCAGCGGTTCAGTCCGATCTACCAACGGTTTTCTGGTTGAAGTACTGCAAAGCAGACGAAGCGGCCGAGCTGATCTCGAAGATCCTTGGCGGCGCCGATAGTTCGGCATCGTCGGCCATGGATTCGATGATGGGCGGACTCGGCGGCGGAATGCTAGGCGGATTGCTTGGCATGGGCGGCGGTGGTGGTGGCGAATCGTCGTCGGCAAAATCGATCCTAACGACCACCGGTTCGGTCAGCATCGTTCCCGACGCGCGTCTGAACGCATTGATCATTCAAGCCGGCCCGATCGATCTGCAAATGATCGAACTGATTCTGGAAAAGATCGATCGCCAGGAAAGCCCCGAAGACGTTGAAACAGCAGCCAAACCGCTTTTGATTCCGGTCATCTACCAGGATGCCAAGGAAGTGGCCGATGTGGTCAAGGCTGTCTTTGGTGACCGAATCGCTGGTCAAGACAGCGGTGGCGGAGGCCGAGGTGGTGGCGGTGGCGGCCAACCATCACCCCAAGACTTCATCCAAGCCCTGCGTGGTGGTGGCGGTGGACGTGGCGGACGCGGTGGCGGCGGAGAAGCCGCCGGCAGCGAGCCGAGCAAAATCAGCATCGCTGTTGACCAAAAGAGTAATTCGTTGGTTGTGATCGCCACCCCCCAGGACTTTAATGAGGTCCGGGCACTGGTCGAACAATTGGACGCCGGCGGGATGACCACCGAAGAAACGATCAGCACCTACACGATGAACGGTGCGGTCAACCCAGACGTGCTAAAATTGGCGCTCGAATCCATTTTGGGCACTCAAGCCAAATCAAGCTCGACAACGGCTACTAGCAGCAGTTCATCGACTACCCGTCCGACGACATCCACAGGTGGCGGCGATGCCGCAGCCAGTTCAGCAGCCGACATCCAACGTCGCATCGAATTCTTTCGATCCATGCGAGGTGGTGGTGATACGGGTGGCGGACGCGGCGGAGCACCGGGTGGCGGACGTGGCGGAACAACCGGTGGTGGACGCGGTGGAGCACCGGGCGGTGGCGGTGGACGAAGAGGCAATTAAGGGCCGCTTCGCGAGACCCTGGTTGGGGTAGCGGAACTCGTTGATGGTTTGTCGATGGAATCAGTCGTTTAGGCGATAGCCTCGGTTTCATCATCCAAGAACCGGGGCTATCGCCCAAATGGCTCAAATACAGAATTACAAACGGAACAAAATCGACGAACCGTCAAGAGTCTCGGCCTCGTTGTGACTGACGACAGTCCTAGCGACTTTTGCCCGCATGTTTCGTGGACACGGAATACTAGCCGCGAATCGCGATCTTTCCTTTGATGACCATGCTTTCCCAGTAAACTGCTTCTATGACCATGCACGCAGGCGAAATTCTTAAACGACGAGGCCTTTTGACAGCGGAACAGTTGTCGCAAAGCCAAACCAGTGATTCGGGCGGCGTTCTGCAGTCCGCGGTGTCGCTGGGATACGTCGATGAACTCGATGCCTTGCGAGCCCTGGCTGATGAAGTCGGCCTGGACTTTGTCGATCTGCGCGAAGTCGACGTGGACCTGACGGCGCTGGAAGGATTCCCACAAAAACTGATCTATCGCAGCTCGCTGTTTCCGATCGGATTCGACGGTGATTCGATCGTCGTCGCAACCTCGGATCCGTTGGACCTGTACCCGTTGGACGAAGCCAGTTCGTCGACCGGCAAGAACATCATCCCGGTGGTCGCCCAACGCGACGAAATCGCCAAACTGATGAATCGGCACCTTGGGGTCGGTAGCGAAACCATCGAAGGGTTGATGGCGGCCAAAGGGGACGAGGAAAACGAAGTTGAACTGCTAGAGAAGATTGAATCCGACGGCAGCGAACTCAGCGAAATGGCCCAGGAAGCCTCCGTCGTGCGGCTGGTGAACGAGATCCTGCTGGAAGCGATCCAGTCGAGGACCAGTGACGTTCACATTGAATCGCAGGGCAGCGGATTGGTGGTTCGGTTCCGCATCGACGGCATCCTGCACACCCAGCCCACCCCGCCGGAAATCAACCGATTCCAAGCAGCGATCATCAGCCGCCTAAAGATCATGGCGAAGCTGAATATCGCCGAGAAGCGATTGCCCCAAGACGGGCGGATCAAGCTGCGAGTCCACGGACGCGACGTCGATATCCGGCTGAGTGTGATTCCGATGATCCACGGCGAAAGCTTGGTGATGCGGGTGTTGGACAAATCGTCGATGGTATTCGAGCTAGAAAAGCTGGGGATGTCCCGGGCAATCTTCGAACGATTCAGCAAGATTATCGAACTCCCCCACGGCATTATCCTGGTCACCGGGCCGACGGGATCCGGGAAGACGACGACGCTGTACAGCAGCTTGTTACAGATCCGCAGCCCCGAAACCAAAATTATCACCACCGAAGACCCCGTCGAATACCAGCTTGACGGCATCAACCAGATCCAAGTCCACTCGAAGATCGGACTGACGTTCTCGACGTCCTTGCGAAGTATCCTGCGGCATGATCCGGACGTGGTCCTGGTGGGGGAAATTCGCGACTTGGAAACCGCCGAAAACGCGATCCAAGCCTCTTTGACCGGTCACTTAGTGTTCAGCACGCTGCACACCAACGATGCCTCCGGTGCATTCACGCGTATGGGCGACATGGGCGTCGAACCGTTCTTGGTCGCCGGTACGGTCGAAGCCGTCATGGCACAGCGGCTATTGCGACGACTGTGCAAACATTGCAAAGAAGCGTTCACGCCAACCAGTGATGACGCGCCGCCGGACTTTGCGTGGGACAGTCTGGGCGACCGCCAAATCTATCGACCGATCGGATGCCGTGAATGCCGCGGTTTCGGATACAGTGGACGAATGGGGATCTATGAGTTGTTGGTCACCAATGACGAGATCCGCCAAAAGGCGCAGGATCGCGCCAGCAGCTGGGATATCCGCCGCGAAGCAATCAAAAACGGCATGCGGACTCTACGCATGGACGCCTGGGATAAAGTCGTTGCTGGCGACACCAGCGTCGAAGAAGTGCTGCGAGTCACCAAGGGCGAACAAGTCTAGCTAAGTTGGATCCTGCACCGCGACCGTCGAACCTGGCCTCGTAACCTTTCCTTCTAACTCCCAAGACGTTTCTTCCCGTGCCCACCTTCACCTATTCCGCCCGCGACATGTCGGGCAAACTGATCAACGGTACCTTGGATGCCGCCGGCCAGCGTGAAGCGACGGCGATGTTGGCCGAAAAGTCGTTGTTCCCTGTGGAAGTCAAAGAGGCGGTCGGCAACACTTCGATTGCCAGCCTGACGGGGCGAAAGAAGAAGGTCAACGGACAAACGATGGCGTTGTTCTACAGCCAGTTGGCGTCGTTGCTTCGGGCCGGCGTGCCCATGATGCGATCGTTGACGGTGCTGGGGAACCAAAGTTCCAACTCGACGCTCAAAGAGGTGATGGGCGAAATCAAGGGCAAGGTCGAAGATGGCCAGCCGCTTGGCGACGCGATGTCAAAGTTCCCGCGCGTGTTCAGCGAAATGGGATGCAATATGGTCCGGGCCGGCAGCGAAGGCGGCTTCCTAGAGGATGCGTTGGAACGTGTCGGAGCGTTCACGGAACTGCAAGAAGACCTGAAGGGACGCACGGTCAGCGCGATGGCGTACCCGATCTTCCTGTTCTCGGTCGGTAGTGTGGTGCTGACCGCGTTGTTGGTCTTCTTTGTGCCGAAGTTCGACATGCTGTTCGAACGCCTGCGCAAAAAAGGCGAGATGCCGCGGATGACGGAGTGGTTGCTAAGCTTCAGCGGATTCCTACAAAGCTACGGCTGGATCCTGTTGATCGCGGTCGCTATCGCCGGGTTCGCGATCAATCTAAAGATGAAAACCGACGCCGGGAAAGATCTGGCGGACCGAATCAAACTGAAGATCCCCGTGCTAGGCGACATTCTAATGAGTCTAGCGGTGGCCAGGTTCTGTCGGGTCCTAGGCACGCTGCTGGGCAACGGCGTCCCGATCCTCAAGTCACTCGAAATCGCCGGTTCGGCCGCCGGCAACCGACTGCTAACTCGATCGATCGCAGACGCGACCGAGAACATCAAGAGCGGCGAGAGCTTGGCAACGCCACTGCGCAGCAGCGGCTATTTCCCTCAGTCCGTCGCGGAAATGATCAGCGTCGGCGAAGAAAGCAACTCGCTAGACACCGTGCTTCCCGACATCGCCGACTCACTAGAAAAGACAACCTTCCGGAGGTTGGATCTGTTCGTGCGACTGCTAGAACCCATGATGTTGCTGGTGATGGCAATCTTGGTCCTAGGAGTGGTCCTAGCACTGCTAGTACCAGTGCTGAAGAGCAGCACAACGCTGTAAGAGCCGCAACAAGCCTCCCGCAGCGTGCCTCCCACGCCTTGCCTCCCCTCTCCCCCGGTTTGAACGCGAGTTCCACTCGCATTCAAACTGGGGGAGAGGGGTCGGGGGTGAGGGGGCCAAGCAACACAGCCAAGCATCGGCGTCACAGCGCACCATCCCCGGCGCACCAAACCACGCGATTACAGCCGGCATCCAGGCCCCCCTCACCCCAACCCTCTCCCCCCGCCCCCATCCAAGCTCCACTTGGATGGGATCGGGGGGAGAGGGGGCAAAAGAAGCCAAGGTTGCAAGCGCGCACAGCACGATCGGACGCAGGGCGTCGAAGCACCACATGCCGTGGCCCAACACCACAAAGCCGCCCCGCCTACCGAGTCCCCCACCCCTCTCCCTCCCACGTCGTGCCTCCCCTCTCCCCCGGTTTGAACGCGAGTTCTACTCGCATTCAAACCGGGGGAGAGGGGTCGGGGGTGAGGGGGCCAAGCAACACAGCCAAGCATCGGCGTCACTGCGCACCATCCCCGGCGCACCAAATTACGCGCTCACAGCCGGCATCCAGGCCCCCCTCACCCCAACCCTCTCCCCCCGATCCCATCCAAGCTCCACTTGGATGGGATCGGGGGGAGAGGGGGCAAATGGAGCCCAGGCTGCAAGCGCGCAAAGCAAGAGCGGACGCAGGGCGTCGAAGCACCACATGCCGCGGCCCAACGCCACAAAGCCGCCCCGCCTACCGAGTCTCCCCCCCTCTCCCTCCCACGACGTGCCTCCCCTCTCCCCCCGTTTGAACGCGAGTTCTACTCGCATTCAAACTGGGGGAGAGGGGTCGGGGGTGAGGGGGCCAAGCAACACCGCCAAGCATCGGCGTCACAGCGCACCACCCCCGGCGCACCAAACCACGCGATTTAAGCCGGCATCCAGGCCCCCCTCACCCCAACCCTCTCCCCCCGATCCCATCCAAGCTCCACTTGGATGGGATCGGGGGGAGAGGGGGCAAAAGGAGCCCAGGTTGCAAGCGCGCAAAGCACGATCGGACGCAGGGCGTCGAAGCACCACATGCCGCGGCCCAACGCCACAAACCCGCCCCGCCTACCGAGTCCCCCACGCCTCTCCCTCCCACGTCCTGCCTCCCCTCTCCCCCGGTTTGAACGCGAGTTCTACTCGCACTCAAACTGGGGGAGAGGGGTCGGGGGTGGTGGGGCCCCGCCTAAGGAGACTCTTGCTGCGCTTCGGCGGCTTCACGTGCCGACTCGAATTCTTTCAGCTGACGTTCCAGCGGTGGCGAATGGGGCACTAGCTTGATGGCGCGTTTTTGCATCCGGATCGCGTTGTCGTAGTCACCGATGGCGAAGTAACAGCGGCCGCAGGTGTCGTACTTGGCGCCGTCGGCATCCAATTCCAACGACTTCAAGCTGTATTCCAGCGCCAATTGCTTGTCGCCTTCGGTGTTGCTGATCAACCATGCGTATTGGTTCATCAACTCCGCGACACTCGCTAGGCCCATCTGTCGCTGGCCTTGAACTTGCATTTCAGCCGTCTGAACCTGCGACGCGGCTCGTCGTACGGCGGCATCCAATTTGGACTTCACATGCCGCCGCCACTCCTCGTCACCGTCGGTTCGGTACATCGTGATCAGAATGTCGATGTTTGACGGCGACAACGTGTATGCCTGAGTCAGTAGCGGGCGAGCCTCGTCCAGATGGCCCGTTTTGATCTTCGCCAACGCGCCGTGATACAGCACTTCGCTGCGGAAATGGTTGTAGCGGAAAAAGATTCGATTCAACTGCTGCTTGAAATCATCGTCTTTGTCGACGCGTTCAATCAACGGAGTCAAAACAGCAACCACTTCTTCGTGCCTCTGCAATTCCGCTAACATCGACGCTAGCTGATCGCGAACGACTGCGGACGGTTGACCGCCGATTTCTTCTGCATCGATGACCTTTCGGTACTCACGCTCGGCCCAAAAGAAGAGGCCGCGTTTCTGCAGACTCATTCCAATCTCGACGTGTGCCTGGGCTGTATCCTCGATCTCCTTAGGCGTCATCGCCTTCTTTTCTTCTTCCGTTCTTGGCAGCGGCAGGATCGATAACGCCAAGTCCGCCAACTCGCTTGCTCGTTCGTCGTTGCCAGCAACCTTCTCGGCTTCCGCCGCCCCGTAAAGCAACACCGGATGGGGATCGAACATGGGACGGAACTGGTCTCGCAAATCCAAGACGAATGGATGCAGTTGATGATCGATTGCCCAGGAACAAGCGTCGGTGATGTTCCGCGTGGCGGGAACGATTAGATCGATGTTCTCGCGAGCCAAACTTAGGGCTACCTCTCGCTGGCCTGCATCGATGGCTCGCATCGCACAGATCTGAACCAGTTCCAGGACGGATTCGCGACTGGACACCGTCAAAGATGGCGAGTCCATTTGGTCGCGTTGCTGTTGAATCAGCTGACGCCATCGCTCGGCTGAATACTCACCCGCCGCCAAATCTTTGGCGTACACGCGTAACCATTCGGACGCTTGCCGTTGGTTGTTGCCCAACCCTTCGTTGATCAGTTCCGCGCTTCGACTGCGCTCGCTCGGATCGCTGTGCATCTTCTGCTGCATCAACGTCAGCGCCGCCACTCGGCTTAAACGCAGCGAGGTTTCGAACTTGGCCAATCGGACCAGCGCGGGTAACCCCTGGCGATCGGGAAACTCCGCCAACATCTCGATGCGACTTGTGCGTTCCGATTCGCTTTGGGCGCCGTATTCGTGAAGAGTATCGCGAATCACCTGCGGGTCCGAATCCTTGGACCAGCTTACGATCAAACTGCTGACCAGATATCGAGCCGCCATTTCGATTTCGATATCAGGGTGAAACTGGGCTAGGTTCAGCTTGTCGAAGGCTTCCAGCCCCATGCGTTGCAGTCGTTCCATCGCGAGGCTGCGAGTGGCATAGCTGGCCGCCCCGAGCTGTTCGATCAACTGCGTGACCTCGGTATCCCCCTGAAAATCATCCGCCGCTATCGCCACGCAACCACCGGGCGGCTCGCTCGCCGCCTGGACGAACAACATGGCCGCCAATGCGATTGGCAGACGACGATCCGTGAACATGCGATCAATTGGCATAGCGGGTGGTGACAGAATGAGTAGCGTGCGGAGCTGTTTCTACGCCTTCCAATCTAACTGCCCCGACAAGTCAGAAGGCAGCCGGAACAGGCATTTCCGATGCCCATTCTGGATTTCTTAGCACGTCGTCGAGACCGTCAAACACTGCTGGCCGCGTAGCTAGCTGCCATTTTCTGGACCGCTTCGGCGACCGCTTCGCGGAAGATCGGTGGCGAAATGACTTCAGCGTCAGCCCCCAGCGACAGCACTTTCGGAAGCACCTCCCGCGGGTGGGATGCCGGGATCGTCATCATGGTCGATCCATCCTCGTGCGATTCCAATTTCTGTTCCGGGTGCCAAGGGTCCTCACGAACGTAGGCGGCGGCACGTTGCCCCAAACGAATTTGGACCATCGTTGGATCCTCGCCCGAAAAGATGCCGATGCTCTTGCCCAGATGTTTCGACAGTTCAATGCTGGGGTCGGGCTTGAAGTATTCGTCCAATGCGGTGGCATGCCGAAACCGGTCCAGTTTCCAGTTGCGAAGCCGTTCGCTCGGCTCCGTCACTTCGGGCGCCGCAGCAACCACATAGATACTGCTCTGATAGACCGCCAATCCGTACGGTTCGATCCGCCGCGTGGACGCCGGTTTTCCGACCGATTCGTATTCGACCTCGACCACGCGATGCTCGACGATCGCTCGGTTGATCGTCTTCAACATCCCTTCGTGATTTTCGTAGGACTTGCTCGGTCCGCCGAACACATGCAACGTCTTTCGGTATCGCGAATAGTGATCGAAGACACCATCGGGAACCGCTTCTTGGACCTTGTTCCAGAACGTCTCGATACCGCGCCAGTACTGGGTTCCCACCAATGGGTACAGCAGTTCGCGTCCGATCGACAACGCAATCATCTCGGACGCCGACAGGCCGACTTCGTGAACCCCCTTGTTGTTCTGCCCCAGCTTGTAGACTTTGCCACGTTCGACCGTCTCGTTTTGGATGTCGAACCCGGCCGCTTGCAACGCCTCGACGTCACGCCGCACCGTCCGTTCGTGCAGATTCGTCAGCCCCAAATCCAGCACCAAGTCGCCACGCAATTCGTCCAACGTGCGGCCGAAATGCGAGTATTCCAGCAATTGCAGCAGCTTGTGCTGGCGAATCAGTTGTTCGTTGCGTGCCATCGATCAGTTCCCCGTCCGTGCAAAAGTCCAGTGACGTCCATTGTCGCCCAGTTTGCCACCACTGGGAAGAACCGTCAAACGCCGCGTCAACGGATCGCACGTCAACGCCAAGTGGTTTCCCCCGCAGAATCGCGGGCAACCGTTAGACGTCGATCACGACCGTTCCGGCAATGCGGTCATGCAGCATGCGAGCGTTCTCTGTGAACACGAAACACCCGTCAATGAATGCCAGAAACGGGATGAACTGATTGGCGATCCCGAACACCAGCGATCGCAACAGCCAGCCCTGAATGAATCCAGGTAGCTCACGGGTGTCTTGCATCACGATCCGCGTCCCAACCGCCTTCTTGCCGACCGTTTGGCCAGACTTGGTCACCAGCACTGCATTGAGCGCAAGTACTAACGCGACGGGAAACAGCATCACCACCATGATGACTGCTGTCATTACCGGCGTCGGCTCTTGTTGTCCCATCGCCGCCCCCATCGCTGCGACCAAGCCCATCCCGATGCCGAACGCGACCATGAACATCAAGCCGTCGACGAACGATCCAAGGAAGCGTTTCCAGACACTGGCGATCGGACCGCCAAAACTTCCGGACGAACCATGGCCACCGCCACCGGACGGCGCGTAGGGATTGCTGCTGGCCGGTCTGCCCGGTTGCCCGACCGCTCGGACCGGTTGCAAGTCACCGGTGGTCAATTCGTCGAACATGCCGGGGTCGAAGTCATTCGATACCGCAGCGGGCCGTCGGGGTGGAGCCGCCGATGGATTTGCCTGGCCGGCTGGGCCTGCCGTGGGACGCCGTGGCGTGGCGGCCACAGGAGCTCCGGTCTTGGCGGGGCCACCAGGAGCTCGCAGCTGTTTCCCGCAAGGGCATTTGACGACTTTCCCGGCCGCGGCGTCGGGGATGTTCAAAACCTGAGAACAGGCCGGGCACTTGATTTTCATAGATGCAGTTTGCGACAGAAGCGGTAATTGATCGGTTCGATGTGGTGCAAGAACGCCCGGCCTGGCACGATCAACCGCCGCACCCCAGCCGGGCAAACCCGGGTCAGCATTCTAGTGGAAGATCACCGCCGCGGGGCGCCGCAGCGAAAGAGCCACTGCCGAACGCCCCCAAACTCGGCTCTCAGCGAAAACACCAGCCACCGATGCCGCCCGATTTCGTGTCCTTTTCGTTGCAAAGCCCCACTGCAAATCCGTCCCCCAGACCCAACGCGCACGGGCGGCAAATTTGGCCCCAAAAATCAGCCAATACCATCTTTTCAACGTCCACCGACTCACTATCATTGGCAGCACAATCGGGGCGTGGCTCAGCCTGGTAGAGCGCTGCGTTCGGGACGCAGAGGTCGTGTGTTCAAATCACATCGCCCCGACTGGTCAAAAACCCTGGAAACCAAGCGTTTTACAGGGTTTTTTCGTCGACTGAGGGGCAATCGCCGACGACGCCCCAGATTGCCCAAAGTGACAGGAATGGACTCCTTTGGACACCGTCGGCCTGAATCTGGTGCATCCATTGGTGCATCGGCGCTCACCTGCGTCGATCGAAGGTCCCTCATGATCGTGAGAGACTCGACCGCGCTGGCCGTCTCCAGCAGTCGGGTGTCGGTGTAGGTTTTCATGGTCAATTCGATGTCGCTATGACGCATCGTGGCCTGGGCAACTCGGGGTGCCACTCCGCTGATCGACAGGTGGGTCCCGAGCGTGTGCCGAAGGGCATGGACGTGAACAATCCCAAGCGTCTTGTGCATCAGCCACCGCACGTGCACGAGTCGAGTCAACACCACCCTGCGTACCTCGATCGAATCGTCGCCTTCGCCCGTGGCCAGTCCGATCGTTTCAAATCCTTCGAACGATACCAATCGAGTGAACGATCGAGTGATCGTTTGATCGACCATGTCGACCGAAACCTTCTGGCTTGTGCTGGCCGAACGAACAGCATCGTTCTGATTTTTGGCAGCATCCAAACGGCGGATGAGTTAGCTACAACTCGGATCGATCGATTTCGAACAATGGTGGAAAATGATGTCGATCTTTCTAGCCTGCGTTTCATGTCTCGTGTTTGTGCCGATATGCCAACGTAGCATGCATGATCCGCAATGGTTTCAATCCAGTTCCGACGTAGATAAGACCGAGGCGGAAGATGATGGAGACACCTGCTTTCTTCTTCACTCGAGTCCAATGTTTCCTGTTCTCCCTGAATCGATGAAGGATATTGCTAGGCCCGGAAGAGCGACGAAATCCGAAGAACAGAAACGTATCGATGAAATGCACAACGAGAGGACTGAACACTCTAAGAGAATCAAGTCGCAGGAAGAGAAACGAAGGGCACCGGAAAGAAATCAGAGATTTCACATTGCTTGTTTCCCGGGGTTCGCCGTGCAATCGGGAGTCACGCAAAACCTGGCACGCTCTTTTCAACAACCCGAAATGCAACACCGTTAACATCCGCGGCGGCTTGGGGGCACCGCGGCAATGAAGAGGAAGGTTGAGCGGTACGGTGCCCTTGCACTTTGCTTGAAGGCGGACGTTTGCGTTCGTGTTCCGGGGGGGGATTTGCTCGCGTTGTGGCTGTGTGCGTGCTACGATCGGGGGGCAGTGCTGCTTGTTGCTGGCGCCGATCGAAGTTGGCGTTTTTCCACCCGATACGATCCATTGAACAAAGTTCGTTGCATGCTTCTGAAGACAAAGTCAAACTGGCTAGTACTTTTGGCCTCCTTGATCGCACTTCCATCGGTGGCCACCGCACAGGACGGGTATTGGCCAGAAGGCAAAAGCTATTGTGTTTCACTGACCTATGACGATGGCCTGCCAAGTCAGATTGTTCATGCCTTGCCGCAGTTGAAGGCCGCGGGTCTGAAGGGCACCTTCTTCTGTCCGGGCGATGCCGACTATCGTTGGTCACAAGACGACGTAGATCGGATTCGTGAGGAAGGGCACGAGTTGGCTGGGCACACGGTCAATCACCCCTGCGCTCGCAAAAATGATTGGGTCAAGCCAGGCAATGCGTTGGAGGACTACGATGATGAACGCATGGCGAAAGAACTCGATCAGAATCTGGCCAACCTGATCAAAAATGGAGTCAAACGGGAGATTGCCACGTTCGCCTATCCGTGCGGCAGCACGTACATCGGCGAAGACAAACATAGCTATATCCCCTTGGTCAAAGAGCGGTTCTTTGCCGCCCGTGGCACGAAGGTTGGCTTTGAAGTGCCAAGCAACGGCGAAACCAATCTATTTGATGTGAAGACATTTGCGGGCAACCAACGCGACGTGGCCTATCAACTGAATCAAGTAACCGCCACACGAGACAACAACGGCTGGCTCGTTTTTATGTTTCATGGTGTTGGCGGCGATCACATTGCAATCAGTGCAGACGGGCACAAAGAGATCCTTCGGTTCCTGCAAGAAGACGACTCGGTCTGGGTTGCAACGTTTCAAGAGGCGGCCGCTTGGGTAAAGTCCAAACAAGAAGGGAAACCTGCGTCGGCCTCGGCTAGCCAAGCGGAATAGGTTTTCACGGGGTGAGCGTTCGGGGTCTCCGGGTGAAGGGTCGATGATCATCATCTGGTCATCAACTGAGCGAAGGACTTGCCCGTATCCGTTGCTGCGGCAACGCCGTGCCACCAAGGCAAAGGTCTGTGAGTCTTGAAAACGAACAGATCACAGGAAGCGACGCATCCGTGATCTGCGATCGCGATGCCACCAAGTATTCGAGGTCTGCCCAGTCTGCGAGCCGAAGCATATGTTCATCACCAAGCATGGAACCTTGGGCATCAATCCCATACGGATCGTTGATTCGCGCACCGGAGCCCGCGATCGCATCAGCCAAACGTTGCAGACGTTGTTTTTCGTCCATTACGCAACCGAGCCAAAAACATCTTCCAGATCATGTGCACACTCCATTCATGGGAAAGATAACCAACCTCTGCGAGCACGCGTCAGCAACTGCGAATCGAGTTTGGCTGAAACGGCAACTCTCGTTCTGTCGTGGTGGGCAAGGACGCAATGTGAGACCCATGCCGTCTTTGGTCGGCGGATCAATGCCGCGTTGATCGACAAGCCACTGGCCATTCAGCTTATCAAAGTGGCGACGCGATCGCTCGACTAATCATGCAGTGGAGGATCGCGATTTCGATCGGGGCCGCCTTAGCCGAGGTTGCCCTAGCTGGGCCCGTTGCTGCTGGGCCCGTTGCTGCTGGGGCCGGCCGTTAGGCGATGGATCATGGCGATCAGTTTTTGGCTGTCGAGTGGCTTGGTTGTGTAGTCGGTGCAGCCGGCCGCGAGGCATTCGTCGCGGTCACTCTTCATGGCGTTGGCAGTCAACGCGATGATCGGCAGGTCACAGCCTCGGCGGCGGAGTTCCGCCGCGGCACTGTACCCGTCCATCACCGGCATTTGCATGTCCATCACAATCAAATCAATCTGGGGGCGATCGTCCGACTCGATCGTGTCGACCGCTTCTTGCCCGTTGGTTGCCGTCAGCACTCGCCCGCCTGCCTTTTCAATGAAGTGCTGTGCGAGATAGCGGATGTCACGTCGGTCATCGACCACCAGGATGTTCCCCGAAATCGTCGCCGACTCGGTTGGCTTGTCTTCGGAAACCTTGACCGACAGGTTCGGTTCGACCAACGATCCCTTGGCCACCGTATCAATCGACAGCGTGAACGTGCTGCCATGGCCGAATTCACTCTCCAGCGAAACCTCGCCACCGAGCGCCTGTGCAAGACGCCGGCAAATTGCCAAGCCTAACCCGGTACCGCCAAACGATCGGGTGGACGTATTGTCGGCCTGCTGGAAAGGTTGAAACAACAGCTGTTGGTCCTGTGGCTTGATGCCGATACCCGTATCAATCACATGAAAGACCATTCTGCCGGTGCGACGCTGGCGGCCCGGGACGCGTTTGTCGACGGTCGCCGAATCGACACCTTGAACGCGACCATGTTTCGAAGCATCGTCTGCGTAACGGCAAACGACTTTTACTTTTCCCTGGTCCGTGAATTTGATTGCGTTGCCGACTAGGTTCAGCAGGATCTGGCGTAGTCGCACCGCGTCGGTTTCGATCCATTCGGGAATCGGACCATCAAACTCGATTTGCAGAGCAATCTTTTTCTCGAACGCTCGAACGTCCATCAACGAGCGAACTTCGGCGAGAATTCCGTCGGGGCGAACACGATCCTTTTCAATTTCCATCTTCCCGGCATCGATCTTCGACAAGTCCAGGATGTCGTTGATGATATTCAACAGAAAGTCACCATTGCGTCGGATCGTTTCGACAACCTGCAAGTTGTCGGGATCACGAATGTGGTCTTTCAGAATGTCAGCGTGCCCCATGATCGCCGCCATCGGTGTGCGGATTTCGTGCGACATGTTCGCCAAAAATTCACCGCGCGATCGGTTGGCCGTCTCGGCGATATGCTTCGCTCGTTCTAACGATTGTTCGAACGCTTTCCGCTCGTCGACATCGATCACGTAGCCGGTATAGCCAAGGAACGTTCCGTCGTCCGCGAAACGGGCGCGTCCTACGTCGACGGCCCAGCGATAGTCGCCATCGGCCAGTCGCAGGCGGAATTCGGATGCAAACGGCTGGCGTGCGGTAGCGGCCGCTAGAAACTCTTCCGCGGCACGCTGTTGATCGTCAGGGTGAGTGGCGTTGGTCCAACCAAGTCCCATCCCGTCGGCTTCGGTCTGTCCAGTCGTCACATACCAGCTTTTCGACAGGAACGTGCATCGATGGTTTTCGTCGGTGACCCAGAGCATCGCTGGCGACGCATCCGCGATCTCGCGAAAGTACTTCTCGCTTTGACGCAGCATTTCGACGGACAGTTGCCGCTGAGTGTTATCGTAAAAGTGACAAACGACGCCGTATCGATCACCTGGTAACACGATCCGTTCGAGTGACCAATCATAGGCTTCGGTCACGTCTTTATCGGCACGTTGATGGACGAAGGTTGGGGACGTATACGCTTCGCCTGTTTCCATGGTGTGGTGAAATTGCCGGGTCACTTCGTCCGCGACTTCGGCGGACCAAATCACTCGCAATGATTCATTCAACGATCGGCCGATCAGCGGTTCGACGTTACAGAACGCTTCACGCGCGCCCTTGCTGGCGTATCGCATCCGCATCTCGCTGTCGACGACATACAAGCCTTGAGGGCTATCGTCGATCAATCGTCGGAACGTTTCGCTGGACTGTCGCAAACTTTGTTGAACTCTGTCCTTCTCTTGCAGCAGATCACGAACCTCGAATTGCCGCGAACGATCGCGCAGCTTCGCCAACACCGTACTGACGAAGATGGAGATTCGAAGCGGTCGGTTGATCAGCGTGACATGCCCAAGTGACAAAATTCGCTGCAGCGTGCTGGATCCGACCTCACCAGCCTGCAGCAGCACCAGCACCGGCAATTCGGACCATTTCGGTTGATGGACTAGCACTTGCTTCAGTCCAGCGATGGCGACCTCGCCCAAGTGTTCCTGTGCGATCAGTGCAATCCCAGCACCCTCGGTGATGGCGTCAGTGAACGCTGCGATCGAATCGCAACAGCAAACCGCGATGCCATTCTGTACCAGCACTTGATGGCACAGGCGGGCGTCTTGCGGCGTTGGAGTCAGCGCCACCACTCGCTGGTTCAGTGCGTCCAGCCCGGCAACGGTTGCGCCATCGCTATGATCCTGTGTCGGTAGCTTCGCCATCAATGCTGTTCCCTATCCTTGGCAATCAACGATCCCTGTTCGCCGACGAAATCCGGCACTCCGGTCAAGATGCCCCGGAACTTCGTTAGTGGCGGTCCGATTTCGACGCCCTTGTTGCTTAGTTTGAATTCGCGAATGGATCGTTCGTGCCGGCCAGTGCGTTTCTTGATCACCGAGATCGCCTGTCTGATTTCACCGGCGGCTTCGAAATATCGGAACAGAACCACCGAATCCGCCAAATAGCTGGCATCGATCGGTGTGCCCATCGATTGTCCCAGCATGCCGTGCTGGGCAACGACGACCAATGTCAAGATGCTCTCTTTGCTCAGGAACTGCAACAATTCGTGCAACTGGATGATCAAGTGCTTTTCGTGCGGCATCGAATTCAGATAGCCGTTCAGACTGTCGATCGCGACGATACTGACAGATCGGCCCTGCGGATCCGGACGCACCGAACTGCGGACCAGACATGCCAGTTCACTGGGAGTGATCTCGCCAGGTGTCAGATTGATGATTTCGATCAGCCCGTCATCGACGTGGCGTCGCAGATCGTATCCGAGACCAGCGGCGCGAGCGAACAACGACTGCTCGCTCTCTTCGAATTGAAATAGGATCGCGCGTTCACCTCGCTGTGCCGCCGTGATCGCGAACTGCAGCGCCATCGACGACTTACCGACCCCGGCTGGTCCCAGCAACAACGCGCTTGTCCCGGCATTGAGTCCGCCACCAAGCAGTTCGTCGAATTCGCGGTTGCCGCTGTCGATCAAATGCGTCGCGGTTTCGGTGGAATCTTGCGTGGCAACCGAGCGTGGGTAGATGTTCAAGCCACCGCGCACGATCTTCATGTCGTGAGCACCGCCGATGAATCCGCTGCCCCGATGCTTTAGGATCCGCAGCCGTCGTCGCTCGCCGCCATAGTCCGACAAAAGATGTTCCAACCGGATCACACCGTGTGCGATGCTTTGCAGGTGTTGATCGTCTTCGCCGGAATAGTCATCCAACAACAGCACCGTGCAACCACGACCAACGAAGAACTGTTTCAGCGCCAAGATTTGTCGCCGGTAGCGGAGTGAACCTTGTGCAAGCAATCGCATCTCGGAGAGCGAGTCGAAGACCACTCGTTTGGGTCGCAGCTGGTTGACCCGTTCCAACACGCCGTCGACCGTTGTCCCCAGTTCGATCTCGGACGGTTCGAACATCGTGTACTGCAGCCGGGGGTCTTCGATCGCCTTGGTATCGACCAATTCGTAGATCTCGATTCCATCCAGCGTCCAGCCGTGTGATTCAGCGACGCCCTGCAATTCCTGCTTGGTTTCCGACAACGTGACATACAGCCCCTTTTCGCCGTTGCGAGCTCCTTCGAGCAGGAACTGCAGCGCAAGGGTGGTCTTTCCTGTGCCCGGCATTCCCTCGACCAGGTAGAGCCGATCAGAGGTCAGTCCACCGTACAGTATGTCGTCGAGGTCGGGATTGCCTGTGCTGATCTTCGGTGGCATGGCTGATGTCATATTCTTCAAGTCTCTTTCAGTGGTTCCATTCGCCCGCGTTCGGATCGCCCGCGTTCGGAAAGTTGTCGAATCAATCAACGCACTATCGCCATCGATCCAGCACGAATGGGTCTGTTGTTTCCGCCCGACCATCGTGACCTTCCGCCGCGTCTTCGACACCAAGCCGCCACGGACCGACGTTCGCGGATGCGGCAGATCGGTCCCCCGCTCTCCGTTGACAGATCCAGGCGTTGGCAGGAAATCGACCACCTTGGTCTCTTTCGAACAACATCTTGATCCATTCTATCACGTCACTTTTTATCCCGCTGACACCCATCATACGCTGCCCGTCGCCACGGATTGCAGCAACGTTCCCAGTCGACGGTGGATGGCTGTCGGAGGTCGGTACGCACCGTGAGTTTGAAGCGGTTCCGCGTGGTGGTCAACGGCACAACGTTTGCTTCCTGACACCGTCTGCATTAACCGGCGATAGGCGAGCGGATTTCCACTCGTTCGACCGGCTTCACTGCAAAGAAAAACAGGAGTCCACAAATGGCCACAAGGCAAGAACTGCAAGGCGACTGGAACACGGTCGTCGGCAACGTCAAAGAAAAGTACGGTGAGATCACTGATGCGGAACTGCTTCAGGTGGAGGGGAATGCCGATCAGCTGATCGGATTGATCCAGAGAAAGTCTGGTCAGGCGCGAGAACAAATCGAAGCTTACGTGGACTCACTATTCCGCGGCGGCGAAACGACGATCGATCGAGTCAACGACCTCGCTCGGGACTACGCACAGTCAACTGGTCGTGCGATCAACGATGGGTACCAACAGGTCGCACAGAGGGCTCGTCAAACTTACGACCAAACTTCCATTGCGGTCGCCGATCGCCCGCTGGGTTCGGTCATGGCTGCACTAGGCGTAGGGCTGATCACTGGAATCGCGATCGGCCTATCCATTGGATCTCCGCGTCGCCGTCAACCAACCTGGCACGATCGCTGGCGGATGTAGCATCGAGCCACTTTCCAACGATCGTTCCAGATCGATCATTCTTCACCAACACCAGAAAGATTAGACGCATGACCATCAAAACAAAACAAGCCAATCCAAGTTCACCAAACTATCGTCACGTGGAACGCCGTGAACACACGGTGGAAGCCACAGAAGTTGCTGCGGAGAAGCTGCAAGCCTACGGCAGCCACTTTGTTGCGGAGCCTGCTCGCGACCTCGGCAGCCAACTTCGCGACTACGCGCGGCGCAAACCGGATGTAGCCGTGATGTGGTGTTTCGGGCTTGGGATCATCGTTGGCTGGAAGCTCCGCGGATAGATCGTCATCGGCGGTTAGGCAGCCGATCATCGTTCAGTGCGCAAGTCAAAGATGGAATAATAAGTTCTTCTTTGCGTATTCATCGACACGGCACTTCCTTCGTGTTCGCGTCCTAACCGTGTGATCGCGGCCAATGATCAAAACGTCGAAACGCACGGCATGTTCACGCGGCGGTCACGACCGCCGAGATGGTGTGTGTGTACCAGAATGGTTAGGGCTGTCGATCAGCGCCGCGGCGGTTGCGAAACTGAACGGCAATGTCGATGCACAACGCAATCACGATCAGGACAACGCAGACTTGGACATGAATGAACGGCCAGTAATCGATGGGTTTTGCCAAAGGGTCGATCAAGCCGTCGTAATCACGAAACAAGAATACAATGTACGCTAGCAGTGCACCGACAACCAAGCGAAGGAATTTGGACAGCACTATTTTTCCTAGCCGCGGTGTTGCGGGAACGGGAGAGACCTATGTCTCGTCTCAGAACGGCTTTCGTTCCTGCGTGAAATCGGCCGTCGGTGCCACGTCGTGCGAACACTTTGGTACGAATGCCATGGAACGAATACCATAGAACGAGGCCCCCCAATAATTGAAACCATACGAACGGCCTTCGCTAGAATATTGGGAGATCGAATTCAGTGCAAACTATCGACCTTGCTGAGTGTCTGAATTGCAACGATGAAACTTCCCGTCTTGCTGAAACAAATTCGTGCGTGCCGAGAATGTGACCCGCATCTTCCGGCTGGGCCAAGGCCGGTGGTTCAGGCTGCGAGCGGGGCAAAAATTCTGATCATCGGCCAGGCGCCGGGGCGTCGAGTCCATCAATCGGGAATCCCGTGGGACGATCCAAGCGGCGATCGGCTCAGAGATTGGATGGGGATCGACCGCGATGAGTTTTACGACCCCCAAATGGTGGCGATCATGCCGATGGGCTTTTGCTATCCAGGCCGGGGCCGATCGGGCGATTTGCCTCCCCGAAAGGAATGTGCCCGCTGTGGCACGAACCGTTATTGGAACGACTGACGTCGATCAAGCTGACGTTGCTGATTGGCAACTATGCCCAAGCACACTATTGGACTGATCGACGCACGGGCAACATGACCGATAGCGTCGCAAACTGGCGCTCTGTAGCTCCTGCCATGTTCCCACTGCCACATCCAAGTCCTCGAAACAACGGTTGGCTCAAACGGAATCCATGGTTCGAACACGACGTGCTTCCGGTACTTCGTCAGGCCACCGGTGAACTGGTGAAAGTCCATCGTGACGGAGCTTGATCCCAGTGGTTTTGCAATGGAAATGCATATCGAGGGGCCAGCGGCGTCATGAATTTCAGTTGGTCGATACGCGGCATCAAATCTAGCAGACGGACTTGAATTGCAGCTTTGTTGCCGATTTCGAGATCCACGATCCCCAATCACCCGACCAAGTCGTCATCGTTGGGGACGTGACGACCGATCGCTAGGTTGGCACACGGTGTGCGGTGCAGATGTTGAACTCAATCGTTTTCACCCGCAACGGATTTTCAACATGCCCTATGTGCAACCGCTCGATATCGATGACGCCCCCAAGAAGTCGCAGCCCATTCTGACGGCGATCCAGGAAAAGTTTGGTCGCTCGATGAATATCTTCAGCACGGCGGCCCACCAACCAGATCTGCTTGGTGGGATGACGCAAATCAATGACGGCATTCGAAACGACTTGCCTGACAAGTTTCGAGAGCTCGCGTATATGAAAGCCTCCCACATCAACGCTTGTGAGTATTGCTCGCACTACCACGAACAGGCCGCCAAGCAAGCTGGCATCAGCGATCAACAGATCGCGCAGATCGGTACCTTCGAATCAAGTGACGCGTTTGATGACGAGGAGAAGGCGGTCCTGTCTTACGCGGAACAGTTGACGAAGACAGCCAACATCGATGCCGCAACGGTTCATCAGTTGAAGGAGTTTTTGGACGACAAACAACTGGTCAGTCTGGCCGGTGCTGTCGCACTCGCAAACTTTACCAACCGCTTCAACCACGGACTGGACATTCAACTGCCATGATCGATCATTCATTTGACCTGATTGTGATCGGCACCGGACCAGCAGCGGGAACGGTCGCGAAGAAGACGGCGGAGTCCGGTAAGTCGGTTGCGGTCGTGGAATCGCGAGGCTTCGGTGGAACCTGCGCCCTGCGTGGGTGCAATCCCAAAAAGGTTTTCACCAATGCGGGCAAGTTGGTGGACCAAGCGATTCGTGCCAACGGCAGTTTGGCAACGTTTCACCATCCACAGATCGATTGGGGAAACTTACTGGCGTTCAAGCAGCAGTTCACTCGTCCGGTCACGCAGAAGAGCGAAGCGTCATTTCAAAAGCGTGGGATCCGCACCTTTCACGGTATCGCTCGCTTCTCGGGCCCCGACACGATTCGCGTGGATGGTGTCGAGTTACGAGGCGAACGGATCTTTATCGCAACCGGTTCCATGCCGTCGCCTCTACAGATCCAGGGGAGCGATCTGGTAACCAGAAGCGATGCGTTCTTGGAGATGGAAACGATGCCTTCGCAGGTGACCTTCATCGGTGGCGGCTACATTTCGATGGAGTTTGCCCATGTCGTGGCCCGTTTCGGCAGCCGTGTCGTCATCGTCGATTCGAACGAGCGGCCGCTGATGCGATTTGATGCCGATCTGGTGGGCCAGCTAGTCGATCGGTCGCGTCAAATCGGTATCGAGTTCACGATGCAGTCGAAGGTGACCGGCGTCACACGCACGAAAGACGGATTATCTGTTTCCATCGATGGTAGTGGCGATGATCAGACCGTCGAGTCGCAGCTTGTCGTTCACGGGGCCGGACGCGTCCCCAACATCGTTGATTTGGACCTAGCTGCTGGAAGTGTAGACTTTGGCGAGCAAGGAATCGAAGTCGACGAAACGATGCGCAGCGTTTCCAATCCCCGCGTATTCGCTGGAGGTGACTGTGTCCACAGTGGGATGCCGCGATTGACACCTGTCGCCAATGAAGAGGCACGAATCGTCGTCAAGAATCTGTTCTCGGAAACGCCCGACACGGCCCCCGACTACGGTGCGGTGCCCGCGGTCGTCTTCACCACACCCTGCTTGGCAGCAGTCGGATTGACACAGGCCCAGGCATTGGAGCAGTATCCGAATGTAGACGTTCGGTACGAGGATACTTCCACGTGGGGATCGGTCCGCAAGACGAGACTGGATTGCGCAGGCTATAAGGTGCTGGTCGACAAACAGACCGATCGGATCTTGGGGGCTCATCTGCTTGGCCCTGCCGCGGAGGAAACGATCAACCTGTTCGCTTTGGCGATGAAGTTCGGTTTAACAGCAACCGATCTGAAATCCACCTTGTTTGCGTTCCCGACGTTTGCATCGGATGTACGACGAATGGTCTAAGCCAAACACGAAGGCGGGTGACCGTCTTGATCGTGAACGAATACGAAATGGTCAACTAATTTAGGAGTGATGGGCTGGGCAGCGTATCGACGATCGCTCGATCGGTGAGGATCGTCGCCAGATTCATCCTAGGGTGCGGTTGGAGATGTCCCAGCCGAATCGAGGTCACGAAAAACGTTCTCTAGCAGCGATCGCATCTCGGTTCGGCGTGCGTTGTCTTCGCCCGAGGTGAACGGGTATTGTTCCAGTGGATCCTCGGCCATGTGGATCAGCCGTCCATTGTTGTAGAGTTTCCAATCTTGATTGCGGACCCATTTAAGGCCCGAACTTTCACCATCAGGTTCGACGCCACCCGGTTTCGGCAAAACCGCCTCCTCGCAGTACGTGAACGTTCGCGGTGACGTTCCGGTGCCACGCAGTCGATCTGCAAAACTAACACCATCTAGCTTCAGACCATCGGGGATGGGCTGCCCAGCTAGGTCCATGAACGTTGGCAGAAAGTCGCTGAAGTCCACCAAGTCGTCCACGACCTGGCCTGGACGGATCGTGCCGGGCCAATTGGCGATCATCGGAACGTTGGTTCCCGCATCGGTCAGCTGCTTCTTTCCACCCGGTACGTCCAGACCATTGCGACGCGACACCACAGGCACTCTGCTCAATTCCTGTCCATCGGCACGGATGATGATTTCTGGTGGCGTTCCATTGTCTGCTAGAAATATCACCAGTGTCTTGTCACGCAATTTCAATGCGTTCAGCGCGGCGATCAAGCGGCCGACGTTCCGATCTGTTTCAGCGACCATCTCGTCGTAGTTGTCGTAGCGATCGAAGGGGCCATGGGGGACAGGTGGCGTTAAGTCATCCGTCACTTCGTGGGCAACTGCCATCGAGTAGTAGGCCAAGAATGGCCGATCTCGATTGTCCTTCATGAAATCGATCACGCTGCGGACATAGAGATCGGGGCCGTAGAAACCCAACGTGTCGGCACGCACCTGGCCATTCTGATGGATCATTGGTTCGTAATATCGGGGACCTTCGTGCCAACCGAAGAGATCCCAATGGTCGAATCCCATCCGCCGCGGATGGAAAGGATCTTCGCCCAACAAGCACAGTTGCCACTTGCCGGCGATCGCCGTTCGATAACCGGCCGTCTTCAGTAGATTCGAAAACGTGTACGGTTCGGCCTGTTTCGGATAGTCTCCCCAACTCACTGGACCGTGACGAAACGGGTACTTCCCCGACATCAACGTGATCCGTGATGGATGACAAACCGGCATGCTGAACGCCTGATTGAACTTCATGCCTGTCCGGGCCAGTTCGTTCAGGTGAGGCGTTCGGTAAGACTGACCTCCGTAACATTCCAGCACCTCCTGTCCAATGTCGTCAGCAAAGATGAACAGAATGTTCGGTTGCCTTGGATCGCTCGCGCTGCTGACGCCGCCGCAACCCAAAGCGAACAATAGGATTGTTTTCAATGCAGTTTTCATGCGGCCCATTCTAGCCGAAAGCAAAGCCACCAGGCATTCGAATGTGATTTAGACGTAAGCGGCCGGGAATGCATTGCAGTAGGCCGGACCAAGGAGCGCAGCGACGCCGCTCCGGCAATCCCACACAACAGACAGCACAAAATCATGCCGGAGCGGCGCTTCGCTTGGTCCGGCCTACACGGTCGGCCTTCGTGAGCCGTGATCGCGTAAGCGGCCGGGATTCTATTGCAGTAGGCCGGACCCAGGAGCGCAGCGACGCCGCTCCGGCAATCCCACACAACAGACAGCACAAAAGAATGCCGGAGCGGCGCTTCGCTTGGTCCGGCCTACACGGTCGGCCTTCGTGAGCCGTGATCGCGTAAGCGGCCGGGATTCTATTGCAGTAGGCCGGACCCAGGAGCGCAGCGACGCCGCTCCGGCAATCCCACACAACGGACAGCACAAAATCATGCCGGAGCGGCGCTTCGCTTGGTCCGGCCTACACGGTCGGCCTACACGGTCGGCCTTCGTGAGCCGCGATCGCGTGAGCGGCCGGGAATGCATTGCAGTAGGCCGGACCAAGGAGCGCAGCGACGCCGCTCCGGCAATCCCACACAACAGACAGCACAAAAGAATGCCGGAGCGGCGCTTCGCTTGGTCCGGCCTACACGGTCGGCCTTCGTGAGCCGCGATCGCGTGAGCGGCCGGGATTCTATTTCAGTAGGCCGGACCAAGGAGCGCAGCGACGCTGCTCCGGCAATCCCACACAAAAGACAGCACAAAATCATGCCGGAGCGGCGCTTCGCTTGGTCCGGCCTACGCTATTGGACTGATGCGGGACTTGCGATTGGATTGCTGATGGTCGATCATTCTGTTCGGCTCTTCTTTCCCTTTTGACGCCGACCGTCACTCAATCCCCAATCCATCGACAACTCCTTATGCACCGAAATCATCCTGTGATCAGCCAACGAGTCCGCCGATCGTTTGCCCCGATGTTATTGAGTATCGCGATGCCGTTTGTTGCTGGTCTATCGGCAGCAAGGGCCCAGGACGACGTGCCGACACAGCTTTGGGATGCCGACGCACCGCTGCTATCAGCCAATCAAATTCCGCTCCTTATCAGTGTAGATTTCCAGGTCATCAAACGGTGGGACAAGGCAGCGGATGGATATACCTTTTTGCATGGGGTCAGCTTGGCGTGGCATGACGACAAACTTTACGCATCGTTCGGACACAACCAAGGTTCGGAGAACACAGTGTCCGAGGAGGCTCATTACCGGGTTAGCGAAGATGACGGACAGACGTGGGGACCGCTACAGAAAATCGACACAGGAGACGAAGAAGATCTTGCAGTCAGCCATGGCGTATTCCTGTCCAACCAAGGAACACTGTGGGCGTTTCAGGGATCGTACTACGGGAAGATGAAGGACGTTCACACTCGCGCCTATCGACTGGATCCGAAGACCAACCAGTGGCAAAAGCTTGGTGTAATCTTAGAGGGTGGTTTCTGGCCCATGAACCAACCTGTCCGGATGGACGATGGGAACTGGATCATGTCAGGCTTCGCCGCCGGTCCCTATTCGAGTGACGGTGTCTTTCCCGCTGCGATCGCCATCAGCCACGGTGACGATTTCACAAAATGGGACCTGAACCACATTCCGGTCGCCGAATCGGTCAAACGGATGTGGGGCGAATCGGCGATCTTTGTGGATGGGAAGAACGTTCACAACATCGCCAGATTCGGTGGCAGTGCCGTCGCACTGTTGTCGGTCAGCAACGACTTCGGCCGCACATGGACTCCATCAACGCCCAGCAATCTTCCGATGACAACGTCGAAACCGGCCGCCGGGGTCCTGAGCAACTCTCAGCGATACCTGGTATGCACGAACGCAAAGGACAACGGAGGCAAGCGAAACCCACTGACGATTGCCGTGTCCAAGCCCGGTGAAGATCAGTTCAGCAGGATCTATGTTATCCGCCGATCGCTCTCTTCACGGCGGATCGGGGAATCAGGTAAAAACGTCAGCCTGTCCTACCCCTGCGCTATCGAACACGAAGGGAAACTCTATGTCGGCTACTCCAACAACGGGGGTCGAGGCGGCAACCTGAACAGCGCCGAGTTGGCTGTGATCCCGATCGAGTCACTTTCGGTTCCAAGTTTCCCTGCGAAGTGATGCCCCGCAGGTGATGCCCCGCGTGGGCCATCCAACAACCAACTTCAATGCGCCCTCTTCGCCTCGATTTCCACGAACCGCTGACGATTTGGCTGGAAAATCGAAACAGCGACAAGCCTAGCGATTCGGCAAATCGACACGCACGGCGACTTCGTTAGGCCAAGATGGATTCGACGACCTCGCCGTGGACGTCGGTCAACCGGAAGCGGCGTCCTTGGTATTTGAAGTTCAGTCGTTCGTGATCGAGGCCCATTTGGTGCAGGATCGTGGCGTTGAAATCGTGAACATGAACTCCATCTTCGACAATGTTGTAGCCAAACTCATCCGTCGTTCCGTGGCTGATGCCGGGTTTGATACCGCCGCCCGCGATCCACGTGGTGAAACATCGTGGATGGTGGTCGCGACCGTAATTGTCGTTGGTTAGCACTCCCTGTGTGTAGGAGGTACGCCCGAATTCGCCGCCCCAAATCACCAGGGTGTCGTCCAGTAGGCCAAGTTGCTTTAGGTCTTTGACCAACGCCGCCGACGCTTGGTCAGTCTCCTTCGCTTGGCCTTTGATTTGTTTGGGCAGGTTCGAGTGTTGATCCCAGCCCTGGTGGTACAACTGAATGAACCGGACATCGCGTTGAGCCAAGCGTCGCGCCAGCAGGCAGTTTGCGGCATAGGTGCCCGGCGTCTTCGCATCCTGACCGTACAACTCGAACGTCGATTCCGGTTCGTCCGAAAAATCCGCGGCGTCGGGAACGGACGTTTGCATCCGATACGCCATCTCGTACTGCGAAATTCGCGATTCAATTTCCGGATCGAATTCCTTCGAAAACTGATGCTGATTCAGGCTGTTGATCGCGTCCAACTGAGCACGCCGGCGGCCCGCCGAAATGCCGTCGGGATTGGACAGATACAAGACCGGGTCGCTACCGCCGCGGAATTGGACTCCTTGATACTTGGAATCCAAGAATCCGTTGCCCCACAGTCGGGCGTAGAGTGGCTGACCGCCCTGACCAGCCGAAACCAGCACGATGAACGCGGGCAGGTCGTCGTTTTCGCTGCCTAACCCGTACGACAACCATGAACCGAGGGATGGTCTGCCAGCGATCTGCGACCCGGTTTGGAACATCGTGATCGCTGGGTCATGGTTGATCGCGTCGGTGTGCATCGACTTGATAAAACAGACGTCATCGACGATATCGCGATGGTAGGGCAACAAATCGCTAAGCCAAGCGCCAGATTCGCCATGTTGAGAAAACTTGAACGCCGATCCGGCAAGCGGAAGCGACGACTGGTTGACCGACATCCCCGTTAGACGCTGCTGACCGCGAACCTGGTCTGGGATCTGTTCGCCGTTCATCTTGTTCAACAACGGTTTGTGGTCAAACAAATCTTGTTGGGCGGGACCACCGGATTGGAACAGGTAGATGATCCGTTTTGCTTTCGGGGCAAAATGGGTACGCGGTGCCGCGGACGAAGGCACGGTGTCAGCGGAGGTGGCCGAGTCGTTTGCCAGCAGGCTAGCCAGCGCTGCGGCGCCAACACCGGTCGAACCGTTCTGAAGAAAGGTTCGGCGGTTGATTGCGAAATGGTTCATGGTTTGGCTCTTTGTTTCAGATCAAGTCGATCGGTTGGTGCGGGATGGTGTTGACGTTGGTCAGGATCAACGTTTCCAGATCGTGGCATCCAGGTTCAGGATCGCTTGACACACGGTGGTGAAGGCGGCAATTTCAATCGAATGAACCGCATCCCCAGTTTCCGTTTCACCAAGGGACAACAGCTTTGCTGCAGCCTCGGGATGTTGGGAATAGTAGGCGGTTTCCCCGGCCAGCAAGTCGTTCAGGGTTTTGTATTCGATCGCGTCTGGCTTGCGACCGGTCAAACTGACAAAGGCGGTTTCGATTCGATTTTCGGCTGGCTCGTTGACCAGTTCCTGAGCGAGCACACGAGCCGCTTCGACGAACTGGATGTCGTTGAGCAACACAAGTGCTTGCAGCGGTGTATTGGTTCGCGAACGCTTGACGCTGCAAGCCTCTCGCGTCGTGGTGTCAAAGGCCATCATGTTTGGTAGCGGCGCGGTACGCTTCCATACCGAGTACAGCGACCTGCGGTACAGCGATTTCCCAACCGACTGTTGGTACGGTGGCGACATGCCATTGGATTCCGTCCACAAGTCTTCGCCCGGTTGGTACGGCGACACCGGTGGACCACCGAACGTCGGGTTTAGCAGTCCCGAGGCGGCAAGAGCGAGGTCGCGAATCTGTTCCGCGGCTAAACGATGGGCCGGCCCACGCGTCAGCCATTGGTTGGTTGGATCGCTTTCTAGTTGTTTGGCGTTGGCGGCCGAGTCTTGCCGATAGGTAGCCGACAACGCGATCATTCTGCATAGCCGTTTGACGTCCCATCCGTTGTCGATGAAATCGCGTGATAGCCAATCCAATAACCCTGGGTGCGTGGGCAGATCGCCTTGCGATCCGAAGTTTTCGGGCGTTCGAACCAGAGGCGAACTGAAGAAGTTTCCCCAAAATCGATTGACCGCGACGCGTGCGGTCAATGGATGCTGTGGATCGGTGACCCAACGAGCCAGTCCAAGCCGGTTGTTGGGAGCACCCTCGGGCAGCCCCACAGGTAAACCCGAAAGTGTGGCACGACGGACTAGTGTTTCGTCGTTCTTGGGCGCATCGTATTCGCCCCGCGCCAACTGGTGAGCCGGACGTGGCGTTTCCGTTTCTCGCATCACAGGGATCTCGTTGATCACTTCTTCGGCCATCACGAACGACTTACGAGCCGCCGTCAACGCCGCCTGCGATGATCGAACTTCAGCGTCGACCGCAGATGCGTAGTAGTCAAAACTTGGTTTATCCCCCGTCAAGGATGTCGGTCCGTGCGACAGAATTTTCAACTCGATCGGTGTCAATGCGCGGTAGTAGACGCGGACATCGTCGATCAGTCCGCCCGCCAACCCGCGAGCACGGAAGCGTTGGCCGATCACGAACTCACCGCCATGATCCACTTTGACGTTGCAGCTCTTTTTCAGTTCGTCACGGATCGTTTCTGTTTCAAGCAGATCACCGTTCAGATACAGCTTCAGACCGGCCGCCCGCGATGAACCGTCGTAGGTCGCGGTGACTTGCTGCCAGCGATCCACCGGAATCGGCTCGGTCGTGCGAACGCTGATCGCATTGCCAGGCCAGACCCTAGCCATTCGGGATTCTAGAAAGCCGTCTTGGATCGTCAGGTCCCAACCGTTGTAGCCGCAGTCGGTTCCGCGGGTGTGGTGAGCAATGATGCTGCGCAGCGGCGACCGCTTGGTTTCTCGCATGCTGACCACCACTGACATCGGCAGCCATCGGTCAAACGGTTCAACCCCATGAGTCGTGACACCACTTTCGCCGTCCAGCGAGATTGCACGCCGCGTGGGTGGAAGTTCCGAATCGCGTTGATCGCTGGCCAGTGCTGCGTCTAGAGGTTCGATCGTGGATTCTTGGACTTCGACAAGCTTTGGCATCTGAGTCCAAGAGCGATCCGATTGAGACGGATGATAGATGTCCTTGATCGAACTATCGAAGTCTTGGTCGAAGGCCAGCGCAAGATGCAGGTCCGGAATCTCCGGCGACTGTTTAGCGTTAGGCATCCATGCAGAGTAGCGAGTTCGTGCCGCTGCTAAGCTGTTCTGGTAGGCCTGCAGTGCGGCGACTAGGTTTTGTTTTGCGGCATCCAGTGTCGATTGCTGTTCCGCGGTGGGCAACAAGATCGACGGGCATGGAACCTTTTCTGTGCGATCGTAAACTCCACTTTCGTCGATCGAATTGAAATAGGCTGACAGCGAGTAGTAGTCTCGCATCGGGATCGGATCGTATTTGTGATCGTGACAACGACAGCATTCCATCGTCAGTCCAAGCACAGCCGTTCCAAAGGTGTGCACTCGGTCCGCAACACTTTCCAAACGCCACTCTTCAAAGACCGCGCCGCCTTCGTTGTTCAGACGATGGATGCGGTTGAACGCGGTGGCGACGATCTGCTGTTGAGTTGGATCGTCCAGCAGGTCACCGGCAATCTGCCAGGTCAAAAACTGGTCGTACGAAAGGTTTTGGTTGAACGCGTCGACCACCCAATCGCGATAGGGCCATTGGGTGTTGAGCTTGTCGGACTGGTAGCCGTAGGAATCCGCATAGCGAGCCGCATCGAGCCAAGCGACGGCCATGTGTTGACCAAAGGCGGGTGAATCGAGTAACCGATCGACCGTCTGGCCGTAGGCTTCTTCACCCTGGCTTTGGACTGCCGATTCAAAGTCCGCGATCGCACCGACGGTTGGCGGCAGCCCCGTCAAATCCAGCGTGATTCGGCGAAGCCAACGCACGGGATCCGCTTCGTCGCTATGTGTCAGCCCCATTTCAGATGACTTTGCCAGAACAAAATTGTCCAACGTTTGACGGGGCCAGTTCGATTCACCGACCGCAGGCACATCGACAACCAACGGCAGTGTGCCGAACGACCAAATGCCATCGTAGACGGCGCCCTGTTCAATCCACCTTTCCAATTTCAGCTTCTCTGCCTCGGTCAGCGACAGCTTGGATTTCGGCGGCGGCATCACTTGGTCCGGATCTTCGTGGTTGATCCGTTCAACCAACTCTCCCGCTTCGATGATGTCGATCGCGTCTTCGCGGATGTCCAACCGAAGCCCGGCTTCCTGGTTGTCTTCGTCGGGCCCGTGACAGAAGTAGCACTTGTCCGACAGGATTGGTCGAATGTCGCGGTTGAAATCCAATTGGCCGGTGGTGGCGTCGGCGGCGGCTGCATGGTCGACCAGCATGCAGGCAACGATGAATGCACAGACTGCGATCTTCTGCTGCGAAAGGTTCATAAAACGAAATGGGCTGGTGGTTCAGTTGGGGTTGGGGCCAAGAAAGACGGGCATCCCGCCACCCTGGCCTGCGACCATTGTGCGTGCGCCGGCGACCGATGTCTTGCACAGCAAAACCTTTTTCGTGTAAATTACGTGCATGGAAAATACCGGCCTGCGAACAGAGTTCTTCCGCCGACTGGGGCCCAGCGATCAGACTTTCGCATTGTTCGACTACTTGCCGGGCCTGTCGTTCTTTGTCAAGGACCGTGACGGACGGTTCATCGCACTCAATCGCCGCGGCTGTGAATACTGTGGTGTGCCGAACGAAGAAGCTGCGATTGGGAAGACCGACCACGACTTCTTTCCCAAATCCAGGGCCGATGAGTACCGTGCCGACGATTTCGCGGTGATGGAATCCGGCGACGCGATCATCGATCGAGTGGAAAGTGCCCCGGAAGACGCCGGTTCGCCGCGGCTGGTCATGACCAGCAAGGTACCGCTTCGCGACAAGCGGGGAACCGTCATCGGGGTCGCCGGTTTTTCGCGTCAGATCGAGCGGATTCAGACTCCCTCGGGCAGCGTCGACGCCTTTGCCAACGTGATGTCCCACCTGCACGAGAATTACGCGGATCGATTGTCGTCGGAAGATCTAGCCGAAATGGCGGGCTTGTCGGTCAGCCATTTTGAACGTCGTTTCCGTCGCGCGTTCGGATCATCACCGCGCCAATACCTTGTGCGGGTGCGAGTCGAACATGCCGCCAGGATGCTTCAGGAGACGACCAAAACGGTTTCGGAAATCGCGCACGCATGCGGCTTTTACGACCACGCACATTTCAGTCGCAGTTTCCGAAAGATCATGCAGCAGTCGCCTAGTGAATACCGGTCGCGTTAGCAGAGAGCGATCATCGCATCAACCGTCAAGCAGTTCACGCGTCTTGTTCAACAATCCGTGGACGGTAAACGGCTTTTGCAAGAATGGATACTTCCGTCGAAGCGATGCGTCGCTGTATCCGCTGACACAAAGTACTTTCACGTTGGGAAATCGTTTACAGATCTTATCGGCCAGTTCCAGGCCACCCATATGCGGCATGACGATATCGGAAACTAGGATCGCAAAGTCTCCGTTATGCTCTTCGGCCAACTCCATCGCTTCGACGCCCGAACTGGCTTCCACAACTTCGTATCCATGCAGCCGGAAGGCTGAACTAGCCGCAAGGCGTACCGCCGGATCGTCTTCGACCAACAACACGCGTTCGGTTCCGCCGGACGGTTTCTGAACGGTTTCTCGGCGCGTCGCTTTGGGGACTTGTTCCGAAACGGGCAACAGGATCCGGAATTCTGCACCTTTCCGCGGTGCGCTTTCCACTAGGATCGCGCCGCCGGCTTCGCGGATGACGCCGTAGACAACCGACAGGCCCAGTCCGGAACCCTGGCCAACCGGTTTGGTCGAAAAGAATGGCTCGAACACCATCGGGCGAACATCGTCTGCGATGCCACATCCGGTATCCGTCACTCGCAGTTCGACATAATCGCCAACGACCAGATCGTCGAAAACCAGCACGCCTTCGTCGACCGTTGTGACGTCCGTTTCAAGATGCAGCGATCCACCATGCGGCATGGCATCGCGAGCGTTCACGGCAAGATTGACAATCACTTGGTCCAAGTGACTGGGGACCGCAAGCACGTTGGGCAACTTCGCATGCAGATTGGTGGTCAGCCGAATGTCTTCGCCGATCAGTCGCTTCAACAGACGTTCGGAACTCTCGACAACGGAATTCAGATTCAGCGGAACCTGAAGGTTGACCGAGTTGCGTCCAAACATCAACAACTGGTTGGTCAGGCCCTGGGCGCGTAACACGGCGTCCTGGATCGCCTTCAGCGATTCAACATTTTCAGGATCGCTTTGACCGCGGATCAACAGGATTTCGGCATAGGTATTGATCACGGTCAACAGGTTGTTGAAGTCGTGCGCGACACCACCAGCGAGTCGTCCGATGGCTTCCATCTTCTGCGTGTGACGAAGTTTGTCCTCCATCGATTTGCGAAAATTGATATTCGAAAGCACACCACGCAGCAGCGTGATCTGATCGCATTCGACCACGGCCTCGACGATCGCTTCGATCCAGATGTATTCGCCGTTTTGGTGCATCATCCGAAAATCGATGCGTTGGACGTCGTGTTTGGACAGCTTGATGCGTTCGGAAACGGCATCCACGTCATTGGGATGGATGCGTGCCGCCCAGAACCCCGGTTGTAGCCAGTCCGGATTGGGGAAGCCCAGCAGTTCGACGCAGGACCCACTCAGAAATTGAAAATGAAGCGTCGTTGGGTCCGCTTCCCAAGTGACCATTTTGGCGTGTTCCAAAACCAATCGGCTGGTGTCTTCGGCACGACGTCGTTGACTTTCATACTCAAGCCGCTCGGTCGTATCGCGAATCGCTGCCAGATACGACTTCACCCCGCGGTAGTCGATCGCATTGATCCGGATTTCCACGCTGAACGTCGTACCATCTTTTCGTCGATGGCGGCCACTGACCAAACGAGGCGTTTTGCCAACCAGCGAATCGAAGCCATCTGCGAACGGTGCCGGCAATTCATCCACAACGTCGTGAAAGTGCAGCTGCATCAGCTCGCTGGCCGTATACCCCAGGCTACGGCAGGCTTCACGGTTCACATCCAGGATGCCCCCATTATGGTCCAGCGAAATCAGCGCGTCGGCGGTGCTGTCGAAGATCGCTCGAAAGTAGTTCTCATTTTCCTTAATCTGTTCGGCCAGAACTTTTTGACCGATCGCAGACGCAACCAGCTGTCCGACGGTTTGAACGAAGTCCAATTGAGAATCGTTCAGCCGGGTCAGACGTCTGGAGACAAACGACATGACCCCCAGCAGACGATCGTCAACAATCAACGGGACTCCCACAAACATGCGGAATCCCGATTCCCACAGGCAGCTCGCTTCGGGAATCGACTTCAGTTGATCGCTGGGGGCGTAAAGCAATCGCTGGGTCGATGCACAGAGACCGAACATCTGTTGGCCAAGCTTCAAATGTTGCATCTGGTCCAACGCCACGTTGGAAAAACCTTCGGCCACCAGCAACGACAATTGATCGTCGCTGAATTCGAAACTTGCAAATCCATCACAGCCGAGATGGTTGGCGATGTCTCGAAACAGAGAAACCCATTCTTCCTGAGGCCGGCTGACCAGAGTTGTGCCGGCCGACAACGCCAACAGTTTCAGGCCGTCGATCTGCCACGCTTGAGCTTTTTGACCTTCGACGCGGTTGGTCACGTCGCGGCAGACCCCCACCAGTTTGGCTGGGTTCCCATCGCCATCGGCCAGCACTTGCCCGCGGCTCTCGATGACGCGGATCTGGCCCGATGAGTGAAGGACACGTTCGATGTTTTCGAACACGCCGCAGGTTTGGATCGCATGATGGATCGACAACTGAACTCGCTCGCGATCCTCGGGGACCACGCGTTCAACAAACGATTCTAGCGTCGCTTCGAAATCGTTCGGATCGAGTCCGTAGATGCGGTAGAGTCCGTCAGACCAACGCACGTGGTTCGACCGAATGTCCCACTCGAAACACCCCAGTGCCGTCAGTTCTTCGGCCTGAGCCAAGAAGATCGAATTCGATACATCATTGGTGATGGATGAATCGCTGGACTCTTTCCCATCAACCATCAATTGCTCTTGCTTGTCGTGAATCGTGCTGCTGAATCATTCACCGACAGCGAGACAGAGTGCCTGACGAAACACCGCATCGTCAACGGATCTGGGTGTCCCACAGGCCTGTGATCGAATGAACCGGTGGATTGTATAGCGTATGGATGTCCAGCACGATGCTGACGCGGCGCCGTCATTGCACATTCCACTCGATTCAATCACACCGGCGAATCCGAATCGCCCCTCGCTTGGTGATCGATCGCAGTCATCATGCAGCGATAAAGGTGCGGTTCCTAGTGTCCGAGCCGATGCCGAGCGTGGGGATGTATCTGCGACGAAGAGTCTGAGGATACGGCAAGCCGCGTCCGGTTTTGGATGGGATGGGGAGTTGGTGGTGGTGGGGGAAATTGTGGCGAATCTCACGACGGGTTGGGGGGATCTGGTAGCGGGGGGATTCTGAACGCGCAACAAAAAACCCCGTGATCTGGCGTTTGAATGCCAGGACCACGGGGTTTCGTGAATCAGTGCCCCCACTAGGACTCGAACCTAGGACCCAGTGATTAAGAGTCACTTGCTCTACCAACTGAGCTATAGGGGCTGGTCGCAACCGACGCTTGCCGTTGGTTGCGAGAGGGGATTTTAGCAACTTCCGCGATCGCGGCAACGTGGGTTACGGACTTTATTCTTCAGCTCGCAAAGTGAAGGATCCCAGATGGATTCCGGAGGGTTCGTCGTAGCCGAATGAGCCGCTGGGGGCGAAGTATTTTTCGAACTGCTTGAACGGCGGAAGTTGGTTCTTTCGCAGCAATTCCGCCATTTTCGCGGCGAAGGGATTGTTCTGTCCCTGCTTTTCCAAAAAACGTCCAGCGTCGGGGGACTGGGCAAGTTCATAGAACTGACGCACGTATTCCGAGCTGCGTAGGAACGAAACCATGAACGGTTTTTCTCCATCCAATTTTCCGCCCAGCTCGCTGGACACCAGTTCGTATTGGGGGACGGTGACCAAACGCGGCAACGAATCCGCACCGGCCATCATGGCTCGCTCTAGAAACTGTTTCGAATCGCTAAACAACAGCCATTTCCCGTAAACGGCAAAACAGGGTTCGGGTTTCCGCAGCGTATCGGGCATCTTTCCTCGCCCATCGGTCTTGATCAGATAGATGACGTTCCCGGCGGCGGTCGCAACTTCGAATCGGTCATTTGCACGCTCACGAATCTTTGCGATGACCGCTTTCGCCTTGACGGAGTCTTTGATCCCAAAGGCGTGCAACTGAACTTGGCTGTTCAGTTTGATCGGCGGTTGGACCCAACGACAGGAAACGTATCGGCCGCTCAGCTGTTCCAAGACGTCTTCGTAAACATCGACGCCTAGCCGCTTCTGCATCGGCTCTTGGACCAAACGCTTCATGGGCTCCGGACCCTGCCACATTTCCAACACTTTGCCCATGTTGTCGAAGGCGGTTGGAAAGTCCCATTGAACCGTCGTGTAGCTGGTCACATCGGAAGGCACCCAATTGGGCGGCGCCGAATCGACCACTTCTGGTCGCAGAACACCGAAGAACCCATCGCGGGGAGCGTCGATTAAAACATGTGCGTGGCTGATCTCTTCGAAAAACTCGCCACCACGGAACGAACTGCCGCCGAAACCGCGGATCTTCCCCAGTCCCAAGTCTTCGATGATCGGCCATACGAAAGCGGCTGCACCGCCACGTTTGACGATTCGTTCAACGATGTGATAAGGATCGAAAAAGAAGGTCATTTGCGGTCGAGTGTCCTCGGCCCCAATCGATCGCGACATCACAGAAGTAAAGTCTGCGCGGTCGGCCAAAGTCGGTTCTTCGCTCTTCCCGGTCCATTGATCAAGGGCCTTTGCAGCCGTGTCATGCCCGATCCCAAGCACAAGGGTTCCGTCGCGAAAGAAGTACTCGATCTCTGGACGTCCTGGACGCGGAGGCAACATTTTGACCAACGTGGTTTGATCGATCTTGCTGACACGGCGAACGTAGCCAGTCGTCTGCGCCAAATCTTCGATTTTCTGAATCACGGATTCCAGTTTATCCAGATTCGAGCCAGCTTCGACGACGAACAAACCGCCAAACGAGTTCTGTTCTCGGCGTTTGCGTGCGATCCGCCGACGAATCGCGTCAGGCGACTCGTCATCCTGTTCGGCCTGATCGGCCACTGCATCGGACTGATCATCCGAAAGGTTCCCAGGCATCGCGGCAACGGAAACCTGGCCCGTTGGGATCGCCAGCAACTCGTCCAGCGTCAGTCCAATCGGCTCGCCTATCCTAACGAACAAATCAGCGAAAACCTGATAGATCTCGCTGGCAAAAGGGCGAAGCGCCGGATCGGTGATCATCCGACCGACCGCCGATTCCGACATCGCAGATCGGAAATCGTCGGCGTTGTCGATCCGGACATAGGCCAACGTGTCCTGGGGCAGCAATCGGGGCGCACCGGGAACCGTCGATTCCTTCTCTTTCGAAACGCTCGACGTCCCTTTGCCTCGCGAAGAATCTTGGGCATTCAGCTGCCCGGGGAATGGCCCCCAAGCGGTGATGGATCCCACCACAGTGGCGATCAGCAGGAACGATGCGTTGGCACGGCGAAAATGGATCAACGGTGTCTCCGATTCCAAGAGGGCAAAAGGCGTGATGAGGCGATGATGGTCGGTCTAGCCAACAGAATACCAGCCGGCTGGTCGGAGGGCTGCGACGGCTTCTATTCGATACAAACGTTGCAACCTTGGCACCATGCACGCAATTTTCGCCGAACCAGACATGTAAAAGCGGCGACGCGATCCATCGGGGCCCGGATTCTGCGGCCAACGCCACCCGCCGATCTGCTCGACATTGCCCGCCAAGCCCCGCTCGCTGGCCAATCACCTGGAAATGGGATGGTACAGGCCGCAAAGTCGACGCATTTTCGACGCGGATCGCTGGGAAGCCAGAAACAGGCGAAACGATTCGTCAAAGCGGCGGTTAAAATATCGTAGGCACCCACGACGTCCCGGATGCCCCGATTCAATGCTCCCGTCGCAATGCCCCCGTCTGCTGTTCCAAGTGAGCTTGCACTTTAAAGGGGGCGACGCCCGGTTGGGTCTATCCAGGACGACTGCTGCCGCCACGAATTTCTGCTACTCGCAACTGCGTTTGGAGCCCACTTTGAAAACCAAATTTCGCCACTTCGTTGTCGCCGCAACCGTGATCGCGTTCGCTGCGAACGCCCCAGATGCGGCTGCCCAGACGACCAACGCGACCGGAGCCGGTGCGGCTGCGACAGGCAGCTTGGGAACTCTTGACGCAGACACCGCGTTTTCGAACGTCGAACGAGGTGCCGCCGTTGGATCCACCGGAGACACCGGCGCAGGTTTCAGCGGCCTGAGTGTTGCCCCGCCCGGAGGCGGTGGTGCAACCGGTGGCGGTGCAGGTGGCTTTGGCGAAGGCCTAGGCGGATTCGGCGGGCTGGGCGGATTCGGAGGACTCTTTGGCGGTGCCGGTGGCAACGCACAAAATACCAAACCCGTCATTCGTACACGCCTGCGATCGGCGGTGGAATTCACTCCTAGACCTAGCGGGCACGTCCAGCGAACGGCCAACCACCGATTGCGTTCGGTTCCACTTCGTGGCGGAGTGAACGGGGTCAGCGCCGAAGTGATCGATGGCACCGCCATCGTGACCGGCACGGTGCGAAGCGAGCGTGACCGCAGAATGAGCGAGCTGTTGATGCGACTAGAACCAGGCGTTCGCAACGTCGAGAATCGCGTGACCATCGCCCCGTGACACTCGTCCTGTAACACGCGTCCTGCAAGAATCACCCGGCCCATGGCCAAATCACTCTTCCGTTACCGAAAGATGTGGCTAGGCCTGGCCAGTTGCCTCCGCCGGCGACTAGAAGTCGCTGAGGTTGTTGGCCTGGACTGGCAAGATTCGATAAAGCCCGTCGGTGAAGATCTGCTGGGCCCAGTTGTTGAATCGCGTGATCGGCTTATCGGGCACGATGATCACGTCGCCATCACGTAGCCAAATCTCATCGGCAGGTGTGGGCCGTTTGCCGTAGATCGCACCTTGCAGGTCCAGCACGGTCGAGATCAATCGCCAATCTTCGGCACGACGGAAGATCACGACCTGGCGCATGTTGCCGGCTGGCAGATGTCCACCCGCCGACGCGATCGCGCTGAGCACGGTCGTGGGAGCTTCCAATTGAACGCGTCCCGGCTGTCCAACTTGCCCCAGCACGTGAACAAAGTGCGGTGCTTGTTGCACCAAGATTGGTTCGGTGTCGATTCCAACGACGATCTCGCCGTACCGCAGATTGATCTCTCGCTTCAACTGGTTCAACGAGAAACCTTGGACGCAGATCTCGCCAATCCCTGGCAACCGAATCTTGCCATCGGGCATGACGGTCACCGTGATGGATTGTTGGTTGAATCCGCTTTGTCCACCGACCGCGTTGCGAATATCTTCGGCCAATGTGTTTGTCTTGACGGGGGTAACATCGATCGCCGGTTGCTTCACATACCGCGAGTATTCCTCGTCCAGAATTTCGCGAAGCTGAGTGACGGTTAAGCCAGCCGCGTGAACCTGCCCCAACATCCGAACGGTGATGGTTCCATCGGGTTGGACCAACAGACCATTTTCGAGCGTGCCGCGTGTCAGGTCGTCGTCGGTGCCGGATTCAATCAGCACTTCGTCGCCCGGGGTCAGCCGATAGGCTCCCACCTTCTGACGACGAGTGATCAGATACAGCACTTGAATTTGATCGCCGGGCCGTAGCCGATATTCGCCTAGATGGGCTAGCCGTGCTGGGCCTGCGTAGCCACCGGGACCGTAGGCACCGAATGGCATCGGGCGAATGTCTTTCCATCTGGCTTCGGCACCACAATTGTCTTTGCAATCGACTCCGATCATGCACTTTGGGCATCCGCCTGCACATGGATATCCCCCCGGCTCGACATTGCATCCGCAATCTTGGCTTGGTGCGGTTTCGTTCGGCAATGCACCGGCAATCGGTGATACTGCGACCGAGTCATTCGCCAGCGTCTGTGCCGACGCATTCGGGTTTGAATCGAAAGACGCTAACACGATCAGCGCGATCGCGCACATGCCAGACTTCCGAAAGACGGAGGTTGCCAGTGGTGCGAGGCGATGGAGAAGTGTTGTCAAATGCATCGAGACTTACCGAATCAGAATGGAATCGACCGACAGGAGCCGGACAGGGTGATCAGCGATCGTTGGTGGCCAACGACGTGACTACCAAGGCTTCTTAAACTTTCCAAAGAACCTGCGTACGACTCCGGGTTGTTTCGGTTCTTCGCCATCGACGATCACCTGGCCGCTGGCACCATCACCCTCGGTGATCCGTGTGCTGGCCAACGATGCTGGCACACCTTCCATTGTCGGTTTACGGATAGCATTGGACGGTGCTGCTGCGACCGACGCTGGCGAGGGGTTGCCTTCGACAATCGCGCCGCCCGACATCACCGACTTGGATACCGACGCGAATTCGCTTGGCGACAGTTCCACAATCTCGGGTGTAAAGACTTGCGGTTGCTTGGCGGGTTCGGATTGCTGCAGTTTCGCAACCAATTGGGACGCACCCGTGGTGTCGCCGGTGCGCTGCATGACCGCGACCAAGGCGTGAGCGGTTTGTGGAGTGAACTCCATCGACAAAGAGTGCTGCAATGCCCAGCAGGCTTCGTCGTGCAGTCCCACGTCCGCTAGGTGCATGCCCAACCGAGAAGCCAAGCTTGCGTTGTTGGGTTGTCCCTGCAAAGCAGCACGCCGCATGCAGATTGCCGTTTCGCTCGGCAAAGTACTGGCGTCAGCCCGGCCCAAGTAAACCGCGGCCAACAAATCGAGTGCTTGCGCGGCTTCGATGCGTTCACCCGCAATGGTGGCTAGCTGAACTCGAGCGAAATCCAGGTATCGATCTGTCGCTTCGTTCGCCGTCACGGTGGACGCCGACGCGGGATCGATCAGTTTGGTTTGGTGGCTGCGTGCCATCCGGGCAATCGCGGCCGCGTCAACGGCACCGTAGACACCGGCGAAGTCGCGAGACTCCGTGATGGCGTGCTTTGCCATTTCGATGCGAGTGCGAGCGTTTGGCCCAGCAGACGGTTGATTAGGATCGGCGACGTTTGCCAGATCGATCGATTCGCCGATGTGACGAATGGCATCCCACGCGGTGTTTTCAGCCGACATCCACGCCTTGGAATCGTATTCCTGAGTCGCTTGGGCAAGCAACCGACGAGCAATTTCGAGGGACGCACCGGCGGTCGATGAACGCAGGTACCGCGGCGATGCGGCCACACTTGGCGCAGTGTTGATGGCCGGGCGGCGTGGTTGGGATACCGCATTTGGCTCGGTGCTGTACTGCGAGGTTGCAGCCGGTGGAGTGGCAGCCGGTGGGGCTGATGTTCCAGCGACGGTTGGCATCCGCGTCGGGCGGACGGACGGGCGATCTGCCATTGCTGACGACGCTCCCATCGCCGCAATCAACATTGCCGAAAGACATCGGCGGCTTGTGCTGACTTTGCAGTTCGGTTTTGGGGACGCAATCTTCATGAGGACGTATCCGAATGGGTTAGCGGCGGCACGAAAACGGTGTGCCCACATCCCTTACAGATCGGACGAGTCGTCCAGAGATCACTGCTAAACTTAACCGCGAACATCGTTGCATCCCAGCGCTGCCGATCGATCCCTCAGAATCGTCACAGATTGATGCTAGAGGCCGGTCCAAATGCATTTTCAAATCGAATCTGGTCAGGCGGTTCACGGTCGCCGGTGCCGGTTAGGAAGCCTGGGCAGATCGGCCGGGTGCAAGTGGCGTCGGTTCAGACGCGTCGAAGCGATCTGTTGGCGTTGAAGAATACAGCCAGTCGGAAACTGGCCGGGAGAAGTTCACACGGCAACATTCCAAGGCACCGGTCGGGAAACGACTTTCACGACGATTCCGCGACAGCGTTCTGCTTGTGAAACAAACCTGAGTGGGAAACAGCGGATTCGAACGCATCGAATAGAGAGGCGTGATCGCGACTCTAGAGAGCGTCCAGCTTGCAACAGCCTTGCAGAGGCGAGAACATCATGCCGGTTGCCTCGAAAACCGGATTTGGCATCCCCCAGGATCTTCTGGTCCTAGAAGACTAAGATTGCGTCAGTCATCGCTAGCCGGGGGCGCGCGCCGAACAGCAGGGATCTGCGGCCGATCCGCGGCTAATCTGCGGCTAATCAACGAGCGATCAACAGGTGTCGTTTCTTTCTTCCCCCGCTCTCTAACTCTCTCCCCCCCGCAACCGCTGCGCGGCGGGGGCGAGATGACTTGAATCGCGACACTGATTGATTGCTCGCGGCTAAGTTGGACGTTCTGTTTAGGCGGGCGATGGCCGGCCATAGAAGAAGCCCTGGGCCAGATCGAAGCCTAGTTCGCGGCACACATCCGCTTCATCCGGTGTTTCGATTCCCTCGGCGAGCGCCTGGATGTCCAGATCACGCACCATTTTGACCAACGTAGCAAGCATGCCGCGACGTTGGTCATTGGCGCGATCGATGCCGCGAACCAACGAGATGTCGAACTTGACAAAGTGGGGACGTGCTTCGATCAGTTCAGCCAATCGGGCCTGCCCGGATCCAAAGTCGTCATAGGCCAGTCGAATGTTCAGGTCGTTCATCGCCGAACTGAGCGACTGCATCAATGCCGGGTTGGTCACAGCAGATTCGTGGATTTCCAGCACCAAGTCGGTGTTTCCCGTCATGTCGCGGACCTTGACCAGCGAGTCAATCAGTCCTTTTCCGTCTTCCATTTCGCGTGGATGCGTGTTGACGAACAGGGTGGGACGATCGGGCAGATCGCGTCCGACGCGGATCCCTTCCCAGCGAAGCAAACGGCTCAGTTCGACTTCCAGGTTCAATTGCTCGGCCGCTTGAAACATCGCTCCGACCGATTCGAGTCCAAAGACGCTGCCGCGACCAAGAATCTCGAATCCAATCGACTGGCTCGTTTTGATGTCGATGATCGATTGAAAGTGGGGACGGACCAAACGTTCGCTCATCAAGCGATCAAACTGCACCAGTGCCAGCGCCTGGTCGCACACGTTTTCGGCATAGGTGCCGTTGGTCATCCCGGTGGGAGATTGTCGCCGAACTCGAAAGGGAGCTTCGGCAAAGTGGATCAGGTCTTCTTCGCTGATACGGAACGTCTGATCCTCTTCGATCCGTTTCCCGTTGATATAGGTGCCATTGGTGCTACCCATATCTTTCAGCATCAGCGCCCCATTTTCGACCCAGAGCGCAGCGTGCTGACCGCTGACCGTTCGATAATGCAGTTTCAACGACACGCCGGATTTGCGGCCCACAATGTGCGGGCTTCCATCGACGGGGATATGCAACACAGCTTCACCCGGTTTCGTTGGTCCGGACAGGAACCAAACGTCTTCCGCGACAATGGAACTACGGCGCAATCGTTCGATCGTGGAGTGGTCAACCGAGGGCATGAAACAGGGTCCAAGTGACAATCTGAGGGGGGCGTTACGGGCGTGGGGCAACTCCCAATGGTCCTTGGCGGCATTGTCACCGATCGAACCTACTGGATTTCTGGACCACGTCCATCAAAACCTAGCTCAACATTCGCTGCATAGGTTTGTTCACTGAAAAAGTTCAGACTTATTGCTTCGCCGGAGACCGGAAATGCCGGTAAATGCCACATTCCCTCTACAACGCACCCCCCGCCCATACTGAACATTGGGATCATGCGGAAAACTGGATAGAGACGACGTGATGGGCACTGTTTGCGTTGTAGGGTTTATCGAATCGGGAACCGTGCTTGCGTACAACCTGCGCCAACGGCCCCATCACCTTTCCCTACAATCGCGACAACCGTCATGTCCACTCTTGCGACAGAAACACAATCCTTCGAACCAAGCCTGTTAGGCGGCTTACTATCGAACGATACATTCTGGCCCAGTCAGCCGCAGAACACAGACGAAACCGGGCTCAGCGAGTCGTTCATCGAAGCCTTGGTGCTGAAGACGGTGCTGATTGGTGGGACAGTAAGCGGCAGAGTCATATCCGAACGCACCGGGCTATCGTTTCGAGTGATCGAACCGCTGTTGGATATGCTGCGAACCCGCAAATTGGTATCGCATGTGCGGCCGGCGGCATTCAATGATTACTACTATTCATTGACCGAAGCTGGACAACAACGCACGCACAAGCACATGGAACAGTGCAGCTACGTCGGACCGGCTCCGGTTCCGTTGGCGGACTATGTCGTCAGCGTCGAGGCACAGGCCGCTGGCATCGAACCGATTGATCGCGATCAACTGCGCGAAGCTCTTTCCGCGATTTCGTACCAAGATTCCCTGCTGGACGAGCTTGGCCCCGCGGTCAACAGCAACACCGGGATGTTCCTGTTTGGTCCGCCCGGAAACGGAAAGACCACCATCGCCAGGTGCCTGACGCAAGTACTAGGACAAGAGATCTGGATTCCTCATGCTGTCCTTGATGACGGGAATCTGATCAAGCTGCAAGATGATGCCTTTCACCGGCCGGCACCGGTGCCCGAATCCGGCGGAAACATTCTAAAGAATCAAGAATGGGACCGTCGTTGGCTCCGCATCGGGCGTCCAACGGTCGTCGTCGGCGGTGAACTGATCATGGACAACCTGGAAGTTCGCCACGACCCTCGTTCGAACGTCTGCGAAGCTCCCCTCCAGATGAAAAGCAATTGTGGATCGTTATTGATCGACGACTTCGGAAGACAACGCATTGCACCCGAGGAGCTACTGAACCGGTGGATTGTTCCATTGGAAAACAAGTGCGACTACTTGACGCTACCGACGGGAAAGAAGATCCAAATCCCGTTCGAACAATTGATCATTTTCTCTACCAACCTTGATCCGGAATCGTTGGTCGACGAAGCGTTCTTGCGGCGTGTGCCGTACAAGATCTTTGTCGATGATCCAACGGCAGACGAATTCAAGCAGTTGATGACGGAAACGTCGCAAAAGCTTGGTTTTCCCGACACGCCCCAAGCAGCCTCGCACTTGCTGCGGTTCTATGAAGACAACAAGCGGGCCAAACGCAGATGCCATCCCCGCGACCTGCTGACCCAGGTAGCGAACTTCTGCAAATATCGAAAACTGCCGATGGCAATTCGGCCCGAGTACCTAGATCAAGCCTGTCGCAGCTACTTCAGCAACCTGTAAAACATCATGTCCACGATCTACAAAAATCTGATCATCGCTGGCTACGAGCCTGTTCCGGGCTACGTGCTGGAAGAGGTGATCGGCCGTGGTGGCTTTGGCGAGGTCTGGCGAACCAGTGCGCCGGGGGGACTGAAAAAGGCGATCAAGTTTGTCTTTGGTCACCAAGATCAGTCACGCGCCACTCGCGAACTGCGATCGTTGGAACGAGTCAAGGGAGTCCATCACCCATTCCTGTTGACGCTAGAACGATTCGAGATCATTGACGATCAATTGCTGATCATCACAGAGCTTGCGGACTGTTCCCTGGAAGATGTGTACAAGCGACATCGCGACAACGGTTCGTGTGGGATCCCACGTGACCTGCTGTTGTCGCACCTGCACGATACCGCCGACGGGCTGGACTATTTGCACCAGTCCTATCAGCTGCAGCATCTGGATATCAAACCGGGCAACTTGCTGATCATCGGGGGACACGTCAAGGTCGCCGACTTTGGACTGCTGAAGGACCTACGAGATATTGATTGCAGCGTTGTCGGCGGTCTAACACCGGTTTACGCACCACCGGAATTGTTCGACGGAAAGCCCAGTCTGCACAGCGACCAATACAGTTTGGCAGTGATGTTCCAAGAACTGCTGACCGGCACGCGGCCGTTCAGCGGACGGACGATTGCCCAATTGGCGACTCAGCATGTCCACAGTGCACCGAACCTAGAAACGCTGCCGCCAAGCGATCGTCCAGTTATCGCCAAAGCGCTTGAAAAGAATCCGAACCGACGCTTTCCAAGCTGCAAAGCGTTTGTCGAAGCGCTGCGACACCAAGGCGTTCGAGCTCGATTGTCATCGCGACACAACGTCGATCCCGCCGGGAACGTAGACGCCGATTCAAAAAGCGACGACGCGCCGCTTCCAGTCGAAGACTTGCCCCAGATCAAGACCGGCCCCGGGGCGGAGTCAGCTACCACGCTCCATCACGCCTTGGTGATCGGGTTGGGCGGTACGGGTGCCGCATGTGTGCGTGAACTTCGGCACCGCATCGCGGACCTTCACGTGGCAAGCCCACTGCATCTGCATAGCGCGGTGATCGACACCGATTTGGCCACCATCGATGCTGTCCGATTCATCGAAGCATCCGACCGAGTGCCCCGATGCACCCCGATCTACACGCCGCTGAAAACGGCACATGAATACCGAAGCACGCGAACCGACCGGCTGAAATCGATCTCGCGGCGTTGGATCTACAACGTCCCACGCAGTGGTTCCACCGAAGGCATGCGGCCATTGGGGCGGCTTGCGCTCGTGGATCACGGCGAATTGGTCACGAAACAGCTTTCACAATCGATCGAAGCGTTGGTCGCTGACGCGGGCGATACCAAACCGCGAATCTATGTCGTTGGTTCGCTTGCCGGCGGCACCGGCAGCGGTATGTACATCGACGTCGTCCATCTACTTCGCAATCTGCTGGACCAAGCCGGAAAGGAAGAACTGAAGATCCTTTCGCTGCTTTCGTCCGTCCCGATGGCCGTGGACGTTTCGAATCCACTCGCACTGCACGACACCCAAGCGGCACTGAACGAAATCGAATTCTTCATGCAGGTCGGCAATGGGTACCCAGGCGACAGCGGCGCCGGATTCTCTAGCGTTCCCGCAGCAAGAACGCCGCTGCGAGATCTGTATGTCGTGGCTTCGTCGCCGACGGATCAGTATTCGTCGCTGCCGATCGAAACGATCACCGAATACCTGTGGACCGATGCAACGGGCTGCGGCGACTTGTTGGCTACCGCACGAAAGTCGCAACAAGCAGAGAATCAATCGGTTCGTCTTCCATCGCTGCGTTCGGTCGGTGTGGTTCCGCTGGGCGATCGCCATCGTCTTGAAACGCGCGTCCTGTCGCCCGCGATCGTACGTGAACTGTTGACACGTTGGCTGGGCATTCCGTCCAAGTCTCGTCAGGCAGCACCGGCGCTGGCCGATCGATTGCAACGACGCATCAATTTGTCCTTGGAACACACGATCGAAACGATCGAAGAACATCTCGATCCAAACTCACTCCCGTCACTGAACCTGCGGTCGCTCGATCGTTACATCGCGGATTTGGTCCGAACCGGCGAATGCGACTGGTTGTCTGCCGGATGGCAAAACAATCTGTACCGCGAAATTTCGGTTTGCTTGAACGATCGACGCGCAAACATTTCCACTGTTTTCGAGGCCTTGGACCTGCTGGTCAAACGTTCCACCGAGTGGCAAAACGAAGCCCTGCGTTCCACGCCGACCCACACCGGATCGTCGGAATCGGGCATCGGTCAAAAGTCGTTCATCGATACGGTTGTGATGCGATTGGCAGCAAGGCAATTCGAACAGCTGACGATCCATTTGAAGTTCTTGGAAGAACGCGTGGAACGATTCGCGGCGATTCTTGCGGTCGCGATCGTCGAAACGAAGAGCGAAAATGGGGATAAGAACCCTTGGGACACATTGCCCGATGCGGTTCGTGCAACTTTTGATGATGTCGTCACCCGTCTGCACACCGCGACGGTTGGCGAAAGGCTGGTGCGGCCACTGAACGACCTAGGGGCCAATGTGCATTCGCGTTCGCTGATTTCCGGGTTGACCAAGATGGCGATTCCATTGGTCATTCGCGTGATCGAGAAACACAGCAGCGATGTGGCGATCGCACGCGAACAGGGGGGCAGCGAAGAAGATCTATCGACGGCCAGCATTGCCGATGCTTCCCCCGCTTCGATGATGAACGCCACGGAACACACGTTCGATTTGGATGTCGTTCAGCAGGCGCGGATGCCTTCGGGACCTGTATCGGTGGACGAGGCGATCCAGGCCGTCAAACCGGCGCTGCTGGCGATGGGCGGACGTCAACGCCTGATCCTGATTGTGGGCAGCGAAGTCGAACGCAGTCAGCTGGAGCCGGAACTACGCGCGATCCACAGCGGTGCATTGACCGTGGCTGTGCTTCCCAACGCGGAACCCAAATTGATCCACGAGGCACAGGGAATTTCGATGCAGAATATCCTGTCTCGGTTGACGGTTTTGAATGGCGCCAACGAACAAGTGACCGCTCGCCTGGCAAGCCGCGTCGATGTTGACTTTTAGCGAAAGCGGATCGACGTCGTCTGAAGAACGTGCTGCGATGTAGGGCTTAACGATTGGTCGGACAATTGCCTTTCGTTTGGCAAGCGGAATCTTACAGATCCGCCAACGTCTTGCCCGCGGCCGCTTCTCGTTCGGCCAACTTCAGGTCGGCCAACGCACGCCAGGCCGGATGATCGCGGGTCGGTCGAACCTTGTGTGCCAACCGCAAAATTTCCGTCAGCTCAATCTTTTCAGCGGGCCGAGACAGGGTTAACGATTCTTCTTCGCCTGCGCCTGCAGTGACTCGACGCAACAACCCGGCATCGATCAGTTTGCTGGTCATCTCGCTGACCACGCGGCTGCTTAATCCGATTCGATCGGCAAGTTGTTGGTTGTCGACGGTCGTTCCGGCAGTGAATGCAGCCCCCACTTCGCTCATGATTGGCAACATCCAATCCGGATCGCCGTTGGGCAATGCGTCTTCGTTCCAGCTGAATTCATTGCGTTGACCATCCGGAACGGTCTGCAACGCGTATGTCAGCGTCAGCCCGAACAATACGATCAGCCAAGTGATATAGATCCAAAACAAAAACAGAGGAATCAAACCAATCGATCCATAGATCGCCGAATAGGGAACTGCTTTGGCGACGTAGATCTGGAACCCGAACTTGGCGAATTCCCAGAACAAGGAACCGACCAGCGAACCGACCAGGGCGGCGCGGACTGATACGTGGGTGTTGGGCATTAGCGCGTACAGCAGGAACAGCAGCACCCAACTGGCAGCGATCGACAGCAAGTGGATGAGCACCAGACGCGACGTCGACCCGGCTCCTATCTCGACAAACCAATCGACCACTTGCCCGGACATGTACAGACTCATCGCCAACAACCCACTGCCCAAGGTGATGATGGACCAATGGATCGCCAAACGGATGTGAATGGGACGCTGCGATGGCGCGTCGTAGATGCGGTTGAATAGATGCTCGGTCGAATCCGCTAACGCAACCGCAGCGTAGACAAACAACAACAGTCCGAAGACACCGATCGATTTGAAGTCGATCGAGGCCACTTTCGCGGTGACACCGGAAAGAGTGCGTCGAATACTGGCCCTAGCCTGACGAACAGATTCTTCTTTGACCGTCTGCTTTGCCTTGGCTTCGTCTTCGGAAACCGAGATCGCTTCGTCCAGATCCACGACGGCATCGAAATCGAACTCACCATCCTGGTCCGGCGGCGAGTCCGATTCAAAGGGAGCCGTCATCTGTAGATCCTCCCCCGGCACCATGTCCTCGGTCGCCAAGATGCTGGGCGAATAATCGGCGGGGATCTCGGGCACACCAAAGAACGAATACAGTTGATCTTCGACCTGACTTTGGACCTCGGTTAGCCCGCCGACGACTCGAAACATCACCAATCCCAATACCACCACCGGGATCAACGAAAAGATTGTGCGATACGTCAGTTCGGCGGCCATCCCGTCGGCCCGATGACGACGCAGTTGTCGCCAACAATACGCGGTCAGTTCCCAGCTCTGCCGAATCACATTCTGGCGGCGACTGAGTTGTTCTGGTGGACAACGTACGGAATCAACGAGGTATTCGAGAAACGGCGTCATCGATTTCGTGATTCCACAGGCCCAGCGGCAACACCGACGCACACGGTGTGGGTGCGCGGTGGTCAAAACCTAAGCTTAACCGAACACCCCAACGGCGGCCCAGACCAAGCCCAAGTTCGGACAGCCGGACGGAAAAGATGTGCGATGTCCCGGGGAAATCGGCGCTGCGTCATGCAGAAAGCATGAACCGCACTTCGTATGCAAACGACAAGTCTTGTCTTGTCCCGCATCCGCAGCTCCCCTCCCCCCCAATTCGTCGCGGCAACCCGAAGGCTGCCATGGGATGGGGCGGCGGATTTTAGTTCCTCGTTCGGGTTAGGCGGCGCGGCGGATCTCGCCACCACTTTGATCATCAGCCGAATCGCGGTCGGAATCGACCGATGGGGCTTCGTCTTCCGATGCGGTGATCGCATTGGCTCGGTTCGCTGCGGCGTGATCGGCCATCGACAGGATCGCAGGAACTTCCGCATCTTCGTGGACGTGATCGGCGTGATCATCGACTGCGACCACGGGTGCCGGGCGACGAAGGAATTGGTCGATTTCGTCGGATTTCAAGACGCAGACCACCCCATCCCGGTTGTGGTAGATCTTCAATTCGTCTTGTTCGATGAACCAAATTGCGTTGTGAGACTGGGTGCGAAAGCGACGCCCACAGAAGAACTCTTCACGAATCAGGAACGATTCTTCGATGATTTCCGCGCTGATGCAGTCAGCTTCGTCCGCTCCATCGCCGCTGCCCTGTTCGCCGCTGCCCTGTTCGCCGATCCAACGCAGGAAACACTCGCGGACGGTCGACAATCGCTGAGAATTGGTCATGCGGCTTTCATCAACACAGGTTGCGTAAGTTGCGTACAACGGCCAAATGACTTTCGTCATCGGCCAACGCGGACACCGCCCACCCATCTTGGGGCTTCCGGCAGATGCGTTCTTGGGCGGCACCGACTCGAAGTGTCGCCCGTTAGGCGATAAGTTGTGCTGGATGCACTTCCACGCCCCTCTCCGTTTTCGGCATCCTGCGACCGCTGCCATCGGTGCATTTGGACCGGCCGTTACGTTGCTCCCAAACTACGCAGACTGACACCCGAATCGCTTTCCGGTTCCGGTCGGGGGATGGGGTAGTCTTCAAACATCGATCCCGACGCAAGTTTCCTGCTGCTCCTTTTTTCCATTCATTGAAGTTTCGAGGTGATCCACGATGCGAGTCCTGCTGACCGAATCGCAATTGACCGATGGGGTCGAGCGATTGGCTGCTGAAATCGACGCTCACTACGGTGATCGGCCGCTGACGGTGATCGCGATCATGACGGGATCGCTGGTTCTGTTTGCCGACCTGATTCGGCGGCTTTCGATGCCACAGCGGGTGGGAGTGATTCGGGCGTCTAGCTATCGCGGCGGAATCAAGTCGGGTGAACTGACGGTGGATTCCCAAATGATGATCGATGTGACCGGACGCGATGTGTTGTTGGTCGACGACATCTTCGATACCGGAAAGACGCTGGACCGGATCAGCGGCATGATGACGGACTTCGGCGCTGCATCGGTGAAGACGGGCGTTCTGTTGCATAAGAACACCGACCACGTGGTGGATTTGCGTCCCGATTTTGTAGCCTTTGAAATTCCAGACGAGTTTGTCGTCGGCTACGGGCTGGACTATTTGGACATGTATCGCAATCTGCCCTACTTGGCTGTTCTGTCGCCAGACGAAATCGCACAAACCGCCGCGGACGCCGCATCGTGAATCGTTCGGTCCGCGTACTGTTGATTGGACGCCATTTCTGGCCCCACGGATCCTTCGATTCGGCGGGTTACATGGTGGAACTTGCGACCGGGCTACACCGCCATGGGGTGCAAGTTCAGGTGTGCACGCCGCGATACGCTGCCACATGGCCAGAAACGTTTTCACTGCGAGAAGTTTCCGTTCATCGCCCAGCCGCGGCCCCCAAAAGTGACTGGTCAATCGGCCGATACACGCGTCAGTTGACCCAATGGCTGCGTCAGAACGCGGCGTCGTTCGACGTGATGTACGTCGACTCGATACGCGAAGAAGCTGTTGCTGCGATCGAGGCTGCCCGATCGACAGGATGCCCGACGGTACTGCGATACGCCGGTTGGGGCAAACAATCCGATGCAACCTATTGGAACACCACCCGTTCCGGACGTCGTTGTGGTTCGATTGGCAAAATGGCGGATGCCGTGATCGCCAAAAGTGCGCCCTGCAGCCGTGCACTGCTGGCCGATCGCTATTCGGCCGATCGCATCGTTCGGATCGGCCCCGGATTCACCGCCGGCGCGCAGCGGACCGCGGCGGTTCGCAAGGAAGCCAGGAGTTCGCTTGCGGCCGCAAACAGCGACCTATACGCAGACCCCGACGCGCCGATCGCGATCTGTACCGCGGCAATGACGCGTGACACAGGACTGACCGACCTGGTACGTGCAACGCGTCACCTGGTCGATCGCTACCCGAACCTGCGAGTCTGGTTTATTGGGGACGGGCCCTATCGCGATTGGATCTACGATCAACTACGAGGCGACGGAATCCGAGCCTCCATTGCGATGCCAGGTTCATTTTGCGAATACGACGACCTGTACGCTGCCGCCGATCTGTATCTGCAAACCGACGATTCGGGGTTGGACCACTTCCTGCCCAAAGCCGTATCGGCCGAGCTACCGATCGTCGCTGTTCGCAGCGAAGCGGTCTCGTCGCTGCTGGCACCACCGATTTCTGCGGCCACACAATCGGAAAAACCTCAGGACTGGGTGCGTTGGATTGACGATCCGGTTCCAACTGCGTTTCTGGCCGCGATATCGAAAGTGTTGGACGATCTGCCCGAACACCAGCATCAAGCTAGTCTGCTGCGGCGACATTGGCTTCGCGCCAACCCGATGACAGGAACGATCGACGCGTATACCAGTCTGTTCCAGCGTGTCATCGAAAAGAAGTCCAACGCCAAATTGAAACACCGCGACAGCCTCGGCGACTCGGCCGAATCAGCATCATGACGCAGCGAATTGTACAAATCATTCCGACAATGGATCGTGGCGGGGCCGAGAAACAGCTGTGTTTGTTGGCAGCCGGATTGCCGCGCGATCAATTCGACGTGCATGTCGTCTTGCTAACCCGCGACGGTCCACGCAGCGAACAACTACGGCACGCCGGCATTCCCGTCACCGTGATCGGAAAACGTTTCAAAGCGGATCCGTCGGCATTGTTTCGTTTGCGCAAACATCTGACTCAGTTGAACCCCGATATCGTTCACACCTGGCTGTTCGCCGCCAATAGCTTCGGACGGGCGGCTGCGAAGTGGGCAGGCGTGCGACGGATCATCGCAAGCGAACGCTGCGTCGATCCATGGAAAACGAGTTCACACTTTTGGATCGATCGACAGCTGGCGAAATGCACGGACGCGATCACGACCAATAGCGTGGGAGTCCGTGACTTCTATGCCAATCACGGAATCGATCCGAACCTGTTTCGGATCATCCCCAACGGAATCCCACCACGATCGAAATCCAAAATCAGCCGACAAGAAGCGTTTGCGAGATTGAAGGTCGACCCCGAACGCAAGCTGATTCTAGCGGTCGGCCGGTTGTGGCCGCAGAAACGGTATCGTGATTTGATTTGGGCCGCCGAGATGACCGCCACGGTCCGCGAGGATACCACGTTGGTGATCATCGGCGAGGGGCCCCAATCAGGCGAACTGTTGCGCCATCGCGACGCCGTGACAGCGCCGTCGCGAGTACGGTTTGCGGGGCAACGCAACGACGTCGCCGATCTGTTGCCCCACGCGGATGTCTTCTGGATCGGAAGCGAATACGAAGGCCAAAGCAACTCGGTCATCGAAGCGATGCAGGCGGGCGTGCCAGTCGTCGCCAGTGACATCCCCGGCAACCGAGACCTGATCGTTGACCAGGAGTGCGGTTTCTTGGTGGAGATGGGGGACACGGCCGATTTCGCCAGGCGAACGCTGACGTTGCTTGCCAACCCTGAACTAGCCGACCGGTTAGGCCAAGCAGCCAAGCAACGTATCGACACAAAGTTCACCGTCGCCAACATGATCGCCGCCCACCAATCGCTGTACCAGGAATGATCGCGATTGGATCCGGCCGCGCGGTGACGGTCTTAGCAGATCAACCGTTTGGCTTGTTCGGCAATTTGTAGCAAGGCCGTTTTGGTGAACGGTCCGCGGCCAAGCACACGGATCCCAGCCACCAGCGCCAGCAGAGCTCGGGCAGTCGGTTTCGCATCCACCGACGCGGGGATATCACCGCGGTCCTGCCCACGCCTGATCGCCTTCTCGAAGAACGTGGTCAATTCTTTCAACGCGTCGGTGACGACTTTTTGGATTTCCGCGTCGCGGTGCGAGTAGTCCAGTGAAGTGTTGACCAACAAGCATCCCTTTTTGCTCGGGTCGTTCAGAGAATCGCTGACGACGTGGTCAATCAACGCCGCGATACATTCACAGGGATCGTCGATGGCGTCCATGCGGCGGAGCAAAGTCTTCTGTCGCTGTTGGTCGTACCGCAGCAGCGACCGAAGAAACAGGTCGTCCTTGCCACCAAACGCGTTGTACAGACTGCTTCGCTTGATCCCCGTGGCAAGCAGAATGTCCGAGATCGAGGTGGCGTCGTACCCTTTCTGCCAAAACACCAACATCGCCTTCTCGACCACATCCGACTCTTCAAATGATTTTTCCCAAGGCATCGCATGCGACTCGTGTTCGGTTTGATCTTGAGTTCGATGCTTGATTCTAACCGTCGTGGACCTTTCGGTCCAAACTGTACTTTCAAGCCCTAAAAACGCGGGCCGATTCAATCGTTTGCACGACAATCGTTGTCGGACGCGTCGTGCATCCTGATGGAATCAACGGTCGGACATCTCGGCGGTGACTGCCAAGGTTGGAATCGCTGCGGTAAGCCGCATGAAGGTTTGCCCGCAGGCGCCCCTTTTCATCGATCTACAATCCAACCGAAAAGGGTAGTCGGCGTTCGATCTACCGTCGCGGGTTTCGGTTGGAACAGATTTGCCATGGATTTCGGGATGATGCGTAAGAAAATGTTGTACGTCGCAAGTGTCGCCGTCCTGGTGACGGTGGGAGTATTCGTGTTTGGGCGCTCCACTCGTGCAGGGTACGAATCGGCCGAGTACAAGGTGATTGAATCCGACGGCAAGTTCGAAGTTCGCGAGTATCCGGATCTGATGCTGGTCGCAACGACGACCGAGATCGATGCCGAGGGACGCGACGGCAGTTTCATGAAGCTGTTTGGCTACATCAGCGGTGCCAACGAATCGGAACAGAAGATTTCGATGACCACCCCCGTCTTCATGGAAAACGACAAGGCCGATTCAGAAGCTCAAATGGGGTTCGTGATGCCCAAGGACGTCGCCGCCGGCGGTGTCCCAGTTCCCACCGGAGCGGATGTGGACGTCCGAAAACGTTCCGGCGGTCGCTTTGCCGTGCTACGCTTCTCTGGACGAATCAACGCCAAGTTGGCGAAAGAGTCGGAGGCGAAATTGAGGCAGTGGATGAAGTCGAAAGGCCTGGTCGCAGCTGACGATCCCGGAAACAGCGGTGTTGAGGCCGCTTCCTACGACCCACCCTTCACTCCTGGACCACTGCGTCGAAACGAGGTGCTGATTCGTCTACAGACGCCCGCGCCAGCTGCTGCCGAAGCACAGCCCAGTGATAACGCACCGGCGAAGTAGACGCCATAACCCGTTGGCCGGAGGCGACCGGCATGATGCTTTCGCCTCTCCGAGGCTGTCGTCAGCTGGGCGGTCTCTTTCGCCGGGTTCCCTTGTCTCCGTACGCCCCGACGCTCAGGCCCGATTCCGCCTGAAGGCGGGACTACCAACGGTGACAATGCAGCGCGTGTCGCTATCGGCGATGCGTCTCTGGGATGTGCCCGGACGCTCACCACCGTGCGAAAGGGCTCGGATCCGATCTCTGGAATAGCCCCGCGTATGCTTCTGTCTAAAAATCTTTCACAAACAATACATTGACACCTCGCAAGGTGACGATATATTGAATGGAAATGCTACGGAGAATCCTATGGCGACAAAATCGATCAAGACGAAGTCGACCAAGCCGGTGGCGGATGCGTCTGGCAAGCCACCTGGTTCGGTCGACGACTTTGTAGATGCGGCAGAATGCCTGAAAACTTTGGCACACCCCGTGCGACTTCGGATTGTGCAGCTGTTGTTGCATGGCCGTTTTACGGTGGGTGAATTGGCGGCAGACTGCGGGATCCCGGACAACGTGGGTTCGGAACATTTGCGGTTGTTGCAGCGTTGTGGTTTTTTGACCAGCCAACGTGACGGGCGGCGGGTTTATTACAGCGTCGCGGAACCCCATTTGCAGCAGTTGATGGCCTGCATCGAAGGACGTTTCTTGCCCTGATGGGCGAAGGAACGTGGAAATGAGACGGTCTTTCGAGCGTCTCTTTTTTAGAAACATACATATCGTCGCCTCGCGAGGTGACGTCGCGGAGATGTTTAAGATTGTGCTGGGAACTATTGGAAAGGAACGATGGAAATGCAAACGATTGATGTCAAGACGCTGGCGAAACAGCAAGCGAGTAGCGAACGGAATCTGATCGACGTTCGGATGCCGACGGAGTACCGCGAGGTGCATGCCGAGGGCGCCGAAAACTACCCACTGGATTCATTGGACCCCCAGTCGATCGCAAAAGCGAAAAGCGGGCCGATCTATGTGATTTGCAAAAGTGGCAACCGTTCCAGCAAAGCGGTTCAGAAGTTCCTGGACGCCGGGGTCGACAACGTCGTCAACGTGGATGGCGGCACGACTGCGTGGGTGTCTGCTGGGTTGCCAGTCGTGCGAGGCAAAAAATCGGTTTCGCTGGAGCGCCAAGTTCGCATCGCGGCCGGTTCCCTCACCTTGGTTGGTGCGGTGCTTGGGTACTTCGTGCATCCGGCCTTCATCGGTCTATCGGCATTCATCGGTGCGGGCCTGATGTTTGCGGGGATCACCGATACCTGCGGGATGGGCATGATGCTATCGAAGATGCCCTGGAATCGTTGCACGGACGGCGGATCATGTTCGCTTTAGCGATCCTCTTCGGCGGCATCGTCGGCTTTGCACTGGGATTGACCGGTGGCGGCGGCGGTGTGTTTGCGGTGCCTTTGCTGGTTTACGGACTAGCGGTCGCTCCGCGAGAAGCCGTCGGGATTTCTTTGGCTTCGGTCGGCGGCACCGCGCTGTTTGGTGCGGTACCTCGATTGATTCGCGGTGAGGTTGAGCTTCGAACGGGCTTGCTGTTCGCGGTCGCAGGAATGTTCGGTGCTCCGATCGGCTCGTACCTGTCGACGCTGATCCCCGAGAACGTCTTGCTGATGATGTTTGCAGTGTTGATGTTGGTTGTCGCACAGCGGATGTGGGTAAAGACAAAGAACCCGAGTCTTCCCAGTGGGGTTTGCAATACCGAGAACGCTACCAGTCGTGACCTTAGTGCTTGTCAACGCGATCAGGACGGCAAGCTTCGGTTGACGTCGAAATGCGTGCGGTTGTTGATCCTGGTTGGGCTGGTGACGGGCGTGCTTTCGGGCATGTTCGGCGTCGGCGGAGGTTTCGTCATCGTGCCAGCCTTGGTGCTCTTTAGCGGGATGGCGATTCATCGTGCAGTGGCGACATCGCTGTTCGTGATTGTGTTGGTCAGTATCAGCGGCGTCGCTTCGCACCTGGCTAATGGAAACGAGTTGTCGTTGCCGGTGGCTCTGCAATTTTTGGCGGGAGGCTTTGCAGGCATGTATGTGGGTGGCGTCGTGGCAAAGCGTCTGAAGGGACCCACGCTTCAGAAAATATTTTCCGTTGCCGTCGTGTTGGTGGCAGCTTTCGTGATTTTTAAATCCATTGCTCTCTAAGTCTCATTGGCAATTCACCGGGGAACCAAGTCATGTTGCTAAAGTATTTCTACGATCCAAAACTTGCTCACGCTTCGTACCTTGTTGGTTGCCAGCGCACCGGCGCAGCGGTGGTTGTTGACCCGGGTCGCGACATCGACCAATACATCAGCGCGGCGGGCAACGAAGGTGTGGAGATCACCGCCGTTGCCGAGACTCATATCCATGCGGACTACGTCTCCGGTGCACGCGAGTTAGCCGATCGCGTCGGTGCCAAACTGTATGTGTCGGACGAAGGCCCGGCGGAGTGGAAGTACCAGTTTTTGGATGCCTACGAACACCAACTGGTGCACGATGGCGATCACTTCATGATCGGTAACATCCAGTTCGATGTGCTTCACACCCCCGGGCACACGCCCGAAAGCATTTCCTTTGTGTTGACCGATCGGGGCGGTGGTGCGGACAAGCCAATGGGCATCTTCACCGGCGACTTTGTGTTTGTCGGATCGATCGGACGCCCTGACTTGTTGGAGGAAGCCGCCGGGATAGCAGGCACTGCCGAACCCGGTGCTCGCGACCTGTTCAAATCAGCCGAGCGTTTCAAGACACTGCCCGATTATTTGCAAGTCTGGCCGGCCCACGGCGCAGGCAGCGCATGCGGCAAGGGATTGGGAGCGATTCCGTCCTCCACCGTTGGCTATGAAAAACGGTTCAACCCGGCGTTGCAGTTTCATGACCAGGAAGAGTTCGTACGATACATCCTGGCCGATCAACCCGAGGCACCCAAGTATTTCGCGGTGATGAAGCGAGTCAACAAGGAAGGGCCAAAGATCCTAGGACCAGATCATCATCACACCATGCTGGACATCGCCAAACTGCCGGACGCGCTTGCATCCGGTACGGTGGTCGACCTGACCGAGTCTGCTGAATTCGGAAAGGGGCATGTGGCCGGCACGATCAACATTCCACTCGGCATGCTGGCCGGATGGGCGGGTTGGTTGGTTGACTACGATCGTCCGACCTACCTGATCTGCGACGCTGATCAGTTGGAAGAAGCTGCCCGCATCCTGCACAAGATCGGTGTCGAAGAAATCGTCGGCGGTTTCCCCGCCCGCGAGGTGAGATCGGCTGGGCTTGAGACGGAAACCTACACGACCGGTACCCCGGCCGAACTCTCCGCCGCCATCGAATCGGGCGAAGTCCAACTGCTGGATGTTCGGTCCAACGACGAGTGGAACGAGAGCCACATCGAACAAGCCCAGCATCGCTTCTTAGGACGACTGCCGAACAATTTGGAAGATCTTCCGAAAGACAAGAAGCTAGTGGTTCATTGTCGCAGCGGAGCCCGTTCGGCGATTGCCGCCAGTGTGTTGCAGGCTGCTGGCGTCAAGCAGGTCATCAACCTGACGGGCGGGTACATGGCTTGGAAATCGGCTGGCTTGCCGAGCGTCAAGTCGGAACCCGCCACCATCGGTCGCAGCTAACCGAGCGATCGCGGAACAGCCGCCATCGCGGTTGTTCCCAACTTGTCCACCCAACTCTCCCCCGCGAAAAAAACGAGAGAACGAAGCAGATCGATGATTGTGAACACCCCAACCATGCTAGTCCGAACACTTTGCAGCTTGATTGCGATGGCGGCAACCACGGTCGTGGCGGCAGACTTCGCCGCCCTTCCCAAGACTGCGACTTTGGAAACCGATTCGCCGCAGATCATCGCACTGGGCAAGAAGCTATTCTTTGATCCGAGGCTTTCGGCTACGGGCACGGTGTCTTGCAACAGTTGCCACAACCTGATGGAAGGCGGGGACGATGGTCGCGCCACGTCGATGGGTGTCGACGGGTTGACGGGAGGGCGAAATTCACCAACCGTTTGGAATGCAGTCTTCCAATCGTCTCAGTTTTGGGACGGTCGTGCAAAGGATCTAGCGGAACAGGCCAAGGGACCGTTCGTCGCAGATGTCGAAATGGGGATGGGCGTCCACGATCAAGTCGTCGGGCGGATTCAGCAAATTCCGGACTATGTCCGAGAGTTCGACAACGTCTTCGGCCAAGGCAACGCAGTCACGATCGACAACGCGGTGACGGCAATCGCGGCATTCGAACGAACTTTGATCACCCCCAACGCACCGCTGGACCACTATTTGGCAGGCGACAAGAACGCCCTGACCGATGCTCAGGTTCGCGGCATGGACTTGTTCCAGTCCACCGGATGTACCGAGTGCCATTTTGGGCCAGCGTTGAACGGATGGGACCCCGGCGATGACGAAGCGGTCTTCGTTGAATTTCCGCGGAATTTGGATTCGTCCTTCGTCAGGAAATATGATCTCGACAGCGACCGCGGCAGGGCGGAGGCGACGCAGCAAGAATCAGACGCCCACCAATTCAAAACGCCGGTTCTGCGAAACATTACGCTGACCGCTCCGTACATGCACAACGGCAATGTCGCGTCGCTTGCCGAGGCATGTCGGGTGATGGCAAGCACGCAGCTAGATACAGATCTGTCCGAGGACGAAATTTCCGACCTCGTAGCGTTCATGGAATCCTTGGTGGGCGAGTTCCCACCAATCACCTTGCCGCGACTGCCATCTCGCAGCGGCACATCCGTCGTCGTTGAATTCAAATAGCAGTGCGAGGCCACCAACAATCGCGTGGTCAAGCAAATCAACATTTTTTCACTTCACCCCATAAGGGAAACCGATGAACAAGCCGATCACGAAGCAAAACCTGCAGACCGCTCTATCGATGGAACTCACAGCGATGCATCAGTATCAACTGCATGCATGCGTCCTGGACGATTGGGGCATGGATCTTCTAGCCGCCAAGATGCGTGAGGAGATGATGGAGGAAATGGGCCACTCGGAAGCATTCCTGGTGCGGTTGCTGTTTCTAAAGGGCGAACCGCGCGTCGAACATGCCAAGCTTCCCAAACGGGCCACGTCGCTGAAGGAGATGTTCGAACTGGACCTTGCCGACGAAACAGAAGCAATCGAGTTTTATTCCAAGGCCTCGGTCGAAGCGGCGCAGGAAGGCGACATCGGCGGCCGGTTGCTTTTCGAGCGAATCGCGTTGGACGAGGAAGGACACATGAGTTGGCTGGAATTGCAGCTTGATTTGCTAAAGCGGATGGGCGAACCGGCCTATATCGCCAAACACATGCCGGCACCCACGACACATTCCTCCGCCGAGTAGTCGCTGCGAACCCTTTCATCCAAATTCTGCGTCCCCATAGGTGCCCACATGAATCGCTTTCCTCTTTTAATCGTCATCGGTTGCTGCTGTACATTGCTGTCGGCGGCGGCTTGGTCACAAGACAACCAGAGCCGTGGACAGGGACACGGACAGGGACACGGCCCCGGTTTTGGGGCTGGACGCGGACAAGGATTGGGGCCGGGGCGTGGAATGGGACGTGGCGCAGGACGTGCAGCGGGCCAGGGCCGACAAGGCCAGGCACAGCATGAAGCGGCGCCAGCGACGGAAAATCATGGACACCATGGGCACGATGATCGACACGACGAAGATCGCAGCGTCTTTCAGTACCTATTGCAGAACCACCAACAGATCCGACGCACGGTCAAGGAATTGCCCAACGGCGTCGAAACGTTGACAGAGTCCGACGTTCCCGAGATCGCCAGCAAGATCAAAGAGCACGTCGAGTGGATGGAGTATCGTATCGAGAACACGAATCCGATCCGCATGCGAGATCCACTGTTCGCAGAGATATTCAAGCATACCGATAAGATCAAGATGATTCACGAGGACACCGAAAAAGGCGTCCGGGTTACCGAAACGTCCGACGATGCGTACGTCGCCAAATTGATCCAGGCCCACGCGAAGGCAGTCTCGGGTTTTGTGGAGCATGGCTTCGCCGAAGCGATGAAGAATCATGCTGTTCCATCGCAGCAACCTGCAACGGCGGTCGGAACCTCACATCCCGCGATCGCGGGCCACGGTGCGGTTGTCCAATTGCCAGTCGCCGCGATGCAACCACGCACCGGCACCAAGCTGCTTGTTGACATCACGCGGGGTAGCGACCCCGGTGAATTGAACAACGCACTTGAAAAGGTTGCGAAGTATCTGAACATCTACGCCGGTGGCGGCGCAGAGCCCGCATCCGCCCAGATCGCGTTGGTCTTCCACGGCGACGCAACGCTGGCCGTCCTGAATTCAGATGCCTACGCGGAAAAGTTCAGCACGGACGAAAACCCCAATTTGGATCTGCTGCGGCAGCTGCACGAAGCCGACGTCGAAATGTATGTCTGTGGGCAAACGTTGATCTCCAAAGGATCATCCCCGAAGGACGTTGCGGTATTTGTGCAGACTGCGGTCTCGGCACTTACCGCGGTCGTCAACCTACAAGCCGACGGATACGCCTACCTTCCGCTTGGGAAATGAACAAGATGACCGCCCACCCTTTCGATGTCACCTCACCACCATGCGCAACCTATTTGACGAACCAAGCTGGGGTTGGACCAGCGATCCTGTTCAGGTCAACCATCCCTCGGGGATGTACGAATGGGGATGCGTTCTTTCACGACAGGAATCGAGAGAATGAAACGTACAGTGATCCGATCACCCCTTCCCCTTGCGTGCGTCCTGACGACCATCGCATTGATGGGATGCGGACAAAAAGACATCTCCGTCAGCGAGCCGAACACGCAAGATACCGCCGACACGACGGCGGTGGTCGCAGGTGAACTGCCTAGCGAAGAAGACCAGCAATCCATGTTGGCGGCGAAGGACGCGTTGTTCCAAAAGCTATCAGGCCGACTGATGCAAGCGATGGGCCAACAAGGGCCCGCGGCGGCAATTCAGGTTTGTCAGAAGGAAGCTTCTCAAATGGCGGCGGAAGTTGGCCAGGCGACGGGCATGCGTATCGGACGGACAGGCGTTCGACTGCGAAACCCCCAAAACCAGCCGCCGGCTTGGGCCAAGCCGCTGACGGAACAACGCATCGATACGGCGACTTTCGTTAAACTTGACAACGGTGACTCGGCCGCTTTGCTGCCGATCAAATTGCAAAGCCAATGTTTGATGTGCCACGGTCCCGAAGACCAGATTGCCCCCATCATCTCCGATCAACTTGCCAAGCTGTACCCCGCCGACAAAGCCACGGGGTTTCGCGAAGGCGAGCTACGTGGATGGTTCTGGGTTCAAATGCCATCCAGCTGATCCAGGTCGCAAACGTTTGATTTCATCCATCACGATCGATTGACCTTTTTCCTCACAGTCCTGAAACCAATTCAACATGAAGAACAACTTGATTCCAATCGCCACGCTCACACTGGTGTGTATGACGGCCGTTCCTGTATCGGCCCAGTTTGGGCGTCTTTTTGGCGGTCCTAAAATTGAGACCGTTGAAACCGACGAGCTGAACAAGATGTTGTCACAACAGCATCAGGCGGTTTTGAAAGCGAAAGACTCGGGCACGGAAGCCCCCGAGGCAAACTTCGTACTGGTGGATGTAAGGTCCAACAAGGAAGTGAAGGTTTCTGTCATTCCCGGCGCGATCACCAAACAGCAGTATGAAGAGGATCCGGCGAAGTATCGGGGAAAGCTAGTCATTGCATATTGCACCGTCGGTGGACGCAGTGGCAACTATGCACGCGAACTGGCAGGCAAAGATGTCAAGGTAAAGAACTACGAGGGGAGCATCCTGAAGTGGGTCGGCGCCGGCTTGCCACTGATCACCTTAGACGGCCAGCCGACCAAGCGGGTCCACACCTACAGCGACCGCTACAAGATTCCTGCCCAATACGAACAGATCGCCGACTGATCCAGACATTCACGACCAGAACGACCACCTGCGTACGACACACATTCACCACCGAGGTACCCAAGCGATGAATCAAAGCGAACCACAAATGACGGAAACACCGATAGATGCAGACAGTCCCCCCAACGATGTCGACCTGAAACAACGTGTCAACGAATCGTTGTTGAAACTTGGATACGTGCAAGCGAAGTTTGTCAGCGAAACGGCGGGCAAGGTGACCATCGAGTGTACCGATACGGATCGAAATGATCAGTGCGTGATGCAGGTCGCGGTCCGTCTATTGCCCGGGGTGACTTCGGTGGCGTTTGTTGCCAGCGAAGGAGCCCGCTGATGCGACACGCCGCCAAACTGCTGAATCTCGCAATCTTAGTCGCGGTTGTCGGTGGCGTCGTTTACTGGCTACGGTTCAAACCCGTCCCCGTGATAGAACACCAGGTTCAGATCGGCACTGTGTTTGACGAAGTGATGGGCACCGGAACGTTGGAAGCCCGCGTTTCCGCCACCATCAGCCCCAAGATCTCGGGGCGCATCGAAGCCCTGTTCGCAGATCAAGGAGACACCGTGTCGGCCGGGGATCAGTTGGTGCGACTTGACAGTAGCGAACTGGAGCAACAGGTTGCCATCGCCGCAGCGAACGTCGAAACAGCCAACGCCGCCATCGTTCGGCTGAAAGCTGACAAAGATCGCGCCAACGTCGTGCTGACGCAGGCGGAAAAGAACTACAACCGCGTTGAACAGCTTGCCAAGCGAGACGCAACCAGCCAAGGCGACATCGACCAGGCCGCCGAAGCACTTGGGATCGCTGTTGCCGACGTGTCTCGTGCCGAAGCCGGTATCAACGAGGGACAAAAAGGGTTGTTGTCGGCGGAGAAAAACCTGCAGTATCAACAAGCCCGGCTCAGCGACACGGTGATCGTCGCACCCTTTGATGGAATGCTGGTGAAGCGACGTCGCGAACCCGGTGATGTCGTCGTGCCGGGCAGTGCGATTTTGACGTTGATTTCGACCGACGAACTATGGATCAGCGCATGGGTCGATGAAACCGAGATGTCAAAACTGGACACCGGTCAGCAGGCCCGAGTCGTGTTTCGCTCGGAACCGAATCGATCTTTTCCGGCGCAAGTTGTGCGACTGGGACGCGAAGCCGACCGAGAGACGCGGGAATTTGTGGTCGATGTCCGTGTGATCGAGTTGCCCAAGAACTGGGCCGTGGGTCAACGCGCCGAAGCCTTTGTTCGTGTCGCGGATCCACAAGATGTTCCCCTGGTTCCGAAACCATTTTTGGTCCGACGTGATGGTCAAGATGGCGTCTTTGTCAACGATGGCGGGGCTGCGATCTGGCAACCATTGACGCTTGGCACTGAACATGCCGATTCGATTGGGATCCCCACGGGTTTGGCGGCGGGCACCGTCATTGTGAAACCAGTATCGGACGGCGGATCGCTTGAATCCGGCCGCAGGGTCGTGGTTCCATGAACTTGGCATTCAAAGACATCAAACACAATTGGGGACGATTCGTTCTGACAGCCGTCGGCATTGGAATGCTGTTGATGGTCGTGATGGGCATGGGCGGGATCTACCGCGGCATCATCGAGGACGCGACATTGTTGGTCGACCGTGTGGATGCCGACATCTGGGTTGTCCAGCGTGACACCCGTGGCCCGTTTGCCGAACTGTCCCGCGTACCGCCGACGCTTGTGCACCGCGTTGCTGCGGTCCCCGGTGTCCAATCATCGCGAGGATTTGTTTACCACACGATCCAACGGGAACGTTGGGGGCACCCCATGCGGATCGCGGTTCTAGGGCTCGATTGGCCGACCGATCAAGGAGGGTGGCTGCCACTTGTCGAGGGCCGCTCACTTCGGCGGGCTCACTATGAAATGATCGCCGACCGTTCGTTGGGCATGAAGGTTGGTGAAACGATTCCGTTGGGAAGGGACCATTTCACGGTCGTTGGTGTGACCGATAGCATGATCAGTGCCAGCGGTGACGGGTTGGCCTTCTTTTCAATTTCCGACGCGCAATCGATTCAATTTGACAGCCCCGGTGAAGCGATTCGTCTGGAGCGATCGGCCAGAGAATCACGCGGTGAAGCCTTCGAAGCAATTGTTCGCCAACCGTCGCTTTTGGACAACGCATCCAACCCCACCGCACAACTTCCCGCGATTGCTCGGTCGCAGGTCAGTGCGGTCATGGTAAAAGTGTCCAAGGGTCACCTTGCCGAGGATGTGATGTCGATCATCGATGGTTGGGGCGATGTTTCGGCTTTCACCAGTGATGGTCAAAAACAGTTGCTGCTTCGCGGGACCGTGGAGAAGGCTCGCCGACAGATCGGCATGTTTCGCATTCTGTTGACGGCTATCGCAGCGATCATCATGGCCCTGATCTTGTATACGCTGACGCTCGACAAGATTCACTCGATCGCACTGCTGAAACTGATCGGAGCGTCGAACTTTGTGATTCTTGGCTTGATCCTGCAACAAGCCCTCGTCCTTGGATTGGTGGGTTACGCGATCGCCTATCTGCTTGGTAGCCAATTGTTCCCTCACTTCCCCCGCCGCGTGATTTTGGCGGATATCGATCTGATTCAGTTGGCACTTGTGGTTGTCGCGATTTCGATTGGATCCAGCCTGATGGGGATTTGGAAAGCCTTGAAGGTTTCCCCCAACGAGGCTCTCACATGAGCAAACCGGATCAAGAGCAAGCCGCCATCGTGGCAACCGATTTGACCAAACGATACGGAAGCGAAAACACCGAGGTGGTCGCAATGCGAGAAGCTTCGATGACCGTTCAATCCGGGGAGGTTGTCGCCTTGCTTGGCCCTAGCGGCAGCGGAAAGTCGACCTTTCTAACCGCGATTGGGCTGATCAACCCGCCGACATCCGGCACCATCGTAATCCGCGGCACTCTCGTCCTGGATGGCGAGACCGCGGGCGTCAATCTGCGTTCCTTTCGTCGACAGCACATCGGATACGTATTCCAGAAGTCGAATTTGATTCCGTTTCTATCGGCAATCGAAAACGTTCAGATTGCGATGCAGCTTAACGGCGAATCCAAGCGTGCGTCGCGTAAGCGTGCGTTGGAGTTGATGGACTATTTGGGGGTCGCAGATCGTGCGGACAACTTTCCATCCATGTTGTCCGGAGGCCAACAACAGCGAGTCGCGGTCGCTCGGGCGCTTGCGAATCACCCAAGCGTGATCCTAGCCGACGAACCCACCGCTGCGTTGGACGGTCAGCGCGGCCGCCAAGTGATGGAACTGTTTGCGAAGGTCGCCCATGAACAAGGATCTGCCGTGATCGTCGTCACGCATGATCACCGATCTCTTGATGTCTTTGACACGACCTACGAAATGGAAGACGGCGTCATCACCCGGTCCCAACACTCGGTCACGCAATTGGATGGATGAAGCAGCGGTTTGCGATCGGCAAGGACCTAGACTCCGTCACGCAAGCCAATCCACGCTCGATCAGTGCGGTTCGGTCCGAAATCGGGTGGTGCTTGGCGGGCTGCCAAGCGATGCCGTTGTTCGTCCTGTAGTTGTTCGGATGCGTCTGGCACGGCGCGATCGAGTTCACGATCCAAATGTCGGGGACCATCATGGTACTGGGACCGGCAACCGACAATGGACACGCGGGATCGCGACCGATCGCCGCATCGACAGACGGTCCATCGCACGAGCGATCTGTTCAAATAAATCAGTTCGCCGTCGCTTGCCGCGATTCCACGTGCGATGCGGAAACGTCGCGAACCCGGTTTGCGTCAGTCTGTCCGACGACGCCTTGACCGGATTCCGGAAGATCGGTGACGGTGCAATCGGTAACGCTACAGTTGGTGCAGTCTGCGATTTCGATGCCGTTTCGGGAACCCGAAATGACGCATTCGCTAACTCGCGTGTGTTTGCACGCTTCTAACGTGATGGCTGCGTTGCCGCCCAGCAGATTGTGGCAGACCAAACCGGTAACGCTACAATTCGAAGATTGTTCCAAAACGACCTGGCCTGTACCGGATGCTTCGCGCGGATTCATGATGCTGTTGGCGATCACGATCCTTTCACACTTCTGGACCAAAACGTCCGTTGGCTCGGTCGTGAAATAGGTGTTGCCGACCAGGGTGACATCAGATGCTTGGATCAGGTGCACATGGGTGTGCGTATCGCTAAGCACATTTCCCGTGACCGTAATCATGTTGGGCTGGTATTCGTCGCGACCGGCGATGCGAATGTTCGCACCACCCGGCGCTTGCTTTTGTGCATGGTAGTGCGCGGAATGCTGAATCGTGTTTCCGGTGATCGCCATCTCTGCGATGGATCCACTCTTGCGACAATCCACAAAGATGTTTCCTGATTCGGTGGGGGTGGTGTCGTCGGGCATGTTGGCTTCGATGTCGCATCCGGTGATGTGGACATTGCGTACATTGCCGCCGCGAACCACGATTCCTCCGCCCCTGTTGTAACTGATGTGCGAGTTGGCGACGTTGAACTGGTGCAGGTTGACCTCGTTTAGGAACAGACCGATACCAGAGTTCTCGTACAGGTGCACGTTCGAGATCGCGACATTGCGATTCCGCTTGCTCAGCACGATCCCGTGGCGGGCCTTGCGTACGTGAACGCGGCTGATCGTCGCTTGCATGGTCTGGACCAATTCGATGCCGTCTGCTTCGGGATGCGCCCCAACGATTCCAATGCCATCGATCAACGGCATGCGTTCTAGCCACGTGTGCGGTTGGATCTGTTTCGGGTCCGCGGAACCGACCAGGCTGCCCGTGATACGAATCGCAGGCCCGGCCGCGTTCATATGGATCGTCACTGGCCCATCACCACGAAGTGACAAGGCACCGAACTTGGTCAAATCGATTTCCAGAGTACCACCAAACTCGTAATGCCCTGCGGGAATCACAAAGTTGCCTTGGGAACTTTCCAATTGCTGCGCCAACTTCAAATGGTCAACGGCTGTGGATGACACCGTGGGCAAGGCGGAATCCTGGGCGACGGAATTCTGGGCGGACACCGTTGTGACGGAGCAGGCGATCAACATGGATGCCGCAAACGCGGGGACAAGGCAAGGGTTCATCGATCAAAATACCAAGGGAGGGATCGGAGGGTTGGTGACAGACGGGATCAGGCGGGAAAGCAGAATCGGCCGCTTCGGATCAGTTGGTCCAATCGCGGAAATCGTCGGCATCGACGTTGCGGCCGCTGACAACCACGACGATATCGCCATCGCCATCGGTCGCGACTTGATTCGACAACAGCGCCGCGGTGGTCACCGCACCCGAAGGCTCGGTGCGTAGCCCATGATGCTGCTGAATCCACTTCATCGCATCTTTGGTTTGATCGTCCGAAACGGTGATAGCCGAGGACACTTTGGACTGCATGATGGGCCAGTTGTGGGTTCCCACATCGTAGGAAAGCAAACCGTCACAGATGCTTTCGGGCTTCTCCACGCGGATTCGACGTCCGGCTGCAAGCGAACGGGCAAAGTCGTCGGCGCCACTTGGTTCGACGGCCACGATCTGGGCCGCCGGAAACCCGTCCGCGATCGCGAGTGCATGCCCGGCCATCAAACCACCGCCACTGACGGCACAGACAAACTGAGACAGCCCCCGGCCTTGGCGTTTTAGCTCGTCTACGATTTCCAGGCCGCCCACTCCATTGCCCGCGATCACATTCTTGTCATCGTACGGCGACGCTTGCACGGCGCGTTCGGCTTCCGCAATCTCGCGAGTCAATTGGTCTCGCAGCCCGGTCACGTGATCAGTGGACTTGTCATAGGTGCGAATTTCGGCGCCAAACGAACGAGTGCGTTCAAACTTGATCTCGGGTGCGTCATCCGGCATCACGATGATGACTCGCTTGCCATACGCATGTCCGGCAAACGACAAACCGGATGCGAAGTTCCCAGACGAATGCGCTGCGACCGGACGATCGCCAATAGATTCTGCGTTTCTGGCCATCCAGTTAAGCGCACCGAGCACCTTGAACGACCCAACCGGTGTCCAACCGTAATCCTTGATCCAAACGCGTCGCCCCGCCGCTAGCCCCAGGGCGGATTCCAGTGCATAGGAACGGACCATCGGCACCGGCGAAAGGAATTGGCGAATCACGCCTTCGGCTGCCCGGACGTCGGCAATCGTGGTGATGTCGTGGGTCTGTGTCATGCGAAGAAGACCTTCTCGGCGGTGCCTCTTAGCATCCACTGTTTGTCGGAATCGGAAAGAAAGCCGATCCGATCACGCACAAGCGCAATCGATGCTTGGTAAGTATGCGGAGCGTCGACTTGGTAGGGACAGTCGCTCGCCCACATCAAACGCTCTGGGCCAAAGCTGTCATAGACCTTGCGGATCATGGGCTTCAGGTCGTCGTACGGCGGTGTTTTCATTCCCAGCGCGTAAAAAGCCGACGTCTTTACGTGTGTATTGGGATGTCGTGCCAGCTGACACAGATTCGCCAACGGTACCGATTCGATCGTTCCCGAAACACCAACGCGAGCAAAGTGGTCAATCACGACGGTGGTTTCCGGGTAACGTTCGCAGAGTGCATCCACGCTGGAGATGTCCTGCGGGTTGATCAGCGGACAAATCGCTAGCCCGCGCACAGCCGCCGTCTGCCAAAGCTTCGCCATTCCTGGATCGTCGACCCATCGATCCGTCTTTCCGTCGGTCGGAATGCGGAATCCTCGGACGCCCTGTTTCTGAAGTTCGTCGATGCGATCGACCAAGTGCTTGTCGCGAAAGTCGATCAATGCGACTCCCGAAAAAGCCCCCGGATGCGTCCGCATCGCATGCAGCATGTAACGATGATCAAACTCATAGAAACTCATCTGAATCAGAACGATGCGTCGCACCCCGACTGGTTTGCATTGATCCAAAAGTTGGTCGGGCGTGAAGCTGGCCGGTTGCATGTCCGCGACCTTGAATCGCGGACTGATGGGATACTTCGCAACGTCCGGTGTCCAGACGTGAACGTGAGCATCAATCCACCCCGGATCGGTGTCGGATTGGGCGCCCACATCCGCGGCCAAGCCAGTGGTTGCGACGGCGGCGGCGGCGGCACCGGTAACAAGAAAGTCCCGTCGTGACGGACGGGCGGATGAAAAAGTCATGGGGCGTCAAATCCTGAATCAAAGGAGTCAATCACGATGTTAGGCAAGCAAAAACCGACGGTAGATTTCAGCAGCTTGGACAACCTGGCTGCATTCAATGTACTCCACCGCTGCGTGCGCCTGGTCGATGCTTCCGGGGCCCAGGATCATGCTGGGAATCCCCAACGCGCCGAACTTGCTGGCGTCACTGCAGAACGGAACACCAGCGGGGGTTGCATCCAAGTTCATGTCTTCCAGAACCGACACGATGTTGCGGACAGCCTTCGACGACGCGTTCGTTTCCAGCGGCCGGTCGCTTAACATCGGCGGCTCCATCGTCACTTGCATGGAAGTCTGGTTGACGGCGACCTTGTCGACTAGATCCTGGTAATGCTGCAGGACGGTTTCGCGAGTTTCGCCAGGCAACAGCCGGCGGTCAATTTCGATCTCGCATCGATCGGGAACGAAATTGATTTGCACGCCACCACGGACGACGCCGATATTGCAAGTCGCGGGGCCCAGCAGCGGATGCGTTGACTTTGCCAAACGGCGTGTGTCCGATTCGATGGCGGTGATCACGTGCGCCATGTGCTCGATCGCGTTGACGCCCAGGTGTGGCTTAGCCGAATGCGACGAACGGCCGGTCGTGACGATTTTCCATCGCACCAAGCCTTTACTCGCGATCACTGCCCGCAGGTCCGTGGGTTCGGCAATGATTGCCGCGTCCGCCGTCCACGGATGGGTCGGTGAACTTTCCGTCGTCAGGATCGCGGCATCCACCGGCCCGGGTTCTAGCGAGTCGCACAGCGCGACGACGCCACGATACGAAAATTCCTCGTCGATGGTGGCGGTGAAAAGCACATCGCAGGGTGGTGTGGTCCCGGCCGACACCATGGTTGAAACGGCATTCATCATGGCCGCCATCCCGCCTTTGGTATCACAGGATCCACGTCCGTACATTCGCCCCTGACGAATCTCGGGTGTCCACGGCGGGATCGTCATCCCTACGACTGAAACCGTGTCCATGTGAGCTTCCAGCACGATTCGGCGACTCGAATCCAGACCGGGGACCCGTGCGATCACATTGGGGCGATCCGGATAAACCTGTTGACGCCAAGTTTCGATCCCACGCTGCGTGAAATAGCGATCGACGTAATCCGCCATCTCGGCCTCGGGGACACCGCCGTCATAGTTCGGATTGACGCTGTTGATCCGGACCAAATCAGCCAACAGGCTGACCGGGTCATCGGGACTGGGCGATTTCACGGTCATGGATTCTCCTGCCACTTGATCTCTTGTATAGGTCCAACCAAAAACAGATACGCCACAATGCCAAGCATCACGACCCCAGCGGCGCAGTAGAACGCTGTCTGGTAAGAACCGGTTTGTTCCACCGACCAACCTGCGACCAACGGCGAAAGAACACCGCCCATATTCCCCACGCAGTTTTGAATGCCGGTCCAACTTCCTGCCGCGGGACCAGCCATCGTCTGCGTCATCGCCCAGACGTTCGCGGTGAACATCCCCAATGCGGCGCAGGAAGCCGCCAACAGCGCGATGCACATGGATGCGGATACCACTTTGGTCGCGGCCACCAACAACACCGCGGCAATCCCCAATCCGCACAGCGCGATCGATTTCCTTGCCAATGTGGGGGATCGTCCTGATCGAATCAAGCGATCGGCAGCCCATCCCCAGAACACCGACGACATGGCCATCGCCAAGAATGGCAGCGCGGCCAACACGGCTGTTTCCTTCAAATTCAATCCATGCACGTCCATCAAATACGATGGCAACCAAGTCAACAAGAAATACCAGACATAGCCCAGCGAAAACATTCCTAGCGAACTGCCCCACACGCTGCGGTTCATCGCGACCTGTCGAATTCGCGGTCGACCGGCTGGTTGCGCCCCGGCGGCGTGATCCTGTGGGGAACGCGAGGGAATCATTTTGATCCAAGGCACAAGCCACACAAGACTGCCGATGCCCAGCGTGATGAACAGGGCACGCCACCCGAACTGGTCCACCAAAAGTCCGCCAACCAGAATGCTAAAGGCCGGTCCGATTTTGGTCCCGGCGTCGATCAGCGAATTGACGGTCCCTCGTTGTTCTTCCCGGTAGTTTTCGACAACCAGTCGAGAGATCGCAGGATAGGCCGCACTTTCGCCCAGTCCTAACAGCAACCGTACGGCGATCAGCGAGACGAACCCGCCGACAAAACCGGTCAGCGCCGTTGCGATCGTCCAAATCAGGAAACCGCCTGCGTAAACCCACTTGACGTCGTATCGATCGACCAGCCATCCAGCAGGCAACTGCATCAACGCATAGGTCCAAAAGAACACTGACAACAGCAATCCCTTTTGGGACGGCGTCAGCGAAAACTCGGTTTCAATGTCACCAATCGCGACCGACAGCGCGCCTCGATCGATGTAGTTGACCAAAATGGAAGTCACCAACAGAACCAGCAGCACCAATCGATAGCCGCTGATCGATGCAGATGCTTGCTCGGGTTCGTCTGTCACGTTGATTCTCTGTCGAATTAGAAAGCGGCACGGATGGGCAACAAGATACCAGAGATCGATGGCCCGATTGCGAAAGGAACGGACTCAAACGGCGAGACAGCACAGGCCGTTGCACCCGAGCCCTGTTCACCGTCGGTGTTCAACTAGGCGATCACATCATGGATCACGTGACCGAAGTCTTTTTCCAGACGTTGCCGACCGGGAATGACCAGTTCGTGGGGATTCAGCCCGAGTTGGTGCAACACGGTGGCGTGGATATCGGTGACATAATGCCGGTCTTCAACGGCGTGGAATCCCAGTTCGTCGGTGGCACCGTGAGCCATGCCACCCTTCACGCCGCCACCGGCCATCCAGACACTGAATCCGTAGGGATGATGATCGCGACCATTGGACGACTGCGCGCCGGGAGTCCGCCCAAACTCGGTGGCCCACACCACCAATGTTTCGTCCAGCAAACCACGTTGTTTCAGATCTTTCAGCAATGCCGCGATCGGCTGGTCCGTCTGTTTGCACAGTTTGCTGTGCCCCGCCTTTAGGCCACTGTGGCTATCCCACTGCCCTGCCCCACCATTGCTGCCGTGATAGACCTGGACAAAACGAACGCCGCTTTCGACCAATCGACGTGCAGTCAACATCTGCCGACCGAACACCTTGGTCTCGGGTTGATCCAGACCGTATTGCCGCTGCGTCAACGCGGATTCGTCTTGCAACCTGACCACTTCGGGAACAGCTGTCTGCATCCGAAACGCAAGTTCATAAGATCGGATCCGGGCTCGCAGCGCATCGTCATCCGGGAACTGGGATGACGAAAGCTGGTTCAACTGACGCAGCAGATCGAATTCACCGGATTGTTCTTCCAAAAAGACGCCGCCGGGCGGGGCCGCGTATGGCAGCGGAGTTTCCGAATCGATGTCCAGCGGCACCCCGTCGTATTGAGGCCCCAGATAGTTCGCACGATGGCATTCACGACCACCGCAACAATCGGCAACGGGTGTTCCCATCACAACGAACTGGGGCAGGTTGTCGTTGAGCGACCCCAGACCGTAGGTGGCCCAGGAACCAATCGTCGGAAAGAACCCGTCAACACGATGCCGCCCGGTGTGGAATTGCAACTGCGCCCCGTGGTTACTGTCCTCGGTCCACATCGACCGAATCACACAGAGGTCGTCGGCACAGGTGCTGACGTGCGGAAACCAGTCACTGATCTCAATCCCGCTTTCGCCTCGCGGTCCAAAACCAACCTGCAGCGGATAAATCTCGTTGCGGATGAATCCGTTGTTGGGGTCGAAGGCCACCACGCGTTCGTTTGCAAGATAGGGAGAATCCAAGACGTTAGCGTACTTGGTTTCCTTGATCGTTTTTCCGGCTAGCTGAGTCAATTGGGGTTTGGGATCGAAGGTCTCCATGTGGCTGGCACCGCCAATCATGAACAACCAAATCACGCTTTTGGCTTTCGGCGCGATCTTGTTCAGTCCGCTATCGGCGATCGATTCCCCGTTCAACAGGCTGGACAACGCGATGCTTCCGAAACCCAAACCGAGGTCTTGTAGGAAGCCGCGACGGTTACGTTCAGCAAACGCACTGGCTGTGTTCTTTCCGGAATTCATGGTCATCGCACCGTCACAAAATCGTTGTGGTTGAACAGAACGTGAACCAGGTTTTCACGTGCGCGTAGCTTCGCATCGGTTGCGGGCGGCACCGTCGATTTTGCGGTGCCGGTTGATTGCGAAAGTTTCTCGGGGCTGGACAGCAACGTTGCCTGTTGGACCAAGAACGCCTCGCAAGTGGACCGCTCGCTTGGCGTCGGTGGCCGCCCAAGGATCGCCGCATAAGCCTGGCTGACGAACGATGGATCATCAGCGGCTTCGGAACTTAGACGCGTTGCCGTGTTGCGAGCCTGATCGATCGCCAGCGGGCTGTTGGCCAGTGCCAGTGCCTGTTGAGGGACGATGCTTTCGGACCGCCGATAACAATCGGTCGGATTGGCTGCATCGAAGACGACCAGCATCGGCATCTGCTTCTCGTAGGCATGTCGAAAATAGATGCTGCGTCGCAGGATCGTTTCGCCCTTGCCAAAATCAATGTCCTGGCCGCCCATCGTGCGGTCCAAGGTGCCCGCAACCGCCAGCAGGTTGTCGCGAACCTGTTCGGCATCCAGACGGCGAACGTTGGATCGCCAAAAATGAAGATTGTCAGGATCGATTTCGGCGTTCTTTGCAAACACGGGCTGCGATTGCGGCGCCACCGAGGAAGCGAGTCGGTAGGTCTGCGACTGTAGAATCAATCGATGGATGTGTTTCATGCTCCAGTCGTTTTCGACCAATTCGACCGCCAACCAATCCAGCAGTTCGTGGTGAATCGGGCGTGGCGATCGCAGACCAAAGTCGTCGACGTTCTCAACCAAGGGCTCGCCAAAGTAACGCATCCAAATGTGGTTAACGGCAACCCGCGCGGTCAACGGGTTTTCCGCATCGGTGATCCAATTGGCAAGCGCAGTTCGTCGACCACTGCTGGTCGCTGGGTAGCTTTTACCGACCGGCGTGAACTTGTCGTCGGTGTTGACCGATTGAACGGATGCGTCGACAAGGTTCTGTTCCGATTCCGCAAGCTTTTTGGCGGCAGCATCAACAGCTGCCTTCTTCTTCGCCTCGTCCGCTTCTTTGGATTCCTTTGCGTCGGCCAATGCCAACCGTTGCTTCAGCACGTCCAAAAGCGACTGTTCGAAACCGAGTTTGCGCTCGGCATCCGCCGCCTGGACGGCGAGTGTCTGACTTTGCTCGGGATCGCCGTTGGATTCGGTGGACGATTTCGGCGTCGCTACCTGAGCCGTCGCTGCGGCCCAGCGTGATTGAACGGAAAGAAGACTGGCTCGGGCGACAGTCACCTGTTGTCTTGCGATCGCGGCCGATGCACTGTCGGCGTCATAGTCTTGTTTTGCCTCCGACGCGGCGAGTGACTTCCGCGCGGCCTTCAGCTTTCGATCTGCGGCCGCGAGTTCTTCCGTCTGGATGTAGCCGCGCAGGTAGGGTTTCGATGCGAGATCGGAAAGCGGAACCGATTGAATCGCAAAGGGGGCCTTCACGATTTCCGGCACGGACGGATCTAGCGGCCGATCTTTGTCTGGGTTCTTTTCGTTGCCGCGGATATACAGATAGGTTTCCGCATCAAGGTCGGCGTCGTAGGCGCGGGGTAAGCCAAGTTTTCCGGTATCGGGCTGACCGGCCAGCCGTTCGGTCCGGACATGGTGCGGTTGGAAGATGGCTCGGAACGCGTAGTATTCCCGCTGCGAAATGGGATCATACTTGTGATCGTGGCAACGAGCGCATGCGATCGTCATCCCCAGGAATGCTTTGGCAGTGTGTTCCACGGTCGCATCGAGCCAGATATCACGATTGCTTTTGTGGAAGTTCCGCACCAGGAATCCCGTGGCACGCAGCACGTCAAGATCCTCTGACGCGATCTCGTCGCCCGCCAACATTTCCCGGACCATCGTGTCGTAGCCCTTGTCCACGTTTAGCGATTCGATGATCCAGTCACGCCAATGCCAGATGTGACGTTGGCTACCGCGAAGTTCGTTTTTGTAACCGTCCCAATCGCTGTATCGCCAAACATCCATCCAGTGCCGGCCCCATTTTTCGCCGTAGGCCGGATCGTTCAACAAGTGATCGACTCGTTCGTTCCAAGCAGCGTCCGATGGATCCGACACAAAGGCCACTTGATCGCTTTCCGACGGTGGCAACCCGGTCACATCAAAGTGCAAGCGACGCAGTGCGGTCGTCGGATCTGCTGGTTGAACGGGGGCCAATCCGCGCTCACGCCACTTGTCGAACATCAACGCGTCGACGGGATTCGTCGACCACGGATCGGGCACATCCGTCGCCAGTTCGGGTTTGGCGGGCGGTTGGTATGCCCAGTGTTGCCGAGGCGATTCAATGACCTCTTCGTCCGGCGGGCTTGGTGCGCCCTGCTGGATCCACTGGGTCAGTTGTTTAATTTGCAGCGAACTCAGCGGCGTCCCCTCTCCATCGGGTGGCATCCGCAGGTCAGGATCGGATGTCGCCACGCGTCGAATCAGTTCGCTTGCCGCCGGATCATCCAGATCCAACAGGCCGTTGTCGTCTTCGTCACCGCGGATCAGCGATCCCGCATCCAGTCGGATCCCGCCCTCTTGCTTCAGAACGCCATGGCAGGCGCCGCATTTCTCTTGAAAGATCGGCTTGATGTCCGCTTCGTAGTCGACATCCGCTCGGAGGTCCGAGCAGACGAAAGCAAACGCTAGAGCGGCAATGAGGGATCGCGACATAGGTGGGACGTCTGTTGCGCGGGAGGTGGGAACCGCCTAGCGTAACGTCCACGGTAGTGCCGCGTCTACTATTTCTTGACAGAAGGGGCCAGTGAAATCACAGATCGCCCTGAAATTGGAACGGTTCTTCAGGGGGAACATGCCGATTGGCAGCCATGCATCAACGACTGTACGCCTGCTGCCGTCGCGACGCGTTCAACGAATGTCATTTCGACTTATACTCGCGGCAATGAGGACAGCTCTTTTCGTTGCCCCACGACACGCTCTGCTTGACGTCTTCCCAAAGAGTCAGGCTGGGAACGTAGATTCGGTCGCCCGGCATCAATTGATAGTTCGTCGACACATCGCCCAGTTGCAGGATCTGCTGGTAGCACACGGGCATGATCTGACGAGGATTGCTGGCGGTCTGTGGTCGGGTCAGGATGATTTTGTGATCGTTGGAACGATCCGACAATCCGCCTGCTGCGATGATCGCGTCCAGCACCGTTTCGTGACCGACCAACGGATAGGATCCCGGTGCGTTGACCTCTCCCATCACGTAAAACAATCCGCTCTCTTTATTCACTAGCCGTACGGTGACACCATAATCGACGTTGTCATCTTGACCGTCGTCATCGGAACCACCATCGCGGTGCGACGCCAGCGCGATCCGGTGCAGACGTTTCTCGGATTCTTGAGCCGTGACGACGTTCTGCACCCGAGATTGAATCTCTTCGGCAGACATACCGGCAACGGTTAGCCGCCCGTAAGATCCCAATTCGATGGTTCCGTCCTGTTGCACCGTTTGGTCAGCCGAGAGCCGAACCGGCGAATTGAAATCGTTCGGTTCGATCACCAGCACGTCGCCGGCCTCCACGCGGTGTGCTGGCAATGTCAACTTGGCCAGTTCGGTAGGCACGCCGTTGGGATGCCCCGCCGATTGACGCAAATCCTTGGCGTACGAAAGCAATGAGTGACCACCGGCCGAAATCGGCAACCCCATCGACGCGGCGGTACGGCAACCCGACTGAGTCATCAGCGTGGCCGCCAACAACAGCCAAACGGCGATCGTACCGGATGGCCCAAGGATGGCGTTTCTTGACACGCACGGTCGTCCGCGCCGCGTCTGAAGCGATTGATCTGCAAGGGAGTGGTTCATCTCTAAGTATCCTCTGGAAACGTCTTAGCGTCGTTGTGTTTTGGATTGGACGTCGGACAATCGGTCGGCTGAAACGCCAAGACCGGTTGTCAAAAAGAATTGGACGGCTGATTGGCTTAACTGTTTTCCTGGCTGCAAACGCAGCGTCGGGTGGTTGGCCGTGCCGCCAACATGAACGTTGACCACACGGTCCTTTAGCATCTCGTTGGCTCGGACCAGCAAAGCGACCGGCGCGGGTGCTGCCATCATTAAGGGTGAATTCATCAACGAAACCAGACCGTCGGTGGGGCTGTCCGACTTTGTGCTGGCGACCACGTCCATGTTCAAACGTCCCTCGGTCGTCGCAGTCCCGGTCAGGATCACTTGGACGTTGCTTTGGTGCAGCGCCATTTCGTCGATATGGACCAAACCATTTCCGATCCGACCATGCACAGTCCCACCGTCTTGGTCGCGTCCTGGAACCGGCGGCGACAGCGTCATCATCGTGGGAAGCTGGTTCAGGATGGGGATTTCCAACGCCTTGATGTTTTCCATTTGGAAGTCGAAGTTCCCGACCAATTGTTTCGGGGTACGAGCGTTCTTTGCGCGTAGATTGACGGTTCCGTTAACCATTCCCGACGCGGGCGATCCACCTTGCATCAGTTTCGACAAATCAACTTTTTCAACTTGGACCGACGTGTTCATGCTAAGGCTGTTGGCATAACTGCCATCGGACGCGATTCGCACGTTCCCACCACCCGTCGACACGGTACCGGCACGGCATTGCCAGCGCGCGGTTTGGCTGGCCTGCGAAAAGGACCAATGGACGGGGAAGCTGGCACGACGCACCGAGATGCCACCGGCGACCATGTGTTCGGCCGAAACATCGGCGCGACCGGTCAACGTCGGGGCAATGCGCCCACGCAGCCGAACGGTGCCCGTTCCCGAGATCCCCTTCACACCAACGGCAGTCGTGGCTCGCCGCAGATTGACGTGACTGGCAGACAGGTCGAAAAGGCCCTGCGGAACCGAAGAAAAATCAACATCGGCGGTGCCCGATAAACGACCATCAGCAAACCGTCCAGAAACCTCGGTCAATTCGACTCGCGTGGGATGGACCACAAAATTCGTGGAAATGCGATTGGAAAGCTGGCCATGCCCCCAACGAACATCCTCCACCGATCCGGTCACAGTGCACAGGTGCCGCCCGTCCCAAGCCGACTGCTCTCGCGTGACGTCGCCTGAAATGGTCGCGTTCAACAACCGAAGTTCTCGACCAAGTCCGGCGGCGCGAACCAAACGATCCACCGGCAACGAGGAAAGCTTGGCTTGGACCGTCAACGGGATCTTGGATAGCGGATGCTCTGCAGTGCTGAAGTGCTTGATCAATGAACCAAGTCCACCTTCGATCGCGGCACTGAACCGACCGCCGGCCACGTTTCCTTCGCTGCCGATTCCAAGATCGCCCGCACTGATGGAAATGTGAGCGGCGGATACCTCGATCGGCAACTGGCGCAGCGACGCTTGTCGACTTCTTGCCCAGGCGTCACCCGAGAGCGTTTCGATCGATGCGATCGACGTTACCCGGAATCCACCCTCCAGCGACCCCGTGCTGGGAATCGGTTGACCGGTCAACGCGACCAACTTCGGCAGTTCGATCCCCGAAAATTGGCCTGCGACCGTCGTTTGTGTCCAATCCAGGTTCGTCATCAAGGCCGTTGCATCAAATTGCCCGCCCAAGAAGTCATCGGACTGCGTTCCAACGGACAGACCATCCAGGTCAGCGTGCCAATTCAATTCAGCGTCACCGATGCGTCCGCCGGCATAGCTCGCCTCGGTCAACGACGCCTTTCCGGAGGCCAGCAGCGCAAGCGATTGGCCACCGATGTCGGTCCCCACTTCGAACGCGCCGCGAACCGTGGCAAGTCCTCGAGCGGGAAAGCGACTGCCGGAAAATCGCGACAGCAGGTTGCCGACATCGCCGAGTCGAACCTGATCGATGTTCATGTCGCCACGCAATTCAATTCGATCGGCCACGCTACCAACGGTTTGAATTTTGCACGTGCTCCCTCGCCATGAAACCAACAGTGGCGTCATGCGAATCTGTCCGTCCTCCAGACGCGTGCTGAGGTCCACGTCCGAGACGCGTTCGCCAGCGATGGAAACGTCGGTCGACAACAATCTTGTCCCAACCTTCCACCCGGTGGGTTTCGTCGCGGTGTCGAGGGTCGAACTGGCAACGGCACCGAACTTGAACCTACCGGTTGGATGAACGCCTTCGAGGCCCAACTGTTTTCTGACAGCGTCGGTCAGTTCCAAAAACGCCTCGGCCGATGCTTCGATGGGACGATCGCCGATCAAGGACGCAGACACGTCCGTCTGCAGTTTCGCGACGGTAAGGTTGGCACCGTCGATGACGTGAAGTTCGCCCGATGTCAGTTTGGCAACACCTTCGCTGAGGGCAACGGCGACGGTCGCGTCGTTGAGTCGCAGCCCAGCGATCCCCACGCCCGCGGTCGCGACAGAACCTGCGGCAACGTACGTTTCGGGCTCAGCAGCCGTGCCGAGTGGGATCTGAAAACGACCCGACGCTACCAGTTGCCCGATCGCATCGGGTAGTCCTAGCTGACGAGCGATCCGATCGAGTTCAATGACACTCGTGTGGACGTCGCCACGAACCTGGCCAGAAATTTTCGTAAGGTCACGCGGATCAAGAACCGAGTTGGCTGCTAGGTTCGCGGTCACGTCTGGAATTTGAATTCCCTGGAACGAAGTATCACGGACCTGTCCATCTGCCGTTCCATCGAACTGAATCCCGTCCGGTCCCCATTTCCAGGCTAAGCGAGCTGCTGCACCAAGCCTGGATTTCAAGTCCTTGGCAGATGGAATGTGGCGAGTGATCCCATGGACGGGGACGTCACGCAGATTCAAGGTGACCTCGCCGGTCGGATGGATCGCGTTTAGGTCGGCATTCGCCAACACTTCCAGGACTCCGCCGATGGGGTCCGCATGGGCCGCAACCGATAGCCGCCCACCTGCTTGGGTGACAGCCAACTGAAAGTGTCGACAAAGTGTATCGAAGCGACGCGAATGAACATCATCGACCGATACATTCAGCTTCAGACCGTGGCTTCGAATGTCGAGGTCGTTGGCCGGATGGTTGCCAAGCAAGTCAATCTGGATCTGCGCCGACAAGGGCTCGACGGCCAATTCCGCGGGCACCAGTGGCAGCATCGCCAACTGGGCTGAATCGATGTTCAGATCCGCGATCGACAGTCTAGAAACGCCCGCCAACGAATCTGCGTCCAGACGGACGTCGAATGAGATCGGTGATCCTAGAAAGTCTGGGACTGACAGGTTCGCCGCGATCGATTCGTCAAACTTGGCTTTGACCGAGACGCCTTCGACTCGGAAAGAATCGCGACCGTCTTGATGCACCAACAATGCGGCATCGTGGACCAACAGACGAGCGATCGGAATCTTCCCCATGGGTGCGGTGGATTCACTTTCGCCACCACTGGGAAATTTGGATACGAGATTACCCGACTGGTCGAAACGCACCTGCATGACCGGAGCGTCCACGGAAACAAGATCGATCCAGATGCCGTGTCGAATGCCTTGCCAAGGGGACGCGACAACACGAACCTCCCCAACCGATACCTGGACAGCGTTGTCCATCGCGGGCTCAAAGACGCGAATGCCTTGCACGGCGACGGTTGACCATCCAATCGAAACATCATCGATCTGAACTTCCGTTGCCAGTACCCAAGACGCGACTTGGATCCCCAAATGCCGCGTGATCGAGTTGCGTGCAAGCACCAACATCAGCAGGGCGAACCCCGCCACGATGGCAAGCCGTTTTGCGATACGGCTGGTCAGAAGTTTCGTCAATCGATGGATCACGAGAATGCCGACCTACGATCGTGGCAGGCGATTGTTTTCACCACCAACCATTTGGATGGGGATCGGATTGTCGGCCATCAGATGCAGATCCCGTTGTGGGAAGGCAATCGATATCCCGTTTTCGCGAAACATACGATCGATCGCGAGCCGAACTTCGGTTTCGACCTTCCGCATCTGAACGATCGAACGCGCATTGATCCAAAAGTGCACCTGAAACGCCAACGCATTGTCGCCAAAGTCATTGAACCAGACGAAGGGACGCGGCCGATCGTTCACCAACGCATTGTCGGTCGCTGCTTGTTCCAACAGTTGCATGACGAGTTCCAAATCGGAACCATAGGCAACGCCAATGTGAATGGACGTCCGCAGGCGGTCATCGCGACGCGTCAGGTTCACCACATTGTTTTCAAGGAACTTGCTGTTGGGGACAATGATGTCCTGATTTTCGCCAGTTCGGATGGTGGTGCTGCGGGCGCCGATGTTTTTGACATTCCCGTAGGTATCGTCGACCATGATCAAATCCCCGGCTTTGATGGGGCGTTCGGCCAACAGGATCAGTCCGCTGATGAAGTTGTTCAGAATGTTTTGGCTTCCAAAACCAATCCCGATCGCGATCGCCCCGCCCAGAAACGTAAAGACGGTCAGCGGGACATGGGCATACCGCAGGGCGGCTAAACCGAACCCGATCATCAGTGCATAAAACGCAAGCGATTCGATCGCGTGGGCGCCTGCTTCTTCGACACCGATTTTCGGCAGTCGGTTCCCCAAGATGCTGCTGATCAATCGTGCAGCGAAGTATCCAAACAACAGGAACAACAAACTGCTAACAGTCTTCCCGACGGTCAGTGACGTATCATCAATGGACGTGAGTTCATAGTTCCAAAGTCGGTTGATGGTCGTCCAGCTATCACTAATCCATTCGTCCAGGCTACGCGCTGGCGTGCCCGCGATGTCAACCTTTAGTCGGCTTAGAGCGCGGGTTGCACTATCCAGGCTAAGCATGCCTCCGTTGTATAGTTCGACCTGCCGCGACAGTGAATTGTAGGTGGCGTCCAACCAACGCTTCAGTGCCTCTTTCTCGACATCAAGGCCATCGATCCTGCCCGCGACCGCACCTTGAACTTCGCGAGTGTCCAACAGTTTCAACAGCTTCGACTGTTTTTCTCTTGCGATCTGTTCCAGCTGTTCGTTGGTTTCTTCCAACCAAGTTTGTTGATCCTTGCGATTGGCTTGCTTGCTGGCGATCAGGAAACGTCGATGCCAAGCGGTTCGCATCAAGGGCAGTCGCTGCAACCGTTGATTGATAATCGTCTGTTCGACCTGGATGGTCTGCTGAGCTGTCTTGAGCGCTTCGACGCGTTGCACCAGGTCTTCCGACGGACTGGGCTCGGAATCCAGTTCTTGCCGCGCTGCCAACCACCGTCGTTCAGCGTACTGAAGTTCTGATTGGATCAACGAAGCTCGCCGTTTCAGATCGCTCTCGCGAACATCCAGTTCAGCTTGCTTCTCGTTCAAAATTTGTTTCGAAAAGACGACGCTGGCTTTCACGACTTCAAGCTTCGCGTCCTGGATCTTGTTCTCCAGTTCGACGATCGCTTGCCCTGCCTCTTCGATCATCAATTGCTGGCGACTGAGCACCAGGACTTCATCGGCAAGCTGAACCTCTAGCTTCAAACGGTCCGTCTTCGGATCCGATTCTGCCTCGGTGGACTCTTTCAACTGTCGAAATTCGCGTTGTTTCGATTCGACCTGTTCGCGTGCCATGGCGACCGAATCACGGGCTGCCAACAACGATGCTTCGGCGGATTCGCTTTTGGCTTCGCCGCTGTTGCGGGCGTCCTGCAGCTGATCCAGCGCCAAGATGGAATAGGGCGGACCGCCATCGACACCCTCGATTTCGACCCGGCCAAGCTCTGCGTCCAAGCTGACCTGTTTCGACTTGGCGTCCTGGAGCGATGCGGTGGCCGTCTTTTGCTGAGCCATGATGACGTCGATCTGTTTCAACAGATCCACTTGGCTCTCGTCGGCGGCGGGCTTGTCGGGCCCGGAGGGATCGCGCTGCTCGTCTTCTTTTTCGGCTGCCTGTTGCAGCAAGGCGACGCGAAGTTCGGTCGTCACCACATCGTGCTTCTGCTGAATCGACCTGGCCGTCAACGGCTCGGGCGGGTCGGATTCTGCCCACACAGGCAACACGATCAGCATCGATAGCCAAATACCGAGGGCAGCGTCACGAAGATTCATATCGCCATCCATGGCACTAGGAAACGACAACTGTTCACGTGAGCAGGTCGCGTGCCCTGTTAGATAGACCAGTTCGAAATCTTGGGTCAAGTCTGCTTCGGTCCCAATGACGCGATTTCGCCATCAACTCAGCCAGCCTTTGCGATACAGAAACACCAATAAACCGCCTGCCATCAACCCCATCAGCCCCAACGCAAACGGGTATCCAAATGCCCAATGCAGTTCCGGCATGTTCATCGCAGACGCTTCACTGTCGAAGTTCATCCCATAGATTCCGGCCACAAAGCTCATGGGAATGAACAAGGTCGCAATGATCGTCAACACCTTCATCACGTCATTGTTCTTTTCGCCCAGCATCGCGAAGTACAATTCTCGCAGTTCACCGCATGTTTCACGGTCCGTGTCGGCTGTTTCGATCAACTGTTGGACATGGTCTTGGCAGTCGCGGAAATACAGAGCGGTATCGCCGGTGATCAGATCCGTTTCGTTCTGGTTGATGTCGTTCATCGCCAACCGATGTTGATTGACGACCTTGCGGACCTGCAGCAGGTCGCTTCGAATCTCATGCAGGTGCAAGGGCAGGCGGCGATCGTTGGCGGATTCCAACATGGCCCCTGCGGCATCTAGCTTGTGACCGTAGTGTTCCAACACGGGAAAATATCCGTCGATGATCGCATCGATGATCGCATAGGCCAAATAGTCGGCATGGCGTCGGCGAATTCGGCCCAGTTTGTTCGCGATTCGATTGCGTACCGGATCCAGGCAATCACCGGGCCGCTCTTGAACGGTGATCACCATCCCGTCGATCAAAAAGATACTGACCTGTTCGGTTTCGAATTCCGCACCTTCGACGTCACCGGCCACCGGCATGCGTGCGACGAAGAACATCGTGTCGCCGTAGAATTCTAGCTTGGCGTGCTGATGCACATTGATCACGTCTTCCATCGCCAAAGGATGGATGCCGAACATCTTGCTGATCTCCTTCAGCATCACGACATCGCCCACTCCATCAACATTGATCCAAGTGACGTCGTTTCCCGCTTTGGCTGGGATCGGCGGCGGCTGGTTCGGTGATTCGGATTTCGTTTTCGATTCATCTAGGGCAACGGGATCTGATTTACCGCGTTTGCGTGCGTGGACCTGCAGATCCTTGGTCGATTCGACCGTTTGGTCCGTATGCGTTTTGGAATCGTAGTGGATCACGCGGATTCGCCCGCGGACGCTACCTTCGTGTGCCACCATCTGGCCCGGGACAGCACCGACCGTGACGGTGGGACGCCGTTTTCGCCGACTGAATCTGGCTTTAAGGTTCATAGCGGAGGGTCACTAGGGAAGGGAGCAGGCAGAGATGCCCAATCGATGACCCAATCGGCCAGTGGAGGGGCGGCTGAGCGAAAAACATCTAGGCAGCATCACGCAGATGCGTTTCAGCGGCATCGGCGGCCGCACTGGAAGTCGCATTCGGTTCGGGAGTTGGCGTTTCGGTGGCAATGACACGCTGCGAAGGCGCGCCAGCCAAGATCCCGGTCGCCGTTCGCACGTGAAGGTCACGCTGAGGAAACGCGATCTCAATTCCCTCGTCACGAAACGCCAAGTTGATCGCCGTGTGCAGTTGGTGAATCGTTTCCAGCCGATCGTCCATGTTGGCCAGGTAGGTCTTCAGCACCAAGTTCAACGCACTGTCACCGAACCCTTCGAAAGCGGCAACCGACGCTGGGTCTTTCAAAATCAACGGGTGATCGTTCGCGACCTTTAGCAACAGTTCGCGAGCCCGGTCCGTGTTTGTCCCATAGGCAACCCCCACCTCGATCACGATTCGGTTGACCTTGTCCGTCAACGTCCAGTTCAGCAAACGCCCGGTGATGAACTCTTTGTTGGGAACCACATATTCTTTGCGATCCCAGTTGGTGATCGACGTAGCACGAATGCGAATCCGTGAAACGACGCCCGTCACTTCGTCTATCGTTACGATGTCACCCACACGGATCGGACGTTCCAATAGGATGATCAGCCCGGCGACAAAGTTGGCGAAAATCTCTTGCAAACCAAATGCCAACCCAAAGGTCAATGCGGTTGCCAACCACTGGATCTGGGACCATTTCAAGCCGATCGTCGAACAGGCAGCGATGGTGCCGATCATCACGATCGCATAGCTGACCAAAGTCGTGATCGCGTAGCGGACAGACGCGTCCACCGGTAAACGCTGCAGCACGGTGATCTCCAACAGCCCGGGACCATTGCGAGACAACACGACGGTCACGATCGCGATCATGATGGCAAAAGCAAGGTCCGAAACGGTAGCGACTTCTTCCGGGACTTTGCTGATCGTCGCAATCGGCGAAGCCTCCGGATCGGTTCCCTGCGCGATCGGTATCATCGATGGCGATGGAACGCTGGCGAAATTCGCGGTGTCGTTCTGAGTCGATTGCGGCCAGATCGGATAGTGGTCCAGCATGCTAAGTGCGGGTAAAACCTGGACCCAAATCAACCACATCCCCATGATGGCACAAGCCAGTAGTCCGGTGCTGATCAATCGGCGAGATTGAAGACTTTGCGCGGAAATGTCTGCTTGCGGATCATCGGTCACGATGCCGGCAACGGTCGTCGAACGGCCTTCGGTTTGGTTTTCGGTCGCGGTCGAACGTTGCCGCAGCTGTTCGATGCTGAGGTACCGACGACGCATCAAAACCATTCGATGCAAGAGCGATCGGATGACGAACAACGCGGCCATGAACACGCAGGTCGCAAACAAACGCGAAGCCAACACCTGCGCGGTGTAGTGATAACCCGCCAACGCCAGGAAGGCTAACGACAGGGGGATCAACGATGCGGTGACGGCCCAAGTGTATTTCAACCGCTGAATCCAACTGCCCGCACTGCGTTGGAAGTATTCGCGTGCGACACCCTTGGGTGACAGCAGCCGGAAAGCGGCAAACGCGATTCCCAGCATGATGACCGAAAACACAATCCGTTCGGTTGCGTCACGTCCTGGATCGCCATGCGCCAAAGCGGTGGTCACGAACGTCAATGGCAGTGCAAAAAGGGTGAAGCTGCGAATCAGGCGGCGAGTCAGTTTGGTGGTTTCGGGTGACCAGCCAAAGTGTGCGACGCCCAGCCCCAACGGCCGGCAAGTTTGGCGAAAAATCTCCATCGCGCACCACATCACGCTCACCGCTAACAGACCGTGCCCGATCGATTCGGTGAAAGCGGTGTTTTCCGAACCTTCCTTCAAACGCCATCCCACAAACGCACACAGCGCCGGCCAGGCTAGCGAGACGATGATCGTCAGTCCGATAGCCTTCCAAGTCGGCGTGATCTCGCGACAGTTCGCTCGGCTGGCCGCCTTTCCAATCTTGGCAATGCGGGCTCGCATCGGATTCCTTCGCACGATCAAGCCTGCGATCGGAAGCAGCAAGGCAAAATAGATCCAAGGGGCATCCTTTGCATCCGAGACGAACACTGTGCCGGCCTCGGACCATTTCGCCGGAGTCACAAGCCATGTGTCCGACGGGCTGATCCCAAAGTCGGCGGTGATTGCACGTCCGCTGCGAATCCAAAGCACGCGTTCGTCGATGTATTTTTCGTACTCGTACGCGGTGGAAAGGACTTGTTGATCGGTCGTGTCCAATTCAATCAGCGTGTCAAAATACTGGCTGCTAGCTCGGATTAGCGTGTCCAAATACTCGGCTTGGCGGGCAATCAGTTCTTTGGCGGCCGCTTCACGCACCGACGGATCCACCTTTGGATCGATCGCCGATTCGCTCAGCATGCTGGCGATCAAGGCATCGGGATCCCCCAGTTCTTGACGCTGATCTTCGTATTCAAAAATCGCGTACTGAATGTCGTTGATCAACGAGTGGCGTTCGGCAACCGCGGCGCGTCGATTACTAACGTTGGGCAGATTGCTCTTTTGCTTTCGCAGCATTGCACCGACGGAACTGGTCAGCCCGACTGAATCGACCTTCTTTCGTGCCTGGCCGAATTGACGAATCAAGCCGTCATGAACCTCTTCGGCCTCTTTTAAATCCCGCTGAGTGGACGCCAGGCTCTCGGCGACCGCCTTGGCTCGCTCGGCAAGCGATTGGTTATGGGCCGCATGTTCCTTCATCGCCGGTGCCGCTGCGATCGCTTCCAAACGCGCCTTTCGGACCGACTGTTCCGCAGCGATCTCGCGTGCCTGGTTGATTTTTTGTTGAAGCAGCGTGATGCTTTTTTCGGTCAGCGAAGCGCCCATCGTTGCGATGTCGATCTTCAGCCTTAAAATGTCGGACAGTTCTTCGGCATCGAACTTGGCAAGTTCAGCCTCCAATGCTGGAAGCTCTTTCTCTAGCGTGACCCGTCGTGACAGCAGTTTGGTGGCGTACGAGTCGCTGGTCATCGATTGCTCGGCTTGCGCAATCGTTTGCAGTTGGGTCTTGGCATCCGCGATCCGTTCTTGAACCTGGGGGACACGGGCGCGAATGTCTTTCCGCCGTTGGGCCCGAGCTTGGTTTTCCGATTCGGCGGCCTGACGAGCCTTTTTCTGGGACGACAGCAACAGTTCCCACTGGGGCAACAGCTGCTCTAATTCCTTCAGGTTCAGCTTTGGATCTAGCGTCGGCTTCTTATCCTTCAACTCGTCCCGCTGTTGCTTCAAACTATCGACGCGGGCAGCGACCGACTCGGTTTCGGCGATGTCGTGCTTCTCGCTGGCCTCTTTCTCGGCCGCAGACTGCAGATTTCGGATCGCCGCCTGATAGTTGTCCTTGGCTTGGTTGGTTTCCGCGTTGACGACGCCCGATTGAATGATCTCTTGGATTGCATGTTCAATCTGTTCGACGGTCAATGTCGAATGCGTGTTCACCAAAGGCGTCGACGCAGGTGGCACGGCAGCCACAGCGACGGGCTGTACCGCCGTCGCAGGCGCAGGGGCGACCGGTTGCAGTGCGGGCGTCGAAGCAGGCGGAACAGCGGCCTCGGCAGCCGCCGCGGGAACATCCGAATGGGGGGCGGTCACGGTACCGGAAGCCAAAATGATCGGTGCCGACACCGAACGCCACTGTTCGGGAGTCGGATTCGGCTTGACGTCTAGCGTTTGGGAATTGCCTAACGCTGGGGAGTCGTTGGACGTTTGAAATTCGTTGGACGCTTGGCGTACGACTTGGGCCTTGCACGTCAGTGCCCCCATCGCAACGACGCAGCAGGCTGCCCGGATGATCGAAATTCCCAACGGCACGGGGCGAAGGCGATCGAAACTGATCAAGATGGGACACCAATGCTTCATGCATGAGGATGGAAGAATAGGTCGCGCGAAGTCGTCAGTCGCCCGATGTTACGACGCTACGGAATCCGCATAATTCGGTCAACACAGAAGTACGCGGCGAAGGGCGTGGCGAAGCGTCCTAAAGGTGGCCGACTGGCGAATTCCGGACCGGCCGCCTGGCCAGCCTGCGTCGAATGAAACCCCGTCGAAACCGCCCACTGGCGACGAATCACTCGCAAACGCAACAATTTGTTACCGAATCGGTGATGCTAAGGGACGCCAAATCGTCAACAATGGACGATTGAGACGAATTCACCGCATTGAAAATGCAACCATCTGATCAACGAACTGGTTTGAAAGATCACCCATGAACCGCTGGAAACTTGCCGCCTGCGGGCTGACCATCGCTCTGTCGACCATTTCGCTTGGCGCTGACCTGTTGGCTGCCGAAACAGGGGCCGATGCGACCGACCAGCAAGCGACGCCATTGGGGACGCATGTCAGCGACTTCACGCTGGACAATTGTTACGGCAAGTCGGTTTCTCTGGCGGATTTTGATTCGGATCCGATCATTGCAATCGTGTACTTGGGCACCGAATGCCCGCTAGCCAAACTGTACGGCCCCCGCCTATCGGATATCCAAAGCCGATACGCCGATCGTGGTGTTCAGGTGATTGGCATCAATTCCAACACTCAGGACAGCCTGACTGAACTGGCCGCTTACGCCCGACGATATGGTGTGGATTTCCCGGTGCTGAAAGATCCGGGGAATCGAGTCGCCGACGCGATGGGCGCGCAGCGAACTCCGGAAGTGTTTCTGCTGGATCGCGATCGCATCGTCCGCTATCACGGCCGCATCGATGACCAGTATGGCGTCGGTTATTCACGCGAACGTGAAGCCAAGCCCGAGTTGACGTTGGCGATCGATGCACTGTTGGCTGGAAAGCCGGTTCCCGTAGCCGCAACCAAAGTGGTGGGTTGCCACATCGGTCGTGTCAAGCAGATCGAGCCGACCGGCGAAGTGACCTACGCCAAGCACATCGCCAAAATTTTCAACGATCGCTGCGTCAGCTGCCATCGGGACGGCGAGATCGCGCCCTTCAATCTGGGGCAGTACGACGACGTGATCGGTTGGGAAGATACGATCCTAGAAGTCATTGACGACAATCGAATGCCGCCTTGGTCAGCAGACCCGCAGCACGGCAAGTTTTCGAACGATGCAAGGTTGACCGCGGAAGAGCGTGATCTGATCGGCCGCTGGGTCGACAACGGCATGCCCCGTGGCGACGACGCCGATCTGCCCCCCGCACCCGTCTTTGCCGACGGATGGCAAATGGATCAGCCAGAGGAAGTGATCGCGATGAACGATCAGTCGTTCTCGGTCCCAGCCGAAGGCATCGTCGACTATCAGCATTTTGTGGTCGACCCAAAATGGGACGAAGACAAGTACATCGTTCAGGCGGAAGCTCGCCCCCAGCGTCGTGGTGTGGTGCACCACATTTTGGTGTACGTGATTCCTCCCGGTTCGGATCACCGTGACCTGCGTCAGGTATTGGCGGGCTATGCACCGGGAAGCCCACCGCTAGACCTTCAAGATGGCGTGGCGCTAAAAATTGCGGCGGGCAGCAAACTGCTGTTCGAAATGCACTACACGCCCAACGGAACTGCGCAAGACGATCGTAGCTATGTCGGTGTCCGGTTTACCGAGAAGTCCAAAGTGCGGAAGCACTTGGAGGGACGCATCGCGGTGAATACGAAATTCAAGATTCCGCCCGGCGATGACAACCACACCGTGACCGCCGACTACGTTTCCAGACAGGACGAACAGCTGTTGAGTCTGTCGCCGCACATGCACCTACGCGGTAAGTCGTTTCGGTACGACGTCGAATTTCCCGACGGGCGTCGCGACACGATCCTGAACGTCCCCCACTATGATTTCAACTGGCAACTGAAGTACGTGCTGGAGAAACCCCTGACTCTGCCTCGCGGCACCAAAGTGGTTTGCACGGCCGTGTTCGATAACAGCGAAGAGAACCTGACGAACCCAGACCCGTCCCAAACGGTGCGTTGGGGGGATCAGAGTTTCGAAGAGATGATGATCGGATTCATGGATACGGTTCCGGTCGCGGAAGTTCGCTGATCGGTGGTTAGGAAGCGTTCCAAATCAAGGGTTGGGCGGACACTTTTTTCTCGCACGATCCCAAGCCAACCGTGGATCAACGGCACGAAGAAGAAGTCAATCGAATGCGTCAGCCCATCACCGGTTTTCACACCGACGACGACGGACACGGGGTCGCCCAGTTGGCCTGTGGGCACAACCAACATGTGCGGCACGATCCCCCTTGGATGAACCGCGTGTGGGTCACCAGTCCAGCGGGACGACAGTCGATGATTGGGCATCCGTTGCAGTGCCGAAAATGCGAAGAATCCGCACCGCAGGACGATCGACCTGACTGATCCAGGGCAATCGACGGGCCGTCATGCCGATCCGGTTGTCCACCGCTGTCCGGCGAGCGATTCGCAAGCACGCGTGAAACGACGCGGTTGATCGATTCCCCAGTCCATCATGTTCGCAAGCTGCGGACTTTGGCGTGACTAGATTTCGACACGGGGATTTCGACACGGTGGATTTCGACACGGTGGATTTCGACACGGTGGATTTTGGCACGGGGGATTTTGGCATTCCCACAGCGGTTGGGGGCATCCAGCGGGGGGCGTTCGCCAACGACGCAAGACAAACTAAACTGACCTGCGTTCGCCTACCTGGGACGCGGGTTGCAGGATTGCAATCGACAGCGTCTACCGGTTCCTGGCGCGCACTTCCCTTGCTGAACAAACGACGTCTTTGCCGCCCATCGGAACCCCACAATCATGTATCTGTGCAGACAATTTCTCGTTGCAACTGCGTTGCTGTCGTTCGCCGTTGAATCGTCGGCGGAGATCCAGTCATCCGTTCCGATTGCCGGCAATGCTTTTCGATCACCACCGTCGCGAGCCATGGATCGGGATGGCAATTTGCATCTGGACGGATCCAGCGACGTCGATTCGGTGTTCTTTCACGTGGCGCAGCCCGGTGAAGTTTCGCTGGCAGTCAAAGCGAGTGCGGATGGGGGTCAGGCAAAGCTGAAAGCCACCATCGGCGAAACCGTTTTGCCGGCAACGATTGCGGGGGATTCCATGGCCGTCTACCCGCTGGGCAAAGCGACCGCCACGTCGGCGGGCTACCTGCGCGTCGATCTGGTGGGCGTGGATCTGCCAGCGGATGCTTCGATCAAGGTGCGTGAATTGATCGTGACATCCCAGGATGATCAACAGAGTTTCGATTATGTGAAGAGCAACGAAGGCAACATGTTCTATTGGGGGCGACGTGGACCGTCGGTCCATCTTGCCTACCAACTTCCCGCCGACCGCAAGTTGACCTATGCCTACAGCGAGATGACCGTCCCCGAAGGCCAGGACCCAATCGGTTCCTACTTCATGGCCAATGGGTTCGGCGAAGGCTACTTTGGCATCCAAGTGAATAGCCCGACTGAACGACGCGTCTTGTTTTCCGTCTGGAGCCCATATCGAACCGACAACCCTGCCGATATCCCGGACGCGGATCGAGTCGTGACATTGGCAAAGGGAGATGGAGTGCACGCCCAAGATTTTGGAAACGAAGGATCCGGAGGCCAAAGCTATCTGTTGTATCCGTGGAAATCCGGTACGACCTATCGTTTTTTGACCGAGGTCAAACCCGATGGAATGGGGAACACGCAGTACACGTCCTGGTTTAGCGAGAAACAGTCCGGTCCATGGCTTCTGGTGGCCAGCTTTCGACGCCCCAAAACCAACAAGCATTTAACTGGCTTCCATTCGTTCCTCGAAAACTTTTCGCCCGATTTTGGCCACGTGCAGCGATCGGCGAACTACGCAAACCAGTGGGTGCGTGGAACCGACGGTCGGTGGCAGGAGATCACGCAAGCCAAGTTCACGGGCGACGCAACCGCGCGAGGACGGCATCGCTTGGACTTCGCTGGCGGCAATCGCGGCGATGCATTCTTTTTGAAAAACTGTGGCTTCTTCGATGACCAAGTCGACGTTGATCAGGTTTTCGTCCGGTCGTCCACCGCCGATCAACGTCCGGACGTGGACTTCGACGCACTGCCGCGAGGCTAGTTTGACCGAACTGGGCTGAATTGCCGCAGGCGACGTCAAATTGTTGACAACGCGTGTCGCGTTCATTAAACATGCGTCGGACGTGCATGTTTCGCCGTCCTCGCTGTTGCATACTCCGGAGATACCGATGAAACGTCCGATTGTGTTCGCTGTTGCCTTGGCCCTGGTCGCGAGTGTTGTGGTTCCGATGAACCCGAATTGGGTTCAACAGTCGGTGGCTCAGGAGTCAGCCGACGGAAAGAAGGGCAACGCGAAGAAGCCTGGCAAGAAGGCGATTGAACGATCGAAGAAAACGGTGCAGACGTTGGACAATATCTTTAAGCAGACGATCGTGATGGTGACCGACAAATACGTTAACGACGATGATGACTTTGCCGCCGGCAGCGCCGCGGTCTTGTTGTTCAAGAACATCTCCGACAGCAGCAACAACACGATCCGATTGATCGACGCGACGGGCGATCCCTACGAAGCCGACAACGTGGCGAAGACCGAGTTCGAAAAACAGGGCCTGAAAAAGCTGAAACAGGGGGCTAAGTTGGTCGACGAAGTTGTCACCGTGGACGGCAAGCACTACCTGCGATCCCTGACCCCTGTTCCTGTGGTCATGGAAAAGTGCGTGATGTGTCACGCACATTATGCGGACGCGAAAGATGGCGAACCGATCGGTGCGATCAGCTACACCGTGCCGATCGAATAGGCACTGCCCTGAATGTGGCTGGTGGATGCGATCAGCATGCTGAACGCATCGACGGCTTTGACGAGGAAGTTTCCGACTCTTTCGGTGTTCGATCCATGGCGACAGACCCCACGCTTGAATCGATCCAAGTCGGAAAGCCTCGCACGATCTCGGGTGCAAAGCCTTGGGTGACTGGTTTTTTGAAGGATGCGGTCGAGGGCCCGGTCTGGTTAGACACCGAGAATTTGGATGGTGACGGCCAGGCCGACATGGATCACCATGGTGGCCCCCACAAGGCGGTGTGTGTCTATTCGGCGTCCCACTACCCGGAATGGCGTACGCGGTTGAATTTGCCCGAGCTGCCTTGGGGCAGCTTTGGGGAAAATTTCACGGTTGGCGAACTCACCGAACAGGATGTCTGCATCGGTGACGTATGGTCCGTCGGTGGCGCAGTGGTGGAAGTATCGCAGCCACGGCAACCGTGTTGGAAGCTCGCTCGCCGATGGGACATCAAAGACCTGGCGCTGCAGGTGCAGAACACCGGGCGGACCGGTTGGTATTTCCGAGTCCTGACCCAAGGCGTCGTCAGCTCAGGCATGCCGCTGGTCCTAGTCAATCGCTGCTGGGAACGATGGACGGTCGCCGAAGCGAATCGCGTGATGCACATCGACAAACGGGACCTCGATGCGGCGGCCCAGTTGGCAGCGATCCCGCAGTTGTCACCAAGTTGGAAAGCAACCCTGCGAAAACGAATGGACCACGACGAGCCCCCCGACGAATCCAAGCGACTAGGAAATTAGCGGATCCGAAAATCGAACCGAAGCGACCAATGTCGCCAGCCAGTAGCGAGACTCGCCAAGAGTTTCGGCCAACGCCCAGCCGGTACCGAAACTCGCCAAGAGTTTCGGCCCACGCCCAGCCAGTAGCGAGACTCGCCAAGAGTTTCGGCCCACGCCCAACCAGTACCGAAACTCGCCAAGAGTTTCGGCCCACGCTCAGCCAGTAGCGAGACTCGCCAAGAGTTTCGGCCAACGTCCAACCGGTATCAATACTCACCAACGCTTTGTCGATCGAGTGAGCCGTGATCGCGTGAGCGGCCGGGAATCCCCCCAATGCCCGTGGCCTCACGGCCAGCGGCTCACCATTGCCGTTGAAAGACCGACAAATCGCCAAAAGTTTCCGCGAACGTCGAATCATCGAAAGTCTTGACGACTTGCGTTACGGATGATACGTGCGATTCAATTGATATTTAAGAATTGATGTGGGGTGGGGACGACGTCGGCGATCGTGACGGTGGCTAGGTAAGCTTGCTGAACTCGTTCCGCTTCGGCCAAGACGCCTTTCAATCTACAGAACGAATGAATCGCACAGGAATCATCGCTGCCCACACAAGACAACAGATGCGTGTCCGATTCCATCGACGTGATCACTTCCCCGATCGTGATCTCACCCGGGTCCTTCGCCAACTGGATGCCGCCTCCGACGCCTCGCGTGCTGAGCACATAGCCGGCGCGGGCCAGCAGATTGACGACCTTAGCAACATGGTTCACCGAGATGCCGAATAACGATGCGACTTCGCCCACCGTGGCTCGCTGCGTTCGCGTCGCCAAATACATCAGCGTTCGTAACGCATAGTCGGTTTGCGTGGTTAGTTTCATGAGTTCAAACGTTGTCGCGGGAGCGCACTGAAAGATGTATGATGCGGGTTGGTTTAGTGTTGGTGCGTTTCGCTCGCGCCGTCACCGTGCCCAGCGGGTTTGCCGATGACCGATTGCAGACGCTGCAGCACATCCGCCGGACGCAGCCCCTTTTGAAGACAAACGTAGCCGAGCGACTTACCGCCACAACTGACGTCGAGGCCCAAATCCGTAAACACGCACGTCGTTTGCGGATGGTCGATGATCCAATCTGGGATGCTGGTGTCCAGGTCGCAGTTCATTCTTTCGATTGTAACGAAATAACATGTTCAAGCGTAAACCGAATATCGAATTCGCATGCTGCAGAACGGAACTGGATCGTAGCGTCACTTTCAAATCAGACGGCGATGATGGCTGTGTGCAGTTCAGTCAGTCGTTGGTCGCGGTAGTGCCAGTCAGTCATTCGGTGGCAACGAAATCGTGATGAATCAATCTGCATTATCAACGTCGATCTGCGAGATCCTGGGGTGCCAGTTCCCAATCCTGCAGGCTGGGATGGGCGGCGTTGCTCGGGCCCAGCTTGCCGCGTCGGTGTCCAAGGCGGGGGCATTTGGATGCTTGGGGATGGTCCGCGAGTCACCCGCGCTGATCCGGCAAGAGGTCGATCGAGTCCGCACTTGGACGGACCGTCCGTTCGGCGTCAACCTGATCCCATCGGCGACGCAGCCACAGCTTTTCCAGTCGGAACTGGACGAATGTTTGCGGTTGAACGTCCCCACGCTTGTGTTCTTCTGGGATGTCGTTCCCGACGCCGTGAAGAAGGCCAAAGATGGTGGTTGCACGGTCGTGCATCAGGTGGGCAGCGCCGAACAAGCGATCAAGGCCGAAGCAGCCGGTGCAGACATCATCGTCGCTCAGGGCGTCGAGGCCGGTGGTCACGTTCATGGCATGGTCACCTCGCTCGTCCTGCTGCCACAGGTTGTCGATGCGGTGTCCATCCCCGTGGTCGGATCCGGCGGTTTTGGATCGGGACGCAGCTTGGTTGCGGCGCTGGCGTTGGGAGCCGAAGGCATCCATTGTGGGACGGTGTTTGTGGCGACGGAAGAATCTTTCGCTCACGACATCCACAAGCAACACCTTGTCGACGCCGGCGCCCAAGACACGATTCACACCGACGCCTTTGCGATCAATTGGCCACCCCATTCGGCAGTGCGTGTCTTGAAAAGCGAAGTGACCGCCGCCATCGAATCGAAGCCATTCGGACATCAGTCTGAATCGATCGTGCGGCAGCAGATTGCCGAGGAAGAAGGACGCCCCATCTATCTGATGAGCACCGATTCGCCTTTGAAGTCAATGACGGGCGACCTGAACAGATTGGCGATGTACGCCGGCCAAGTGTGCGGCCAAGTGAATTCTGTATCGCCAGCGGAAACTGTTATTCAACGAATGATGGACGAAGCCGCAACCGTGATCCAATCGCTAGGGAACAAAAGATGATTCGTGCCTTGCTGGTTCTATTGGTCGTCTGCTGCGTATTCAAGTTTGCGGCGGCGGATGCCACCGATGGGGACTCGTCGGCCGACGTGGCACGGGAAGTCTCCATCCCCGCAGCCACCACCATCGGTGAGGCTCGGGCACGAGCCAGCCTGCTGCACGAAGCTATGCGTGGGACGTTGCAGGTCGTTCACCGCGACTTTTTTGACGAAGACAATGCACGGGTGATCCCGTCACAGTCACTCGAAGACGTTTTCGAAAGGATGGGCGACAACTTCGGCGTGGATCTAAAGTGGCTCATCGTGGAAACCGATTCGTTGAATTTCAATCACGAGCCCGAGGATGACTTCGAACGATCCGCCGTCAAGGCACTCAAAAGCGGCGTCACGCGACACGAAGCGGTCGAAGACGGACGTTATCGTTTCGCTGGTCCGATCCGACTCGCCTCGCAGTGCCTCAAATGCCATGTCAAGCACCGCACCAGCACGGAAGACCGGACTGCCGGCCTGCTGATCTCGATGCCGATCGTCGCCCAGCAGAAATGAAGCCGCAGGGGTTGATGGCAGTGCTATAATCAAGGCGCGACGGTGAATGGGTTCGCGTGCTGTTTCACCGAGGCCGTCGCGTTGGCTTGATCGCGTGGTAGGGGGGCGGATGATGAAGATTCGAATGATTTCAGTGCGAACGGGGACCGGATTGGCGTGCTTGGCGTTTTGTTTGGCGCTGGCAAGTGAAGGCATGACCCAGGATGTGCAGCGTCGGTCGGCGCTGCGGCCGCGTGCCGACGATGAATCGAAGGTTGCCAATCCATTTCTACCGGCGGCGAAGCCGGCACAGGAAAACGGCGCTGGCCCGATGCAGGACCGCAAGATCGCAGACGCGTTCAAGCAGCGTGCGATCGACGCCGCGAATGGTGGTGGCGATGGAGCCAACCGAAATGGCAGACAGCGGGCAGGGGAGCCGAATGCGGGACCAAACGCAGACGCGCACAACAGACACCGTGGCGATCATCGCCGCCCCGGCCCGCGGTATCCGCTAGGCCCCGGCGTGTACGGCGGCGGATATGGCAACCCCTATTTCTATGGCTACACCTACGGGAACCCGGGCTTCACGATTCCACCGAATTACGGACCTGCCTACCCAGGGATCGGATACCCGTACTACGGTTACTACGGATATCCCGGCTATGGCTATCGCTACGGCGGGCGCACGATCATCCGGCAGTCCACCCAAAAGTCGACCACGCCGGGCAGCAACTACTTTGGCGACCCCAACGCCAGCCACTACTTCCCTCCGATTCCTTGATCCGCAACCTTCGGCATCACGTTCTTCAACCGCGATCGCCAGCTCTGCCTTGGCCTCCAAGCCCACCACCGCCGTTCGGATCGCTTAGAATGATATTCAGCATCTGATCCGCCCGATGTTGGAGGCCAGGGATACCGTGAGCGATGAACGCCGCCAGCGACTGACTGCCGTATTGAATCCGTTAGTCCAGTTGGACGAATTTTCGTCCGAACAGGCAAAGCAAGAATGCTGCGAGTCGCATCCCGGATATGTGACACGGACATTGGGGCAGCTTGTCAGAGACGGCTTTCTCAGTCGCGTCGAAGTGGACGGTCAATTCCGATATCGCTGGACGGCTCCGAGAGAGGCGTTCGAGTCGGTCGCCTGGATCGACTCGCAAATCCATGGGATCCAGGTCAAAGAAACGCCAACCGATGAACGACCGCGTGAAAAACTGATCCGTGCAGGTGCCGCATCGCTATCGTTGGCTGACCTGTTGGCCATCCTGATCCGCGTGGGTGTTGTGAACGAGTCCGCATTGGTCGGCGGGCAGAAGGTCGCCAACCGGTTTGCCGATCGATTGCCCGACCTTTCCCAATGCAGTCCGTTGGATTTGAAAAAGGTGTCACCCGCGGTGAAATCCGACAGCTACTGTCAGATCATGGCCGGGATTGAACTGGGGCGACGAATCGCCACTATCCAAGCGAAGCAAGATCCGGTCGTGGTGAACATCACCAGCACGCGTGAAGCGGTCGAGTACTGCGAGCACGCATTCGCTCGATTGGCGATGGACGGTGTCCAAGAAGAATTCCATATCGTCAGTTTGGATACCAAGCACAAACCGATCCAATCCCACCGCATCACCGTGGGGACCTTGGATGCCAGCTTGGTGCACCCGCGAGAGGTGTTTCGTCCGGCGATCCGGGATGCGGCATCCGCCGTGCTGCTGGTCCACAATCACCCCAGCGGTGATCCCACCCCAAGCCGCGAAGATCACCAGGTGACCGACCGTTTGACCGAAGCCGGAAAGATCCTGGGGATCCAGGTGTTGGACCACATTGTGGTTGCCAAACAAAGCAGCGTTAGCATTCGAGAATGCTGACGCTGCGTCGATCGGTCTGATTTCGTAGCCGCCACGTTATCCGAGTGGGAACGATCCTGATCGGGGAATCAGGATTTCGAATCCACACTGGCGGTCGGATGACCGACGTAGTGATGCGAGATCACTGGTCGGCGTAGACCAGCGTGCTTTCTTCTTTGGTCACAGGCTTCGTTTCGTGCTTGCTGACCACGACGGCTTTGACCAAGTGAGTGCCCTGAGCAACGCCACGGACTCGGACGCGAAACTTCATCTCTTCGCCCGGTTTCAGCTGTGCACGCGGTTGGAAAGCGACCAAGCCACGACCGTCCGTTCCGGCATCGCTGTCGGAATCAATCAGTTCCAATCCAGGTGGCAGCAACAGTTCGACGCGGACGTCTTCGTCGGGTTTCGAACCGCTGTTGTTGACCGTGATTTCATAGCTGGTTTCGGCCCCCATTTCGATCGGGCCACCCGGGTTGGTGATCTGGAAACTCAACTCCGCCAAACCTTCGACTTGAACGGTCTTTTCGCACTTCGCTACCACACCCAGGTCGGCTCGAGCGTCCACGGTCAGTGCCCGTGCGCCTTGTTCGACAGGCAACAGGGTCAGTGGAACGGATCCGCCTGCACCGGCGGCAAGAGTCGCAAGCGACCAGTACACGCTATGACGCGATGGGTCGTATTGGCCTTGCGAATCGGTACTGACAAAGGTGAAACCGCGGTCAAGTTGAACCGACAGTTCGACATTGTTGGCGACATCGGTACCGTTGTTGGCAACTTCCAATTGATAGGTTACCTGACGTTCCAGGTAACGAAGCGATGGACCGTTCAATTCGACAGCCAAGTTGGGTGCAGTGACTTCGACCTTGATCGTGTCTTCGGCACTCAGCCCGTCTTGCGAAACCAAACGGATCGTGTTTTGAACCATCCCAGGCGAAACCGCTTGCAGCCGAAGCACTTGGGTTCGAACTTCGCCGGGAGCCAGAGTACCGATCATGTTGTCCAGTTGTCGCCCCTTGGGGTGCGAAAGGCCTTCGGGAACATCGACTTGCAATGAAACACCTTCGGCGGATCCCGTTCCCGGGTTCGATACTTCCAGTTCGATTTCAAGCTGCTGGCCAATCAAGACCGTATCGAGAGCTCGTTGGACAATCTTCAATTCGGGGCGGGTGCTCATCGTTCGAACCGACGCGGCCGCTTCGAAGGTGACTCGTGCAACGCTTCCCAATTCGCCTTCGGTTTCCGGAACCAATTGCATCGTGACGGTCCGTTCGTCTCCGGCGGGTAGAGCCCCTAATTGCCACATCAACAGGCTGCCCTGTTGAACCGGCGCGGGCGACGCATCGACAAGCCGCATTCCGGCGGGGATACGATCGTGAACTTTTACATCCAACGCTTCGGCAGAGCCGACGTTCTGGACCTGAATGACAAACGATGCGGGCTTGCCAACGGTGACTTCCGCTGGTGCTCGCTTGTGAATGACAACGCTGGGCGACTGGATTCCTTCCAACCGACGATCGCCAGGCGAATCGACGACTGAATTAGGATCGATTTCGACAGCCCCGGTGGGCTGCGCAAATGGCTGAGGTTGATATGCGTTTGCGTCACCGTAGGGCTGGTTGGCCTGGACGCTTGGCTGAGCCGACATACCGCTTGGCAGTGCATTGCCCGTGGGCAGGCTCGCCATCCGTGCGGGCGGCATCGACTGGTCAGCCGCGAAGGTTTGGCCGGCCGGATCTTGCATCATCGGTTGAACGGGTTGCGAAGCTGCGGGATCGGCTTGGTACGCCATTTCGCCCTGGGGGGCGAAGGTACCGGCAGACGATTGTGGCGGCGCGTTCTGCATCGCGAAGTCTTCCGCTGGCGATGCAAATCCTTCGGCCGGTGGTGCGAAACCTTCGGCTGGCGGTGCCGGAGCAGGCATTCCGCCTCGTAGATCGTTGTCTTGCATCGGCTGGTCGCGAAGCAGGTTGCCCTGCGCCATTGCCGATGGATCGCTCATGGGTTGCGGTGCGGCGTAGTCAGCAGGTCCTTCGTTGCCAGTTGCTTGTGGCGTATCGTTGAAGTAGTCGACCTGAGGCGTTTGAGCCATTTTTAGCGTTGGCAATCCGTCGCCCGACATTGCGTCGGCGGGATTGGATCCCATCGGCATCGCGCTGGGGGCCATCACGCTGGGGTCCATCACGACCGGTGCCGATGATTCAGGGTTTGCGTTGGCGTGATCCGTTGGGAACGTCATCGATAGCGAACGCTGCGTGGTGGCCGAAGGATCGTCGTACGCTACCGCAGGTTCGGACATCGCATCCGCGGATGGCATGCTCCAGTCGGTTGCAGCGCCAGGATCGTAGCTGGCTTCGGGGTTGCCCAGCGATGCAGGAGCCGATCCAGGAGCAAAGCCATTGCCTTCCATGGCGACAGCAGGCGCGAAGCCCGATCCGTCACCGCCGGCTGGAATGTCTTCGCTGTGCTGGACCAATGCAACGCGGCTGGTGCCAAACACATCGTCGTGCTGGTCCTGGTCGACCGCAAAGGTCGCAGAAGCCTGCGCGACGCCGCTTGCAGCATCACCATTTGCATCCGATCCATCGGCAGGCTGAGCCAACCAAGTTTCCTCGGACATTCCCGCGATGGGTGCAGCAGGTTCGCCCAACGACGGAGCCTGCGCAGTCCACGAACCGGAACTGTTTTCTTTGTCTTTTTGAGCTAGTGCAGCAGCATAGGCACCAAAAATGATGGTGACCAAACCAGCGCCGAGTCGTACGCCAAACGATTTCATGGGTCGCATTCCTTCGCAAAATTCCTGGCAATTCCTTTGCCGCTGGCCTTTGATATCACAACTTGAGCAAATCTGGAAAGATCAATCAGTGTGAAACTGTTGTGGAATTGCTATCTTTCAAAATCAGGTCCCAAGGCAATCCCCCCGCCCATCACCCTATCGCTGAGCAGCGCCCCAACGGCCCGCGCGTCCACACCCACCCCCCAATCGTTTAACCGCGTGCCCAACGAGGCTGTGAATAATTGAGTTTTGGCTTGTTGGATTTCTACATGGGGCTAAATTATTTGCATGAAAATTCCAACCGATGCTCAGCAGCGTGGTTCCGCTCGCACCCACCGCCCCGAACGCAGCCAAGTTGAGATGCGGTTCTATTCGCTCGACCAGATGGTGGCCCGCGAGCACCGCGTTCGTTTGGTATGGCAGTACTGCGAATCGCTCGACCTCGGACCGCTTTACGAGAAGATCAAATCGAAAGTAGATGGTCGTGGTCGTACCCCGATCGATCCGCGAATCCTCTTCGCCCTGTGGTTCTACGCAACGCTCGAAGGGATCAGTAGCGCCCGCCGTTTGAGCGATTTGACCACCCGCGACTTCCACTACCTGTGGATCTGCGGCGATGTCACGGTTAATCATCACACCCTGAGCGACTTTCGCAGCGGCAACGCCGAGTATCTCGAGAAGTTGCTTAGCGACTCGATCGCCGTGCTGCTGAGCGAAAAACTGATCACGTTGGATACCATCGGGCAGGATGGCATGCGGGTGCGTGCCTCGGCCGGCAGCAGTTCGTTTCGGTCCGAATCGACGCTCCAACAGATGCAAGAGGTTGCCGAAGACTATGTAAAGGAACTCGCCGAGCGATCCGACGAGGAAGCTGCCGCGGCAACTCGGGCCGAACAGGCCGCCCGCAAGCGTGCTGCCGACGAACGACTCGAGCGTATCAAGGCGGCTCAAGAGAACCTCAAAGAACTTGAGCGACGTCGTAAAGAGAAACGATCACGCAAAAGCAAGTCGACCCCACGAGCCTCCACAACGGACCCCGAAGCGGCGCGGATGAAGATGGGAGACGGCGGTTTTCGCCCCGCCTATAACGTCCAATTCGCCAGCGACGGCGACTCTCGAATTGTCGTCGGCGTGAGCGTTGACAATCAGGGCAGCGATCAAGGTGAGATGCTTCCGATGTACGAGTCGATCTGCCGCACCTATGGGGTGACGCCGGCACACTACTTGGTCGACGGCGGGTTCACCAAAGCGAGCGATATCGAAGCGATGGACGCTGCGGGGACGGAGGTTTACGGTCCACTGAAGGACATCAAAAGACAAGTCGCTAACGGCAAGGATCCCCATGCGAGCAAGCCGGGCGATAGCGACGCGATGGCGAGGTATCGAAAGAGGATGGGGACACCCGAGGCGCAGGAGATGTTGAGACGACGTCCATCGATAGCTGAATTTCCCAACGCGGAATGTCGTAATCGCGGTCTTCATCAGTTCCGGGTTCGTGGCCAGAAGAAAGCAATGGCCCAAACGCTTTGGCACGTGCTGGTGAACAACTTCAATCGATTGAACAACCTAGGATTTTTACAAACACTGATGAGGCAATCCTGTACTGCGACGCCTTGAGGTTGGCCTCCGGCCTCCAATCGTTGGACGCATCGCGTCCAACGAAGCTTCAAAGCGATCCACCAAGACAAAAGAACCACCGAAGCTTCAACCTGAAACTTTGACGACGACCGGCAATCCAAAATTTTTGAAAAACCACTTCAAAAACACGGCGTCAAGCCACAACCGGCCAATTATTCACAGTCTCAACGGGCCGCGCGTCCACACCCAACACCCCAATCGTTTAACCGCCCGCCCAACGGGCCGCGCGTCCACACCCAACACCCCAATCGTTCAACCGCGTGCCCAACGGGCCGCGCGTCCACACCCAACACCCCAATCGTTTAACCGCGTGCCCAACGGGCCGCGCGTCCACACCCAACACCCCAATCGTTCAACCGCCCGCCCAACGGGCCGCGCGTCCACACCCAACACCCCAATCGTTCAACCGCGTGCCCAACGGGCCGCGCGTCCACACCCAACACCCCAATCGTTTAACCGCGTCCCCAACGGGCCGCGCGTCCACACCCCACCCCCCAATCGTTCAACCGCCCGCCCAACGGGCCGCGCGTCCACACCCAACACCCCAATCGTTTAACCGCCCGCCCAACGGGCCGCGCGTCCACACCCAACACCCCAATCGTTTAACTGCCCGCCCAACGGCCCGCGCGTCCACACCCAGCCCCCAATCGTTTAACCGCGACCTCAACGGGCCGCGCGTCTCCATCACACGGACAATCCACAGGCCTGTGATCGCTCGCCAGCCCGGCCTGATCGCTGCCACCGCCACAACCCGAACAGATACCGGGTTCGTGTTGCTTTCCCGCATCAATTCATGTTGCCCAAACGCATCATTGCCCCTACCTGCGTGCTAGGTTTGATTGGGCAGCATCTGCCCATCGCAAACTCCTTACCAACCCGCTCGCTCATCAACAGATGACCCAGCGGATTTTGATAGCAGGCCGATGGATCACACCGCACGGACGACTGACGCGATCGCAACCTACAGGTTACCGGTATACCGGATCCTGATGGTCGCGATTGCGTTGCTGGTCGCCGTCAGCAGTGGATGCAGTCGTCTGCGACTTCCAGCGGTGGACCCAACGGGTTCCTGCCTATTTCGGCCTCTGCCAACGACCACATCCCTCGCTTTGCCCGGATCGGGCGGCGAGGGGTGTGGATGCTTGGGATGCCTCAGCGGATTGAAGGACAGCTGCCTCGGCTGCTGCCTGACCAAGCCGGGATTCAAATTCCCGACACCTGCATTCCCTGAACCAGCCGATCCGCCCGCGTGCCCAACACCGACCAATCCGTCGGTCGCATTGGGACAACAACGCAATGAACCCTGCGTTCCGAGCGCTGCATGTAGCGGATCCTGCGCTACTGGCCCGCGTGCGGTCCTATTGGGCAGCGAGATCGACAAACAGTGCGGCTGTTTGCCCGACCGTGGCAAACGTGGCTGCATTCTGCTGTCACCTACCAAGATTGTTGCCCCTGTGGGCGGCGAAGTCGTTCTGTTGTCAGGCGTCTGCGGTGATGATGGCTATCTGCAAATGAACGAAAAACTTGAATGGATGCTGGCACCCGATAGTGTCGGCAACTTCATTCAGGTCGGCGATGACGAACCCGGCGTGATCGGTCGTTTCGCAGGTTCACGCACACGTCCAGAAAAGAAAGATCCGTCCTACGCAATCGGAATCACCAGCACCAAGAAAACTCTGATCACTCGCGGCAACAACGATCCGCGAGACGATGTGCGTTTGGAAAAGGGTCAGACCTGGATCACGATCTCCAGCCCTAGCGAAGGCGTCAGCCACGTCACCGTGCTGGCCCCCGACAGCGAATGCTGGGACCAACGCAAATCAACCGCCACGATCTATTGGGTCGACGCCACGGCACAGTTCCCAGGCGCGGAAATCGTTCCGGCGGGGACACCTGTCGAACTGACGACTCGCGTGACTCGGTCCGAAAAGACTTTGCCAGCACGCGGCTGGAAAGTCCGCTACGAAATCATGGAACCTGGACTTGCCACGTTCGCTGGCACCGGCGGCTCTTCGGTCGTCGAAGCAACGGTCGATGATTCGGGCAACGCAACCGTCCAGCTAGATCCCGTTCCCGGCACCAGTGGCAGCACGGCTGTCAACATGCAGGTCATCCGGCCCGGCGGAGTCACCGACAACCTTCCGACCCTGACGTTGGGCGAAGGGCAAACGTCCGTGACTTGGTCGTCGCCCAAGCTGGAACTGCGCACCGGTGGACCGGCTGTTGCATCCTACAATACACCCTATCAAGTGGTCGCGAACCTACGAAATCCCGGCAACCAAGCGGCGACCAACGTTCGTGTCGACATCGAAATTCCCCAGGGAACTCGTATCATCGGCACCGATTCGTTCGCTCGCCAATTGCCCAACGGAGTGACGTGGGAAATCGGCACGCTCCCCCCTCAGACCCAATTGGATCTGTTCCTGGACGTGGCGTCCAAGGCCCCCGTCGACTTGATCTTCCAGGCTCGTGCCGACGGATTGGCGGTCCAGGACTCCGTTCGTGTCGACATTTTCCGACCATCGCTGGGCCTCGCCGTCGCTCCCGTCGAAGACCGAGTCGAAGCCGGAATGCCGGTCACGTTCAACATTGATGTGACCAACAATGGCGACCGTCCATTGACCGGGGCCTATGTCACGGCCACTGGTGATTCCTCGATCATCCATGAAAGCGGTGGAACCGGCGTTCGTGACAACAAGGATGGACCTCTTCAGCCCGGTGAAACGTGGCGAAAGAAGGTCGTCTTTACACCGACACAGTCCGGTCGTCGCTGCATTCGAGTCGACGCCTTTACCGATGGCGGGCAGCACGCCACCCAAGACGCATGCACGTTGGTCATCAACCCGATTCCCGAAACACCCAATCTGAAAGTCTCCGTTGACGGCAAGTCACGCGTTGTCGTCGGCGACTCGACCCTCGTTCGCGCTTCGGTGACCAACGATGGTCGCGGTGAAGCACGCAACGTGAACGTCGACCTGATCTTCGATCCCCAACTACAACTGCTTGCGGCTACGGAAGGTGCGGGTGAACAACGGATCGGTCAACGCATCGTCACGTGGAATATTCCCAGCATCGCCCCGGGCCAATTGGTGGTGCTAGAAGGTCAGTTCAGTGCCGTCGCACCGAGCCCCCGATCACGTGTCACCGTGACTGCCGAAAGTGCCACTGGATCACGTGGTACCGATGAATTCATCTTCGAAGTCACGGGAAACAACCAACCGGCCCAACCACCACGTGGCCCCAACCTGCCACCGGCGGGAACGTCACCCGAAATCCCAGGCGGACCAGCACCGCTGCAAGGCACGCCGCCGAACCTGGGACCTGGCAACAACGCACCAGTCACTCCATCGGGCCCCGTCCGAAGCGGACGCCTGCAAACGTCGATCTTTGGCCGCGACAACCCAGTCCGCGTCAACGAACCCATTCGCTACTCGATCAGTGTCACCAACGATTCGAACCAACGTGACGGACAAGTCGGAATCCAGTTCGCTTTGCCGGACGGGATTCGCATGGAACGATTGGTTCCTCGCACGAACCCAGAACTCAGTGACTATCGGATCGATACTGGAGTCGTCTCCTTGCCGTACATCCCAAATTTGGAACCGGGCGAATCGGTCGACTTTGAACTCGTGCTCAGTAGCAACCAGGCACAAACCTTCAACCTCAACGTCGGTGTGCGAAGCTTAAATTTCCCCGATGGTTACGCGGAATCAGTCACCACCCAAGTGATCCCTTAAAGCCAGACAGGCCACCTCCCGGCCAGGGAGACTCAAGCACAAGGCGATAGCCCCGGTTATCAGTAGCGCAAGTCGCCAAGACTTTCGGCCCAGAGACGTGGAATCACCGAAAGTCTCAGCGACTTGCGCTACCAAACGAATCACCGCACCTGCCGAAACGAAGAACGAAGTCGAAACAGCTCGCCGCCCCCATGACCCGCTTGGGCGATAGCCGCCAGCTCAACGTAGCGCAAGTCGCCAAGACTTTCGGCCCGGAAGCGCGAGATCACCGAAAGTCTCGGCGACTTGCGCTACGACACGAATCACCACACCTGCCGAAACGGCAAACGAAATCGAAGCAGATCGCCGCCCCCATGAGCCGCTTGGGCGATAGCCGCGGTTATCCGTAGCGCAAGTCGCCAAGACTTTCGGCCCAGAGACGTGGATTCACCGAAAGTCTTGGCGACTTGCGCTACGAAACGACTCACCACACCTGCCGAAACGAAGAACGAAATCGAAACAGCTCGCCGCCCCCAAGAGCCGCTTGGGCGATAGCCCCGGCTCAACGTAGCGCAAGTCGCCAAGACTTTCGGCCCAGAGACGTGGAATCACCGAAAGTCTTGGCGACTTGCGCTACGACACGAATCATCGCCCCTGCCGAAACGAAGAACGAAATCGAAACAGCTCGCCGCCCCCATAAGCCGCTTGAGCGATAGCCCCGGTTCAACGTAGCGCAAGTCGCCAAGACTTTCGGCCCAGAGACGTGGCATCACCGAAAGTCTCGGCGACTTGCGCTACGACACGAATCATCGCCCCTGCCGAAACGACGAACGAAATCGAAGCAGCTCGCCGCCCCCATGACCCGCTTGGGCGATAGCCCCGGCTCAACGTAGCGCAAGTCGCCAAGACTTTCGGCCCAGAGACGTGGCATCACCGAAAGTCTTGGCGACTTGCGCTACGACACGAATCACCACCCCTGCCGAAACCACGAACGAAGTCGAAACAGCTCGCCACCCCCATGAGCCGCTTGGGCGATAGCCCCGGCTCAACCTAGCGCCCCTGCCGAAACCACGAACGAAATCGAAACAGCTCGCCGCCCCCATGATCCGCTTGGGCGATAGCCACGGTTCAACGTAGCGCAAGTCGCCAAGACTTTCGGCCCAGAGACGTGGAATCACCGAAAGTCTCGGCGACTTGCGCTACGACACGACTCACCGCCCCTGCCGAAACGGCAAACGAAATCGAAGCAGCTCACCACCCCCATGACCCGCTTGGGCGATAGCCCCGGTTCAACGTAGCGCAAGTCGCCAAGACTTTCGGTCCAGAAACGTGGAATCACCGAAAGTCTCGGCGACTTGCGCTACGACACGAATCACCACCCCTGCCGAAACCACGAACGAAATCGAAGCAGCTCGCCGCACCCATGACCCGCTTGGGCGATAGCCCCGGCTCAACGTAGCGCAAGTCGCCAAGACTTTCGGCCCAGAGACGTGGAATCACCGAAAGTCTCGGCGACTTGCGCTACGACACGAATCACCGCCCCTGCCGAAACCACGAACGAAATCGAAACAGCTCGCCGCCCCCAAGAGCCGCTTGGGCGATAGCCCCGGTTCAACGTAGCGCAAGTCGCCAAGACTTTCGGCCCAGAAGCGTGGCATCACCGAAAGTCTTGGCGACTTGCGCTACCAAATGACTCACCGCCCCTGCCGAAACGACGAACGAAATCGAAGCAGATCGCCGCCCCCATGAGCCGTTTGGGCGATAGCCGCCAGCTCAACGTAGCGCAAGTCGCCAAGACTTTCGGCCCAGAAGCGTGGAATCACCGAAAGTCTTGGCGACTTGCGCTACGACACGACTCATCGCCCCTGCTGAAACGACGAACGAAATCGAAGCAGATCGCCGCCCCCATGAGCCGTTTGGGCGATAGCCCCGGTTCAACGTAGCGCAAGTCGCCAAGACTTTCGGCCCGGAGACGTGGGATCACCGAAAGTCTTGGCGACTTGCGCTACGACACGACTCATCGCCCCTGCCGAAACGGCAAACGAAATCGGAACAGACCGCCGCCCCCATGAGCCGCTTGGGCGAAAGCGCCAGCTCAACGTAGCGCAAGTCGCCAAGACTTTCGGCCCAGAGACGTGGCATCACCGAAAGTCTTGGCGACTTGCGCTACCAAACGAATCACCGTCCCTGCCGAAACGGCAAACGAAATCGAAACAGCTCGCCGCCCCCATGCCCCGCTTGGGCGATAGCCCCGGTTCAACGTAGCGCAAGTCGCCAAGACTTTCGGCCCAGAGACGCGAGATCACCGAAAGTCTCGGCGACTTGCGCTACGACACGAATCACCACCCCTGCCGAAACCACGAACGAAATCGGAACAGCTCGCCGCCCCCCATGCCCCGCTTGGGCGATAGCCCCGGTTCAACGTAGCGCAAGTCGCCAAGACTTTCGGCCCAGAGACGCGAGATCACCGAAAGTCTCGGCGACTTGCGCTACGACACGACTCATCGCCCCTGCCGAAACCACGAACGAAATCGGAACAGCTCGCCGCCCCCCATGCCCCGCTTGGGCGATAGCCCCGGTTCAACGTAGCGCAAGTCGCCAAGACTTTCGGCCCAGAGACGCGAGATCACCGAAAGTCTCGGCGACTTGCGCTACGACACGACTCACCGCCCCTGCCGAAACGGCAAACGAAGTCGAAGCAGACCGCCGCCCCCATAAGCCGCTTGGGCGATAGCCCCGGCTCAACGTAGCGCAAGTCGCCAAGACTTTCGGCCCAGAAACGTGGATTCACCGAAAGTCTCGGCGACTTGCGCTACGACACGACTCACCGTCCCTGCCGAAACGAAGAACGAAATCGAAACAGCTCGCCGCCCCCATGACCCGCTTGGGCGATAGCCCCGGTTCAACGTAGCGCAAGTCGCCAAGACTTTCGGCCCAGAAGCGTGGCATCACCGAAAGTCTTGGCGACTTGCGCTACCAAATGACTCACCGCCCCTGCCGAAACGACGAACGAAATCGAAGCAGATCGCCGCCCCCAAGAGCCGCTTGGGCGATAGCCCCGGTTCAACGTAGCGCAAGTCGCCAAGACTTTCGGCCCAGAGACGCGAGATCACCGAAAGTCTCGGCGACTTGCGCTACGACACGACTCACCTCCCCTGCCGAAACGGCAAACGAAGTCGAAGCAGATCGCCGCCCCCATGAGCCGTTTGGGCGATAGCCGCCAGCTCAACGTAGCGCAAGTCGCCAAGACTTTCGGCCCAGAGACGTGGGATCACCGAAAGTCTTGGCGACTTGCGCTACGACACGAATCACCGCCCCTGCCGAAACGAAGAACGAAATCGAAACAGCTCGCCGCCCCCATGAGCCGCTTGGGCGATAGCCCCGGTTCAACGTAGCGCAAGTCGCCAAGACTTTCGGTCCAGAAACGTGGAATCACCGAAAGTCTCGGCGACTTGCGCTACGAAACGACTCACCACACCTGCCGAAACGAAGAACGAAATTGAAGCAGCTCGCCGCCCCCATGAGCCGCTTGGGCGATAGCCCCGGCTCAACGTAGCGCAAGTCGCCAAGACTTTCGGCCCAGAGACGTGGAATCACCGAAAGTCTTGGCGACTTGCGCTACGACATGAATCACCACGTCTGCCGAAACGGCAAACGACGTCAACAGCCCGCGGCCTTGGAACGAAACCCGCGTTCGCGACTACGAATAATCGTCCATCGGCGGGCACGAGCAGACCAAATTGCGATCCCCGTAGGCATTGTCGATTCGGCCCACGGTGGGCCAGAACTTTGCATCACGCAGCCAGGCCACAGGCCAAGCCGCTTGCTGACGCGAATACCCGTGATTCCACTCGTCGTCGGAAACGGCCGCCATCGTATGCGGGGCATGTTTCAGCGGGTTATCCTCGCGGTCCATCGATCCCGTTTCGATTTCACGAATCTCCTCACGGATCGCAATCATCGCGTCACAGAAACGGTCTAGTTCCGATTTCGACTCGCTCTCGGTCGGTTCGATCATCAAGGTTCCGGGGACCGGGAACGACATCGTCGGCCCGTGGAATCCATAGTCCATCAATCGCTTCGTGATGTCCTCGACTTTGACGCCCGCGGTCTTTTCAAAGTCACGACAATCGATGATGAATTCGTGCGCCACGCGTCCATCGCGATCGGTGTACAAGACGTCGTAATGTTCTCGCAATCGCTGGGCCATGTAGTTGGCGTTCAGAATTGCCACCTGAGTCGCTTTGCGGAGTCCGACGCCGCCCATCATCGCGATATACACATAGCTGATGGTCAGGATGCTGGAACTGCCGTAAGGCGAAGCCGACACCGGCCCAATCGCAAACTCGCCCGCGGTATCCGGGCGTTGAATCGGGTGCCCCGGCAAGAACGGCACCAACTGGGATGCCACTGAAATCGGCCCCATTCCTGGACCACCGCCGCCATGCGGAATGCAGAAGGTCTTGTGCAAGTTCAGGTGACAGACGTCGGCGCCGCACTTCCCGGGGCTGGTCAGCCCGACTTGAGCGTTCATGTTGGCGCCGTCCATGTACACCTGGCCGCCATTTTCATGAATCAGATCGCATACTTCGCGAATTGTCGATTCAAAGACGCCGTGCGTCGACGGGTATGTGATCATCAGCGCCGAAAGTTGGTCGCGATACTGAGTCGCTTTGCTGCGCAAGTCTTCGACGTCAACGTCGCCTCGGTTGTCACATTTGACCGCCACCACCTTCATGCCCGCCATCACCGCGGACGCGGGATTGGTTCCGTGTGCCGACGTCGGAATCAAACACACGTTTCGAACATTCGGTTGACCAAGTTTCGCAGCAGCGTGTTCGTGATAGGCTCGGATTACCAACAGTCCTGCATATTCGCCCTGGGCACCGGCGTTGGGCTGCAGACTGACGGCCGCAAATCCGGTGACCTCGGACAACCAACGTTCCAATTCGCGGAACATCTGCGTGTAGCCGCGCCACTGTGTATCGGGTGCAAAGGGATGGATGTCCGAAAATTCCGGCCATGTAACCGGAAGCATCTCGCTGGTCGCGTTCAACTTCATGGTGCACGACCCCAGCGCGATCATCGAATGCGCCAGCGATAGGTCGCGTCCCATCAATTTGAAGATGTACCGCAGCAACTCGGTTTCGCTGTGGTAGCGATGAAAGACTTCGTGGGTCATGAAGGCGCTTGTCCGCGACAGCGAACCGAAGTCTAGCATTCCCGCATCGTCGGCTTCGGCCAGAAGTTCATCGACATCGAAGCCGGTAAAGTGACCAAAGTTGAAAGCGGCCAATAGATCCGCAATCAACGCGCGGTCGACGGTTTCGTCCAAGGTCACGCCCAACGATCCGTCGTCGTATTCACGCAAGTTGATCTGGCGTTCGCGTGCGGCATCCGCGACTTGACGTGCCGCGTGCATTCGTCCTTTGCCGAGACGGATGCGGATCGTGTCAAAAATCGGCCGACGTCCGTCGCTGGCATTCGGATCGGTCGCATGGCCGTCGATGGAGTGCCCGAGTCGCTGCAGCCCGCGAGCGAGCGCACATGTATAGGCCTGAGTCCGGGCCGCGATCTGGCGAAGTCCGTCGGGCCCATGATAGACACCGTAGAAAGAACTGATGATCGCCAACAAAGCCTGCGCCGTGCAAATGTTGCTGGTTGCTTTGTCGCGGCGGATGTGTTGTTCGCGAGTCTGAATCGCCATTCGCAGCGCCCGGTTTCCGTGCGAATCTTTGGAAACACCGATCAGTCGGCCGGGCAACTTTCGGGCGTACTTGTCGTGCGTCGAAATGAACGCCGCGTGTGGACCACCAAGCCCCATCGGGACACCGAACCGCTGAGCGCTGCCGACACAGATGTCCGCCCCCCATTCGCCGGGCGGTTGCAAAAGAGTCAGTCCAAGCAGGTCTGCCGACGCGACCACCAAACATCCAGCCTTCGCCGCGCGTGCGGCCAGATCGCTGTAGTCGTGAATCTGACCGTCGGTGGTCGGGTACTGAACCAGCACTCCCCCCAAGCCGCCCTTACCGTGTTCGAAATCAATCTCGCTAAGAGGGCCGATTTTCAGTTCAACGCCCAATCCTTCGGCACGGGTCTGCAGCAACGCCAGAGTCTGCGGATGACATTGATCACTGGCATAGAAACCGCACTTCTTGTGGTTGCTGATGGCGATACACATGCCCATCGCTTCGGCCGCCGCAGTGGCTTCATCCAACAGGCTTGCCCCGGCCAGCGGCAATCCGGTCAGGTCAGCGATCATCGTTTGAAAGTTCAGCAGCGCCTCGAGACGGCCCTGGGAAATCTCCGCTTGGTACGGTGTGTACTGGGTGTACCAGCCCGGGTTTTCCATCACGTTGCGGAGGATCACCGGTGGCGTCACGGTCCCGGTGTATCCCATCCCGATACAGGATCGATAGACGCGGTTCTTTGCCGCAATCTGCTTTAATCCCGAAAGAAATTCGGATTCGCCCCGTGGGGCGGGAATGTCCAGGGGTTGGTCCAAACGAATGTTGGCTGGCACCGTGGAGTCGGAGAGTTCGTCCAAGGTCGAAAAACCGAGTCGCCCCAACATGTCCGTCAATTCGCCTTCCGACGGACCAATGTGCCGACGAATGAATCCGTCAGCAAAATCCAGCAACGTTTTCGCGTCTGCGTCGCCAAGGTGGGAAGCGGCAGGGCTATCAGAAGTCGATGCTGTGCTCATCGTCAGCGGTCCGGAAGAATGGCCTGGGAATCAAAGATCGGGGTCCCGCACGAATCGCGTACCCCGCGAAGCCGTTCCATCGTAAACCCCAGACCGCAACTTTGTCACCGGCACCAATTCTGGACTCACCACCACCATCCCCTTTGAAAACAGCCAAGGGATTAGGATCAAAACGGCACGGGCGTAATCACATCCAGCAAAAGGGATCCACGGCGCGCGTCGAAGGCAGTGCGACCCGGCCGTGGGATTCGCCAGAATTCCCCATGCCGCATCCCCCCCTAAAATTTCGGGGAAACGTCGCTGCAGGCGGCCTACCGCTGGCGCGGGGGCGATCCACGAATCACACCCGCGATCCGGAGGCTTGCAAAATTCGCGGCATCCTTCGACCATGCGTGCCAACCTGCAACCGCATTTCGACGCAAGTCTGACGAGGTGTCCCATGATCGAGCTTTCATCGAATCACGCCAGACGACTGGTCGTCGCCCACCAAGGTCTGCACAAAAGTCATGCATTTGGACGCGGCACTTCGGCGCTGTCCGCTTGCATCGAACGCTTAGGTTATATCCAGATCGACACAATCTCCGTCGTTCATCGTGCCCATCACCACACCTTCTGGACACGGGTTCCAACCTATCGCGAAGCCCAGTTGGACACACTGCAACGGGAACGCAAGGTGTTCGAGTACTGGTCGCATGCGGCGGCCTACCTCCCCATGCAGGACTACCGGTACTGTCTGCCCTACATGAACGCAGTCGCGTCGGGGCAAAAGAAACACTGGTACACGCCAGACCGAAAAGTCATGGCAGCCGTGATGCGGCGGATCCGATCAAGCGGCGCCGCGATGGCCCGAGATTTCGAAGCATCAGCGGACGACAAACAACACTTCTGGGGCTCGAAAAAGCCCGCCAAGATTGCGCTGGAACAACTGTTCATCGAAGGAAAGTTGATGGTCAGCCACAGAGAAGGCTTTCAGAAAGTCTTTGACCTAACCGAACGTGTCTTGCCACCAGGCCTGGACACCACCACGCCCAGCAACGAAGAGTTCATTCGTTACTTGGTACAGCGAACCATTCAGTCCCAAGGGATCGTGACCGAGACCGAAATCGGTTACCTGCGAAAGGGAACCAAAGCGGACATCAAGAAACAGGTCCAGCAGATGTTGGCAGACGGCGAAATCGCCGAAGTGTCCGTCGCCGGAAAGCCAGAAGTCTATTACTCTCGCGAGGACTGCATCCACAAGGCCAGCAAGGTACGCGTCGCCAAGAAGGTCCGTCTGTTATCCCCCTTCGACAACTTGGTCATCCAACGCAAGCGAGTGACCAACCTGTTCGACTTCGACTACCAGATCGAGTGTTACGTTCCCGAAGGCAAGCGAGTGTACGGATACTTTTGCCTTCCCATCCTGTACGGTGACAAATTGGTCGGTCGACTCGATCCCAAGGCCGACCGAAAGAACCGAACCTTGATCGTTCGCAACCTGGTGATCGAAAAAACGATCAAGGATGTCGACGCATTCGTTGACCAACTGGCTCGGGCGATCGACTCGTTCGCCAGGTTCAACGGCTGCGAACGCACGACCGTCCAGCGCGTGAATCATAAGAAGATCGCCGCGGCGTTGGCTGACCAGTTGTCTTGCAGTGACGACCCGCAATGACTGGGAAGACGTGGAATAGGCTCTCCGCCTGTTTTCGCTCACGCCGGTAGGATGCCCGCACCCCGTCGTTAAGCACCAGCACCTAGCTCGCGAACTGGATCCCTCGCATGGTTCCGGTGGCGCTGGCGAAGGTGTCGAAATCCAGACCCAACCGCTGCGGCACCGTTCGTCGCGACAGTCACCGTCTGTCTGGGCATTGTCCAGTCCGCCATCGCGAATCTGATTGCCCCAAACGGCCGTTTCACGCAGGGAACTTGCGATTTCCCTGCAATCCGGAATCCATTCCAGCGTTTGGCGGAAAATGTGCTCCGCTGGCGCATCAGCGACCGGGAATGCAGTGCCAATCTTTGGCCCTAGAACGAGGTATCTCGAACACTTCTTATCTCCGCGTTGGCGTGCCTACGCCGCAATAGCAACAGAGACCGAAGTGGGGCGCTGTCGGGTATACCATTCTGCCGTATGGGTACGGCGTAAGTTAGACTGCTTGGCTCGTTCCCGTACGAACAAGCCAAGGATGCCTGCACGATGCGATTTGAATGCAACTCGATTTTCTACCCCAAGCCGACAGATCCGACTCATTACTTTCGAACCAACGAAATGAACGTATGGTGCTATACCGACGGTGACGAACCTGTTGTCGCAGCCCGACTGGCCGTCGACTACCTGGACATCGCTCGCGCCGTCAGTGATGGCCAGAGCATCCTCCACGTCTGTGATGCGGATTCTTCGGCCTGGATGCATGTCTACGAAGCAACCATCGAACCGGACATCCACTTTCTCGGAATTCGCGAGGACTTCGGATTCGATGATCCCATTCACGGTCTAGTCTTTATCCATGGTGCGGTGTTTCATCCGGACCTGCTGCTGTGGAGACGTTTCATCATTGATTCTGTCTGCCGCATGTACCCTGAAGATACCGCGACAGTGATGTGGAAGCACACGACCGACTTGGCCCCGAATGAGTTGGCCAGTATCGGATTCCGAAAAATTGCAGGCTCCAAACTGCTGTTCCGTCCCAATATGCTGGAAAATGCATATTCTGCTTTGGACGACGATCGAGACCCGATGGACTTGGTCGTGGCGGATAACGCTCAAGATTCCGTCGACGATCAGTGGGCAAGTCTTGATGATTCCGGTTCGTCCCATTTTGACGAAGAAGAATGACCAGTGCATGCGGCTAAGATCGCCCCTTCCCCACCGTTCGTAGTACCGGCTTCAGCCGGAATCCCCTACCACCCCAACCTCAACACACACACCCAATTCCGCCTAAAGGCGGTACTACCAACAAAGCCAACGCCGATAGCCCCACCGTTCGTAGTACCGGCTTCAGCCGGAATCTCCTACCACCCCAACATCATCACCAGCCCAGCCTTGCAGCGGCCAATTCACATCGGGGATTCCGCATCAGCGGTTCAAGCAACGGCATTTCCCAACGCAGCCTCACCAGCCTTCGCCCCACCGTTATTCAAGCCGCGCTGCTGGCCGGCTTCTTTCAAACGATCCAGCGGACTAACAACCACGACCCCCGGCCGGTTCATGACGTGCGTATAGATCATCGTGGTTTTCACGTCGCTGTGCCCGAGCAGTTCTTGAACCACGCGAATGTCCGTGCCGGACCACAGCAAATGGGTTGCGAAGCAATGTCGAAAAGTGTGACTGGTGACATGCTTGTGGATGCCCGCCGCATCGACCGCGACTTTCAAATGTCGCGGGAACGTTTCGCAGTGCAAATGGTGCCCCGTGAAAAGCGGTGTTCTGAGTCGACGCGGCGACATTGCCATCGACGGCCAAGTCCGTCAAGTGAGCTTCCACGTCAGACGGGCCGATCGATTGAAAGTCGGCCAAGCACGTCAGTCCACGATCGGCCATGAACGCTTTCACTTTGCCGACGTAAGACCGCTCGGTCTGCATTCGCATCCCGTCCTTGCGAAGCGTACGGCGAAACTGCCCGATGGCATCGGGTTCGTTCGAGTCAATCACGTGATCGGGCGAAAAGTCCCAATCGGCCTGTTTGTGGCGCTGATGAAATCCGGCAAACTGCTTGAACCAGATCTTCGCCCATTTCAGGTCTTGCTCGGCCTGAGTTGGCTTGGAGAACATATCCACTGGCGACACTCCCATCTCGCGTAGATTCGATCGAAGTGACCGCAGGTCGCGATCACTCCCCCCTCAGCAATGGTCTGTCCGCGGCACCGGAACCAAGTCACGGGCGTGTGCGCAAGCGCACACTATCCGGTGGCGGTCGTGCAACCGTGTAGCCAGCAGAGAATGCGGAGAAGGCACGGAAACGACCGACTCATCGAATGCTGTCGTTTCGCGATTGCATCCCCCGTCTGGACCGGTGACAATAAGGTTCCGGCCGTGAAGCCCATCGGCACCAACCGGTGATAATAAGCTTGGTCGCCACCCGGCCTACCGAAGGTCCAACCGGTGATAACAAGTCAAAAACTCCTATCATCACCCACCGTAAAGGGTGAGAAACAAGTTATCCGACTGAGCCATCTCGTTCGCCGGCTCTCACTTTGACGCCAACACAACTAATGAAGTCGTTCGTAACACGCTCGAGATTCACTGCGTTTAGTATTCTCGTCTGTTTGCTCGCCGTTTGCGGCTGCTGGTCGGCCAAGCACCAGGGTATTACTCTCGTCGTCGCGTTTCCCGCTTCGGCCGATGTAAGTCCCGGTTCGCCCGTCGAATACAATGGAACACGTATCGGAACCGTCGGTGATGTTGAATTGACCGACGACGGGAATATCCGTGCCGAGTTGCTCTTGGCCGCGGACACGACGATCACTCACGCATTGGCTCCCGTTGCGTTTCCTCGACGTGCTGGTGTCGCTGCATCGCCGGTTGTATTCTCTCCTGTTTCGAGCGATGAATTGGCGTCGATTTACGGCGATGATTTGCTAACGATTGACTCTAACTACCAGGACGGAGAGTACTCTTCCTTCGGTCGTGTTTTCGACCCGCAGGGCTGACTGCCTTTCGCAAATGCCGACAAAGCGGATAACAATGCCGTGGACACGGAGGACGGCATCGTGTTTATACATATGGAAAATCTACTCGCCGTCCCCGGTCACGGCGGACGTTATTTGGAATACATGTGCCGCGACTTAGATTCTCAATTCGAGCGTTATTGATCGCTGTTATGCTTTCTGCTGCTGGAATTGTTCTGTATCAACGGACGATCGGTCGGGATCCGATTCGCCGAACAAACAACTCACGTTGGTTTGACGATGGCATTGGTGTTGTCAAACGTGTCTATACCGGTGCTTGGGATTCGCATGATGTGGTTTGGGGGCCGGGAACGCATTTAATACTGGACCAAGGTTCTTTCGACACTCGGTCAACAGGTGGCGGCAGTTTTCGGGCTTCATTGCAGATGCCAAAAGATCCGAAAGTCGGCGACGTCATCGCTTTCACTCCAATCCCTGCCGATCGCGCATCGGTTACTTTCTCAAGTGAATACCGTGAAACCTACACTTTCATGTTGCCAGGAGAATTTACTGCGTTTCAATTCGGGAATCCGCTTATGGATTGGATGCCCAGCAACACCGAATCGAGTGCCGAGCTTAAAATACTGGAAATGACGACTGAGACTGTTTGTCTTCATATCACATTGCATGCAGTCTTGCCAGATTTCATGGACCTTGACCTCAATCGCGACTTTACCGTCACCCGCAATTCGACAAAAACCAAATAACCATGACATCGCTTTACGCTTGCTTGTCAAGCGTCAGTGACGATTGGCGGCAAGCGAGCCGATTTATCGAGCTCGCGTTAAGCCGCGATGCTCGTGAAAATGTTGACCCGCAGAGTTGACTTCCCCCTTTAGTCACGCAACTTTCCGTTGATTTTCTTCGCTTCGTTTTCGCTTCGCTGGTTCGTTCTTCCGAGTCGCTCGCTGAACCGAATCCTACACTGGCAAAGTTCGCATTTGGGCTCTCCGACGGGGAGCTCCGATGATCTTACTCGTTGGCCATGTTGTAGGAAAAAAGGCGACCGATGTGACGGGACTCAAGCGGCTAAGCTCGGTCAGTGTGCACCGATCATGTTGTTCGTTTTCACGATCAACTGATCATGGCATGGTGGTCATCACCGGTCGCCGTGGTTCGATAGCGGGATCGAAAAAGGTTCCTCTCTATTGCGCGTGTGTGTGAATCGTTGAGATCACTCGCCTAAATGGTGTTTCTCTAAGCGGCCTTTTTGTGCTGGCTGGCCATCACGAACACGCGGCTCCGATCGAACGCTTGGCCGCTGTTGTACCAGCCGTAAAACATTTTCAGGATCTTGCGCATCACGCAGACGCTCGCTTTCTGTCCGGGCACCGTCAGCACCGCTCGCGGATCTCTGGCGTCCGTCTTGCCATGATCGCCGAACTGAATCGCTCGGAACTTGGCGACCGCCTCGCCATGAACGAGGCATGTTCGCATGGCCATGCTTGTTGTCAATTGCAACAAGCGGCGGTGATAGACACCGGTCGACTCACAGATGACGCGAACTTCATCGTAGCCATGCTCGGCTGCTTCGTCGCGGATGTGCCGGAGCGTCTTGCGAATCTCACCGCTGGTGTTCTCACACTGGTCGCTCAATATCAGACCTGGCAGTTCCATCGCCCAGTGCAGCGAATCGCTGCCGACGTCAAACGCGACATTCACGAGCCGCAGCGAAGTGGAATCGGCCTGGCTCGAATTGAATCGATTTCTTGCTTTTGTCGAGGTCGAGAGTGTTGTAGAATTCATCTGGCTTCTTTCGCATGTATTGTCGAACCGCGGTGTCCGCATCGTCGGTTACGACCGTTAAACAGTTGAGCGAGTCCTCGTGACTCGGCTCGTTTACTACAGCGAGAGAAGCCATTTTCGTTTCTCAACTCGAACAAGTCCACCTAAGAGTATGTGCACCACAGTCGGCGAATTTAATTTGTTTTGATTTCACGTCACCCGCGCCGACGAGGTGACCACTGCCGTTATCCAGCTCAAAAGCAGCTCTTTTGGAAAGTCGTGGCAACTCAAAATGAATGTTGTACTCGAGAAGTTTGATTCTGGGTGGGTTGGTTTGTCACTCGCGCTTGGGCGTTCGGAAATCGACGTGCTGATTCAGAAATTGAACGAACTGAAATCTGGCGAACTTGACCACTTCCACTTCCGATGTGATAACTTTGACGCCAGCGAAGGCGTTGCTGATTTTGAAATTACAACAAGTGGCGCTGGCGATGTGAATAACTTGATAATTGAATGACGCGATAAGGACCGCCATGTAGCATGTATGGCCGACTCATCAATTTTGGTGCGGTGCGAGCCGACGCTGGATCTCCAATAAGGATTTGACATCGCGAGCTTGCGAGCCGATGTTCAAGTCGTTTGTTCAAGAAGCACGGAGGTTAGCGCCGGTGGTTACTTGGGTTTTGCTTCCGGTTGCGTCTTCGTGTCGAGTTCCCACGTCGTCATTGGCGAGATTGCTGGGCCAGTTTCTGGTTCGTCTTCCGCTGATGTTGATGATATTGGCCGCAGTTCAGTGCTCCTGAGCATCGTTGATGCTGGGTTTTCTCGATCGTTATTGACGTTGCCGCGCACCTTCAGCCCCCGCCCTCCCGGTGACGCTTCGAATGATTCATGACGCTGCTTTGAAGTTCTCATTTATCCACTGTCGAAATATGTCAGCGAATGTTCGGGGATGATCCCGTCCGATTGCAGCGACTCGTAGGTCACCTCCACCACCCGCAACTGGCCGCCACAGACGGCACACCGAAGCGGCGCGGTCAGTGGTTTCTCTTGCGGTGCGTGACTTTCTTGCCCAGCTTCATCGTTCCGGTGATCTTGGAGATGGCTTCCTGAACGGTCGTTTCAGACATCGGGTTCTTGGCCGTGCTGATCTCGTGCTTGGCCAGTGAGTGCCCGCGTCGATTGCCGGGGAACAGCAACGACGGATGCCGGTGCGTGCACCAATAGCTTCGCAACAACTTCAGCGTTGAAGGTGGCAGCGGCAGTAAGCGATCTTTGGCTCCTTTCCCGCGATGGATGTGAGCGAACCCGCGAGCGGCATCGATGTCACCAACCTGCAAGCTCAACGCTTCGTTGAGCCGCAGTCCCATGGTGTAAACCGTCCAAAATTGTCACGGGGCGCTCGAAAAGGGACCACCTGTGGGCGCCTAAAACGCCCCCCACCCAAATGGATAACGCAAGCCAATTCGTTTTTTGGATTTACAGCCCGTTGCCCCGTCCTCGGGGCTTTAAATCCGAAGAACGAATTTGCGGACACACCTCAAATGGGTGGGGGCACGAAAAGCGCCCATTGCTGGTCCCATCGAGGCGCCCCGTGACACCAAAAAGAAGAGCAATGCTGCCAGAGCTTGGTTTTGCGTCCCCGCAGTAACTTCACCGACGACTGCTAGCTCGGTTAGGAAATGCCCAATTTCGGGCTCGCCATATTTGTCCACATTTTCGTCGTCCAAGTGGCGAATGAAACGAACGAGCCATCCGACGTAGGCCTGTTCGGTGGACTTTGGGTGATGGAGCACCCGCATTCGCGCTCGCATTTTGCGTACAGCTGCGGGTTCATTCGGATCGATCAGTCCTGGCAAGCCTTCGCCAGGCATACCGCCTCCATTCTCGACTGCCACCCCGGCGCGCTTTTCAAGTTCAGCGAGCTCACCAAGCTTCTGTTTGAAATGAACGAAATCCACCTCGTCATTGCGTAAGACGAGCGCTTGGTACCACTCGACCGCTCGGGCCGCCTGCAATCGCTGCCAGGCTGGCACGCCCCGATCGCGGAGAGAACGGAGGAACGCGAGCACCCGGGACGTCTCAACTTTCAGAGGCTCACCGTCATCTTGCTGTAGTCTTGCGTATTCATCGAACCATTGCGGCATCCATGCCAAATCATTGGGATGCAGCTGGGCACGGCTCAATCGTTGACGAAACAGCTCAACAGACATTGGAACATCCTCAGCGAAAGGCACCTCGCATCAGTGAACGTGCGTTCTATCCCCCGCGGAGGGGCAAGGCAAGCAAAAAGTGCTTTGAATCAGAAAAGTTCAATCGAGATTCGGTTCTCTCTTCCCCCTCGCTCGGGCTAAGCGTATTATGCACGGGTCAGCCGGGCATAAAAGCCTTTATCCTCGCCTGACCCAGGCTGTAAAATGTTTAGACCCCGTGTGAGGCGGGGATAATTAATCGTTCCCCAGCAGATGCGCGCCCTCTTTCGATCGTTGCCGTGCCTTTGGTTGCAACTTCTTTCCTTGCACCATTGGACGCAACCCGCATGCGACGCACCGAGTATTTGTTTGACCTCGCCGATTGGCTCACTGATCCACCGAGCGGTGGCCCGATCCAAATGTGGGTTGTTGGTGCGGGGCTTTCCGCGTTGGTTTCGCTTTACGGGATTTTATGCTGCCTGACGCAACGTGCGACGACCCTCAACATCACAATGCGAGGCTTTCAACCAATCGGACGCGGGCTCTGGCTTGAAATCTCTGGCATACATGCGATCACGTTTGGCTTCGTCATCGTGTGCATTGGTCTGTTCATGCATTTCCAATGGTTCTGGGGCAACCACAAGCGACTATTTCCATTTCACGAAGTCGCCAAGTACTGCGCGGCGTTAGGCCTTGTTGTTGCCATTCTCGCACATGCCTACACTATGATTACCCAGACATGAATGAGGCGGGGAACAAAGCCGTGAACCGGAGCGGCGAAGTCGAGCGATTTTACAATGGACTATCTTTCGTCGCCGCCCGGTTACGGCAGACGTTCCCCGACTGAAGCATTATGACACTAAACGCAATGCAGACCTGGCCGCTTCTCATAGCGTCCGCGTTCCCTGCCACGCTGCAGTCCGCCGAGCCCAAGGCATCCCCCAAGTTCCCCGCTGCGATTCGCACCGTTGAATCCAAGCCGGAATCGCTGACGAACTTCACTGTTCGGCTAACAGCCGATCGTGGCGTCGACATCTATGCACACAACCCAAAGAACGACGCCTGGAAACACGTCGCCGCGACACTGACTATCCACGACGCGAACGGCGACACTGTAGACGCACGCGTCACATATCCCGATGGAACAAAGATCGAATCCGGATTTCTTGGCGATCTATACGTCTACCGCAACTCGGTTGACATTGTCCTCGCAATCGCCGACGGCACTGTCAAGCTTCCACTCTCATTGACGCTTGAGGGTGCTGGATACAACCGCCTTCGATATTACTGTCTCGGAAAAATGAAACTGCAGGCCGTTCACAAGTAGCCAACAATCGCGGGGAACCATGCCGTGCACCGGAGTACGGCATCGCGCGTTTACTAATGGGAGATCAACTCGCCGTACCCGGTGACGGCGGCCGTTCGCCGACAAAAGTGCCTGTTTTGACCGAGATCCAACCGAACGACTATGCATCGGCGTTGGATGCGGCAATCGCAAGCCGTTGGTACCTTTTGACGTTCCTGCTTCCGGCATTGGTTTACTTGGCCCCCGCTGTAGTTCGGTGGCGATACATCTTGTGGCTCATACCAATTGCTTTCATTGCCTCATGCGTCGGGTACTTCGTCTACTGGCGCTCCATCGATTGGGCGTTGATGGACTACTATCGACGGACCGGGTACTTCAACTCAGCTGACACCTGGTACGTCTTCATGCCGATCTTTCGCGGTATTCCGAACGTTTTGGTTGCTACAACCATCTGCACGCTCGTAGGATGGGGGATCTCGCGTCGCCCGAAACGGCGAACAGAGTTAAGCATCGCACCGACAGCACCTCCCGGATCACGTGAACCCGTCAATGCGACCGGCAATCCATACGAAGCTCCTCGCACAATGCCCGAATAGCGGCGAACCATCCGATGCACCCGAGTCGCCGAGTCGGGCGTTTTGACAATGGAAGATCTCTCGCGGCGACCGGGTGATCGGTAACGTTCCCCGACTGAATTCGAGACCGTTGCGACAACGTTTGAATGATCGACGAATCTGACTCTGAGCTGGTGGGTGATACGGTCGAGCGGATACTGGACCTTCACGGTAACCAACTCGATATTTACTCGATTCCGAAACCGCACCAGATCGTGCTGACAGTTAACCAAGCACACGCTCGTATAACGAACGGCGGATTCCAATTCCTGCTCGAACGAGAAGACGCTGATTTCAACCTCTGCACTCTCATGGCCGAATCACATGCAACGATCGGCGCTGAACGGGGACACCGAGCATTCTCCAAATTTCTTCGTGGCATTCTCTGGATTCGTCCCACGTCCGCGATCTCACGACCGTTCAACAAACTTCGGTTGCCACTCTCGGTTATCAAGGCGTTCCTTGGATTCGAGACCGCCGACACGCTATACTTTGAATCGTCAGACGAAACGTTCGGGTTTCTCGCTGACTACATTCGATCCAATGCTGACGCGTTACCTGCTGGCTAGCGGAGAGATCGCGGGGAACCATGCCGTGCACCGGAGCGGCGGCAGCGCGTTTACTGATGGTTGATTTTACTCTCGCCGCCCGGTGACGGCCGCCGTTCCCCGACTGATTTCGCTTCACTCTCTCTCGCGCATGAATGGACACACAACCATGAATCGACTACTTCCTGTTGCATGCATCTTCGCTCTCGCGTCGTACTGCAATGCGAACGAACCGGCTGAACAACCGGTTACGGAGCAACCAAATTATGCCCAACTTCAGGAGCGAATCGACCAACTTGAACGACGCATTGTCGAACTCGAAAGCCAGCGGAAGCCGCACCGCCAATTTGCGCCTCAGGCGACCCAACCGCCAAACGATCATTTTTACCGTACGCCTACACCAACGAGTCCACCAATCCGCGACCCGAACTCCACACTGCCTTCGCACCCGACGCCCCATCAACCCGCACAAACACCGCACGGTAATGCGCCGCAAAACTGGCAGCGATTCAACTTCAACGGGCAGTGGTTCTATATCGTCCCGATCGAGGGTACGAACCCGCCCGCCACATTTCGCAGCCCGTAGACGCGGCGAACCAAACGATGCAACCGAGCGGCGAAGTCGGGCGTCTTGAAGTGGTTAATCTTCCGTCGCCGCCGGCTGATCGTCAACGTTACCCGACTAAACTTTATGACGCGAATCCCCCAGTGCTAGGTTGCCTGAAACTGTCAATTGGAGTCCTCGCTACGCTCGGCTGCGTTGCCTCCAGTACGTTCGCCGCATTTTGCTGGTGCATGCGGAACACATATTTCCGACCTGTCCACACTGCGATGCGACAAAACGCTGGCGATCCTTACTCAATCGCCGTTCAATGTGGCGACGCTTTGGCGGGTGATCTGCTTGCTGCGTTCTTTGTGCTTGCTGTATGTGGTACGGTACTGCTGGGCGTGGTCGTAACATGTGTGCCCACGATTGACACTGAAACACCCATACACGCGACTGAGCGCACGCATGCACGGCAAAACCTGGCCAGAAATCTCGGGTAACCAATCACATGCACCGAAGTACGCGGTCGGGGCGTTCTACAATGGCACATCAACCTCGCGTACTCGGTGATGTGTGACGTTCTGTCAGTCATGAGGAAGAAACTATGCGAAGTGTTTTGATGTTTGCCATCGCGTTGGCATTCACCTTCTTCTCTGGCATCTCCATCGGTCGGGAGCCATCCCTGCCGAAATCCGCAGAGCTGACGAAAGACGGTGATGGCAATGTCACTGCCGTGCGAATAGCTGGTAAATCGAACCGTGAACGGATTGACTTACCGCGTGAGGCCGTTGAGGCTCTTTCGAAGCTTACGCATTTGCAATCGCTCTCACTCTGGGGGACAACCGTTGATGATGACGACATAGACCATCTAGCTGGCCTCGCAAATCTCCGAACCATTGACCTCACATTCACAGATGTGACGGGCGAGTCGCTACGGGCGCTCTCATCTTTAAAGAATCTTCTATCTATTCGACTGGAAGGATGCGATGTGAAAGACGAGCATCTTGCCCCCGTGACCGAGATGCCGCAGCTTGCGATGCTGTATTTGGGCCGAACGAATGTCACGGACGCTGGCCTTACGCATCTTCGTGGACTCAAAAACCTAAACCTCCTGCAACTCTCCGATTGTACCATCACGGATTCTGGCCTAGCATCGCTTGGTGATCTTCCGGTCATCCAGCATCTCTGGCTATCGAAGACGATTCGATACGGTACCGGGGACCGTAGTAACTTGACGGACAACTCGATCGATTACTTGGCCTCACTGGACACATTGATTGATTTGCAGATCGCCGATTCACAACTCACCGATGCCGGTTTGGAGCGATTGCGGGATGGCCTACCCAAGGCGAAGGTCAGCACGGTTCGAACTGGTGTGAGCTACGTCGATCGCAAGAAGCCGTGACAGAACCATGGGATGCAACGGAGCGGCGGTGGTGCGTTTTTTGGTGCGTTCAACGTCAACTCCCGCCGCCCGCTGATCCCAACCGTTCCCCGACTGAAGAATGATGCTCTATCTGCGAATCCTCGCCATTGCCGCTGTGGTCTGCGTTCGCCCTTGCGATGGAGATGATACATCCGTCCCTCGGTACGAAGCGCTCGCCCTAGTCGTTCAGGCCGCGCACACGACAGATCTTCCTGCAATTGACCGTGTTGAAATTTTTGCATTGTCGTTTGCAGAAGAAGACGGCGATGCCCCCACCGAGTCCAAAGTGTTTCTCGTGCGTCCCGCACCACCGAATGCACTCAATGATTCCGTGGCTCTTGCTTCTTCAGAGATCGCGGTACGCTCGCATGCCTCACGGTCCCTCGTCGGCGTAGACGCCAAGCGAATTGCTGATGATTGGCGGTCGCTGACCTTTGAACCAAATGGTGCATTCTGTCATGTCCCGACGTACGGACTTCGGTTCTTTCGTGACGACAAGCTCATGTTTAGCGTCTCAGTCTGTTGGAAATGTCACAATTTCTACATACCCGCGATCGATTCGCAAACTGGTCGGCCGTCCGTTATGCTGTACGGGTTCGACGACAATGCCGCTGCCAAGAAACTACTAAACGATCTTCGGCGATTGGTCCCGCACCCGAATATTCGACTTCCTCGCCTTCGATGAGTGGTCCAGTAAGCGGGGAACCAGACGATGCACGTGAGTCGCCGAGCTGAGTTAATTGAAGTGGTGAGTCGTTCGCGGCGGCCACGTGATCGTTACCGTTATCCGACTAAAGCGACTCGATGCTTACCGACAACCCATACCGTCCATCACTAGCCGAGTCCCGGCTTCAGAGGCGTTTTGACACAACGCACTGGACGTGCACTGCTTGGCGGTCCCCGCTTCGTAGCGTATGTGCGGTTCTCGCAACGTTCTCTTCGCTCGGAATGCTGCTCCTTTCCGTTGTCACTGTCGAACCAGACACACGTCGCGACGCAACGATCTTGGCGATAGCCTGCGTTACTGTTGGCTCGTTGTCTCTGTTGGCTGTATATTTGCTTCGGCGACGATACGTCAATTGACATTGTCGCTTGCGATTTCAACGCGATTGTCGCTAACTATTTTGTCCGCCCAAAACCGAATCAAGACGGCGGATAACAACGGCATGCAAACGGAGCGGCGGTGATTACCATTTACAAGTGGTTGCATCAACGCCGCCGCCCAATGATGCCAACCGTTCCCCGACTGATGATTACCCACGGTCATGCGATCTCAAAACGCAACGTTTTACGGCGCGGAACCTGAATCCGATGGCGAGCATATTCGCGGTGTTTCAATATCCCGATTTCTCGCTGCTGGACTTTCGCCTCAAGGCTGGACTATCGATGCTGCCGACTGCTGGCGCGACGCTGGCTTCGTGTTGAAGATTCACCGCGCCACGACGAACATGCAAATCATAACAACGCCCTATCCTGACGCAGACAATCGCTGGATACTTCAAATCGCTCCTTCATTTGTGCCCGGTGTTCTGGGCCGGATGCTCGGACGCACAATTTCCGCGTCGCCTGAGGAGCTGCACGAAGTCGCCACCGAATCAAAACGGTATCTGACCGACGCTGGGTTCTACAACTTTCGGTGGTGCTGGGACGATTTCGCTGATTCGGAGGAATGTGCTTGCGATCCGCCGGCACCACCACGATAATTTGCGTGACACTAAGACAAATGCGGGGAACCATGCGATGATACGGAGCGGCGGTGGTCGCCGGTTTGAAGTGGTAAGTCAATCGCCGCCGCCCGCATATCGCTACCGTTCCCCGATGGAGATAATGCAGATGCGACTTGCAATCCTACTCGCCATCGCAAGCATCTGTGCTTCGCCTTGCGATGCCACGGATCGCTTTTACGATGACATCAGCGCTGAGTCACCAAATGGTGTATGGCGACTCGATGCCAAATCTCCTGACAATCTTATCGACGGATACCACCCATGGCAGGACGACTTCGTCTACACAATGCACCAGCGTGGACAGCAAGTCTGGACACGCAAACAAACCGAACAAGAGCCCGAGGAGTATTCACCGGCTAAGATCGTTGTTGCCGATGATGGTTGGGCTGCCATTCATACCGGTTGGGATCAACTAGTTTTCGTTGACGCCAGTGGACGCAACTGTGGTCGCATTGATGATCTTAAGGAGATTCTGTCAAAGAAGGACCGAAGCGAATTTACCACTTGGTCTACCGCAGGCGTAATTTGGACGCCGTATTCGCTATGGCATTTCGCAAATGTTGACGGGAAACGTATCTTTGTGATTCGGCTTTGGTGGGGGCACCAAATGATATTTGATCCCGCAAACGGTCAACGCCTAAAACCGAATCCGACCTTCGTAAAGGCGATTCGCGATTGGCAAGTTGAACACTGCCGCAACGTATTGGCCGGGGCCGTGGCTGATGGCATCAACGACGATTCGGCCGACAAACTGTTGACGCCTGCTCTGTTAGCTGGACAACTAGATATTCGCGATGCGATACCGCACCTGCGAGAATTAGAGAAATCAAATTTTGTAGGCCTTTACGGCGGTTCAATGGCTTCAGACGTTTCGCCGGGGGCCATCAGCCCATTTTTTATTCAGCAATTCACTCTTCGACAGGTCTCGCAGCTGTCGCTTCGCCGCCTTGGTGAATCGCCCGAACCGTTACCTGTTTTCGAGTTTCCAAAACATCGAGTGGATGGCAATTTGCGCCCCGAGCCTCGGGACGACCGCGAGAAACTCGTTGCGTCAATCAAGCGGGGGATGTCTGCACCGGAGGTGCTTAGAATACTCGGTTCGCCTGACTTCATCAGCTATCCCGAATGGTCGTACGACCTCGACTGTGGCGATCCGAAAACTGCTAAGATATTGTGGGACTCGCACCACGTGAAGGATGTGACCCTTACTAAACCATTGTGGAAGGATGGTCTAGTCCGCGACAAGCTGGTCGTCGCATACTGAAGAACGGGGAACCAGCGATTGCAGCGGTACTCGCATCGCGGTGTCACACGAAAATGGAACGTGTGCGAGCGCGAGTCCGCTGAATCGGGCCGTTCCCCGACTAAGTCATGCTCGAGATTGGCGACCTTTTTGTCGTGCTTATCATCGCATTCTGTGCGTGTGCGGGAATCCCTGTCGCTCGCATGAATCGCCGAGATCAACCACGCGGCGCCACCATCATGCTCATGGCTGCCATTGCACTTGCGTTCGGCTTTGCAATTACGAACTTCGGTTTTGGGGCCTATGTAATCATCGGTGCGTTTGCCGTATCATTCCTGATGACACTCGGCTACTTCAATGCGAGACGACGACTTTTGGACCAACCGGGCGACAGTGGCGACAAATAGTCTCTCGACGAATCCGCCCGTAGACGCGGACGCATCTTCGAATTCATGACCGTAGCGGAATACACAGCGGTATGTGCCCGATGCCAACGCCGCCTTGGGTGGCGGATGGCGGGTGCGATCGCCGTGATGTTCGTTGCGCTGGGCATCGCCAATCTTGTTCGCTTGGCCAATCCCAACTTGGCTGGCATTCTTGCTCCTGTCGTAATGTTCTTTGTTGGATTTCCTCTGATGCTCCTTGGCTTCTATCACGCAGATCGAACCTATCTCAAATACCCGCAGTTGATCTGCCCATACTGCCAAGGCAATCTTTCCCGTTCGAGATCTGTTATCATTGCGACTGGGAACTGCCCGTCGTGTGGACGTCGCGTGTTGGCTGACGATGCGATTGGAAACTGATTGCTCATTCAACCGCACTACGAAGATGCGGGGAACCAAACGATGCAACCGAGCGGCGAAATCGGGCGTTTTGAAGTGGTTGATCTTCCGTCGCCGCCGGCTGATCAGCACCGTTACCCGACTGACTGCACTCTCTTTCGTCGACGATGAATTCCGATTCAACAACGCAACCTCGCTCTCGCATCCGCCGTTACTCAGTTCTCGCCTGCGTTGCGATCGTGGTTCTTTGCATCACTTTCGGCCCCGCGGTCTATCGGCAGTTCACCCTAACACATGGCTTATCGCCAAACTTGATTTCTTCTATCACGCTCAAGCCAAACGGCGACCAACCTCCCGTAACGCTGGATGATCCGGATGACATTGCGGCCTTCGTTACTTGGCTCGCATCAACGCGCGACGCTAGCCGGTTACGGTCTGCTCCACCACCAACCATTTTCGATGGCTCGATTGTGTTCTCAGACGGAAACACGGAGCCCATCAACTCTTCGGCAATACTGCCTCTGCTCGAAGACTATGCCACTCTTGATGGTTCCGAACGCTGGGACCGTATGCTGCTCACTCCACGGTCTGATGTTCGGGTGTACTTCCGTGGTATCATGCGTTCCGGCGACCGACAGTCGCTTGCCCGCCTGATCTCGTCACGCCCAAATAACGGCGGGTAACAATCGCGTGCACCCGAGTACGCGAGTCGGGCGGTTTTGAAGTTGAGAATCATTCGCGCGTACCGGGTGACGCGTAACGTTCGTCGTGAATGTTTGATTCTGTTTGGCACGCATTCGTTCTCGGCGTCCAACTGATCGGCAACAAGTTCCCTACCGTCACTGACCCTAGCCACGAACGACATGGTGTGCGATGACCAATCCTTACGCCCCCTCGCGTGCGTCTACGGATGTTGAACGTGACGACCGCGTGCGTCAAATGCGCATACAAGGTTTGGTCTTGCTGTTGATTGGATCAATCGCGGGATTTGTGGCACTCTGGTTTATTTTCTCCGCGTTTGATCTTCGCCGCGCTTTTCCGGACCTTACGGACCGCGGCCCGTACGCTGACCCGGATTGGCCAAAAACTCAAATGCAATGGTTCGTGATTTGGATCGGCGGCGCGTCGGTTCTCGCAATCCTACTGTTGATTGCAGGCTATCGTCGGTTTGCCTATGCTAGAACCAAATACAGAGCGTTGACCAACACCTAGCCCAATATCGCGTCGAACCATGCGTTGCACCGAAGCGGCGGTGGTGCGGTTTAGTGAAATGGAAGAATCTCTCCCGCCGCTCGGTGAACGCGGCCGTTACCCGACTGAAAGTTCCGCACTACCTTGATGCTTGCCGACGACAAATCGCTACCCAACGAACTGCGATGGTTGATTGCGTTGCGTGTCTACAACCTCCAACCGTGGTTCATCTCTCGGCAGCGCAACGAATACGAATTCGCGTCCACAGCATTTGGCTACGAAGACATCAACAATCGGGCGGTGTTCACTTTTGCACGGCGGCAGGACTGCGACGACTTTGCCGGGCTCGAAATCGTCGACGGTGTTGTTCGTCCGAACGTTATTTACTTCCATCCCGTATTCGGCTCGGGGCCAACACCTGCTCCCCGCACGTGGGATATTGTGTGTGGCGAATACGCGGACGTTTTTGCATTCCTGGCTGATGTGATCGCTCCGGCTATGCGAGACTGGGCGTTGACCGAAGATGCGGCCGATATAGACTACGACTACCGTGAAGCGAAGCCACAGGACGGCGGGTAACCAAGCCATGCAACGGAGCACGGCTTGCGCGGTTGTTGGCAATGGACAGTTCAACTTCCGTGCCCGCTGATGGCCGCCGTTATCCGAATGAAATGACGAATGCGACGATAGACCATTCCGAACGTCTTGCGATTCGTCATCTTTTTTGGATCACGCTTGGCGTTGCTCTCGCATTTTGCGTGAGCCGTGGTCTTGTGTTGCTTCGCTTTCCCGTTGATGCGCACTACCGCAATTTGTCTTCGGTCGAACCGATTGACCCAGTTGGCATTCTCATTGCCGGAGCTTATGGCTGTGCAATATCGTTGTTTTCGATTGCTGCTCGAAGCAAACAGTTCTGGGCTAGCCCAGGAAAAACGCTCTCGCTGATCATCGCTTGCATGTGCCTGATCGACTGGATTCTCACACTAGTCGCAACGCTCGTAGTCCGGGCGCGGCTCTCTGTTGAGCTCGCGCCTGGAGTTTCGGATCTGCGCGGCGAATTGTTTGGGATCTGGTACGACGTCTTGGTTGAAGAGGTCGGCTTTGTTCTCTGTCTTCCAATTTTGACTTTCGTGATCTACAAAACACGACGGCAAAGAATCGCGTGGCGCGTCGCATACAATGGATTCCTGGTGTTTGCGATATGTGCTGCGACGTGGAATCACTTTGACCTTTCGCCATATATTCCCCGGTTCGTGCTCTATCATTGGTATCCGATTTGCATGGCAATTCCAGCATTCGCAATTCTGATCGCGATATGTGTCGATTGCGTGAATCAACATTCTGTAGACTGGTGGACCCTCTACGGAGCTGCAAGTGTCTTTTCCGTTTGGATAGCTCTGGTAGCACTATCGTTCTAATTGTTCTTGCGGATAACCATCGCATCCACCGAAGTCGGGCTTGCGAGTTATTACAAATGGACAATCAACTTTCCCGACTCGGTGATGCGGGTCGTTCGTCGACAAATCATCCACGCTTGGACAACGCTTCATGGCTGACCCCAAAGACCAAACGTCTCTCACGGACCATCTCGCGCCGCTGAAATGGCATGGGCCCATGGAGGCATCTGGGATGACGACGTGGTTCGCTAGCACGCAGTTCGGGCAATACATGGTCAAGCAACTCAAAGGACGCACGAATTGGTCCTATTCATATCAGAATGGTGGACGAGCGACTGAATGTGACTCAATTGAAGCTGGCAAGGCAGCTGCGTGGGAACACTGGTGCGAGAATATTCAGCGATGCTTTACTCCTCATCCAATGGATCACACGCTGATTGAATGGCCAGACGACAAGACCGATACCACCGGCTGATGTCCGGATAGTATATGTTCAATGGACGACTGAGAATGCCCTCGCGGTTCTTAGGTCCTGCGAAGGGCGGCGAACCAATAAGGATTTGACATCGCGAGCTTGCGAGCCGATGTTCAAGTCGTTTGTTCAAGAAGCCCGGAGGTTAGCGCCGGTGGTTACTTGGGTTTTGCTTCCGGTTGCGTCTGCGCGTCGAGTGCCCAGGTCGGCACTTGCGAGATTGCTGTGCCAGTTTCTGGTTCGTCGCCCACTGCTGTTGACGTTACTGACCGCAGCTCAGTGCTCCTGAGCGTCGTTGATGCTGGATTTTCTCGATCGTTGTTGACGTTGCCGCGCACCTTCAGCCCCCGCCCTCCCGGTGACGCTTCGAATGATTCATGACGCTGCTTTGAAGTTCTCATTTATCCACTGTCGAAATATGTCAGCGAATGTTCGGGGATGATCCGGGCCGATTGCAGCGACTCGTAGGTCACCTCCACCACCCGCAACTGGCCGCCACAGACGGCACACCGAAGCGGCGCCGTCAGTGGTTTCTCTTGCGGTGCGTGGCCGCTGCCCAGCCAGAAAGTCCAGCCCAAGAACAGCCACACCAACCACTTCACCTCCTCGATGGCCAGTTTGCTGTTCGAGCTCATCCAGCCGTAGTGCCGGATCTTGTGGAAGCCCGGTGGCAGAACGTGCTGTAAGAAGCTCGCGACGAACGTTTCGCCGGCGACACGCTTGGTTTCCATTCGCTTCGGCTTGCTGCGGCGAATCGTATAAATCACTTCCGCTTCATCGACCGACACGATGCGACTGTTGTTGATCGCCACGCGGTGCACGTACGGTGCCAAGTACTTCAGCGTCGGCACGCCGTGTCCGACCGGTTGGATGTCGACGACGAAGTTTTTGTCCCAAGCTTGCTTGGGAACACAGTCATAGAGGCCCGCCGTCCGGAGTTCGTCGGCGAGCTTGGCCTTGTAGACTCGTATCAACGTCGCATGATGGAACAGGAAGTTCTTCGGTGTGCTCTGCCACGAGACCGCATTGCCGCTCTCATCCAACTTCACTCCGCCGCCGGGAACGACATAGTGAATGTGCGGATGATAGACGGCAGGGTCACGCCCCCAAGTATGCAGCACACCGAAGAACCCCAGCACGCAACCGCGCAGGGCCTTGGTCGCCGCGCCGACGTCGCGGATGCTCTGGCTACTGGCATCGAATAGACAGCGGTATCCGTCTTGCTGATGAGCGCGCAGCACCAAGCCCAGTTCACGAGGGACCGTGAAAGTGACGAGGAAGTGATGCACTGGCATTAACTTGACGGACTGCGTTTCAATCCACAGCTGCGTTTTCTCGTGACCACAGTTCGGGCAGTGCCGATTGCCACACGAACGCCCGACCCAGTGTTCTCGCCCGCATCCGTCGCATTGATAGTGAACGCCACCAAGCGCGCCGGTACGGCAACGCGTGATCACGCCAAGAACTTTCTGCTGGATGACTGAGACGGAGCCGGGATTCTGTTTCAAGTAAGCCGGTGCGAACTGCCGTAAGGCATCGCTGACGCTGGGCATCTTGCTGATGCAGAGGCTACTTCAACTTAGCTTTCGCACCGGCATCGTTGCCGTCGTCTTCTCCGGGCGATTTGCCGAACATCATGTTAATGACCTCGCGCGAGTTGGCCTCGGCGGTGTCGGTCAAGTGCAGGTAGATCATGGTGGACTGTAGCGAAGAGTGCCCCATCAGTTTCTGGAGGGCCTTCAATCCGACGCCCGCTTCGAGTAGGTGCGTCGCGTAACAATGCCGGAGCGTGTGCAGCGTGACTTTCTTGCCCAGGTTCATCGTTCCGGTGATCTTGGCGATGGCTTCCTGAACGGTCTTTTCAGACATCGGGTTCTTGGCCGTGCTGATCCCGTGCTTGGCCAGTGAGTGCCCGCGTCGATTGCCGGGGAACAGCAACGACGGATGCTGGTGCGTGCACCAATAGCTTCGCAACAACTTCAGCGTTGAAGGTGGCAGCGGCAGTAAGCGATCTTTGGCTCCTTTCCCGCGATGGATGTGAGCGAACCCGCGAGCGGCATCGATGTCACCAACCTGCAAGCTCAAGGCTTCGTTGAGCCGCAGTCCCATGGTGTAAACGGTCCAAAAGAAGACAAGCAGGCGTTGAGTCTTGGTGATCTGCATGATGCGGTGGACCTGCTCGATGGTCAGTACGACTGGCAGCGTTTTGGCGTTCTGCAGCTTGAGCATCGCGAAGATCTCCCAGTCGCGTTTGCAGGTGAAGGTGAAGAAGAACTTCACGCCCGAGAGTGCGACCCGAAGCGACCCATTGGCGAACTCGCGATCATTCTTGAGGTGTAGAAAGAACTGGCGGAGTTGCGTTTCGGTGACCTTGTCGGGACTGCACTTCGCAAAGTCGGACAGTTGCCGGACGGCACGGATGTAGCCATCGTGAGTGCGTTTCGCCTTTCCGGTAAGATGCAGGTCCTCGGAAAGACGCTGGCGAAGTTCGGCAGGAAAGTAACGACCGCGTGGATTTGCAGGAGTCTGGGGGTTAGACTTGGGCATGGATGTGTTCCTGTAGCAGGAGGAGTTGATGGGCTGTTCACAGCGAACAGCTCCTCCTGCCAGGATGCTTCAGCGAAACCTCAACTCCCTCATCAATTCCACCTCACCAAAATCCCGCCGCGATAGCGGCTTACTTGAACCAAGCGATGAACGCGGAGTGGCCGACATCGCGTTTTCAAGTGGGAAATCAACCGCGGCCACCCGGTTATCGCGAACGTTATCCGACTGAATTAAACCCATGACTCGGTACTCAGCTGCTCTAACGCTGCTTGCGGTTACCATGTTGCTCGTGACGATTGGATGCGTCTACGCACAACTGCTTTCCGGCTACAGCGGAATAGGCGTTGACGGCGTCACTGTGCGCAATGATCCATCCCTGCGTTCAATGCTCAGCCTGGTTGCCATTGTCACGTGGGTGACATCGGTTCTGTCTTCGCTATTGGCGATTCGGATATCGACCGGCTTCGGTCGTGCTCTGCCGGCTGGACCGCTGCTCATCTCGCTCGGGCTGCTCACGTTCGCTATACTTGGCGCGATCTTTTGATACCCTCGAATGCCAATCGCCGTCCCAAACTTGCAAGTCTCCAACGGATGCACCGGAGCTTTCGACAACGCGTTTTGGCAATAGTTGATGCACACGCGACGGCCGGAAATTCTGGACGTTACCCGACTGAAATCACTTGTTGAACGACACACATCCTAACGAATCGTGAGCTCGAAGGAACCAGTGAAAATGCGATGCACATTGACCGTTGTCTGTCTCCTACTCCTTTCATCTTGCTGCCTTGGGCAAGGTGCGAACAACACACCGACCAACGAGACTCCTGATATTGCCGAATTGCAAACTCGGCTCGAGAAGCTTGAGCAGCGCGTAAAAGAACTTGAATCTGATGGAAACGTCGGTCCGCAATCCGAAGGTCAGGAAAACCTACAGAAGAATTCCGATGTTCATCCCGACTGGACGCATCCAGCCACGAGCCCTGTCGGAAGGCCTACACGTATGCGTTCGATTTACTGGTTTCCGCCCCAGGTATTATGGTCATCTGCTTCTCCCGGTCAAAAACCGCTCCCAGAACCACCGCCTCGTGGCGAAGTACCGGACAACTGGCAAGAAATCAACTATTTTGGTCAGTGGTATTACCTTGTTCCGATGAACAAACCGACAAGCTCTCCTGCCGCCGGAGAACAAGAATAGCGGATAACGATCGCATGCAACGGAGCCGGCGGTCGGGTCGGTTTTGAAATCAACGCGTATTGCGCCGGCCCGCTGATGCGTAGCGTTCCCTCTCAAAGCATGAATCCTTACGAACCCGCTACCCAAACTACCGCAGCACCGCAAGCGACTGGCAGGGATCGTAGCGGTATAGCCGTAGCCTTTATTGGAACCCTACTTTGTATCGTCGCTGGACTGTACTTCACGACAACTCCAGCGCCTGCCACTGGAACGCCACGTCGGTATGCGCGATATGTGGCAGAACCCGAGTTCCCATGGTCTTTACTGACACATGAGCGACTAGGTTGGATCGCAGCGTCTTTGAGTGTGGCGATGGCGATGATTTCCGTGTATCGCTGGATACGATTGCCTAGCAGACATTCTGGAGAATCGACAAACCAGAACGAGAAATAGGTTTGAACTGACATTGGGCTCGCTTGATCGAATTAGAGGGAACCCAGACATGCACCGGAGCCGCCGAGTCGGTCTAGCTTACTAACACATCAACCCCGGCGGCCGCGGTGATGTCAACTGTTCTGCAACACACGATGACTGATGACATTACGCTATGTTGGCACGCGGACCGGACAGCCGAAAGCTTTCCCGCTACGGGTGTCGTCATCGATCGTCTGCTTGAGATAGGCTTGGGCACAACACCTGATAACGGCCTTGCAGTCGTGATCGCTAAACCTAACGGACAGGAGATGGTTGTCGTCATCGCTGGCGACCGTTGGTGTCTCGATTGGCTTCCCGCAGACTATCATGAACAGGGATGTGTCGGCTCCTTCCACACCGTTGCTGCCAATCAAGATGCCTCTGACTACATCGTGACCTACTACCTCCAAGGTCACCATAGTGAATGCATTGCGAGTCAAACGATCGCAAAGGAAGATGCAATTCGAGCAATATGCCTGTTCCTCGCGTCGGTACAGCAGTTCCCGGCGGTTGGCTAAATCCCGTAAAATACGGTGTGGTGATTTGCTAGCGTGTCGCGATTGGATGAAGCCTTGATTGGAGCCGGGGGTTGACGCTCCAATGGACGGCTTTCGCTCTCGTCCAAGGCGATCGATCATGACCCGTCCGGCGCCCCCGTTCCCCAAGTTGCGGCGATTCCTTTGCGCTGATGCACTCATCGATACGTTACGCCGGAGATTTCAATCGGTCCCCGACGCGCGGGAACAATCCGGGACGGTTTATCCAATGGTGGATACTCTCTTGGCTGCGTTTGCGATGTTCTCACTCAAAGACCCATCACTGTTAGCTTTTGAAGAACGGTCCGGCGAACCTGCCATCAAACGACTCTTCGGGATCGACGCTATTCCCAGCGATACGTCCATGCGAGAGATCCTTGATGGTATCGATACAAGTCATCTCAACGAAGCCTTTGCAGACATCTTCCACGAACTTCAACGCGGGAACGTCCTGCGAGAGTTCGCGTTCCACAACAATCATTACCTGCTAGCGATCGATGGCACTGGATACTTCTGTTCCTCAAAGATCCATTGCCCCGAGTGCTTGGAACGTAAAACCAGTGGTGGCAAGATTCAGTATGTGCATCAAGCGGTTGCCGCGGTGCTCGTTCATCCCGACCAGAAAGTCGTCATCCCACTGGCAATCGAACCCATCGTCAAACAAGACGGAGAAACCAAAAACGATTGCGAACGCAATGCGACACGACGCCTATTGAGGCGAATTCGCTTGCTCTATCCGAAGATCAAGCTGATCGTGGTCGAAGACGGACTGGCCAGCAACGCTCCGCACATCGCCGACCTGAAAGATCTGAAGATGAGTTACTTGCTCGGTGCAAAACCGGGTGACCACGCTCACTTGTTCGATCAAGTGATTGCTGCGGGCGACGAAGACCGAATCGAAACACTCACACGGGTTGACCCGATCGGTAACCGCGTCATCCAAAGCGAGACCCAGTACGTCAGTGACCTGGCGCTCAATGCGTCGAATCAATCTCTGCGAGTGAATTTTCTGCAGCACTTTGAATACGACAACGATAGCGGCGAAGTGAGCAAGCGATTCAGTTGGGTGACGAACGTCACGTTAGATCGTTCGCTGCTATCGAAATTCACCGCGGGAGGTCGTAGTCGCTGGCGGATTGAGAATGAGACGTTTAATACGCTCAAGAATCAAGGCTATCACTTTGAACACAACTACGGTCATGGAAAGCAAAACCTATCAACGGTACTGATGCTGCTGATGTTTTTAGCGTTCATGGTTGACCAAGTACAGCAAGCATGCTGTCCGCTGTTTGCCTCGGTGCAGGAGAAGTTCAAGAGTCGCCGAGCGTTGTGGGAAAAGCTTCGCAGCCATGTGAATCACTTCGTGTTTGAATCGTTTGCCGAACTTTGGCAAGCGATGCTCAGTGGATCGGCGATGGGTGTTCCGCCGCCTCGTGGATAAGATCGGCCAGAAGTAGCGTAACCTCAGCGGTCTAAAACGTCGATTTTGGCCTCAGCACTGGTGACGCACGCGCCCAGCCGAGCACTCTCACTCCGATTTGTCGTTAGGGACGCCCCACGAGCGTGGGACGTCAGTTCCGAAGGCACGAAATCACCATCGCAGCAGGCCACGACAACTCGACCAGCCTTCAAATGCACCTCCACTCCACGCTCACCACCCAATAGCGAAGGGCGACCGGGAACTGCTGGCGTCGGTACAGAGGCCAGATTGTGTTCAATGGGAAATGGACTGAGTTGCAGAACAAAGCGTTGGACGCGGAGCCGCCGATCGCGTTTTTTGTGAAGTCAATGTCGATTGGCGGCGGCCCGGTCAACGCAATCGTTATTCGATTTGAGAAACGATGAAGACTGATCGCCACATCGACGACGGCAGCACCGTTTGGTCGTTCACGGACCACTTTCTTGTTGAATGCCCTCGTTGTGGTAAATGCGCCTCCACATCACCAGTGCAGGAAGATGCAAGCACAACCGCTCGCATGGTGTGTCCGTGGTGCGGCTACACAAAGAGCCGAGGGAAACTCTATGGCTCACGAAAATTGCAGGGCGGCGATTGGTATTTCGACTTTCCACTTTGGCTTCAAATTCCGTGCTGCGGTGATACTCTGTGGGCCCACAATCTGCAACACCTTGCTTACCTCGAGTCCTATGTTTCGGCATCACATCGAGATCGCAAGCCAGACTACGCACACGGCTGCCGAAATGGGACAATGGCCAGTCGGCTTCCACGGTGGATGACAAGTGCCAAAAATCGGACTTCCGTATTGCGGTGCATCGAACGACTGCGTGACAAAATCCGCGAATAACAATCCCGTGAACCGGAGTCGCGTGTCAAGCGTTTTGGCGATGGTAAACTTTTCGACGCGACCCGGTTACGGGTAGCGTTCATCGGATCAGATGATGATTCCAACGTCCAGCAAATGAACGTGCTGCCATTCGTGTGCTTCGCGTTTTTCGTGGTCAACCTCTTTCTCACTGCTGGCGAGCATGGACTGAAACGCGGCCCAACTGGTGGAGTGCGACATGGGTCGCCTGTGGTTCGCATTTGAAGTCATCGTTCTCTACTTGGCTGCTCGGACCGACTGTGATAGGGGATTCAACGCCCGTTGACATCAATGCTGACAACCAACACTTGGGGGTGGACTCCGCGCAACACAATGCTCGCAACCAACGCCTTGGTGCCGGCCGCCAAGGTAGGGATTTGCGATGGCTGGTTTGAATCGGATACACTGGCAGCGGGCGTTGGATGTGCTCACCGTCGCCCACCGTAAACGATGAACTATCGGATGCACGTGAGTCGCCGTGTTGAGCTGTTTGAAGTGGTACGTCACTCGCGGCGACCACGTGATCCGTAACGTTGAACTTAATCGAGTGGGCTCCGGTGCAGTGGGGAGTCGCGGCGTGTTTGTTGTTGGTGGTTGACGTGGTGGCACGCATCCATGCGTGAAGGTGAGTTGGCATCCATGCCAACTTGATTCAGCTGGGTGATCGTCGCGTTTTCTTGGCGCACGTGTGTCGTGCCTGCTGCCATCTGGTCTCGGTGGCGTCCTGCGGACGCTGTCGGTCGGCGACCGTTCCGGAAGGTTGCCTGCTGAGTCTCTTGTTGGTCGCGGGCGGTGTTTCTGGTCCGTCCGGAAGCCTTCGGGCACGGGTTCGGTTGTGGCGAACGTTACGGTTAAATGGGGCTTGCGCTTTTGGGATCTGCAAGCATTGTGGAACACTTCCGCACTCCGATTTCTCGGCGTGCAACGTTCCAATCCTGCTTTCACGCATACACCATGACTCCCCACCAAAAGCATCCCTGCGAACTCATCCGGCGAATGGCCGAGGACATGATCATTCGCAACTTGGCCCAGTCTACGATCGACGCCTACACCTATCACGCTCGACGCTTCGCTGCCTTCATCGCCAAGCCGCTGGGCCGAGCAACCGTCGAAGACGTTAGAACCTTCCAGCTTTACCTGATCCAACAAAAGAAGGTCGCCTACAGCACCTTCAACCAAGCGGTCTGCGCGCTACGGTTTCTCTACCAGGATCGTTGCCGCGAGCAACTGGAGGCAGTGGAGGGATGGCGACTTGGAGAACCATCAGCTGACTCGTCCAAGGAAGCGTTCGCCCAGTCGCCAGACCAAGTGTGCGAGCACTGCGGCAGCGACCGGATAGAACTGGTCCAAGATACGCCGAAGCCTTCATGGGCAGAGATCTTTTGGCGAGAGGACGATCGCTGCCCGGGGTGGTACGCCGACCGGCAGCGGGAGTCGCATCGTCGTCTCTGGACAGAAAGCAATGGTACCGATTTTTACGATTGGTACCTGGAAACCCAGGTAGAAAGTGCAGAGGGAATCGAGCGGAAGCCAATCGCCATGGTTCAGTTGCCGCTGGCAGGATTTACGGGCGATTTCGGCTACCCCCAGTCGTATCTGGTAGACTCAATTTGACAGGCCGGTCGTCTTGGCCTGCGTCCGCTGTGCTGCCCCCAGTGCGGCGACAAAGTTCAGCGCACGATCTATCCGTCAGCCATGCGGCAACCCCAACATGCAACACTGGGGTCTTTCACGCCTGGCCGAAGGATAGATCGCAATTCGTTATCCCACTAAGCTTTGCGTAGGGCAATGAAACGCATAGTACTGTTCCTGCTTGTAGCGGTTTTTGTTCTTGGATTCGCGTTTCCCATTGCCACCTCGGCGCGTCGTGGGTACCACCGTTTTAGGCTGCGGTCGGCGCAAGAAGAAATTCTAAATGGTAATCTCGATGGAACTTTGCTAAACTTGTTCGGCAATGGGCTCGAAGCTCAATCGCATCACCTCGCGAGGCTTGCCGCAATTGGCGACATAAGCCATGCAACCTATGTCTTGCCGCAGGTCCCTAACGATTCTGGCGAACGGCGAAAGCTCTGCTGCGAATTGGCTCGCAACAATTGCCCTGCATCACTATACTTCTCATCTGAAGAAACTTTCGATTCGCAACCCATGACGCTTGATGTGTGGTGTGAACTTGAGGATTTGAACGCTTGGCTCGTTTTCCTGAAAACTTGCGATGACCGGGTCCTTGAAAGCGGATCTCCAGGAACACCACCTGCTCACCCCGCATCAGACGGGTGATTGTTTGCGGGTTTTGAGCGCAGCCTCTTTGCTTGAGACGCATTTCGGAGACTCCGGTGCAGTGTCAAGCCGCGTTTCGAATCGATTTATAAGATCTGGCGCGTACCGGTAGCGCAGTGATCTGTGTTGGCTTGCCCTGAGGACTCTCTAAGCCGCCAGGTTCGGCTGCAGGTCGTAGCCTAATTCAATGGCTCGGCGACGCAGGCTTGCCACCAGCTTGTCCTGAAATCGACTGTTGTAAGCCTCTGCTCCGACGTCTTTGTACGGCCTGCCTGTCTGGATCATCGTGTAGACAATGATTGCCAATTTGCGAGCGATGGCCGTGATTGCACTGGCCGCACCGTCGCGCCCGCGCAGTCGCCGGCCGAAGGCGCCTAACGCGCACTTCGATTGAATCAAGGTCTGTGCACAAACGCGAAATGTTTGCGCGACTCGATTGCTACTGCGATGGGTCGGGCTTTTGCCTTTCTTCTGCTTCTTGCCACCTGACTTGTTGGCTTCTGGGCAAAGACTCAGCCAACTGACGAAATGCTTCTCCGTCGGGAACGCATTCACATCAGTCCCAATCTCCGAAACGATCTGAAGAGCCGAATGAGCGCCAATGCCATCGATGCTGGTCAGGTCGACACCCAGCATTTGGTAAAGGATCGTGCGAGTGTCAAACTTCGGTTCGTTCGTTGTCTTGCTACGCTGTTTGGCGCGAGGCGGTTTGGCCAATGGTTGCCCGTCCGAATGGTCATCGAATTGTCGCATGTACGCTTCGATTTCAAGATCGACTTCGACGATCTTCTTGTGATAGTAACGATACAAGTCCACGGCTTGGCGTAATGAGAAGAGGTGCTCGTCTCGCCAGTTGCCCTGCAGCGCTAAGGCAATCGTCGCTTCGTCGTTCTTGCACTTTTCGTTTCGCAGTTTGGCAAGCTGATGCGGATCACGCTCGCCTGCTAGAATGGCATCGATGATCGCTGTTCCCGTCGCACCGAGAATGTCGCTTATCACTTCGGTGAGCTTTAAGTTCATCTGTTCCATTGCTTTCTGCATATGCTGGATGTGCTGAGCGGAACTCTTGACGAGCATCTCACGTTGCCGCATGTAGCTGCGCAGGACGATGATACGATCTGCGGGCCGAAACGATCCAGTGAGCAGTCCGAACGTGTGCAACGTTTGAATCCATTGGCTATCCAGAACGTCGGTCTTACGTCGAAACTTCTTGACTTGACTCGGCTCGACCAAGATCACTTCAAAGCCGCGCCGCTCGAGGACTTCGAACAGCGGGATCCAGTAGACGCCGGTGGACTCCATCGCAACCGTTTCGATTCGGCACTCCGTAAGCCAATCGGCAATCGCATCGAGATCTGCGGTGAAAGCTCCAAAGCTTCGGACCTGATTCTCCGCGTCACGATCTTTGGGGACGGCAACGAAATGGACATTCGCTGCGATATCGATCCCCGCGGCATTCACGTTGACTTGCTTGAGCGATTCGATCGGCGGTGGCGCGTTGTCGACAGGCAGGCCAACACGTTGACTGGTTTGTGGCCTTGCTGTCGCTCTGCGAAGCTGGAGAGGCTTCTTGTTGCCGCTGACACCTTGCTTGTTTTTGCTTTTCTTGCGTGACATAATGGAATCTCCTGAGCGCCAAACGTAAAGGAACTTGGGAAAAGGCACGGACCGGGCGTACTCGACATATTGCTGTTTAGGTTCTCCAACGAGGTCGTGTTGAGATGCGCAAGCAAATCAAACTGCCATCAATGCCAACGTCAAGAGTCGAGCAGGGCCAAGATAACCAGCGGGCTAAACGCACCAATCCGCAGACGGCCTCCACGACCCGGTCCGTGCACTTTGATTTTCGCGAAACGAAACATCACTTGCAACTAAAACCCAAAGCATTGTTCCTCCAGAGCCACCCCGAAGCGCAGCGTTGTAAGTCTGATACCCATGACGTCCACCGGAGGACGGCATGTGGCGTTTGCAAATGGACAATCAAACCGCCGTCCCCGGTGACGTCGGGCGTTCCCCCACAGAAATCCTCAGATGAGACTTGCAGCAATCGCACTCCTTCTGACGTCAACGTGCACCGGATTTGGACAGGAGCCAAAGTCCACTGAAATTCCAAAGAGGTACTCGAAGTTCCAAGGCGATTGGGTGGTCGCTACGACGCAAACGCACACGGAGAGCACGGAGAAGCCAGCAGAGATCTTCGCTAACGTTAACGGCGAGAGGTTTACGCTGAGCGGTGCTGCCGTCGCTAAAGACCTCCGCCGACCGTTTGAGTTTAGAGTCCCCAAAGACGAAAAAGAAAATCCGTACCGTGAACTTCAAAGACGCGGTGCACAGAATCTTGACGACATTCTTGACGTCGACAATCAGATTATGGTCTTCTGGTTTGTCGGAATTTACAAATGGACCGACGAGGAGCTTCATCTTGCCCTGAAATACTGTGGGCAAGGCGTCGAGGGACAACATTTCCGCGACTTCCGCCCGCCTTCATCATTCGACGACAATCCAACCGACGGTGAGGTGCGGCTGGTTTTGAAGCGTAGGAAGAAGCAGGCGAACCATCCGATGCACCCGAACGGCGAAATCGGGCGTTTTCAAGTGGATGATCAATCGTCGCCGCCGGTTGATCGGTAACGTTATCGCACCGACACTTCTCAACTCAAACCACAAGCCTTAGTGATCCTTGGGGCTTCATGAGCGTTTAACGACAAATGAAATGCACGGAATGCGGGAGGGTAACCCTCCGTCAAGACGCGATGAATTGCAGGGACTGCGGGCACCCCTTCGTTAACGCACCTCGCGACGATCTTCTTACTGGCATTTCTAGTGCCCACCGCGCGCAACAGATCTCTTTTCGGGATGCGTCAAATACGGGTTCGCTTCGGCCACGAAAATTCATTGCTGCCTTAACCATGCTTCAGGGTATCATTGGCGTCTTCGGAGCAATTGCCGTCGCTGTACTTGCTTTCGCTTCGCCCCCGAGCCTGGTGACGATTTCTCTTTTAACGACAACGATTGTTTTTCGAGGTTTCCGTGGACTTGCCGGAGGCATTCTGCTGTGGCAAGGAACAAGGAAAGGCTACCAGTTCTCCGTGGGATGCTGGATGTACCTAACACTCGTTGGATTGCTCGCCCTGGTTCAAATGTTTTTCATTGACCTGTCTGCCCCGTACATGATGCGACACGTTGGCTCTACCATCGGCAAGCTACTTTTTGGCTCCGCATTCACTTACGTTCTCTTAGCAGACCTATTAAACTCAAGTTCGTCAGCTTTTCGTAAGCCGTAGCAAATGTAGAACATTCGGCGAGAGGGTTCTTGCGATAACCATCGCAATCGGGATAGGGCCCCGGATTGCTCCGGGGGCCCTCCCACATCACATAGCATGCGGTTCCGCACTAGGCGACTCGCCGATTGGATGCAAGCTTGCACCAACGTTCTTCAAGACTCAGTAAGCCCTCACTTTCTAGGTAACCGTTCGACAACGCGCGTTGGACGCCGGACGTGGTGGAGAGACGCCACGGGCCTTTGCTGCTCATGGCGAACGGTCGAGCATCCGCATACGACAAACCTAACGATATCAGTTTACGGAGCCGAGTGATCGACTTCCTCCACTGCTTCCAGTAACAAGCTCGGACACGTCGCCGAAGCCACTTGTCGAGCGTACTGAAAGTTGTATTGACTTGATCGTGTCACGGGGCGCCTCGATGGGACCAGCAATGGGCGCTTTTCGTGCCCCCACCAATTTGAGGTGTGTCCGCAAATTCGTTCTTCGGATTTAAAGCCCCGAGGACGGGGCAACGGGCTGTAAATCCAAAAAACGAATTGGCTTGCGTTATCCATTTGGGTGGGGGCGTTTTAGGCGCCCACAGGTGGTCCCTTTTCAAGCGCCCCGTGACAATCGAGTTGGAAATACCCAAGCCAACCGATCGCGTAAGAACGGAACTCTGTGAAACGCTTCATCATCGAGATGCCTCGGTTTCTACGAAAGATCTCCGAGGCACGCTGTTTGAATGCTTTGAGCTTCTTGCGACTCACGCGAAACTGACCGCCAAAGCCACGGAATTCGTAGCCGACGTACTCAAGCGATTGCGTCTTACAGACGCTGCTCTTGTCACGATTGACTTGCAGTTTCAACGTCAGCGTCAGAAATCGCTCAACGTTCGCGTACGCACGATGCGCAGCAGCATCAGACTTGGCGAAGATCACGAAGTTGTCCTCACCTCGTGTTGAATTCTTACGAGCTATTCATCTGGTAGGATGACTCCCTTCTCGAAATAACTGGAACTACACACGGGACTGATCCAATGATGGATGGCACCCGATAAGATCACGCCCATGCTGGGCGTACATTCAACGGAGTCGGGCATGCAAGATTTCACCAATGGCCAGTCAACTCTCCCGACCCGCTGATCACTGACGTTCGCCGACTGATGGCTCAAGCCTCCCTCGTCTATGAAACGCTTTTCGTTACGAACACTTTTGATCGCGACGGCTGTGATGGCAGTGCTCATGGCACTTCCGATCCGACGTGCAATTGAGCAGAAACGCGGACGCGAATGGGTAGCCTCTCAAAACGGCCACGTGATCTTCTCGTACAAATACGGTGCGCTGACCGATCAATGGAACCACAACGCTTCGCTTCCCGCCCCCGAATGGCTCATCAACGCCGTCGGCATCGACTTCTTTGATACAGTCGACACCGTGGTGCTCGACAACATGGAGGTGACCGACTTGTCTCCGATCACGGATTTGCACAGCCTTCGACAACGTGCCATCTGTATTGATATCGATCACAAACTTGACTTCGCACCGTTAGCTGAACTTCCAAAACAGCAGCTTGTATTCCTCGATTACACCGACATCAGTGCAGAAGGACTTGCTAAACTACGTCGCCTCCTCCCCAATGTCCGTGTGGATGCGACGAACCCTTCTCCGCCAGACTAAAGCGGCGTATCACCCGATGCACCCGAGTCGCCGAGCCGGACGTTTTGACAAAGGAAGATCTCTCGCGGCGACCGGGTGATCGAAACCATTCGCCGACCTAGCATGCATCATCACCGTTTCTTACCTACTTCGATACTCGTCGCTCTGTTCATGCTTGTGGGATGCGCACCTCCGCAGCAACTACCTCCCGCCGTAAACTCCGTAAAATTCCCATCAACTTCAGGAGACGCACTCTTGATGGCGAAGACAACTGCAGCCGAAGAAGGGTTTCGACTTGACGAATACAACACCCCAATCGCTGTCTACGAAGATTTTCGTGATCGGCAACGGTGGTGGGTGCACTTCGATGGTAAACGCAACGTATTTGGTGACCATTTTTCTGTATGCATCACGAAAGGGACCGAGGATGCGGAAGTGTATCTGGGGCGATGACTGATTCATCTGGCATTCACGCGAGTTGCATCCCGATTCCCCTCCAGTGTTTGCCGCACACCCGCCCGTGCACCGGATCCGGGCTTGCGAGCGATTTGACAATGGTTCACTTTTTACTCCCGTCCCGGTGACGGGCAACGTTCGCCGCCAGATTTGCTTGACGCCGATCGTTGATATTGCAACTTCCCGGTCCAGTTGATGATTGACGTGCCGTTCGTACTTGAGATCGTCATCCCCGTTTCACTAGGGCCGATTGATCGCGGCGAACGGTACGAACTGCCGCTCTGTGACATTTTCGATGAATTGGATGATGGTGATGTCGTCGGAGGCGGAACCTACGCCTCGCCGGGCGTGGTCGAGAGTTGCCATTTCGTGTTCGAGACTTCGGATGTTGATCGCTTCATGCCGCACATACTGAAGTTGCTCGAATCTTCAAACGCACCGGCAGGCACAATCATTCGACAACTTGAGCCCGACGAACTTGATTTGCGTGTCGTTAGCTGAGTCCCATTGCCGTGTCGGCACGCTCGGTTGCGACTCGATTTGCTGGCGGTAGATGCGATTGCTATGCTCTATACAATGTCTTTGGCACTGCGGTGCGTGTATCGGCTGCAATGCGGCGCACCCTACGCTGCACCCGAGCAGCGAAGTCGGGCGTTTTGAAGTGGTTGATCTTCCGTCGCCGCCGGCTGATTGTCAACGTTATCTGAATGATGTGAGCACTCCAATGACGATTGCCCGTGACCGTCTCAAGCTCAGAGACTTCACGCCTTTGCAACACGAGGCAGAAGCTGCTCAGCAGCTTGACGACCTTACAGGTCGCTTCGCAATCAACGATTCCGGAAACATCGTAAAACTCTACGTTGGGGACAAACTTACCGACCAGCACACCCACCTCGTTCTTGCTTTGGTGAACCTTAAGTTCTTCACGGCGCTTAACCACCCAGCGACTGAGGCGGGAATTTCGGATTGCGGCATGGCTGAGTTGCTTTCGCATCCGTCACTTGATTACATCACGTACCAGGGAAACGAGCAACTGACTGGCTCCTTTTTTCGATCGCTGCAGAATCCTTCATCCGTCAAGCGAATTGGTGTGCCGTACTGCCCAATTGACGACGACGGTTTAGCCCTAGCTCGCGACTGCTCACTATCTCACATATCTGTTCGGGGATCGCTAATATCCGACGATTCGGTTGATACACTTTGTTCTATGCGTTCTCTTTCGCAAATTCATGTTAAACAAACGCGAATTACGCGATTTGGGTTGGAACGACTGCGGGATGCGCTGCCAGACTGTTGGATCGACTTGCTGGACCGCCCCAACGACGGATAACCAGTGTGATCGGGATAGGGCCCGGATTGCACCGGGACCCTCCCACACCACCTAGCATGCGGATCGGCACTAGGCGGTTCGTCTTAGCGGAGCAAGCTCGCTCCATCTCTCTTCGAGGTATACAGTCCGTTGACTTTGAGCCATGCGTTGGACAACGCTCGCTGGACACCCGACGTCATTGGAAGACGCCAGACGGCTTCACAACCCTGATCCGTCATTGTCACGTACGAACGGGATCACCATCCCGATCAAATCCAACAATCCAAACTCGCCGCCCGTTGTTCCAACCCAACCGTCGGTCCGACCAACATCCGCGACTGTTGACATTCAGTACTTCGCTGGCACGGCCGAAAATGGACAAAGCGAGATACGAGTTGTCGTCGAATGGCCACCAAAGGGCAATTCTTCCATCAACGGCGAGTCCACCCTGACGGAGGCCAAATCGGCTTCGATTGATTTTGAATCCGTTCGAAACTTTTTGGAAGGTACAGGACGGTTTCGCGTCGATTCGGCTGAGCAATTCTATGGTCCGGCAACGGGCGACGGACAACCATCGGACGATCGATATACCGTTGATGTTAAACTGTTCATTGATGGCCCCAACCCTGACGCAAGACTTTCGACGACCTTTCCGTATCAAGAACGCAAATTACTTTTCGATCTCGCTCAACGCGTCTGGCCTGGGATCGCTTGACTTAAATCGTTCACAATCCGAACGGCGGAGAACTAAGAATTGCACCAGAGTCGGTATTCAGGGCGGATTGGCCATCCCAAGGACTTTTCTGCCGACTCGCCAAATTTCATCGTTCTTGCTGTCCGACGATACGCAATGGAACGTTAAACGGCTTGATTGTTGCTTGATCGATTTCCACGTTCCGTTACGGCCCTCTGATCGCTCGTTGCTAACGAAGATTTGTGTTCTGTCCGATTGGAACACTCGTCGCCGCGAATCAACACTCATTGATTCGCGGTCTTGCTAGAACCGGAAGACCATGGCGGTCGATGTGCCCGCTGATCGTTGCTGGCACCAGTGCACTGCTTCGCCGCGGTACTTCTGACGCGGACGCGTGTGCCCGATCAGATACGCTTCGGCTCTCTTGACACTGTCCGTCAAGACAACGAAAATGGGTACTTCGCTTCACATTCGTGGCAGTTGCCGACGGAGTGCTTTCGGCGAGACTTCCATCCATTCCTTGTTGCTGGAGAACTCTCTGATGCCGTTTTCACTTGGTGCGATTGAATTGTTGTTGCTAGCCGTGCTGGCAATTCCTGTTGCGTTGCTCTACGCCCGTAACCACCGACACCATCGTGTGGGTGTTGCGATCGTTGCGTGTGCCGCACTTGCGGCCTTGATTACACCGGCAGACATCGTCTCGATGTTGTTGCTGTTCGCGGCGTTCGCGGGTGTGTTTCTGTTTGGATCGCGATACCGCCTCGATCCACCTTCGACGATCGCGTAGCGCCAAAGTGGCGGGGATTCGTTTCACGCCCCGAGGACGCGAGTTGAGCAGATTTGCAATTGAGAATCTTGCGTGCAAGCAGGCGGAAGTTCTGGCGTTCTCTGGGCAACGCGGTGGAGCATTCATTCGTCCACGTTCTAGAGGGACTGCGGTCGCGTCTATGGCCAACGGCAATGGTGAGTCGCTGGCCATGAGGTCACGGTCATTGCGGAATTCCCGGCCGCTTACGCGTCGCGGCTCACTCCGTTTGGGCGGGTTGCTGTAGCGCCGCTCGCCATAGAATGGCCGTTGCTTGAGTTCTGTTTTGAATTTGAGCCGGTTGGGCGACGGGCCCGGTTCTTGGGCCCGGTTCTTGGGCACGTAGCTTAGGCTATTGCCTGAACGAATCATTTAGTCGGCAACGAGTCGAGTGGTTTGGACTAGGGCGTGGAATGACCGAAAGTCTTGGCGACTTGCGCTACGGGATGGGGGAATGACCGAAAGTCTTGGCGACTTGCGCTACGGGATGGGGTCCATGAAATCTCGCTCGCTTTGCAGGCGAAATCCGACGCCATAGAATGGGCCGCGCCCAACCGACAAGTCAGCGTCCCCATTTGGCTTCACCGTGAACGAACCGAAACAAGATTTCCTACCGATCCTATGTCTCCGCTTGGGAGCGCTGCTTTGTTTCGGCGGCTGGACTTGGGTGCACTATTACTGGGAGGCACCGTATGGCGTGTTGCTGTGGCAGGACTCGACCTTCCAGATGGCGACGCGGCTTGGCATCAGTTGGGACGAATTCGTAGGAACCGGCGCAGACGACGGGTTCGTGCAAAAGTGGATCGCCCGGATCTGGTGGCTGTACTTGGTCTGCGTTGTTCTGACGCTAACGGTCCGCCGAAAGTCACGCATTCAAATGTGCGGCTTGCTGTTGGGCAGTGGGTTGCTGATGTGGCTGTGTTATGCCAAGTACGTCGCGGCGCTTCGGCAACTGCCGATGTTTGTTGAACACGGCAGCCAGATGCTGATTCCGATCTTGCTTGTTTCGGCATTGGCGCTCGGAGCGCGGCATCGGGTAACAGTGTCAATCGCGATGGTGGCGGTGGTGATGACGTTTGCTGGTCATGGCAGCTATGCACTTGGGATTTGGCCGACACCGGCGAACTTCTATGCGATGACGTCGGTGATTTTGGGAGTCGAGTATTCGACGGCCCAGACACTCTTGCGAGTAGCCGGAGTGCTCGATTTTGTCGTTTGCGTCGGAATCTTTGTCCCCTACCTGCGACACGCATGTGTTTGGTATGCGGTCGTCTGGGGATTCCTAACCGCGGCTGCTAGGCCGGTGGCCGGGATGTCGTGGGGGCTGAACTACTGGGGGGCTGATCAGTATTTGCACGAAGCCGTTCTGCGAGCGCCCCATTTTCTGGTTCCGCTGTACCTGTGGATGATCTGGCGGCAACCGAAGCACGCGATCGATGCCGTGGTGGTTGCCGATTTGCAGACGGAATCCAGTCTTCAGGACGTGGATTCGAGCAAGCGGCTGCCAAAGGGCGGATCTGCGTCTACACTACTGGTTCGTCCAGGCTTGCTGTCACCCGATGGACAGCCGCTGCTGTAGGACGAAACGAAAAACTACGAATCAAAGGCGAACGATTGATGATACTGAACAAATGCAAACAATGGGCTGTCTGTGGCCTGTTGATGTTCTTCGCGGCGACACCGGTTTTGGCTCAGCAGAAAGCCCGAAAACGGCCCGGTCGTGCCGATCTGACGATCCCGGAAGTGAAACGCAGCGAGGTCATCTGTTTCGCGTTGTACACTGTCAGCGACAACACGCTAAAACTGACCGCCCAACTGTATCCCTTGGAATCCAGCGACGCCAAAACGGTCCGCTTGGAAGTCGAAAAGGACGGCAAATGGGTGGAAGTCGCACAGACCAGTGTGATCCCGCAGGGATGGACGGCACCGTTCCGAGTTGAAAACTGGGACGACACGCAAGCAGCGAAATATCGAGTGCTGCATGGGCCCGAAGCGAAGTTCGAAGGCACAATCCGCCGCAACCCGATCGACAAGGACGAGATTGTTGTCGCGGGGTTCACCGGCAACTCGATCCATCCCGCTCACGGCGGCGACATTTCGCGTCAGGACCTGATTGACAACGTCAAAGCGGTCGACGCCGACGTGCTGTTCTTTTCGGGCGACCAAGTCTATGACCACAACCGGCACTACGCCGCATGGTTGAAGTTCGGCCGTGATTTCCGCGACATCATCAAAGATCGTCCCACTGTTTGTCTGCCCGATGACCACGATGCCGGTCAACCGAACCTGTGGGGCGAAAGCGGCAAGATTTCGACGCTAAGCGGTGCGGCCGACGGTGGCTATTCGCAGCCCGGTGTGTACGTCCAGGAAGTCGAACGTGCGCAGACCAGCCATCTGCCCGACCCGGTCGATCCCCGCAAAGTGGGGCAAGGCATCGGTGTCTATTTCACGAATCTGAATTGGGGCAACGTCGACTTCGCCGTTCTAGAAGATCGGAAGTTCAAGACAGGGCCCGCCGGCCGAGTTCCTAAACAGGGACCCCGCCCGGACCATATCCGCAACCCGGACTACGATCCTGCGAGTGTCGATGTCGAAGGGGCGATTCTGCTTGGACAGCGACAGCTTGATTTTATCGATCGTTGGGCCCAAGACTGGGACGACGCAAAAATGAAGGTGGCGTTATCGGCCACGATCTTCTGTGGCGGTGCACACATTCACGGGACGGCCAACGGTCGCCTGCACGCCGATATGGATTCGAACGGCTGGCCGCAAACGGGCCGGAACAACGCGTTGAAAGCACTGCGAAAAGCGTTCGCGTTTCACTACGCTGGCGACCAACACTTGGCCACCATCTTTCATCACGGCGTCGACGAGTATCGCGATTCGATCTGGTCGTTTTGCGTGCCTTCGATCGCCAACCTTTATCTGCGTTGGTGGGAACCGCTACAGCCAGGAATGAATCGCGAGCCCAACAGTCCGGAATACACGGGCGACTCGTTGGATGGATTCGCCAACAAGGTGACCAACTATGCCGCGGCCAATCCCGAGAAGATGCCGGCGGGCAACCTGCTGAACACTCGCGCCGCGGGTTTCGGCATCGTTCGACTGAACACGAAGACGCGTGACATCACCATGGAATGCTGGCCGCGGAACGTGGACGTGACGGATCCGGCAGCCAAGCAGTATCCGGGTTGGCCACGCACGATTTCTCAATTCGACAACTACAATCCTCCGTCTTGGGGAAAGCTTGGCGAACTGACCTTTGACGTCGATTCGCCCGTGATCCAAGTGGTGGATTCCGCCGACGGCGAGGTTCTGTACACGGTGCGTGTGAACGGGAACAAGTTTGCTCCGGGAGCCCCCAGGGGCAGAACGTTTACGGTCAAAGCTGGTCAACATCAAGCCGATACCGTTGTCGTCAAAGACGCCCAGGTTGGCGGTGAATCGAAATCCGTCCAGCTACAGAAGTAGCGTCTGGCTGTACGGAACAGGTTTCACATGCGGCATGATCCATGTCGCGTCTGCGACCGACACAAGTGACGATGCCGTCACGCCAGGAGTCCAATGTCCGATTGGGCCCGCCTGGTCCGCACCTGGAATGGTGGGCACGGGTGATGGTGTGGTGAAGGTTCCGGCTTCCATGCTGGAACTGATCCGGTGGTCGTCAGGAACGTTTTGGCACCGCTCTTTTTTTGCTTTATCGATATCGTCTCGATCGGCACTTCCAAGGGCATTCCAACGAAACCCCATCGAGCCCTTGAAATGCCAGTCTGTCGAGAACGGATCCTGTCGCGTCGGTTGCAACGCGGATTCCGATGCATCATTGCGGTGGTGGTTGGCCTGGTGTGCGGATCGGCATCCTGCTTCGCCGATGCAGTGCCGGACCATCAAGCCGCGACCCAGGCAACATCGGATGGTCCAGCGAATTCGCCAACCATGTCCGTGGTCGCTGCGACGACGCCCCCTGCCGTTCGCACCGACATCCAGATCAGCGGCGTCTATCCGCACCTGACCACGTATGGAATCTACAGCCAGAACGGTGGCCATTACAAAGAAGGGCATCGCGAGTGCGGTATCGGAGCGATCGTGCCTTGGGCGGGCAAGTTGTGGATGGTGAACTACGCCCCTCATCAACCATCCGGAAGCGAGCACAAACTGTTCTCGGTCGATCCAGATCTGACCCGGCCGATGACGGTGCATCCCGAAAGCGTTGGTGGTACGCCAGCCGGGCGAATGATTCACGCTGAATCCAACCAACTACTGATCGCTCATCATTTGATCGATGCCCAGGGGAACGTTCGTACGATTCAGCCCAAGGACATGCCGATTCGAGTCACCGCGATCGCTCGGCACCTAAAAGATCCCACCAACATGGTTTACTACATCGACATGGAGGGATCGATTTGGGAAGCCAACGTGCACACGCTTGCGGTGAAGCGATTGTTCAAAAAACCGGTGCCTGGTTGGCACGGCAAAGGCGGCTATACATCCCAAGGTCGATTGATCATTTCCAACAACGGCGAACTGCACGTCGGTGACTACGGCGACGTGCTGGTGGGCGGAAAAGCCAAGACACCGGAGGAACGTGGCGTGTTGGCGGAGTTCGACGGCACGAACTGGAAGATCGTCGAAAGACGGCAGTTCACCGAAGTCACTGGCCCCCAAGGAATCACGGGCGGCAGTGATGGCGATGACCTCGTCTGGACGATGGGCTGGGATCGTCGCAGCGTTCGTTTAAAAGTGCTCGACCACGGAAAATGGCATACTTACCTGTTGCCCAAAGCGGCCTACTGCAATGACGCCAGCCATGGTTGGTATACCGAATGGCCGCGGATTCGAGAGATCACCGAAGGCCGTTGGATGATGGACATGCACGGGATGTTCTTCGATTTCCCCAAGACGTTCTGCAGCACCCATTCGGCCGGAATCAAGCCGATTGGCAGTCACCTGCGTTACGTTCCCGACTTCTGTGCTTGGAACGGCAAGTTGGTTTTGGCGACCGATGAGACCAGCATCCAAGGCAATCCCTTGGCGGGACAACCGCAAAGCAACCTCTGGTTTGGCAGCTACGAAGACTTGAAAAATTGGGGCCCCGCCAGTGGCTATGGTGGCCCTTGGGTCAACGACGATGTCACCGCCAATACGCCTTCCGATCCGTTCTTGGTAGCGGGCTTTGACCGACGCATCCTGCACCTTGCGATTGGGACCTTGCACCCGGACGAAAATACCGCGTTGCGATCAACCGATCAATTGCCGATCACAAGGCTGCCCGCACAGTTGGCGTCGCTGCCACGGGTCACGGTCAAACGCGGTGATTGGCACGAACCGGCCAAAGGTTTCGAGTTCGTGCTCCGCGAACCCGCCACGGTCTATCTGGCCGTCGATGGACGCGGCAGCGCGTCGCTTCCGCCGATGTGGAAACTGACTGACCTCTCTTTGACATGGACCAAAAACGCTGACGACCGGATCTATGCGTGTGATTTCCCCGCCGGGTCGGTAGTGACCGTGCCTAGCCATCGGGTGCCGCATCACGAAGGTGCGTTCGCGGTACCACACATGGCCTTTGTGAAGAACATCGATGGGACGTCCGATCAAATCGCAGATCCCAAGAACAAAACGCCAAAAATTACGGTTCGAGGCGACGCGACCTTGACCAGGCCAATGGCTGACACCGCATCTCATTCGGCCTCCGCAACGCCGACTCGTGTGACCTTGCAAATCGACCAAAACGGCAATGGTGTCTGGACGGATTTCGACACGATCGAAATGGTCGGCGACGGTGCCACCAACAAGATTCTTCCACCGGATTTGGATGCCGTGTGGTTACGTTTCCAAACCGATCGCGATTGCGTGGCGACGGCCATCCTGCACCAAACGACAAGCCGGATGATCGACGGCCGCGCGGCGGACAACCAAGCGTTGTTTGCGGGGATCGCAGGCGTAGGCGAAGAAACACTGGGCTGTGTTGTCTACCCCGCCAAACGCAATCGCAACTTGCGAGTGATCACGACCGATGATCGCCACTTTGACTTTACGAAGTCAGGTTTTGAATTCGAATCCGATCCAGCTGACAAAGAACTCGCCGATCTGTTGCGGATCGAACCCGAGTTCACCGTCGACGAAGCATCGGTGATTCTGCAATACAAGGGCAAACGATGGCGACTGCCCAAGGGCGATCCTGCCTATGACCAACCGTTCGCATCGGGCTGGCCACGTGCATCCAGGGAAGTCGAATCCGAACGGCACTTGGCCAATATCCACGGCACTTTTTACGAATTGCCACTGGTGACCAACGGCGCCCCGCCCGCTTGGAATCTGATGCGGCCTGTTTCCAGCCACACGAAACAGATCACGGACTTCTGTTCTTGGAACGGTTTGCTGGTTCTGTGCGGAGTCCGGCCAGATGCGAAAGCCGACGGGCACGTGTACCGCGACTCGGCACAAGGCACCGGTCTTTGGTTTGGCGGGATTGACGACCTTTGGAAACTCGGCAAACCGGTCGGACGGGGCGGCCCTTGGTGGGACACGACCGTCGAATCGGGCGTGCCTTCGGATCCCTATCTGATGAAGGGCTACGATCAAAAGACCGCGACCCTTTCGCACACCAGTGACCAGCCAGTGACCGTCAAGATCCAGGTCGACCTGGATGGGACCGGTTTGTGGGTGGATTATCACAGCATCGTCGTCGAACCAGGCGCCCAAGCGGTTCATCGTTTCGCACCCGAGTTTTCCGCCTGCTGGGTTCGCGCGGTCGCGGATCAAGCCGCCCAGATGACGCTTCAGTTCGACTACCAGTAGCCGATCAAGCCGTCCGGCGTGTTACCGCCAACGTAGTGGGATCCTGGATGGGGGGGACATGGGCCGTTGAAATGCGTCGCCAGGTGGGTTGCTTTCTACCGCCGCTGTGATGTTGGATTGCACGCCCTTACAGGCTACAATGGGCCCATGTCAAAACAAAAGAATCTTGGTCGTCGGCGTTTCGTCATTCAGTCCGTAGCCGGTTCGCTTGCGCTGCCGGGATTGTCATCGGTGATGGCTGACACGGTGCCTGGCAATACGCCCATCGAAACCACTCGTGGCGCGGGTGTCGGTGCCCGTCGTTTTGTTGCCGTCGGTAACCTGCTCGGGTTCCAACAGAAGCATTTCTTCCCGGAGACAACGGGACGAGAATTCGAAGAAACACCCCTGCTGAAACCGTTGGCCGCCAATCGCGATCAGATCACGGTCTATCGTGGACTCGACCACGGCCTGCGTGGCGGTCACTTTGCGGTGCACACATTCCTGTCGGGCGTGCTGCATCACGAGTCGAAGAACCGACGTGACGGAAACGTTACGATCGATCAATTCATTGCTGACGAAGTTGGCAAACAAACGCGGTTCGCGTCGTTGACGGTGGGTTCCGAAGGTGGGATCCACGGTGGCTGCCAAATGTCGTGGACGAAATCGGGTGTCCGTGTTCCACCGATCACAGGCCCGGCAGCCCTGTTTGACCAATTGTTCACGACCGATTCGAAGGAACGTCACGCGCGGCAAGTCAAAGCGAACTCGCTGCAAGCTTCGGTACTGGATTCGATCATGGACGAAGCTGGCTGGCTTTCCAAGCGAGTCAACCAAGAAGACAAGTCGAAGCTGGACGAGTATTTCAGCTCCATTCGCGACGTCGAAAAGCGGCTTCAGGCACGGCGAACATGGGCCGATCAGCCCAAGCCCGAGGCACCGTTCGATAAACCCGCGGACACGAATACCGTCGACGACCTGCCGATGTTGTATGAACTGATCGCATTGGCTTTGCAGACCGATTCGACACGTGTTGCGACGCTAGAAATTGGCGGTAGCTTCCTGCCGCAAAACCTTGGCATCGACAAGTCTTATCACAGTCTTTCGCACCACGGAAACGACGAAGATGCGATCGCCGATTTGGTCAAGCTGGAAACTTATCAGTTAGAGCATTACGGTAAATTCCTGACGCGGCTGGCCGGAATCCAAGATGGCCAGCAGTCGCTGTTGGATTCAACGGCGGTACTGTTCGGAAGTGGAATGGGCAACGGCAGCTCGCACACCAACAGTGATCTGCCGATCGTTCTGGCCGGCGGTGGTTACGGTCGCGGCGAATTCAAAAAGGTGGATTCGAAACACTCGGGAAGTGTTCCACTTTGCAATTTGTACGTCGACATCGCTCAGCGAATGGGTGTCCCAACCGAATCGTTCGGAACCAGCACTGGCAGCTTCGCTTGAACATGACCGCTATGAACTTCGTTCGGATCCTTCGATCCCAGACGTTGCCAGTCGTTTGCTTCTTCGCCGCTTGTCTACTGACCAACGGGACGACGTTTGCGATGGAGCCGGATTCCGATTCGAAGTTGTCCGAAACCGATTCGGACCGAGCAGTCCGAGTCACCCAGTTTTTGACTCGCTACTGCGTCGATTGCCACAGCGCCGATACCGCAGAGGGCGAGCGTGAATTTGATTCATTTGCATTGCCGATCCAGACGCAAGACCAGCTGATCACGGCCGACGAAGTGATCGACCAGGTGACATTGAAATTGATGCCACCCCAAGACGCCGAACAGCCCACGGACGAGGATCGTTTGGCTTTGGTCAGTGATCTCCGCAGCGGTATCGAACTGGCACGCGATCAATTCCGGTCCACGGGTGGTCGAACGGTGATGCGTCGGCTTTCCAATCGCGAATACGAAACGACGTTGGCAACACTGTTTGGTCGCCGCGTCGACACTCTGGGGCTAACCGCCGATTTCCCCAAAGATAATACCAGCCAACACATGGACACGGTTGGCGAATCGTTGGTGACATCGGGGTTTCTGCTAGACCAATATTTCCAAGCCGCTTCTCGCTTGGTCGATATTCGCTTGGGCAAACCAGAGATGGTGCCAAAGTCGTGGCATTTCACCGACAATTTCCGCCAGTACGAAGAACTGACCGGTTCGCACCAAGCCGTCTTCAAATTCAAATTCCTGTGTCTGTATGAACAGCCCAATACCGACACGCGGCAGGGTGGTTACGGTCACATCGAGGACTTTTTAGAGGGCGTGCCGGTATCTGGGATGTACGACATTGAAGTGCACGCACAAGCGATGCACCGCGATACCCACTATGACCCGAAAATCTTTCGCATCGACTTCTCGGAACCCTTCCAGCTAGCGGTTGTTCCGGGCGACGCAACCAAGGGTCATATCCATTACCCGCAAGCGATCGAGCCGATTCTGGGAACCGCGATTGTCCCCGACGATCAACCGGAATGGCTCAGTTTCCGAGTGTGGCTGGATGCCGGTCAAACGCCGCGTTTCATCTTCCCGAACGGGCCCTACGAATCGCGTGCTTCCGTCATTGCCGCCAACAAACGATACAAGGACGAATTCAAGAATCCGAAAGAGGGTGTCAGTCGTAGCACGCTGCTTCGCGAAGGAGCACTGCCGCATATCAAGATCGGTGAAATCAAAATCCAAGGCCCGGTGCAGGAACCTGCCGGCGGCAAGGAAGAACAAGCCGTGTTCGGAGACGAAGGATTTCAAGAAGACAAGGCGTTGCTGCAACTTTACGCGTTTGCGCAAAAAGCCTTCCGACGCCCGCTGATCGAATCGGATCGCGGCAGGATTGAATCCATCTATCAGAAACGGTTGTCCGAGGACGCATCGGCACGCCAGGCGGCCTTGGACACGGTGAAGTTCATTCTGTGTTCACCGTCGTTTCTGTACCTCAGCGAAGTCACGGCCCCAGGTGCGGACCAACTGGGACCATTCGATCTTGCTTCGCGACTGTCGTATGCATTGTGGGGATGCCCGCCCGACCAGGAACTGTTTGCCGCGGCCGAGTCGGGGCGGTTGAACGAGTTGGACGAACTGAAGTCGCAGGCTAGACGTATGCTGGCTGACAAGCGATCGGAAGAGTTCGTCAAAGGATTTCTGGACGGCTGGTTGAATCTTCGAGACATCGGAAATCTTCCGCCGCCTCGCAAGGACGCTTGGCAATATTACTCGGAAAACCTGCCCGATTCGATGAAGCAGGAAGCTCGCCAGTTCTTCCGAAACCTGTTGGATCACAACGGACCGATCAGCGACTTCCTGGACGCTGACTACACCTTCGTCGATAAGAAATTGGCCAAGCTGTATCAGTTGCCAGAACAGGACACGCTGCGACTAGCCGACGGTTTTCAGCGCGTCGAATTGGACCAGAACAAGCAACGCGGCGGGCTGCTAGGAATGGCTGGCGTCCTGACCGTCAGCGCCAACGGGGTCGATACATCGCCGGTGACACGCGGTGTTTGGGTGCTGGAGAACATTCTAGGCATACGGCCTCCGCCGCCCCCCGACGAAGTCCCCGCGCTGGATGCTGATACCAACGGAGCGACCACGATCCGCGAAAAGTTGGCGAAGCATAGCGAAGACAAAACGTGCATCGTGTGCCACCGCAGCATCGACCCGCTGGGTTTCGCGCTCGAAACGTTCGATCCCATTGGCCGATGGCGAACCAAATATCCCAAGCCCAATGGCAAGGGATCCGGCGCGAAGGTAGATCCGTCCGGTAAACTTTCCACAGGCGAAGAATTTGACGATTTCACGAGCTTCAAGAAGTCGTTGCTGGAAAGCCGTCGAGAGATGTTCGCACGAAACTTGGTCGAAAAGCTGCTGACCTACACCACCGGCCGACATATGGAACGAGTCGATCAGTACGCCATCGACGACATTCTGGACCGAGTGGCCGCTGATGATGACGGTTTGCAGACGATGGTGATCGAAGTGTTGGCGAGTCCGATTTTTCGATCGCCATGAATCGAGACGTGTCGACGATGTGTCGCTGGATCCCCGCTGTGACAATCCCCTTTTACGAGATTCAGGAATGATCCGTCTTACGATCTTGATGTTGGTCTGCGGAATGGTCTTTGTCGGTCCATTTGCCTTCGGCCAAACCGATTCGGTGATGTGGCAGTTGCAACTACAGTCTCGGTCGATTCCCGAATCGGGCGAATCGGCGCAGCCCTCGCTAGAGCGTCAATCGTGGTCGGCCGACCAGACGGCGCTGATCGTCTGCGACATGTGGGATCTTCACCACTGCTATCGTGCGGTGCAACGCGAAGAACAACTGCTGAAGCCGATGCAATCTCTCGTTACGCACATGCGTGATGCCGGTGCGACGATCATTCATTCCCCCAGCAGCTGCATGGATCACTACCAAGATCATCCGGCACGAAAGCGGGCGATGTCTTTGGTCGGGCATGAAGCGCCGCCGGAAATCGAATCATGGTGCTACAAAATCGACACGGAATCCGCGGTCACCTATCCCTTGGACCAGTCCGATGGCGGCGAGGACGATACACCCGAGGAACACGCTGCTTGGGCGAACAAGTTGACCGAGATGGGATTGGATCCCAAGCAACCCTGGTCGAAACAGCACGACGGGCTGACGATCGATCCTGCTAGCGACTACGTTACCGACCAAGGAAAAGAAGTCTGGTCCATTTTGAAGTCGCGAGGTATCCAGAACGTTGCCATCGTGGGCGTGCACACCAACATGTGCGTGCTTGGTCGGCCCTTCGGACTTCGTCAGCTGGCAAAGAACGGAGTCAATGTTGTTCTGGTTCGCGATCTGACCGATGCCATGTACAACCCAAAATCGTGGCCCTACGTTTCACACGCCGAGGGCACGCAGCGGATCATTCAGTACATCGAACAGACTGTGAGTCCGACGATTACCAGCGACCAAATCGTAGGGGGATCTCCCTTCGTGATCCAGCCGATCGCAGCTTCCGGCAAGTAGCTTGGCGGATGCCGGGGCTGTAAACGGAGCCAATGCGGCGCGTCACGACGGAGCACTCCCTGCAGACCCTGGGCCCCCGTCCGGCGTGTCCCGCCGTCCGGTCCGGCGATGCTGACTGGGTTCATCGCTGTGTCGCAGGTCGGGCTGCGGTTACGACGCCGATTCGATCTCGTCGGCCAGTTTGCGTAGCATTTCGGGGGTGACACCTTCGTTCATTCCTTGCCTGAGCTGTGCAACGATCGTTTGCAGCAAAACCAATCGCACTTCCCAAAGCAGCTTGCGGTACAGGTTGATCTCTTTCCAAAGATCACTCTTGGTCGCTCGGGATTCAGGCTTTGGCGGCAGCCCATCAATCATCAGCTTAGCGATATAGTCCGAATTCGCTTTCTCTCGCTTCGATGGCATGGGGCATGTTTCTTGGCGGAAGAGGGGAACCGGGATGCGTTCGTTGACAAATCACAAGGCAGCAAATCACCCATTTTGGATTCGCCATCCGTCCTGGACAACCATCGGGGATTTCCACGACGTCACCGCAGCCCGCGAGCGGCGATGGATCCGCAAGCCAGCTGAACCGTCATGCGGAGGACGCCCAGATATGGCGATGGGAAGTCAACGTATACAATTGGCGTTTTTGAAATACTGCGCGACGAATTCCGACAGGGTCCCAACATACCGTCATGAACGATCCCATTTTCTTATTGTTGCTGTTCGGAATTCCTGTGATCAGCAAAATCGTTTCATCCCAAATGCGGAAACGCTTCGTTCAGTTCTCGAAGGATCCAACTGCGTTGTCTGGGCGAGAAGCTGCCGAGCAGATGTTGGCAACGCGAGGAATCACCGACGTCGCAGTGATCTCGACACCTGGCCAATTGACCGATCATTACGATCCGCGAACCAAGACGGTCAACCTTAGTCAGGTCGTCTACGGCGAACGAAACGTTGCGGCGGTAGCGGTTGCGACACACGAATGCGGTCACGCTGTCCAAGATGCGACCGGTTACCCGATGCTGACCGCCAGATCGAAGATGGTGCCACTGATGAAGATCAGCAACGTAGCGCTACCGGTTCTGGCATTCGGCGGTGCAGGCGTGTCGGAAATCGCTGGACAACATGGAACCGCACTGTTGTGTCTGTTGGCACTGGGGATGCCGGCGTTGTTTAGCCTTGTCACGTTGCCGGTCGAATTCAACGCCAGTCGCCGGGCGCTTGCCTGGCAAGAGGAAGTCGGCATCGCGGCGGGCGATCAGCAGTCGGGAGCAAAGAAGGCTCTTTTCTGGGCCGCGATGACCTATGTTGTCGCAGCGTTGGGCGCGATCATCCAGGCTTTGTACTTTGCGAAGATCTTCCTGGGGCGTGGGCGACGCGGTTGATCTGTTCAATCGCCTTCCAAGTAGCGTTTCGCTCGCTGGGCCGCGGCATCCAACAGGGTATCGGAATGTTCGTCGAATTGCTCCGAAAGCCGCTCGACATCCATCGCTTTGATCCCGTCGATCGCCACACCAGCGGACGCGGACAGCACGGGCTGGACACTATCAGCAAATTCGTCGAAACGAGCTTCGGTTCGCTCGGATACTGCCACCGCCCGTTCGATCTTCGGTAGCAGACCAACTACCAATGCAATGGCAAGCACCGTCATCGCGACCAGATTGGCGGTCGCCAGCCAAACCAAACGAGTTAGATGGATCTCGGTTCGTGATGTCTCTGGCATTCTGTTTCTCGCAACAAGTGGTTCAGCCGAGCGTTTGGGGAATCGGCAGCTGTCGAAATTCTAGCGATTTTCGTTGCTTGAAGACATTGCACTGTCGTTGGGACGAGATGGCTTAGCAACGACCTTCTCGCACTGCAAGCGAGACGAATTTCACGCCATCGATATCCCTCGGTCGAATTGCCGTTGCAAGCAAGCATCGCGCCCATCGCAAAAGGAAACGGCTTCGAGCCAGATTCCGTTGACCTTTAGAGTTTGCGTTGGGGCCGCTAAGATGGTTGGGGAAGATGGCGAAAGCAAGCGTCATCGCAGACGGGACTCGAGTCCACAACGAATGTGCTCGGTTGCAATCACTGGTTTTATTAAGCGAGAGAGCGGGTACGATCATCGATGGCGGATTTAGACGAAGCACTGGTATTGGTGGCAACGCATTTCCGCGGAGTTCGCGACAAAGCCGGTTTGCCGTACGTGCTGCATTGCCTGCGAGTGATGATGAGCGTCGATTCGCTGGATGCCAAAATGGTTGCCGTGATGCATGATCTTGTCGAAGACACTGCAGTAACCATGGATGATTTGCGGCAACGCGGATTCTCGGAAACGGTTCTGACGGCTCTGGAATTAGTGACTCATCGCGATGCGGATTCTTACCAGGACTATGTGGTGCGAATCAAAGACGACGCGATCGCCTGCGAGGTCAAGCTGGCGGACCTTTGCGACAACACATCGCCATCTCGAATGCTGCTGCGTGAAGGACGCGAGGACCGGGACACCGCCCGAATCCAAAAGTACCTGCTTAGCTACAATTTCCTGTCCGATCAGATCGACCAGCCAACCTATCGCCGACGGATGACAGCAATCGCGAACGCATAGCCAGGGTTTCCTCGCTGAAAGCCTTGTCGACGATCAACCCTCGACACTCTGGTGGTCACGATAGATCCAGACCATCCGGTCGATGAACCACAGTTTGCCTAGCATTGTCACCGCTAGACCAAACAACGTGGCCGCAAGGTCCAGCCAGATCAGTCCGCCCAAGAAGATCGCGGTGCCCAACCCGGCGATCATCGTCAGCTTGCGAGCGACGCGGACATGATGCCCGGCCACCGTGCCGGGTTCGTTGGCTAACCAAATTCGCTCGCCCAGCACACCTTGCGACATCCAATTATCCACGGACTTTGGTCGTGGGAACACCCGCGGGTTGATCCAAATCCAAACGATCAAGACTGCGATCGGAACTAGCGACCAGAGACCGATCCAAACCCGGCTCCAGATCGCGATCGCCAGCAGCGGCAGGGTGACGACGCGAGTCCAGCCACTCCACGGATTCACGTGCCGCTGCCACACCGTGTCGTTCATTCCCATCGCCTGCTCAGTCAAACGACCCAACCTGTTCATCACTGTCTCCCGATGATGCCCTGCAAACACAATAACGAGCCACTTTCCTCACCCAACGCTTCCCCGCGACGCGAAGGCAATGCCCCGCGCATCCAAACCGATCCCGAAAGACAAACACGACCGCCATCAAAAAGTGGAAAACGCCGTTCCGACTAGCAACAAGTCTTGAACTTGAACTTGAACTTGAACTTGAACTTGAACTTGAACTTGAACTTGAACTTGAACTTGAACTCGAACTCGAACTTGAACTCGAACGCGAACTCGAACGCGAACGCGAACGCGAACGCGAACTCGAACTCGAACTCGAACCTAAAACGTCCCCAAACCGAACTCCCCGCTATCTCCGTCTCATCGCTTCAAGCCCGTCCAACACCAGTTCCAAACCAAAATCCAATTCGTGAATCCCATCGTGCCGCAGTGCAATCACCTGCTGCGAAAGAGAATGCAGATAGGGGTATTCATCCGCCGGGATCATGGGCAGATACTGCGTGGCAACCGTTGCGTATTGATCGGGCTGAAACGGAAAGTTCAATTTCTGTAACGTGAATCCATAGACGAAACTGTCGATCGCGTTCCATGCATAGTCCGCGGCCGGATACGAAAAGCCAGCTTCCACCAGACATCCGATCGTTGCGTCCGCGTACCGCAGCATCGCCGGGCCGGAATTCACGCGTGAAACGATCAACATGGTCGCCCAAGGATGTTGCATCAGCACTTGGTGAGCCGAAGTGGCCCGACGCTGCATCGCGACCCTCCAATCCCCACCCACCGCGGGCACGTCGATCTCACCCACCACGGCATCGACGATTCCATCCAGGATCTCGTCCTTGTTGGCGACGTGGTTGTACAACGACATCGCTTCAACGTTCAGCTTTTGGGCAATCTTTCGCATCGTTAGGGCATCGATGCCACCCTGGTCGGCAATGCGAACCGCTGCTTCCAAGACGCGTTCCTTTCGTAGCGAACCGCGACGCTGATCGGTCTTTTTCGTCTTCGCCATCCACCTGTCCAAATTCATGATGTCGCGCCCGAACGCTTGACGGACTTACAGTGTAAGTATACTTTGATACTTCGGCAACAAACAGCGGATGCTGTTCGGGCCCTTGGATCCAAATCTTTTGTTTCACTTTCCAGGATGGGTGACCGTGCGGGCAATCTATCAACAGGAATATGGGTCGCCGCAGACGCTAGCGCTGACCGAACTGGAACGGCCTAGCATCCGAAGAGATGAAGTTCGCATCTGTGTCCACGCCGCAGGCTTGCACATCGGGGACGCCTTCGCTGTGCGAGGAACCCCGTTTCTGATGCGGATGGAAACCGGGTGGCGCAGGCCTCGATACGGTGTGCCCGGATTTGATGTTGCTGGAGTCGTTGAATCGGTCGGAGCGAACGTCAAGCAATGGAAGCCTGGCGACGCAGTGTTTGGAGCCTGTAAAGGTTCGTGTGCCGAATTGGTGTCTGCCAAGCAAGACCACATCGCTGCCAAGCCGAACAATCTGACGTACGCCCAAGCCGCAGCGCTGCCAACCTCTGGGCTAGCTGCTTTGCACGCCCTTCGAAACGTGGCTCGCGTAACCGCCGGACAAAAAGTCCTGATCAACGGTGCATCCGGCGGTGTCGGAACTTATGCCGTGCAGATCGCCAAGGCGTTTGGCGCCGGAGTCACTGGCGTGTGCAGCGATCGCAATGCTGGCTTGGTCCGCTCGATCGGTGCCGATCACGTCATCGCCTACGACCATTCTGATTTTGCGGCCGGGCAGCAACGATACGATGTCATCTTGGACAACGTCGAAAATCGGTCGCTTCACGATTGCCGTCGTGTGCTGGCCCCATCCGGCATACTGATTCTGAACAGCGGGACTGGCGCCAGTGGACTTTCTTTGCTGTGGCGAATCGCCAAGCCGTTGCTGCTGTCACCATTTTCGCGTCAGCGTCTGCGGCGTTACCTTTCCATGCCGAACCGCAAAGATCTGGAAACGCTGACTTCGCTTATCGATGCCGGCAGTTTGTCACCCGTCATCGACCGCTGCTATACGCTAGACGAAACGGCATCGGCAGTACAACACCTGGAAGCGGGGCACGCCCGCGGGAAAGTGGTGGTGCTGGTCCAGTCGGATTCCGAAACCGCAGGCACGGAGCCATGACGAAGATGAACGATCTACGGACCATCGAATTTGCAGACCTGACCGCTGCCGTCGACGAAGCGCGTTCCCTGTTGGCCAGTGGATACAGCCGTCAGGGACAGTGGACGCTGGGCCAAATTTGCCGACACTTGGTGTTGGTTCAAGATCCCAGCGTTGATGGGTATCCCCGTTGGATGTCGTTGTTCGCGTTCTTGCGGCCAGTGATGCGACGATGGCTTTTGCCCAAGCTACTCAGCGGCGATTCGCCAACGGGCATTCGGACAACATCTTCGTTCACACCACCCGCTTCTACCGACGATGCGACGGAGGTGGATCGGTTCGCCGCTAGTGTCGATCGACTGTTGCATTACACGGGAGACTACGCAGCCCACCCAGCGTTCGGCCGCCTGCCCCGAGCACGGATCCTCGAGATTCACAGTGCCCACGCCGCACACCATCTGCGGTTCCTGATTCCCAGCAAATGATCCAACCAACGTAGGCCGGAACAGGGATCCAAGCGACGCAGATCCGGCAATCTGACACCGCAACGCACGCTACCTGCCGGTCCCCTTTCCGCCTACATTCCAATCGCAATCCACGAAACCGCTTCAGTGCAAATCAAATGCACCACCTAACTTGCCAGCATCACAATTCCCGGCCTAAGGATTCAGGACAACTTTGATGCAGCTGTCGCTGCGTTGTTCGAAAGTCTTGTAAAGCTCGGGAGCTTGATCCAGAGATCCGCGGTGCGTGATCACAAACGACGGGTCGATGGCTCCTTCGACGATCTTTTCCAGCAAGGGCTGCAAGTACCTTTGAACATGCGTTTGTCCCATCTTGAAGGTCAACGCCTTGTTCATCGCCGGCCCCATGGGAATTCCGTCCACCGTGCTCGTGTAGACACCGGGAATCGAAATTGTCCCGCCCTTGCGACAGCACTTGATCGCTTCGGCCAACACATACGGATGGTTCGCCGGTACGTGAGTCGCCTCTTTGACGTCGTCAATCGCTTCGCGGATCCCGCTAGCCGCATGAGCTTCGGCGCCCACCGCATCGATACATCGATCCGGCCCGCGTCCTTTCGTCATCTCCATTAGCCGCTCGTACACATCCTGTTGTTCAAAATGAATCGTCTCGGCCTTGCCATGTCTCCGTGCCATCTCCAACCGCTCGGGTTCACGGTCAATCGCGATCACTCGACCTGCACCGAACATCCATGCACTTTGAATGGCGAACTGAGCGACTGGGCCACAGCCCCATACGGCGACGGTGTCGCCGGGCTCGATGTCACAATTCTCGGCACCCATGTATCCAGTTGGAAAAATATCCGAAAGGAAAAGGACTTGGTCATCGGGTATGCCGTCGGGAATCTTGATCGGCCCGACATCGGCAAACGGAACTCGCAGGTACTCGGCCTGCCCGCCCGCGAAGCCACCTAGCATGTGCGAATACCCGAGCAGGCCGGCGGGCGACTGGCCCATCATTTTGGCCGCCATGTCCGCGTTGGGGTTGGATTCATCGCATAGCGAAAATTCAGTTCGGTTACAGAAGAAGCAGTGACCACACGAAAGAGTGAACGGTACCACGACACGATCACCCTTCTTCAATTTCGATACAGCATTCCCCACTTCGACGACCACGCCCATCGGTTCATGACCGATCACATCGCCCGCTTGCATCGACGGCATGTAACCGTTGTACAAGTGAAGGTCGCTGCCGCAAATTGCCGTCGACGTCACTTGAATGACAACATCGCCCGGATCCACAATTTTGGGATCATCGACATTGTCTACTCGCATGTCATGACGCCCGTGCCAACAAACCGCTTTCATCGTTACTTCCTATCTTGGACTGAATCGTAGGGAACGACGCTGATGAAAGCACTTCGCGTGCCAGCCGTTTGACCGAGGCGATTCCAGGCGATGACCAGATTTATGCCTGTGCCCTCAGCTTCGCCGCGCGTAGGCCGGTAATCGGATGGCATTGTCGTGCACCTCACCCGACGGGGAACGTTTGCAAGGTAGCGACGTTTAGGGTTCCGCTGGTACTTTGGAAGAACGTCGAGGTACGCGATGTGCTGTTACCGTTCACCGCAACGACCCCTGTTGCGAACCACGGAGCCAAGGCATCGTTCGGATAAAGATCTTGATTCCTGACGGACGCCGATTTGTGACAACAGATTCAAACTTTGCAGTTTGGCAGGAAGCGAACCGAACAGCCTGGTCGCTCAGAAACCGACCTCGGGTCGAAGCATCGCGGAAGCCAATGAAAGTGGAGCTAGACAGAATCTGCATCCTTGATTCACAAAGCGACCCGCAATAGCCAAGTCATAGCCGCGATTCAGCGAGCAGGCTTGATGGACTCTTCCAAAGCAATCACGGACCTCAATGGACTACCCGAAAACGCCCGATGGCCGGTACTTCGTCCACAACGAAAGACTTTGGCGGTGCAGCAATCCGAATCTCAGCGAAGAACTTCGCACTCGCTTGGTTGCAGAGCTGATGGACGCTCGCCGTGAAGTCCGGCGGGCGAAAAGAGCGATGGAGGCCACGTCCCTAGCGGACGCCAGACAACGGGTTCATACCGCGAAGGTTGCTTTGGGCGAACGCGGGAACACTTGGTGGGACGATGACACCGATTTCAATCGGTTCCTCGTCAAAAATACGCCCTACGCCCAGTGGTGGATGGACTTGGCGCATCAAAAATGATCCGCCAGGCAACAAGCGACCCAAAAGTGTCGCGATTGAAGTCATCTCGCCCCCGCCGCGCAGCGGTTTGCGGGGGAAGAGAGTTGGAGAGAGGGGGGAAGAAAGCAACGACACTGATGGATCGCTCGTTGCTTCGCCTTTTCGGGGATCCATCACGAATTCACGGTCCAAGGCAAGCCGCCTTGGTGGGTACGCACGGCGAAACCAGTCGTACAATCAATTTAGATCCCGCGCCCGCTCGTTGTTCTCTTCCAGACGCTTGGCGGTTTCCTCGCGATAAAGTTGCGTACTGACGGTGTGGTCGCTCTTCGATCGTTCGTCCGCACGACTTGCCGCGTCGTGGTCGATGCCGCGAACAATGGGAGACGATACGCCGTGAACGGTTTGAATCGGATAGCTGGCCATGGTTGATCCTGATCGGAATGCGGAAGTTGCCTTTGGGTTGATCTATTCACGTAAGCATTCGCCGTGCCGAAATGCTCGATCTTCTGACCGTGACCGAGTTTAGTTGTTCCAAGTGATCGTGAACTGCAACACGGTCGCAATGGAAACCCACACCAGGTATGGGATCTGTGCAAGAGCGATCCAGCGGTGGTGAGGCCAAATCGCCTTCATCGCCCATAGGATCGTGATCCAAACGATCGCGATGTCGACCGCCGCAAGCGGGAGATTTCGAAGACCAAACTGAATCGGCGTGAACGCGACGTTCGCGATCAGGTTGATCACCAGCGGGATCGCCACCGGAAACGGAATCTTCTTGCGAGCGACTCGATAGAAGATGTAGCCAAAGGTAACCAATATGATCGGATACAGAATCTGCCAGATCAGCCCGATCGTCGATGGTTCGGGAGTCCAGGTTGGTTTTTCGAGAGCATCGTACCAGTCACGCCAAGACATGTTTCAATCAAAATCAGTAGGGAGAGATCGAGTGCAAAAACGAGTCGCTTTCGCAGAGCAAAAAGGAGACCAGTACCCGGGGATTCTGCTCGTCGTCGATTCCGCCCGAGCGGTTACCTGACATCATTCATTCCATTTTCTGCGACCGACGACGATTCACATCAGTGTACCTGTTGGCGATTGACGCCGGTCGTCATGTTGTTGGTTTCGATCCTCCCGTTCGCGGTGAATCGCTGCAACGGAACCCAATCAGGCTTTGCCAAGGATGCGTCGATAGACGCTGATGTAGGCGTCCGCCATCCGATCGATCGAGAACCGTTCTGCCACGGAACGACGGACAGTGCTGCGATCGATGTCACCGATTCGCTCGATCGCCCGACTCGCCTCTTCGAGGCCGTCGACCAGAAAACCTGTGACGCCATGTTCAATCAATTCGGACATCGACCCGCGTCTCGTAGCGATCACCGGCGTCCCGCAGGCCATCGCCTCGACGACCGAAAGCCCAAACGGTTCATCGAAGTTGATCAGATGCAGCAAGGCGTGTGCATTCCCCAGTGCGTCTAACCGCTGCTGCCCACCAACCGCACCGTGATACGTCATGTGCACACCATCGTTGGCCGAGACTACTTCCGATTGATAGTATCCATCATCCTGCACGATACCGTACATATTCAGATGACGCCCGCATCGCCGTGCAACGGCGATCGCCTCGGCCGCCCCTTTATCGGGATGGATTCGGCCAAAGAATAGCAGGTCATCGCTAGTGTTTGCATGGAACGGAAAGTCATCCAACGGAATCCCATGATGGATGGTGGCCGCATACCGGAGACCGGGATGGCGATCGGCGTCACTGATGGCAACGTAATGCACCACGTCCTGGAATTCGCGATACATCGGCATGATCCGATCCGACGAAAATCCATGAATCGTTGTGACAATCGGCGTCTTCACCAATCGTGAAAACGCGTGGGCGGGAAAATCCGCTTGGTTGTGAATCAAATCAAACCGATCGGCCTGTTCAAACAGATACGCCAAATGTCGGAACTCCCAAACCTTTGCGTCGATCGATGCATCATCCCCGTACGGCGCCGGCACCACACCGTCAAGCGTTCCCGTGGTCTCGCTATCCAATGTCGCAAAGAGTGTCACGTCGATCCCCCGTCTGACCAATGCCTCGGTCAACATGCTGGTAACGAGTTCCCAAGGACCGTAGGCTCTAGGCGGCGTTCGCCACGCAATCGGAGCCAGCATCGCAATACGCATGTTAGTGTTGCCCGTAAATTTTCAAGATCAAACCTTCGTTCGGCTCCAGCGTCTCATCATGTGGCCGATCGCCACCTGTCACGGGCCGCAGCGTCGAAACCAGTACATCGGTGCCCGCCAACTTTTGATCCAGCGAAGACAGCGGCAGCGGCCGCATCTGGTCACTAAGGTTCATCGCAATCAGCAATCGCTGGTCGCCATGCTGGCGTTCGTACGCCAGCACATCGTCTGCGGAATCAATCAGCGTCAGATTCCCGCTGGTCAGCGCAGGGTGGCTCCGCCGAAACGATAGCAGGGTTTGGTAAAGCGAAAGAATCGAATCGCTATTTCGACTTTGCATAGCGACATTGCGATCACGCCAATCGTCGTTTAGCGGCAGCCATGGATCGACGGTGCTGAACCCCGCGAATTCGTGGTCGTCCCACGGTATCGGCGTTCGCGAGCGATCCCGCCCAATCCCGAGTTCAGGCTGACGCAGGTCCTGTGGATCTCGAACTCGATCGCGTGGGATACAGACTTCCCCGATGCCAATTTCATCACCTTGATAAAGTGTCGGCGTTCCGCGAAGCGTCAGTAGCAGCATCGCTGCGATTCGGGCTTGCGAGTCTCCCACGCGTGCAGCGATGCGAGGTGCGTCATGGCTGCCGATCACCCAATTGGGCCAGCCGAATGCGGGAAGGCAGGCTTCGTAGTCTGCGATCATCCGTCGCAGTGCCGATGCGTTCCATTGTGTTTCCATCAGACCGAAGTTGACGGGCAAGTGGACCTGTGGACGCTCCGCGGTTCCGTACCACTGAACTAAGCGGTCATTTGGCAAACAGATTTCGCCTATCAACACACGGTCGCCATAGTGATCGGCAAGTGCACGAAAGTCGCAAGCAATCTTGTGGGCGTCCGGTTGGTCAGTCGAATAGGTCTGGATCAATCGGTCTCGTTCGGTACGATCGGATGTCCAGTCCCGGTTGATGGGATTGTTTCGCAGTGACGCATCTTTCACGATATGCCACAGTACATCCATCCGAAATCCGTCAACGCCGCGGTCCAACCAAAACCGCAGCACCGACATCATCGCTAACCGCAGTTCGGGATTTCGCCAATTCAGGTCCGGCTGCTGTTTCAGGAACGCGTGAAGGTAGTATTGGCCAGTCGGTGCATCCCTCTGCCAAGACGATCCACCAAAGTCACTGATCCAGTTGTTCGGCGGACCTCCACCGGGTGCCGGATCACGCCAAATGTACCAATCGCGTTTCGGGTTATCGCGGGATGCCCGGCTTTCGACAAACCATGGATGTTGATCCGAAGAATGATTGGGAACGAAGTCGAGTACAAGCTTCAGCCCCCTCGCGTGAACCGCAGCCAGCAACCGATCAAATCCATCCAGATCTCCGAATATCGGATCGATGTCGCAATAGTCCGCGACGTCGTAGCCAAAGTCAGCCATCGGTGAAGGATAGATTGGCGAAAGCCAGATTGCATCGATGCCTAGACGGACAAGGTGGTCCAAACGTGATTCGATACCAGCAAGGTCACCCACCCCGTCCGAATCGCTATCCTGAAAAGAACGAGGATAAATCTGGTAGATCACCCCCGTTTCCCACCACGCAGGTTGCCTTTGGCTTGGACATTCCATATCGATCTAGCTCATCTGGAAAAGACGGGAATCACTGCCCGCGTGGTTCGGCGGACCAAACTGGATCGACTATGAGACGCGAGGTAGCCATTTTCGGTGCTTTGCCTAGCAACGATCGATTAGTAGGTGTCGCTTCTTTCTTCCCCCTCTCTCCAACTCACTCCCCCGCAAACCGCTGCGCGGCGGGGGCGAGATGACTTTCATCGCAACACATATTGATCGCTCGTTGCTTAGGAAGTCATTGACGACAGCAACTCGTTCAAATCGATCGTGGCAAAGGTTGTGGCGTAGTCCGACATCGCGTAGGGGATGATCAAAGTGTTCTCGAACACGATCGCACCGCAGGTGTAGACCACGTTGGGAACATACCCTTCTCGCTCCACTTCATTCGGAGTGATCAGTGGTTCAGCAAGCCGAGCCAGAATCTTGGACGGATCCTCCAAATCCAATAGCATCGCGCCGATGCAGTACTTACGCATTGGACCGACACCGTGGGTCAGGACAAGCCAACCGGCTTCCGTTTCGATCGGCGATCCGCAGTTGCCCATTTGCACATACTCCCATGGATAAGTGGGCTTGATGATCAATTCAGCGGTGTGCCAAAAGTACAGCATGTCCGAATACATCAGGTACAAATGCTCGCCGTCCTGTCGCCCCAGCATTGCGTAATGCCCATTGATCTTCCTGGGAAACAATGCCATTCCTTTGTTCGCCACCGCCGGACCATTCAGCGTATGCATCTTGAATCGCAGGAAGTCCTTGGTTTCCAGCAACTGTGGCAAGACCATTCGTCCATCGTAGGCGCTGTAGGTCGCGTAGTACCGACTGGTGCCATCATCATTTTGAAAGTGAACGAATCGGGCGTCTTCGATTCCGTTGGATTCCGTTGGACTGAACGGAAAGATCAGCCGTTCGGATAGATCATGGTCGGCCGTGTATTGGACTTCGTAGTTGGACTTCGCCAGTATCACCACTTGCTCGACGATCGGTGCAAGTTCGTCATGATGAGACCGGTGCTCGCGCAGGGATGCATTGAGTCGGGTTTCGAGCTGACCCAGCGTGAATTCGCTAGGCAGTTCTGACAGCACCTGATAGGTGAACGCTGTTCCCAAGCCTAGCTCGATCAATTTGCGACGGAACAAATCATTCTCGTAACTGGAATCGGGCACAAACGTCGGTGTCGTCACGAATCGAACCGGTTCATCGATTGCGATTTCAAGATCACGGCTAATCGTGCCGCTGCGAAACACGATGGACGAGATATGTCCTTCGCCCACCGCTCGCAGACTCATTGCAAACCGTTTCGACCCTGCCGGAACATTGCTCTGGTCTGGATGCCAAACCAACGAAGGGTTGAACAGAGCCGCAGATTCCAACGCGTATTCTTGAGTAAAGTAGGCACCCAAAAGCAATTGCCGGTGGTCGCTCAGAGGCGTGTCGGTCAGCAGGTAGTGCCTAAGATCGCAAAACCGTTGTTTGAAGAACGCTTTGGGGTCTTGATGACGCCCATGAAATTCATCCAACACATGGTCCAGTTGGCTATCGACTTCCGCCTCCGACAACGTACAAACGCGGGCGATCACGCGAAGGATACGATCGTCGCCGGGTGGCTGAAACGGTCGCAAGACCACGCGTTGTCGGTTGGGGGATAGAACGATGCCGGTGCGTTTGATTTGCATCAATGGATACTTCCAGGTTGGATGGGTTCTTTTTCATGCATTGCCTTTCGTCGAAAGACCATCGCATTGGTTTCGGAAAAATCCGACGGGTTTTCTGCGTAGCCAAACGATCTACCACGCCGACGACGTTCACGCATGCAGCACGCCAACGCATGATCAAAAGGCAATGCAGCAATTGCCTGTGACGGTTCGGCAGTTGTTTGGACATGGGGAGGCAACCGAGCCAGCGACCTCTCTCCTGTCGCGTCTAGCCAGCACCGCCCAAACGGCAAACGCCGCTCATGACGAAAGCTGCTTGGACGACGCGGATGTAAATCTTTCGGTGGCGCTAAGCCCACGCATTTCAACCAACGAAAGCAGGAACGCCAGCGTGGATTCGGCACCTTGATTCTGATTCACTTGCCCCTCCATCAACCCATCGAAGCACCCGCCCGTCGATGCGTCGTAAATCGGCTGGCCCAGGTCGTTGCGTCCTAAGAACCAATCGAAGGCCAAATGCGCTTGCTCGTTCCAAAACGGGTCCTTGGTAGCCGCATAGGCTTCGATCGATGCCGAAACCATCGCGTGAACCTCAATCGCTTGTTGGTCGAAGACCGCCGTCTTTCGGCCCTCGCGACTGAAACCGTTGGATCCAATCGGCCGGAAGCGGCCTTGTGGCGAAAGCTGTTGTTTACAAAGCCAACGAAGCGATTGCACCCCAATATCGATCGATCGCTGATCTGCCGTCCGACGCCCATGGACGATCAACGCATGCGATAGCTTGGGATTGTTGTACGTTGCAATGTCTTCGAACCAAGGCCATTCATCCGTCGCGACGCGGTCGTACATCTCTAGCAGACGATCGGCCAACTTCTGACTCATGGCTGCTGCCGAGCGATCACCGCCGGAACGTCGCAAGTATTCGTGAATCCCGATGATCCCCAAGGCCCAGGTTCTCGGCGAGCTGGTCGCTACGCAGGCAGGCAGCGCAAGCTGAAAAATCTCACTTGCCCAAGCCGCCATTCCTCCGCGGTGCGAACGGCCGACGCAAGTCCCCAACGCCCACAAGGCGCGACCCTGCGAATCGTCCGATCCATCGTCCTCTAACCAGCATCGGTCGAAACTCATGAAGTTGCGGAACCGGGCTGTGTCGCGGTTAAACGCCACATTCAAGAATGCGGCGTATCGCGATGCCAACGAATGCACCACTGGCGAATCCTTGCCCAATTCTTCCAGCAGCACGGTCAGAATCAGTGCGCGCGCATTGTCGTCGGTGCAGTAGCCATGGTCATGGTCGGGAATCGTGTAGATCGCGTGTTGAACGATACCGGTGGAATCACTCAGACGGTCCAAATGGCCAAGTTGCATCTGAGGCAGCGCCAACGGTTGCTCATCAAGCGTGCGAACGGCCAGTGGCTTTCGCTGACTTCGATGTTCTTCGCGTGCTTGGCGAAACGACGCAAGGTACGACTGCGAAACATGATCCCACGTCATACTTCGGCCCAACCGGTGAGCCTGCTTTCGCATTGCCAAGCGACGATCGTCATCGGCAAGCAATCCGATCACCTCACGAGCGATGGCAGGTGGATCCGCGAACGGTACCAAAACACCGCGTCCATCGGCCAACAATTCTTCGGCATGCCAGTAGGGTGTCGAGATCACCGCCTGACCACAACCAAACGCGTACGCGAGCGTTCCCGAAACGGCCTGCTGAACATTCAGATAGGGCGTGATGTAAAGATCTGCTGCACCGATGAACTCCGTTAGCTCTTCCAGTTCCACGAATCGGTTGTAGAAACTGACGTGCTTCGTAATGCCAAGCTCTTTCGCCATCCGTTCCAAACTGATCCGGTACCGTTCCCCTTGCTCGCGAATCAAACTGGGGTGCGTTGCACCCAGTACCAGATAGATAAAGTTTGGAAATCGGGAAACGATTTCCGGAATCGCTTGCAAGACGTGCTCGATCCCTTTTCCCGGTGACAACAACCCAAAGGTGAGCGCGACCGCCTTCTCTTCGACGTTGAACTGTTCCTTCAGAACTTTCTGGTCGGTGTCGGGAACCGTGGGAATTCCGTGGGCGATCAAGTCCACTTTATGGATGTCAACCGCGTAGGTTTCGACAAGAGTTTTCCGACTTCGCTCGGTCATCACAACCAATCGTGTCGACAGCTCGATCAACTGCATCATGACCGCACGCTGCGTTTGACTTGGCTCTGAAAGAACGGTGTGCAGCGTGGTCACCACAGGCATTCGCAAGTCCTGCAACAGCGCCAAGACGTGACTTCCGCAGGGCCCACCGTAGATTCCAAACTCGTGCTGCAAGCAAACCATATCGACGTTGCTGAAGTTCAAAAAATCGGCTGCAGCGTGATAGTCTTCCAGCTGCTGCTCGATGATTTCGAATTGCACTTCTTTGTCATACGCATACCCTGCAACGATGTCATTCACCGGAACAACCATGCACGGGGCACCGGATGCTTTGACGATCGCGGTTCGCAAATCGTGAGTGAACGTAGCGATACCGCATTTGCGCGGCAGGTAGTCGCCGACGAAAGCGATCTTTTGAAATTCGGGCTTAGTCATGGTTGATACCTATCTTGAAGGGGGCCGACGCTTTGGTTGAACGGAGAGCATCAGTCCGCTTTAGGGTTTGCCCAGCATTGGCAGTAGCGAGTCCGAGATTGACTGCTTCGAAAACCGGGTCGCCGCGACACAAGTGTCGGCAGCGCCATAGAACAACTGCCAATCGTCACCGAAATCCAACAAGGCCGTTGGAAAGACAACATTGGGCACAAAGCCGTTCGTTTCGTATTCGGTGGTCGGTGACATGATCGGTTCACGCGATCGAGCGACCACGCGGGTGGGGTCATCGCGATCAAACAAGCACGCTCCCGCCGAATAGCAACCGACGATGCCCGCCACTTCCGACGTTGCACTGCCGTGATACAGCATCAACCATCCCTCGTCGGTCAATACCGGTGGCGTACCACTACCGACGCGATCGCCTTCCCACGGTTGGACCCCACCAACAATCGGTTCATGCCGTCCCCAATGGATGAGGTCGGGTGACCGAGCGATCCAGATTTGCGGAGCGCAAAAATGCGAGTTTGGGTTTGGCCGGTGAAACGCTACATAGTCGCCGCCAATCCGATGGGGGAACAGCACGACGTCCTTGTTTTCGCTGGCGAAGATGATCCCGTGCCGCTTGAACCGCTGGAAGTCCTTGGTAGACATCAGCGCGGTCGCGGCGCCCGATTTGGAAACCGCGACATAAGTGATCCAGAAAGTATCATCAATTTTCGTGATCCGCGGATCTTCGATTCCGAAGCCTTCCCACGCGTGCTCGGGCAACAACCGACCAACGAATTCCCAAAGGTCAGGGGCGCTGCGCGACTGACGAAAGATTTGCAAATGGGACACCGACGTCAGCCGAAGATCGCCGCTCTGGTCCAATGCAACGACTCTCGCATCGGTAAGTCGCAGGTCCTCATCACGGACCCAATCGACCACCGGCTCTCCGCTGCTTTCCCAGCGTGGAAGCGAGGTCCATCCCGACCTTCGTTCGCTAGGCCGCTCGGCAACACGCGCCAGCATGACCATGCCATCGTCGACCGCAGCAACCGCAGGATTGAAGACGCCGATGACTTCCCAGTCCGGTTGGGAAGGCGTGATATCGCACGGTTCGAGTAAAAGTGAATCAGAGTTTCTGGTGATCAACGCTGGCCTCCCAACATCTGACGTGAGTCTGGACCTCTTTCCCATCGATCGCGAAGCGCAAGCAGTAGCTCGCCGCAAAGATGGCGTCGATTCGTTCGCCAGTCCGCTGTGGGAATGAGTGGACCGTCCGCCGCTATCGCCCGGAACGAATCGCGGTCATGCCACTGGTCCGGTACCGGGGACCAAGGAAGACTCCTCGATCCGATACCCGCTTGCCGACTCGTCAAAAACCAAGCGGTGGGAAATCGCGACGGTGTCCGAATTTAACTGAAATGATTCCAAAACCGATTCGAACGTCGCGGCATTTAGAATGGGTTGTCCAGCAGCGGTCGCATCGACCACGACTAGATTCAACGCTGCCGTATCCAGTTCGATTTGATTCTGCAAATACCCTTTGACCAGCGGATAGGGCGTCAGTGCGATCGAGCTAGCCGCTTGGAAAGCGTCGTATTCAGGCTTATCCGAAAATCCGAAAACAACGGTTGCCACCGAGTCCGAAGACGCCTGCAAAACAGACGGGCAAGTCGGACGCGAACCATCCTTCAAGACATAACGCGGTGCCTTGGCAAAACCGTCGACCATGATCGCCTCCTTGGGCCATCGACAGGCCTGCTGCCGTTTGTCTGTCGGAGAGAATCTCCGGCCAGAACGAACCGCGAATCGCGAAAAGACGACGTTCCAACCACCAAAGAGGTGGGGAACCGCTACCGGCATCTGGATGCTCGTTTCGCGCAGGCCAACAACTCAGGCTACCACGATTCCCAATTCACGCAATCGCAAAGCGATCGACGATTCCATTTCAAAACCGCTGCAGTGCACTGAACGCGAGTGGCAGTCGGGTAATTCCGACGAATCCCAATGGAGAGAATCCGCCGCGTGCTGTGGATCAAGCAACGAGCGATCAATCAGTGTCGCGACTAAAGTCATCTCAACCCAGCCGCGCAGCGGTTTGCGGGGGAGGAGAGTTAGAGAGAGGGGGGAAGAACGAAACGACACTGATTGATCGCTCGTTGCCAACACAGATTCCGCCTTACGCGGCAGCCGCCGCAATCCAGATCGCAAGCCGAGGCGAACCTGTCAAACGGAAGCCCCAGTCACGGTCCAGGTGGAGTTGGGGTGGATTTGCGTTCGATCCAGATCAGCAGTCCATCGGTAGGATTCATTTCAACCGTTGATGCACCACCCGGTAGCATCTTGCTCTTCCTGCCGCTAAATAGCATCCGCGGCATGTCGCTGTCGGAGGAAACCGTTTGGTTTTTGCCATACACACGGAATCCCCAGCCAACGCTCTCTTTCCTATCTAGCCAAGCGGGATGGTGATGGATGGGAAATCGAGGACCGCGCTGGCCATTGTCTGTTTGGAACTGCCAGACGCCGCTGGCGTCCTGAAAAATGCCAACATCCAACGTAAACGGAACTCCACCTTGAAGAGGTTTCGCGTAGGCATCCAGGAAGGCACCATCGATCGCTTGTGACTTCGCAGGAAAACCGGACTCAGGAATGTTGTCGAAAGCGTACCGCAATCGATAGGTGCCATCGCGGGGCAGTTGAATCTTCCATCGCCACTGCAGTGGTCCGTAGGTCGGTAATGCGATCGCATGAATCATCGAATCGTCATCCGCGTCCAGGATCGTCGAGTCATTCCGGAGTTGCGTCAATTCGGATTGCACGTGTGCCAGCTCAGTCGACGTACGCAGATGCGAGATTGCAATCGCGATCAACCCCGTCAACAGCAACATCGTAGCGATCGTGAATCGTGGCTTTCGTAAAGCGATCAAGTGAGCTCCCGTCTGGATGCGCGGTTTGGCAGGGCCTTCAGCGCCCGCCCTGCGATCAACACCTGTGAGCACCGAGCGATGAATTCGTTGCTTGGAAATCGATAGTCATTTGTCTTCGGATGGAAATTTTAATTTCGTGCCGGACAAAGGACGACGGCTATTCTAACCATCTCATCCACGATGTTTACGAATGTTCAAGAAGGGTAGGCCAAAGTGGACCGAGCAAAAAGGGGAAAAAGAATCTGGCCAACAGCGGGGAATAGAGAATCACCACATCGCCCCCAAAGTAGGGCGGCCTTTCCAGGCCGCCATCCACCCAAACTTAAGCACAAGACGGCCTTGAAAGGCCATCCTACAGACCAAATCCAACCGCCAACCGCCGCCTAGCCGCTTGCACCTCGTCTTTGCCCCACTGCCGAAAGCGTGAACTTGGTAAGCAAGATCAGGTTTGGAACAAGAAAGAACGCAACGATTGGCCACACCGAACCGGGAACGCTGACGAGTTCGTGCTGATAGGTGACCGGATCACCGTTGATGTTGTTCGGTTGCATCGCGAATTCGATTTTCAGCGATACGTACGTGAAGAGAGCGATTAAAACAGGGATCGCCATCAGCACGCCGTTGAGAATCAAGAAACCCCGAATCCAACGAGTCGAGCCAACCGTCTTGTTAGCACTGGCGATCGGTGGCTGGTATGGATTCATTGAACGGCGATCAAGGTGGAACGGACTTGTCACACAGCGAACGGTTGCGATCTCTATGATCGTGACGAGAGATCGCGGTCACTCAAAACGACCCACTCTGCGGCTCGGGTGCATTTGCCGGATCGCGACCATTGGCATTCGACGGTGAATTTCGCATTCCTCGACGCAGGTGTACAGCGAATGCGAGGTTGACGATTGCGATCAGTAGGAATCGAGCGCCAAAATCAAAAGCCCACATCAAGAAGAATGCGATCGCATGGAAGCCCAGCACGAATACCAGAATCCACGAGGAACGTCGACTCAGCCGACCCCGTTCTGGACTGTCCCGAAATTGTTGTTCGAATTCGGCCCATCCCGTCTGACGTTCATCCGGAATGGACTCACGCAGAAACGAGATCAGATCATTACGTTGGCATCGGACAAAGCTCCCAAGTTCGATCTTGATCGTTCCATCGGGTCCCGAAAGTCGCACGCTTCCGCCAGCGGGAAATCGACGCCATTGGACTTCGTCAAGATTCACGATCTTAACGGTGCGATCGCGCACGACGCCGCATTGTCGTATGGATTGCTCGGATACGTAAAGGCGGTATCGCCGATGAAGCGCAACCAGCCATACGCCCAAGAGGACAAAACAAGACCAGAACAAACCGAAGCCAGTCGCAGCATGCAGCGGCCTTGCAAACGAATGGTCGACGTTGAAGTATGCGACGAAAACAGATGCCAGCCCCATGATCGCAAACGCGACCGTGCAAACGAGACCGACGTTACGGAAGTAGGGTTTTAAGCGATAGCAGGAAGCCGAACTCGTAATGCTGTTCTCCTGTGCAAAAGCGATCGAGTTTCCGCCCTCTCACGCAAGCTTCCCAACATCAAAACTCGGCTCGGAACGGACTTGGGGGATGGTGTGTTGACGGAATCACCACCCATGCATGATACATCCCGATCCCAGGCGAGGGGCGATCACCAGCTTGGCTGGATGCCATTTGTGCCGCGCCGGTTGATCGCAGCCTCGACTGCCCGACGAGAGTTAAACGAAGGTGGCTCAGGACAATTACGAACCGCCGCATCTAGGCCAATTCGGCCGCGAAGATGTTCTAGTGACGGTCCAGCGGCCTGCTCAACAAGTGGCCCAAGCACGATCCCATCTCCATGGCCCCAAACCGGATGCCGCGATGGATGGCTGAAGGGGCAGGTTCCAGTCGGCAACACTCTAGCAACAGAAATTCCGGCGACTCATCACGAAAGAGGCATCCCAAGAAAAAAGCCAAACCCCGGCCATTCCGGGATTCGGCTCTAAGTGTCTCGGGTTGTCTGACCCATGAAATAGCGGCAGAGGGACTCGAACCCCCGACACGCGGATTATGATTCCGCTGCTCTAACCAGCTGAGCTATGCCGCCGTCTTCTGCGGTGGGATGACGGGTCGCCGATGTGGGATCGCCATTCCATGGGGCGGAGTTTAGCGTCTTGCTTTCGGTGGTCCAAGCCCACCCCGGACCAGATCGCGAACGTTTTTGGCTTGTTTGGACCGCCACATCACCAGAAAATGCAAACTGTGCCGGTTGGCGCGATCGGTGGACCACGCCCTTCGCGTGCGATCGCCCACGGAATTGCGACTCGAATGTGGCCGAATGCAGTCGAGTTTTCGGCAGTCTTAGAACAGTTCTCCCGAGTTTTTTGCAGATCCGTCCTGTTGGGAATCGGGCACGGAAGCCACCTTTGCCGGTGCCGCAGACTTCTTCTTTGCCGGTTTGGATTTCTTCTTTGGCGATGCCTTTGCCGCGACCTTTGCCGATGTTCCCGATGACGCCTGGGAAGTCTGCCGATACGGGCTCGCATCTTCGAGCGACTGGACGAACAACCGGTCCGCCGGCACGGATCCTCGCGCGACGTCGATCAAATGCTGATGGTGTGTGAACACGATCACCTGAGTTTTCACGGATAGCTCGGCTAGCACCTCCATCGCGGCCGCCGAACGGGCATCGTCAAACTTCACCAGAATGTCGTCCACGACAAATGGGACCGGCGGATGATGTTCGAAATACTGTTCCAAGGATGCGATTCGCAAGGCCAGGAACATTTGATCACAGGTCCCTTCGCTCATCCCGTCCACCGGCACCAGCGACGGACCACCGGTGAGTGCCGGCTGGCTTGAGTCGGCTTCCGAATTCGCCCCCCCGGTGCCTCGGACGCCGACGATGATCGGCTGGCCATCGTCACCGAAGTCACTGCGCAGGCCGTCGAATGCCCCCAGCGTCAGTTTTGCAAACAACTGGCTGGCTCGGTCGATCAGCGGCCCCTGGTTCTGTTCTCGATAGCGCTGGATCGCACGTTTCAACACGACCGAGGCCAGCTTCACGCGAGTGTAGGTTTCGGCATGCTGGCGGACCTGAGCCAACGCGATTTCAGCGTCTTCGTTGGCCTTCGCCGCATCCCCGCTGCCGTCCATCCGGTCCAGGTCTTTCTGTTGGCCGCCGATCGATTCCGAACGATCTTTCTGTTCCACTTTGACGCGTTGAATTTCTTCGTCCAACTGTGCCATTCGTGGCACCAACCGATCGGCGTCTTCCGCATCCGCAGCCGCGATGAAAGCGTCGATCTCCGTCCCCTGAGCCGATTGCCGAAGCTGTTTTTCCAGCGAATCGATCTGTTGTTCGATCCGACCACGCTCTGCCGATCGACGCTCGACCTCGGGGAGATCATCCACACTATCGCAGCCCGCTTCGCGTCGCATTTGGTCGAGCATCTCGGCAAGCTTGGATTGAGACTGGAGAGCATCCGACAGTTGCTGTTCGACTCGATCGCGTTGAACGACCAATCCGTCCCGAGTCGCCTTCTGTTCCCGGGCATGTCGAAGCTGGACGTGCAGATCGGCTACCGTTTGGTCCTTCGGGGTTTCACTTGGTGACACATCGAGTCGCTGCAACAGTTGGTCAACCGAGGCTTCGAATTCTTCGATCAAGCGACGTTGGTTCGACCACGTATTGGCCAGTTCGGCTGACTTATCAATATCGGCGGCAACCTGGTCGATCGCCTGCAGCATCGCCAGCGCCTGGGCGGCTGTCAGATCGGCGCTACCGTCCAGCGCGTCCACTGCGACCGACCATTCCTGTTGCCATCGAGCCTGTTTCGCATTGGCGTCGTCCCACCTAGCCTGCGATGCTGCCTGTTGCGATCGAATCTGATCGATGCGTGCGGACAGCTGTTCGTGTTTGGTGGAAATGGAATCCAGCAACTTGCAACGCGTCGCACATCGATCAATCACCTGCCGGAGCGGATCGTCCGATCCAACAGCCGAGTCGCCATTCGAACCGCTCGCCGGATCAACGTCGTTGATGTCGAGGTCGCGTGAATCGATTGGAAAGGTTTCCGAGTAGCGTTTCCACAACGTCGTGCGATGTTGCTGGATTCGTTCACAGGTTTGATCGCGTATCAGCGTCTGATTCCGGATCGCATCGGCCAGTTCGACCAATTGCCCGTGTGAGGCCAACCATTCGCGCATTTCCAGCGGTGATCGGGGATCGATGTTGGCCAGCATCCAAAGGCTTTTCCAATCGTCGACCAAGTTTTGGCGATTGCAACGGGCTGCATCCAGCCGCGCCCGACGCGTTTCCAGGGTCTGTGTCCAACCGTCTCGGTCGGAGATCAGTCGCGACTTTTGGGCAACCCGCTCGGCTTCCCGGCGCAAACGATCGCCAATGTCATCAGCACGTCGCAGCAGCGTTTCAAACTGATCGGCAGAATCACTTGCATCCACCGTGGCGGGCGGACGGGATAGGTTGGCAGCGATCGTTTGCCAGACGCGGTCGCGTTGGGCGCGTGCGTCGGTTAGTTCTTCTTCGGTTGGAACATCTTGGCTTAGTTGCAGCGCATTGAGCTGAGCCTCGGCGGCTGCGATGCTGTCTTCCAACGTCTGAATCTCGCCGGCCAATGCATCGATCGCCTGATCCGCGGAACTCCAATCGCTGGCAAAACGGGTGATGGAATCTAGCGATGGCAGCGGCAAGCTTTCCAGTTCGTCCAACGTCCCGTTCCACAACGGCAACTGTTTCAGCAACAGTCCGCTACGCTCGATCAATCCGCCGAGTCGTTGTTGATCCTCAGCAAGTTGTTGGTCACAGTCACCGAGTTTCTGCGCGTCGTCGATCGCACTTCGCAGTTGGGTGGTATCGACACTGGGCGGCAGAGCAGCGAGTCCCTGGGTTTCAATGTCCAGCTGTCTCGCCTTTTCTTCGACATCGGCCTTCGCCTCGACCGCCGACTGGATCAATCCCGATCGTTGCTCGGCCAATTCCACGATGCGTTGCCGCTGGGCGATCCCGATTCGAAGATTTCCCGGACCGTCGGCACCTGAACCGTCCGCAGTCGCACCATCGCTACCGACGTCACCGGTCTGTCGCCCTAGCTGAGTTAAAACGCGATCGATCCGGGTCTTCAGCAGTTGACGTTCCGATTCGAGTCCCGGGCAGGTTCGAAGCCACTCGCGGTATCGTTCCAGATTCTTGTACAGGTCCGCGATGGCAGCTTCTTGATCCAGGATCGCCTGCGGGACAAGCAGTCCGTCGATTCGTTCGGCAATCGACGTGCGTTCGGACTGCGCCGATTGGACCGCAGCCTTGGCCGCGGTCAGTGCCGCCACGGTTTCGGCACGTTGCGATGAAAAATCGGGGCGCAGCGCCGGCACATCGACAAGTTCGCTGTACGCTGCACGCGCATCTTTCAGGCTGCTGATCGTTGCAAGCGACTGGTGGATGCGGTCCAAGCGATCGCGTTGGCTTTCCAGTTCAACGATTTCGTCGTCCAGGCGTTTCCGTTTATCGATCGAATCGTGCAGCGAATCACGGATCGCTTGCCACTGTTTGCTGGGGACGCTGGCATCACTGAGCGCTTTCCGAGCTTTGTTCAGATCGATGATCGCGGCATTGACGGCCGCTCGGGTGCCGCTGGATTTCAGCAATTGTTCGCACTGGGCATCCAGCGACTTGACCAACTGATTGACACCTGCGGTCCCGCTGCCGGCGGCGAACAACGACTGGCCCAGATCACCGCCCGACTGCACGATGGACATGCCGCCATCGACCAGTTGTTCCAGATCGATGCCAAACTGAGTTGCGAATTGCTTTTCGTCGATCCCGTGCAACATCGCGTGCAAGTCGTCCAGATCGACGGCGGTCTTATCGTCACCGGCGCGGAGCGATTTTTGACCGCCCTTGCGACGAATGCACTCCAGAGTCTGTCCCGCTTCGCTTTCAATCACACCGCCGACGCGTAGCTCGTTATGCGAGTGCAGGAAGTGGTCGCGGCAACTCTTTTCGCCTTTGATTCCGAACAACCATTGGCTCAGGGCGCGCAGCGACGAACTCTTTCCGCCCTCATTCGGGCCGTAGATCAGGTGCAGTCCGAATTCACCTTGATCAAACGTCAAGGTTCGGCCGGCGAAGGGACCGATACGAATCAGATCGAGACGCAAAAACCTCATGATGACACCTCCTCGCTTAGCAATCGATGAACCACCATCGGCTGGATCTGCGACAGCAAGCTTCGGACACGTCCAAGGTCGCCTTTGGGAGCGATCGAATCGTCACCGGTCATCAGTTCGTCGGGTAGTTTGTTTCGCAGATCGTCCAGTTCGGCGTCCACAAGCATCGTCAGTTCGTCGTCACATTCCAATTCGTCAAACAGCCGCAACAGTTCGGCAATCGGGCCGCTTTCGACATCTTCGCTTGTCAGCCGGCGAGTCGGGCGAGTGTCGAAGCGTACTTTTTCGACCCACACATTTGCTCCGCCGATCGTGATCGCATCGGCGCGTATTTGGTCGGTCCAACGGTTGGTATCGGCAAGCCAGTCGTCATGGGCGACGCTGGTGCCGGTGACGATCACACGCACCGCCATCGGCAAGCCGTCGCTATTGGCCGCGACTTGACGCATCGCCGCGGCGAAACGTGTCAGCAGTTCGTCAGGCGATTCGGCGGAATCGACATCGACCGTGCACACCTCCCAACGGAACACATCCAAACGCACGAAGTCCAGGGTTACAGTGCCGTCGTCATCGACGGTCACCACCTCGCATCCCTTCGGTCCGGATTCGCGAATGTGCCGCCCTTGGATGTTGCCGGGAAAGACGATCGGCGACTGGCCGGGCTTGTGATGGTGTTTGCGTGTGTGGATATGCCCGAGCGCCCAATAGTCGTACCCGCGGCCAATCAGATCGCTGGGAACACAGGGAGCATAGCGATGGTGGACACCGCCGGCCGCACCGTCCAATGAAGTGTGCAACATGCCGATGTTGAACTTCCCCGGAACGGCCGCCGGGTACTGGCGAACCAGGTTCTCGGCCTCGGCTTGTTGAGCGAAACCGCGGCCGTGGATCGCGACATCCAAATCATCCAACAAGAACGTCTCGGCGGTCTGAGACGACATCATCACCGGGTGGCCGCTGGGGTTCGGCGGCAACTGGAATACGTTGACCATCTTGGACGCCGCGTCGTGATTGCCGCTGATGGCATAAACGCTGATGCCCGCTTTCTGTAGCCGATCCAACCACTTCAAAAAGTACAGACCGGTATCCGCTTTGTCCCAGGTGCCATCGTAGATGTCGCCCGCGATCAGGACGAAATCGACCTCTTCGCGAACCGCGAGTTCGGCAAGGTTGACCAGGGCTTCGCGAACCGCAATTCGGATCTGGTCAACTGGACCGTCGCTGGAGAGTCCCCGCAGCGGGCTGTCCAAGTGGATGTCTGCGGTGTGAATGAACTTCAAGATGGCTCCGCCCCTTTTCTGTTTCATCGCAAAAAGCGTGATTGCAAGATCATTGCCAATGCATTGCCAAGTCAGCGATTGGCCATTGAATTTTTGGCCGAGCGGTGCAAGCCGTCCGGTTGATTGAATCCAGTCTCAAATTTTAATGTCAGTCGTTTAGGCGCTAGCGCCCTGCAGATTTCTTAACCCGCTGCGTGAGCGAGGGATTGGATGTGATCTCTCGCTCACGCTTCGGATGATGGTTTGCACGCTAAGTTTTGGAAAATGACTAAGTCAACAGGTCGCTAGGCCGGGTTTATCGGTGACGAAACCGAGGCTAGCGTCTAAGCGGCTAACTGAATCAACAGGCTGGTAACCGGCGCGGAATTGCCCGTGGGCTCACGGCCAGCGGCTCACCGAAAGTCTTGACGACTTCCGCTACGAAAGCTAGCCCGGGTTTATCGGTGACGAAACCGAGGCTAGCGTCTAAGCGGCTAACTGAATCAACAAGCTGGTAACCGGCGCGGAATTGCCCGTGGGCTCACGGCCAGCGGCTCATCGAAAGTCTTGACGACTTCCGCTACGAAAGCTAGCCCGGGTTTATCGGTGACGAAACCGAGGCTAGCGTCTAAGCGGCTAACTGAATCAACAGGCTGGTAACCGGCGCGGAATTGCCCGTGGGCTTACGGCCAGCGGCTCATCGAAAGTCTTGACGACTTCCGCTACGAAAGCTAGCCCGGGTTTATCGGTGACGAAACCGAGGCTAGCGTCTAAGCGGCTAACTGAATCAACAGGCTGATAAGCGGCGCGGAATTGCCCGTGGGCTCACGGCCAGCGGCTCACCGAAAGTCTTGACGACTTCCGCTACGAAAGCTAGCCCGGGTTTGTCGGTGACGAAACCGAGGCTAGCGTCTAAGCAGCTAACTGAATCAACAGGCTGATAAGCGGCGCGGAATTGCCCGTGGGCTCACGGCCAGCGGCTCATCGAAAGTCTTGACGACTTCCGCTACGAAAGCAATCGCCGATTCGTGGGCGACGGCTAGGCGGTGTGGATCGCGCGGCCGTCGACGGCCAGGGCCGCCTCGTGAACGGCTTCGGATAGCGTTGGGTGGGCGTGGCAGGTCCGCGCGATGTCTTCGCTGGACGCACCAAACTCCATCGCGGCAGCCGCTTCGGCGATCAGGTCACCGGCGCGGTTCCCGATGATGTGAACTCCCAACACTCGGTCGGTCTTCGCATCGGCCAATATCTTCACTCGCCCGTCGACGTCGCCGAGGGTCTGTGCACGTCCATTGGCACCGAACGGACAAATGCCCTTCTTGTATTCGATGCCCTCGTCCTGCAGTTGTTGTTCAGTCTTGCCGACCATGGCGATCTCGGGATGGGTGTACACCACCGCTGGGATCACGTCGTAGTTCATGTGGCTCTTGATGCCCGCCATTCGCTCGACGCACACGACCGCTTCTTCCATCGCTTTGTGCGCCAACATGGCACCGCCGATGCAGTCACCGATTGCATAAACACCTTCGACTGATGTTTCGAAGTTCTTATTGACGGAGATGAATCCGCGATTGTCCGTTTCCAGGCCGATGGATTCCAGCCCAAGGTTATCGGTGGCCGGAGTCCGTCCGGTCGCCAAGAGCACACGATCGCATTCGATCGGTTCACCGCCTTGGATGGCGACGATGCATTTGTCGCCCTGAACCTTGGCGGATTGGACAAAGGTGCCGGTACGGAAATCGATGCCTTGTTTTTTAAACGTTCGGTAAGCCAGTTTGACCAGTTCGTCGTCCAAGCCCGGCAGGATGCGGTCCATGGCTTCCAACACGATCACTTCGCTGCCCAGCCGTTTCCACACGCTGCCCAGTTCCAACCCGATGTATCCGCCACCAATGACGACCAAACGTTTGGGAACGTCGGGAAAGGACAACGCGGTCGTGCTGTTGCCGATTCGATCCCCGTCCTCTTCGACCGGCGGAATGCTGGCGGGGCGGCTGCCGGCACACACCAACACTTGATCGGCCGTGATTTGGACCGCTTCGCCGCCATCGCTAAGCGAGACTTCGACCGTGTTCACATCGCGGAACTTGCCACGACCACAGTAGGGCGTGACCCCCTTCTTTTTAAACAGCATGTCGATCCCCCCCGTCAGACGATCGACGATCTTTTTCTTGCGTTCCATCATGGCCGACAAGTCGAACTTGACATCGCCCACGCTGATCCCGTGGTCGGCCAGATCATGCTGGGTGGATTCGTACACGTGGCTGGATTCCAACAAGGCTTTGCTGGGAATGCAACCGACTCGCACACAGGTACCACCGAACTGCGAGTTTTCATCGATGCAAGCGACATCGATCCCCAGTTGGGCAGCGCGGATTGCCGCGACATAGCCAGCGGGACCGCCGCCAAGGACCACGAGTTCGTGCTTCACCGTTTTCATATCACTGCCATCGAGAAAAAAGAGAAAGTGTCGTCGTAGGTCGGCCACCCAGCCCCGCTTCGATCCACCAATTGCTGATCGATGCGAATCGTTCGTGTCGATCCCAACTGGATTCCAGCGGCGGGACGTGTCCTGCACGATCCCTAGTTTGCCTGTCGAAACGGTTTGTTGCCAGGACGGGTGCAAATCGCTGCAACCACAATTCTCGGGTCAATCGGTCCAAAGTCGCATGGACACTGTTTTTTCCCGGGACACCACCGACAATCCGATGCGGATTTGCGACGGAACGTCCCGTCTTGCCAACAGGCAACTTCCCTCGAAAATGTGCCCTTTGGGACCTTGGCCGAATCGGCTATCGAATTGTCCTAGAATAACGGCGGCAACTCGAGACTCGAATTCGCTTTTCCCACGGCGGTCCCCTTGGCCAAGATCAATCTTCGTACGCTTGCGGGCCCCGCGCTGGCCCTGGTGCTGTTCACGCTGGCGGTACGGTTGCTGATTCACGAGGCATCGTCGATCACATGGGAACAGTTTCAAACCGGGCTGACCGGTGTCCCGCCGATCTACCTTGGATTCGCTGCGTTCCTGATCGCACTGAACTATGGGCTATTGATCAGCTACGACCTGCTGGCGCTACGGTACCTGTGCCGTTCGATTCCGCTGCGGCGAGTCGCGTTGGTATCGTTTTTGGGGTTCACGCTGGGCAATAACTTCGGAACGTTCTTGGCCGGTGCGCCGATCCGGTTTCGGTTCTACAGTCGATGGGGACTGTCGCCCAGCCAGATCGTGGTGCTGATCTCTGTTCTGGGGCTGACGTTTTGGAGCGGTCTGTGGTTTCTGGGCGGGACCGTATTGGTCTTGGTACCGATCCAGTTGCCGCCGCCCTACACGTTGCCGTTTGGGATGCGAACACTGGGCATCATCCTGTTGTCGCTGGCGATCGGTTACCTGTTGGTTTGCGTGTTTTGGCGCAAGCCTTGGCCGATCGGAAAGCTGCACCTGCGACCACCCGAACCGGGGCTGATGGCTGTCCAAGCGTCAGTGGCCGCGGTCGACCTTTTGATCTCTGCGACGGCGTTGTACTTGGTGCTGCCCAGCACATCGCCCGTCCCGTTCGCCTTGGTGCTGGCGGCCTACCTGGCCGCGATCGCAATTTCGCTGATCAGCCAAGTGCCGGGCGGGTTAGGGGTTCTAGAGGTGATTTTGTTGGCGCTGTTGAAGGAATCGGTCGGTGACTCTGTGTTGGCGTCGGTGCTGATCTTCCGGACCCTGTACTACATCATCCCGTTGATGTTTGGGATGGCGACATTGGTGATCCACGAGATCTATGGCGGTGCCGTGGAAGCCCGCCAGGCGAGGTGAACGCCGCAGGCGATGACTTGGTGCGGCCTAACGTACAGGTGCGGGGACGCGCGGCCCGGTGGGCACGCGGTTAAACGACAGGGTAGGCCGGATCGAGGAGCGGAGCGACGATGATCCGGCAATCACGCGTCCAAGATACAGCGATGCAAACTGGACCGTGGATTGAATCGGCGCGGCCTAGCGCTCCGGTGCGGGAACGCGCGGCCCGGTGGGCACGCGGTTAAACGACAGGGTAGGCCGGATCGAGGAGCGGAGCGACGATGATCCGGCAATCACGCGTCAAGGTATGCAACGCAAGCTGGACTGTGGATTGGATCGGTGCGGCCTAGAGCTCCGGTGCGGAAACGCGCGGCCCGGTGGGCACGCGGTTAAACGACAAAGTAGGCCGGATCTAGGAGCGGAGCGACGACGATCCGGCAATCACGCGTCCAAGGTACAGCGACGCAAGCTGGACCGTAGATTGGATCGGTGCGGCCTAGCGCTCCGGTGCGGGGACGCGCGGCCCGGTGGGCACGCGGTTAAACGACAAAGTAGGCCGGATCGAGGAGCGGAGCGACGATGATCCGGCAATCACGCGTCCAAGGTACAGCGACGCAAGCTAGACCGTGGACTGGATCGGTGCGGCCTAGCGCTCCGGTGCGGAAACGCGCGGCCCGATGGGCACGCGGTTAAACGACAAAGTAGGCCGGATCTAGGAGCGGAGCGACAACGATCCGGCAATCACGCGTCCAAGGTACAGCGACGCAAGCTAGACCGTGGATTGAATCGGCGCGGCCTAGCGCTCCGGTGCGGGGACGCGCGGCCCGGTGGGCACGCGGTTAAACGACAAAGTAGGCCGGATGGAGGAGCGGAGCGACGACGATCCGGCAATCACGCGTCCAAGGTACAGCGACCGAAAAACGGGGAAACTACATGCCCGAATTATCGAACTCTGCCAGACCGTCGAATTCGCTGTGTCGGTCGGGGGCCCGGTCACTGAACTTGGTGAACTCGGCTTCCCAGGTCAATTCGACGTCGCCGACTGGACCGTTCCGCTGTTTCGAAATGATGATTTCGGCTTGGCCAGCGAACTGTGCTTTGTCTTCGCCCCGGTGATAGTATTCTTCGCGGTGAACAAACATCACCACGTCGGCATCCTGCTCGATAGCACCCGATTCACGCAGGTGGCTCAGTTTCGGGCGGTGATCTTTGCCCTCTTCGGCCTGCCGGTTCAGCTGCGACAGACACAGCAGCGGCACTTCGAGTTCCCGCGCCATCCCTTTCAGACGACGCGCGATCTTGGCGACTTGTTCTTGCCGAGGGTCACGCGAGTTGTCGGGATCGATCAGTTGCAAATAGTCAATCACGATCAACCCCAAAGCATCCTGGCGACGCTTGATCCGTCGGGCCGTGGCGGCAATTTCGCTGACCGTTCGACTGGGTGAATCGTCGACGTACAGGGGCGCCTCACTGATCTCATTCGCTTTGCCAATCAAACGGTCTCGGTCGTCCGATGAAATCGACCCGTTACGAAGCCGGTGACCGTTCACACGAGCCAGCGAACACAGCATCCGGTCGGCCAATTCGATCCCGGACATTTCCAAGGAAACGAACAGCACCGGAGCGCGTTGCACAATCGCACAGTGTTCGGCAATGTTCATCGCCAACGCGGTTTTGCCCATCGATGGACGTGCGGCCAAAATGATCAGCTCGCCGTTGTGCAGCCCGCCGGTCATATCGTCGAAACCCTTCAGCCCCGTTTCGGCACCACCGTCGACGTATTCGTCTCGCAGGCGAGCTTCCATGCGGTCCATCGCCTGGTGCAACACATCACTGATGCTGTGCACGCTTTGCGACGAACGACCGTCCATGATCGCAAAGACCTTCTGTTCGGCCTGGGCACACAGTTCCTTGGCCGTGCCGGTCTGTTCGTACGCGTCGCGAAGAATCTCGGTGCTGGAATTGATCAAACGTCGGTAAACCGACTTTTCCGTCACGATGTCGGCGTAGTAGACCGCGTGTGCCGCGTTGGGAACCGCACCGGACAACTGGGCCAGGTACGCAGCCCCCCCGACCGAGTCGTAGTCCCCTTGGGTGCGCAGCCGGGAAACCAACAGCGTGATGTCGATCTTTTCGCCGGAATCGTACATTTCACGCATCGCGTGATAAATCTTGCGATTGGCGTCGCTGTAGAAGTCTTCCGCCTTTAGCGACGCGATTTCGTCGGAGATTTCCGGCAGCAGCAGGACGCTGCCCAAGACGCCCATTTCCGCATCCAGATCAAAAGGCGGTTCGCGGGCCAGCACTTCGGCTGCGCTCGGTTCCTTCTTCTTCTTCTTAAATCGAAATTGGCTCTCGTCAGAAATCATCGTTCCGGTCCGTGGAAAGGAAGGGTTGGCATTTCATCGTGTCGCCAGAGCCCAGAATATGCAAGCCGTTGAAAGGTCGAAGCAGGCTTATTTCGGAACCAGCCCCCTAAAGGTTGTGCGAGAAAAAAGTGTCGTTTCTTTCTTCCCCCTCTCTCGAACTCTCTCCCCCGCAAACCGCTGCGCGGCGGGGGCCAGATGACTTTGATCGCGACACCGATTGATCGCTGGTTGCTAGGCTCGCATCAGGCTTTCGATCCGTTCGATCGCTTCCTGAGCCGACATGGCGGTTTGGCCACGGCCGATCGATTTGCCCTTTTCGATCCAACCTTTGACGTTCTTTTCGGCTGCGATGGCCGTGCTGTGGGATTTGCCGCCGAAGTGACGTGCGATCTCGGTATAGGCGGCCGACGTCATCTGACGCGACAAATACATCGCCAACATCCGTGGCTCGGTCACCGCTCGCGTTTGCGTTCGGCTTCGCAGCACGTCCAGCGGCAACTGGAACGCATCGCAAACGGCGGTTTCGATCACCGACAAACTGGCAACCGGTTTGGCCGATCGCAGCACGTCTCCGCCAAAGCGGCGAACTTCGTCCATCGTCGGGTTCCGGCCATACATCCGCTGCAGCAAATTGATCGTGTTGACCACGCCACTGATCACGCGTCCGTCACCGGCCAACATCGACGTCAGTTGCTCGACCATGTCGTCGTCCAACGGAAACTGACAGGTATCGCCAAGCCAACGACGCAGGATGGTTTGGCGGGTGGTCAGGTCCAATGCCCCGACGGGACAAACCAGTCCGCTGGCCATCCGGCCGGCCAATTCCTGAGTCAGTCCCTGGATTTCGGTGGGAGCGTGCGAGCCGCTGAAGATCAAAGGTCGACCGGCATTGGCCAACGTTTCAACGGTGTACAACACTTCGCGTAGCGTCGCCTTCTTGGATCCCAAAAACTGGACGTCGTCGATCAACAGTGCATCGACTTCGCGGTATCGACGACGGAACGATGTGATGCCGCTGTTACCGACCGACGTGATGAAGTCGTTGGTGAACTGTTCGGCCGACAAGTGCATCACCCGACGCATCCGATGCCGACGACGGAACTGGTCCGCGATCGCTGACAACATATGCGTCTTGCCGGTTCCCGACGGACCGCACAAGAACAACGGACTGGCCAGCCCCGGTTGTTGGCAGACCATCGTCATCGCCGTGAACGCCAATTGGTTGCACGAACCCGAAACGAACGTCGACGCATTCATGGGCCGCTGAGGTGCAGCCGACTTTTTGCCATCGGCGGAACCAGCACCAGCGTTGCTTCCCGCGGCGTTGTTGGCGGCGGATTGGCCCGCGGCGTTTCGGCTGGATCGTTTGCCGGTCGCAGATGATTTGGATTTCGGTTGCGCGGTTGCCGACGTGAACTCCGAAGGCATGTCCAGCATGGCGGCCGAATCGACGACCGGTGGACGACGCCGTTCGCGAGCTGTGCCAGCACCGTGGGCGACCAGCTGTGACATCGACATGGTGCGTCCACGCGACGAAGAACCGGACGCCGCTTGACCGCGTTTGCTGCGGCCTCGAGTCAGTTCACCACGACGACGCGCCCCGCCGGCCGATGGCTGCTGTGTTTCCCCCGTACCGGTGTCACGCTTGCCGGTGTCAGCATCACCTGCAACAAGGTTGCCTGCAGCGGGATGCGACGAATCGTTTTCCGAAGACGGGGTCGCTCGGCTGGCCGAGGCATCCTCGCCTAGCAGAGGCAGATCGGCTTGAGCCGGTTCGGGCTGTGCCAGTTCAACGGCAACGTGAGTCGAGGATCCGCAAGCGTGCATCGCTGCGGCTCGAAGTTCGTTCAAGAAGTTCTTGCGAAGTCGATCGAGTGCAAACTGGCCGCGAACGCGGACCATCACGCAACCACGGACGATGCTGCTATCGGCAGTCGCTGCTGGTTCGGTGTCTGCTTGGTTCTCTACGCCTTGGTTTTCGTTGGCCCGAGTTTCGTCGGACTTGTTCGCTACCGCAAAAGAGACTCCGTGGGTAAACCACATTCGGAATCGATCTGCACCGATGCGTTGTTCAAGCGCTTCCTTGAAATGTGCGACAACGTCCCTGTCGTCGGTGCAGCCGTGCGGAGCAGACATACCGGTAGCGCAATCCTCCTTCATGGACGTTTCGCGGACCAACCAAAAACATCGACGGGTGTCTATTCGCCCACGCGAATGGCGTCGATGGTTTGCGAACAAGAAGCTTACCGAAGCGTTGGCACTGAAAAGGTCACCAACCTAGCTCCACTCATTGTTAACTGGGCAGCAACACTGCCTCTCGTTCGCTTCACGCCTTTGACGAGCTACTCTCCTGCCGGCGTGAGGCAAGATTCTATGGTTGCTAGCATTCAAGTCAAATGCTGTTGGATAGAGAAAGCTAAGTTTAGAAAATGTGAAGGCGATTGACGATGCAGTTGACCCAAAAACGCCGATTCTGATGCTTGGGAATTTGGTCCCGCCGGATCCCCTGAGACCGGTCCGGAAACTTTGCGTGGTTGTGGATAATGTGTCGGCTGAAACCGGCGAACCAGAATCCTGGATTTAGTTTGCGGCCGTAACATCTTACCCGTGCGGACTTTACCGATCACCGGTGGATGAAGATTGGAAGTGGGCGGCATGATTGGCCCGGGAAACACTTGACGCCAACGATTTGCACCAAACCGTTTCGGCCATCATCGGCTCCATCGCCGCGCGGCGGTACAGCTGCTTTGCGGCGTCGTTGCCGCGGTCGACCGCCAAGATCATCCGCTGGGCACCGATCGACCGACCGCAGGCCATCGCGTGAGCGATCAAATGGCCAGCCAATCGGCGCCCCCGCGCCTCGGGGACCAGCCCCATGTAGACCAGTTCAATTACGGGCGGCGGAGGGGGACTGCCGTCACCCGGTGCTGGATCGACTCGCTGGGTGCCACCGGCCTCGCTCTGCGTGGGGGTCGGGTCGGATTTGGATGGTGGTTCGTCGGTACCTGGAACCTGCTGGGTCCCATGCACACCCAGAATGATGCAGCCGATCGGTTGGGGGGCGGCGGAGGAACCCGATGTTTCGGTGACGGTGAACCAGAAACGGCGATCGAATGCCGCGGCGGCCCGGTATCCCTGAAAAGTCTGCTGGACGGTCCGAAACTCGTTCAGCCGTGGGCAGTCCGCCGTTTCCAGATAAGTCCGCTGAACCACATCGGCAAACGATGCAAGGGACTTGGATGCATCCGACCAGTCCAGCGGGCAAAACTGAAGCGTAGCCGAGGCCGGATCACCGGAAATCGGCTGGCGGGGCCGCTGGGCGTCTGGACTGACATCGGCGGACGCATCCGAGTCTGCGGCGGGCGATGGGCGGCCGGTGGATGCGGTGACGCCAAGCTGGGTTGCCTGGTCGATCGGCCCGCTCATGTATTCCAGTGTCGCAATCGGCTCCATCGAAAACGCCTGGCACCACCCCGCCATCGCGTCGGCTGGATCTGTGTCTTCGGGGGCACTTTCCGGGGATTCACCATTTTCGGGAGGCCGATCCCCGTCTAGCAGCGGGTCTGTCGCCCATTGGACAAAGCGGACCGTCCGCCTGGCCAGCTCTTGATCGACAGCCGCTGCCAACTGGCCCATGATGCGATCCACGTCGCCAGAGATCGCCGGCTCACGCAGCACCAACCCGGCATGCACGATCGTGACGGAGTCTTGGGGCACCGGATCGTCCGGCGATTCCCCCTTCGCGAGCCCGCCGTTGGGTTGAATCGCGATGGCGGCGGCGACCACCGCCCCCGGCACAGCATCCTGGACGGCTGGATCGGACGGTTTCCCACCTGCGGCCGAACTGGCGGCCGAACTGGCGGCCGAACTGGCGGCCGAACTGGCGGCCGAACTGGCGGCCGAACTGGGGTCCGATGCGGGCGATACGGGCGTCGGGGGGGGCGTCGATGCGGCAGTCCGAGCGGTCACCAAAATCAACCTTCCAGTGGTCGTGTCCTGGAACACGCTACGAATTTGGTCGATGGCAATCTGTGCGCGGCCTAGCGACAGATTCGCTAACAGCGGTGGCAGCAGCTGCTGCAACAACTCGGGTCGCGGCGATTCTGTCTGGTAGGTCAACGTTTCCGAACGCATCAATCGCCTCTTTCCAAAAGGATTCCCGTTTGTGGCGGTTTTTCATATCGCCAGGTTCCCCCTATCATACGGTTCGTCCTAGCGAGCGGACTGCGGAGCCGATTTCAGAGGCTGGCGGTCCGGCCTACCATGCTTCCCTCGACGGCTAGCGAGGAATGCAGCCGGGCGGGAGTCTACAAATCAGTGCCATTCACGGAAAGTCAGATCGATGTTTCGCCGAATCTTCTTCGCATGCTTCGCCGCACCTTTGGTCTTTGCACTGCTGATCGCCGATTCCCCGTCCAGCGACGCGCAGGGTCTGTTTCGGCGGATCCAGAGCCGAATCCAGGCTCGATCCCAGGCCGCGCCACAATACCGACCACCCGCCCCACCGAATACGGCGCCCCGATCGCCAAATACGGATCCAAGCCGAGCCCCATCGCTGAACCGCGTCAGTCCGGTCGACGAGGACGGTGACGCGGACCAGGACGCCGATCCAGAGAGCGACTCATCGCTAGGCAAATCGATCCTTCGCCGGCCAGGCGATGAAGACGATCGCGATGATCCCAAGGCCCCATCCCAAAGCCGGGCAACGATCGGCATCAATGTCGCCGAACCGCGAGGCGGAGTCCCCGGAGTCGAAGTCACTCGATTCAATCCGGAATCCAAAGCGGACGAAGCCGGATTGCGAGTAGGCGACGTGATCATTGCGGTCAACGGAAAGCCAGTACGAACCAGCCGCGACATTGCAGAGCAGTTGAGCCAGTTTTCGGGAGGTGAAGAAATCCAATTGCAGGTTTTCCGCGATCGGAAGCCTTTCGCAGTCACCATTCCCTTGATCGGGCGCAATGCGAAACCCGACCAACCCGACCAACCCGACCAACCCGACCAACCCGACCAACCCGACCAACCCGACCGCCGGGCAAACCCGGCGAAGCGTGCAGCGATGACGGGCACGTCCCATTTGTCCGGTCCGGTTGGCGATTCAACCCAGGTGCCATTCGGGGTGACCACCGATACGGTTCGCGGAGTACGCGGCGCGGTGGTGACAACCGTGTCGCCCCATTCGCCGGCCGCCCAAGCGGGATTGAAAAGCGGCGACCGGATCGTATCGATCGACGGTCGCATGGTGATCAACAGCGATTCGCTGCAACGTTCCATCGCTCGACGTCCCCTCGGTGACGAGGTCGCTCTGCAGTGGGTGCGTGATGCAAAACTGGTTGCTGCCGACGTCAGCTTTGTAAAGCTTGATCCGAATGCGTTGGCGTCAAAGGTGTCTGATAAGGATTCGGCCAAGGAACCCTCCGGCGACGCAGCGGAACAGGAACAGTCCGTGGGGTCGGCTTTCGGATCGATTCTGGGCGGTTTTTTCGGCAGCCAGACGGAACCGGCATCCAAGAACACTGACGAGATGGCGTTCGGCGATGACGAACCAATCCAACCCGTCGGATTTGAAAGTGACACCGACGACGCAAGCAGCGTCAAGGAAGCCGGCAAGGAGTGACAGACGGCAATCCTGAATCCACTGGTTTCGACCACGCAGCGGCCAAGGTCCGCACGTTCCCGCAGGTACCGGGCGTCTATCTGATGAAGGACGTGGCCGACCGTGTGATCTATGTCGGCAAAGCCAAGAACCTGCGCAGCCGCGCCGGCAGCTATTTCTTGAAGGCCGCCGCGGAAGATTCGCGGACAGCCAACTGGATCGGCGAGATCGCGGACATCGACTTTGTCCAGTGCGATAGTGAAGTCGATGCGTTGTTGATGGAAGCCAGGCTGGTCAAAGACATTCAGCCCAAGCACAACAAGGACTTGAAAGACGACAAGTCGTTCCCGTACCTGATGATCACCACGCGTGATGAGTTTCCTCGTGTCGAAGTCACACGGGAACCGAAAGAACGCGGCGTCAAATTGTACGGTCCCTTCCCCAGTGCCGGCGCTCTCCGCGGGGCGATCCAAGTCTTGCAACGGATCTTCAAGTTTCGCACTTGCACGCTGGACATTTCGGAATCGGACGAACGCTGGCAGTGGTTTCGTCCCTGTTTGCTGCACAGCATCCACCAATGCACGGCGCCCTGCAACTTTCGCATCAGCAAGGAAGAATACCGACGCGACATCAAACGGTTGCAGACGTTCATGGAAGGCGGCAAGAAGCGATTGCTGAGCGAAATGAACAAAGAGATGCTGGCGGCAAGCAAGTCGTTGGATTTCGAACGCGCAGCGGTACTTCGCGACGAAATCAAAATGCTGGATCGTTTGGAAGAACGCGGCGAACTGGAAACGCACGCCCAGCCCGAGGTCTTCTATGTGGATCCCAAGAAGGGGCTGACCGGACTCCGCAAGGTCTTGTCGCTGCCGGAAACGCCTCGCGTTATCGAGGGCATGGACATCGCCCACCTGGGCGGCGGCGAGACGGTCGCGTCGATGGTTCAGTTCATCGACGGGTTGCCGTTCAAACCCGGCTATCGCCGATTCCGCATCCAAGATGTGGATGGCATCGACGATTTTCGCAGCATGTACGAAGTCGTTTCGCGCAGGTTCCGTCGACTGTCGGACGAGGGAGAATCGTTTCCCGACATCCTGTTGATCGACGGCGGCAAGGGGCAACTCAATGCCGCCATGGCCGCATTCCGTGACCAAGAAATCTCGCCCCCGACCGTGATCTCGCTAGCCAAACGCGAAGAAGAAATCTTCCGTCCCGGTGTGTCGGAATCGATCAAGCTGAGCAAGAGTTCGTACGCGCTGCGGCTGTTGCAGTACGTCCGTGACGAGTCCCACCGTTTTGCACAGCACTACCACCACATCCTGCGGTCCAAGTCCACCTTCGATCGTTAGGTGAAGTGAATTTCGGAAGACTGGCGCGCTCGGGATTCGGGGGGACGGCGGCGTTGGATTCGGAGTGATGGCGTAGTGAGATTCGCCAATATTCCCTTTGATTGAATGTCGCGTAAGGGAATTCTGGCGAATTCCACGACGGAGCGTTTGGTGGCGACTTGCGTTAGCGTCTTCCGCCCAGTTCAGGGTTGCCTGGGTTGAAGCGTTCGAGGCCTTCGCCTTTGAACTCCATCGTTCCGGGGCGGACCGTCATTGATCGGACGGCTCCCTCTGGTCCGGGCTGACCGTCGGCCAGAGTTTGCCGGAAGATCGCTGGTCGATTCGGGGCTCCTTCGACGATGAACAGGTCCTTGAACGATGCATAGGACGCTCGGCTAGCGGTGCCTTCTAGCAGCCCCTTCTTGTTACGCGTGCGGAACACGACACCGCTGACGGCTTCCATTTCCCAGGACGTCCCGCTTCCCGACGCGGATGCGAATGTCGACGCACCTGGGTACGCCTGTACTCCGCTGCCCGGTGTGACCGAGAATCGCAGCCGGTCGCAATCCAGCGTCGACTGGCCTACCGAAATCGAATCCATTTGGGCGGCGTCAAACGCCTGGTCCCATCCCGAAACCGCTTGCACGCCTACACGCACGCCGCGTAGGAAGTCCAAGTTTCGCGACGCCAGATCCGCCTGCATCGAATCGTTGAACGTTAGATGGATCCCGGTCAGCGGCTGCGCGGCGCTGTCGACCATCGTCGCATTGGCGGATAGCCCGCTGGCGGCCGCGTAGTCATTCTCAGAATCGTCCGTGATGCTCTTCGCAATCGTCCATCCGCGATACCAACCCGGGCCGGCACCAACCAACTGGCCACCACCGCCGGGCGAGATCGTCAATGAACGCGCGTGAATCAAGTGCTTGGCTTCGCGCACCCCATCGGCTGCCGAATGCAACGCCTGGACGATGACCGGGCGCTCGTCGGTCTGCAGCATGGTGATCTTTTGGATCACAGCGTCACGCATCGACGCCATGTCTCGCATTTGCACGCCTTCTTGCAGGTCGACTTCCAAACGATCGCCGCTGAAGTGCAGATCCCAGGGTTCCCGATTACTGACGAGCGACGCTTTGATATCGACGCCGTCGGTGAGAACCGCTTTGCGTCCGTCGAACAGCATCTCACCTTGCCATCGGCAATGCGGAGCACTGGTCCAAATGAAACCGCCATCGTTGTTGCCGCTTGCGACGTCACCGGCCGGACCTGAACCGGCCAACCCGGTGGGAAGTGCTGCGGTGGGAATCTGGAACTCACCAGCCGCGTTGATCCACACCATGTTGTCGCTGGGACGAATTTGAATCTGTGGTCCGACAAAGAACCCGTCGCCCAGTTCGAACCTAGCCGGTTTGGCCGGGCTGCTGCTAAGTTGCAATACGTCCTGGCCACCGCCATCAATCAACGCCAAACTTTCGCCGGTCATTTTAGCCGGCAAGGACTGGCCGCCCATTTCCAACATGTGCGTGACCTCGACACCACCGACCACACTTAGTTTCTTGGCACTTAGGCCGGCCGAGTTTCGACGCAGTTGTGCATTGATCGATGCACCGCGGATCACTGGGCGTGTGCGAGCGACCGGGTCGACCATCGGCGAATCCGATGTCGGTTGAGCCACCCATTGACGCAGCGGCGATGCCGCCGCGGAATTCCCGGCCAGCGAACCATCCGATGCACCGGATCGCGGTGACGGTTCCTCTTCGCTGACAAAGTCCAACCACATTTCGTCCGTTTCGGCCGCAACAGCCATCGTCATGATGCGAACGTTGCCCTTGATGTTGAACCACTTGGGCACCAGGGTCGTTCTCGGTTCCGATTCGGGCGAACCGGGTTGCGGTGCCATGCTGTTCGGGTCGGGGGTCACCGGTTCGGGCGTAAACAGACCGAAAATCGAATCGGCTGCAAATTCACCACCGTCAACCAACCAAGCCCGTACATCGCCTTCGACGCGAAGCTCGACGTCCGTGTTCAAGTTTTTGGCGGTCGCAACGCCTTCGGGACGAACATAAAAACCGTCCCGCCATCTTGCTTCTCGCACCGGATTGGTGGGATCGTCCACCGTCACAATCCCGGCTCCGTCGGCATTGATGACGCCGATCGCTTCAGGGTTGGCCGGATCGAACTGGTAGATCAAGTTCGCAAGGCTGGCCTTGATGGCGCCCCGCCGGACCCGGATCCCACGTTGCCCGCTGGCTTCCAACAAACCAACGGTCGCGTTCAGAGTGATTTCATCCGCGCTGATCTCGCTGTCGATGCTGGGCAATTTGGCCGACGCTGGACTTCCGAACGCCACCATCTTCACCAGCCAATCCAGCGGCGTTCGCCGTACGATCGAATCATTGGTGGGATCATTCAGCGTCAATTCCAATTGCTGACAATCAAACCGATCGGCAAGCTGGCCAGCGGTCTGATAGATCAACGATACCGATTCACGCAGCAACAGTTGGTCGATCGCGAAATCGTATTCGACTCGGCCACCACAGGCCACGGAAATCATCCCTGGCTGATCCGAATCGGGTCCTGAATCATTTGCAGAATCAAACAAGCCGCCACCACGTAGCGGCATCATCAATTCGTCCAGGTAGATCAGTTCCATGCGGTCCAGCACGGCTGGTGATGATCCGCCTGGTGATGCGGCACCCGCCAAATGGATCGTCAAGTCGCGGCCAACCATGCGAGCCTCACCGACCGACATATTGATCGCTTCGGTGGTCCAAATTTTGTGACTATCGATACCAACGTTAGCGGTCCTCAGATCCAACGACCGTTTGCCCTCTTGATCCGGATCGGCGCGAAAAATATGAACGTCGCCTACCATGCGGCCCCAATCGATCGGCGGTGCGCCACCGCTCATCACATCCAGCGACTCAGTGAATTTCAGCTCCGCGCCTTCGGCGGCTTCGATGATCACCGGCTCGCTGGCCTTGGTCGCTGACAATCCGCGGCCGATGACGACCGTGATCGGCCACAATCGCCAATGCGCTTCGTCGGTTTGTTCCCAATTTTCAAACAGCAACACACCTTGGGAAGTTTGCAACTGCTTGCAAGTGCCACGCTGCCATGATCCGTCCGGGAACAGATCCGCCAATGAATCGTCACCTCGCCTGACCGCCGACTGTTTCAGCGCGATCGATTCCACTTCGGGTGGCTGCATGAACGGCGACAGCGCGTTCTGGTAGACAACCGAAGATGCCAACAGAAAGACGAATGCCGATAGATAGTGTGTCAGTGAATGAATCATGGTGACTCCGATTCAACGCGATAGCCGTTTCTAGGCTGTACGTCGAACGTGTTCCTCCCATCGTCCGCCAGCTCGCAACAATCGTTCGATCAATTCACGCAGAACGCCCTCGCCGCCAAGACCCTGCAGATTCCAATCAGCGGTTTCGCGAACGTCACGTGCTGCGTCCGCCGGTGCAACCGATAGTCCCACCTGTTGCATCACGGGGACGTCCGGCAGATCGTCGCCGATGTAACAAACTTGGTCGGCGGTGCAGCCCAACGAAGCCATCATTTCAATGGCGGCGGGCCACTTGTCTTCGTACCCTTGCTTGACCGCTGTGATCCCCAGTTCTTTGGCACGACGATCCACCATTGGACTGGTTCGTGCGGTCAGGATCCCAAAGGCAAATCCAGACTGCATCCACAACTTGATCCCCAACCCATCACGAACGTGAAAACGCTTTGTTTCTAGCCCAGCGGCGTCGTAGATGATTCGTCCGTCGGTCATCACACCGTCGACATCCGACAAGATGCAGCGGATGTTCGCAGCATGATCGGCGTCGCTGCGCTGATTCGAATTCATCGAGTGCTTATCGCGTGTGGAAGGGAATAGAGTGGGGATGGTCGGTGAATGCTGAATTGCAGACTAAAGTTTCAAAATCTTGGATGAATCGTCATCGGACAACGCCACGATGTCCGTGATGTCGATCATCCCGATCGGGCGATGGTCATGGTCGATGACGGGCAGTTCGCTGATCCGCCGATGGGACATGACCGCCATCGCTTCTTGCAACAGCGACTCGGTCGTGGTCGTCGTGGGCTGCTTGGTCATTCGAGTGGCGATTGGTTGATCCAGCGATGCGTCGTCGCGTCGCCCCAACAATCGAGCCAGATCGCTGTCGGTAAACAATCCCGAAAGCCTGCCATCGGCGTCGGTCAGCATGATCGCGCCGGTACGGCGTCCCTGTGGCTTGGATCCGTCTTCGTTTTTACCAATCATGGCGTCGCGAATGGTGGTCTGATCGCTGCATACTCGGCACGAATCGATGTCTCGCATCACCTGGTCAACGGTAGCCAGTTTGCGGCCTAACGATCCACCGGGATGGAATCGAGCGAAGTCTTGAGGCGTAAAGTTCCGCAGTGAACTCGCCAGCATCGCGACCGCATCACCGACGGCCATCATCACCGCCGTGCTGCTGGTGGGCGCCAATCCGTTGGGACAGGCTTCGTCGTGACGCCCGATCGCGACCACGCAATCGGCGGCCACCGCAAGTGGATTGTCGTCGCTAGCCGTGATGGCGATCAGACCGGCGCTATTTTCAGCCAAGTGTGCCGCGATTCGCACCACCTCTTCGCTGCGGCCCGAATTGCTAAGTGCCCACACGATGTCCCCCGGTCGAACCCGGCCCAGGTCACCGTGAATGGCTTCGGATGGGTGCAAAAAGTGAGCGGGAGTGCCTGTGCTGGCTAGGGTGGCAACCAGTTTCTGGCCCACCAGACCGGCCTTCCCCACCCCCGTGACCATGACACATCCTTCGCAGTTCGCCGTCATTTCAGCCGCTCGAACCGCTTCGATCGACAGCGACGAGGCGGCGGACAGAATCGCATGCCCTTCGGCCGACGCAACCTTCCGCAGCCAACCCAATCGTTCGAACAGCGACGTCCCTGGATGCGATTGCAGCGCAGGAGTGCGTGCCGATGATGAAGATCTAGCAGGAACAGACACGTTGGGACCTTCCTTGGTACACCTGCGAAACAGTATTTGCCGGCAAAATCCAGTTCCCGGCGCAGTAACCGCCGAGGTTACCTAAAAACCCCCGGTCAAGACAACGCTAAAGTCCGGCCATCCATCGCGTTGCGAAAGGCCTGCTGATTTCCTCCCGTTCCAAAGTTGAATGTTATCCGTTTGCGAGATCGTGGACTGCTGATTCGGTTGTCCGACACGCGCGCAGGGGACTCGCTTCCTCCCCTCGCATGCGATTAGGGCTGTGTTTGCAACGCTACTTTCTCAGCAACGACTATTTCAGCTTGCCGTGAGACCACCGGGCAAATAGCGGGATTCCCGGCCGCTCACGAGAGCGTCCAGCTTACGACAGCCTCGGAGAGGCGAAGGTCGCGCCCCCTCACCCCAACCCTCTCCCCCACGTTGAACGCGAGTGGAACTCGCGTTCAACGTGGGGGAGAGGGGGCAAAACGCGGGGGAGACGGTGCAGCGCGGGGGAGAGGGGGCAAAACGAGGTGGAAACGGGGCAACGCGGCGGAGACGGGGCAGCGCGAGGGAGAGATGGCAAAACGAGGTGGGAGACACTGCAGGTGGTTGGTTTTCCTTTGCCCCCTCTCCCCCTGGATAATCGAAGTGGAGCTTCGATTATCCAGGGGGAGAGGGATGGGGTGAGGGGGCGGTGGTAACGCTGAATCCGCGGTGCCCGCCCACTCGGCAGGATGTTCTTGCCTCTCCGAGGCTGCCGTAAGTCGGACGCTCTCTTACGCGTCGGGGCTCACTAATCAACAAACCGTTGACGAGTTCCGCTGCGTACACCGTCCCAAACGTGGGAATTGAACGTCGTTCGCCGTTGTGCCGACAGCTGACGAGCTTGGATTCGTCAATTTTGATGGCGACTGGAAGGGTGCACGCAATCACAGGTGCAACCGCCGATAATGCGAATCGCACAGTTGATGGCCTGCCCAACGCATGGTTCGCAACACAACCCCCTCCGCCGGGTGGACTCGGCAGTCCCATCCGGTACGATGGCCCCATGGACGATGTCACGCAAATTCTAGAACAGATCGAACGGGGCGACCCCACGGCGCCGGATCAGTTGATGCCGTTGGTTTATAGCGAGCTGCGTCGGTTGGCGGCCGCTAAGATTGCTCGCGAGTCTGCTGGCCACACGCTTCAAGCCACAGCATTGGTCCATGAAGCCTATGTCCGGCTGGTGGGCAGCGTCCCGGACCGTTCGTTCAGCGATCGTCGACATTTCTTTGCCGCCGCTGCAACCGCCATGAAACGCATTTTGGTGGATCGAGCCAGAGCCCAATACCGCTAAATTAGCAGCTTGACGGCGTCGGGGAATTTCTTCTCGAGCTTCGGCCGTTTTCGGTGTTCAGGCTGTGCTTTGGGCCATTTGCTTTGCGTTTTTTTGATTACTCGCGGATTGATTCGATTGCGACGTTCGGGCAAGACTTCTTCGCTGATTTCGGCGATCAAGTTTTCACGCCACTGCTTGATCCCTCGATCGATGCGAGGAGCCTCGGGGAGGCGAACGCGGAGAATTTTCAACGCACCAGTAAATGAGATTCGACGCGGCGCGCCTGTCGCCTGCGAAGCCGCTTCGAACATCGTTTTGCGAACGACGAAGTGTGCCGTTAGCAGGCCATAGACTTCTTGGATCACACCCGCTGGACTCTGGCTGCGAAGCGTCGCGGCAGTGCGTGCACGAATCTTGATCTCGTCAATCGCGATCTCCTCTTCCCAACGCTCGTGATACAGTTCGATCAACACCGTCGCGGGATGTTCCAATGGATCAAGCATGGAGGTGACCAAGCGATGAACTTCATTGTGTCCGACACGTTGCGGGTCATCCAAGGTGTACTCGATGACGCGAATGGTGGTTCCGTTTCGATCGTGAATTCGTTCGTAGTCGGTGTCGTAAATCTTTGCCAAGTAAGATCCATCACGCAGCGTCTCGATCGGCTTGAGAATGCGTGAGACTTTCGATCGACCGAGGAAGTGTGATTTCCGTTCCAAGACGATTTTTACCAGTTTTGTGGCGAAAAAACCGATGTCAAAAGTCAACAAAGAGTCCGCAGGAAGGCTGCGATAAACGTGCTTGGCCAGTGTGACTTCCCCATAGCGAATCGGCTTGGCAAGGAATTCGAAGAAGACATGCGAACCGACTTCGCAAAGCGCCACGATCCGGACCTGGGGAAAGGCTCCCAGTGAAGAACCGTTCTTGGGTTTTCCAAAGGCCCGGCAGTTTGCTTCGCTGTCGGGTAAGTCCAAGACGAAACCATCGACGGCGACCAATCGCAAGCCATGGTAAAAAGCACCGCGAGTCGTTTCGTCACAAAGGCACTTCACGACACTGCGGTACACTTCGGCGAGCACTGGAATTCCAAGCTTGGTTCTTGCCAGAGTCAAGGCACTCCGAGTCGGTGTCGCATTCTTGGCGAATCGGTGCAGTGACTTAAAGACTTGTCGGTACGAATCATCGCCAAAGATCCCCAGTGCGATGGTGAACCAGACCATCATGGGAGCCGGGCATTTTGAACACTTCCTCCGGCCAGGATTGCCCTTGCCAATGATCGCATTGACCTTGCGTTTTGAGATGATTTTCTTGAGGCATCGGATCCGCTCGCTAACGGGCTGACTCGTAAATTTGGCTTGCTCTGAACCACAAAAATCGCCAAGCTCTTTCATCGCAGCCTCCTTGCTGGGTGATGTATTTCAACACCACGATCCTGGCAGGGAGGCTCGATTTTTGGAGCGCTAATTTAGCGGTATTAGGCTTCAGCCGGTACTACGAACAATGACAATGCAGCCCGCACCAGCCGACCGCACCCACGAACCGGCCTCTCCCGTTGGGACCTTCCACTCACTCGTCCGCTCCGTTCGTAGTACCGGCTTCAGCCGGCTTTTCTGCACTCAGTCAGGTCCGATCCCCCAACCCGATTCCGGCTGAAGCCGGTACTTCGAACAGATGTTGCCCGTGGCCGCTACTGTGAATCGCTCTGTTTTCGATGGCTGTCGTCGAAGCCTACGATGGAGTTGTCCGACGTAGAATCTGGTGCGGGGAGACTTGTCCGTTGATCCAAGATCGCTTCTCGCAATCGACGGAACAACTCTGCTTGCGGCCAGTCAACATGGTTCGCGACCTCCTCGGCCGTTTCTAACCTTCGCAGTTCCGCTGACTTGCCACGCGGTTCCCAGGTTTGCGAGCGAGAGCGAAATGCAGAGTCCGCTACATCCCTGGACTGCGGGCGATCGCTCGGTTGCCACGATCGGTAGGCAGGACTGGTAAACCAGACCGAGATATCGGCCAAGCCGGCATCGATCACCGATGGAAAACTTGCATCGTCTTGATCGCGGACGCCATTCGACTGGGGAGAGTCAGGGGACGATTGCAAGCGAAGTGAGCGGAAACTCAATTCAAACAGCGACACACTGAATTCGTCGTCAAGCATCTTCAGGTCGTAGTGACGCCAGAAACGATCGCTGTCCTCGAGTTCCTCCGATCGGGTCTCTAAATCAAAATCAGATAAACCCGCAGCACCATCGTTTGCCCGCTTTCGCCCATCGTCATCAAGGACGCCAACGTCCTTCAGCGGTGCGTCTTCAGAGGATTCGTGTCGATCATCCTCGTCGGGATCCTCGTCCATCGATCGATGAATCAACGAAATCAAACGAGAAGAACTTGGTTCGAATCGTGCGAAAGGACCTGAATTAGCAATCGGCAGGTACGCTATCGGCACCAGATCGATTGGATCCTTGGACGTGATCCCAATCAGGTCGATCGCGGGTACATCCAAGCGGGACTGCCCAATGTTCAAAACCAATGGATCAAAACGGACACTGCTGGCCGGCACTGGAAAATCGCTTCCAAAGGCAAGGAATGACTCCGAATCTGGATCGACAACCGGCGTGATAGAGACATCGCCTGGTTGAATGACACGAAAGGGAACCGTTGCCAACAAGAACTCGCCCTGACCATTGGTCGCCGTTTCGTTGGACGCCGGATTTTCAAATTGCCAGACAAGTCCGCCCACATCACGCAACAAACCTGCCTGGTTGGCATCGAGACGCGCCGAGCCCCAAAAGCGATCATGGACCGAGATCTGTTCCACCAATGGCTCCACCATGTGGGGATCGTAAGAGAGATCAAGTTTAGCCTGAAACAAACCACTGACGCCGTTGGCGTACGGAACGATGCCGTCGACGGAAGCGGAACTGCGAACGAATACGTTGACATCGATCGTATCGCCAAGGTCCCATCGCGCATCGCCAGCATCTAGCCGCAGACGAATCACTTCGGCGTCTCGTTCAGCTCCCGATGTTTGCAGATCGGACCCTGATCGCTCAACGTCGACTTGCGTCGTTTCCCCCACGAGTTGCTGATCCGGATCGCTCAGATCGGCTAACAGATCAGCAAGATAGCTGAGGTCCAGATTCGATTCCGCCGTTAGTGGCAACCGGAGTTCAAGCCGTTCGAAGTTCATTCGCCTAAATCGCGTTGCCACGCCACATTTGGTCGACGGTCGGATTCTCATGGAGCGCCCCCGCATTGGCTTCAGTATCATCTCATCCGCTCCACTCTTTTCATGTCTGCAATCGTCTGCCTCAGTAGTTCATTTCGGGCCACATCGAACGGCGTCGTATGTTGCTCGGGACCATCATCGAACTGTTTTTGAATGGTCACCGAACGATCGAAATATGCCAAGGCCCCGGGTTTGTCATCCACGATCGCATAGGCTCGCCCCAGGTTATGAAGCACACCTGCCAATGCGATGCGGTAATGGCCCGCTTGTTGATCCCGGCGGCAAAGTTCTGTCAAAGTAGCTTCGGCGGCTAACAACCATTTCAATGCGTTTCGAGCATCCTTTAGGTTCAGCAGCAAGCGGCCCAGATCATTCTGTCTGGTCGCCAAATCGGACAAGAACAGACGATCGTTTTCGAAAGTTGGTCGGACCGTGTCCAGTAGTGCCAGCGATTCACGCAGATCGCTAGGGTCATGAGTAATCGCCGCTCGATTGGCCAAAGCTGTCGCTAGCATCCATGTTGATCGGTCATCCGCCAATCCATTGTCCGTTTGCCTGTTACCGCGCAGTAGGTCAATCGTTTGATTGCAACTTTCCAGTGACTCCGGCTGACCACGTGTCAAAAACGTCCATTGGCTGACTAGCATCGCACGAACAGCGACGGCATCTGAATCATCGTCGCCATCGTCCAGAACACGGAGGCCTCGCTGGATCAAATCCGCGGCCTGCCAGCGGTCCCCGGCTTGGATCATCGTCACCGCATAGTTTCCCAAGCTGCGTGCCAGCTCGGTACCGGACAGCCGAAGAATGGCTCGTTGGTACAGGTCGACAGCAATGTCCATCTCACCCGCCTCTGCCTTCAACACCGCTAGGTTGTTCCAGGTCAAGGCTTGTGTTTTCTGGCCAAGCGGCGATAGCGACTCTGCATCGTCGAAGAGCCTTGCAGATGCCTGGTATGCCGAGATCGCATCTGCGTTTGCACCGATCTCGTCGATGATCTGACCGGCTTTGAAATGGGTCACTGCGTTCTGTTCGATGAAGTGGCTGTCACCATCGATACGGTTGGCATAGTCCTGGTAGTACAGCAGCGTTTGTTTCAGCAGTTCGTGACGAACGGCTTCGGCACCGGCGACATCTCGCAGCCTTTCCGCCGCAAGCAATCCAAACCGATCAAGTACTTCCTCCGACCTACGTAGGTTAGACTGCGAATCTTCAAGAGCTTGTTTGGTCCGTTGGTTGGCGATGGTTAGGCTGGCCATCACCGCCCACGATGCTGTGGTGGCAAACACCATCACCGTCGCAATGAAGGCACAAAATCGTCGATGCCGCATCAACCATTTCGCCGACCGATCTGCAATGGATCGTGGCTTGGCCATGATTGGCGTCCCACATTGAAAACGACGCAGGTCTTCGGCAAACCCCATCGCTGACTGATACCGATCAGCTACGTCGCGTGAGGTCGCTTTGGCGATGATCGTGTCCAGGTCGCGTGGAATCCATGCGATACGATCGCGAACATGAAAACAATCGGTCTGGTCACGGACCGTTTGGACATCGCCAACCGTTTCTCCGCCGATCGCACGCGATCCGCAAAGCAGCTCGAATAACGTCAGCCCTAGCGAATACACGTCGGTGCGTCCGTCCACGGGCTCGCCCGCCGCCTGCTGCGGGCTCATGTATGCCATCGTCCCGACGCGATCCCCCGTCTGCGTCAACGATACGTCGCTCTGGCCGGTGGCCAAACGCGCGAGACCAAAATCAGTAACCCAAAGCCGATCGTCGCGGTCGACCATTAGATTGGATGGCTTTATGTCGCGATGAATGACGCCGCAGGAATGCGCATCTGCGATCGCTTCGGCCGCCTCAATGATCCAGCGAACACTGGATCCGATAAACGCAGCATGGTTCGTGTGATCGCATGAAGGCTGCGAGCACCAGCTCGTCCGTTCAGCGACCACTCGATCAAGCGACTCGCCGTCGATCAGCTTCATGCATAGAAAGGCAGGCGTCCCGGCACCGGGGTCTGCGCCGATACGATAGATCGGAACGATCCCCGGATGATCCAGTCGGGCAGCCGCCTGAGCCTCGATCAGGAACCGAGCATGCGCCTTGCTGGACGTATCCATGGCCGCGGGGAAAACCTTCAATGCAACGCGGCGATCCAAAGACTGTTCGATCGCTTCGTAGACCACGCCAACCCCACCGTGGCCGATTCGACGCAAAATTTGGTATCCAGGAATCTGCGGCGTGTGGACCGGTACCCCACCGGAAAGAAGGGTTAGCGCATCAATCTGGCTGATCCCATCGCGAATTGCATCCGCTAATTCCGGATTCGATTCGCAAGCCAGTCGGCCCCATCGAACTCGGTCAAACGCCAAGTCTGATTCAACGCGATCGAGGTACTCTTCTAAAAGGGCCAGCAAACTATGGGACGCGGGCTCGCCCGAAAGCTGTTCAAAAGCATGAGGTCCCTCAAATGTCGAGCGAAGACGCAACTGACTCATGAACGAATCTCCGTTAAGTTTCGCTTCATCCTTTGGATCGCACGCAGCCACAACATGCGAACGGCGCCACTGGACCGCCCCAATTCCTGGGCGATCTGGTCAAACGATCTCCCATCGAAGTGCCGCATGACGATGACTTGCTGGTAATCCGGAGGAAGATTGCCAATGGCATCCGCTACCAAGATGGCGTGTTCCTGCTGCGATGCGATCGTTCCCGGCGATTGCTGCAAATGATCATGCGCGATCGATGCAAGCCCGAAGCTAGAACGGCTGAGGCTCGCATTGATCGCTTCCATCGAAACTTCACGTCGAACGTCACGCCTCGCTGCGTGCAAATGTTTCTCGTGCGCGTCCGCGATACGGCTGGCCAAAATGGATCGGATCCAAGCCACAAACTCGTCGGTGGATGCCCCCCGAAACTGCTCGAACGATTCAATCGCATGCAGGAAGGTTTCCTGGATCACGTCGGAAACCGTTACGCGAGATTTCACTTTGGACGACAAGTTGCTGCGTGCAAGTAGACGCAAGTAGTGTTGGTAGCACGCAAACAAGTCCTGCATTGCTGAGGGGTTCCCAGCACGCGCCAACTGCAACAGGCCAGCCTGATGATCGATTCGAGAAGATGACATCGAAAGCAAAATGAGAGGTGGAAATGGCAGCTGCATTATAGACATGAGAGGCGATGGCGTGAGCCAGCGAACCAGGCCCACGAGACCTAGACCGGATTCGATTTTTTTTGTCACGCGTCCTTTCACGAATTGCACAGTTTTCTTACTTGCGATCAAAACCGCTTTTTGAAACGGCAGCCAACTGCATCGATTTCCCCGTGGACGCGGCGCCCCTACGGTAGCCAGGCAGAGCAGTTTCGATGTTTTCCCGTGACATTGCAAAGCCGAACCCGTCTGTCTAACTAGGCAGATCGTTTCCCATTCTCTTGCTCAGCTCAACACCATGCGACCATCCAAAAAACTTCGCAAGCCGCGATCCACACGGCGTCTCCATCTAGAACGTCTCTCGGACCGCGCACTCCTGGCCGTCCTGGGCGTGGCACCTGGTCCCGGCGATGATGCGGCGGCACTGTTTGCCGAAGCCGTTGCGACCGCCAATGCGACGCCCGAGGCGGATACGATTGAACTTGCTGCGGGGACCTATGATTTGGCGTCACTGGAAGTCGGAACGATTTCGATCGAGTCCGACGTTTCGATCATTGGCATGTCACCCACCCAGACTCAGATCATCCCCATGCCGGGCAGCACCGTGTTGTCAGTATCGCAATCAGGTAGGCTGGAACTGTCGAATTTGACGCTGTACGGATCGGGCGGAAGTTCCGGTGCAGCATTACGGGTCGACGGTGACGCGACGCTCAACAGTGTCGCGATCATCGGATTGGTGGACGGGGATCTGAAAGGCGAGTTGGATCTGATCCGATCGACACTCCTGTATGGTGGCGGAACTTTCGAAATCAACAACTCGGTTTTGGTCGATAGCGTGGGCGCAGCAATTCGTCTGCAGGGTGACCTTAGCGGTACCGACGACGCCAGTTCGGCCACGATTCGCAACACCGTGATCTCTGGCTCGGCAGCCCAAGCGGTCTTTGGAACGACCGATGCATTCACGATGATCGATTCGACGGTTTTTGATAACGGTCTCGGCGTTGCTTTGATTGGGCGGTCGCTTAATGTTGACCTGTCCGGATCGACCATCGCTGGCAACACCAACCGGCTAGGCCTGTCGCAATTTTGGTTCACGACGTCGTCTTCCGCGCCAGGTCTGGCGATCATGACGGCCATGGATGGCTCCACCGCAGACTCCAACAACAGCCAGTTGACGCTAAGCGATAGCAACGTGATCGTCGGCAATCAATCACCACCGGATGGCATCTCGGATGCTGAGCAACGCGAGATCTACGTCAGCGAACGGTTCGGAGGTCCAGCGAACGATCAATACCCCCGCCACCTTGGCAACCAACAAATCGCAGCCGAAAACATCGCCGCGGTCTCCGTCAATACTGAAGTGATCGACGGCATACGTTTCTTGAATAGCGACCTAGAACTCGAAGGCGTGAATGTTGACCTGATCGACACCGACCAATCGACACAGATCGAATCACGCGGGATGGGATCGTCACGTGTTTTCTGGAGTCCAACGCAGCACCGATTCTATTTGGATTCCGCCCCGCGTCCATTGACCGACATGATTGAAATCGCCGATTTGCTGGCGCCGCTGGATGCGGGCCAAGTCGTTTCCGCAGGATCGGCTGTCATGCTTGCTGCACCAACCATCGTATCCCAGAACGAACAACTATCGATCGCACAGCAGAACGCCTGGACATTCCTAAACCCGACCAGCGTATCCAGCCAGATCGGCGGTACCGTTTCACTGACCGGTGTTGGCACGAACTTCCCACAGCAAATCCGCTACGTTCCACCGACTCTCTTCGAAGGCGTCGACACTCTGACGGTTCGCGGCCTGGATCGAATGGGCAACGAGGTTGAGGGGACGATCACGATCGATGTCGTTCGTTCCACGGGTATCACCATCAATGTTGCTGCGTCCGAACTAGACGACCAGATCGAAGTTGCCATCTCTACCAGTGGCTTCCAGAACCTGTCATCCTTTGATTTCGACGTTAGCTTTGATTCCACGGTCGTCAAATTGGTTGATACCGATTTCGGTCGCGAGTTTCCTTTCCTAGCGGAAACACGATCACGCGGAAATGACCGCATCAACGTCAGTGCACTGGGCGGGTTTAGCCGTGGAAGCGACTTGATCACACTGCGATTCGAACGCATCGCACCGGGCTCGGCCAACATCGATCTGGTGGAAGCTGGATTCAGTGCAGGCTTCCAAGGCCAATCGATCCACTTGTCAGGATTCGACCAAGCGTATTACTACCTGAGCCAGGACGATGTCAACCGTGACGGAAAGGTCACCGCACGCGACTCATTGAACATCGTCAATCGTCTGGGAACCATCGATTCCGAAGGTGAAAGTGGTACCGAACGTGCCGAGTACCAACGCGACTACGATGCCAATGGCGACGGAGTGATCTCTGCCAGCGACTCACTCAGGATCATCAATCGCCTCGGCCGCCAGGGCGTCTACGAAGGTGAATCAGCCGACCAACATACCGTCTTCTCTGCCTCGGCTTCCCAACATCTCGATCCGGCCAAGGCGATCCCCAGTTTCGTTGGACGCCCCGGGCTGCCGATCGATGATGGACGTCCGCGTGATTCGGTGAACGTCACACCGCCAACGGCCGAACAACAGGCAAGTGCCCAACCGATTGAGTTCAATGCCGAGGGAGCTGCGACCCTGGACCAGTCACTAGCGGACGCCGGCGACCAAAATCTGTTCGTGCTGGATTCCGCCGGTGGCCAGATTGGATTTGGACTCGAATCGGTGATCCCTACCGGCCAACCCAACGATTTGGAACCGAAGCTGTCTCTGGTACTGTTCCGTGCTGACGGAACGCTAATCGAAGCCTATCCAACCGCCACCACGAAACGAGTGATCGGCGGCGCGATCAGTACCGTGCCGGGCGAGCGGATCTATCTTCGTGTTGCAACCACAGATGCCGACACGCTGAACTATCGACTGGAACTGCTAAAATTGACCTCGTCATCAAAGGGTACGACGACGATCTAGAACAGCGTTCCAATGGCGGTAATCATGGCTGCGGTTCCGCGAGTCCTCGCAGGCGTAGCCAGTCGGTGGCTCGTTCAGGCCAGGTGCCGATGTCCGAGTTCGGGACTTGGCGTGCACCGTACCCGTGGCCTCCGTTTTGGTACACGTGCAGCTCGGCGGGAACGCCATGCCTTTTCAACCCCGCGTACAGCAGGACGCTGCCGATGGACGTCGAGTTGTCGTCGTGCGTATGAACGATGAACGTTGGTCGACAATCTTTGTTTGGCTGGATCGGAACGATCAAACGGCCAAGCGATTCCCCCTGATCGCTGCCCTTTCGAACCAAGTTCCAGGGATAGATCAGCATCGAAAAGTCGGGCCGACAATCCTGTTCGTCGATGATGTCGATCGATGGATAGGCCGCATTGCCGCTGGCCGTCATCCAGACTGCCCCCACCTGACCACCCGCCGAAAACGACAATTGACCGACTCGATCCGGGTCAACTTGATATTGCTGGGCCCGGGAACGGATCATTCGGATCGTCCGCTGGGCATCCTGCAACGGACGCAGCCAAGCCGGTTCATCCTTCGGGGTCACTTCGTTCGTACGATAGCGAAGTACGAAGACCGATATTCCCAATCGATTCAGAAGCGGCGCGACTTCCGATCCCTCCTTATCGGGAACGACCTTCATGAATCCACCGCCCGGCAAGACAACCACGGCGGTTCCGTTTGGTTTGTCCGCAAGAAAAACGTCCACGGTTGGTCGGCGGACGTTGTGAAGGCGTGTGACGCCGTCGTCGATCCCGCTGGATGGCAGTCGCGGTACGCCGACGGAATCGGACGCTTCGCCGGAGATCTCACGGGGTGCCAATCCAGGCCACACCGGGACCGAGTCGGCCGCCACGATGACGCCGGAAAAGCAACTCAGCGCGACCCCACAAACCAAGACCCGCAAAATCGACCGATGCATACTTCTGTGTCTCATGAAAAAACGAGTTGCGGCTTCACGAATCGACGATCAGGCCAAGATATCTTTCAATACATGTGCCTTTTCGACTCCGGTCAATCGCACATCCAGCCCCTGGAACCGGACCGATAGCCGCTCGTGATCCAGCCCCAATTGGTGCAGGATTGTCGCGTGAATGTCGCGAACGTGGCAACCGTTTTCGATGGGTGAAAAACCGAACTCGTCCGTTTCCCCGTAGACCACTCCCGGTTTCATCCCGCCGCCAGCGAACCACATGGTGAAGGCATCGATGTGGTGGTTCCGGCCGGTCGATTGCCTGACTTCGCCCATCGGTGTTCGACCGAACTCGCCCCCCCACACGACCAGCGTTTCGTCCAGCAGATCGCGTTGTTTCAGATCTTTGATCAAACCGGCAGTCGACTTATCGATTTCTTCACAAATCTTGGGTAGGTGCGTTTCCAGGTTCTCGGTAGGTCCGCCGTGGTGGTCCCAGTTGGTATGATAAAGCTGGACGAAACGAACGCCGCGTTCGACCAGACGACGAGCCAACAAGCAGTTTCTCGCATAACTGGTCTCGTCCGGGTCTTTGATCCCATACAATTCCAAGGTGGCGGCGGTCTCGTCGCTGGTGTCCATCAGCTCCGGTGCACTCGACTGCATCTGATACGCCATCTCGTAGGCGTTGATGCGAGTGGTGATCTCCTGATCGCCGGTTTCCACCAATCGTTTCAGATTCAGTTCACGCAGGGTGTCGACCAGTTCCCGCTGTTGTTGGTTGGATATTCCTTGGGGCGTCGACAGATTCAGAATCGGGTCACCCTGGTTTCTTAGCGGCACGCCCTGGTACGACGTGGGCAGGACTCCGCTGCTCCAGTGCATTGCCCCACCGCGTGGCCCACGTGGTCCACTTTGCAGCACCACGAATCCCGGCAGGTTGTCACATTCGCTTCCCAACCCATAGGTTGTCCACGCGCCCAGACTGGGTCGACCAAACAAGCCCGTGCCGGTATTCATGAACAGTTTGGCGGGCGCGTGATTGAACAGGTCGGTGCTGCAGGTTTTGACAATCGTCAGGTCGTCCACGATCTTTGCCGTGTGCGGCAAGTAATCGCTGACCCAGGTGCCGTTGTCACCGTGTTGGTCAAACTTGGGCCGAAATCCAAGGAGGTCGGTCCGGTGGCTGCTGCCCATGAAAGCGAACCGTTTCCCTTCGACAAAGCTTTTGGGAATCGGTTGACCGCTCAGCTCGTTCAGCTTCGGTTTGTAATCGAAGGTTTCCAGTTGCGACGGGCCACCGGCCATGAACAGGAAGATCACGTTTTTTGCTTTCGCAGGAAAGTGAGCGATCCGCGGCTGCAGCGGGTTGGTCATCGGCCCGGGTTGCTGGGCCCCTAGTCGCTGATCCGCCAACAAACTAGCCAGCGCGATCGATCCAATCCCGGTACCGCACTGACTGAAGAAGTGGCGTCGTGTTTCCGCTCGCAGCGATTCAGATTTTCTATTTCGTTTCATCGTTCCGTCTCCGGTCACTCGCGGTTAATAGTTTCGTCAAGATTCAGCAAGGCCCTGGCCGCATTCAGCGTATCGAGTCGCTTCAACAGCGTCAGTTCGTCCGCCGTTGGACGGCGCGATGTACAGCGTTGGAATGCGACCTCCAGTCCCTGTTCGTCGATAATCTTCTGCAACGCTTCGGCAAGTTCAAAGAATCCGGCGTCGTTCAACAGCGTCAACGCCTGCAGGGGCGTGTTGCTGCGGATTCGGCGTGTGCAACTGTTCAACCCGTCGGGTGCGTCAAAAACGTTCAGTGCCGGCGGCGGCGTCACTCGGTAAACAAACGTGTACAGGCCACGTCGATACCGGTCTTCGCCGGTGCTGGCGTGCCAGGCACGATTTCGCTGGCCCAGATTCATCACGCCGTCTGGGATCGGTGGGTAGACGGGCGGACCTCCCATCTTTCCCGAAAACATCCCGCTGGCGACCAACGCCACATCGCGGACAATTTCCGCATCCAGGCGTAGCCGGTTTTGGCGGCCAAGCAATCGATTCAGCGGATCCATTTGATCCAAATCGGTTCGCGTATTCGAGCTTTGCCGATAGGTATGCGACGACACGATTTGTCGATGCAGATCCTTGATACTCCAACCGTTCTGCTGAAGTTCAAGCGCCAACCAGTCCAACAGTTCCGGATGCGTCGGCGATGTCCCCTGCAGTCCAAAATCGCTGTCGGTTTCGACCAATCCGATGCCGAAGTACTGTTGCCAAATTCGATTGGCGATCACTCGCGCCGTTAACGGGTTCTGGGGTGACACGATCCAACGAGCCAAGTCCAATCGACTGGGATATTCGGACTGTGGCTTGAATGAGTGCAGTACGTCCAGCGTCCCCGGAATGACCTCGTCACTAGGGCGAGTAAAGTCGCCCTTGATCATCAACGTCGTCTTGCGTGGTTTGGATCGCTCGGACATCACCAAGGTCCGCACACCGGTCGCAAGTGACTTCGCGATCTGGGACAACCGCTTGTCGATGGCAGCCGCTTGGGGCGATTCGATTTTCGACGGCAGCGACTTCAACAGTTGCCACTTCTGGTCCAAGGAACGCTTCTTCGCATCGGTGTCGATCGCCTTTTGGACGTTTTTGCCCAGTGCTTTCTTTTGCGACTCAGTCAGCGCCGTTTCCCAAGCCGACAACTCGTCGACCGATTCATCGACCATTGCCTGCTGTTGCTGTTGCAGTTTTTTGCGTTCTGCAACCAACGCGTCGGCGTCGACATCATCGGGATAGACCGTGATCGACGGTTCATCCTGATCGTTGAAAAACGCAAACAGCTCGTAGTATTCTTTCTGCGAGATCGGATCAAACTTGTGGTCATGGCACTGGGCGCATCCGGTCGTCAGCCCTAACCAAACCGTTCCCGTCGTTGCAACGCGATCAAAGATGCTGTCGATCCGGAACTGTTCAGCATCGATACCGCCCTCTTGGTTGATCTGTGTGTTGCGATGAAATCCCGTCGCAACTTTTTGCGATACCGTCGCGTCCGGCAACAGATCACCCGCCAATTGCTGGATCGTGAACTGGTCGAAAGGCATGTCAGCGTTCAGTGCGTCGACGACCCAGTCGCGGTACAGCCAGATTTGTCTTGGCCCATCGACGGAATAGCCGTTGCTGTCCGCATACCGAGCTTGATCCAACCACCAACGGCCCCAGCGTTCGCCGTAGTGTGGGCTAGCCAGAAGCCGTTCGACCAAGTCGTGATAGGCGACGTCGGGATCGCGACCGAACGCAACTTCAAATTCAGCAATTTCCTGTACCGAAGGCGGCAGACCGACCAGATCCAAACTGACACGCCGAATCAATGTTGCCGGTGGTGCCAGCGGAGATAGATCCAGGCCCGCTTCGCTCAACCGATCTTGAATCCGCCTGTCTATCGGGTGCACACGATCGGAATCACGGTCCGGTTCCACAGGATCGCGAGTGGGCGGGACGAACGCCCAATGGATTTCGTACTCGGCTCCTTGGTCGACCCATCGTCGCAGCGTTTCCTTCTGAGCGGCGGTTAGCACCCGCCCCGAATCAGGCGGGGGCATGATTTCATCCGCGTCATCCGTCAACACTCGGTCGATCAGCGCGCTGGCGGACGAATCGCCAGGAACCACCACCCCGCCTTCGTCCACCGCTCCCGAACGCGTGTCCAGTCGCAGATCGGCTTGACGTGCCCCGCTGTCAAACCCGTGACAGGCGTAACAGTTCTCCGACAAAATCGGCCGAATGTCCCGGTCAAAGCTGACCTTCACAGTCGCTTCGTCACCCGCGGCCGATGAGGCGATCGCCATCAAAAACAGCAGGGGGGTAAGGCAGAGGGTTGATTTCATAGCGTATGAGGGGCCGTTTCGACCCCCAAGATGATGACTGTGGTTGATGGTGAATGCCGTCTATCCTATTCGATCAGCTGACCGCAGGTGACGGGAACCCGACAATTGCGAACCAGGTCCTCGAGATCCCGCCGTTCGCTTTCATAACTGCAAGCGTAGCGAGTCTGAGGTCGGCGGACCGGACAGCGCTGTCCCAGCCCAAAGCGTCGCCGGACTGAAGAAGCGTGAAAGAAGCCCAGCTTGCGAATCACTTGCGTTGTTACGCCTCGCGATGAATCATGGCACGATCTGCATAACCAACCAAAATTCAGCATCGATCAGTCCGATGCTTGCCCCCAACCCAACCGCTGATCGCAATGAACTGGATCCCAATGAACCTACCGCCATCCGTCCGACGCACACTCTGCTGGCCCGCTGCGGTGATCGTCATGATCGTCGCTAACGATTTGCCCACCACCCAAGCCGACGATGCGGTGTTTGCGGGGCCGCCGAAGATGTTGCTGGAAAGTGGAGCCGGCGAAGGACCGGTGTGGAATCCTAAAATCGGGTTGCTAACCAGTTTCGACGGGAACATCCACCTCCGCGACGCCAACGGTAATTCGTCGATCTATCGCGAGAACTCGGGTTCCAATGGTCTGCTATTCGATCGCGAAGGCCGGCTGATTGTTTGCGAGGCAACTCGTCACCGCGTCACCCGTACCGAACGTGACGGAACGATCGTTGTGTTGGCGGATCAGTTCAACGGGATGAAGTTCAACCAACCCAATGACCTGACCATCGATACCCAAGGTCGTATCTATTTTTCCGATCCACAGTATGGCGACCGAAGCCAGATGGAAATGAAGGACGATGATGGCAAGTTGGTCGAAGGCGTCTACCGCATCGACGTCGACGGCACGGTGTCGCGAGTGATCGATCATCAAGTCGACCGGCCCAACGGCTTGATCATCACGCCGGACGATCAGTTCATGTACGTTGCCGACAACAATAATGCATTGGGCGGAGCACGGAAGCTATACCGATTCGAAATGCGTGCCGACGGATCGGTCGACACCGGATCACAAACGTTGATTCATGATTGGGGAACCACGCGAGGGCCGGATGGAATGAAGTTGGACCAACAAGGCAACCTGTACGTCGCGGCCGGCTTGAACCAACCCCATCTGCCCCAAGAGACCGCCGATCAGCCCACCGCAGGGATCTATGTCTTTTCAAAACTTGGCAAACAGGTCGCGTTCGTAAAGATCCCGCGTGATGAAACGACCAACTGTGCATTCGGTGGCGACGATGGCAAGACTCTGTTCGTTACCGCCGGTGGATCACTGTGGGCAATCCCAACGGTCAACGCGGGCTATCAGATTGATTGATCGCCAGCGGCAAACTCCGCCAGTCTATATCTCGGCAAGTCCCCCCTGCCCTGCCCTTCGCATCGTGCAAAGAAAGTAAGGGGTGCCCGACCAGTCCACCGCGCCCACGATCGGTTTCCTCGACCAGCCAAGAACGTTCGATGCGTATCGTTTCATTGTTACCCAGCGCGACCGAAATGATCTGCGGCCTGGGGTTGCGCGATCAATTGGTCGGCGTGTCACATGAGTGTGATTTCCCGGCGTCGGTCGCTGCTTTGCCCAAAGTGACCCGCAGCTTCTTTCCAGCCGACGCGACCAGTGCCGAGATCGATCAGATCGTTCGCCAAAAGGTTGACTCCAGCGCTGCCCTGTATTCTCTGGACACTCAGGCGCTGTTGGACCTGCGTCCCGATGTGATCGTCACCCAATCTTTGTGTGACGTGTGCGCCGTGTCCATGGACCAAGTCCAGGCTGTCGCGGACGCACTGCCCTGCCCTCCGACGATTGTTCCATTGGAACCGACTAGCATCGACGATGTGATGGATGCAGTACGCCAGATTAGTGCCGTCGTCGGCTGCGAAGATCGCGCCGGTCAGTATGTCGAATCACTTCGCAATCGAATGACAGCGGTCATCCAGCGAAGCGGTGGCACCACGAACGTTCCACGAGTGATGCTGTTGGAATGGATTGATCCACCATTCAGCGCCGGGCACTGGAACCCCGAACTGGTATCGATGGCTGGAGGGCGAGAGATGATTGGAAGAAGCGGTCATCGATCCACCGCGGTCCCGTGGGACAGCGTCATCCAAGCCGATCCCGAGGTGATGGTCATCGCCTGCTGCGGGTTCACAGTCAAGCGTGCCATGCAGGACATGCCGATCTTGTGTTCGCAGCCAGATTGGGGATCGCTTGCCTGTGTCCGCACGCGACGCGTGCACGTCGTCGATGGATCCGCGTACTTCAATCGTCCCGGCCCAAGATTGGTCGACAGTCTGGAAATACTGGCACACACAATCCATCCCGATGTGCATCCATTGCCGCCAGGCCTAAAGCCGGCGGTAGCCACCGAGCGATGACACGCGGACCAATCGTTGGACCGCATGGAAAAAACCCCATGCGTCTGTACGATGAAACGCGCGGCCCGATGGGCACGCGGCGAAGCGAACGGTGGATGAGCGCCCCTATCGTTTAACCGCGTGGGCAACGCCCCGTGCGTTTGCACGATGAAACGCGCGGCCCGATGGGCACGCGGTTAAACGAACGGTGAACACGCGGCCCTATCGTTTAACCGCGTGGGCATCGCCCCGTGCGTTTGCACGATGAAACGCGCGGCCCGATGGGCTCGCGGTGAAACGAACGGTGGATGAGCGACGCGGTCGTTTAACCGCGTGGGCACCGCCCCGTGCGTCTGCACGATAAAACGCGCGGCCCGTTGGGCACGCGGCGAAGCGAACGGTGGATGAGCGGCCCTATCGTTCAACCGCGTGGGCATCGCCCCGTGCGTCTGCAAGATGAAACGCGCGGCCCGATGGGCACGCGGTTTAACGAACGGTGGATGAGCGGCCCAATCGTTTAACCGCGTGGGCATCGCCCCGCGTGTCTGCACGATGAAACACGCGGCCCGATGGGCTCGCGGTGAAACGAACGGTGAACACGCGGCCCTATCGTTTAACCGCGTGGGCATCGCCCCGTGCGTCTGTACGACGAAACGCGCGGCCCAATGGGCACGCGGCGAAGCGAACGGTGGATGAGCGGCCCTATCGTTTAACCGCGTGGGCAACGCCCCGTGCGTTTGCACGACGAAACGCGCGGCCCGATGGGCACGCGGTTAAACGAATCATCGACGCGCGGACGCGGTTGTTTAACCGCGTGGGCATCGCCCCGCGCGTTTGCACGACGAAGCGCGCGGCCCGATGGGCACGCGGTGAAACGAATGATGAGCACGCGGCCCAATCGTTTAACCGCGTGGGCATCGCCCCGCGCGTCTGTACGATGAAACGCGTGCCCCGATGGGCACGCGGTTAAACGAATGATGAGCACGCGGCCCAATCGTTTAACCGCGTGGGCATCGCCCCGCGTGTCTGTACGATGAAACGCGCGGCCCGATGGGCACGCGGTGAAACGAACGGTGGATGAGCAGCCCTATCGTTTAACCGCGTGGGCATCGCCCCGTGCGTCTGTACGACGAAACGCGCGGCCCAATGAGGCTGTGAATATTTTGTTTTCCCCAGCTTTGAGTTTCATTTTTGAAGGTGTTTTTCAAAAATGCGGGACGTGTGAATCTATTTTTGGGGTCAAAGCGGCTGACAGGCCCCTGGGACTCTCGAGCGTCTGGCCGTTTCGAGGTCTTGAGGGCTTCGAGAAGCCGCTCGAACCTCCACTTTGGTTAACTTTTCGCTGCTACAACGCATGGGTCCCCTATCAGGTTAGGTAAAAACCCTAGGCATTTGAATCGGTTGTAGTTATTCACTAGCACATGCCAAAGGGTCTGACTCAAAGCCTTTTCCGACCCACGAACCCGGTACTGGTGGAGCCCGCGGTTGCGACATTCGGCGTTGGGGAATTCGGCCACCGAAGGGCGTTGCTTATAGATCTTTTGAGCCTCCGCTGTGCCCATCCGTTCTCGAAAGCGTTTCATCGCAGCGCTGTCTCCTGGCTTGGGGAGATGAGGATCTTTGCCTTCTTCAATTTGCTTTTGAACGCCCTTCAATACCCCGTAAACGGCTGTGCCCGAGGCGTCCATCGAGTCGATATCGGTCGCCTTGGTAAAGCCGCCATCGACCAGGTATTTCCCGGGCATAACGCCGAAAGTGCTGCAGACCGATTGATACATCGGAAGCATTTGCCCCTGATCGCTGCCCTGGTTATCGACGCTCACGCCGACGACGATTCGTGTCTCGCCATCGCTGGCGAATTGAACGTTGTAGGCCGGCCGAAAACCACCGTCGGCCATCTTCATGCGCACCGCTTCGGGGTCGGTCATCGACGCTCGTGGAGTGGATTTGCTTTTGCGTGACCTCTTCTCCTTGCGACGCCGCTCTAGCTCTTCCAAGTTTTCTTGGGCCGCCTTGATTCGCTCGATTCGTTCCTTGGCAGCGCGCTGTTGGGCGGCCTGTTTTGCCTTGGATATTTTGGCTGCTTCTTCCTCGGTACGCTCACTGAGTTCGTTCAAGTAGTCTTCGGCCGCTGCTTGCAACCTTTGGAGTGTCGGTGCCGATCGAAATGAGCCACTGCCAGACGACGCTCGCACTCGCATTCCATCTTGTCCGATAGTTTCGAGCGTGATTAGCTTCTGGTTCAACAAGGCGGCAATCGAGTCGGCCAGCAGTTTCTCAAGCAGTTCGCTGTTCTCGCTTCGGAAGTCACTGAGCGTGTGATAGTTGACCGAGACTTTGCCACAGATCCACATGTAGTGAAAATCACGGGTGGTCAATTCAGCGACCCGGCGAGCGCTGCTGATTCCCTCTAGCGTCGCGTAAAACCATAAGGCGAAGAGAATCCGCGGATCAATCGAGTTGCGTCCCGCTTTGCCCTGTCTGGATTGAATGCGAGTGTAGAGAGAGCTCAGGTCGAGTGATTCGCAGTACTGCCACACCAATCGGATGCGATGGTCGCTGGCAACTAGTTGATCGAGCGAAAAAAACTGCATCTCGACTTGGGTGCGTTCTGGGCGGTTGGTGCGGGCCTGACCACGCTGCTGAGCATTGCTTGGAGTTTTCATTGCAGTAATTTAGCGCCAGAAAAGAAACTAGCAACCAACAACTCATTTATTCACAGCCTCAATGGGCACGCGGCGAAGCGAACGGTGGATGAGCGGCCCTATCGTTTAACCGCGTGGGCAACGCCCCGTGCGTTTGCACGACGAAACGCGCGGCCCGATGGGCACGCGGTTAAACGAATCATCGACGCGCGGACGCGGTTGTTTAACCGCGTGGGCATCGCCCCGCGCGTTTGCACGACGAAGCGCGCGGCCCGATGGGCACGCGGTTAAACGAATGATGAGCACACGGCCCAATCGTTTAACCGCGTGGGCATCGCCCCGCGCGTCTGTACGATGAAACGCGCGCCCCGATGGGCACGCGGTGAAACGAACGGTGGACACGCGGACGCGGTCGTTTAACCGCGTGGGCATCGCCCCGTGCGTCTGCACGACGAAACGCGCGGCCCGATGGGCTCGCGGTGAAACGAACGGTGGATGAGCGACGCGGTCGTTTAACCGCGTGGGCATCGCCCCGTGCGTCTGCACGATAAAACGCGAGGCCCGATGGGCACGCGGTGTAACGAACGGTGGATGAGCGGCCCTATCGTTTAACCGCGTGGGCATCGCCCCGCGCGTCTGTACGACGAAACGCGCGGCCCGATGGGCACGCGGTTAAACGAATGATGAGCACGCGGCACTATCGTTTAACCGCGTGGCCAACGCCCCGTGCGTCTGTACGACGAAACGCGCGGCCCGATGGGCACGCGGTTAAACGAACGGTGGATGAGCGGCCCTATCGTTTAACCGCGTGGGCAACGCCCCGTGCGTTTGCACGACGAAACGCGCGGCCCGATGGGCACGCGGTTAAACGAATCATCGACGCGCGGACGCGGTTGTTTAACCGCGTGGGCATCGCCCCGCGCGTTTGCACGACGAAGCGCGCGGCCCGTTTGGGCACGCGGCGAAACGAATGGTGGGCGTACCTTAGACGGCTCCCCTGACAGCCTGCCCTACATTGCGTACTGATAGCCGAAGATTGCGTTGAATCCGGTTCCGTCCACTCCGCTTCCTAGCACTCGGTAGTACTTGTCGGTGATGTTCTCTAGCGACAGCGACACATGATGCTGGCGTTGATCACCAAAGGATCGTCCCGTTCGCACGTTGAGCGTGGCGTAGCCGGGAGTCCCGCCGGGCAGAAAACGTACGTCACCAAAGTTCGACGAATTGTACCGATCGGCTCGCGCTACCATCCAGGTGTACACGTCCAGGTAACCACCGATCGATGGCTCGTCGAACCGCAACCCCAAGGTTCCTTGGGTGGGCGGGATTCGTGAGATCGGATCGTCAGCCGACGTGATGGTGCCGTAGGTATAGTAGAAGTTGCCATACAGAGACAGGTTGCGACCCAACAAGTATTCGCCCGCCAGTTCGGTACCGTTCAGATAGGCCTGCTGGTTCGTCAAGAACCGGGCTCCGCCAATCGTCTCGCGATTGATGTAACTATCGAAGTCTGTCCAGTACTCCACCGCCTGCAGGCGAAGGCGATCGTAGTTGAACTTCAATCCGACTTCGTACGTTTTGCTCTGTTCGGCTTCGACGTTCAAATTCCCAACCAACGGAACCGATTGACTGTTTTGCAAGAACGTTTTGTTGGCCGTCAGGTCGTCGATCGTCGGCGCCCGGAATCCTTCGTAATAGCCACCGACGAGCTTCCACTGTTCGGTCAGCTTGTAGGTCAAGCCGACGCTGGCGATCCAATCTTGGTAGGAGCGTTGAAAGTAGGTAGGCCCAAGCGTGTCAAAATCCGGCGTTCCCGATACGTTGATGTTTTCGTAACGGACCGATGTTGTCGCGTCCAAGCGGTCGGTCAGCGAAACATGCCAAGATGTAAACACCCCCATTCGATCAGCTTCGGAATCGTCCGGATACTGTGGATCGGTGGGTGAAGCGGTCGCTCCCGGCGCGCTCGGGCTATCGATCCGCAAGCGATTGGCGTTGATCGATTCGGCGTAAAAGTCCGAACCGTAGGTCAGCTTCCCGAAGTCGTCCATGTCCTTGACGGCCGAGATCGTCGTGCCCCAACCGATGTCGTCAAACTCACCAATCTCGCGACGGGTCGGGTCTGCGTTCGGCAAATTACTGTCATACCGATCGACGGTGGTCGCCTCCTTTGTTCGTGAACCCGATAGCGTCACCGAATACAGATCCGCAAAGAAGAAGTCGTCCGGCAACAATCCCTCCAACCGCCCATAGATCAGGTCGCGTTGCTGTGGATCATAGTAGGTCGGTCGCTGCGTCGGCACACTGCCGTCGGATGCCGGCCCCTGCACGAACGGCAAGAAGCGATCGCTCCGCTTCAGGTCCTGCTGCTCGAAGTGCTGCATCGCGAAGGTCAACATGTGGTTTTCGGTCAGCATTCGCTGCAGCTTCAGATCGCCAGCGTACTGTTGGTAGTCGGTGCCCGATTGCCGGCCCAGATCGCCACCGCGATCGACGTTGCCCACATCCAGATACGAGATGCCGCCGGTGATGCCGGTTGCACCGTACCAGCCGCTGAATCCAGTACGCGTGTACGAGGATGCTTCGGCGCTGCTGTAGAACTGACTAAACATCGGGCTGAAATGGTTGCCTTGCAGCGGATCGGCCGATCGCGTGACGATGTTGATCGCGCCACCGATTGCATCGCTGCCCCAAAGAGCCGATTCGGCGCCACGGATCACTTCAATCCGCTCGATCGATCCCGGATCAATCGTCGCAGCATACTGGTTCGGCCCGGGACGCAGCACGCTCGTATTCATCCGGATGCCATCCACCATGATCAACACTTGTTGCCCGGTTAGTCCGCGTATGAAGGGGGACAGTTGACCGTTCCCGGTCTGCTGCAGCATCACGCCGACTTCGTTCTGCAGAGCCCGGTACATCGTGGTGGCTTGCCGCCGATCCAAATCTTCGCGATCGATGATCGTTCCCAACTGAGCCGAATCGAACAGACTGACCTCGCCACGAAACGCACTATTGAGACCGGTGACGTCACTGGATGTGCCACCGAACATTTGTTCGTCCAACGAAGGGAACGATGCACTCAGCGCCGCATCGGGCGAGTTCGTCGGTGGACTCTGCCCTGCCCCGCCGGGTGGCTGATTGTCAAACTGCGATGGCGGCATCGACAAGGCAGGATTCGGGGCCGATGGCGAGGTGGATCCGCCCGGTGACGAAGCGGCCGCATCGCTGAAAGGTGCGGGGACCAGTTCTGTGGAACCATCCGCAGCGGGGTCATTCGCGGGTTCAGTCAGCGCCGGGGGTCGAACTTCGATTTCGGGCAAAGTCGGTTGCGTATCTTGCTGGAGCAACGTTGCTAATTCAACACGCTTGCCGGCTGACTTTTCCGATAGGGCATCTTCGGCCGATAGGGTGGGAACTAGCGATGGCAACAGCGTGAGTGCCAAGAAGGTGATCCGCTTCACGGGTGTTTTCCTTGTCTGAAACGAGGCTTCCGCCGTTGCGACAAAGCTAGGCACCACCATCGTTCATTCCGGTCTATTGCGTCCAATCGGAACAATCCGCGGATCCGCATGAACGAGCACGACCCGAACCGGCAAACTTGACGCATTGGGAACGACCGACGGGCTGACCTGGGTCGAGTTGACGGAAATCCCGCCGCCGGTGGTGGCGGAACCGCCAACCGATGCGGATCACAGCGATCCAGAGTCACGAAACTGCGGTGGTTCAGCGTCCGCCGCCCGATGGCACGGTTTCTGCATTCTGAGCGTGCGATGAATGAACCCGAACCGCCCGACGGCATCCCCCATGACCAGCCAAGTTCCACGCCAGATGATCCGATCGATTCACGACCGAAAGTGTGGGAGTCTGTTGACCTGTTCCAGGGTCGCCGCGAAGTCTGGATCCGTCATGGCGAGATGGTTTACCGACTTCGACGAACGGGATCCGAAAAGCTATACTTAACCAAGTGATCCATTCCAGCCATTTTCGACGATCGACCGCCTTTTCGCTGGCGCTGCACGCCACGGCGTTGGTGGCGATGTGCTGTGTTTCGTTGTCGGCGCTGGAACGTTTTTCGTCAGGCGGCCCCCGACAGGTTGTGTCGATCGAAGTATCGCTTGCCCGGCCCGCAGCGACAGCCGTTTCCACACCGGTGTCGTTTGAAGCGATCGAACCGGTGACGCAATCCGATCATGACCTTTCGCGTCCACTGCCGGTTCAGCGTCGCACCCCTACCCGATCCGTGCTTTCGTCTGATCTGCCTGAACCCGACTGGACGCCTGCTACGATCAGCCAGCCTCTAGAACGTGTCGTCACTCGAACTCAGCAACCGATAGTCCGGCCAGCCGAAACGGACCGACCTCGACTCCCTCCTGTCGTCGCCGTATCGATCGCGCCCGCCGCCAGTGTGCCGCCAACCCAGCAGATGACTGGACTTCGCGACGACAGCCCGGTCGAGTTCACTGACACCCCGGCCCCCAAGTACCCCAACGATGCCATCGTGCGTCGGTTACAAGGAACCGTGATGTTGAAACTGTTCATCAGCACCGTTGGCGAAGTTGAGCGCGTCGAAATCTCGGATTCCAGCGGCCACGCAGTTTTGGATCAGGCAGCCGTATCAGCCGTCATGATGTGGCGTGGAAAACCGGCAACCCGATTCGGCCAACCCATCGCATCGGTCGAAGTGTTGCCGATACGATTTCGCTTGTAGACACCGATTCAGTTTGGAAGAATACAGCGCCCGATCGATGGGCGCCCGCACTATTTTGCGACGGGCGAACAGATTTCGACCAGATACCCGTTGTTGTCTCGCACGTAGCTGATCGTTTGCCCCCAAGGCTGCTGTGCGGGCGCCTTGACCGCGATCGCACCGGCAGCGATCGCGCGGTCGTACGCGGCTGACACGTCGTCGGTGACCAAGGCAACCTCGATACTGGGTGCCTCGCTTTGGACGTTCGTCTTGCGATATCCAAAGCCATGCGAATCAGCCAACGTTTCGGACACGAACGCAAGCGCCGTCTGCCCCGTTTCCATCTCCGCATAGTCCCCCTCGATGCCCCCATGCCGAAACCGGCACTCTAGCCCAAAAGCAGATTCATAGAAGTCGACCGCATCGGCGACGCTTGGGACATAAAGAATGACGTATCCGAGTTTCATGGTGAATCCATCTAGATTTGCGAACGGAACAAGAGGCCAATCAAAACGATAGGCATTTCCAGCGTTCGGGAATACAGGGCAAAGTTCGCAAGTCCGGAAGGGACATCCCCTCGATGCCGGTGGCCTCTGGCCATCGGTGTACTCGGCCGCCAACACGGACGACTCAGGTTCTGAATTGCCGGGTGCTGCGGTACCGGATATCCTTGCTGGATCGCTTGCCCCGTCCCATGCTCCTTGGTTGGTCCGACTGCTATGCAATTCCGAATGATCCTGCTGCTGATGTTTGCGGCGGCTACCTGCAGCGGCGCTATCGCACAACAGACCAAGGAACCAGCAAAGACAAAGGACAAGAAGAAGCCGGTGCCGGAGTTTCGTTGGGTCAATCCGATGCCTAAGAATCACCACCCCGCGCTGAGCCATCGAACGTTTCCTAGCGAATCGCTGGGGGTCGACGTCGGATACGTGATTCTGTTGCCGCCGGAATACGAAACATCGACCCGGCAAGCTTTCCCGGTTGTGTACTACCTCCATGGCGGACGCCCGGGGAGCGAAACCAAAAGTATCGGACTGGCCAAACCGATCTTCGACGCGATGAAGAATGCTGAGGTTTCGCCAGCAATCTATGTGTTCGTCAATGGCGGTCCGGTCAGCCACTATGACATGCCGGATGATCCGAAACGCAAAGGCGCCAGCGTGTTCACTGAAGAGCTGATCCCGCATATTGACGCAAACTATCGTACGATCGCCGACCGATCCGGACGTGGAATCGAAGGATTCTCCCAAGGCGGAAGAGCCACCATGCGATTGTCGCTTCGCCGGCCAGACCTGTTCTGCAGCGCGGCGGCCGGCGGCGGTGGCTACGCGTCCGAGAAACGGATCAGCGAAGAAGACGGATATGAGAACCCGAACCTTCGCTTCAGTCTCGGTGAAAACACCTGGGATCTTGCCCGCAGCTATGCAAAACGGAAATCGCCCGTCGTCCGCTGGATGATCTACGTGGGTGACCAAGGATTCAACTACCAGAACAACCTGCAGTACATGGAATTCCTAGACTCACTCGAAATCCCCCACCAGCGCATCGTTGTCCCGGGCGCTACCCATTCCGCCAAACAGATCTACGACGCCCAGGCACTCACGATCATGAAGTTCCATGCCGCAAATTTTGTCCAATCCGCAACAGTGGACAAACACGACGGAGTGCCTGCAAAGAACGTCGAACTGAAATAGAAGATTTCGCCGGCGAGCCAATGCGCCAATGCGCCAATTTCGTTCCCGGATAGGCAACGCTGCCGTGCCGCCGATGCAGGAAGGATTCGGTGTCAGCCGCTCGGGCCAATGCTGTGAAGTATTCATCCCATACGTTCGAAGGCATTTTTCGTAGCGGAACTCGTCAAGAGTTTCGGCCTAAGACGCGTGGATCAGCGAAAGTCTTGGCGACTTGTCGATCTAGTGAGCCGTGATCGCGTGAGCGGCCGGGCATTTTCCGTTGACAGTGGATCGCCGAAAGTCTTGGCGACTTTCGCTACGGAATGTGGCGGATCGCCGAAAGGGTTGACGGTTTGTCGATCTAGTGAGCCGTGATCGCGTGAGCGGCCGGGCATTTTCAGTTGCCAGTGGATCACCGAAAGTCTTGGCGACTTTCGCTACGGAATGTGGTTGACAGTGGATCGCCGAAAGGGTTGACGGTTTGTCGATCTAGTGAGCCGTGATCGCGTGAGCGGCCGGGCATTTTCAGTTGACAGTGGATCACTGAAAGTCTTGGCGACTTTCGCTACGAAATGTGGTTGACAGTGGATCACCGAAAGTCTTGACGGTTTGTCGATCTAGTGAGCCGTGATCGCGTGAGCGGCCGGGCATTTTCCGTTGACAGTTGCCAGTGGATCACCGAAAGTCTTGGCGACTTTCGCTACGAGACGTGTTGCTGCGTTGGGGCAAACGGCGTGTTCCCTAAAGACGAATGGCTACCTGCTTAATTGACTGCTAACAGGTCTTTGATCACGTGGCCGTGAACGTTCGTTAGCCTGCGTTCGATCCCGTTGTGATAATAGGTCAACCGTTCATGATTCAGTCCCATCAAGTGCAGGATGGTCGCGTTGAAATCGTAGACTGTCGCTTCGTTGACCGCGGCCTTGAAACCGAATTCGTCGCTCTCCCCATAGCTGTACGCCTTCTTGACTCCGGCACCGGCTAGGAAGCATGTGAACGCGCTGGGGTTGTGATCACGGCCGGTCCCATTGGCTTGCAGGAACGGCATCCGTCCGAACTCGGTGCACCACACGACCAGCGTGTGTTCCAACATGCCGCGTTGCTTCAGGTCCGCGATCAAGGCCGCAGTCGGCTGGTCCATGATTTCGGCCTGCATCGCATGCGTCTTGGCAATATCACTGTGCGAATCCCAATTGGTGATCCCGTTTCCGCCCGCCGGATCGCTTCCATTGAACAATTGAACCACACGCACTCCCTTTTCGAGCAGTCGCCGAGCGAGGATGCAGTTGTTGGCGTACGCCTTCTTCAGTTCGGTACCGGTGCCCGTGCCGTAGGCGTCGTGGATATGTTTCGGTTCGTTCGCGATGTCCATCACGTCCGGCACCGACGTCTGCATTCGTCCAGCCAGTTCGTAGCTGGCGATCCGTGCGGCAAGATCGGCATCGCCCGGGAAGTGCTGCATGTGTTTGGCGTTCAACTTCTGAAGCAGTGACACACTCGCAGCATCCGCCGAGCGACCAAATCCGTCAGGCCGATGCAGATTGGCTGGCGGACTATCAGCGGTAAAGTCCGTGCCTTGGAACGCGGCCGGCAAAAATCCGCTACCGAAGTTGTTCTTTCCACTGCGGGCTAACCCACGTGGGTCGTTGATGGCGACGAAGGCAGGCAGTTCCTGAGTCTCGCAGCCCAACGCGTAAGTCACCCAAGCACCGAACGATGGAAACCCTTCCATCGTGAATCCGGTGTTCATGAAGTTTTCGCCTTGGGGGTGAGCACTGGTCTGTGTGGTCAACGAATGCAGAAAGCAGAAGTCGTCCACCATCCCGGCAAGATTCGGCAACAGGTCAGATACCATCTTGCCGCTTTCGCCGCGTGGCTTGAAGTCCCAAAACGGTTTGGCGATATCACCCGTCGGTCCTTCGAACGTGACCTGCGGGATCCCAGGCGGCTTTTGCCCATGAAGCTTGTACAGGTCTGGCTTGTAATCGAAGGTGTCGACATGGCTGACCGCGCCCGGACAAAAGATCACCAGCACTTGTTTGGCGGGCGTCTCGAAGTGGGGCTTCCGCGACGCGTACGGATTCTTGTCATCGATTGCTGGACGGATCGGCGTTTTCGCATCGCTAGCTTCCGAAGCCAGCAGGTTATCACCGGCCAACAACTGCGACAGCGCAATCGCGCCCATCGACATTCCGGATTGACCTAGAAACGAACGACGGTCTAGCAGCGACCGCCCCAAGGGCGACAGTTTTTCAGGATTCATGATTCGATCGGTGGGTCAGATGAAAAATTCCAGGGGCGTTGGCTGATGCCGTGACAAGCAACCGGGCGACTTCGCCGCCCCGTGCCTGTGCGAACATCCGGTTACGGCAAAAACGCAAACTCGTTGGTGTTGATCAACGTGCGGCAGAGCAATTCAAGACTCTCGTTTTCCGCTAGCGCGATCGCCGCCTCACGTTCCTCGTCATCGGGTTGGCGGCAAAACAGTAACTCGAAACAGCGATCGACTTGGGCTGCCGTCTGGTCGCCCGCATCGTCCTTGGCACGACGTGCGAGCCAACCAGACTGCGACACCACAAAATCACTGTTCATCAAATTCAGCGCCTGCAGCGGCGTCGTTGAAACCGGCCGCTTCGCACGGATCTGTCCGCAATCCGGAAAATCGAACGCGGTGAAAATTCGATCGTCCACCCTTCGCATCCGTTCCTGGTACAGCATCCTGCGCCAAGTGTCTTCGCCGTAGTTGTCGACGACTTGCCATTGGGCATATCGCTTCTTGACATTGTGAATCCGATAGCTGGGACCACCGATCGATTCATCCAGTCGCCCGGATGCCAGCAGCACACTATCACGGATCACTTCGGCTTCCACACGCCGCGGCGGAAACCGCCACAGAAGCGTCGCCGATGCATCTTTCGACAAGCCGACCGAATCCGGTTGACTGGATTGCCGAAATGCTTTGGAAAGCACGATCATGCGGACCAAGTGCTTCACCGACCAAGGCCTCACCGAACCGTCTTCCGCGGCCCCCGGATTCACAAACTCACTGGCCAACCAATCCAACAATTCGGGGTGCGTCGGCGGAGCGCCGGCGAGTCCGAAGTCACTAGGCGTGGGCACAATTCCGGAACCGAAAATGTGGTGCCAGACCCGGTTTGCCATCACGCGAGCGGTCAGTGGGTTCTGTTCGTCCAACAACCAATCGGCGAACGCAAGGCGTCGGTCGGGGCCGGGACCATCGGGTTCAATGTCCAATTGACCGTTCAGACGAAGCGGAGCCGATGCAACGACTTTGTCGCGCGGGCTTTCGGGACTTCCTCTTGCCAAGACAAACGTTTCCACCGGACTGACGAATTGGCCCAGGAACGACGGCTGTGGCCCTTGGATCAGCAGTTCGGTGATTACATCCTGAACCTGTTGCTGCAACGCTTGACGTTGCTCGCTTTCCTTCGTCCGCTTCTTCATCGCCGCGGTGGAACTGAAAGCGGTCCATTGCCCATCGTCTCCGCGAAGCTCGATACGGAAATCACCATAGGAAACCTTGTTCATCCCATCCAAATAGTCCGTCTCATAAAAGTCTTCGCGATTGGTGCTGATCCGCAGCGCGGACACGTTGACCTTGTTTGGGAAATCGAATTCCAACCAGGGTTTGTCCTGGACTCCCTTCGGGCTGACGCCGCGCCACCCCTTGGTGCCAAAGACACCATCGTTCAGGCGGCTGATCGGTTGGCTGGTCAAATGAGTCGCCGGGTTGTCCGAGATCGCAGTGCCCGTTTCCTTGGACGCAACATTCTTTCCGTCAATGCCAGATTCCAGAATTTCCAACTCGTCAATCTGAACCCAGCGGCCATCGAACGAAATTCGAAGTTCGTCCACGGTCTTCGTTGGAAAGTGAAATTCTTTGTACCCTTCCCAATCCTCGACCCAACCCCACCCTTCACTTCGCATTTGGGTACGAAGCTGTGACAAGCGAAGATTCAATTCGTGTTCACGTTGCTTGCGAGGATGGTCAGGCGAAAGTTCCGGATACCGACTGCCGAATTCAACATCTTGAAAGACAGCCGTCATCGAGTAGTAGTCTTGGATCGAGATCGGATCGAATTTGTGGTTGTGACATCGGGCACAACCAATCGTCACGCCCATCACCGAAGCGCCAACCGTCTGCAAGACTTCGTCCATGCGGTCGGCACGCGCTTGCCGTATTGCTGATTCTTCCTGCCCCACGGTGGCGGCAGGAACATGCGGGCCGGCAACCAAGAATCCGGTCGCATCACCGCTGCCCAGGACATCACCGGCGATCTGCTCGCGAACAAACTGGTCGTAAGGCTTGTCTTCGTTGAATGCGCGAACCACATAGTCGCGGTACATCCACGAATTCTTGCGATACAGATTGCTTTCGCTGCCGTTGGTTTCGGCCCATCGGATGACGTCCAACCAATGCTGGGCCCAACGTTCGCCAAAGTGAGGGGACGCCAGTAGTTCATCGACCAATGCTTCGTAAGCGGCATCGGGCGAGGCCGCAAACTCGGCGACGAACTTGTTCGCCCGTTCCGGCGTCGGCGCCAGCCCGGTCAGAACGATCGATGCTCGTCGTATCAACGAACGAGCATCCGCAGGACTGGAAAAGTCCAATCCCGACTCGTTCAATTTCTGTTTCAGGAACGCGTTGATGACGGATTCGTTCGCCAAAGTCGACAACTTGTCGGATTCGGCGTAATCGGTCGTCGCATCATTGGATCCGGCATTTGGAACAACCGGACGACTGTAGGGCAGGAACGCCCAGTGCTCGATCTCATCGGTCACCACATCGTCCATCTGGCCGGGCCACTGGGCACCGTCCTTGATCCAACGACGCACCCATTCGATCGCCTCGTCCGAAAGCTTGTCGTCGTCCGGCGGCATCGCCATGTCCTCGTCGGCATGGGTGATCACGTCCATCAGGTAGCTTTTGTCGGGGTCCCCCGGCACGAGGGCCGCCAGCCCAGAATCACCGCCACGAAGCAGACTGACTCGCGAATCCAAACGCAGCCCCGATTCTTGTTCGTCTTCGCCATGGCAATGAAGACAATAGGATTCGAAGATCGGGTAGATATCCGATTCGAAATCGATCTCTTGCCCCACTGCTCGTCCGCCAGTCGACGCACTCAACACTAACGCGATAAGCGTCCCGCCGATCAGTGACATCCAGCGACGAACCGTCATGTGCGACAGCGATGTCAACCGTGGAAAACGATCTATCTGGCGATCCCATCTTTGGCGTGGTCGATCGGACGCATTGCCAGAGAGGTGAAACGATGGTGCGTTCAAAGCCCTTTTCAATTGTCCGTTCATAAAGCCGCCTCCCAACCCAAATTCAATTGTTGACTTAACGATTCGACCAGATCCGGAAAATCACCGGCAACGTTCTTCGTTTCTAGCGGATCGGTCTGGTGATCAAACAATTCGACGAACACCGGATCCACGTTTGGCTCCCGATGATCACGCCATAGAACCAAACGATAGCGATCGGTCCGCATGGTGTAGCCCATCAAATGTTGTTCGAAGAGCTCGCGATCCCAGCGATCACCTTGCTGTTGTTGGATGCGGGTTTCAACTTCTTGGATCAGCGGCCCAAACCAGGTTTCTCGCATCGCGGGCGACAACGGGTTTGCGGCCCATTCACGCAGTGCGGGGTTGGGATACTGACTGAAGGCAGCCTTTTTCCAGGGTTGATCGGGATCATCCATCAGCGGGACAAAGCTATGTCCTTCGACGTGGTCAGGGATCGGTACTCCGGCCAGTTCACAGAGAGTCGGATAGATGTCGACCAGTTCCACCAAGGCATCGGTCTTCGCACCATGCGACTTCATGGTGGGACTCCAAATCATCATTGGAACCCGCGTTGCGATTTCATAGTTGGTGGCTTTTCCCCACACGCCCATGTCACCAAGGTGCCAACCATGGTCGCCCCAAACCACAATGATCGTATTGTCACGTACGCCAGCTTCTTCCAAAGCGGCGACCATCTTTCCGAACTGAGCGTCGACATAGCTAACACAAGCCAGATAAGCGTGTTTCAGTGTTCGAGCCAATTCCGGGTCCAAGTCACCCGTTTTGGGGATCCCGGATCGAGTGCGAAGTTCGAACGAAGCGTGCAGGCCCATCGCGGCCCCGTTTAGCGGAGCCTCTGTCTCGGATGCCATCGGGATCTTGTCCCGATCGTACATGTCCCAGTACTTCTTCGGTGCCACCCAATTCAAGTGCGGCTTCTTGAAGCCCAAAGCCATGAAGAACGGCTTGTCACCTTCCTTCACCATTTGTTTCATCGTCTCGATCGCACGTAGCGTCTCGTAGCCGTCCACGTACGCATGATCCGGCACGTCGGCCGATTCATAGGCCGGGCCGCTGGCGAGCCCCCGTTTGGCCGCGTCACCGTACTTGGCGATCATCTCGGTGCGGTCTTCCGTCTGGATCTTTTGATTCTCGGGCAATGCGAAGCCCGACTTGGGCTTTTTGATTCCCTGCAACCATTTGACGGATTCACGGTTCCATGAAACCCCTTCGTCATTGTCGCCCAAATGGAAAATTTTTCCGCAGTAAGCGGCGTCGTAACCGTGGGCAATCAACTGCTGTGGAAGAGTGACGATGTTCGGTTGCAGTTCACGGAGCGAAACGTAGTTGTGGAACAACCCAGTGGTTTCCGGCCGCGCCCCGGTCATCAAACTAGCGCGTGAGGGACGACAGATCGCTTGTTGACAATAGGCCCGATTGAACAGCAAACCTTCTTTGGCCAACGCATCGAAATTGGGCGACACCGCGATCGGCGAACCATAGCAGCCCAATTCGGGCCTCAGGTCATCGACCGCAATGAACAGGATATTGGGCTTCTCGGCCGCGCCGCAGTGAACCGCAAACGCAAGACTGCAAATCGCAATCGAAAGGTATTTCATTGTTTCCAGTTTCAATCGTGATTCATTCATTCTTGTTCGCCTTTTGACTTCTTTTCGTACCAGTCACGTCGTTCGATCCCCGATGCCAATCCATCGCCGTTGCGATCGATTTGGTCGAAGTTCGATTTGACCTGCTCTGCATTCCATTGCCATCCATTCTGTTTCCAGTTGGCTTGTTCGTGTTCCACATACTGGTCCCAAGTCCAATCAGATCCATTGGACTTCGATGCCGACTGCGACTTGCTTTTCAACATCGCGATTCGCGATTCAAAGTCACCCGGTTGTTGCCAGACACGCACATAGTCCACCGACATGTGCGTCGGAAAGCCGTCGCCGGTGGTCGCATCCTGCACCGCAACACGGTCACCGTTTTGATACCCGACGAAGGGATATCGAAGTCCAAGCGAAAGTGTCACATGCATCGGCAAGTGCCAATACAGGTTGGGTTTCTTGGCCACTTCGACGCCGTCGATGTACCAAGTGATGGTTTCGCGAGTGTTGTGGACTCCGTAGACGTGATAGTCGGCTCGCGGATCCCAGGTTGAATCGACGTAGCTGCGGCAAAGGTCCGGCGCGCTGTGCGGGCGAAACCACTGTCGCTTGCCATCTTTGATCAGGACGGTGTGCAAATTGCAGTCGATCCGAGTGACCGGGTAGTGCGACTTCGTTTCCGAATCGAACTCGCTTTGCTGAAGCTCGACCACATCAATTTCCGAATACGCCACGGTCTCGCCATCACTGGCTTGGAATCGGTTCTGTGGACTGATGCTGTACAACCAAAACGAAGGGCATGCGCCGGGATAGCGCGAGCAGCCTTTGATTCGCGCCTCGAAGTAACCATACGTGATCGTCTGATCGTTGCGTGCCATGCCGGATGTGTAGTGAAGTTCTTGTTCACCGCGGCGATGGCCTGATTGCACCATGCGCAGATGAAGAGATCCGTCTTTTTCAGCGACGTTGGCGGGATCCCAGCTCCAGGGACCAAAATCTTTGGTGTCAATGTTCCACTTTTGACGGTCGACTTGATCGCCATCGAATTCGTCCGAATGACTCTGGACAAACTTCCAAGCGGCCGCATTTGCGTCTTCGGCATTCCGCAGCGGCACAGGATCCGCTGACGAAGCAATCGCAGCCTGCAGGATCACGACAAAAACGATGGAGATTCGATTCATGTAGTTTGTACGAAACAGTGAGGGGAGGATTTGAAGGGGAAGGACAGTGGGGAAAGAGAGATCTGCGGGTCATTCGACAGCGAAAGTCGACTGGTAAATTGGCATGCCGTTGGACTTCCAATTTTGTTCGGCCTTTAAGTTGTCAAACCATAGCGGCTGGGTATGGGATTCGCTCCACTTCCGCGCGTCGTCGACCATCGTGCGCACCAATTCCGGATGGCTTGCGCTGACATCGTTGGACTCGCTGATATCGCGATCAAGATCGAACAACTTCCATGGAGACGATGGCCCCTGTTTCGTGATCTTCCACTGGTTTCGGCGAACTCCCACGTTGTGGAATCCATTCCAGTGACGCAGTGCATAGATCGATTCATCTTGACGCGGGTTTTGGTTCGATCCGATCGAATCCCATATGTCTTTGCCGTCACACTGCGTTTCGCGTGGAATCGTGGCTCCGGCTAAACGAGCAAGAGTGGGATAGAAGTCGAGCGTCGTGACGGGATGATCAAACGTCTTGCCCGCTGAAATTTCGGTAGGCCAGTGAAAGAACATCGGGACTCGGAAGCCACCCTCACTGACACTCCCCTTCCCTTGGCTAAGCGGTGCATTGTTGGATCCAGCGCCAATCTTGCCACCGTTGTCACTTAGGAAGATGACCAACGTATTGTCCATCGCTCCGGCCTTCTTCAGTGACTGGACCACTCGACCAACGCCTCGGTCGACGGCATACACCATCGCCGCATAGGCGCGTCGCTTTTCGTCGTCGATGTCGGCGAATCGCTCCAAGTCGCTTTGTTTGGCTTCCAAGGGTGTATGAGGCGCGTTGTACGCTAGATACAGAAAGAACGGTTGCTCGCCGGCGGATGCTTGGTCAATGAATCGCACCGCCTCGCGCGACAATCCGTCAGTCAGGTACTCCGTCTCGTCGACGTCGGTCCCGTTGTGTTGCAAAGGAACGATGTATTCGTTGAAGTTCGCTTTACCGGCCTTCACCTGCCGCTCGTAGATCCCGCGGGAACGGTCGGTGAAATACATATGACCGCCGCCCAGAAAGCCATAGAAGTCATCGAATCCACGCTGGTTCGGATGGTAATCGGCGTCGATCCCCAAGTGCCACTTGCCAATCGCACCGGTAAAGTAGCCGCTGTCTTGCAGCACGCTACTGATCAACTTCTGGTCTATCGGTACACCTTGCCGGTTGTACTGTTCGATCCCCAGCCCGCTGTTGGGCAGGTTGAACGGTGCCCCAAATTTGTGCGGATACCGCCCCGACATCAGCCCCATCCGACTGGGGCCACAGAACGGGTGGGTGACGTATGCCGACGTGAACTTCATGCCGTTGCTGGCCAACCGATCCAAGTTCGGAGTCTGGATGTCCGTCGATCCGTTGAATCCGACGTCCGCGTATCCAAGATCATCGCACAAAATCAACACGATGTTCGGCCGCGAGCTTTGCTGTTCCGGCGTCGCGGAATGCGCCGCTTGGCTGACCACACATCCGATGGCAAGCGTAGCGAAGGTCAGCAAACAGCTCGGACGGCGCATCAACGCAATTCGCTTAGTAGCCAAGTGGCTTTCCCCATTCATAAAGGCGGTGGATTTCGTCGGCATTCAGCGGTTGGCTGTAGATAGCCATTTCGTCGATGACGCCGTTCAGGTTTCGGACCGCAAACCAGGGTGTGTCTCGAAACGGCTGTCCCCAATTCCCGATCTCGGCGGCTCCGATTTGCAGCTTGTCGATAAAGAACTTGTCGACGATCGCTTCGCTGCTGACCTGTTGACCGTTGACGTACTGCGTGACCAAGCGCTGCTCTGGATCGAATACGGCAGCCAAATGGAACCACTGGCCGCTTTGGGCGATGTCCCAGATCGGCGGCGTAAAATAGACACGGTGCAGACCTGCGTCACGAACCACGGTTTTGCCGAATCGTTCTTTGACTCGAACGTCCTGTGTGTCGTCGACCATCACCGAAAACATCATTCGCCCGTCGTTCCGGATCTGCCAATGCACTTCGCCGGTTTCGTATCCGTCGCTCATGAACAGTGCGTTGTAGACATGATCAAGACTATCCAGCCGAACCCATGTCGAAAACGTCAGGGCGCTGAATTGTCCATCGATCCGCGTCCGAACGCGGGCTCCAATGCGGTCAAATTCAAGTCCGCTTGAACCCGCCCCAAATCGTCCTTGGGTCTTCATCACGGGACCGACCATCGTTCCGTCTCGCTGGTCTCCGCTGGCTGCTGCATTGCGGACCACTCGATCGTCCTGCTTCATTGCGATCGGATAGTAAGCGATCAGGCGCGGATCCTGCGCAGTGTCTTCGACGGATACTTTCCATTCGCTTAGCCGCAGGGCGTCCGCACTATCTCGGCGACGGGCGACGTCCCCCAGGTTGCTAAGATTGTCGAACGAATCGGAGCGACGGGTTCCACGAAGCCACTGCTGCTGGCCGGTCAACAGATGATCTCCATCATGTTCCCCGCCGCGAAGTTCGACTTCGCCGTCGATGACTTCCACGCGAGCACTTTCGGAGGTGACGTCCAACGCAAACTCGGTCCCCAGGTCGATGATCTCGGCGTCAGCCGCGGTCACCACAAAACCGCGTGCAGCGGGCGGCACATTGGCTCGCAATCGTCCCTGATGCACATGCACCGCCCAATCGGATTGAACATCCAACTCGGCTGGCCCCTCGACGATCAACGTCGCACCACAAAAGAAGTCGATCTCTGCGATCCCTTCGTCGAACTGCAAACGTCCATCGGGAAGGATGTCACCCTCGCGATAGCTGACGCTGCCAATCGACCACTGCAAATCGGCCGATCGACGCAGCGTTGCGTGGCCCACGATGGTCTGCTCGCTAGCATCCACATCGCTGTTGGCCACCGCCGCTTCGTCGCGTCCAGCACCCAGGAAGTATCCTGCCATCCCCACTGCGATCATCAACGATGCTGCGATCGCGAACCATCGCACCGAACGAAAGCCACCGCCGTCCGATGTTGCGTCCAGCGATCCCGGTCGACGAACAGCCAACGCGTCCGACGGAAGGTCCGCCAACGATTCAGCGAACACTTCGCCCGGGTAGATCGCACAGAGCGCTTCGTGATTGTCCAGCAATTCCAGATAGCGTTTTACGGCCGCCGGGGATTCGTCAAGCAACTGGTTCAACCGGTCGCCGCCGGGTTCGGACAGTTGCCCGTCCATCATCCGCGATACCAGTGCATCAAGTTCTTGGATGGGATCAGACTTCATAACCGGTCTCCTGATCCAAGCCGCTGCGGACACATTCGGCCAACTGTTTCCGGATTCTGGATAGACGCATAGCGATGGCATCGATCGATTTTGATACTGCCTCGGCAATCAGCGAGATCGGATGCCCGTCGCGATACCGCTGCTGCACCAGTTCCCGATCAGCGTTGGGGAGACGTTCCAAGCAGTTCCGCAGGACCGGAATCCGCTCGTCGACAGCAGCCGCTTCATCGGCTGCGGTTCGATCGATCAACTGGGACACCTTGTCGGAAAAGATCAGCCGTCCGGATCCCTCTGATTTTCGAAACGCCATCACCTGAAATTTGGCGATCGTGAACGCCCAAGCGGTAAAGCTAGATCCGTGTTGGAAATCGTCGGCCTTGCGACATAGGACCTCGTTGGTCCGCTGCAACACCTCCAACGTCTGCTCTCTGTCGGCCAATCGTTTTAGAATGAATCCGTACAGACGCGGCTGGATCGTTGCGATCTGGACTGCGAAGTCTTCGGTGCCAGACGGCTCGTTAAGGGGTCCTGGTGGTGACATGCTTTGTTCATAGCCGGGATACGAGAAACCTAACAGGAATTTTCAAACAGATTTCCAAATCCGTGCCAGACGACGCTGGAACCTGGACGCATGCACAGTCAGCAGGCCGTTGAACTTGGTGTGGCGTCCTCGTTTGGCGGCAGACGGACGCTTGCCGCGACGCTGTCGATTGGCCTCAATCGCCCAAGCAAGACTGAAATTCCCGCAGGCTCACTTACTTTCCGCGATCGCGATCACTGCCCACGCGGTACCCCAATCGTTAGCCGTCGCGGTAGGCTTCCGCTTGGCGGACGTCTTGGTTCCCGGCACGATCCAACGCCCCGACGGCGTCTGCGTCCGAAACAGAAATTCGCGGGCCGAACTGAGTGAGGCTTGGTCGGCGCCGACCTTCGCGAGCGCGTACAGAGCGTATCCGGTGCCCAGCGCGTCACTGGATTCGGCGACTCGCCATCCCCAACCACCGTCGTCATTCTGGAGGTCAATCAGACGTTGCCGCTTCGAATCCAGATCCGGATCCTTCGTTGCGTCAGCCACCAACAATCCGGCGGCGTACCATTCAATCGACTTTGGATCGACCACCGAATCGGCAAACGCAATGGCGGCATCACGATCGAAACTGGCATCCTGCTGGATCAACACCAAAGTTGTCCAAAAGGTCGTGACGGCATTGGTTTCGATCGCCGGCCTTCGCTGCAGGGGCAACTGACCACAAGCTTTCCAGGCCCCATCTTCCCCTTGCTCTGAAACCAAATTCGCAACGAAACGATCTCGCCACCCCTGATCTGTTTCGCGGGGGACTGCAAGCAGCATTGCGACCATGGTGTCAATGTTCGAGGCCATCGTGGCGTGGGGATCGACCGCCGACTTCTGTTCCGGCTTCACGAAGTTGACCACATCGGTCGCCCAAGAAGTCCAGTGTTCCAGTTCGGCAGTCAACTCGATGTCGCCGCTGCGGGCAGCAGCATGATGACTCCAGAGCAGCGTAGGAATTTGGTGGCACGACACGCAGCCGCGTTTGGCAATCCAGGAATCGCCCGCGGATGCCAAATAGGACAAGCCTCGGTCCATCACCACTTGATGACTCGGCGAGTCAGCACGTACGCCTGCCGAAAAGGCAAGAGTCAACGTAATCAGCACGGAAGGAAGGATGAATTGCATCCCTCCATTCTAACCGAACCCAACATCGCAAACCGACAATCCGCGTCAGACGGTGAATCGATTCGAATTTCTGGTTCGAAAAGACAAAGCCAAGTGCGTGAAAGCGGGAGGTTCCTTTCGTGCCCCGCACCTTAGCGAAGCTCGCCAAGGGTTTGCCGACTCAGTGAGCCGTGATCGCGTGAGCGGCCGGGAATCCCCCCAACGCACGTGGCCTCACGGCCAGCGGCTCACCATTACCGTTGAAAGCTCCACGAAATTGACAAACCGCCAAGAGCTTCGGCCGCTACCCGCTACCCGAGCTTCTAGGGGGAACCGTGACAGTACCGACACATTCCCGGCCGCTTACGCGTCGCGGCTCACGAAATCGTATGATTTCGCGGACGTTCTTGACGCCGGGGAAGCCGGTGGGATGCTTGCCGAGCGTTCTGACGACTTTCGCGACAGGTGCGTTTCCCAGGTCGCTTGCGTCGTCGCGTGGTCGATTGGCGTGCGATCGCCAACACCGGTGCCATGAACCTTTTGTGGCGCACTTCGTCTACGATTCCGGGCAGACATATTCTTTGCAGTTCAGCAGGAACGCCAGCATGACCGAACCGGCCAACTCTTGGCTTGCCGCCCGTGAGACTGTCGATCGGCGCTGCCGAAGCGCCGAACTGGCAATGCAGTTCGCTGCGATGGCTACGGCCGACGTGCAGATGGTCGACCTGGGGTGCGGTACAGGCGCCAACTATCGATATTTGGCACCTCGGATGAAGCCGGACGTCACCTGGCTAGCCATTGATCACGATGCCGAAATTCTGGAATCCGCTTCACGCTCCCTGCCCACCGAATCCGTTCAAATCCAGCGGCGGGATCTGGCGAGTGATTTTTCTGTTTTCTCGGAATGCCCAACATCGGCATTCACCGCCTCGGCGTTCTTAGACTTGGTCTCGGAAGCCTGGATCCGCCGCTTCGTCGACTTCGTTCACGACCGACCTCTGCTGATCGCAATGACGTCGACGGGACTGCCCATTTGGGACCCGGTCGACGAATGGGACAGCGTGATCAACGAATGCTTGGAACGGCATCAACGCAGTGACCATGGATTTGGAAACGCGTTGGGGCCCGATGCGGTCGCCTGCCTTGCGGAGCAACTTGTCGGCAAAGGATCTGATCCGAAACTACGAAGCACCGATTGGAAGTTATCCGCCGACGACACGCCGCTGATGAAAATGTTGATCGCCGGAATCGCTAGGCGCGTACGCTGCGATCCGGGTTCCGTCGCTATCGATGAATGGGAAGAACGTCGGTTCGAACAACTCGACCGCGCAGAATTGCAACTGACTTGGCCACATCAGGATCTGTTGTCGGTTCCCTAACCCCATAGTCGTCGCCGCATGGGGTTGATCCGCGCACGATAGCCGATTCGCTATACTTCATTGTGACAACGAATCCGCACCTTTTCCCGCTCCTCCATTGACCACCAACGATACACCATGAACGCTATCGACACGTTCCTTGCCGCAGATAGTTTCGCGGTCGCCGGCGCCTCAGAGCGGCAACACAAATACGGCAACAAGGTGTTTCGAGCGTTGCTGGCGTCCGGTCGTACCACTTACCCGCTGAACCCGGTATCCGAACAGATCGAAGGACACAAAGCCTACGCGAAGATCGCTGACCTTCCCGTCGTGCCCGAATCGATATCGATCATCACGCCACCGACCGTGACTCGCCAAATCGTCTCGGACGCCATCGCAGCCGGCGTCAAAAACATCTGGATGCAGCCTGGGGCAGAAGACGAAACCGCAAGTCGATTGGCTCGCGAAGCTGGGTTGAATGTGATCGACGATGGTGCGTGTGTGCTAGTGCTGCTGGCAAGGCAATGACGATCCGTTCTCTTTGGTGCCGATAGCCGTGAATCCTAAGTCATCGATCACCATCCGGCCGCTTCGGCCAGAAGACGCCGCGGCATGCTTGGACCTGTTTCGCGATACCATCCATCGAGTTTGTCACGTCGACTACTCGGCAGAACAACGAAATGCATGGGCGTCGGATCAAATCGATTCCGACGCGTGGAAGCGACGTTTCGAAGATCGATACAGTTTGGTTGCTTGCTGTAACGGTCGGATCGAAGGATTCACCGACATGACCACCGACGGCTATCTGGATCGGATATTCGTTTCCGCCGATCACCAACGAATGGGAATCGCACGCCAGATGGTCGAAGCGTTGGTCGACTACGCTGCCAACGCGTGTATCAATCGGGTCACAACAGAATCCAGCATCACCGCGAAAGCATTTTTTGAATCGCAAGGATTTCAGGTAACCCAAAGCCAGTCGGTTCAATGTCGCGGAGTCTGGCTGGACAATTTCAAGATGGAACTCCGCTTGCCCAAGTCGCCTACGTAAAATACCGAACACCCGCTGGGGCGTCGTTCCATCACGCAAGGATCGTCGGACGTTGCTGCACCCACCTGCCATGATCCACGGCGGCAACGCCGAAACAGTTTCTTTGACCGACGACCAAACCAATCGTTCGCCCGGCGCTAGTGTTTGGATTCAGCCAGAAACTGATCCAAAAACCTTCGCATGAACTGCTCGCGTTCGACGGCCATCTGACGCGCCGCATCGGTGTTCATCAGCGATTTCAGTTTGAATAGTTTGTCGTGGAAATGACCGACCCCCGTTTTCGCGGTATCGGCATCCGCGACATAGAACGGTTGACCGAAGGCAGCACCGTATTCGATGGTCCGAACGATCCCGATCGCCCCCAATGCGTCCAACCGGTCGGCGTCTTGGACGACCTGACCTTCTAGTGACAATGGCTTGGCACTTTCGCCTTTGCGGAAAGAGATGTTGTCGACGATGTGAGCCACATGATCGATGGTCGCAGCATCCGCCCCCAGTTCGCCAAGAATCTGCCGACTAAACTCGGCGCTACGTTCGATGCCATCATGAAACTTTGCATCGCCGATATCGTGTAGCAACGCGGCTAATTCGACGATCAACAAGTCGCATTTGACCACCTGATGAATCGCCCGAGCCGACGCGAGCACACGAAGGACATGATCCACACCGTGCCCGGCGGCCTGTCCTGCCATCCGAGTGCGGACAATGGACTCCGTCTCCTGAACAAGTCTTTGATTCAACACCGTATCCTTCTTGTCGTCTGCCAATCGATTCTCTCGCCCCGGAAATCGAAAACGTTTGCCCCCGGGGTTCCAGGCCATTCTGGGGACACGTTGTTGCAGGTTGCCAACCGGGACCACAACCCCGCCCGCTGGATCGATGCCAGCCCGACGGGCGGCGTTCGCGGTCCGGGCCCGCGTCTCGGCAGCGGCCAAAAAACGGCGGATTCCGTCCAAAACAGATTGACCGGCAAGCGGCCGAACCGCTACGCTATTGCAATTGATTCTCAACAGCAGCACCATTCGACGCAGCTAGCCAGTAGTCGAGCCAGGGATTCCAGATGGAATCGACGGCCTGATTCAGCCCGCCACGCAAAGGTTGCACCCGATAGCGCCAGACGACGCACATCGGGTCCCTTCCAGGCTGATCGCGATCCGCCGCGACAGCCTCAATCTTCCTTCGGCGAGGTAATTCAATGGGTTTCCGCTTCCAATCGGATCATGAAGGCGATTCACAATCGCACCAAACTCCCCCTGATCCGAGCGCGTCGGGTGTGCCCGCGTCCAGCTCAACCGCGTCCAAAGCGGCGGGGTCGCCGGTGGCGGCCGACCAGACCGTCATCGACGCAGCCTGGGACCTTTATTTCCGCGGCGAACTGGCCGCTGCGGCGGACCTGCTTGGCACCATCGTCGATCCCACCCATGGCGATCGATTGCAGTTGCTCGGATTGGTCCTGCATGATCTGGGCCAACCCTACGAGGCCGCCGACGCGATCGAACAGGCCAGTCTGATCCGCCCGGTGCGCGACGAAGTACGGATCGCATTGGCCTCCTGCTACGCGCAGCTACGCCGAATCGACCTCGCTCGCGAACTGTATTTACAACTGGCGCTGCCGCGAAAGTTGCCAGCCCCGCTGATGCTGCAGGTCGCTGCGGGACTGGAAGCGATCGATTCGCCCCAGCTTGCGATGCAGGTTTGTCAGTGGATCACCGAACAGGACGAAAGCGTCGCGCAAGCCTATTACGACATGGGATTCTATTCCGCTCGCTCCGGACATCCGCTGTACCTGACCGAAGCACTGACACACCGTGCACTGCAACTAGACCCTGCCAACGTGCATTACAGAATCGGGTTGGTGTCGTTGCTGGTTCAATTGGATCGCGATAACGAAGCCTACCAAGCCTTCGCAAAACTGGCTCCGTCCGACATCGCCAAGGTCACCTGCGTTTCATGTTTGGGACGGATCGCGGACATGCTGGACCGTCAAGGGCACCCGCCACTTTCATCCGCTTGCCGTACGCAGGCCGATCGCCTGCGAGTCCCCAAGCGAACAACGGCCAACGTCGATCCATTGAACGATCCATTGAACGCGTCACCTGCGGATGTGGCACGGGCGGATGTGGCACGGGCGGATGTGGCACGGGCGGATGTGGCACGGGCGGATGCGGCACGGGCGGACCATCCCACGGACTCGGAGCCATCCCAATGAATGCTCTGGAATTGATCCTGATGCACATTGCGTTCATCACTGGTTTCGTCATCGTGATAACGACCACCGCCTTGCTGATGATCTGGCCGCGGCGACGCCGCCAAATTCCTAAGACGGTCCCGGAAATGTCGCAATCGATAGCGACGAAGCAATTCGGTTCACAACCTACGCTTCGATCCGACGTTGCCGTTGCCCCCACGAAGTTCCCGCCATTCCCTGACCTACCAGGTCGGACCGAATGGAGACCGACGTTTTGGAGATGCGGATCAGGTTCGTTCCAGTGATCGCCTGCCCGACAATTCAATTGTGCCTGTCAAAGAATTCAAAGTTTCAACTCGAACCAAATCCATTTCCATGATGTCTAACGATACTTTCCTGTCCCGAACCGAATTTGCCGCTGGCCGGTATCGACACGCTGCACAGTTTGCTCAGTACGCGATCGCACAAAATCCCGACAGCGCCGCGGCGTGGCAAATGCTCGGCAAATCGTTGATGCAAGTATCCGATTACATCGGTGCAATCGACGCATTGGAACATGCCAGCTTGTTGCAACCGCTCGACAACGCCGATCGCATTTCGCTTGCGATTGCCTACGGTGCGATTGGGCGGACAAGTTTGTCACGAGACTTGTTGATGGCAGTTGCCACCAGCGATCGCATCGAAACGCTGGACCTGTTGCAAATCGCTACTGGTTTGGAAGCGATTGATGAGCCGCGTCTGGCAATGGAAGCGTGTCGGCAAGCGGGACAGTTGTCGCCCGATAGCGCGGAGGTTCACTACCAAATGGGCCACTACGCACAGCAGTGTGGGCATCCGGTCAACGTTGGCGAGGCGCTGATACGTCACGCGATCGGCTTGGACCCCGACAACGTTCACTATCGAATCGGGCTGTCGTCCATGCTGATCCGGCTGGGACGAAAATTCGAAGCGGTCGCCGTCATCGATCGGATCATTCCGGCCAAGCTCGATCAGGTGACGTGTCTGTGTTGTCTGAAGCGAATCGCCAATCTGTTCTTCGATTGCGATGATTTGGAACGAGCCAAACAGTGCGCCGAAAGAATCGCGACCCTGACTGCCAAGTCTCCAGAATCCAAAGTCCTGGAAATCTCGGAATCCGATTCGTGATCGGAACCTGCGACCCAACGTTTGCTAGAACGCGGCGATCAATCAGTTCCGACGGGATCGAAGAACCCAAGATCTGCTGAAATCGCCGACGAGACACACCACCGTCTATGTCACGTGATGCAAGAACAACGTTTCCGCTTCTCGCATGTTGTTCGGCTTGACCACGTACGCACTCACACAGGAACTGGCCAACGCGTTCATTCGATCGGTCGGATTGCTGGACGATGACCAAACCAAGACCGGGACGTGCTGGCTCGTAAATGTGCCAAAATTGATCAATCGTTCGATCTCACCAATCACATCAAACCCGCTCATCCCCGGCATATTGATATCCAGGAAGACATACACCGCGGAATATTTTTCCAGCAGATCAGCGCTGCCAGCGCCGGAGGGAGTGATGGCGTCGACGAAACGGTCACCATTCTCGAACTCGATGAAGTCAGCCTCGACGCCCGAGCGATCGAAAAGGCGGCGCATCAAAAATCGATCTGTTTCTTCGTCATCGACAACGACGATGGCTTTCGAATTCATTCGCACACCTCAAGATTGTTCTCTGGACAATGCAGGGAAACCGCTAACGCTTTGCTGATTCCCATCTTCATCGCCAGATCCAACAATGATGCCGAACGCACGCGTCCTTTCGAAGCACAGATCATTTGATTTTGCGACATTTGGGTATTGTATCCCGGTTGGTCACTCCGGATCGAATGGCTCGTGATACACCACTGATTGTACACTGCAGCTGCCAAGGTCGCGCCGGCTATCAGCTCGCGAATGCGTTAAGCGTAGAACAAGGGACTGTTTTCGTCGCTACAGACCTCACATACCCATTCCAGGGAGCGAAAAAACCCCAACAGTTCTAGCGCAATGTAGGGCCTGTGCCGGCTTTTCCGAATTTGCATGCACGTCGGGATCATTGGCATATCAGCAACCGGCTAGAAAATTGATCACGTTTTCGCCACGGCCGACGTGATCCAGGCACGCTGCCCTAGGAACTGCACGACAACATCGAACAGCCGACCTTGTGACGCGCCCAATCAGGGCGTTTTGCGAACCAACGCTGCTGGCTGGGCTGTTCGTCGTAGGGAAGAAGCAGCAACGAATGGAGATCGCCGATCAAAGAGAAATCTCCCGATTCGGCCGCCTCAATCGCCAACTGAGCCATGTAGTTGCGGAGCACATACTTGGGGTTCACACGGTTCATGCGATCCCGTCGTTCTTCGTCGGACAGGCGACTTTGACGAATTCGATTCAGGTAGCTGCGAAACCAACGGTGCCACTGGTTTCGAATTCCATCTTTGACTTCTTCGGGAGCATAGAAGGCGTCGCGAATCACTTCCAAACCACCTTCCACATCCTGTTCCACGTCCAACGACTTGGGCACATTCGCCAACGACCGGAAGAAGATCGTCATGTCGGTCTCCGTCAACTGCAGAACGTCATCAAGCTGAGAAACCAGTTCTTCGTCTCCATCGACGACGTCGTCTAAGCCGATCTTCGAAGCTTGCATGGATGTCAGCTTCTCATTGAACTGTTCATAGAATTGCTCGACGGAAGCCTGCAACGGATCGGCCTCGCCGACCAGTGGGAACAATGCATTCGCCAACTGCACCAGATTCCAAAGCGCAATCTGCGGTTGATCTCCGAACCGGTATCGCCGATGTGACCGGTCGGTGGTGTTGGGGGTCCAATCGGGCTGGAAACCTTCCAACCATCCATAGGGGCCATAGTCGATCGTTTCGCCATGGATCGACATGTTGTCTGTATTCATCACACCGTGAACAAACCCCACCCGCTGCCAATGAAGGATCATGTCGGCGGTTCGCTGACACACGATCGCAAACAGTTCGCTGTACCGCATCGGCGACGTCGTTGCGATCTCAGGAAAATAGTGCTCGATCGTATAGTCAGCGAGCGCTTGCAGAGTCGCAACATCGCCCTGCGCGGCCAGAATTTGGAAGTTGCCAAAACGCAGGAAACTCGGCGCCACCCGGCACACGACAGCGCCCGGTTCCGGTCTCGCGTTTCCGTCGTACATCATGTCACGAACGACGCTATCCCCGGTGGTCAGCAAGCACAGTGAACGAGTTGTCGGCACTCCTAGATGGTGCATCGCTTCGCTACACAGGTGTTCACGAACGGATGAACGAAGCACCGCCAAACCATCCGCGGTTCGTGAGTAGGGAGTTTCGCCGGCACCTTTCAGCTGCAACGTGAAGTGCTGACCGTTTTCCAGCACTTCCGCTAGGTTGATCGCACGACCATCCCCAAGTTGCCCTGCCCATTGTCCGAACTGATGCCCGCCGTAACACATCGCATAAGGCCGAGTCCCGGGCAACAGCTCAGCACCGCTGAAGACACGGCGGAACGAATCGCTTTGAACATCGTCCTGCGACAATCCGATCATGGACGCGACATCCGTCGCCACATGCAGCACCTTCGGATCGCTGGGCACACGAGGTGTGACGAATGAAAATGCAGCCCCGCTGACTTGTCGCCGCGATGGTGTCTCGATCGGATCCGCTGGCAACTGTCGATTGAAACGGTCGTCGACATTCAAATGCATGGCTACAGCGCTGGATGCAGGAAAAGAGATTGAAAGGGAAAGCCGTTGCCCCAGGACAAGCCGGCGTTGCAATCAACGGCAACGGACCCGGTTTCGAACGCGGCTTCCGACTTCGAGGCGTCTGAAGTGTACCCGCACGCACAAGATTGCGAAGCACACCGTCGCCCGGTCCCGTCACTCCAGCAACAGCGATCCGCAGGGGAGCGAAACCGCCTAAGACCAAAGTCGTCGTGCCAGACGGCGATGTTCCGATGGTGGCTGGTCGTTCGTTGCCAATGGAACGCCAAGTGTCACGCCCGTACACGCCGCCACTGAATCCGCGGCTTCGTCCGAGGCACGGTGCGGCGCCGGGATGGTTTCCAATTGGATATCATTGGCACTTGCGATTGCCAATGCCGATTCCCACAGCCCAGATGAAAGGGGCCCTTGGGGATGCTCGGACAGCAAAGCATTCGGAAGATGGAAACCTTGACTGGCGCTAATCCGAATGATCGCCCGATCGCTTGATTGCTCCATCGACACCCGAAGACGGGCTTCCGTGTTCGAGTCCGTCCGATTCCGGTCCATCAACCAAACCACACTTGCGATCAATCCTCGCAACTGGGCGACGTCTGCACGAACAATGACCTGCGGATCGATCGATTCCAGTGTGATCGTCGCCATCTTCGCTGCTGCGACTTCGCCAACGACCTGATACAGCGTCGAAACCAAATCAATGTCGCGAAAGTCGGTGCTCCACTCGTGAACCGTGTTCTTCATCAGTCGCAGGGATGCGTTCAGTTTCTCGACCCCGGAATCCAGCATGCTGAGACATGTCTGTGTCGTTTCAGGCGTCAACGTCCCAGCATCGCGTCGGAGTTCAAAGATAGAAAAAGCGTTCTGCACCACGTGAATCGGTTGACTGATGTCGTGCGAAAAACTTGCGACAAACTGAGCCATCGCCGCCGAGACGCTGACTTGCAATACGTCCAGTGATCCAGCCGCATCCGCTGCCACTGCGACACGTTTCCCTGCAGCAATCGGATCCGTTTGACCAGATCGGAGCGGATCATCCTTGCTGGGGGAATCATCGAAGCCGCGACCGGCGGATTGCGATAGAGTGATGATTCCGTAGATGGAAGTCCCCTGACACATCACTTCAACGGATCCCCCTGCCCCGTCGATTCGGCCTTGCTGATCCTCCTTGAAATCGATGCCCAACGAAACGAGCAGATCATCGACGATCCATTCGTCCATCGGACGGCTTTCCAAATTCAGTTGTGCCCTGGCAACTTGATTGACAGCCAAAACGGATGGGTTGGGACTGATGCGCACGACGACGCAACCTTCATTCGCAACGTCGAAACGTTGAGACCAGAAAAGACGAAGAACTTCGTCACTGGGGGACTCGGAAAAATCCATACTTCGCAAACGCTCCCGCTGTTAGCAGATAAGAATTCATTACAGCGTGCCCCGTCTGTGACGTTGCAATTGTCGATCGACAGAAGAGAAAAGGTTGGTCAACCAAAGCAATTGCGGACGGGATTCTAGCAACTTGCGAGAAAATGGTTAGAGGACCGACGCAGCGGAATGACATTTTTGCGACGTTCCGCAGCGTTCCGCCGGAAAATTCGACGAAACGGAACCGTTGGACGTGGCTGTCGAGCGATCCATTAGGAAGCCGATTCGAGCGACGGAAGCGTTCGATTCGGCGTGATGCCAGCGCCGCTTGCGCTCGGAATCAACAGCGGCAGACGCACTTTGACCGATGTCCCCTCGCCGGATGTGGAAGTGATCTCGATTGTTCCGCCGTGACGTTGGACCAACGATTGTGCCATCGCCAGCCCCAATCCGGTTCCTTTCCCACGCTGTTTCATCGTAAAGAATGGATCCAAGACGCGGTGCAGGTTATCGTCGCTGATCCCACATCCGCTGTCGGTGACTTCGATCAGCAGGCTGTGATCCGCGTCGATCCGACCGCTATCCACGCGACTGATTCCTCGCACCGGAAGCTGCGTCTGGACATCGCGTTTTGGTTCTTTGGTGACGGCCACGTGGATGCGTCCACCATCGGGCATCGCATCACGTGAATTCGTACAGAAGTTCATCATCAACTGATCCAGCAACGTCGATTCACATTCAACCCAAAGATCCTCGGTCGGCATGGTAAAAGTCGTCTGGTACTGACTGCCGAACACCGGCGATAGCATCTCGATGATATTCCGCATCGCATGCTGAACGTGAACATCGCTGGCCTGCAGAACCTCGGTGCGTCCGAACTCTAGAATCCGACGAGTGATCTCACTTGCCTTCTGAGTCGCATCCAAAGTGATGTCCAACATATGGCATTCGTCCGATTGATTTGCCATCGCCGGCGAATCACGAACGATCTCGACATGGCTTTGAATCACCGCCAGCGAATGCTGGAACTCATGTGCGATACCGCCTGCCAGTCTGCCCAGCGATTCCATCTTTTGCTGGTGCATCACCTGACGTTCAGACTCCATCGCTTCCCGTTGAGCCTTTTCGCGCGCCAGGTTAGCGCGTTCCAATTCCTCGGTACGCAATCGAACCATCTGTTCCAAATCGCACATTCGCAGTGCCGCTTGTTTTCCCAGTCGCACCTTTTCGGTCAATGCAGAGACCAACTGCGAAACCTCGACGTTGTCAAACGGCTTCTTCAGAATCAGCACACGATCACTGCGACCAAGCTGCTTTAAAATTTCGCCCCAAGACCGATCTGAATACGCCGTGCAAATCACCGCATGAATGTTCGAGTCTACCTTCAAGATCTCGGAAATCGTTTTCAGTCCGTCCCAGCCCGGCGGCATCCGCATATCCACAAAGGCAACCGAATACGGTTTTGATTCCGCGATCGCCTGACGGACCATTTCATAGCCTTGTTGTCCTTGAAACGCGGAATCCAGGTCAACCGATAGCGGCCCTTTGACCGGATCGGTGCCCAATCGCGGACAACTGGGATTATCGTCCACAGCAGTCAGGTCACCGAACAGATCCGATTCCATTTCCAGAAGCCCAGAATCAAAATCGTCGTAGTCAAGGATCCGACGAAAATCTTCGTGAATCGCTTCTGTATCGTCGATGACCAGAATGCGATCGCGTTGGCGGTTAAGACGATGCGGCATCTGCCCATTCCTCGATATTTTGGTAGGGAAGTTCTAGGCAAAACGTTGCCCCCAAGCCTTCGCCTTCACTTTCCACGTTCAACGTTCCACCCAACTCGTATGCGGCAAGCGCGCTGGCATGCAGCCCGAACCCGTGCCCATCGACCTTGGTCGTGAATCCATACGAGAATACCTGTGACAAATTTTCCGGGGATATTCCATGGCCCGTGTCCTGCACTGTTGCCCGCACCGATACGCCGTCGATATCCCGGACCTTCAAACGCAGAACTCGCTTGTCCTTTGCTGTCCCGATCATGGCCTGCTTTGCGTTGGCAACCAAGTTCACCAACACCTGCAGAATCCGGTGTTTGTCTGACAATAATTTCGGGTGTTCTTCGAACTCGGCTTCAACGCGAATATTGTGTCTGCTTAAACCCGCATCGTGCAACTGAAGTGCTTCTTCGAAAAGACTTGACATTGATTGCTCTAGCACCAAACCGGCGGACTTCGCCATCGACTGTTGCGATGCGACCACTTTTTTGATGTGGTCGATGTTGGACACGAGCCGATTCAGTTCGCGGTCAACATCGATCGCTTGGCGTGTGCATCCGCCAACAACGGAATCCAGGTACACGGCCAGCTTCCCAGGCCTCACTTCGCCAACACCGGAGTCGTCCATGTCCGTTTGGATCAAACGCAGTAGTTCGATCGATCGATTCAGTTTTTCAACAGGTGGCTTGGCTAGACGATCAGAAAGCAGACCAGCCGACACATTGACGCTGTTCAGAATATTCCCCACGTTGTGCAAGACGCCGGTGGCGACGTCTGCCATTCCGGCTCGTCGCGCAGTGTCGACCAATTGATGATGAAGCTCTTCGATTTCTCGTTGCGCCCGAGCCCGCTCTGCGATTTCGCTGGTCAATTGCACGTTGGCTTGTGTCAACTGCGCCGTCCGCTGTTCGACTCGATCTTCGAGATGATCCCGAGCCACATGCAGATCATCTCGACTGGTTTCGATCTGTTGCAGCATATTGTTGAACGACGAATACAACAGTCCGATTTCATCATCGTTCACCCCCACCACTCGCACAGAATAATCTTCCCGTTTGGAAATGTCGTTTGCCGCCATCGCTAGCCGCACGATTGGTTTCGCGATCGCCTGTTCCAAACGACGCGCGATGACCGTGGTCACTAGCGTTGCGGCTAGCATCGCGAACAAAGCGACTTTCAGGTTTTGATTGGTCCGATGCCCAAGTGCTGCGGTGCTAGCCTGCAGATAGACAAATCCCATGGATTCGGAATCCTCTACAATCGCAGCGACCTGTGTGACCGTTGTGCGATGGAAGGAAAGTCCCGGCTTGTTCGGTCTGGGCAACGTTTCGACCCAATCGGGAAGCCTTGGCGGGTCGCCCGGAATCTGAATGGCCAGCGGATCAGCTTGACTTCGTTGATTCCGGTCAAACGCGGCAAACGGCTTTCCCTGTGTATCAAAGATGCAAGCCAGTTGGACCGATGGATCACTGCGAAGCGCCCTCAGTACCTCCGTCGCAGCCTCGCGATCCCCAAACATCACAGCCGCAGTGGAATTCTCTGCGACGACCTCGCTAAGAACTTCTAGCTGGTCCGCCATCGCTTCGCGGGCAGCGCGTCGATCGTTGATCAGAAACGCTGCAACCGTGATCCCGAGCGCACTGATCGTCGTCAGCGTCAGCAACAGCTGCAACTTGGCGCGGATACGAAGATTCCCAAACCAATTCACCAATTACTCCTGTGCGTGAACAAGTTCGATGTTCCGAACGACTCGCCCTAGACTGAGGACCTTGGAACTGACTTGGACCCTGGCACCGGTCACCTTCGCCAGATCGATCTGAAACTTGACGCGATTCGACTCGATATAGAAGGTAACGCAGTCACCTTCGTGAGAACTCAGAGTTTCACCGAACAGCATCGTCGATGTTCCTGAAGTCGCCTGAATCAGATGTTCCCGCTGGCGGTCGCTCGCGCTGGCGGGGATAAACAGAACGTGTGCCATCCGCAGCTGTGCGGCGTCGTCGTGGCTAAGCGCGTCGCCCGCGGCAATCACCGTGACCGCGATGGGACGCTCGCGGATCCGCTTCTTTGCCGCGATCTTGTACAGGTACGCGGTGACGGGAGTATCGCCGTAGACGGCGAAAACAAGCTGACTTGAATCGCGGGAAGATTCGAATCCGGTTGGCCACTGTGTGTATTTTGCGATGTTGTAGATATAGGCGGCCTTCAGTGAAGCGTCGCGCGCTCGCAGTTCTTGACCGCCTGCGCGTCCCACGTCGGCCCAGCCCAAATTTGCGCACACGAAGATCACCGCGGCGATCCACGTCAACGCGCGGCGCCATCCACTTGGATGGCGATGGACACGCTGTCCAATGATGTCGAGTTGTGCGGTCGACGAATCGACCCGGCTTGCGTGTTTGGACTTGTACAATGGAAGGAATCGATGAACGATTGCTTCGCTTTCTACAGCGAGCTTCGAACTATCGCCTCCATGTCAATTGAGCGTACAGGGCGCGTTGTACCTCGGTGCGATTGGAGTACAGTGTCGAATAGACGGCTTCCTGGCGATGAGAATCCAGCAGATTCTGGCCTGCGATGCTGAACTCGCAACCGTCGGTAAGATGGATTCCAACGCGAGCATCCATCGAAACGTAGGCGGGAGCCGCAACTTCCGTATGGTTGTCGACGTACCGCATCGAAGCGTCAAATTCGATGTCCGGTGTCAGATTCCAGAAAGACGTCGCATAAGCTTGAAAACGGGGAGCGAGAAATCCAACACCGCCACGATCGAGTCCATCTAGGTCGGTGTACAGAAAGCTTGCCCCGGAGGACAGCTGCCACGATTGAGTGGTTTGCCATTTCGCGAACAATTCCAACCCGGTCGAATCAGCCGTCCCAATGTTGGAAAATTCTGCGGGTGCAGTCAGAGGGACGCCCGCCGGATACCCTGACAACTGCAGCCCAATCAAATCGGAATAGTGGTTGTAGAACCCTGCAAGGTCCCAAGAAAATCGGTCCGAAGGCTGGGCACGGTAGCCCAATTCCAACGTAAACACGTCTTCGGCCTGCAACGACTGTGAACCGCGTACCAGTGTGCGAATCGGAAAGCGTTCGGCGGGCACAAGGATCTTGCCAAAGGACTCGTACTGCGATGGTGTTCGCACCGCACGTGACGCGGCTGCCCAAACGACTTGCCGATCGTTGATCGTGTGCAGCAAACGCAGCGTCGGTTGAAATTCCAATCCCGTATAGTCGTTCTGTTCGAATTTGCAGCCTGCGGTCAGATCCCAGTCTTCGTAGATCGAGTACTGATCCTGAACGAATCCACTGAACAGAATCGTTTGAACACTCGATGGCGAAAAGCTTGCCGCCACTTCATTGACCGATTCGATATCGGTCCAAGTGCTTCGATACCCCAATCCCCAAGTAACGCGATGCTCATCGATGGGCGCAAGTTGGTGTTGAAACTCCAGGTCGAAGATATCCAAGCGTGAGTCCTGGAATACCGGCATCGCCCGACGCTGGTCATAGTAGGATTGCAGCGAAACAGACGAATCGTCCTCTAAACGACGCTTCCAACGCACCAACCCGAAGCCGCCACTGATCGAATCATCGACAGGAAAGGCATCCGTATAGGGAGCTGTGCCGATGGGTGTCCGCTCTGCGTACTGACCAAGCGTCCCCGAATACAACTCGCCCTCAGCCGTTACGTGGTCGCAGTCTTCTTCGCAAGACGACCAGTCGGAACGAAAACCGACTCGGCCGGCTCGCCAATCATCCGCAGCGATGGAATCGGCGGAATATCCCGAGTCGCGTTCGGTCCGTTTTCCATACAGTCGATAGCTGACATCGCCGATTTTGCTGCCGTATCGGGCCGTCGTGATATTTCGATCTTCGGTCCCGCCACCGGCACTGGCCATGATGCCTTGAGTGTCAGCCGCGTCCTTGGTGATGACATTGATCACGCCATTGACGGCGTTGGCGCCCCAGACGCTTGCACCCGGGCCGCGGATGACTTCAATCCGTTCGACATCCTGCATCACGATGTCATGATGCGACCAGACGACCCCTGCAAAGGTCGGCGAATAGAGGCTTCGGCCGTCAAGCAGCACCAGTAACTTGTTGGCGTATTCGCCATTGAAACCACGCGAGGACACCGCCCATTTGTTGGCGTCCAGTCGGGCCACGGTCATTCCCGGAACATACCGTAGGGCCTCCGGCAAACTGCTTGCCCCGGTCCGTCTCAACATCTCATTTGTGATGACGAACACAGCTGCCGGAGAGCGCCCTACGGTACTTTCGTTCCGAGTAACCGATGTAACTTCCATGTCGAACGATTCAACGACGACAGCGACTTTTCCTAAATCTTCTAGATCAAGGTCCAAGATCGCTTCGTCGTCAATTTCGTCGCCGACACCTTCAAGGGATTCCGCCGATGCGTCGACGTCCACAATCCTTGGCGTTGATTCCTCTGCCCTACCCTGGACGCACCCCAAGAACGCTAGCACCAATGCCAACGCTGACCCGAACGCTAAACGAGCTACCGACATGGACATCAATAAGTTCCATCCATGCCAGAGAGAGTTGATTGTTTCGTTTCCCTAAAAAGAGTATCGGTCGATGATTCGATACGGACCGAATCTAGGTGGTGGATTTGCGGACACCCGAACCAATCCTCCCTCAACGGCGTTTGGAATGCCCGCGATACCGATCGGACGTCGTGTCTGATGCCAAACTGCTTCTAGACTGTCGCCAAATCGCCACGTGCCGAAGCGGCTTCCCGCATCTGAGGCGAATACCGATCCAAGCACGCCAAGTTCGTTCTAGGGTTCAGTGTAGAGAGTGAAACGATGTCTGAATCAAATTCGCTGGGCAGAGCGAACAGACAAACTTGCTTCTGGCACCGACCATATTGCGAAAGCAATCTCCTGGGGCACAGATGATTGGCCGGTGCCAGAAGCCTTCTTATTTTGCGATACGCAACTGCTATCCACCGACATTGCCGCGGACGAGCCGTTCACGCAGCATCAAACCGCTGAGACTGTCGCAATTTGCTCGGGTCCAACACCTATGGATGCGAAGCGGTGTCGTTCTGGATCACGCTCTGCGATTCTTTTGCTCGGCCGCAGACACATGCTGCCAACCGTCATGGAACGATCGACGCTGATTGCTGCAATGGCGTCCGCAGATTGAATGGCAAAAGCGGAAAAAGGCAGGGGCGGCGTGGTGACTTCATCACCGAAGTGAATCGGGCTCGACACCGCCCCCGCGTAGAAGGGACGAACGAATGGATAGTCGCGTCCTAGGGACGATCCACTTTCAAATTTCAACGGATGGCGGGAGCCTCGACTCCGTGTGATTTCAGAACAGCCAAATACCTCGCTGGATCCGCGGCGATCTTCTTGGCACACCCGGGGCAACAAATGTAGATGGCTTTGCCGGCGGCGTTGACCTTGTAGGGGCCGTCCATGGCGTCGAGTGGTTCATCCATCACAGGACAGACCTTTTGGGCCGACACGAACGGAGCGTCCGCTGCCGTAACCCGAAAAACCCCTTCGCGAATTTGGTCCTTTCCAGCGGGCACGGTCCCAGGCGGAGTTCCGCTTTGACCCTCCGACCGTCGGTCGGCAACCATTGCCAGGTACTTGGCCGGTTCCGCCTGGACTTTCTTGACACAACCTTTGCAGCACAGATAAACGGGTTTGTCGCCAATCAATACCTTCACGGGCGTCCCCATCCCACCGAGCGGTTCATCCATCACGGGACAAACCTTTTGGGCGGCAATGCCAGCCGCGTCTGCCAGCGTTGCGGTTGTGACCGTGATCTGCGGCCGACCGCCGGCGTATTTGGCCGGGTTCGCATGGACCGCATCCACGCAGCCGTCACAACAAACAAAGAGGCTTTGTCCGTCGACACCGACCAGAACCGGTTCCCCCATGCTGCCCAGAGCCTTGCCACTGACGGGACAGATCTTTTGTCGTGCAATCGCATCCGCCGCCAACTGCTGACGACTGATCGGAACGGTCGCGACCTCAGCAAAGCGAACCGTCTGCGGTGCAACGCCCACCACCTGGATTGCCACGTCCATCTGAATCCCTGCTAACTTCGACAAATTCACCGCTGCCGACAAGCCGCCCTTTTCGTCGGGAAGCAAGTCGTAGCGGTAACGTTTCGGATTGCCTTCGATTTTGACCGACACCGTTCCACGGCCTTGATCCAGCTGCACCGGCGTTCCACCACGATCGAAGACGAACAATCGCAGTCCGCCTTGTGCAACGACCGTTTCGAACTGCAAATTGCCAACTTGTTTCAGACTGCCGCCGTGTGGCCCTGCATGCGATGTCCGTGCGGTCGACGATGTATCGTTCATCTCCGTGCCGGCCGCCGCGTGATCGTGCCCTACGTGATTGTGCTGGGTCCCCGTGTGCTGGGTCCCCGTGTGCTGGGTCCCCGTGTGCTGGGTCCCCGTGTGCTGGGTCCCCGTGTGCTGGGTCCCCGTGTGCTGGGTCCCCGTGTGCTGGGTCCCCGTGTGCTGGGTCCCCGTGTGCTGGACCTCCGCAGTCTGGACCTCCGCAGCTTGGGCCAAGGCCGTTGATCCCAAAATCGCGATCAAGCACGCGCTGAAAATCATTCTTCGCTTCATCAGAAAACTCCGTTGTAAAAGTCTGGACACAATCCGCTTGGTCCATCAAACATGGAAAGGTTCGTATCAGAATGCTCGTGTCGCCATCCGCTCCACGAGCGATTGGAAATCACTCTGTCGCAATCACGGCTTCCTCCTGCTGGATCGAATCACATTCGTCAAAAAGTTCGTCGTGGCTTCCGAATCGCATCTTCAGTTCCAAGTACCCGCAGTACAGCGTGGGCACAATGAACGATGTAAATGGTTCGGCCAGCATTCCGCCGAACACAGGAATCGCCATCGCTCGGGCAACATCCGCACCGCGACCGGTTGCAATCAGCACCGGGATCAGGGCCGCTAGCGTCGTCACCGTGGTCATCATGCACGGCCGAATGCGTTTCAGCCCCGCTTCGTACACCGTGTCGCGAATGTCGCCAACCGATTCAATCTTCCGCTTCTTCAATAATTGATGGATGTAGGTTGCCATCACGACACCGTCGTCGACCGCTAGACCGAACAGCGCAATGAAGCCGACCCAAACCGCGGTATTGAGTTCCACACCCATCGTCGCAATCGCGATCATGCCACCCGCGAACGCGACCGGGATGCCAGTGAAGACCGCAATCGAAATCGGAAGGTTGCGGAATCCCATGTAGATCAGCAACAGATTGATGCAGATCACCAGAGGGATGATCCACACGAGTCGGCGGTTGGCTTCCATTTGGTTGCGAAAACTGCCGACCGCTTCAAGCGAATAGCCCGCTGGAAGCGACAGCCGATTCGGATCCGATGGAGGCAATGATTGTGCGTCGCGAAGTTGCTTCTCGATCGCCGTGATGGATTCCAAGTCGCCTCGGCTGCCGTTGGTCATGAACGAGACGTGCGCCACGAGCCGACCGTTTTCGCTGCTGATCGCCCCCGGCCCCCAAGTCGTTTCTAGCTTGGCCAGTTCTTCTAGCGGAACGACGGCGCCGGATTCTGTGACGATCGGCAATCGCTTCAGGCCGTCGATCTGTTCGCGAAGATCGCGGTTGTACCGAAGCCGCACGGGATACCGTTGGCGGCCTTCGACAGTCTTGATCAAGTTCATTCCCCCCAGTGCCGTTTCGATCACCTGATTCACCATCGACACGTTCATGCCGTATCGGGACGCCACTTGGCGATCGACGGTAAACTCGACGTAGGGTTTCCCCAGCACGATGTCCGGATTCACCGTGCCGGCGTTGATCAACAGCGACTTTTTCAGCTCGCCAGCGACATCCATCGCGGCCTTTGACAGCGCGTCCAGTTCATCGCCATAGACACGAATCGCCATGGGCGCCTTGATGCCTGACTGCAACATCACCACCCGTCCTTCGATGGGCTGCAGCGCTGACGCGGGTGTCACACCGGGCAATGTCGCGACACGATTGATTTCATCCCACACGTCACGCGCCGTTACGCCGTCGCGCCACTGACTTTCCGGCTTCAGCATCACATAGGTTTCGATCATCGCGGCGGGAGCCGGATCCAGTGCCGATTCGGCGCGACCGATTTTCCCAAGCACGTCTTTGACTTCGGGAATTTGTCCGATCAGCAAATCCTGGGTCTGCAATACCTGCATCGCTTGTGAAAAGCTGGCCGCAGGATAGAGCGTCGGCATGTAGAACCAACTGCCCTCGTCCAAGGCAATCCAATCGTCGCTTTGCAAACCCGTGAAAACATGCTTTGCATTCACGTACCCCGGAAAGTCGTTCAGTTCGGCCCCAAACAGGTTGGCAACCTTTTCCACCGGGCGCAACAAAGTTGGCATTCCGACGTACGCACCAATGCCCACCAGCAACAGCACGAGCGGAAACGATAGCGCGAACATCTTGTGATTGAGTGCATGACGCAATCGTGCCGCGTAGATCCATCGCACAAAACGACTCGATGGAATCTCTTCGATCGGGCGAATCCGCTCACGCATCCATTGCCATCCGCCGATCAAACCGATCGAAGCGGCGATCGCTGTGACGGCCCAGGTCGGCAGACCAAAGTGCTGCCCCAGTCGCGTTCCCCATAGAAAGTGCGACGCCAACCCCAGTAACCCGGCAAGGGAGACGCCTGTGATCCAAGCCGTGCTCTTTCGACGCACCGAACTACGCAGCATCAAACGGCATAAGGCGGGCACGATCGTGACCGCCGCGACCATCGCGGCGGCAATCGCGAATGTCTTGGTGTAGGCCAGCGGAGAAAACAGCTTGTAGTCCCGCCCGGTTAGAAAGAACACAGGCAGAAAGCTGACGATCGTTGTAGCAACGGCAGTCACGACCGCTGGTGCAACTTCGACCGTTGCCTCGTAGACGACATCACTTCGCGACTTCGATGCGAAATCCGTCCGCTTAGAAGGGTCGGATCCGACTGCGTCGTGACTTCCCTGTTCGTGACGGAGTGAATGATCCTGATTGGCAGATTCCCAGTCGCATACATGTTGGTAAATATTCTCGGACACGATGATCGCCATATCGACCATGGTTCCGATCGCGATCGCGATCCCAGCAAGCGACATGATGTTCGCATCGACGCCGACCACCCGCATCGCGATGAACGACATCAACACTGCGGCGGGTAAGCAGATCGCCACAATGATGCTGCTGCGGATGTGCAGCAGGAACAGCAGGATGATGATCGCCGTGATGATGATCTCGTCACGCAGCGCGTGAGTCAGTGTCGCCATCGTTTCGTCGATCAGCCCGCTGCGATCGTAGACGCCGTGAATCGTCACGCCCTGAAGCGAAGGTGTGATCGCCGCGATCTTTTCTTTCACCCGGTCGATCACGACGCGAGGATTCTCGCCGTATCGCATCACAACGACCCCGCCCACAGCTTCCGCGCCGTTGTAATCTAACGCCCCGCGTCGGAAGTCCGGCCCGATCTGCACTTTCGCGACGTCACGGACTCGCACGGGAACACCGTCACGTTGGACGATCACGATGTTTTCGATGTCTTCGACCGTTTTAGCTTGGTCGCCGTCGGAACCCAGCAGTCCCTTGCTGCGAACGATGAACTCCATCCCGGTGGTTTCCACCGTTTTGGCACCGACATCCACGTTGGATCCCTTGGTGGCCGTCGCCAACTGGTCCAACGTGATACCTTGGAAGCGGAGTTTGTCGGGATCGACTTCGATCTGATACTGCCGGACGTAGCCACCGATCGATGCGACCTCGCTGACCCCTTCGACGGCTTGCAGTTCGTACTTGACCACGAAGTCTTGCAGGCTGCGCAGTTCGGCTAGCCCCATGCCTGCCTTGGTCGCCTGTCCCCTGCCCTGCCCTTGACTCAACTGAGGTGGGATCAGTGTGTAGTAATAGACTTGCCCCAGCCCCGTCGCGTCCGGTCCAAGCTGAGGCACGACGCCATCGGGCAATTGCGCCGCGGCGCTACCAAGCTGTTCCGAAACACGACTGCGTGCCCAGTAGAAATCGATTTCGTCCTTGAACGTCACCTGCACGAAACTGTATCCGAACATGCTCTTGCCACGCACGGAATCCGCGCCGGGAACGGCCAACAAGGACACACTAAGGGGATAAGTGATCTGGTCTTCGATGTCCTTGGGCGACCGACCCGGCCATGCCGTTAGCACGATGACCTGGTTCTCGCCAATGTTCGGAATCGCATCGATCGGAATGGCGCGGAAAGAGATCCAACCAGCAATGCTGACCCCAACCGTCAACATCACGACCAGCCAAGGTTCTTTCACGCAGAAGCGAATCAGGAAGTTCAACATGGTTCGATTCCTATTTCACCGATCCAGTGGATGTGGAAACAGAACTGTCCGAAATCGCCATGTCACTGACGACTTCTCCGCACGTCAACATTTCGCTGCCCCAGTAGGGATTCGCCGTATCGCCACCGGGTTGGATCCAATCGCCGCCACCACCGGGCACCATCGGGCAATAGTGATGCGTCAGCTGCGTGGCAGTCTTCGGCCCGCGGACCGCTGTGGCAGCCTGCAACAGAGCGTGACTGACGCGTCGAAATGCTCTGCGAGCGATGTCTAGCGATCCGTCCATCCCGGCAGCCGCGCGCCGTGCGACCGCAAACCGACGCTGCGCATCATCGGGAACCTCTGGTGACGTCTCCAATCCGCGGAGGCCGTCGATCAACGTATTCAAGGCAACCGGGCTTGGCGTCTGGTCGGCAGCCAGGGATTGCTGGATCGCAAAATATGCGTCGTAGGTCTCGTCAACCTGAATGCCCGCACCAGCGTCCATCACGACCGGACTTGATTTGCGAAGCGGAAGCGGTCCCGGCGAAAAGCCCGGCGCCTTTGTTGGATCGATCAGCGATGGGTTCCCGGCCAGTTGCATCTGCGAATCGATCAAGAAGTTGCCTCGCGTGGCAACGGTTTCACCGGCAGACAAGCCTTCGATGATGACCGCGTCGGTGCGATTCATCGGCCCTAACGTGACTCGGCGAATTTCGAATCGGCCCGGTTCAGTTTCAACGTAGACGACACTGTTTTCGCCGACGAGCAATACGGCGCTGCGTGGAATCGTGATCACCTGCTGCGCCGGCAGGAATTCGGTTGCGAAGCCAAGATCCGATGTGGGAATCAAATCCATATCACAGATCGGGCAGGTCCCAGGCTGGTCCCGAATCACCTGTGGGTGCATCGGGCTGATGAACTTGTTCGCCAGGGCGGGATCGTAGACCTTGTCTTGCGGAATCGCCGGAACGGTCACGCGTGCCGTGGCGTAATCGCCTGGTCGCAGCTTGCCGTCAAAATTCAGCACTTCCACGCGTACGCGAACCGTTCGCGTCTTCGCATTCACGACCGGGTCGATGAACGCGACACGGCCGGTCACGACTTCGCCTGGCATCGATTGAATCTCGGCCTCGACCTGCTGCCCAAACCGAACGGCAGAAGCATCTTCGGGAAACAGATCCAACATCAACCAGACCGTGCTAAGATCCGCAATTCGGTACAGATTTTGTCCGGTCTTCACGTAGTCGCCTTCGACGGCCGACTTTTCAATGACAGTGCCGCGTTGCGGAGATTTGATCCGAATGCGTGACATCGCCTTGCCCGACTCCTGCAACCGGTCAATTTGACTCTCGGTCATACCAAGCTCCGTCAAATTGTCGCGTGCGATCTGGTTAAGGTTGCTTCCCGAGATTTGGAAACGTCCGATCTTTCCATCGCTGTTCATGCTGGTGATGAACTCGGTCTGCGCGGTGTACAGCTGCGGACTGTAGATCAAAGCAAGGTCGTCACCCTCGTTGACTTTCACCCCGGCGTAATCGGCATACATGGTTTCCAATCGGCCATCGACATAGGCGCTGATCGTCGACAATCGGCTTTCGTCAAAATCGATCGACCCGATCGTACGAATGGTTCGGTTGGCTTCCCCCATCTTTGAAACCGCCGTTTGGATCCCCACCAACCGCCGCGCCGATGGCTCGATCATCACCGAAATTCCGTCACCGTCGGCCCCACCGGTCAGTTCGACCAGCTCCATCCCGCACACCGGGCAACGTCCAGGTTGATTCGATGGCGGTGTGCACATCATCGGACAGATGTACCGTTTCTGGGCTTCACCGGCCGAGTGTCCCACTACCGTTGCTTGCCCTCCTGAAAATCCATCTGCGGTCAACCATTCGGTCCGCTGCGCCACCCCCAGCAGAAACAAGACAAGGCCGGCAACGATCACAATCGCAGCCGCCTGCACGCAGACGCGCACAAACCACCTAGGACCGGCGACCGATCCCGATGGACGCACACCGGGCACCGCGGCACTCGTAGCAGGCGAAACCACCTCTGCTTGATTGGCCGATACAGCCGTATGCGCAGACTTCGGTTCTTTGGAAACGTCGCTCGCCGAAGCCTCGGCGTCTCGATTCGATTGTTCTTGATTCATGACATTGTCATCGTTCAGGGAGACACGACGAGGCCGTGTCGGATTGCATTTCGAATAGGCTTCTTGAGCGATGAGCGCGCAGCATCACCCGCCAAGAAACCGATGGAGAATCGAAGACCTGCGACTGCGCAGATCTCCTAGAAAGACGGCGTTAGATCCGCCAAATGCAAAGAAATCGCTGAGAAAAATGCGACGACAGTTCACCAATCGGAAGGCGCGTCTGCACATGGGTTGTGCAACCCTGGTCCATGGCATCCGATGCGATGTGATCGAGGTATCCGATCACAACCAATTGCCGCGACTGCGTAACAGGTGCACCGTCGGTGGGCGGAGCCATGGGCTGTGCGTGGACGCCACACCTACAAGCAGATCCTGCGACCGCGTCGGTATCCGTCGTCAATCGATCATTGCCAGCCCGGTCCGGCGTCCAAACGGATTCGACAGCATTCCTGGAAACGTTGACCGCATCTCGCTTGATCGATGGTTTCGAGCAACAACTGAGCGCATCCGATTCCGGTTTACTTTTGCTGCAACAGCCACTGCCTTCGCTAGCGGATTGGACTGCGCAGCAAGCACAGCCGGTATCAGACGTCTGATCCTGGCAGCAAGTGCTGGACTTCGACCCTTCGGAACACGTCCCCTGCGCAGCGGCCAACACCATCGGCTGAATCGCAATTACGGCGATCAGACAAAGGTTGACAGCGATTCGGATTCGCGGGACGTGGATCAACGGAACCTTCCAATGTGGATACCCAGGGTCGGTATCCTCACTATAGCAGGAATCTGCCCAAAGTGTTCAAGAGGAAAACGTCCGGTCATGCGATCTTTGCCCTGCCGATCGGCACAATCGGTCCCCGCTGGTCGCCAACCAGCCAGCGGAGCACTTTCAAAGTCGCAGCCGATCTGCGGACACCCAATCCGATGACTATCGCTGCTGCCAACGCGTGGCATCCGACGCCGGATCAAGATCGCTATGCGATCATGCGAGATTCGTCGCAGCTTCGTTCACGACGAACGCTTTTGCAAACCGTACTTGGCGACGGTGTAGAGAATCTTCGAACCGGCTTTCACGGTGCCGCTTAACGTACCGCTAATCTTGCTGGTTCCGACGCGATTGCGATACGGAACCGGGATTTCCATCGTACGTAATCCAGCTTGTGCAGCCTTGATCTGCATCTCGATCGTCCAACCAAAGTTCTCGTCGTTCATCTGCAGGGCGCAAAGCTTCGGGTAGTCGATCGCTCGAAATGGCCCTAGGTCGGTATAGGCCACATGAAATAGAAGCCGCATCAGAAAGCAGGCAAGCTTGTTTCCGTAAACACTTTGCGGCGGCATGGCGCCCTTTTCCCGCTCGCCAAGTAGACGGGAACCCAAGACAAAGTCCGAACGCCCTTCGAAGATCGGTGCAACCAATCGAGGCAATAGATCCGGATGATCGCTATAGTCGGCATCCAAGAAGACCACGACGCGCGGGACATTGTTGGTCCGTTCGATGTCTTCGTGTAACGCCGCGAGACCACGCAAACACGCTGCCCCGTAACCACGCTGAGGTTCATGGACGACGGAAGCACCACCGTCGACCGCCACCTTCGCTGTGTCATCGGTGGAACCGTTATCGACAACGATCACCTGCGAAACATGGGGGATGTCAGCCAGCACCAGCGGCAACGAACGCTGTTCATTCAAGGCAGGAATGATGACGACGACCGATTCGAGGTCGTTTCGTCGGGTGGCCGTCAACACAGGAGATTCCAATTCTTTCATCGCGATCATTGTTGGCCTCGGTCGGAAACACTTCGCAACGAGCGATCAATCAGTGTCGCGATTCAAGTCACCTCGCCCCGCCGCGCAGCGGTTTGCGGGGGAGAGAGTTAGAGAAAGGGGGAAGAAAGAAGCGACACTTTTCGATCGCTCGCTGCTTGGTCGCAAACCTTCGTCCCTGCGACGCGGAACGGCAAACTAGCACCGTTGGCCCCGCCGGGTCTGTGAGCAATCTCACAAAACCCAACATCAGCATGGGATCCGATCGCACGAAGGACGGAGATGAAATTGGGGGAGGCGCTATCGAGCTGGGTTTGCTGCGGTTGCCCGATCATTCAGCCCCCAATCATATTCCAGATAGGCGACCGAAACCGAGTTGGCCATCGCCGCATCGTGGGCTTCGCGAGACGGCAAATAGGCTGCGATGGTACGCAGCACGGCCGCTTGATCACTTCCGAAATCTTCCCCAAACCACTTTAGGATCGACGAGAGTTGAAACGTTTGCCGTGATCGGTCGTAGCGAAAGTTGCCTGGACTGGCGAAGAAAACTTTCGCGTTCAACGTCAATTGCGAATCAAGTTTTTCCGCGGTGTACGCTTCGGCCAACAAACGCGGGCAGCTACGTGACGCACACACGATCGCAAAATGAATCCGTGGTTCGCCCATTTTCCGCAACCATTCGTGCTCCATCTGATCCAACGAATAGGGCGTGCCACCGACGTTTAGCAACAAGTCCTTCCAAATGTTGTACCCAAAAAGTTTCGCAGTGTGGTTTCGAATGCTGGTGGTCGGATACTCCCGAAGGATTCCGCGTACCGTCACCGCGTTGTAGGCATTAATCCAAAACGCCAGTTTCGCAGACGAACTTGCTCGGCCGTGGGGGCTGGCGGATGACAAGTGTGCCAGAAATCGATCCAGACTCTGCACATCTTGCGGATTCCCCTTCCATGCGGCGTAGTCGACGTTGCCGTTGGGGTCCACATACTTCTTTAGCAGCCCATCCCAATCACTCGGGTCGATCCGATCCATCGATACCTGCTGCTGCACAGGCACCTTCGGTCCTAAGTTCACTTTGGTACCTGCCACCGAGGCATGCGTAGAGGCCAACGAAAACAAGACAAACGCAAATACGGTGACTGCGGGTGGAAAACAACGTGACTTCATCATTCGATGACTCCGTTCAAAAAATCGATGCGAGCGACCAAAACTCCTTTGCCCACCACCCAATGGCGATACGCAAAGCTGTACCGCCAAATGGTCGCAGAGTCGACAAGCCGGGTCTGTTAGATCGGTCACGTTGGATGGATCGAAACCGCCTTTCCACCTTCGGCTTGCGTTCACGTGAAATGCCGATGCCAATCCATCCGCAACCGATTCGGATCGACGATTGGAAACGGCGTGTCAAGGAAACGATCTACTCGACGCGACGCTGAACGAGCGACCTCGGCTGCGTTCCTAGCCATTTCGAAATGCCCCGACCTGCCCATCCTTGATTGGACATTCGATTTTGGATCCGTGTGCTGGATCACCGATTGCTGCGCGAAGCGGCCCGATAACAAAAGCTAGGCCAACGTCGTTCTGCTTGGCATCGCAAGTCGATAACTGAGCGGTTGCCGATTCCTCCCTTGGCGGAATCGTTGCCGTGACAGCAATTCTAGTCTTGCCAGCACGCCGCACCGAAAACCGCCATTCCCATTTCCGCCGCATTCCATCTAGGTTTCAACGATGAAAATCAACTCACTTGTATTGTTCATTGGGATACTCACCACCGTCGCCACTTTCGTGGGCTGCACCGATGCCCGTCTGGCTGCGTTTCGATCGCCCCCATCGGAAGACTTTTCGACGCCCATTGTCAGCCAGGAAGTGTCGGTAGAAACAGTTTCGCAGCCGCAACCGCTTCCCGTTGCGGGATCATCCACCGGTGACACATTGGTGACCACCTCGTCGGCGCAAAGGCCTGTCCGACCATCCCTGATTACGCTGTCGGCGGGCGACGATCTGGCGGCTAAGGTCAACGCTGCCGGCGGTCCGGTACTGCTGGATTTCTATGCCGATTGGTGCGGACCGTGCCAGCATCAGGGACAGATTTTGCACGAAGTGGAGGAAACGGCAGCCCGGCGTGGTGCACTGATGATCAAGATCAACATCGATGATCATCCAGAAATTGCACGTGACCTGAACGTCGAAGGGATCCCGACGTTGATCTTGGTCAAAGACGGAAAAATTGAAAAACGACAGTCCGGCGTCGCGGACAAGGATCGCCTGCTGTCGTGGTTGCAATAACCCCTAAACTTCCTTTCGCGACGCAGATCCCCACGCAAAACTTCGCGTCGATCTCTGTTCGAAGCAGCTCGCCATCGGCGCCGGGCTGACATCCCGACCGCCTGTCTGAATCGCGGTCTGATTAGCCGACGGAACGGATCTGTTCGTCCGCCATCTTCAAAAATGCCGAAAGTTTCTCCGTAAGGATCTGCGGTACCGGTCGTCCTCCTGGCACACGTCACTCGCTCGCTGTGACGGTTGTGTCTCTTGACCCCGAAAGGACGATCGGCCTGATGAACTCTCCCGTCATGCAACACCGGCTTCCCGCCGAAGCTTCTGTCAGCCAGCGATATTCCGCCGCTGCTGAATCCGTAGAACCGGCTCTGTGCTGTCCGGTGCAGTACTCCTCGGAATTGCTTGAAGTGATTCCACGCGAAATCATCGACAAGGACTACGGCTGCGGTGATCCTACGCCGTATGTCCGCCCCGGGGATACGGTCTTGGATCTGGGCAGTGGTGGCGGCAAATTGTGTTACATCGCTGCTCAGGTTGCTGGACCGGATGGCCACGTGATCGGAGTGGACTGCAATCGCGAGATGCTGTCGCTCGCTCGTAAACATGCGGCGACGGTGTCCGAGCGTCTTGGCTATGCCAACGTTGATTTCCGATATGGTCTGATCCAAGATCTTGGGCTGGACCTGGATCAACTTGCGACGGAGTTGTCACAGCGGCCGGTGAACGACCCCGCGGGGTATCTTGCCCTTCGTCATGCAGAGGATCGGCTTCGACGCGAGCGACCGCTTGTGGCCGACGATTCGGTCGACTGCGTTCTTTCCAATTGCGTGCTGAACCTGGTGCGTCAACAGGATCGCGTGCAGTTGTTCGCGGAGATCTTCCGTGTACTGCGGAAGGGCGGTCGAGCGGCGATTAGCGACATCGTCTGCGACCAGTCGGTGCCGGCACGGCTGCAGCAGGATCCGAATCTTTGGTCTGGCTGCATTACCGGTGCATTCCGAGAAGACGAGTTCATGCGGGCGTTCGAAGACGCTGGATTTCATGGGATCGAATTAGTTAAACGTGAAAGCAGACCTTGGCGAACGGTCGAAGGCATCGAATTCCGTTCGGTCACGGTTGTTGCGTACAAAGGAAAGCAGGGGCCGTGTTGGGAACGCAACCAAGCCGTCGTCTATCGCGGTCCGTTCAAGTCGGTCGAAGACGACGACGGACACACTTATCGTCGCGGCGATCGCATGGCCGTTTGCGATAAGACGTTCCAGATTCTGCAAGACGCGCCCTACCGAGGCATGTTCGATTCGATCGAGCCACGCAACCCCATTCCAATCAAAGAAGCGACCGCATTCGATTGCGGGCGCAGCGTCAAACGCGATCCGCGTGAAAGCAAGGGGATGGACTATCACGCAACGACGGAAGCCCCCGCCAAGGGATGCGGCGACGAAGCCTGCTGTTAGCGATCAACGCGACAGCGAACCTTCGTCCCACCCTTGTCATGTCTCCCCCCACTCTCCGCAAATGTCGAAAGACTCCCCATGCAATTGACCCTGTTGCGACAAAAGGCAGAACTCGCCAACGCCGCCCTTCAGCGAGAAATCCTGGAAGGCCGATCGCAGTCATCCCCACAACCGTTCTTTGACGAAACCCTCTGCGACAGGAGCTTGGCACCGCTGCGTTCGACCGGCGTCGAAGTTCTTCAGATCAATGTTGGCAAGGTTTGCAACCAAACGTGCACCCATTGCCATGTGGATGCCGGTCCGGATCGCCGCGAAAGCATGACCCGCGAAACCGCCGAAGCGATTATCGATGTGTTGGCGAAAAGCGATATTCCAACCTTGGATATCACGGGGGGCGCACCGGAAATGAATCCAAACTTCCGTTGGCTGGTCCAACAAGCCAGTCGGCTTGGGCGGCGCGTGATCGATCGCTGCAATCTGACAATCTTGATGGCCAACGGATTCAAGGACTTGCCCGAATTCTTAGCCGATCACAATGTCGAAGTCGTCGCGTCACTCCCTTGCTATTTGGAAGAAAACTGCGACAGCCAACGTGGCAATGGCGTTTTCAAACGATCCATCGATGCACTGCGCCGCTTGAACTCACTCGGCTACGGTCTGCCGGGTTCCGGCCGCACGCTATCCTTGGTCTACAATCCGATTGGCCTTTCCCTTCCGCCGCAACAGGACGAATTGGAAGCGACCTATCGCAGCGAGCTGAAGTCACGCTACGAGATCGAATTCACAAACTTGCACACCATCACGAATCTGCCGATCAGTCGATTCCTGGATGATCTTCTGAAAGCGGACAAACTGGACCAGTATCTGCAAACTTTGATCGACAGCTTCAATCCATTGGCGGTTCCAGGCGTGATGTGCCGCACCATGATCTCTGTCGACTGGCAGGGGCGACTCTTCGACTGTGACTTCAACCAGATGTTGAATATGGAACTCTCTGACGGGATGCCACAAACCATCGAAGACTTTGACCTGGACAAGCTTTCGGACCGGAAAATCATGACCGGTCGTCACTGCTTCGGGTGCACATCCGGATGCGGATCAAGCTGTCAGGGGGCCGTTGTAAAAACCATTTCAAAGGCCACACCACGATGAACGTCAATACCAAGGGTTGATTGCCGCCATGATTCGGATGGCAAGGGAAACATGGCAAGCGATTCCAACCATCGGAAAGACGAGCGCTGAATATCCGATCCGACATCGACTGCCAGCGCCCCAGTCCCCGCTGGTTCAACAACCACCGGGGACGTCATCGGGCCAGAAAAAGGATCGTCGATCTCTGGCACCAAAATCGCCGATAATTAGCGTCGGCTGCGGAATACCCGAGTTCCTGAACAAGAACCGCCAGAACAGGTTGGGCGTGAGCTTGTCGGGTAAGCGACGCCTTGCCATGCGCTCACTGGCATGGAAGTCATCGGTGCCGAGTGGCTGGGCGAGTAACTGCGATGGAACGAAGCGGCTTGGTAAGGCATCGACGCAACGTTGCTATCAACGTGATGCGATGCGGTTACCGTTCCACCACAATTGCCAGAGATGCATCCCGATCCGGCGGTAAACGTTGCCGTCGGTGCTGCAGTGAACGTGGTCGGGCTGGACACAACCGATGGTGTGGAATACGTCGAATGCGTTGTCAACACTTGTGGAGCCGATGCGAACGTGCTGTTGGATGCCGAGCATCCACCTCGGCAAGTCGCGTTTTGCGCATTGGCGTCACTGCCAATGACGCAAGCCGACAATGCTGACAACACGATCACTGAACATTTCCATCCAAATTTCATCTTCAATTCCTAATCGAAAAGGTACGGCCGGGAAACACGAGCGTGCCCCGATCAAAGACTGATGCCGATTGTTCGATGGCATCCGCCGCTTCGATGGGCAGGAAGTCAAACTTCGCGAAATTTCGCGGCGTTGGAATGCCGGAACTCGTTACGGTCATTGCACATACAGACGGCTAAATCGACTTCTGGATTCAACGATTTGAATTGTGGCGCACACGGCCCCGTTGGGCGGACCGTGACCACCCGGGGTCAACAGACGCGGAATGTCAAAATCAGATTGATTTCGGACTTTTGTTGTAAGGGTCTAGCGATTCGACCGTCCTTGAAGCGGGCGATCGTTCGCCCTGCTAACTCACTCCATCAACAGGTCGAAAGCCATGAACACAAGTCAAACTCTACGAAACGGGATCAAGCACCAGAGCGTCATGATCGCAGCAATCGCATGCATGTCATTGACTGCATTGGCCCAAACAGCAACGGCTCAATCGGGAACCCGGACGGCGCCAACACGCACGGCGGCCCCCAGCAGTTCGGCACCGGGAAGCGGTACAAAAGCCAACGGGAATGCAGTCGGCCTGCAAGGCTATTGTCCGGTTTGCGTCGTCAACATGAAGAAGTGGGTGAAGGGCAATCCACAGTTTTCGGCAAAGCAAGACGGGAAGATCTATCTGTTCCCGAATGATGAACAAAAGAACGTTTTCCTCAGCGACCCGGCCAAATATACACCGGTACTAGGCGGTGATTGTGTCGTCGCGTTAGTCGAGATGCACAAACGTGTGCCCGGCGACCTGACATTTGCAGTGGCACATCAAAACCGTCTGTACCTGTTCGCAAATGAACAGGCCAAAAAGATGTTCCAAGCGAACCCGGCCAAGTACGAAAATGCAGACTTGGCTTTGGATGGCAAGTGCTCGGTTTGCCGCGTCGAGATGAACCAGGACGTTGCCGGCCAGCCACAATTCACTAGCATCTACAATGGATTGCGTTACCAGTTCCCCGGCCTAGAACAACAGAAGATGTTCGACAACAACCCCGACAAGTACAAAGCTGCGAAGTAGCAAGTCCCCATCGGCGCCGCTGGTGCGTCCGATGGTGCAGTTCTCGAGTCAACCAAAGCGGCGTTCTCCACACCGCCGCTCTGGACCCCAAGGCGGGTTGCAGTCGGCCCATTCGACTCGGCTTATCCGACCGGCCTCGTGCGGATGGATCAAGCGGTTCCACGGATCGGATCACCGATCATGCTTTTTCTTTGCTTTTCGCATTTGTTTCCAAAGTGACCGACCGTTCCGGCGATCAAGTCGGACCAACTGCTGTTGTCGTGTATCGAACGCGATCAACTTTCCCTTGGGTCGCTTGGCGTAGACAAACGGCAAACAGACGGCGACGACCTTGTGAGGTTTCCCTGCTGCACGCGGCAAGTAGCGAGTCCGAACGGGTTCGTCGATTGGTAGCGAAACGCTGGCACAATCCCACAGAAAGGACGGGACTTCAATGATCTCGCTAAGGATGGTGATGTAGTCACCTTTGGCGATGTCTTCGCCTGCGATCCGGGCCGCGACCGTGATCGCGGTTTTGGATGGGGCTTTCGTTTTGGTGTTCATGATTCCGCAAACAGTGAAATTTTGATTCGTGCATATTGGTTCTCCGCTGGAATATGTTCGGGATCACTCGCGGCCGGTCGTATTGGCGAAACAGAAAATCATCGCACGCATTTGGGAGGCTTTCACAATGGGTGGAACAACGCTTGCCGGCGGTTTCGATTCGACGAATGCCAGCGTCTATAGCAACAGAGCTACAAAGTGAAGTCGAGGTTCACGCCGATATGCATCGTTCCTGCAATCAGGCAGATCCGCGATACGGTGATCTGGCATTGAAAGATGCCCGGTCGGCCGACGCGTGCGGCGGAAGTAGCGTCGGAATCACAAAGCGATGCGGAATCGAGTGACGGAATCGAATCCCGCGTTCACGCGTCGGGTGACACTAGATCAACATCCCGCTATCGCCCAAACCGCAGACGAAATCGACAATCCGTCGATACTTTCGGCCCTGGATTCTGGATGACCGAAAGTCTTGACGACATCCGATACGAAATGAATCACAGCGTTGGCGCGATCACGCTAACACATTCGAAAATCCAGTGAATTGCGAAGAATCTAGCCCGAGACGGCGCCGCCCAGCCAGGGTCAATGGGAATTGCTTGGGGATGCGATTTGGGGTCAACTGTGCAGCCGCGGACGATCCCAAGGTCCGTGTGCCTGCACCGACGACAATCCGAATCGAGTCCGATCTTTGTCTCGTGATGGCAACGATGTTTTTTCCTCCTAATGCTTGCCGCAACTTCCATGGTCGAATCCAATTCGTTGAAGCCAAACACCTTCTACATCGAGGTCTCTGGGGCCGGGCTTCCCGAAGTGGACGGCCTGTTCGTTCCCTCCACCGCGCCACCGACTGAGTCGGAATCGGGGACGATCTCAAGCCTGGGTTATTGGAACGGCAAGATGGCATGGGATCGGGCTGATGGAAAATCGGCTAGGAGCCCTGCCCTTTCGTACTCCAACACGTATCAGTCTTGGCGAATCTGTCGACTGGACGGACATCTCGCTTACGACGCAACCTGCGACGACGACATGCCCCCGACCAACACACCATGGCATGTCTACAAAAAGGGAGTGGAACCGGCGCCCAAAGTGGTCGTCCATCACTTCGATCCTCGCCAACCCTGTCCCGCCCCCAACGTCGTGTTCGTGCTGGGAGGTCCCGGCGCGGGAAAAGGCACCATGTGCGAATTGGCAGAGTCTCAGCTTGGCTGGACTCACCTTTCCACGGGCGAACTGCTTCGTGCTCAGCGCGAATCGGGAGGCCCTACCGCGGATACGATCGAACGCATCATCGCCGCGGGCGATCTGGTCCCCAGCGATATCGTGGTGAAACTGCTTCGTGATGCGATGGAAACGATCACGCGAACCACGGGAAAAAAGAACTTCCTGTTGGATGGGTTCCCACGTTCGGATTCGAACTTGAATGCATGGAACGACGCATTTGGTCAACAGAGTGAACTGCCAAAAATGCTGTTCTTTGAATGTCCATTCGATGTACTGCAGCAGCGAGTTTTGGCGCGTGCGAAGTACACAGGGCGAGTGGATGACAACGTCGAAAGCCTGAAATCCAGGTTCGATACCTTCAAGGCCGAGACTTTGCCAACGGTTGCACGGTTCAAGCGTCAAAACAAGTGCATCGAATTTGACACCAGCCAAGACCGCCAAACGGTCTACGCGATGTTCTGCGAACACCTGGCCGAGTTCACCGATGATACGCTGGCGTCGAAACCGTTGTCCGAAAGAGCGGAAATGCTGCTCGGGCTGAGGCCATTCCCCCAGTAGTCGTCCCGCAGACGTCGCTTTGCAGACGTCAAGCTGCAAACTTCATTGGCCAAGATTCACAGGCCATCATTACCGATAGGCATCACCGATAGACGCGCTGTCCGCTGGATCCCAGATCGGCAATCCGATCGGTGCGACAAGGTTGTCGCACCGAAGTGAACATTCCTCGGCATCCCCGATGCGAACCCGCGACAGTCGATTCACGACCGTCGCAAGATCGCATGGATGACGATGGGTTCTACATGTCGATTTCGTAGCCCTTGCGGCTCTCGCGACTCAGGAACGAATTCGCTTCGTCGTCACCAATGATCTGACGGGCGTTGGGATCCCAATTCAGGGCGCGTCCCAGACGAATCGAGATGTTCGCCAAGTGACAGGTTTCTAGCATTCGGTTGTGGGACCAAACGTCCGAGATCGGTTGCTTGCGAGACTTAATCGCTGCGACGAAGTTGTCGGTATGGTTTTTACTAACCGGGCCGCCGTAGACTTCCTCCACGGCCCCTTCGGGCAGCGGATTGGATTCGAGGTCTTCAACCGGTTTGCCGGCCAACTTGCCACGATTGACAAAGAAGCGTCCCTTCGTGCCTTCGAACAAAATCCCATTGTCACCTTCGCTGGTGATGACCATCGGAATGTCGCCGGGCATGTTGGCAAGGATTTCGAACTTCGTTGGCGAGTTGTACTGGTCGTTGACAGTCGGATAACCATCTTTGTAGTCCACCGGCAATGAAAAGCTTACCGGCGTAACCTTGTTCGGTCCGGTGTCGCCAGCCCCCAATGCCCAAGTCGCAATGTCGACGTGGTGAGCACCCCAGTCATTCATCTGACCGCCGGAGTACTCGTACCAGTTCCGCCATGCGTAGTGACAATTCGTATACAGCGGTACGCCGCCGCCGTAGCCTTCGCGCATCTCTGGCAATGCGCGGTAGTCAACCTTCGGTGCAGGGCCAAGCCACCTGTCCCAATCGAGTCCCTTAGGAACTTCGATAGCAGGGATCACGGGCGATCCTGTCGCGCCGTTGATTCCGCAGGTGACCTTGCGAATCTCACCGATGCGTCCGTCGCGGATCAACGCGATCGCTTTCAGAAAGCGTTGATCGTTTTCACTACGCTGCATCGTTCCAACTTGGAACACACGGCCGGTTTGCTTGACTACTTTCTCGATCAGTTTGCCTTCGTCGATCGTCAGTGTCAGCGGCTTTTCACAGTAGACGTCTTTGCCAGCCAACATCGCTTCGACAGAGATTTTCGTATGCCAATGGTCTGGCGCACCGATCATGACTGCGTCGATGTCGTCGCGTTCAAGAACCTTGCGATAGTCTTTGTAACCGTCCGCCTTTTTGCCGGTCTTCTTTTCAAGCTTTTCAAGATTCTCGCCCAGAACGGTTTCATCGACGTCTGCAAAGGCGGCGAAGTCAGCGAATGGGGTCGATTTGTTGGTGATCGTCCAGCCCTGGTTCCGCAAACCGATCGTAGCGAAAACAGGACGGTCACTTGGGGCCGGAGCCCCCAATACGCGGCCGGCGGATGACATCATGACGCCGGCTGACCCGGCAGCGATGCTTCCCAGAACTTGACGGCGGGAAAGATTCAAAGGAGCGGACATACATCTATCTCGTAAATATTTGCGTGGTGGGTCGGACATGCGCTGAACACATCCCAGGAATCGCTATCGAAGCGTCCCCGGAAGACTAGTACCCCAGTATAAACCAACCGCAATCGCCGCGTGAGTCCGACTGCAGCGGAAAGCCTGCTGTCCAGCCTGGGCAGCGTTTTTCGCTTAAAAACCGTGTCCGGCGAAAGTCGCACGCGCGGGGGCGGACCGAGAATCGTGCTAGGCCAGCCTGGATCCGTTGCTGACCGGCTTGTCGGGTACCGCCAAGATGACGGATCCATCTTCGCGGTAGAATCCAACGATCAAGAACTCCGACATGAACGGTCCGATCTGTTTCCGCGGGAAGTTGATCACACCAATGACTTGCCGACCGACCAATTCTTCTCGGGTGTAGTTGACCGTGATCTGGGCACTGGTGCGCCGCGTCCCGATCAGGGGTCCGAAGTCGACCGTGATCTTGTACGCAGGCTTGCGCGCCTCCGGGAAACTTTCCACCGACGTGATCGTCCCCGAACGCAGATCGACATTTTGAAAGTCTTGCCAACCGATGATTCCAGATTCGGTCATTTGTTCCAACGGTTCACGAGTCGAGTGTTTTCCAAAACGTCAATCACGGCGATTTCTCGCAGCCAAACGAAACGTGTTCTACCCTAAGCAGGACTGTGGTGTCGCTTGCCTTGACATCGGAAGTCGCTCGGATCACGACGCATGGTGCGGCTGATGAACTGTTCTTAGAATGGACTGCACCAAGTTGTAAACGCCGAAGTTATTCACATTCACCCCTCTAGCCGGACAATTGACCATGGCCGCGTCAAGCAAACGTACGCTCGACTTCCACTCCGGCGATGAAGTGATCGCAGAGATCCAGCGACTAAGGACCGGGGGCTACACCCAAACGAAGAACTGGAACCTGACTCAGGCGTGCGAGCACTTGACGGCCACGATGACCGGCGGGATGGACGGGTTCGGATTTCGGCTGCCGTGGATCCTGCGAGCCACAATCATCAAGTGGGTTTGCAAGCGAATGTTGCGAACCCGAAAGATGACAAGTGCACCGACACTGAAACGACTGAAACCGACGTCCCCAACCGGTCCCGACAACGATGCGATCATCGACGACTGCATTGCCGCGATCAACCGAGCCAGCGAATTCCCGGGACCGTTGATCGACTATCCATTCCTTGATGATTTCGACGTCGAAGACTGGCGTCAATTCATGTGGATGCACGCCAGCCATCACCTGGGATTCCTGATTCCAAACAAACCGACCGCATGATCCACGCCACCGTTCACTGGACGAACCATGCCGATGACTTCGACAAGCATCGTTACAGCCGTGCGCACACTTGGATGTTCGATGGGGGTTTGCAAGTTCCAGCGTCGTCGTCCCCCGATATCGTGGCGGTTCCGATGTCGGACTCTAGCGCCGTCGATCCCGAAGAAGCGTTCGTGGCATCGCTGTCTAGCTGTCACATGCTGTGGTTCCTTTCGATCGCCGCAAAGGCAGGCTTTGCGTTACAAGACTATCGAGACCAAGCAGTTGGCGAGATGAAGTCCAACGATGACGGAAAACTGTCCATCGCGATCGTGACGCTGCATCCAGTCATCACCTGGTCAGGCACCACCGTACCAACGGCCAACGAAGTGCATCAGATGCACCGGCAAGCCCATGAGGAATGCTTTATCGCCAATTCCGTCAAAACCGAAGTCCGAATCGAATCTTGATTCGCGACCTCGGCCGGTCCGTTTGCCGAACGCGGGTGCAATGGACGCTATCGGCTTTGCGGTCGCGTAACGGGCGACGACACGTTCCGTTCGTTGCGGCTATTCCTTGTACGCCAGCAGACGCAGTGCGTTGAAGACGACGACCAGTGTGCTGCCTTCGTGAAGCGCAACCGCCGGTCCGATGTTCAGTCCCAAAATCGTTGCGGGAACCAGGAAGGCGACCATCCCCAGACTCATCCACAAATTTTGACGAATGATTCGACGTGTGGCCCGGCTGAGTCCGATGGCCAGCGGAAGCAGGTCCAGGTTGTCGGCCATCAACGCCACATCGGCCGTTTCAAGCGCGACGTCGCTTCCTGCGGCCCCCATCGCGATCCCAACCGATGCCGACGCCATTGCGGGGGCATCGTTGACACCATCGCCAACCATTGCAACACCACCTTCACTGTGCAGCTTCTTGATCTCGTTGACCTTATCCTCGGGCATCAAGTCGCCAAGCGCCTCGTCCAGGCCCACCTCCTTGGCAACCGCATCGGCGACCTGTTGATTGTCGCCAGAGATCATGATCATCCGTTGGATGCCGAGTTCACGCAGCCGCGCGATCGTTCGCTTAGATGCCGGACGCGGCGTGTCCATCAACCCGATCACGCCAAGGTACCGCTCACCACGGCGGACGATCATGGTGGTTCGACCATTCTGTTCCAGCGATTCGACGATCGTACGAAGCGTGTCGGGAATTGGCGTTCCATCGATTTCTGCGAATAGATCGTCTTTGCCGATGTGAACAACATCGCCCTCGACGGTCGCACGAATTCCGCGCCCAGTCATGCTGTTCAGATCGGAAGCGACTGGAACTGTCTCTGCCCTTCCCTGCCCTGCCTCGGTAAGCCTGGCCCGTCCATCGCGGACGACCGCTTTGGCCAATGGGTGTTTGCTAAGGTCTTCAACTGCGATGGCAAACCGCAATAGTTCGGATTCGTCGACGCCTTCGGCGGTGCAAACGTCTGTCACCTTGGGTTCGCCTTCGGTCAATGTCCCTGTCTTATCGAACGCGATCGCGTCAAGACTGCCCAAGCTTTCCAATGGGCCGCCGCCCTTGACCAGGATGCCGCCGCGTGCCGCCCGGGCGACGCCGCTTAACACGGCGCTGGGCGTCGCAATTGCCAACGCACATGGACTCGCTGCGACCAGAACCGCCATCGCACGGTAGAACGAATCGCTGAAACTTTCGTCGATGACCCAATGTGCGAACATCAACAGCACGACACCAGCGATCACCGTCGGAACAAAGTATCGCTCGAACTTCTTGGTGAACTTTTGGGTCGGTGAAACTCGCGTCTCGGCTTCGCTGACCATTGCGACGACGCGAGCGAGCGTGTTTTCCGATGCTGTTTTGGTAACTTGGATCTCCAGCGAACCAGACTGGTTGATGGTGCCCGCGAACGCCCGGTACTTTGCGGAAAGCGATTCTGGATCAGCGGCCGCCGCATCCACATCGTCAACCGGTACTTTATCAACAGGAACACTCTCGCCCGTGATCGGTGCTTGATCGACGCTCGATTGCCCAGCGATCACAAAGCCATCGGCCGGGACTCGTTCGTCGGGTTTGATGACGACGACATCCCCCACGATCAACGCATCAACGGAGATTTCCGATTCGGTTCCATCGCGGCGAACTCGCGCGGTTCGTGGTGCCAGTTCGGACAGAGCTTCGATCGCGCGCTTTGCCCTGCCCATCGCGTAGCCTTCCAATGAGTGTCCAAGGCTGAACAGGAATAGCAACAACGATCCTTCCGCCCAGGCCCCCAGCGAGGCGGCACCGCCGGCGGCCACAATCATCAGAAAGTCAATTTCGAACTTACCTGCACGGATCTTTTCAATCGCCTCGGTCACCGTGTAGTAACCGCCAGAAACATAGGCGGCGACATAACATCCGAGAGCTACCCACCGATCCCATTGTCCGAACGTTTCGATCAGCCAACCGACCAATAGGAACACGCCGCACAAAATCGCGAAGATCATTTCGGACTTGGGCCCAAAGATGCCACCGTGAGCATGGTCGTGTCCGCTGTGGGAGTGACCGACGTGAGGGTCAGCGACACTTTCCGCGTCGCCAATCCAATCGTTCAGCGCGGTAGCGATCACCGCTTCATTGGTCGCTTCCTTGTCATATTCGACACGGACCGCACCGTCCGGGGAAACCACCGCCTCTAGGACACCATCGATGCGTTCTAGACGCGACTCGATCGCAGAGGCGCGGCGGGCATGCGTGGGCCGCGACTTGCTAATCCAGTGACCGTATCGTTGATCCAGTTCGACACCGGCACGTTCGGCCAGTTCACGCACTTGGCCCGTCGAGACGACACTGGGATCGTAATGAATGCAGATCCGGCCAGGCCGATCTTCGTCCGCCTTGATCGCGTGCGCCAAGTCGATCCCGGCTTTGGCTGTCAACAAATCGGCGAGCCGTCCGATGCAGGAGTCGCCCGGGTCGGACACCGTTGGCAAGAGCAACGCGAGCTCGATTTGTTCGGTTTCCATTTCGCTCTTCCCTTGCCCTAAGATGCACGACAATGAATGTTTCTCCCTTGCGTAAATGGGCTTTCAGCCGCAAAAGCGTAACGCGCCCGGATAGCGGTGTTCAAAATGCAACAAATCCGACGCCAAGATGTTGCTGGTATGGGCGTCCTAAAATCTGGCCAGCTTTGGATCGCCGCAGCAGTGGACCGATCCATGCCACTCGGTTCGCAGTATAGCGCATGTGCCAAGATTTAGATCGGGCACCAGGACGTTTGGCATCACCCTGTGTCTCGCGTACACCGCGTCTCGAGTACACCACCGCAGCCATCATGCCGGCCGCCCAGCTGGGACTCTTGGCCTGCGTCGCAACGAGCAACGGACCCGCTGGCGGTGGACGGAGCCGGCGATATGCGATCCCCACGACGCAGGAACTTTTGCGCAAATTGGGTTGCCCGGCTATCGGGGAATCCCACATCGATGGCGGAACGATCCGAGCGATCGTGGTTAGCCTTTGGCCACCACACACTGGGCCGCGATTTTAATCCCGCTGGCGACGCCCTTCGCGGGATCGGTGGCGAGCACCTTGCCGCGCACCGGAGGGCCCCTAAGTCATGCCTGTACGAGAGGTAGCCAGCGCAACCGAATCTTTGGGAACCGCTCGGTGATGACCACCGCGAAGGTACGTCGTGATGTAGAGAACGCAGTGGAGGTGTGTCGTCGTATGCGGAACGACCCATTGGGCCTGAGCTGCGGTCGTGAAGGCGACGACGACAACGGCAGCCGAAAAGAATTGTCTGATGGAACCAGACTCCTGACGCCAAGCGATGATCAGGGGCAATCATGATCCGACGAACCAATCACACCGCCCATCCCAACGCAGCACGACACCCCACCGGCGGGGCTTGAGCAAATCATCTTGCTGTCATCCGAGGCCGAATGTTGTCCGATTGAACACGCGTTGGCGTCTGCCTGACGACACTCGAAAAGCCGGGTACGCGGAATGGATCGCAGATGACGGTTGGCACGCCTTGTGCGATGTAGCAGTCTCGGCGGCACCCAGCCGCGAACCTCCCCCCGATACTGAAGGATCGAACAGAATGAAACGTGCTTTCGCAATCGCTGCCATCGCAGTAGGCCTTTTCGCCATCACCCAGGACAGCGAAGCCACAGCCGCCGACTATTTCCACGGTGGCCACGGCGGACATCATGGCCATCACGGCAGCTACCAAGCTGGCTACCAAAGCGGATATCGAGGTGGCTACTCACCCGCCCCCGTACAGGCATACCATGGCAGGCCAGGATATTCAGCGAACTATGGCAGCCAGCAATATGGATATGGTCAGTCGTACCGACCGCGGGTTCAATCCCGATACGCCCCATCGTATTCCACGCCACAGCATCGCCAACACGGTGGGCTGCATCTTGATATCGGTCGTTTCCATATCCTAGGTGTAGGCGGTCACCATTAGTCACACGCTGCTAGCGTCGATCGTATAGAACCGCGAGGAAGCAATTTGGACGGGCGAGCGAGACTCGTCCGTCCACACTTGCAATGATTACAACGGAATGAAAAACATGCTGAAGAATGACTTCGTCGCGACCGCGGTGCTTGCGCTTGCCACGGCTCTTTCGCAAACGCCCGCAACAGCCCAACACTGGCACGGGTATGACCATGGCGCGCAACACCACGCGAACGGGCACCACGCAAACGGCCACCACGGTTATCCATCGGCAGTGCAGGGTTATTTCGAACCGCACTCCCCTGCCCCCTTCGACGCACAACATCATCACGCGGGTTCCCATTTCGCGGATTCCCATCATCACGATCCAAACGGATTTCACACGCACGCACAAATCCCGAATGCATACGCTGGGTCGATGCAACAGGTTCCCAACAATCGACAGATGCGCGACGGCAATTCAGCTTTTCAGCCGCGCTTTCCCAATGCAGCCGCGGATTCCGCCTACGTCCACGGGCATCAGCCCAACGCAGGCCATGGGCATGATCATGGCGACCACAATCATGACGGACATTTCCACGGCGCGATCGATCCGGATCCAGGATACAGTGCGGACAACTTTGCCACGCCAGATCGCCAACCGATGGCTGCTCCCACGCTGCCAAACCAAAACGGCCCCCCCATCCACAACATGGCACCGATTCAACCGAGGTTGGATGGACCAAGCAATCGACAAGCACCGCAATCGCCTGCGATACCCAACGATGGTCCGGTCATCATGGATGGCCCACCACCAAGCTTGACCGTGGTCGGTTGCCGACCGATTGCCATTGCCTAGCACCGATCGCGCGGTCCTATGCTTCCCGAAGTGCATTGACAATCGGGACGGTCGCCGCTTGGATCGCTGGGGCTAGACCGGCGGCGATACCGACAATCAGTGAAACGATCGTCCCGCTGATCGCCAATCCAATCGACGGTCGAAACGCGATCGTCGCACCCTCTGCCCCGATCGCAAATCCGCCGATTCCTAACGCTGCCAATGCCAATCCGGTTCCGGCGATACCGCCGACCAGGCACAAGAGCGTGCTTTCGGCCAACACCAACCGCATTGTTCGTAGCGGACGAACACCGATCGTTTGCAACACCGCGTACTCTTTGATCCGATCTTGAACGCTCATCACCGTCGTCGTCGCGACCAGCGATAACACCAACCCGACGCACGCGTAGCCTAGCCAGTGCGCGAATCCAATCAGGTCAACCAGATCCGACAGCGTGCTCGCTTGAAACGCTCCCTTTCGGCGAGTTTTGGTCGCAACGGAACCCGATCGAAGCTGCGCGTCAATTTCCGTCGCCACGCGGTCGGGGTCTGCATCATCGTTCAACAGGACTTCGTGCTGGGTGACCAGACCAGCAGCGTCCAAGCCGCGAGTGTATTGAAGAAATGCCAAGCTGGTGTAAATCAAGTTTTCTTCGGATGGAACCGTCGATTCAAAGATACCGGCCACTTTCACCGAAAGATCACCGATGGAAAACTGATCCCCGGCTTTCAATCCGCGACGTTGGGCAACGTTGCGTCCGACGATCGCAGCATCACGCTGGGAAGCGAATTGTTGCCAGCTTCCACTCTTTAACTTAATCGGACGCGTCTTTTCAATCTGCTTTGGATCGGCGCCGTTGAAGACGACGATGTCCAAACTTGCCCGACAGTTGTTTGTCCAAACCTGAATCGGCATCACGTCGCGGACACCAGACACCTCTTTGATTTTTCGTGAGTAATCCTCGGGCAATCGGCTGCTGGTCGGACAGAATCGATTCTCTTGAAACACGATCAAACTTCGGTCCGCATCGGCCCCGGTCGTCAGTCGATGCAATCCTTCTTGTACCGAACCGACAAAGCAAAACACGAACATCGCCACCGCAGCCCCGGTCACGGTCAGCAGCGTTCGCGTTCGGTGACGCCAGAGAGTTTTTAGAACGTAGGTGGTCATGGTGGTCAACAAAAAAACGGCGTGGCAAACGGAGGTTCAAACGTGAAGCGGATCAGCCAAACTTTTGGATTGACACCGAATCGTGGTTGCCAGCCCTGCGTCCCTTTCGGTCTGCTCCGGCGTCGTTGATCGACTCAGACTCGGATTCCAAGAACTTCCCGCGATCGAGCACCAATTGACGCGATGCAATCTTCGCCGCATCGGTATCGTGCGTCACCATCAACAGTGTGATATCCAGTTCCTTGTTCAGCCGTTGCAGCAGAACCTGCACCTGTTCGCTGGTTTCCGTGTCGAGGCTGCCGGTGGGTTCGTCGGCGACAACCACCTTCGGATGCGCCACGATCGCCCGTGCAATCCCTACACGTTGTTCCTGACCACCGGATAGTTGACGCGGATAATGGTCGGCCCGGTCGCTAAGGCCAACTGCCTGCAACGCTAGTTCGACGCGTTGGCGACGCTGGGAAGACGACAGTTTCAACAACAACGTTGGAAGCTCGACATTTTCGTACGCCGTCAACACAGGAATCAGGTTGTGCGTTTGAAAGATATAGCCAAGATTCGCAGCCCGCCAATCGGCAAGCTTGCTACGCGAAAGCTTGGTGACTTCGGTGCCGTCGACGGTGATCGTTCCAGAATCTGGCCGATCGATTCCGCTGACCAGATTCAACAGCGTGCTCTTCCCGGTGCCGCTGGGGCCCATCAAAGAAACAAACTCGCCCGCATCGATGTCTAAATCGATATTGTCCAGTGGCGTGATGGTTTCGTCGCCCTTGCGGAAACTTTTGCTAACACCACGCAGTTCAACCAATGCCATCACTTGACTCCAATCGTTTGGTCATCGCCGGTCACTTTGACTGGCCCATTTTCAGTGACTTCGTCCACTCCGCCTGCGATCAACTTGTCGGTGACATCCAACCCAGAGGTGATCTCGACCAACCCGCCCGCGCCCGCACTGCCAACTTCCACCGACCGCTGCTGAGCCCGTTCATCCGAATCGACGATCCAAACGTATGCACCCGAGTCCCCTGACTGCACCAATTGCTGTGGCACAAACATCCGCTCGGTTTCGGTCGCCTCGCTTCGAGCACTTTCGACCACAGGCGCCAAGAACGTCGCGGTCACAAGCATTTCGGGGCTGACCGTCGATGGTGGATCGATCAATTCGACTTTAACTTCCAACGTGTTCTTTTGAATGTTCGCCGAACTAGTGGTCTGCAACACTCGCCCCTGAATCACACCACTGGACGATGCGGTTTCAATTTCGACCGGTTGCCCCCGAGTCACCATTGGAACATCTTCCAGTCGTACGTCCGCACGAACCTGCAATCGTGCCGGATCGTACATTTCGACGACGGTGCTAGAACTCTGGCCGGCGGTCGAATCCAACCCCATCACGCGAGTTCCAGGTGACGCAACCAACCGCATGATCCGACCATTCATGGGAGACCGAACGACGTTGCGTTCAAGCATCAACTGCGTCTGTCGCAGTTGCAGTTTGGCTTCGTCGCGTAGGGCTTCGGCGGATTGCACTTTGGCCTCCGCTTCGCGGACCTGCCGTGTTTCTTCGACCAACAGTTCAATTTGACGCTGAAGCACGTCAACCTTCTCTGCCAACGCGTCGACTTCTCTTTGCAAATTCGGCGCTCGTTGGCGAAGTTCTTGCAAGGACGCCGCCGCACCGAGGTGGTTGCTTTCCGCCAACGCAATGATGTTCCCCGAAACGGCCCCTCGGGCGGATTGCTTTCTTTGCATGCTGCTTCGGGTGTAGTCCGCATTCGCCTCTGCCGCCTCGACTAGAAACGGCAGCTTCGCAAGTTCCGTTTTGGCTTTTGCGAGCGAGCTTTCGGCATCCGCTAGCTGGACTTTCAGGTGCAACGGATTCGCATGCCGAATCTTTGCGGCATCCAATTCCGCCTGCGCCCGGTTCAGTTCCCCTTCGCGAATCGCAAGCGTGTTATTCGCCTGCTGGACATTCATCTCCGCGTCGATCGATATCAAACGCGCGATCGGTTCGCCCTTGACCACCTGTTGTCCCTCGACCACCAACAACTCCTCAATCACCCCCGGCGCCAGCGCCGCGACGCTAATCGCCGTTGGCCGTGGTTCAATCCAACCGGGTGACTGGAACAAGGTCATTCCGGCTTGCTGAACTTGCGAACGTTTGACGATCACCGGCAACACGGTCACCGATTGCTGTGGCAACAATCGACGGCCAGCAGCGGCACCGAGCAAACCGACAAAGCCCAACAGGATGCCAATGGGCACGACGTATCGAGTCACCCAGCGTTCGCGACGCGGTTTGTGAGACGACGTCGCCCGGTTGGGAGAGCGGTCGAGAGCCAACTGGCTTAGATCGAGTGGAGCGTCAGTCATGTTTACTGCTCGGTTCGGACGAAAACGTTGTTGGCTGCAACCGTCAAATTTCCTTCCTCGTCACGTTTGGCTTTCCCAGTGACGACGACGGTCGACAGTTCTTTGATGTTCAGAATGTTGCGTGCATCTTGAGCAACCGGGTTGCCCGAGTCGTCGACAATCATGACGGTTGCGACGTTGTCCTTGACCTGTTCCTGTGTGCAGCAATAGTCCCACGGTGTCGGACAACCTTCATCGGCCGCACAGTAGGGGACCTTCGGATCCACCACCGTGAACGCAGCGAGCCCGTCCACGAACGGATCCGTCGATCCACCAATGACACCCACAAGCGTGACATCCTGACCGTCCTCAATGCTTTCACGGGCCTCGCCCACCGGCATCGCGCCATCCGGTTCTGACGTAGCCGCATACTGTGAATCAACCGCCGCCGCCTTGCCAGCTGTGCTAGCGGTCTCGGACTGCCCACAACCTGCTGCGACCAAAGAAACGCTGATCAACATCCAACCAAAAATCATCTTCATTTCAAATTTCCTAATACCAAGGTTCTGTCCACGACGAATACCCGAAACGCGACTAGGAATGCTGGCCCTGGCAATATGCCGGGCCGCATTTCGTCACCCATGGACTATCCGCCCTAAACCGCTTTCAAACTGGTTGCGACTTCTGCTCGCAACGCCTTCAATGCCGGGGGCAACGCACCCACGACACCCAATAACAAACCAACGCCACAACCGATCAAAATTGCGACGCTATCGATGCGTAAGGTGAACGCACCCATCGTGAATCGCACCGCCATGCCGTCTAGCAATGTCAATGCAATCACTCCCGACAACAGCGATCCCGCTGCCGCCAACAGGACTCCCTCTTGAACCAAACTGATCAGGATCGCACGTCGGCGAAATCCAATCGCTTGCAAGGTTGCAATCTCACGGATTCGTCCCGCGACCGCGCCATACATCATGTTCAGTCCGGCAAAGATCCCGGCCCCTGAAACCAATACAACGACGAACCAAGCAAGCAGACGCACCGGCTTGTAGTGCTGTTGTAGCGAGGCGTAATAATCCGTTTCAAGTATCGCCCGCAGTTCCAAATCGGTGCGTGCTTTGCAAAACAATTGAACCTGGCCTGGCGAACTTCCCGGCGATAGCAACATCGCCACCAGCGAAAGGTCCTGACGCTTGGTCGCCGTTTGGAAATCTCCCAAACGACACCAAATCTCTGATTCATAGGCGGCGCCGCCCGCGGCAAAACGGCCGCTGATGGTCCAGGACCGTCCCTCGAAATCGACTTGACTGCCGACCATCATGTCGTCATCCGGCGCACCAAGCTTCGCTGCCGCTAAACGGCCAACCATGACCTCGCCGTCACCGGGCCATCGGCCTTCGATCAACTTGACCGATCGACGCACAAGCGGGGCAGCATACTTCACACCGCGTACCAGCCCCAAACCACCATCGCTGGTGGCCGTCTTCACCCGCGTTCCCAAATACAACTCGGGCGAAACGTGAGTGACGCCAAAGCGTTTCACCGTGCCATCCAGACTGGCCGTGATCAGCGACGGAGTGCGAGCCGCGATGGACGAGTTTTCGATGTTCTCTTCCGAGTTGACCGAATAGACAAGCACCACGTCTTCGTCTCCGCTGACCGACAACGACTGTTCCAACCCACGGATGAATCCCACCACGACGAACACCAACATCACCACCGTCGCTAGGGCGACCAGCGTCAATGCAGTTCGCATTGGCCGCCTGGCCAAATTGCGAACACCGTATTCCCAGGGAAGAAGCATTGGATGAACGATTTCAGGAAAATGAGCGAGGAATCCGACGACGGAGATGGGATCGGGGCAGGAGCACGCGAATGCCCCTTCCCCCCAAAAAATCCCCGTCAAAAAACGTACTTCGGCGACAAGCGGACTTCTAAGTCTTTGGCTTCGAAGTGAACGTACCGCTAGGTGTGATCATCTTGGTGGGCGTCTTGCCGATACTTTCCATGATCTCCCATACGCCCTTCGGGCTAAACCGAACGTTCGGTTTTGGAGTCAAGACGACCGACTTCTTTTCGATACTGCACTGCAACTTGGCAACGCCTTCGACACCTTCAAATCGCTTGGTGATCTTCTTCACGCAACCACCACACATCTCGCCCACGGTCATCACGATCTCGGACTTCTTTGTATCGGCCGCTTGGGCCGATGGATGACCGAACACGGATACCGCCAGCAACACTAGACCGGCCACCAGGCCAGTACTGCGAAACAACTTTGACATGCCAAAAATCCCTTTCGGAAAGGCAACAGGAAACTGCATTGCTGAACCACGCACGACCAATCGCGCGCAGCACCCAGCAACGAAAATAGATAGAAACTAAATCGAGAAGCTACGCGGTCTGAACGATGGCTCGTTCAACTGCAATCAGACGATTGGGACGACCGCGCGGATGCGTCGAAGTGGCTTAGATTAGCCAAGATTGGTGCGCGAGCCGCACATCGCGACCGCACACAAATGGCCCAACCGGGGCACGCGATCGCCGCACAGTGCATTCACACAGGCGAGCCACCGTGACGCTCGAATTCGGGACAAGCAGCAAGCCATCATCTGCTTGATCGGCGGAGTCAGGCAACTCCACATCCGCTTCGACCACCGCACCTTCGCAGATGCAATTTTGGCAGTCGCAATCCCCGTCACATGGTTCAGGGGTGTGCGATTGCTGAGCTTCATCGGCGTGCGAGCAGCAAGAACAGGCTGCGGCCGCACATTCCTCCACCGCCGCCACATTCGCTTCACACGAAATGCAGCGTACCGGACACGCCAACAAATTGGCGATCAACAGCAGGGCAAGGAAAGGAGATTTCATGCTTCCAGCCTAACCCGCCGCAACTATCCAGGCAAGACGAATTGAACACCATCTGCGACACCAATCGGTCCGTCATCCCAAACCAATCCACCAAAGGTCGACCAACGATTGACGCGGCGACCGCTTGGGAACCTTCATTCACGAATCCGCTTTGCCTTTTGGGCAGCTCCGTTTTGGTGCAGCGTGAGCGCGTACGCCGGCCCTTTGGCACGAAGATGGAATTCCAGTTGTGCCTTGACGCCTCGATAGGACCACTTCGTTGGCGAGTCAGCGAAGACCTCTTGCGTCGGTTGGTTCGTGATCCCAACCAACAGCTGATCTCCCTTGGCGGTGACGTCGAAGATAAAGTTGGGTGTCAGTTGGTAGCGGCCAACCAGACGATCAAGGCTGACCTGGCCAGCATCGGCCGCAGGCGGCTGGTTCGGCGTCGACTTGGTCGGCCCAGCGTCCGGCTCCCCGTTCTGAGCCATCACATTCTGGGCCATCACGTTCTGGGCCATCAAATGGGCAATCATTTCATCACAGGCTGTGAACGCTTGTTGTTGCCCGGAGTTTGCAAAGACGATTGCACCCAAATTCGATTCGGGAAAGAGCCAAATCAATGCAAACGCGTTTGTATTGGAACCGGCATGATTCAGTGCGGGCCCCATCGCAGTATCCAGCATGATCCAGCCACTGCCGTACTTTGCACCGGGAAGGTTGTATTCCACTTGCGGATCGTGCAAATGATCAAACGCTTCTTGGGTACGAAGAACAGGCGATGCAGAACCGGCCAATTGCCAGCTTGCATATTTCGCATAGTCTTCGATCGACAGATGAACGGTCCCAGCGGCGGCATAGACGGTCGGGTTCTCGGCACCCACCGATCTCGGGTCGACCGGATCGCCATTTGCGGCCTGATGCCCCCACAACAAAGGCGGCTGGAGCGCTGCCGCCGATTTCATCGAACGAAAGTCCGCCGATCGCATCTCAAGCGGTGCAAACACATGTTTCTTCATCAACGATTCAAACGATTCACCGGCGCGTGTTTCCAGCATCGCCGATGCGATCGCATAACCCAGGTTCGAATACACGAATTTCCCCTGAACGGTTGCAGGGGCTGTCGACAGAGCCCCCTTCAACAAGCTTCTGCGCTCCAGTACCGGCGATTGCTTCTCGCCGAAGAAACCAGCCCAAGCAGTCGCCGAAATGTCAGAAACGTTCGCCGGCAGACCACTTTGATGAGACAACAATTGATCCAGCGTGACCGATTTCAGTTTGGGATGGATATGTTCGTCCGTCGCTTTGGGCCAAACCTCGCCAATCGTTGTTTCCCACTGCATCTTGCCGGATTCCACCAACACAGCGGCCAAAGTCGCCGTCATGGACTTGGTGTTCGATCCGATCGGGAACCGGTCGGTCAACGCAACCATGTCCGACGTCCCCCGTTTACGGTTGCCATAACAAGCCGATTCGACCAGTCCGTCGGTGTTGACCACAGCAGCGGCCATCGCTGGCACATCATGCTTCTGGCAAAGTTCGGCGAGCTTCGCAGCAAGCTGCTCGGATTGCTCCTGCGCAAACGCGGTCAAGCCAAAACCAGAAAACCAACACAAAAAAACGAAAACCGCGGATCGCGACACTGCTTGGATAATCTTCATGGCGAAATCCGAAGTTCAACGGAAGGAGGGATTTTATGGGGCTCAACGGCGGCTTGCTGTCGCCAACCTACTGGTCAGATTGGAACGACTGGCGAACTAGAACGCAAGTTTCGTAGCAGAGCAGCCGCAACTCTAGATCGCCCTGCTCTGCCCTGCTCTGCACCGACGCCTAACCTGCCATCGTTCGCGATAGCTGCTGTCCAAACTGGGGCGTATTGCGAATCCCCGGGCACTAGCGGGCCGCGGGTCCGGTTCGACCGAAGGCATGGTCCAGCTCCACCTACAACAGCAGTTTGGGATTCGGTTGAAGTTTCGCGATCCAATCGGCAGGCAATGGTGTCTCCGGATCCAGTTCAGCCAGTAGCTTGGCGTGGTCACGTGCGATGGATGCGTAATCGTCGGACTGGACCGGGAACTTTTGCAGGGCCAGTCTGGTCGCAGCCAATCTTCGTTTGGGATCCTTGACATTGTTCTTGTGTGTGATCCTTCGATAGATCGACCACTTTTCGTTGCCCTTGCCAAATTCCCGATCAAATGTCTCGGCAGCCCCCGCCGCCAGATCCATCTTGCCCGCCAAGACGTAATGCATCGTCAGTTCCGCCAGTGCAGCCTCGCGCATCAATGGCGACGACGAGGACTCCATACGGTGAAGAAAAGCGATGTCGTCACTGCTGCGTGCCGCTGTTGCCACGCGAGACAGATGCGACGGGCTGATCCAGTTTCGATCCAACTGCATGAAGATTGCGAAACACAGGTCGCGTTGTCCGCTCAAATAAGCATTGTGCGCCGACTGTGCCAAGAACTGGCGATCGTCCCAAGGCAGCAACGGTGCGCCGTTCTTTTTCGCATCGCTATCCGCCAGAGCTTGATTGATCTTCACACGAAGGGGTTCAAACGCATCGGCGTGGCCCGATTTGGCAAGCTCCCGGGCCATCCACTTGGCAAATCCTAAATCACCTTGGCTCAGCATCTCCTCCGCTAGCTTGATGACTTCATTGATTTTGCCTTGCTCGATCATCAAGTCAGTATGTGCCCCCGACCGACCAAGAAGATCGCGATTTAAAAAGGCAACCTCATCGGGTGGCATCGTAGGATTTGACATCCGTCGCAGATGGACGTTCAACAACTCCGGCAGTTTCGGGACGATGCTGCGCAAAGTTTTCTCGTCATGCTTTCCTGCGAAGATCCGATACGCTGCCGCAAGTCGATTGACGCTATCGGCGTAGACGTTTGCATACTTTTTGGTTTCATGATTGGTCACGATTGCCTCTGGCACGCGAGCCAGTGCCGCCAATTCAACCGCTTCATCTTCGACCAAATCGATGAGCGAGAACGCTTGATCGAACTGATGCTTTTTCAAGAGCTCCGTGGTCGCAAACAGAACCGGATGCCGGTCGGTACCACTCAGATCCCACATGGCAAACTTAGGCGGAATCAACAGCGGGACAGAGGACGAAAGTTCGACCATCAACTCGTAACGCTGCGATTTGGCAGCCATGAGTGCCAGATTCCTGGCATAGCCAATGCGTGGTTCATCGGCCAGCTTCTCGATTTGCTTGCGGTAGTTTGGCAATCGCTGCTGAAAACCCTGCCATGTCATGGCCGCGTAAGCTCGCATCGCGACGTCTCGAATCCTCACTTCCGAAATCAGGTCGTCCGGACGCGTCGTGGCAATTTCATCGGACAGTCGCCAGATTCTATCGGGCTCGCCAAGTCGATAGTATGCATTCGCCAATTCTCGCTCGCAAACGTACCGAAGCTTTGATTCGTTCAACTGTCGCCAGAAAGCTTCGACCAGATCTCCGTGCCCCAGACGTGTTAGTTGTCCGGCAACACTATCGACCATGTCCGCACGGCTCCCATCTGGCTGGGAATTCAGATACGCGAGCGCATCATCTATCTGTCCTTTGGAGACGTGATGCATCAAGACTGCTGATCGAATGTCTCGGACCGCTCGGAAATACGAACTGCTAGCACGCCGATCCCACTCCGCCGATCTTGGCGTCCCGTCAGGGTCGGTCAGTTGATCAAAGGCGTCCAACGCAAACTGCGGCCTGTCGTTTTCTAATGCGGCTTCGCAAATCTCAGCAATCGCATTGCTGTAGGAACCAGGACTGAACTTGCCATCTTTCGTCGAGCCCAAGGGTGCTTTGGCTAACCACTCGACGGCCTCGTCGTACTCACCGTTCTCAGCCAGTTGAACAACAAGTTTCGGCAATCGTCCCCATTCCTCCATTTCAATCGCCCGAGTCATCCAATTGCGTAGTTGAGTGTTATCGGAAGACTTCGCCACTGCCCCGTTTTGCCCCAGTGCATCGCTAAGGTTGAACGTAACCAAGCAGACCGTTCCAGCCAGGATTGCAAGCACCGACGCGGTCACCCATGGCCCCGCACTTGTCGAAGGCGATGGCCCGGACATCAGCCGACGCACGCGACCGAGCAGCGATCCACCATCGGCGGACATGGCCAGAGTTTGACTCGACGACTGTTGGCGACTCTCCTCTAGCCAGACCAGAAGCCTGGCATACGCGACTCGGTCGCCAGTCAAACCAGCGGCAATCTCGTCACAACATTCTTCTCGCTCGATTCTGATGCGGCGAGACACCCACCAAACCGCCGGGTGATAGAAAAAGACGGTCTCCATGACAATCTGAAACAGGTTGACCAAGTAGTCGTGCCGGCGAACGTGAGCCAGTTCATGAGCGATGACGGCTTCGAGTTGCGCGGTGCTCAGACCGGTTGCGGCGCTGGCCGGCAATAGCACCAGCGGCTTTAGCCACCCAATCACGGTCGGCACTTCAACGAGCGTTGACTGAGCGACTTCGATGACGCGGCCGACGCCGAGGCGCTCAGCCACGCATTTCGTTGCCGTTTCAATGGACTCGGAAACCGTCGTGCGTCCGCGTGATCGGAGCGTACGAGTGGCCCGCCAACCGATCAGTGGTCGCAGTGAAAGCAGAACGATGCCGCCAAGCCAGCACGCGAGGATAAGATTCATCCAACGGACCACGAAGTCCGTGATTGCCGCGAGAATGCGTTTGGCAGTGAATCTTGTTGCAGATTCTTGCGAGACAGGACTATTGTTAAGATCAACGACGATAGAGGCTTCGATCTCAACCGATGGAATCACGCTGGCGCTTAACGGAGTCAACCCAGCGTTCTGAATCTTGGTATCGATGTTCCCTCTCGTGTCGATCGACGCAGCGGCCGCCCGCAATGGACTAGACGAAACATCCGGCGTGACGGCAAAGAACGTGACGGCCGCCACGATCACCATCAGCAACATCGCCACGCACATGACCCCATATCGCCCGCGCGGGCTACGCCCTCGCAGCAAACGCAGACCGATCCCCAACGCTACCGCGATCAAGGCGAATTGCCAAAACGAATGCACCAACATCCAACTGATTCGCTGAGCCACTTGGTGGAAGATGATCTCGTTCATGACTTGCCTACCATCTGATCCAACAAGTCGCGGATCTGTTGCAACTCCTCTGCCGTCGCCTTCTTGCTCGATAGAGCGTGCATCATCAAAGCCGCTGACGACCCGTCGTAGACCTTGTCGATCAGGTCGCCCAGCATCCGTTTCTGGGTACGCTGTTGCGGCGCCGCCGGACGGTAAACCTGCGGCTTGGCGTCGTCATCACGCTTGAGAAGGCCTTTCTCCAACATCACCGACAACATCTTCACGGTCGTCGAATAGGTCGTCTGCTTGAACTGTTGAAGCGAATCATGAATGTTCCGAACAATGCTCGGTCCGTCATCCCAAAGGATCCGCAGAATCTGCAACTCAACCTCCGTCGGCTGCGAAGAAGCGTGTCGTGCCATGCTCTATCCATCCTATCCGCGAAACCTGCCGAACCAAGATAGCGAACGAATTCGCTAACCACTACCCAGGTTAGCGAAAGAATTCGTCACGTCAAGCCGGTCCGGCTTCTTTCGGAGTCTTGGCGAATCAAGCCGCCCCCGTCAGACTTGAAAAAGATTCAGCGGAATTTGCGAAGGACTTAGGGTGGAAACATTCCGCACGCCTAACCAATTTGTGGTGACTTCGTGATAAACGCTGCGGAAGTCGACGTTCATCCGCAGGTCGCCACCGGAAAGATCCTGCAGACTTGGCATGGATCCGATCAGCCCCGGACGAATTTGCCTGCTCGCGACAAAAACGGGTCCTGCGGTTCCGTGGTCCGTTCCCCCCGACCCGTTCTCGGCGACTCGTCGTCCGAACTCGCTGAAACCCAGAACGCAGACTTGATCGGATAGTTCCGATGAATCCAAATCATTCAAGAACGCTTTGATCGCGTCACTGAACTCTCGCAGCAAACGCGAGTGAGTCGGCAGTTGAGCGGAGTGGGTGTCGTACCCGGATTGGATGGCGTAATAGACCGGCGTCGAAAATCCACTCTTGATCAAGGTCGAAATGGTTTGCATGCGGTTGCCAAGCATCGTCGATGGGTAAGACGCACCGCCTGTTGTCGCCAGATGAGTCATTTCCGAAATGGAATGTTCCAAGCCGCTGGCGGTGTCTGTCGCATCTCGCATGGTCTGTGCGACGAACCGATCGAGCGAATTCCCGGACTCTGACGGCGGTGCAGCTGCCGCTTGGTCAGTCGATCGCGGGATTGGATGGCTGAGTCGTAGGTCCGTCAGGTTGGATAGCGTTACAGCGGTGGAACGTCGGCTTTGGATCGCCAATGGCTGACTCTCGTCGCCTAGCAAAACCATGTCGGGATCGCTGTTCCCACGTTCTTGCGAAGATTGCTGCATGGCATCCATCGCTGTGCCCAACCAACCGTGGAAACGCAGAGTGTCTTCGTCACCGATTTCAGCGGAGTGCCAAATCGCCATGCTCGTGTCATGCGAACGACTGGGGTTGGGATAGCCGACGCCTTGCACGATCGCCAGTCTTCCATCCTCGATCAGATCGGCCGCCGCACGCATCGAAGGATGCAACGCCACCGAGTCGTTCAGCTTCAGAAGACGTTCGGTCGGCAATCGCAGTTTGCTTCGATATTGTGCATACCCTTCATCCGCAAACGGAACGACCGTATTGATGCCGTCGTTTCCGCCACTCATTTGAATGACCACAAGTATCTTGCCTTCATGGCTGGACCGTGGATCCTCCGCCGCCGACGTTCCACGGCAGATCAAGGAAGGAAATGCTCCCAGCGAGACAGCGGAACTGTCTTTTAGGAACTCTCGGCGATTCGTTTTCATCATTCCAGTCCGGTGACAGAGTAAGTCCAGTCTTAACCCAAGTGCGCCGCGGTCGATCGCAGCATCATTTCGACGTTTCCAGCTTGCCCTTGGTGACCGAACAACAACTCACTCGCGAAATTGGCCTGAGTGGCTTCACTTGAATAGCCGTGCTTTAAAGCAAGTGCCTCGATCCCAAGCGGTCGCGCCGGTCGATGTAAGTCACCGCGACAGAGCGTGCTGACGAAGTTCGCACGTCCGATCATTGTCCGCGTCGTCAGCCACGATCGTCCTCCCGGCCAGCCAAACACGTTGGGCGGATAGAACAGGTCTTGGCCCAACTTTGTCGACCACTCCACCAGTAGTAACGTGCTGGGCGGGGGATCCAACATCTCCAATGATCGCAGCGGCCCCACCATGAACTGGATCGGATCGAGCACCCGATTTCCGATGTTGTCGTCGGCAAAGAACGCTTCGCTGCGGAGAATGGTCTCAACGGCCCAGCCAATGTCCAGGTCACGCTCGCGAAGACCGCTGGCGAGTTCGCCGAGCGCATCATCTGTGATGACATCTTCGCCAAAAAACGCTTCGCACAATCGGACCGCAATTCGACGGGCAAGCGGTTTCTGTTTCAACAAGATCGCCAGTACATCATCGCCATCGAAATCGCCTTGTTCACCGAGTACCTGCTTGGTTCCGTCATCATGGTAAGCCGCCACCTGCTCGAAGTCGCCGCCACGAACCGTCCAGCCCGTCAGTGCTCGGGCGACTTCCTTCACATCGGTTTCGCTGTAATGACCGACACCCAGCGTGAACAATTCCATCAACTCGCGAGCAAGGTTCTCGTTCGGTTTGCCTTTGCGATTCGCCTTCGCATCCAGCCAAGCCATCATGGCAGCATCTTTGACGACCGCTCTCAAGAGATCGCCGAACTTGCCCATCGCGTGCCTGCGCAACAAGTCGTTCTGACGTTTCATCATCGCCACGTTGGCGACCTTCAAGTTGCTGGTCGCAAAGTGATTGTGCCACATCAACGTCATGCGTTCGGTCAGCGGATCACCCGAATACAAAATCCGGTAAAACCACCAAGCCTTCAGTCGATTGATGTCACCGGAACTGACTGCGGCGTCTCCGATCAGTTGCTGAAGTGAATCAAAATCCGTAGCGGAAGTCGTCAAGACTTTCGGCTCTGCATTTGAATCGTCAACGTCGAAACTCTTGACGAGTTCCGCTACGCCCAGAATGCGATCAACAGTGGCATCCGGCCCCGCTTCCATGTCCCGTTGCAACTCGCTCCAATTCGCACCGAACCCTGCACGTCGATGCAGATGATGAACGCGATGCAAACTCAACGGCGTGGACGCAACCATTTGATAGGGTCGCCAATGCTTCCCAGATCCGGGTGAGGTCATGGTTCTTGCCTTTCAATGACAATCGAACCAAGGTCCTTTGTCTGGCCTGTGTCCGCGCTCTCGTCGGCAAAGAGTTCACCTAGAGTGCGGTTGAACTCCATTCCGCGGGAGGATGCGCGAGCCCCGTATTTCATGCCCGGCATCAGTCCAGAAATTTCAAAACGACCGTTCGCATCAGTCAGCAACGGCTTCCCATTGAGTTTAGGTGGAAACGCTAGCTGGATAGACTGAGGATCGTTGTGGGTCTGAAATGACTTGAAGTCATTTTCAATCACCGAATCGGTGATCGGTTCTCCACTGTCATCCACGATTTGACCTTGGATTCGACCGGCCGGCACCAACGAAACTTCAAGATTTGAAGATTGTTTGCCTTGCAAATCCTTCACTGCAACCGAATCAGATTCAGGATGATAGATTAAGAGACGACGCCCCACTTCGGGATTGTATCCGTCGACTTGGAGTGATTTTTGCGGGTACCCACGCCAACCATCAAAGGGACGCTGGCCCGCAACGTAGTAGTCTTCCACTGGCACACCTTCAAGACCAATGACGGTCACGTTGATGGTCGCCCCGGCGTCCAGTTGAATGTTCAATGCGTCGGGCTGTTCATCATCTGCCAAATCAAGGGGCGCTAGATAGTGAAAGTTCTGTGGCAAGATGAAATGCGGACGTGTCCTGTACAAAGTTCCATTGAACTCAGGATCTGAACGCCAGCGAACGGCTTCCTCTCCGGCACCGCGAGGAAATCGTTGATCCTGGTCAGCCGTGAATGTCAAGATTCCTTTACCAAGCAGCACGGGAATCTCGAATTGCCCTTCTAGATCCGTCGTGTAGCGAGTGCGTTGATTGCCATATTTCAACATCGGCGCCTCCTGTGTCGCGGGGTTCTCAATCAACGGCCAATATTCTAAGTATCCCGCGACTGGCACGCCTGACTCGCTTTCCACGACGCTCCCTCGTTGCAGGACACCTTTTGGCATCTTGGTTACCATGACGGGCTGTTCGGATCCGACCTTCGTGGTTGCGACGACACCGCCGATCAGATATTCAGAACCGGCTGGGGGAATAATACGAAGTTCGCTTTCTCCGATCGGCAAACCCACGAGTTGAAACGTTCCGTCTGCTGCCGAGACGTCTCGGGTGGCTCGCGGCGGCATCGAACCTCCTATGGGGTGACGCGGTGTCCGATATCCTTCGACAACCACATCTTTGATGGGCTCGCCCGTTTGGCTGTCGACAAATTTTCCGTCTACCGGCTGAGTTGCTCCAGCAACGTGCGTGAAACGATTCGGGTAATAGGTTCTTGTTCGCTTGCCACCATTGCTGTCCTCCAGCAATTCAACAGTGTCCCCTGTCTCCGATCGCACGTGCAGAACCGCCGTCTCGATCGTTGGGTGGCGAACCAACAAGTCAGCGATGCGGCCGTCTCCCAACTGTGGAATCTCAAAGTATCCGTCGCCATCCGTCGCGACATCGGCAATCGCACTTGGCTTTGGTCCATCCACGAACGTTCCGTAGTAGAGCGGCCTAAGCTTCTCGCGGGCCGAGTAGAAGTTGGAACCAGAACGCTTGGCTTCGGCATTCCATTCGTCCAGCGAGCCAGACTGCCCTTCCAAAACATCGATCGTTGAAACGTCAGCGCCGACCACTGGACGACCCTCGCTGTCAAGAATTCGACCCCGAACAACTTCGCTGGCTGACGGCAATGCGAGGATCAATGGAACGCTAGCGTCCCTTTTGCCCACGATGTAGCGGCGTTCGGTTTCACTCAGTAGGGAAGCGAGCCTCTCGGAGTCATCAGCTAGGCAAGCTGCCGCGACGGCGATCCCGTACCCGTCTTTCATGGCGACTAGACGGGAAAACTTAATCGTTTCTAGCTGCTGCTTTTTGACAACTGAGCCAAACGGTTCTTCGATCGTGAAACGCCCATTGGCATCGGTCTGCGTCAAAACCTTCGAAAGGTGCCCAGGATCTCCGCTGCGATTCTCAAGCAAACGCAGTGACACTCCGGCAAGCGGCTTTCCCGACTGATCCGTAACGGTACCGATCAGACGCAATGCCAAAATAGATTCAGCGATGGAGGCCATCGTTGAAGTTGATTCAGAACCCTGGGTGTCTTCAACGCTCGCTCCGCGGGCGTTACCGATTTCGATTGACTCGCCCGGCTTGGTGTCCGTCAGGTCAATCGTGAAATAAACTTTCTTTCCGCTTCGACCGCGAGCCTTCATCTTGTAGACATGACCTGCCATCAAACCCTTGATCTCAAATTCGCCATCGTTGTCGCTATGACACCAATGAATCATGAAGTCCAATGGCGGAGCGTTTCCGTTTAGCAGACACTCCTCGCAGGAAACAAAGTATCGCGCCGCGGGAAGACCGGTTTCGTCCTCAATCAAACGTCCAATGACTCGCACGGACGGTTCGAGTTTGACAGCGATCTCCGGCGGTGCGGCTCCTTCGATCCGATACTGGCCAACAAGCGTTTCGTCTTGGTTCTTAAAGAACAATTGACGCGGTCCCTTGCCGTCGTAGCCGTTGACCATGAACCGTTCGGTCAAGAGTGCTTTGTCGGGACTATTTGGGGTCCAGTACGGGTCACCTTCCGTTAACCCGAGGGCGTAGAGATTCGAAATGGGTTTCCCATCGGGGCCGACGACGCGGCCAGGAATGCGAACACCTCCATCGAGCGTTAGGTCACTCGTCAATGAGGTTGCGTCTTTGGCAGGATTGATCTGTTTTAGCAGATGCCAATCCGAGGCTGGGAAGGGAACCGGTATTGTCGGAATTTTACCGGTCGACGGATCATAGCCATCGATCGTCTCGGCACCGGCGGCGAGCGGATAGCCAGGATCGAGCGACGTGACCAACAACACCCCAGGACCTGACAGACCGGGCAAACGATAACGGCCGTCACTGTCCGTTACGTATCGCTGATAGACCCGGACAGGACCAATCATCAGCTTGGGATCCCAACCGGCAATATCTATCGCGTATGGGTTCTCAGCCATTGCCATGTATTCGATCGCCGCCGATCGTGGTTCACCACTTTCTTTATCCGTGATACGCCCTTCGATCCAGACGCCCCGCTTGACCTGAATCTCGATACGCTTCGTTTTGCCATCTTCCAGATTCAGCGAAACTTCCTGCGGTGCAGGTAGGTAAGGTTCGGATTTCGGCGGCACGGCTTCAATAATGTGCCCGTCGCCCGGCGGCATACCAATGATGCGAAAGCGACCTTGCTGATCGGTCACCGCACGCATGTGGTGGGTGTCGAGCCGCAACTTTGCGTATTCGCGTCGGAATAGTCGCTCGACAGAGACCAATACGCCTGCGATAGGTTTGCCCGTGTCGTAGTCCGTGACAGTCCCTTCGACCGGAATCGATGGGGCGGCGAAATAGTTAAAGTCTCGTCCAACGAACAAGTCCTTCGTTCCGTCGGGTTTTTGATCCCTGTATGGCAGGCTGGCCGTCTCCATCTCGCGACCGACAACATGCACGGGGCGGGCTTCGATACGTTCGTCTTGAAAGACGAGCGTGGCTAGTTGATCATCGCCGATGCCGCGAATTTGAAACTCGCCGTTTTCGTCCGTCTTGATCCGAGGGAAGAGTTTTTGCAGCTCGCTTCTGGCAAGTCCGCCGGCGACGCCAGTTGAACTCATCGCGTCATACACGCCCTGCTTCCAAGCATTCTCCAAGGCGTTCATCAACTGCGGAACGTTTGGTTGACGAAGGCTTTCGACGAACACGGTCACGTTCGACAATCGGTTGCCTTCCAGATCGACCAGCCGCCCCCGCACCGGTTGCGATTCGGGTCGGATGACAAGCGTTCTGCTGGCGAACCGTCCATCGCCAAACGCGTCATCGATTCTGGACTGCAGTAGATCTCTCTCCTTACTGGGAATCGGATCGTCCTGGAACACATCCAGTGGTAACCAATCCATCCCATGCCCATCAGAAGTTGCAACGATTTGAACTCGAGCGAATCGAGGACGCTCGCGGATTTCCGAAGTCGTTGCTTCATCAAGCAAGAAGTCAAAACGGCCAAGGTCATCGGTTGAACCCAACTCACGCAGCAAACCCTCGCGATTCTCCTTGTTCACTTCGCTATTGAACTCGAACGACGTCACTGCCAACCAAATCTTTGCGCCGCCTACTGGGCCTCCGCTTTGTTCGCGGACAAAACCACTGATCTCAATCTCGCTTGGTTCCGCTTCGGATTTCGCAGTCGATTCATCAATCGAGTTCTGCGCCGTTGCCATGGTGACGGTCCCAAAAGAAATGGCGGTCAGCAGACCGACGGTTGATGCCAATACAAACACCCAACCGCGTTTGCTCAAGATGGTTTGCGTATCACGTGTTTCATCGAGCAATCCAGCCACGCGTTGTTCCAATTTCCAGCGCGACGCGAAGAAGCCGACGCTGCCGGGAATTGTTTCGGGCTGCTGAACGAGTTGGGCGAGCGACAGCAGTGTGCGGCTGTAGACGGGGGCGTCGGTGGTTTCCAACACAAAGTTGTCGCAAACCTCTTCGCGGGCTTTGGCGAGTTCGCGGTTGAGCTTTCGCACCAGCGGATGCGGCCAATAGATCGCGGCGACGAGGTTTTGCAGCAAGACCACGATTTGGTCTCGCCGGACGACGTGTGCGACTTCATGAACGAGGACTTCGGCAAGCTCAGCCGGGCTCGACTCGGCAATCAAGCGTTTGGGGAGGGCAACCGAACCGGCGAAAATGCCCGCCGCGAGTGGGCCGGAGATTTCGTCGGACGCAACTAACCGGGGCGTGCGTTTTTCATGGCAACCAGCCAATGCACAGGCTTTCGTAAACGCTGCCACGTAGTCAGGATCGGTGATGGGCTCCGCTCGGCGTAAGATCCCTGCCAACCGGATCCAGCCAATCGTCATTCGCATCAGCAACAGCATGGCTCCCACTGCCCAAACGACCGTGGCGATGGTCACGATGATCGCCAGCCGCTGCATCGGTGAGCGAGAGTCTTTTGCTGCGGGCGTGGCTGCGGAAGGGTTTGCTGGAATATCGGCAGCCATCATTGGCTTGCTCATGACGGGCGTACTTGCAACCTCTTCCATGCTGCTCGCGTCCAAGACCGGCGGCGTGATGGATGGATCGACTTGCTGTGTTGGCAAGCTTTGCATCGGCGCGTCGTTGGCCTGAGCTGGTTGCTTGGTAAAGGCAACCGAGGCTGCTGGAGCGGCTTCACTTGGCAAAGCGAGTGCCAACCAGCCACTGCCTTGAGATTGAACAAACGCCGAAACGGCAGGACTCGCCAACACCAACAGCAGCCCGCAACACAGAATCCAATATCGCATGGCGGCTCGCTTGCGAAACAACATCGCGACGCACAGCAAAACCGCTGTTAAAACGGTCGAGTGAATCAGGACGTTGATCACCCACAGGACCAGTTGGTCAGAAAATAGATTCATGATTGACCTCCGGGTTTCTTGTTCAGTTTCCGATTAGGGTTCTTCGATGACTTGACTTCCGCTGTGTCGATCATTTCACGAATCCGGTCGGCCTCATCCGCCGACAACCCGCGGTACTCCATCAATGCAGTCACCATTTCCTCCGGCGAACCCGCGAATAGCCGGTCCACCATCTGGGCGACCTTCGCGCCAAGCGACGCCGTGCGGGGCCGGTTGGCGGAATACCAAAAAGTTCGGCCCTCTTCCCGGTGCTTGAGCCAGCCACGTTCTTCGAGGCGGACGATCATCGTTTGGATCGTATTGCGAGCGACTTCGCGTCGCTGAGCCAATCGCTGGCGCACCTGGCTGACGGTGACCTCCTCCTGATCCCAAACAACTTCCATGATCTCCCGCTGCGCTTCGGTCAGCGGTGTCGAGTCCGGCTTCGCCATGTTCAGAGTTCCCAAAAGTGCTTTCTGCCTACTGCGTGTAGGCATTGTTACCGACACGCCGTAGGCAAGTCAAGCATTTGTACTCACATTTTTCGCCGACATGGATTGATGCCTTCTGTTTACTCTCATTGATTTAGTCCAGTAAACGTCCCAGCAAAACCAAGGTGGCCGATGAACACGACGCAACTGGGGACGAGTGCAACTGCAAAACATGCAGGTGCTGTGGGAAAACGAGCGGGCGGAAGGTCGCGTGTATGAAGCCGAGACCGACGAACCATTTCACGGTTCGCTCACCTACTACTGGTTTCGCAATCGCAGTTTGGAAGCAGAGCACAACGGTGTCTTCCGGGCCTACTTTGATGGTCGCTACTTCACCGATTCCGACGGTCGATTCCGAATCCCCGTGATGCCAACACCAGGCATCATCGCGTTCAGTACTGGCAATCGGGATCAGCAGCGCATGTCGGCATACTCACGTGGCTATGGCGAATGGGAGCTAGCGAAGTATCGCGGCGGAAGGTCCCCTGACAAGAGTCACTTAGATCGCTTCTCTGTACCTTGTTTCACTGAAAAGTAGACGCCGCCGATGCCTTGTCCGGTCTTGGGGTGATAGAAAGAGACATGGGGGCTGCCCGTCGTCGTGATCACCTTTGAAAGAGTGAATGAATGCGTTCCCTTTTTCGCGTGCATCGTCTGGCTTGGCTGAATGGGTGTGCCAACGGGCGTCTCGCCAGGCTTCGGGGTGACGGTTGAATAGAAACTTAGTTCAGCGTCGTCGATGCTTTCGAGGGTGTATTGGCCCTTCACCGTTACGGTCGCTCCGACCTCAAGTTCGTTGCCGCTGGTGGTCACCGATTCGATCTCGATTTTGTCGCCGGGATCGAACGAGGAGTTCCCGAGAACAAAATCAATGGGCTGAGGGGAGCCCGCCGAGGCGTCAGGATTCATTTTCCGCTGCAACAAATCAGTGTTTTGTCCTCAACTTCGCGTGTTTCGTAGCCGCCTTCGCCGTAGTACGACATGTGCGCCGGGGCCTGAAGGATGCCATCGGCGTCGATGATGTAGACCGTTGGATAACCTTCAATTCCCCAATCCAATTGCAGTGGCCCATTGAATGGCTGTGGGATGACAGTCCAGTTGATATCACCACGTTTCACCGCCGCCTTGATGCTCGCCGGGCCGTCGTTGCTCATAATGCCAACGACCCGGACGGGAAACTGCCTATACTTGGCTAACAACTGCCGCATGGGAGCGTACGTGTCGGCATAGTTGTCACTCGTACTCTGGGCAAACAACAGCACCACAATTTTTCCACGCAAATCGCTCAACCGAAATGCCTTTCCGTTGATGTCGGTGCCAACCAGTTCAGGCACTTCGCGGCCAATGATGACTTTGTTGATCGCATGGGAGAGGCGTTGAGCCGCTGAACCGCCATCAATCTTTCACGTTCATCCAGAACTTTTGGAGATAACTCATGCCCCGACCAATTTGCTTCGATTTCCAGCTCATCAAGGCATGATCCTTGTTGCTGGTTGTGTGGATCGGATCCTTCGATATCCGCATACGCCCGGCCACCGCCCAGCATCGCGAGCGAAATCAAAGCCACCGATCCTGCTGACGAGGCTCACTTGAAACACGTCTACGCTGGACAACCTGAATCAGTTGCGAGTGAGGATCACTTGGTGCGGTCCTTGCGTTTGGCCACCAAAGTCCACATCGACCTGCAACTTCAATTCACCTTCGCCTAGTTGAATCGTCGTGGTGTGCCCCCGTTGTTGGTCAGCTGCGATCGGAATCGTTGCAGACGTACCGCCAGCCTTCACCGTTGCCCTTCCGGCTGGATGATCTCCCGCGGCAAGAATGACTTCGATCGTATAGTCGCCGGCCTTAGGATTCTGCAGTAGCCAAAATCCATTGGAACCCGCCGCCCACGGCTTGCCTTTCGCGTGCCGCCAATCCTGGCGAGTCAGAACCGATTCGGGTTCGTGGTCGGTCCCGATCACGATCCGGGGTGGTGCATAGTTCTCTGGCCGGGTCGAACTGACGTCTGCAAACCACGCCTCGTACGCTTTGACCAAACGCTGTGTCAGCTCTGGCTTGCTATCAGCAAGATCGTTTTCTTGACGTGGATCTTGACTCAAGTCATAGAGCTGGAATCTGGGCGGACCATCGATCTGTTCCTTGCCAAAACCGCTTGGGTGAACCAGTTTCCAATGGTCTTCGTGAAACGCAAAGTGATTGTAAAGCTGGGGGACGTCGCCACGATGAGATTGAAAAGCGACCTGCCGCGTCGGCCATGGTGGATCCACTTCGGTCAGCAGTGGCAGGAAACTGCGTCCATCAATCAGGTGATCCGCAGGAACGTCGACGTCGCAGGCGTCCAAGATGGTTGGCAGAATATCGATATGGGCGCAAAACTCTGCGGAGGTGCGATCGGCAGCGACCTTTGCTGGCCAATGAAACAACAACGGAGATCGGATGCCGCCGTCGTCCACGTGGGTTTTCATGCCCCGCATGTCGCCGACAAACCGATTTGAATTGGGGCCGTTGTCGTTCAGGTAGATGACGATCGTGTTTTCACTGATATCCAAATCATCCAGCTTCTGAAACAGCCGGCCAACGTTCTGGTCGATGTTCGTAATCATCGCGGCGATACGTGCCAGCTTGTCGAACTCTTGATCGCGTCTTTTCAATGCGATCTTGTTCACCAAGATCGGCGTGAAGTCGACTTCGCGATACTCTTCGTACAACTCCGGCGGAACGTCATCGAATGGGCCGTGAGGCGCATTGGTAGCGATGTAGGTAAAGAAACTCTGGTCCTGCTTGACGCTCTCGCCAATGAAGTCCATCGCAGCATCGAAGTAGATGTCGGTGCAATAACCCTTCATCTGGACTTCTTCGCCATTCTTGAACAGCGTCGGATCGGTGTACTTTCCTTCGGCACCGATGGGATCGGACGGTTGGCCGATTCCGCCACCACGATGCACCAAGCTATCTTGAAACCCCTGATCCATCGCTCGCAACGGATAATTGTCGCCCATGTGCCACTTGCCATAGATCCCCGTTCGATAGCCGGCATCACGAAGCAGTTCAGCCATCGTGATTTCATCGGTGTCCATCATGGCGCGACCGACGTACGTATCGACGCACCGGGTTCGATAGTTGTAGCGACCGGTCATCAAGCTGGCCCGCGTCGGAGCGCATACCGGGCTAACATAGAAGTTGCTCAAGTAGCCGCTGCGCGCGTGCATCGCATCTAGCTGTGGCGTCCGAATGACTTCGTTGCCGACAAACCCATAGTCCCCACCACCTTGATCGTCACTCATGATGACAATGACATTGGGACGATCAGCGACGGCGTGCGCCGCAAAGACAACCGCGATCACCGCGACGGCCAGCGAGAAACGAGAGAGATTCGGCATAGTTGGAATTTCATTCAGTGCGTATGCGGTGGGGTCCAATCGACAGAACCGGGTTCTTCGATCCCCATCTTAACGAAAGCCGTCACGGGCGGTGGAAAAGCGTCTAAAATCCCACCACCCACGCCACGACAATCCGTTCAAGCGAACAAAATCACTTCCGCGTACAGACGAATCCGGCAAGGTCAAACGTCGAACAGTTCGCTGATCAAACCGGTCGAATCGCCGAACGAATTCGCTTGGATACCGGAACCGTTCAACAGGCTTAGCCACAGATTGCAAAGCGGTGTCTTGCGATCGCCCATCACCAGGTGACGTCCCTGCTTGATCCCGGCACCGCCACCGGCGATCAGCGTCGGACAATTGTTCAGACTGTGGACGGAGCTAAGGTTGGAACCGAAGGTGATCGAGCAGTGGTCGAACAGGCTGGATCCGTCGGCTTCCTTCGACGCTTTCAGTTTGTCGAAAAATTCGGCCAACAGCTTTGCGTGCGTCGTATCGCGGCTCATCGAAACTGTTCGTCGTTCGCCCTCGGAAAAGTGGCTCATCGTATGCGATGTCATCGTTGCCCCAAGACTTTGGATCAACGAATCACTGGGCATACGATAGGTGAACACACGGGACGCATCGACCTGCATCGCGGCGACCATCAAGTCGTACATCATCCGGATTTCTTCGACGCCCGCGAGCGATTCGCCTGGTTCATCGACCGGGTTCTGGGGCTGACGCTTGTCGATCGTCAACCACTTTTCTTCCTTGGACAGCCGCACTTCGATTTCACGAATCGATTGCAGGTATTCGTCCAGTTTCTGTTTATCAGTGGGGTTCAGCTTTCGATTCACTGCCCCCGCATCCATCAGCACCGTATCCAGGACGCTGCTTTGATCGGCAAGTTGTTGTTGCCGTTGTGCCAGCGGCGTGGTGTCGTTCGAAAACATTTTGTGAAACGCGGCGACCGGAGTATCGATGCCGGCGACCGGTTTGCCGAAACGATTCCACGCCAACGAACTGCCTGGACCATGCCCATCGGAAGCGTAACCAACTTTTGCAGCAAGCTGAATCGACGTGAAACGAGTCTGTTGGCCAAGCGTCTCTGCGGCAAGCTGATCGACCGAAACCGTGTTGTGGAAGCTTTGTCCCGGGACCGCATAGCGATTGGCACCGGTCAGCCAAAACGTACTGCCACTGTGGCCGTCGGCCGAATACTGGTGCATCAAGTTTTGGATGATGCTGATGTCACTTTTGTGTCTTTGCAACGGCTTCAACACGCCCGGCAGTTCGTAGTCCTGTCCCACCGTATTGATGTCGGGGTACCAGCGGTCCGCGGTGACGCCAAATCCCATGCCAAGGAAAATCAAACGCTTGGGCGGTCCAGACGTTGGCTGTTCAGCGGCCTGAACGGTCTGACCGCGAGTCAACGATTCCAGAAACGGCAACGCAACCAGGGCTGTGCTGCTGCGGAGGACCCCGCGACGAGATAGAGTCGACGGGGCGCGACGAGACGATGCTTGGGTGGACTTTTTCATGATTTGATTCTCCGGTTTGTCAGCCCGATGGGGCGTCCGTTTGCCTTGCCCAGGCCAAGCGGCCTAAGGAACGAAGTGGTGGTTGAACGGTTCGAAACATTGGCAGGTGAAGCGGTCAAAAATTTCATTTTCGACCGACTTATTTCGGTTCAATAACTTCGAACCGAAAGGTTGAGTCACTTCGATCGAAACGCCGACGACAGTGTCAGGGCGTGGACGAATGATGGGATGTCGTGACCGTTGTCCTTCGCGTTGTTCATGATGACGTCAGCCAAGTGATCGTCGGTGAATCCATAGGGTCGCCCCAGGCCATAGCTGATCAGTGATTCGGTAAACCCGCGTGCGAAGTCATCCCCGTGCATGGCAACGACGTCGCGCAGTTCCTGAAAGTCGGAAAACTGACTCCCATCGGGCAATTGACCACTTGGATCAATTTCGAACTCCTTTAGCTTCGTCCGTTTGCGGTAGTTCCCGGGACTGGAAATGACTTCCACGTCGCGCCACAATCCGGCTGCATCAAAGTTTTCGAGGCCGTAGCCGATAGGGTCGATCTTTTGGTGACAGTTGGCGCACTGTGGCTGTTCCTGGTGGGCACGAGCAAGATCACGGGCGGCAAGAACTTCTCCATCCAGTCTGCTCAGCATCGGAACGTTCGGCGGTGCCGGCGGTGGCGGATTGTTCAACAAGTTTCGCAGCACCCACACGCCACGTTCCACCGGTGACGACCGCTGTCCGTCCGACCCCATCGCTAGGACTGCCGCGGTGCCTAGCAACCCGCCTCGTTTGGATTGTGGCCCGACAGACACCTTACGAAACTCGTGTCCGTCGACATTTTCGATCCCGTAGAACTCGGCCAGCAAGTCGTTGATCACGACAAAATCGGCCTTCAGCAGCGTCTGCAAAGGAAGACCTTCGTTCAAGATCAACTGGAAGGTCTGGAAGATTTCCTCGCCCGCAGATTCGCGAGCCGCGTTGTCGAACGTAGGAAACTGGATCCCGTCGTACTGGAACATCCCCAGTCGTTCCATCTGCAACCACTGGTACACGAAACCACGCACGAACTTGTCCGCCCGCTTGTCGGTCAGAAGTCGGGTGGTCTGCTGCCGCAGCACGTCGTCATCAAGAAGCTTGCCGGTATCAGCGAGCATCATCAGTTCTTCGTCCGGCGGTGCACTCCAAAGAAAGTACGACAACCGAATAGCAAGCTGATGTGCCGTCAGCATCGGTCGGCCAGAGATCGAAGTGGCGGATTCGTTCTTCGCTTCGTCGCGGTCACCATCCTGGCCCTCGACCAGATACAAGAAACTCGGCGAGGCAAGGATGATCGACAGCGGGTCAATCAATGCTTGTTCGATGGGTTGGCCCTTGGAACGATTCGCTTTGTATCGTTGGACCAATTTTTGAAGGTACGCATCATCGACTTCTTCGCCTCGAAAAGCACGAGTCGCGAATCGGGCCAGGACAGCGCGAGCGTATTGCTCGTCATCCAAGCCGCTAGGTTTGTCGAACAGAATCTGCGCTGCCGGCGACTCATCATCGTCCTCTGCCGATTCAGGACCGATCAATTCAGCCCAATCGATCCACAATCCCGGCGGTGTTCCGATTCCATTGATCCTCATGTCGAGGGTTGCCTGGTTCTTGTCAGCCCGATCTTGATGGCTGCGTTGATGGATCCAAATCTGCTTCTTTTCACCCGCACGATGCTGAAACGAAAACTCGATGATCTGGGGGGCGGATAGCGGCGCGGACACCTTTCGCCATCCAAGCCGAGTACGACCAGTTCCGTAGCCTTCTGAAAATTCCAAGTAGTGCAAGCGTGGATTGGCATCGGGATAAGCGGCGGCGCGAACGCGAACGGTGTAGCGACCATCCTGCGATTCATGAAGCATCGGCAGTTTGACTTTGGTGTAGCCACCCTGCTTGATCGTCATGATCAGAGTGATGCCGGACTTCGTCTCAGGCCGGTTCAGATAGTCCTCCAGCAGCGGAAGCCATTCAATCCGACGTTGTTTCTTTGCCTGATACGCATCCAAGAATCCAAAATCGGCCGCTGGCTTTTCCGTCTGGCCCAGGAATTCGTCGGCACGGCGTCGAATGTCTCGCATTTCCTCCGCCGCGGCCGCGTAGTGCGGCGTGTATTCGTCTTCTGGTTCGATGCGAACGGTTTTCGATTTCACTTGCCGTTGGGGACGAAGTGCTAGTTCCAGCGATCGACGTGCAGAAGCAAGATACTGTTCGATCTGATCGCTGGACATGAACAGCGAGGCTCCCTGTGTATCAAAGCCGGCAGTCGCTTGATCATCAGGCAACACGGACACATCGGGTCGAATGCCCATCAATGATTCGATGGTATTCGCATATTCGCGTCGATTCAGACGTCGCAGAGTAACCACGCCTCCCGTATCGCTGAGCAATTTCCGGGCAACGACCATCTGCTCGGAAAGGTCCTTCAGAAACGCCGACTTGTCATCATCAGCAATCGGTTCAGCGTCCGGCGGAGGCATCTCGCCCGAGTTGATCGCGTTGAGCACCTTGGCCCAGCGTTCGGCTGTCTCGATGTTTCCACTGATCACCCAACTAAGACCTTCCAGATCGACGTTGCCTTCCTTGGTCGACGAGTCATGACAATCCAGGCAGTGTTCTTGCAGCACGGCGCGATGGACATCCGGCATGACGGCTTCATGTGTGATGCCATCGGCCATGCTGGTCGGAGCCGCGATTGCCAGAGTCAGTCCGGCCCATAGAAAACGATGAATCATTTACAGTTTCCAAAAAACACAGTTGATCAATGACCCTACTGGATCGTCAGTTCCAACAGCGGGCCGACCGCTTCGGGATGCGCGTCGCTGGCGAACATGTGGGTCAGCCCGGGGACGTCCCCTTCGACCTGCGTTGTTTCACGAACCAGAATCAGAGTAACCGATTGGCCGGGAAACTTTTGCAAGAATTCGACGATCGCACGGTTGGCGATTCCGAAGGTCCCACGCTGTTGGCTACGAGGAACCTCGAAGGTGCCCAAAAGGATCCCGTCCTCGGGACCAGGTGCCGCTTCCCAAGTACTATCGAGACTCCAATCGGCACGGTCCAGATTGGTCAGTCCATAGATGCCAAAACGATTGACCTCTGGCAGCCGCGAAACGAACCCACGCTTGCTGGGCACAAGATTCAACCTTATCCAAGCCGCCGAAATGCGACTGACATCGATCTTGGACAGATCGAATTCAAAGAAAGAACGATGGTCCCACTTGCCGTTTTCCGTTTTCTTGACGGCCAGAACTTCTGGATCTAAGTACTTTCGCCGCTTGTTGTTTCGAATCACGGAGGCTGATCTGCCGTTGGTCCCAATTCGAACCATGTTGGTGACGTCGTGCGGAAGGTTGGGCGTCTGTTCCTCGTCCAGATAGTTCACTGAATCCCGATGCACAGTGACCGTCTTCTTGGGAACCGTCATCCGGACCTCTTCGCCTGTTCCGGCGTGATGAACGGCAATCTCGCCCTCGATCAGTTCAAAGTTTGATCGATGATCGGTGGGATCAACTTGCACAGCAAACCGAGTCCCGTAGTCGATCGCATACCCGTCCGGCGTTTCGATCACGAATCCGATCGCCGAGTCGGGAACATCAATCACCGCCGCACCATGGACCAGTTTGCCGCGCATCGAAGACATCACATCCAGCTCGGCCGGCGCTTCCAAAATCACCTCCGCCCCCGAATGAAATCGAATCGTGGCGATCCCCGCGATCAGTTTCAGCGACCCCTGGGTTAGCTGCGAACCGGGCGTCGTGGGAAGCGAGCTTTCCCAGGCCGCGTTTTCTGCCGAGACCAACGTCGCGATCGACCTGGGCTGCGAAAACCGAATCCAAGCCAAAGTCGAAAGCAGCAACACCACGCTAGCCGCTAGTCCCACGATCAAAGACCGAGAAATCGAGGTCGCGGCATCGTTAGCGACGCCGACCATTTGCGATTCGTTCTCGGCATCCCCGATGTCGACCATCTGTCGCAGTTGGACATCGACGCGACATGAGCGATGGAAAAATTCGCGAGCATCCTCGCTGTCCCTTAACCGGCTTTCCAGAAGTGCGAATTCGTCATCCGAAATCTGCTCCAAATGGTACAGCGCGACCAGTCGATGAAGTTGTTCGTTTCCGATCATGACAATGGTTCTCCCAAGGTGGAATCGGCAAGCCGATGCGTGACGCACTGCGTCAGGCGTAACCGCAGCCTGGCAATCTTTTTGTACAGACTATTCACCGTCTTGCCAGACTCAGCCGCCAACTGAGTGACTGCACCATGGCCGTGATAGGGAACAAACAACAGCTCCCGTTGAACCGGTTGGAATTCGTCGAGGCATCTGTCCAAAGCGATCCGTTCCCGTTGGGCCATGTCCTCCGCTTCGTCATTGGGGTCATCCTGGGCCAGCAGTTCAAAAACGTCGTCACTGAATCGAAGCCGATCTCGAGCAGAGGATTGCCGAGTTTTCATGACTTCCAGACGAACGATCACTTTTGCCCAGGGCAGGAATTCGGATTCGTGCTGCAATTGGTCCCATTTTCGAAGCATGACCACACTCGCTTCCTGCATGACTTCCCCAACAGCGTGCCAGTTCGGCATCAGTGCTCGCGCATATCCCTTCAGGTCATCTTCGTTGCGAAGAAAGACGCGAAGGAAGGCTTCGTGTGAGGGGTTCTTGTCAGGCATCTAGCAGTCCGTCGGGATCTCACCGATCAAATGGCCCTTTCGCAATTCAAACGTCGTCGTCAGGCAAGGCGAAGTCACCCAAAATCAGGCGTGGGGCACGATCGATGCCCGCAAGAGTGTCCCATAAACGGTGACTCGAATCGCCATTCCAATGTCCTACCTCGCCGAATGCCGATACCTGCCGCTGAAAATCGAAACAATTTTCAGGATTCAAGATTTCCGCTGATCAAGACCTCGTCGCCCAGGATTTCATTGCCCCGCCGCCGATCCAACCAGTTGCCGATCCAACCAGTTGCTGATTGACCAGCTTCAGATAGTCGCAGGACGCCCCAAACCCGCCATGCCAGTCTTCGTTTGCTTCGGAAATTACCAGGAATCGCGACAATTTACGCCGATACGAGGTCGATTCCCCCTGACGCTCGGCTGCCATTCGGTTCCATGGATGAACCGCCAAGCAACTCAAGATGGGAACTTGGACTGAGCGATTGGTGCGGTCTTTGTGAGTCCAACGTCGGAACCAGCTTCATTGTGCTATTGCCAATGGACGTCGACCAACCTCCGGCAAAAGACCACCAGGGCGACCAACCGGACAGCTGCCGCGTGCCGCTGACGATCTAGTCCATTTCGCCATCGCTTTGACGCACCACCCAATTCAAAGAACGATCCAATGAATGACCGAATCCTGCTGGTCGACGACGACTACAGCCTGCTGAAAACCCTGGACCGGAATCTCTCGTTTGATTTCGATGTCACGATTTGCGAGTCCGGCGCCGAAGCATTGGAGCTGATCGCAAATTCGGAACCGTTTTCCGTGGCAATGGTCGACATGCGCATGCCGGGAATGGAAGGAATCAAAGTCATCCAAAAGGCACGCGAAATCGCGCCCAACACGGTCTACCTGATGTTGACCGGCAATCAGGATCTGACGACGGCAATGGAAGCAGTCAACGAAGGCCAGGTGTTTCGGTTCTTGAACAAGCCTTGCCAGATGAGTGACATCAAGGCCGCTATTCATGCTGGGATCAAGCAACATGATCTGATCATCAGCAAGGAAGAACTGCTGAAGAAGACATTCGCGGGCGCCATCAGTGTGCTCGTCGAAATCATCGGGTTCGTTGACGATCCTCTGGTCAATTTGGATGACATTCAAAAGACAACCGAAACGATGCTGACCGAGTGCAACGTCGCGACGGATTGGCGTATCGCCTTAACTTCGCATTTGATGGTTGCGGGAATTCCGCTGTTGAGTCCCGAATATCGGGCGATTCTGGCCAGTGCCCCAATCACATCGGTGGATCACCGCGGCGCAGTCAAAGAAATGCTTCGAATCTCCAGCCAACTGGTCCGGCGGATCCCGCGGCTGGAACCGATCGCTGACCAATTGGATCGAATGGCGACCGATGAAATCGCATCCGGCCGATGCACCGCCAGCGACGACAAAATCGCACAAGTCCTGCTGATCAGCTATTACCAAAGTCTGCTCTCACGTCGCGGTGAAGACGGAGGCGTGGTTCGATCGGAAATCGAGTCAATCTTTTCAAACGTCGATCGTAGATTATCAGATCATCTTCGTCTGTTCGCCGAAGCCCGACCCAAACCAACCATCGAAACCATTCCTACCACGGCATTGGTTGCCGGGATGATTGTGGCAGAAGATATCCGAATGCCCAACGGCTTGCTGCTGATTGCGGCCGGCCGAAATCTATCGCCTCCCATGGTCACGCGTCTGAACAATCTTGCAGGTCTGGTAACCGTCAAGGTCGAGATCCCCGCCAATCTGGTCGCTGAATTGGTCTCCCACTAAACAGGACGAAACCTGCGTCGACATTTCACTCGGGCCGAGACGTCATTGGGCGTCCGATTCGGTCGCCAACGGTAGCCCTGCCCTGCACCGCCATGCGCCGCCCTGCCCTGCCCTGCCCTGCCCTGCCCTGGCAAAACGCTGGACTGGCGATCCGCCTTCCAATGGCAACTTGGATTCACCTGACTAAACGCTGATTGGATGAGACATCTAACGCGTTCAATCTTTCTTAGACAGCTTTTCGATCGAGGCAACGCGGCCGCATCGAGCAGCGTTTCGGAGCCATTTTGGCCAATCGAGCGTCTGTCGGTACGCCCCAAGGAACGCTCCCCAGTTTGGAATCCGCTGGAATCTCGTTCAGATTCCTCGGCCGCGCCGCCCTGAGAACTTCGCCTGTCCCGTTGTATGTCACCCGTGCTGAGTCGTAGATTAGATTGACTGTCCAACCAACCCACATCGCCTGCCAAATGTGCGAACAGAATGAGCGAATACCAATACGTCGCATTTCGTGCTGTCGATCGCCCGCTGAGCGATACCCAGCTGGCCTATGCCGAGAAACAATCGTCTCGCAGCGAACTGTCCAAATGGGAGATGTCGGTTGAATATCACTACGGATCATTTCGCGGAGACGTCAATGGATTGCTGCGTGGCGGTTTTGATTTGTACCTTGCCTACGCCGATTACGGCGAACGCGAAGTACGGTTGCGACTCCCCCACGGACTTCCATTCAGCCGCAAAATACTCGCTCCATTCCTGGCGTTCGACAACATCACCTGGACCAAAGACGCCAAGGGTGGCGGGATACTGACGGTTGCCATCAGTCACGACCCAGGCGAGAAGGAAGATATCGAGGAATTCACGGTCTATCTCGATGCACTCGAAAGCATCCGGCAACAGTTGATTACCGGCGACCTGCGTGCGTTCTACCTTCTGTGGCTCTGCGGCGCGGTCGACGAGTTCGACGAACTTGACGAAACGGTCGCACCACCCGTTCCGCATGGCCTGGACCAGATGCCCGCGAAGAGCCTCGACCTGCTGCAATTCTTTGGACTCGATCCGCTGTTTTGCCAGGCCGCCGCGGAAGGCGTGCCAGCCTATGAACCATCCGACGACGAGGACCCCATCCAGCTTTGGGCTCGATCGATCAGCGAAACACGGTCCCGGGCACTGCTGCTTCGCTTTCTAAAAGACGACCTCGTGGAAACCAAGGCGGAACTGATCGCGGAGATACACGACACCGGCAAAATGATCGATTGGCCGACGACACCTTGTGAACGAACGCTGAATGACCTGATCAGCGCTGTTTCAATTCTGCGGATCACGGAAGAAAAGAAACAGGACAAGATTGCAAAAGCGGAAGCGAACCGACAGGCGGCGAAAGTCGAAAAAATACGACAAGCCCGCATGGAGCAGATGAGAGCGTCGCCTCAAACGTGGCTCACGAAAGCCGAGAAGACCGCCGCCGCTGGTGGTACCGACAACTACCGGGCAGCCGCCGAAATGCTAGCCGACGTTCGCGAAGCGATTGGCGGTCCAAGGGGCGAAAGACTTGCCGGCAATCGTGCCAGCAAAATCGCAAAGGCTCACCCGACACGTAATATGCTGAAGTCGGCTCTTCGAAAGAAGGGGCTTCTGCCGTAGCCCGCACAGTAACCGCTGTGACCTTCCAACCTCTCCCACACCAAGGATCATCACCATGGCCTGGCGTCCAACACATCTCGTGCAAGCAGGCGAAATTGACAACACGCAACTCGGTTGGACCATGGGCTGGTTGCAACTCGACGGCATCAACGAACCGCTGCGATTGAAGCTGGCGGGGAACTGCCACCCCGACCTTGCCGGGTGGAAATTCCGCATCCAACGAATCGCCCCTGATATCGACCAAGACATTGATGGCGAGGATCAGCTCGACTACAGCATCATGGGGCTTGACCAATCTGGACAGGTTGGTGATATCACGGCCGATCAGAGGGTCAAACACTTCGACCTTCCCAACAAAGAGGTGGCTAGGCGTTTGATGTCCGGCGAAAAGCTCCCGTTCACCTGGCGAAATTGTCTCTATCTAGAGTGGTACAGCAACCACATAGGTCGCGTTGTGATCCAAAGCACCGAACTAGAAGTTGTTCGAATGGGTGAGCGGGCATTTGAACTGACCGAAGAACAGTGGGTCGAACAGCATCAACAGAACCGACGGGAAATCGAGTTCTTCATGACGCAACTGGGCGATGCACTGGAAAACGCGGCGCCCGACGAAGACGACGAGTGAAGCCCAATCGCAGGGATGGGTAGCTGACGATACGTCCAATGCCAAAGATCACACGCAACCCAATGTCCACGCCCCGAGCTGCTGAAAATGTTCGTCCGCTTGTCAATCGTCATTCTCGCACTGATCTTCATCGCGGCCGGAGTGAATCACTTCGTTTCCCCGGATGTCTACTTGAAGATCATGCCAGACTATTTACCGTGGCCGTTGGCGTTGGTCTATGTTTCAGGCTTCTTCGAAGTGCTTGGCGGTATCGGACTGGCCGTTTCCAGATTACGACGACTCGCTGGCTGGGGGCTCATTGCGTTGTTATTGGCTGTGTTTCCAGCCAACGTCGACATGGTTCTGAACGCCGATCGGTTCCCCCAAATTCCCGTCTGGGCACTACTGGCAAGGTTGCCAATGCAAGGACTGCTGATCGCCTGGGTTTGGTGGACAGCGGTAAAGCAGGTTGCCATTAGCCGTGTGGACGATAGCCCCGGTTCTTCGTAACGCAACTCGCCAAGAGTTTCGGCCCAGGATGTTGTGTCACCGAAAGTCTTGGCGACTTCCGCTACGCTGCGGTTCACATTCGAATGTGAACCGTTTGGGCGATAGCCCCGGTTCTTCGTAGCGCAACTCGCCAAGAGTTTCGGCCCAGGAGGTCGTGTCACCGAAAGTCTTGGCGACTTCCGCTACGCTGCGGTTCACATTCGAATGTGAGCCGTTTGGACGATAGCCCCGGTTCTTCGTAGCGCAACTCGCCAAGAGTTTCGGCCCAGGAGGTCGTGTCACCGAAAGTCTTGGCGACTTCCGCTACGCTGCGGTTCAACCGGGGCTATCGCCCATCGGCTCATGCGATTGCGTCCAACGTTGTTCGCCACGCGGCTCTGCTGCCTTGTTCCTGCGCTATCGTTCGTAGAGAACGTCCATCGTCGATTCGCCCAATAGGATGTTCTTCATTGCCTTTTGCAGATTGGCTCGGGTTGCCTTTGGTGGTGAAACCCGGAGTTCCTCGGAGAGTGCAAACACGGTGATGTGATACTTCTTCAATCCAGGTCCTTTGGAGCACATTGGATCGTAGTTGCTTCGACCTCGGTCGTTGGCCCCGACGATGCCCACACCTTGGGCATTTTGCTTCAGCGATGTCACGCCGGCGGGAATGTTGTAGACGACCCAATACGATTTTTCTTGATCCGGAGCCGTGTGCCAGATGTTCACGGCAAAGGAATTGGTACCAGCCGGAGCCCCCTTCCAGGTGATCGCCGGGGACTGCGCAGCTCCGTCACAGGTGCAGTCAACCGAAAGAAAATGTTTCTTGTCCACCGAAGTGCTGGTCACCTGAAAACCGGCAGCGGTGGTACGCGACATCGATGACAGATCGACTGGCGGATCAACCCGTTTGGCCCCACCGCGTGGTGGGCGATTGTCGTCGCTATCACGTGGCGGTCCAGGTGGAGGTGGTGGAGGACCACCATCACTCGGGCGATCGTCACCTGGGATCGGTGGTGCATTCCGCCTTTGATCGCGCCGCGAATACGTCTGCGACGTCTTTCGCCCTGTCGTATCGACGAACTCAAAGTCCGCCGAACCGTCGTCGGCAAGCGTATACGAAACGGTTCCCTGTTGACCCCGGACATCGTAAACGAGACGGTAGCTGCCCGGATTTGGCTGAGTGAATTCCGTGATCGTCGCATCACGCAAGGGACGCAGATCCGGTCGGATCGGCTCAGCTCGCGGTTGCGGGTCGACCTGTCCACCACGCTCGACCACCTCGCCATAGAATCCGCCATTCAAGTAGGGATATTCTTTGGTTGCGTGATAGTGGTACTTTCCGTCCGCGTCTTGATGGCCTCCCAACGAATCGAGCGGTGCAAAGTCGCCGGCCTGTTCGTCTTGATATCCAAAAATGGGATATCCGTCCAAGGCGTAGGCAATCGGCTGATCTTCGCCCGTTGTCTTCTGCAGATGCACAGGAGCGATATGGTAGTGATAGTCGTCGGCTCGCCCGCAGTGGCCACCGAACTGATCCAGTTCACCAAACAACAGTGCGTCATCGCCACGATTGTTTAGCGGGTTGAAGATCGGGACACCGTTGACCGCCAATGCAATCGCGCCACGCAAGAAGTTGTTCTTCGTTGACATTGGCTGCTTGGCAGGAACCGGATGCAAGGGGATACGCCATGCGTTGTGGCCAAAGTACTTCTGAGGAATCGGAACCTGTTGTTGCCAAGAACGAATTCCGATCATCATTGGATGGTCCGGCATCCCATTGGATCCGACGTAAAAGTACTTGTCGTCCCAACGAAGCTTCAACACGCTCGCAAACGGCTGGAAGTGTTTGTTGATCAAGGGCGCGGCCTTGGGATTTTGCTTTGCCTGAATGCCATCACTGCTGGGTGAATTTTGGAACACAAGCTGCAACGGTCGCGATTGGTTGAGCGTTTCGATCGCCTCCAGTCGGCTGCCAATCCAGTGGCGGTCGGATGCGACTAGCCGATTGATCTTTAGCGTGACCAGACGGTTGTCATCGAGACGAATCTGAACGTCCCCGCCAGACGCGGTGACGAAGGCACCATGCAAGTGGGCACCTTCTTCATCGAGGGTCCACGTCCGCAATCCTTTGGGCTCGGCCGAATCGCCATGATCGTGGCCATCGTGAGCGAACACGAAGTGAGATCCCCCCAAAGTCAATGCAATCGCAAATACCGAACTTAGAAATCGATGGGTAAGCCCACGCACGATTCTTGGTGTCATCGCTTTGGCCTTCTGGGTGGGGAGTCGGGAACAATGTTGTTTAAGTTTGTGAAATCGGGTCGCGGCACTCCATCAGGCGATTCGACGACACGATGCCGAAAGATCACCGTATTGTCGAGTTCGATGTCGTCGGTCCAGATGAATTTCGCGCCACTGAAATCGTGTTCGAAGAACGGTTCCTTGGGGCCAACCTGCTGTTGCGAATACTCCTTGGCGTATCCCCAGGAACTGTCATCGAAGTCCGTCTGGTACCAGTCCGCTGGGATCGGCAGATTTTCCACCCTGGGATTCTTGGTGTCATGGTTGATTGGACCATGAGAGAACGACTTGGCTTTCCAGGATGCATTGGTCACCGTGCCGTCGCCAAACTTCAGAATGAAGCCCGCATCACCGATATTGGTATTGGCGTACTCCATGCCGGTTTCCGCATCGGCATTGTCTTTCGCCATCACCGCGATCGTCATCGGATACGCTGGCAAAATATCGACGCTGACAACGTTGTGCGGCATAAACTTGATCGAGTCGACCGCGACATGCTCGCCGTTGATGTACAAGGTAAACCAATTGTCGGCGTACACATTCGCTTTCACGGTGTCGCTGATCCTAGGCTTGCCAACACGGTTCGCACGGGATGGTGGATTGGCAGGTGGTTGGGCCCACACTTGAAATGCCAAATGCGTTGTGGCAAAACAGGCTGCGATACCGATCGCAGTCCAAACAAAGCGTTTCATATCTGTCTACTCGATTTCCACGGCCCGCTGAGGCTCGTGATGGGAGGAATGGTCGAAATGATCATCAGGCAGTACTCGGTCTTCGATAGCGGTCATCGTCAAGGTGATCTGGTGAGGGCCGTACGCCATTTGATGAAACCGCATCTCGCTGATCCTGCCCGTTGATTCGTCGTAACGGATTTCCACTCGATCCGCCCCGCGGAAGCCGCGTTTCTTGATGGCAATCATCGTACGATCACCTTCACTGCCCCGCGTGGCAGCCTCCTTAGGCATCAGTTCCAAGTGGTAACCCGTGCGAAGCGATTCCAATCCATCGTGAAGATGATGGATTGGCAGCCCGTCTTCATGGCCCGGGAGATCTCGCGTGAATCGGGTCAAGTCATCGCTGAAACGGACCGGTCCATCGGGGCGTACGGCCCAGCTTGTCGATGCGTTCCTGCCCGTCACAAATACATCTCCTTGCGCTGTCTTCCGCGATAGAACGAACTGGTTCGATCCGCGAACATCCAGCACCGCGCCATCCAGAGAAGGCTTCGGAGGACGTCGACGCTCCGGTGAGTTGGGGTCTTGGTGTTTCGGTGAGAGAGCCGATTCCAAAACGGTGATCAGGAACGTTCGATCCATGGGCAGATCAGTTGCCTCGATGATTCGGTTCAACTGAATCATCGCGGCCGAAGCCGAAGGAGCGTCCACGGTTTGCCACAACAACGAGACGGCCAGCAGCAAAACACAGGCGGTCGAAGCCAACGCGAACGATCGGCGTCCCCACCCGGTGGATCGTGATTCGTCGGGCAACATTACGTACGCCGCGTCACTTTCGGAAGCCACCAATTCGCTGCGCATGCGATCGTGCAACATCATGTAGGACGCAAATTGACGTGCGTGCCCGGGGTCCGACTTGATCCACTGATTCAACCGACCTTGTTGCTCCGCTGAAAGCGAATCGTCCAGGTAGCCATGAATCAGTTTCTGATAGTCAACGCTCATTGAACATTCGCCTCCAACGCCTTGCGGTCGATGCACTCTCGAAGATGATCCCGAACTCGCTGCAACGCCTTTGCGACTGAATTTGCCGTCATGTCCGTTTGGGATGCGATCGCGGCCGGCTTCAGGTCTTCTCGGTAACGTAGGCCAATCAGTTTTTTGGCTCGACCTTCCAAAGAACCAAGGCAATCCTGCAAATAGTCCAGTGCTGCCGAACGATCCTGTGCTTCGGCGTGGAATGCGACGGCGAGGCAGGCGACCGCGTCGTCATCGAATACCAACGGATCTCGGCCGCGCCGCCGCAGATACAACCCTACCTGCCGGCGTGCGATTCCGATCGCCCAAGGGATGAATGGCGAACCGGGATCGTAAGCATGAAAAGATTCGATCACCGCAACGGCAACGTTCTGCAGCACGTCATCACGATCACGAAAGTCACGGACCACCGAGGCAATGAATGCCGAGACCGCAGGCTGTGCCAAAGTCCATTGTCGGGTCGCCTGTCGAGTTAGTTCGTCCACCGATTGCTCCACAAAAACCAATTGCCTCACTAGTTACTTATCCGCGGCCCCCATTTCGTGACCAACTGTTTTGGTTTTTTTCCGAATTTGGCCGCTCAATGCCATCATGACAGTAGGAAAGGAGCCCGCAAAGCGCTCCCCCACCGCTCGTCGCTCCATACTCTCCTCTCCCCCGACTCCCCCGCGGCACGTTTCTTCTGGCCCCCCTCTCCCCTGACTCACCCCGACCCTCGTCTATTCTCGCCCCCCCTCCTCTCACCCAAATCCTAGGCAAGCTTCACTTGCCTAGGATCCGGGCGAGAGGGGAGGCAACGAACGAGTAAGCAACCCGGTGCTTTGGATCTGGCGGAGAGGGCCGGCAACAGGAGCAAACAGGCAAGCAAACCAGTGCGCTGGGCCTGCTGCCTGCTGCCTGCGTGCTTCGAGACGAGAATCCCGGACGTGACTACAGCTACCGCGGGCACATCACTCGGAGTGCTCCCTCGTTTGCAAGACTTCTGATCGGCCTTCGACCACGGCGATCGAATGAAGATCACGCCTGTATGAGTTTCGGATGATCAACCAGGTGGTTTGCGATAGTCAATGGGTTCACCGAACTCCGCCACTTGCGAATCCGGCCGGCTTCCGAACGACTGCATCAAGCATCCATAAATTCTTTCCAAACACGATTTCGACGATTCATCAGCATGCAAGCTGCTGCCCGCTAACCGATGCAGTATGCCGTTTGGGACGCGTCGATGTCTGTGTAATTTGGCGGACAAGAATGGTTTAGCCAACCGCACGAACCATGCATCCTCGCTGATTTCAGATCACTCGTGTTCGTCTGCCAGGACTAGCAGGCGGCAAAGATTGTTTCCAACGCATCAAAGTTCGGTACATCAATTGCGTTGCGTTGTTGCAGAATCAAAACGCTGCAGCATCCCTTGACGCCTCGCGACACTGCTTCGCATTTCGCAACGCCTGTCTTCGGTTTCAATCGAACGCGGCGACCACACAGTGGCCGCAATCTTTCGGCGAAATGATTCGAGCAACGCGTCTGAATGTGGATATTGAATGGGGGCGACCAAGATATTCACCGCCAACACTTGTCGCCCACCTAACGTTCGATTGTCGAACAAAAACCCTCTCTCCTTTCTGGAAATCGAAATGTACCGTTTCACACTGCTCTCTTGTGTCGCTGCTATCGCTCTTATCGCCATGCCGAATGCAAAGGCCGACCATCACAACGAGAAAACGAAAGACATCGTTGATACCGCTGTTGCGGCAAAGTTCAACACTTTGGTTGCCGCAGTGAAGGCCGGAGGCTTGGTTGAGACATTGAAGGGCGATGGTCCCTTCACCGTTTTCGCACCCACCGACGAAGCTTTCGCGGAACTCCCCGAAGGCGCGCTTGCCGACTTGCTGAAGCCAGAAAACAAGTCGAAGCTGCAAGCGATCTTGAAGTACCATGTTGTTCCCGGCAAAGTGACCGCCAAGCAAGTCACTTCGCTGAACGACGCGACTACCGTTGAAGGCAGCAAGGTCAAGATCGAAGTGAAGGGTGACAAAGTGATGATCAATAATGCCACCGTCAAAAAGGCGGATGTCATGTGCAGCAATGGTGTCATCCACGTCATCGACAAGGTTTTGATCCCTAGCAGCTAATCGACCAAAATGCGAAACGCATTTTCGAAACAGAAGATCAATCAGGCGGCCGATCTGAGAAATCAGGTCGGCCTTTTTCGTAGAATCACCCGCAGTCTTGGGTCACGGGTGAACCTGACAGCAGTATTCAACCAACGGAAATAGAGATGCCAAAAGCAATTTGGAACGGGACAATCATCGCCGAAAGTGATGACACAGTCGTGGTCGAGAACAACCATTACTTTCCACCGAAATCCGTTCGACGCGAGTTTGTCCAGCACAGCGATTATGAAACGGTATGCGGATGGAAAGGGACTGCCAGCTACCTAGACGTTGTTGTGGACGGAGAGACGAACCGGCAAGCGGCCTGGTACTACGCGTCCCCAAAGCAGGCCGCCAGCAACATCTGCGATCACGTGGCTTTCTGGAAGGGAGTTGTGGTTGAATCGTGATCGCGAACTGCAACCGTCGAATCAGTGGATCGATGAGAGGTGATCCATTGAGCATGAAAGTTTGAGTATCGAATCGGTCCTGTCCAAAGTGATTTGTCACATCGCTTTGATCGCACGCGGGTCGCCGAGCTCGATGTCGGTAGAGGGGCGTCCCTTGGGGATTTCATCCAATCACACACAGCAGCCGACTTCCCCGCAAGGCTCGGCGTGTGATGCGACGCGGGCGTAACGAATGAAGTCAGTCCAGTCGATGCCGCTGATATCTACTCACCTGATTCAGACGATGGATGTTTTCGATGGCGATTTCGAGTCCCACGCATCGACCTTGCCCATGACGCGACCAGCCATCGCCATTCCGCTTAAGAATGCGTCCTCGACATGGGTACCTCCACACCAATCGCCACAGGCTCCGATTTGAAGGTCGCAATCAAACAGACTCTCAACGGGCAGTGGATCTGTCGGCACAGCGAACCGCCACAGATGAGACTGGCAGTGGAGAGGTTGTCCTGGGCTTCGACCGACGACCTTCCAGAACTCCGCAACCAATCGTTGCCCGACCTCGTCGGACGCCTCATCGATGTGGTCCCGAGTCCATTCACCAGTCGCGTGCAGCACCCATGTTTCCTGAGTTTGCCGGCGTCCTGGCTTACTGCGAGTGAAATCCAGGACAGCGGCGACTGATGGACCGTCGCCGCGTCGAATTCGATGTCGGAATCGGACTGTAGCGTTAACATCACAGCCCAGCACCCCGACATCTCGACCTCGCCCGCTCGATCAGCAAGCTTCGGAGCTTCCGCCATCAACTTTGCAGCCTGTCCCGCGGGGACCGCAACGATGGCGACATCAAATTTCCCAAATTCCATACCGTCATCGCTCGATAGCGCCCAACGATCCCCCAATCGGCTCAGTGGTGCGACGCGAATTCCGAATTGAACCTTCAAATCAGCGGCGAGATGCTTGCCGATCGCATTCATTCCCGGGACCGCCACCCATCGTTTGATTCCCACCTTCTGTTCTTGGTCCATTGTCTGGTCTTGGATCAATCCACCCTGAAGATCCACGATGCGGCCCTGCCAGGGTTGGACCACGCCGTCCTGAACCCAGGAATCAACATATCGCTTGAAACGATCGTCCCCTGCGGTGAAGTACTGTGCCCCGTGGTCGAATCGAAGCTGATCATCCACGCGTCGTGTCGACATGCGGCCACCGACTCCTCGACTCTTCTCGAAAACGGTTACCTCATATCCGACATCGCTTAACGTTCGTGCGCAGATCAGGCCGGACATCCCTGCCCCTATCACAGCCACCGATGGCATGGAAGAACGGATCGGTGTGGTCACCCGTTGACGGAATGCTTCGACATCCAGACGTTTGGCGTGTTCAGTGGTGGACCGCGAACGGACTGTCCCCAAGATGGGCTGAGGCGGCTGAAATGGGCGATCGAACTGTCCAAGGCACCACAGAATCCCACCATACGAAGCCGGATCACGTCCATCCAATGCATAGCGATGATTCAAATCGATGATCCGATCCAGCGCGTGTTTGGCATCTGGCGTCCAGTTCAAAATTGCCTTGCCCCATGTCATCCGGACATTGTTATGCAACTGTCCCTGGATCAACAACGATCGTTGTGCTGAATCCCAAAGCGAATCGCCGGTCCGACCGCGTGCCATCTGTTCCCAAGAATAATTGGATTCACGACGATCGGATTCGTGTTCACGCAGTGTCTCAATCGCCCAGTCCGGCAGCGCGGATAGCCGCCCGTGATCACGACGGTAGAAACAGAATCCATAGGCAAGTTCACGCCAAATTAAGAGCTCGTCAAGAAACTTCTTCGCGCCCGAATTTGAATCGGCCGCCGCCTGGCGAGCGATCTTCGTGGGCGCCACCATCCCGTAGTGCAAGTAGGGCGACATCCGACTGACGCCATCGACCAGGGCGTCGTTTCGCAGCTGATCGTAATTCGCCAAGGCCGTGTCTCGAAACTTCATCCACCGTGCATAGCCTGCCTGCGATCCCCCGACTGTGTCCGCAACGGGATGGATCGAATGGTCGATTTTGCACTGGCTAACCAAATCCGCGATCTCGACCCTCTGCAGATCCATCGGTTCAAACGGTAGCGAAACGCTGGAGTTTGCCGTGCAATCCATCTCGACGTCCGCCGGACTCGCTGCGGTGCGTTCTTGATAAAGTGCTTTGGTCGCGTCTCGAAACTCAAACGCTCGTTCGTAGCTTCTGCCCACGATACGCATCGGAACGACGCAAGCCGTGTCGACCGCAACCACAGGGCAATGGAGTCCGCGACACAGAATTGCAGTCCATCGACGGATCGGCTCCACCGGCATGTCTTCGGTGATCACGCACGCGGCGCGTCCGGCAAGTGTTCGCAGGTGGGGTTGGCAACGTCCCGGTCGTTCGACATGCAATGCGTACTGGATATTCCGGTCGGCGAATTCTTGCTGCACATCGCGTGCACCCTGCAAAATGAAGCTGTGATGCCGGTCCGACGCGTAGGGGTACCGCTGGGATAGCCCCTGGTAGACCAACAGCGGCTTCTTGATCCGGTTCGCGAATTCGATTGCGATGTTCAGCGCCGGATTCTCGTCGGCACGGATCGCCGACCGCATCCAATACAGAACAAATTGGCCTTGACGATCTACCGGAACGTCGTGGACCACTCGCACACGCTCGGCCAACATGCGGTCCGCCGAATCAATCAACTGCACGACCTTCATGACCGGATTCGCGACATTCCGCCATCGACAGCCATCACCTGCCCGGTGATCCAGCTGGAAACGTCTGTCAGTAAAAACTCAGCCATCGCTGCCACATCGTCGACCGATCCCACGCGTTGCAGCGGGTGCCGTTGAGCCATCGCGTGGCGTTTTTCGTCGCTGGACAATAGTCGTTCGGCCAGTGGTGTATCGGTCAATGACGGTGCGATGCAGTTCACTCGAATTTTGGGAGCTAGCTCTGCCGCGAAAGCGCGTGTTAAACCTTCCACGGCGCCCTTTGCCGCCGCCACCGACGAATGCATCGCGAGCCCCTGTGTGACGGCCACCGTACTGAACATCACCATCGAAGAATTGCCCGACGCCTTCATCGCGACCAGCGAAGCCTGCAGACACTTCACCGCCCCGACCACGTTCAGTTCATAGTCGCGGATCATCGCGTCTGGTTTCAAGCCACGCACCGGCCCCAGATGGATCGACCCTGGACAGTATGCCAGGCCGTCGATCGAATCGGGAAGACAACCAGGATCCATCGTGTCGGTCGTCACATCGGCCGGTACGTGAATCACATCCGGCAGCGATGACGCGAATTCCCAAGTGCGTGACACCACCGTGACGGCCGCGGCAGACCGAATCAATCGCTTGACAATGCCCAGGCCGATTCCATGACTACCACCCACGACTACGTAATTCTTTTGACTCATTCGGACGCTCGCAACCTCCTGCATCGACACGGAAATCCAACCTGTTCGGCATCGCATCGACACCTCAGGAGACGCCCCGAGTCCAATCCGCCGACAATCCGAGAACTGTAGAGTGTCGACTAGTCATCCATCGTTCGGCTTTCTAGATCAGTTCGCCCAAGAAGGTTTCAGCGCTGCGAAGATGTTGCTCGCGTTTTTCGTCGTCCATCTTTTTCGCCATTGCGCACATCATGGCCCAGCGAGGATTCTTGGCCAAATCGTCGACGTGATTCCAAATCCATCGCCAGTACAATCCGTCCCAGACATCGCACCACGGCGCCTTTTTGTAGTGGCTCATCTTGCGAATGTACGACGATCCCGAGAAATAGGGCTTGGTCGTGATCGAGCCGCCATCCGCGTTCTGACTCATCGCATAGACATTCGGAACCATCACCCAGTCGTAGCTGTCGACGAACATTTCCATGAACCACGTGTAAATGTCGTCGGGATCAATCTCGCACAAGAACATGAACCCGCCCAGCACCATCAGACGTTCGATGTGGTGGCAATAGCCCGTCTTCAACAACCGCCGAATCGTGTCATCGATCGGTGCCACTCCGGTCGTTCCGTCGTAGAAGCAATTCGGCATCGGGCGATGGTGGTTCCAGTGGTTCGTTGTTCGCATTGGCACCCCCAAATCATCGTAGGTTGCTCGCATGAATTCCCGCCAACCAATCACTTGCCGCAGAAAACCTTCCACTGAATTGATGGGGACATCGTTCGCGGCGGCGTACTTCGTCGTCGCGGAAACCACATCCTCGGGTGTCAGCAGACCGATGTTCAGCGACGGCGTCAGCATGCTATGCCATAGCCAGGATTCGCCCTCGACGATGGCATCCTCATAGTCGCCGAACTTCGAAAAGCGTCGCTTCAAAAAATGAGTCAACCAACGCTTTGCGTCCTCGTGCGACGTCGGATAGTACAGTTCGTCGATCTGGCCTGGATTGTCCGCAAACCGCTGCTGCACATGTGATTTGGCATAGGTGTCGAATGAATCGCGTTTCAGAGTCAAATTTTCGGGAATCGAGGACAACTCGGATTTCGGCACCTTCTTTCGATTCTGTTCGTCGAAACTCCATTGCCCGCCAACAGGTTCGCCATCTTCGATCAAAACGTCCAATCGCTGCCGCTGCGATCTGTAAAAGTCGGCCATGAACCATCGCTTCTTTCCATCGCGATACTGACGGTTCTGGTCCGGTGTATTGAGGAACCCCGGGCTGGGCAATATTTCCAACTCCATGCCCATCCGGTCCGCAGCATTCGTCAATCGCTTTTCCACAAGGAAGTCGGCCGGATCAACCACACATAGCCGCTGGTCAGTGCGCTGCTTGGCAGGGATGCAGCGGCCTATCTGATCCTCCAAAGTTTCGTCTTCGGCGTAGTCCAGGTAGTCAACCTCAAGTCCCTGCTGACTTAGTCTGAATTGGTACCGTTTCATCGTAGCTCGGTGGAGCCACAATTTTTGCTTGTGAAACTTTGCCGGGTGATGCTTGTCGCCGAAGAACAGCGAGTCTTCGATCAGGACCACCCGCGACGGATCCAGCAGCAATCCCGGATGCTGGTCGAAGAGTTGGTTTGGAAAGATCAGCAGTATCAATGAACAGGTTCCCAATCGTTTGAACAGCGAATCAGCACCGCGACGACGAATCGTCGGCACGAACCAGCACTCAGGACGCACATTTTGGGCCAACCGAAAAACCAGCGAACAAGTCAACCATCTGTCGTCCAGATAGCATAGAACTTCGAAAAGGTGATTCCGGACTCACCGCACAAGATCCTTCTCGCACCGCTGAGCGAGCAGTGGAAAAGATAGGCCGGGGCCGACGTGCCCCCGCGACACCACCAAAGCGACTAGAATCCGTTTGCCGAATTCCTAACGATTTCGTCGCCCGGTTTGCGTTGTAGGCTCATCCACCGGTCTTGCCAGCGACACTCGTACCCCGGGACTGAATGACCCCGGGACTGAATGACTCTGGGACGCTTTGGCTTGGCGACTCGGATACGAAAGAACTCTGGTGCTCTGGGATTCTTTACAAAACTTACCGCGTCCAAAAACGGCTTAACTTACTCGCGCTTGGCGATGACTTTCTGCCGGGCCAAGCGGACTCGAACCACAACATCACTATCCATTTCTTTTCGAAGGTTCTCAGCGTGCCAGCGATAGCGAATGCCCGAATATGTGTCGCGTTTCTAGCGATCCTGTTGATCGTGTCGAGTTTCCAAGCGAGCGCACCGTCTGTGTGGGCGGACGACGAACCGCCAACGGGTGATCAATCACCGACCGGTCCGATCTTCGATGAACCGACCTATCCGGTGAAGGCCACGCTCGGTTTACCCTATGCACAGGGCATGATCTATCATCCCACCGATACCGCGCGTTTCTTTCCCCGGAATCTGACGCTTGACGTCTACCAGCCCGACGAAGACGTAGCGCAGCATCGTCCCGTCGTTTTGTTGGTTCATTCCGGAGGCTTTTGGACGGGCGATTCCTTGATGAAGTCGATGGTCCGTGCTGGCAACTATTTCGCCGAGCGAGGCTGGGTTTGTTTTTCGATCAACTATCGTCTGCACGGTGATCGAGCGATCGCGCCAACGGGCTGGCTGAAGAATCGGCCCACCTATGCTGCGACGCGAGACGCGAAGGCGGCCATCCGCTGGATCCGGGCCAACGCGAAAACCTACCGCATCGACCCAAATTCGATCGTCGCCTACGGTGGATCCGCAGGCGGATATATCGGTGCAGCCCTAGCAGCATCGGATGAGTCCGACTTCCGCGACGAACTGCTGACAAACGAAGCCGAGAGCAAGCTACTGCAAGCGACGCACTTGGAACAATCTTCGCAAGTTCAGGCCGTGGTCAGCCATTGGGGATCGGGACTGCTGCTGGAACTGCTGAAAGAGTACGACGGGCGAGACCGGTTCGATTCCGACGATGCTCCCCTGCTGATCATCCATGGCACCGAAGACAAAGTGGTTCCCTATCATCATGCCGAAGACCTGCTGAAGAACTACCGAAGCAAGATCGAACATTTCCGACTGGACGGCTTCGGCCATTCTGCATGGGCCGCCAAGGTCAACGGCGACTCGCTTCTAGATGCGGTGTATCCGTTTATGCAACAAGCGTTGAATCTGTCGGCGAAGTGACCGACAGAATGTCAGCGGAGAACACTTTCGCGATCAATCGACGAACGAGGCTCTTCATCGCTCGCTAAATCTGACTCGACAGGACGGAAGAACATGACTTGGATCAACGCCGCGAAGACAAATGAAGTACCGGCGGGGACGGGCAAGCTGATCATCGTCGAAGACGACTTGATCGCGCTGTTCCATATCGACGGGGTGTTCATCGACATCCCATGAACGGTGCGTTCATCAACTGGCTAATGCCGCTAACACACGCGGAAACAGGATAGATTCCTCGATGTGGACATGATGTCGGACGTCGGATTCGACCCAGCGTAGCAGTCCGTACATTCGCGAAATCTTCGTACTGCCGTCTTTCGTCGCAGAAGCGTTCTTCCCTGCTTTCCGAGTCATTTTCAGAGCTTCACCGATGTCGGTGTGTTCCGAGGTGACCCGATGAATCATCGTGGAAATGAAATCCTTGTCCGACGGGCTGCCGTTTCCATCGACTTCCAACCGACGTATCGCAGGAAACAGGGACGCTTCCTCTTCCTCCATCAAAGCGACGATCTCGTCACGCCAAGCGACGAAAGAAAGTTGAACATCTCGTAGTCCTTCGTGCGTCTGGCTATGCAAACTGACGATCTCCGATATCAGGTCGCCCAGCATCGGCAAGCTACTCTTCAGCAGGGCATGGTGTGTCTGTTCGATGTGATCGCATAGCTGGGTCAGCGATGCATGCAACCAATCCGGTTGGTCGGCATTGGCCGATTCGGCCATGGTATGCGCCAACAACGAATGAACACGTAGCACTTCCAATCCGTTTTCCCAACACGCATTTTCGAGCGGCTTATTCCCATCGCAGCAATAGTCGATCTGCAACATCTCGAACACTTCCGCCGTTTCGGGATGCTGAGCCACCCACAGTCCAACAGCCGAATCATCATGCAACACTGCCGCACCTTTTCCAGACATAGCTAACTCGCTTTGTTCAAAAGGATCGTTACCAGAACCGATGAATCCAAAATCGCCTCGAGCGCGTGTGGCTGGCCAGTTTCGAGGTACAGCATGTCACCGGCGTTCAAATCGTGGCACGCTTGCCCCACCGAGAACTTCACGCGACCCTCTAAGCACTGAACCGTGATTTCACCAGGAGCTTGATGTTCGGCGATCTTCTTTCCGGCGGGCATCACCAACCGAATTGCTTCCATCACTTCGGTCTTGAACAACGTGTACGTCTTTGTACTGGCGATCTTTGCCGCTAGTGGCTGCACATGGATTACTTGACCGGCCTTGGCGTGCTGAATTGCCATCGTCTATCCCTAGATTTGAAATTGAATTGGAACAATCGAATAGCCGCTCTCCGGATACTTGGCCGGCACGACCGTCGACTGTGATTGAAGCGTAAACGCAGGTGTGATTGCAAACAGTTCTTCCATGAACACTAGCAGTTCCATCCGTGCCAGCGGTGCGCCGGGGCACACGTGGATTCCCGATCCATACAACAGATTGTTTTCCTGGCTGCGATCAAGCTGCACCTCGGCGGCGTCGGGGAACACCGAATCGTCACGGTTGGCGGAAATCCAGTTGATGTAGACTCGTTCGCCCGATCCGATGGAACGGTCGCCAAGCTGGACCGGACAAGTGGTCACACGGCGGTTGCCATGCAACGGATTGTGCACTCTTAAGATTTCGTCAATCGCATTGGGCCATCGCGATGAATCGGCGCGAAGAGCGGCACGATCCTGAGTATTCCGGGCCAGATGATGAATGATGATCCCGATGGATGCGGCGATCGTGCCCACTTCCCCAACGGTCCAGTTCCGCAAGATGCTGGCGATCTGCTGATTATTCAGTTTTCGCCCATCGAATGTTTCGTTGATCAGCGAAAAGGTCAAATCCGGCGTGGCATCCTGTCCCGCGGCGGTTCGCTGATGAATCAAATCGTCGATGATCCCATCCAATTGGTTTGCAAGCCGAGATAGCGATTCCCGATCGGCGCGGCGAGTGGCATCGTGATGATCGGCTGCCCAGCGGATCAGATCCGTGTGCAGACTGTCCGGCCATCCCAAGAATGCACACTGAACGCGGGCTGCAAAGGGCGTCGCCAATTCACCCATGACTTCGACCTTGGCATTGCCGCTGCAGATCTGACGAAGCAGCTGGGACGCGATCGATCGACAGGCCGGCTGGAAAGCGGCTATCCGATCAGCGGCAAAATACGGCTGGATCAATCGTCGGTACTTTGTGTGGTCCGGCGGATCCATCCCGTTGGGGACCGAAACGTGCCGCGACACCTTGCTGCTAAACGTTTCATGGTCGCTCAGGACCTGCATCACATCAGCGTGCCGGAATACGGACCACCCGCGATGTTCGCTATGCGCAATCGGGCAACGGCGCCGCATATCGTCGTACGCGGCGACTTGATCGGACGTCACTTGTGCACCGTCCGGGTCCCAATCGTTCATCGGATTCGATTCGTCCGTGTTCATTGGCTGATACAAAACAATTGTTGGCCGGTGCGAATCAGCAATCGACCATCGGCAACGGCAACACCGTACACCATCGGATCGCCATAAGAGAACATTTGATGTAGTTGGCTTTCCGGCATCCCCGCGAACACTTTTTCGGGACCACTCTTGGGGGCGGCTTGATCCGCCGGAACTACGTTGGCTAGCCGCTGTTTTTCGGCCAATTCACGTGCGTCCATCATCGCGCCGGCATCGTAAAGCTGGTTGCGTGCAACTTGATCGTATTGGTCTCCGGGCCGAAGGATGATCGTGTACCCGTTCTTCAAGACAAAGTATACCAACTGGGTGCCATCGGATCGCGTGATGCCGACCGCCGATGCCCAGCAGGGATTGCCGATCCGTTTGGCAAATCGTTGTTGACCGGTTTCTTGATCAATGCAGTACAAGATTCCGATCTTGTTGACGTAATAGACGTAACCGGCGAAGGCCAGCGGTGTCGAATAGTACGAATTGGCTCGCTCGGCCCCCCAGCGGACTTCATAGCCGAGCTTTCCACCGTCGCTGGTCAGTTGGATGCAGCAGTTGGATCCGGCCGTCGCGTCTTCATCTGTCGCACCGCCGTACATGGTTGTCGACCCCACAAACACCAGGTCGCCCACGACCGAAGCCGACGGAATGTGGTTCCCTTGCAGTCCATCCAATTGCCACAAAGACTGACCTGTGGCCGCATCGTACGCATCCACAGTGTCAGCGGAACTGGTGATGACGACCTCTCGATCCCCGGATCTAGCGACAACTGGCGATGACCATGATGGCACCCGATCGCCGCGGTCGGTCTTCCAAGCGACGTGGCCGTCTTGCTTGTCCAGCGCTACTAAATAGGACGGACCATGGTGATCGATTAGAACGAATACGTGGTCGTCCGTTTGAGCGAGCGAACTGGCAACACCGCGTTCATTGTCGACTTCGCCGTAGGTCTGGATGACCGGCGTAGTCCAACGCGTTTCACCATCATGCGACATTGCCGTCACATCGCCACTGGCAAAGAACGAGTAAACACCGTTATCGTCGACACAGCATGTTGGTGCCGCACGACTGTTGCGAAAATAGTTCTCGACCTTCGTCGTCGCTGCAACGCGGGAGGTCCAGACTATTTTTCCGCTCTGCAAATCGAAGGCGTGAACTTGGCAATCCTGCTGAAATGGCCCTTCGCTGCTGGTCACATAGACATGACTTTCCCACACCACCGGCGATGATTGGCCGTATTCAGGAATGCTGGACTGCCAAGTGACACCCTGCTGGGCGGACCAGTCGGTCGGAAGGTCCGCCTGGGCAGTTCCACTGCCGTCCCCCCGGAACCCCGGCCACGAATCGGCGGCGAACGCCTGAATCGCGCCGAACATCAAAATCAAGAACGGGACGAAGGATTTCATGATGTGCACCCGGGGGAACAGAAACGGAAGCAAGGACGAACGAATGATCTAAGGCCGATCCGATGCGTCCCATTTTCTGATCAAACGCTCGCATGCTTTCCAAGCTCGATCGCCTTCATGAACAACACATTGTTTTCTTTGTGAATGTGTTGGTGCATGTCGCGTTCAAGTTGCGCCAGCGAATCCAGCATGGCGCGATAGGTGTTGCACGCCCAATCCGGCGGTGTGTATCCGTCGGTAGATTCATTCAGGATCGCCAAAGCATCACCAGCTTGGTCATGCTGGTGTTCCATTTGTCGAATCTGGTCGGTCACACTTCGGCAGCCGTCGTCTGACATACCAGTCGCTGCATCGATTTGGCGAACGATCGGGAACAGCACCCTTTCCTCCTCCAACATGTGCGGCTCCAGTTCGGCTTTCAACGCCACAAACGCCTCTCGCATTCTGAACAAGCGGTCATCCTTGTCGCCGTGAACTCGCGACACCTTCTCGGTCATGAAATCCAGTCGCGGCAACTCTTCACGCAGATACGCGTGATGTGTCGATTCGATATGATCGGCCAATTCGGTCAGTCCCATCGCGTTCACGTCCACCAGCGTATCGATGTCCGCTTGCTGGTCGTTCATCTGGATCGCTTGCAGTACTTCATCCACATCGATACCGCGTTTCTCGCAGGCTCGGTTGAGTGAAATCTTACCGCCACAGCAGTAGTCAATCTTTCGCGATTCAAAGACGCGTGCCCGGCTAGGTTTCTGGCGAACGAAATCGCCCACAGATTGTTCGGGATCAAGAGTAACCATGTTTTTGTTCCATCAAATCGGGACAGGAAAAACGTTGAATTCTTTCACAACTGCTGCGTCATATTCGAGCGGATCGACACGCTGATCGACCCAGAAACATGAACCATGCGAGAACGCGTTCTCGACTTTCTCGGCCAATTCCCTGCATCAGGCAGGTTGCAGTTCTTCCTTGGGGCCAAAGAACTCGTATCGAACGCGATGCTCGTCCACGCCCAGTTCATTCAAACAGGCGTGAATGTTCTGCATGAACGGCTTAGGCCCGCAAAAGTAAAACTCGGCTTCGGAAAACGGTGTCCAACTACGAATCAATTCGGTCGTGATGAAACCTGTATCGTCGCACTTGCCGGCTTCGACATCGCCTGCCAGCGGAGCGTCATAGATCACCTTGGTGTTCACATTCGGGCCGGCCTCGGCCAAATTCCCAAGCTCGTCCGCGAAAGCTTGCACCTTGCTGTTGCGAGCCGCCTGGATGAAGTACAGCTTCGCATCTGGATTCGCATGAATGATCGACTTGGCCATCGACAATAGCGGAGTCACACCGATACCGCCGGCAATCAACACGACTGGTTTTGCGACCGCCGCCGGGTCGATGGTGAACTCGCCACAGGGCGGTCCCAGTTCGATGCGGTGGCCTTCTTCGATTCCGTCGTGCAAGTGATTGGAAATCAATCCATCGGGTGCGTCGGCGGCAAGTCGCTCTTCCCGTTTGACACTAATCCGGTAATGCGGTTGGCTGGCACAATCCGACAAGCTGTAGTTTCGCGGCGATGTCGGGGTGTGCGGATGGTCAATATGGACGGTGATGTATTGGCCGGGCTTGAACGGCGGCAGCGGTCCCTCGTCTTCTGGTTTCAAGTAGAACGACGTCACGACATCGCTTTCGGGAACCTTCTTCGTCACGACAAAGGTTCGCGTACCATTCCAACCCCCCGGTGCGGACGCTTGCTCGTCGTAGATCGCTCCTTCGCGGCCGATGAAAATGTCGGCCAAAAACCCGTAGGCTTCCGCAACCGCTTCGACGATTTCGTCCGTTGCAGCGTCACCCATCACATCCTTGATCGCTTCGATCAGATTGCTGCCGACGATCGGATAGTGTTCCGCTTTGATCCCCAACGACACATGTTTCTGAGCGATCATTTCAACCGCAGGCATCAAAACCGCTGGATTATCGATGTGCGTGAAATAGGCACAGATCGCGCCGGCCAGGGCCTTTTGCTGGCCACCGGTATGTTGGTGAGCCTGGTTGAAGAACGATTTCACCTCGGGATTGGCTTCGAACATCCGCTGGTAGAACCGTCGCGTGATGGTTTCTGCGTTGGCAGCCACCAAAGGTGTGATTTCCTTGACAATCCGAATCGTTTTATCACTCAGCATGGCCGGGATTCTCTGCGACAAAGGTGGGGATAGGTTTAGGTGGGAAGAAACCAAACGCCGTCAAACGCGTCTGTTTCAGATCTACACCTAAAAGTACACTTTCTATCGTTCACGTCAAGGTGTATGTTTAAGAGGTCGACCATGTTTCCCCGAACCGACGACCACCATGCTTTCCAAGACCACCGAATACGCTTTGCGAGCGGTCACCTGCCTGGCCAGCCAAGCGGCCTGCGGCAACACGCCATCGTCGGCTGACGAAGTCGCCGGCATCACGCAGATCCCGCGCCGCTATCTGCATCGAGTGATGCAAAGTCTGGCGCACGCGGATCTGGTGGAATCACGATGCGGTTCACACGGCGGCTATTCACTGGCTCGACCAGCAAGCGCGATCTCGATTTTGGATGTGGTGGAATCCGTTGAACCGCTGGGGCGAATTTTCAGCTGCCCCTTGAATCTGGAAACGCACACGTCGTTATGTCCCCTGCACGCTGAACTGGATCGGGCCTACGCTGCGACGCAACAGGCGTTTGGAAAAGTCTCCATCGCCGACTTGCTGAATTCCACCAGTCCCATCGTTCCCCTGTGCGATTCCCTGTGACAGCGAGCGAGAGCAGCATGGTCGCGGCACTTGATCCGTCCTGCTATTCGATCGTGATGGCGACTGGGATCGTGTCGCTGGCGTGTTGGCATCACGGCGGCCCACATTCACCGCTGCATGGCATTGCGACGATCCTGTTGTGGGGCAACTTGTTGGCGTTCACTGTGATGGCCGGACTGACCGCAGGACGATTGTTCTGGCATCCACACCGGATGGTCGCCGATTTCGGCAATCCCCACCGGTCCTTTGGGATGTTTTCAATCGTCGCGGCTAGCTGCGTCCTCGGCAGCCAGTTTCTCGCGATCTGGCAACGACCAAACGCAGCGATTGGATTGTGGTGTTTTGGGATCGCGTCGTGGTTTCTGCTGACCTACGGAATCTTCTGCAACGTCACGATTCAAAAGAACAAGGGCAGTTTAAAGGACGGCCTTCATGGTGGATGGTTACTGGCCGTCGTCGCCGCCCAGTCGGTGTCGCTGTTGGGGGCACTGCTGAGTCCACAATTCACAGAAACCCAGGACATCGTGCTGTTCTTCTCACTGGCAATGTGGCTCGGCGGCGGAATGCTGTACGCCTGGATCATCTCGCTGGTCTTCTATCGCTATTGTTTCGAGCCCGTGGATGTCGACTCGATGACACCGCCGTATTGGATCAACATGGGAGCGATGGCGATTTCCACTTTTGCCGGATGTTCCATCATCGAAGCCGTCGGATCCTCGTCGAGGCTGGGTCAATTCTTGCCGTTCGTTCGAGGTGGAACCTTGTTGTGCTGGGCGACGGCGACCTGGTGGATTCCCTTGTTGGTTGCCTTCGGTGTTTGGCGTCACGCTTACCACAAGGTTTCGTTGGCTTACGACCTACGTTACTACAGCATCGTTTTTCCGCTCGGCATGTACAGCGTTGCAACGCAAGCGGCCATTCATTGCTTTGGAATCGATTTCCTGGCCCCAATCGGCACCGCATTTTTGTACATCGCACTGGCCGCGTGGACGATCACGACGATTGGTTTGACGAAAACACGATGGAAGTCCAAAGCCTGATGCGAGACTAGGCCGCAACGACCAACCCAACCAAAATTGGCGCCGCCACAATGATCGCAGTGGGTTCTGCTGGCGTCACCTTGGCAGCGCACAGATGAACGGTGCTGATGGTTTTATGAATTCGACGCTGAAGATTCGGAGGATGGATTCGCTTCTCGTCTTCGCCCTGCCCGCTGTGCCGCCGCGTCCGACTCTTTCATCCCAGCGACCACTTCGACAGCCGCTTTCTGTCCGCTGGCAACGCAACCAGGCACGCCAACTCCCGACAACGAACTGCCCGCCAAGGCCAACGTCGGATGATCCGCCAAATGCTCTTTGATATCCGAAATGCGTTGCTGGTGGCCGACGTGGTACTGGGGCATCGCTTGCGATTGGCGTGTCAGATGACGCAGCAGCGGCTTTCCGTCGATCTTCAACAACCGGGCGACTTCCCAATGCGCCAGTTCGATCAACTGGTCGTTGGGTAACCGAAGCAAACCGGATTGCATCGCCCCACCGATGAACACTCGCATCAAGACCGTCCCATCGGGAGCGCGGCCTTCGTACTTCTCGCTCGAAAAACTACACGACAGGATCAGGTGGTTTTCAACGTGCGGAACGACAAACCCGAATGAGTTCATGGGTGCGTTGATTTGGTCGCGACGAAAGGCCAGCGATACCACGGCACAACTTGCGTATTCGATTCGCCGAAGCCGTCGAGCGATCTTCGGCGCAACCTGTCGCAACATCGTTGCCGCATGATTCGCAGGCGATGCCATCACGACCGCGTCCGCCGTCGACCGATGCCCGTTTTGGTCTTCGATCAACCATCCCGTCGATGCCTTGGACAACTGGACAATCGGCGAATTCAGATGCACCGAATCGCTGGGCAAACTAGCCGCCAACGCATCGATCAACCGTGACATGCCGCCACGCAGCGTCATGAACTGGCTGTGCCTTGCCCCACCGCGGCTTTCGGCCGGCCCGGATTGTTTCCGCCGCCCCGACATCATGCCGCGAATCAAACTGCCGTGTTGCTGTTCCATGTCTAAAAATCGAGGCATCGTCGCCGCAACGCTCAATCGAGCAGGGTCGGCCGTGTAGATGCCACCGACCAACGGCTGAACCAACCGCTGGAACATCTCGCTGCCGAAGCGACGGGAAATGAACGATTTCAACGATTCATCTTCTGCCGCCTTTTTGCGAGGCACAAAGACTTCCATTCCCGATCGCAACTTGCCCATCGGCGACAGAATTCGAGTTGCCAAGATCGGCCAGATCCGCGATGGCGCCATGACCATGAACCCCGGTGGGACTGGTTCCAGTTTGCCACGACTGACCACCATCGCTCCGCCGCCGCCGGGATTCGTTGGAATCAACTCCTGGCCCAGTCCCAGGTCTCGGCACAGCTCGATCGCGTTGGGCGCTGTGGTAATAAAATTGTCGGCAGCACCCTCGATCAGAAAACCATCCGTTTCGGTGGTCCTGATCACTCCGCCCAATCGATCCCCTGATTCGAACAGTTGGACGTCCAAGCTGGGATCCAGTTTGCGCAGGTGATGCGCCGCAGCAAGCCCGGAAATACCACCGCCGATCACGGCGACTCGTTTTGGATTGCAGGTGGGCATGGGACGGTTCCATCAGCAGCGAGAGGAGAATAGTTGCAGTTGGGCAGTTCGGACGTCGTGTTTCCACTGCCCCCTAACGCACGATCGCGAGAACCTCTGCATTCGCTTCGCAAGTTCGCGAATACCCCGCTTGCCGTCCAGCCGACCACTGTTGCGAAGCATTGGGAAGGTGGGCGACTTTGGGGGAATCTTCACGACGCTTGGCCGCGGAAAACCGCCGCAGTGAATCGGCAAGACGCCGGTGTGATCGATCCGGCCGGTGTGGTCGACGAACAACAGACCGTGTTCCAAAGACATCCCGCAGGGCCGATCCGAATGCCATGTCGCGACGATCAAGCTAACACCGACGTCCGATGGCAGCCAAGCATTCATGTTAACCTCCGAACGAACGTGACACGACGCTCATTCTAACGCATCCTACACCCGGATGTATATGTTCGTGACAAAAGTTTCTTTGCCGGCGAAGAACAGACCACGGAACTGCCCCGCTGAACATTTCGGCCGATTCGCTATCGCCCCTTTCGCTATCGGCCTGGACAAAGTTTCCCAATCATCATCGACCTGGCAAGACATCCGGCCTGCGTGGGACCGAGCGATCGTCACTCCGCGGTACTGACGCGCTCCGCGTGCTTTTCACGCAGACGTTTGGCCAAGTACTTCGCCGTTTCGTCTGCGATCACGTTGTACCCCGCCAAATTGGGATGCCGATCCCCGTACCAGCCTGGCAGGTCGCCAAGGATCGCATCCAGCTCGTTGTCCATCACTTCCACTTTCCCCCCATACACAAAGGGCTCGACCATTTCGTGATACTTTGCCGGAACTTTGTCCAGTGGATAGCGACGGTAGTTCAGTGCGTTTCGTCCCTTGGTCAACTCTTCGGCGTATCGCGGGTAGATGTCGAAAAGTTCTAGATCTTCGTCCTCGGCCGCTTGTCGGATCAGGTTGTTGATCTCGTTGCTAGCCGCTTCGCTGGAAAACGGGATCACGGTCATCGCGATCAGCTCGGCACCGGGGTGGTCTTTCCGTAATCGTTCGCACAGTTCTGCGAAATGTTTGGGGAAGTTTTCAACGAAGTTCTCAATCTTGGCACGGTCATTGATTCCGTAACGAATGAAGATGTAGTCCAGGCCCGGCAGGTCGGCCCCGTTCCGCTCGTAGCGGCCGGAATCCAAAAGACGCCGGATCGTTTCACCACCCTGGCTGGAATTGGTCACCTGGCACTCAGGCAGATCGTCTTCGGCAGCCAACAGCTGTTCCAACACCTGTTCTAGATGCGGCCCCGCTGGCTTCAACCGTCGCGGGACGCTTCCTTCGGTCGTACTGTCGCCGAGCAACAGGATTTGTTGCTTGCCATCATGTTCGGCGAACGCGACCAACGGCGACCCTGCGATCGCAAACACAAAGCCACCGATCAGAACGCGGGCGGCAATGGACTGCCACGAAAAACGACCATCATTCATCAGCAAGAACCTTTCTTGAAAGCACATCGAACGGAGAGACACATCCCCGCAGGGGGCTGCCGAGCCCGATGGGGGATCCACAGCGTACACGCTGGCCAGACCGCTCGCACACGATGATCCCCCAAGATCGCTGGACCGCATGGTCCCAGGCCGCCGGATCCCTGCACCCTTCGGCATCGACCACGCGCCGGTGGAATCGCCGTGCTACAATCCAGCACTCCCACCTAACGATTGCAAGTCCCCGATTGGAATGATCGAGCGTTCAGCCTGCAATCGCCCCACCCACCCCTGAATCCGTGTTTTCTGTGATCGGCAAATCAATCGCGCGCAAGGCGATCAGTCTCTGCATGCTGGGCATCCTTGTTTCTGGTCTTTGCAACCTTTTGCTGACGCCGTTACTGGCAGCAGATGACACTGCCGTGCTAGCGCCCGATCGCGTAGTGTCGTGGTGCATCGTTCCGTTCGATGCAAAGCAGCGTACACCCGCACAGCGGGCAGCGATGCTGCAGGAACTGGGGATCACGCGATCGGCCTACGATTGGCGTGCGCAACATGTGACTGAATTCGAACAGGAAATCCTGGAATACCAAAAGCATGGCATCCAGTTCTTTGCATTTTGGGGGGCGCACGACGAAGCGTTCAAACTGTTCGAAAAGTATCAACTGCACCCTCAAATCTGGCAAATGCTAGGCGAAGTCACCGGCGATACTCAACAACCGAAAGTCGAGGCTGCTGCGCAAACGCTACTTCCGCTGGCCCGGCGAACCGCTGCGCTGGGATGTGCACTCGGAATCTACAACCACGGTGGTTGGGGTGGCGAACCGCAAAACATGGTCCAGGTATGTCAGCGTCTGCATGAACTGGGCCAAGATCATGTCGGCATCGTTTACAACTTCCACCACGCACACACGCACATCAACGATTGGGCTTCGTCGCTGGCGTTGATGAAACCACACTTGTTGTGCTTGAATCTGAACGGGATGAACCCAAACGAGCAACCCAAAATCCTGGGGATTGGCAAGGGGGATCACGAACTGGAGATGATTCGAGTCGTCATTGAAAGCGGTTACGACGGACCGATCGGGATCCTGGACCACCGGGCAGATCTTGATGCACGCGAATCGCTGATCGAAAACCGTGATGGGTTGGCCTGGATCCGCAAAGAACTGGCGTCACCCGGCAGTGGCGGTCCGCTGCCACCCACACCCACCGCCGGTACCAAACCCAAATTGCCTGACGATGCACGCTCAGGCATCGTCGTTCCCGGCTCGGAAGCCTATCGCCGTCCCCCAATCACCGTCGAAGTCCGTGCGACCATCCATCGCCGCGACCGTTACAACATTCTGGTGGCCAACGATTCCAAGCAGTCATCCGACCACTGGGAACTGTTTTCGATGACTGGGAATGGTCGGTTAACCGCCTACTTGCCCGGTGCCGCACCCGATCACGTTCATTCCGATGCAATGATTTGTGACGGCCATCCGCATACGATCGCGATGATCTACGAACAGAATCGCATCCGCCTTTACGTGGATGGCAAACAGGTCGCGGACCAGGCCGTCGTAGCGACGAATCGATTGGCAAAAGTTCCCGGCGACCTTGGCATCGGACGACTGGTCGAGGGCCGATTCCGATGCGACGGCGACATCCATTGGCTGCGGATTTTCAAAGGAGTGCGTGAGATTGCGAACGTGCCGGCCGTCGATGTTACCGATGATGCGTCGACCATCCAGTTATGGAAGTTCGATCTCGGCGATGCAGCGCAGCCCGGCATGCCGACGACAGAGCCTTCCGCCGACGATGCTGAATCGGAACCCCGCAACAGCCAGACACAATTGCCCTACGACCCATCGCGGGTCGCCCAGTTGGTCCGCCGGGCGCAGCAATCGGGCGACGCAACACGCGGCGCTCGTGTCTTCGTGGATGAAAAGCTTGCCTGTTTGTCGTGCCACAAAATTGGATCCAAGGGCGGCACCATCGGGCCGGCTCTGACCACGATCGCCAAAGATCGGACGTTGAATCAGATTGTCGAATCGATCCTTTGGCCTCAGCGACAGGTATCGCCCGAACACATCACTTGGAAAATTTTGACGACCGATGGCAACATCGTTACCGGATTCAAACACAGTTCCGACGACCAAGCTGTGGTCATCCGCGACACGGCGACCAACAACCTGGTCACCGTTGTCACGGACGACATCGAACAAGAGATGGCAGGTGGATCAGTGATGCCCGATGGATTGACCGCCGCGATGTCCCCCGAACAGCAATTGGACCTGATTCGGTTCATGAGCGAGCTGGGCCGCGACGGAGAACCACTTTCCGAATCGATTCAGCAGGTGATCCAGCGTGCTCAGATGCACGGACATTCACACGGGCCAGCCGATTTCCCGCTTAGCAACCCGCCATTGCGACCCGCCAATTGGCAACACGCCACGCACACAGTCAATCGCGATCGTGCGTACGATTTCTATACCAAACAAGCGGAGTACTTTCGTCAACAGCCCCATCCGCCGACGCTGATCAACGCCTTTCCCGGACTCGATGGCGGCGACCAGGGACATTGGGGCAACCAGAGCGAAGTCGACTGGGCCGACGACCGCTGGAACACCACACAGCTTGGATCGCTGCAATCCGGTGTGTTTCGCGCCGACGCAATCACGGTGCCTCGCGGCGTCTGTGTCCGTCTGGGTGACGACGGTGAAATGTCAGCCTGTTTCAATCCCGACACTTTGGCCTTTGACGCCGTCTGGACTGGCGGTTTCGTCAAGTTCAGCTCGGTCCGCGAGGGGTTCCTCGGTGGGTTGAAACCAGACGGATCGTTGATCCCGGTACCGACGCCCCGCAATATCGATGGTCCCTTCCAATACCACGGCTATTACCGCAGTGGCCAACGCGTCATTTTTTCGTACACCATCGACGGCGTGAAGTATCTCGATTCCGCTTGGGTGGACGACGGAAAGTTCGTTCGCGACTTTGCACCCGCGGACGAACATCCCTTACGCGATCGGACGACCGGTGGACCGCGCCAATGGCCGCAAGTGATCGAAACCACGATCACCCTTGGCACCCAGCGTCCGTACGCGATCGATACGATCGCATTGCCCTATGACAACCCTTGGAACGCACTGGTTTCCTGCGGCGGGCACGACTTCCTCGGCGACGGCAGCGCTCTGGTGTGCACGATGCAAGGCGACGTCTGGCACGTCAGCGGATTGGATTCGGGTTTGGTGCCCCAAGACTCGGGTTCCAAAAACGCGGGTACCGAAAACGCAAATCAACCAGGCGTTGCACGTTGGACGCGTTTCGCATCCGGCCTGCACCATGCCTTGGGATTGGTCGTGTCCGACGGACAGGTCTACGTTCAATGCCGAGACCAACTGACGCGGTTGACCGATCTAAACGACGACGGCGAAGCGGACTTCTATGAATGTTTCAGCAACGCACCAATCACATCATCGGCCGGGCATGATTTCATCTGCGGCCTACAGCGCGACCGCCGAGGTCACTTCTATACTGCGTCCGGCAATCAGGGGCTGTTGCGAATTTCCCCAAATGGCAAGACGGCGACGGTCGTTGCGACCGGTTTCCGGAACCCCGACGGTTTGGGGATCCTGCCTGACGGGACTGTCACGGTACCGGTTTCCGAAGGCGGATGGACACCTGCATCGGCAATCCACGCGGTCAAACACGCCGCGTCAGACAGCGGCGATCATCCGCCTCACCATGGATACGGCGGCCCCAAGAATGGCCAACCACCAGAGTTGCCGCTGGTGTACCTGCCGCGCGGCATCGACAACTCCAGCGGTGGCCAAGTCCACGTCGACAGCCAATCTTTCGGACCGCTGCAGGATCAGTTGTTGCATTTCTCGTTCGGCGCCGGCACCTGGTTCAGCGTGCTTCGTGACCAGGTCGATGGTCAAATCCAAGGCGCCGTGGTCCCGCTGGCCGGCGACTTTTTGTCCGGCGCTCACCGCGGTCGGTTCCATCCGGTGGATGGGCAACTGTACGTTTGCGGCATGTCCGGATGGGGAACCTACACGCCGGACGACGGGTGTTTCCAACGAGTTCGTTACACCGGCGACGTCGTTCAAATGCCTGTCGCATTTCACGCTTTCCGAAATGGCATTCGCATCACATTCGCTGAACCGATCGATGTCGCAACCGCCGCAGATCCCGCGCATCATTTTGCGCAGTGTTGGAACTATCGCTACAGCGGCGCATACGGATCGCCGGAGTATTCCAGCACTCATCCGGGCACCGCGGGACACGATCCTCTGCGGATCGAATCGGCAAAGGTCCTCGACGATGGGCGTTCGTTGTTTCTGGAGATCCCCGAACTGCAACCGGTCAACCAATTGCATTTGCGAATGCATGTCAACGACGACGAACCGGTTTCCAGCAATCCCGCCGGCAGCGGCCATGACCTGTTCATCACGTTACACAAGCTCGACGAACCGTTCACCGCCTTCGATGGTTACCAACTGCGTCAGAAGCAAATCGCGGTGCACCCAATGCTTTTCGACTTAGCAACCATGACCAAGCGAACGCCCAATCGATGGCACCAACCGATCGCGAACGCTCGAAAGATTCAAATCGAAACGGGCAGCAATCTCAGCTACGTCACACGGCAATTCACCGTCCGTGCCAATGAACCGCTAGCGTTGACTCTATCGAACCCGGACGTCGTTCCTCATAACTGGGTGCTGGTCGAACCCGGTGCGATGCAGCAGGTAGGCCAGTTGGGCAACCAGATGATCGCGGATCCCTACGCTTTTGCTCGACAATACATCCCGCAAACCAACCAAATCATCGCCCATACCGATATTGTGTCTGCGGGCCAGGACGAAACCATCTACTTCGTCGCGCCAAACCAGCCCGGCCGGTATCCATTCCTTTGTACCTTTCCCGGTCACTGGATGGTCATGAACGGAACAATGATCGTGACCGAATAGGACGCGAAAGGCGACGACCAGCGACTCACCCACACCGCAATGGACACCCCCATCATGAATAGATTCGTCTTCCAGCTTCTATTGGCATGCTGTGCAACAGCCGCCCTCGCCGACGACGCAACTTTTACTGCCGCACCGGCAGGTTCGTTTACGATCGCGGTCATCCCGGACACTCAGTCCTACGTCAAACAAACATCCGCGTCCGACTCGGACGGCGATGCAGTCCTTCGCAATCCCATTTTCGAAACGATCACCGATTGGATTGCGACGAATCGTCAGCAGCAAAACATTGTCTTTGTCAGCCACGTTGGCGACATCGTCGACAAGAATGTTCCTGAGCAATGGAACGTGGCTCGCCAGTGCATGGATCGGATTCACGGCGTCATCCCCTATGGCGTGACGGTTGGAAACCACGACATGGTCACCGCAGGCGACTCGTCATTGTTCCAAAAGTACTTCCCCGAGTCACGCTTCAAAGACTTTGACTGGTACGGCGGCTCGTTTCACCCCGATCGTCCAGATCCAGCAATCTCTGGCAATAACGCCAACAGTTACCAGAAAATCCGCACGCCGCATTTGAATCTGCTGCATCTGAATTTGGAATGCAACGCACCGGATGATGTATTGGCTTGGGCCAACAAGACCATTGCCAGTCATCCCAAGCATCATGTCATCATCACCACCCACATGGACCTGGGCCCGACACACCGTCCGACCACCAACCAAGGATACATCATTGATCCGAAGGGCCGGATGGAATGGAAGAAGTGCCATTCGCGGCGAGGCAACACGGCTGTCGAAATGTGGGACAAGTGTTTCAAACTGCACGAGAATGTGTTTCTGATTTGTTCCGGTGACCAACGTCGCAGTCAAGCCATGCACGTGACCGCACACGGTGACCATGGCAACGTCGTTCATTCATGTTTGTCCGATTACAGCAGCGATGGTTCGTTGCGACTCTACCGATTTGTGCCCGACGAGGATCGCGTGGATGTGATCACCTACAATGCAGATCGCGAACAGCTGACACGAACCACCCAGCTGGTTGCGGACCACGAAGAGCATCAGTTTTCGTTCGAACACTCGATGCCGTCGCCATAGTGCCCCGTCGCAAGGCCCATGCGGCATACGAACTGTCAGCGGCGAACTATTCGCCAACGCCTGCGAATACCTCTCAGCCCCAACCACCAGGTAACAACGATGGACCGCAAAGCCGCATCACGCCGAACCTTTTTGCAAACCACCGCTGGCGGCTTGGTCGTCTCTGCTGCCTTGACGTCACCGGACACTCAGGCCGCCGAGTCGAGTTCCGCAACCCGCATCGCCAACCCTATCGGCGGTGACGTCCTCCGTACCGAAGCGACACTATCACCGGACGCCAAGCATTTGCTGGAACAGCCGCGATCGATTCCCGTGGTGGGAAAGACCGACGTGCTTGTCTGTGGTGGTGGTCCGGCTGGGATCGCCGCAGCGGTAGCCGCCGCGCGTGCCGGAGCGAGCGTCCAATTGATCGAAGTCGCTGGATGTCTGGGCGGCGTCTGGACCGCAGGACTGTTGACCAAGATTCTGGACGCAGAAAACAAGTCCGGGATCATGGCCGAATTGCTGCATCGGTTCGCCGCCGAAGGAAGTGAGGTGGCCAACCAGAGCAACGGGACAGTCTACGACCCCGAAATCGCCAAGCTGGTCTTGGAAGACATTTGCATCGAAGCGGGAGTAAAAATTCGTTTGCACACGCGGCTTGTCGGAGCCGTCACGGACTCGGATCGCCGCGTCGTCGCCGTGGTCACCGAATCCAAATCAGGACGCGAAACCTGGTTAGCCGATCGATTTGTCGACTGCAGCGGTGATGGTGATCTGGCAGCTCACGCAGGCTGTCGCTTCGATCTGGGCGTGGGTGCAGATTGTCAGTGCCAACCGATGTCGATGATGGCATTGCTGACAGGGATCGACGCCGATGAAGTGCGACCGTACATCCGGGAAACTGCCAGCTCGGCAAAACCCTTGTTGCTGAAATTGATGGAAGACAATGGGATGTCGCCGTCTTACCGTGCACCAACCTTGCGGCATCTGCACAGCGATATTTTCTCCATCATGACCAATCACGAATACGGTGTTTCCGCGTTCGACGCTGGCGCGATCACCGATTCAACGATCCGCGCGCGCCGCGAAGTCCACGATCTGGTCAACGGTCTACGCCGCATCGGTGGTCCCTGGAAAGAGATCGCCGTGGTAGCAACCGCCGAACAGATCGGAGTTCGTGAAGGTCGACGCATCCGCGGTCGATACAAAATCACCGCCGACGATGTTGCCACCGGTCGAAAGCACCCGCAATCCGTCTGCACCGCCAAGTTCCCCATCGACGTACATGCGCTGAACGACCACGGAAACAAAGAAATCAACAGCGAGTTTAAAAAGGGTGGTCATCAACCCTACGGCATCCCCTACCCCGCACTGATTGCCGAAGACGTGGACGGACTGTTGCTAGCCGGCCGCTGCATCAGCGGCGACTTCATCGCCCATTCCAGCTATCGAGTAACCGGCAACTCCGTCCCCATGGGCGAAGCCGCCGGCCGAGCCGCCGCCGTCTCAATCCAACAGAATGTGATGCCCCACGAACTGGACTGGAACGAAATCAAAGGCTAGTCACCATACATCGCACTCTCCTCCGTTTCGACCGGAGCAAAGAGGCGTGTAGGAAGGTAGTTTACCCGGCAAACCTCTTTTTGCCTCCTCTCCGCCGGATCCGATTGAAGTGAAGCTTCGATGGGATCTGGGGGAGAGAGCGGGCGCAACGATTGCAAATTGCAAAATGAACATTTCAAAATGCAAATTTGCAAAGGCAGAAACGCTGCCCACCGTTTCTTCGATGACCAATTTGCATTGTTCAATTTGCAATTTGCAATCGTTCTTCCACAGGCCCCCTCACCCCAGCCCTCTCCCCCACGGTGAACGCGAGCAAAACTCGCGTTCAACAAGGGGGAGAGGGGGCTAAGAAGTGTGGCGTGGCAATGGTTGATTGGCTCGTTAAATTTGGCCTCTTTTGGCCTCTTTTGGCCCCCTCTCCCCCGGATCCCATCGAAGTGGAGCTTCGATGGGATCTGGGGGAGAGGGTTGGGGTGAGGGGGGCACAACTCCCATCGTCCCTCCCTAGCTCACGTCGCGCCAACGCGACTTCGGATCAAACCCAAGCATCTCTTTCGCCTTATCGATTGCGTAGAACGTTTCGAACTCGCCCATCGCTCGCGTCACCGGCACGTCGTCGTAGAACGTCGCCGCCACGTCAGCGCTGGACATTCCAACCGACGAATCCCCGTTGGCGACATTGAACACCTGATACCCAAGCCCATCTGCGGCTAACGCTCGGTCGACAAAGTCACTCAGGTCACGCGTGTCGATATACCCGAAAATGTTGCGGCGACGACAGGCAGCGTCGACACGCCAACGCGGCGCGAGCTCCGCATACTCGTGCGGTTCGATCACGTTGTTCAATCGCAACGCATAGATTTCCGCCCCCGATCGAGCGTGAAAGGAACGGCCGCAGGCTTCATTACAAACCTTGGACATCGCATAGGCGTCCTGCGGCACCGTCGGATGTTCCTCGTCCACCGGGATGTATTGCGGCCGCACTTCGCCGCTGGCAAAGCAAACGCCGTAAGTTGTCTCAGATGACGCAAACATGATCTTCGGCACCCCCAACTTCACCGCCGCCTCCAACACGTTGTACGTCGACACCGTGTTGATTCGAAAACACTCCGGGTCAGGGCGTAGCTGAATGCGGGCGATCGCGGCAAAGTGAATCACCGCGTCGAATTTTAACGCTTGCGACCGCTCATCACCCATTCCTGCATCCAGCTCATCGAACCCCGTGATCCCCGACATCGCGGAAAACACTTGCCCCGCGTCCGTCAAGTCCGTGGTCAAATCAAATGCACCAGGAATGCCCGCTGGAACAAGGTCCAGGTTCAGAACCCGGTGCCCACGCGCGACCAGATCAGCGACGACGTAACGGCCGGCCTTGCCCGAACCACCGGTAAACAGAATCCGCATTTTCGTTCTCCATTGACGCCAAGAATATCGCATCAAGTGGAGCACAAAAACAGAACGCTCGACAGGAGCAGTCGAATCAAAATCGATGCCTCTTGTTGCTCAGTCCGCACGCGATGGCATCGCATCGATGATCCTGTGAAGACGGAATTCCTTGCGACCGTCTATACCCAAGGGCGTATGACTCGATTGAGCGATAGCACCGGTTCTCTAGTGACGAAATCAAGGCGAACGCCCAGACTTCACATTTTCATTGTCAACCGGCACGCCCTGGTTTGCTTCATGGTCGCGTCTCCAAATAGGCTCTGTGCCCACCACGTGCTATCGGTTTGCTGGTTCAGTGAATCGCGACGCGCAGCCGACCGGGAATCACCCACTGTCGGTGACCGTCAGCGCCCCACATTGGCAATCGAGGGTTGGCTTCATCAACAAGCCGCTAGCGAGGAACGGGCTGCTGGTAGTCCACACCCAGGTGGTAGAAAAGAAAAGCATTGCGGTCGACCGCTTCTTCGATCCGCTGCGACAACCCCGTGTCGCCACCATGACCCGAATTCGCACTGGTACGTAGCAGCACCGGCAAGCCACCTGGATTGGCTGCCTGCATTCGCCCGGTCATCTTCCTCGACTGCATCGGGTCCACTCGCGGATCATTGGCGCCGGTAAAGAAGATCGTGGCCGGATACTCCACGGTGTCGCGAACATTGTGGAACGGCGAGTAGGCACGCATCGCTTCAAAGTGATCAGGGTTCTTCACGGTTCCGAACTCGGGGATATTGAACGATCCATTGGGTGACAATTCCACCCGAAGCATGTCGTAGATCCCGACGGACGACACCACGCACTTGGCCAGATCCGGATGCTGAGTCAGAGTGGCGCCCATCAACAGACCGCCGTTGGATCCGCCCATGATCGCCAATTGGTCGGATGTCGTATATCCCTTCTCGATCAAGTGAGTCGCCGCAGAGTAGAAGTCATCGAAAACATTCTGCTTGTTCGTCAAGTTACCGCCCAAGTGCCACTGTTCACCGAACTCGCCACCACCGCGGATATTCGCGACGACGTAGGTCACGCCCTGTTCCAACAGCACCTTGTTGGCTGCCTTGAAACCGGGCGTCAGATTGATGCCATAGCCACCATAACCGTACAGCACCAATGGTCCTGCACCGGTCGCGGATTCCGGGCGAATGATGTTCACGGGCACTTGCGTCCCATCCTTGGACGTCGCAAATTCGCGGCGGACGGTGACATCATCAAAGTCAACATTGGACTGGCTGGAAAGCGCTGTGCGAATGGTTTCGCTGTTGGCGGCATCGAAATGCAACCACTGTGTCGGTTGAACGTAAGACGCGTTATGGAACAAGATGTCATTGCCCGATAGAGGCTCGATGCCACCGACGCTAGAAATCGGCAATTGAGTCGGTGCAGGCAGTGGTTGACCGTGAAGATCGAAGACGCGAATCTGCGACGGTCCGCCCAACTGGTACGTCACATAGATCCGATCCTCTGTCGCCAATAGACTTGGCGGCGCATGATAGAAACTGGTCACCACCGTGTCGGTGTCTTCATCGATCACAGGCACTTGTTTGCGAGGATCGTTCACGGGATCCGGCAATCGAACGATCCTGCCCCTGGCGGCGTCCTGTCGCGTGATCGCTAGCACGCAGCCATTGGGCTCGAAGGTCGCTTGCACCAGTTTGTCGCCGAACTGGCTGAACTGCACCCAGCGACCTGCAGCCGATCGAACAAAGTGGCTGAACTGTCCGCCGTCACCGTCCTGGACATTGCACAGCACGCGACCGGTCGCATCATTGACCTCGACTTCAATCTCGGCGATCCGAGGGAAATCGGTCCCCAATTCGAATCGGTCGTTTGCACTATCGGTACCCAGTTCGTGAAAGAACAACTGCTGATAGAAATTCAGATCCGCCTCGTCGCGTTCGCCCGATCGCGGATGGCGGGTGTAATAGAAGCCATCACTGTTGGGGGTCCAAGCAAGATCGCCCCCAGCGGTGCCCGAGTTCACGCGCGGCACCACTTCAAACACTCGCATTCCACTGGAAGTATCAAAAACCGACACATCCCCCACCTCGCTGCCACCAGTGGAAATCGAAATCGCCACCCATTTGCCGTCCGGTGACGGTTCATACCAATCGATGGAAGTCGTGCCGTCGGTATCGACAACGTTGGGGTCGAACAAAATGCTGGCTTGATCGGGATTTTGTAAATCATCAAACCTGATCAGGAACGACTGCTCCTTGGGCGGCTGGTTCTTGATCGCAAAGTACTTGCCGCCAGCGAAATGAACGTTGGCATAGGAGATCAGTCGTGCCGACATGATCTCGGTCACTCGCGCGCGAATCGCTTCGACCGCGGGCAAAGCGTCCAGCGTCTGCCGAGCGTAAGCGTTCTGAAGCTCACTCCATTCTTGAACCTTCGGATCACTCCAATCCTCCAACCAGCGGTAGTCGTCGTGAACATCAACGCCGTGATAGCGATCAACGGTCGGCGATGTCGCAGTGGAGGGTGGCTGAGCGTGAGTGTTGTGCGTGGGCGCAAACAGAACCAACCAAATAACCGCCGCGGAACCAGCAGTAGAACAACGGCGAATCCAAAGGTGAATCATCAGAGTGGCAATTTCAAACAAGAAACAAAATAGCAACACATTCCCACCATTAGACACCAGAGAGAATCAAAAATCTCGCCAGCACCAAAACGACCATCTACCGACTCCCCACACCCCACTTCTTAGCCCCCTCACCCCAGCCCTCTCCCCCACGGTGAACGCGAGCAAGACTCGCGTTCAACGAGGGGGAGAGGGGGCTAAGAAACGCGGCGTGACGTCGGTGGTTGGCTGGTTGGACGTTTCTTACCCCCTCTCCCCCACGGTGAACGCGAGCAAGACTCACGTTCAACGCGGGGGTGAGCGGGCTAAGAAACGTGACGTAGCAGCGGTCGAATGGCTCTCTGGGCTTCGCCTTTTCTTGCCCCCTCTCCCCCGGATCCCACCGAAGTGGAGCATCGATGGGATCCGCGGGAGAGGGCTGGGGAGAGCGGGCCAAGAAACGCGGCGTAGCAGCGGTCGAATGGCTCTCTGGGCTTCGCCTTTTCTTGCCCCCTCTCCCCCGGATCCCACCGAAGTGGAGCATCGATGGGATCCGCGGGAGAGGGCTGGGGAGAGGGGGCTAAGAAACGCGGCGTAGCAGCGGTCGAATGGCTCTCTGGGCTTCGCCTTTTCTTGCCCCCTCTCCCCCGGATCCCACCGAAGTGGAGCTTCGATGGGATCTGGGGGAGAGGGCTGGGGTGAGGGGGCAACAGGCGGCAGAGGCGAGACCCGGTGGGAGGTTGGCAGGGGGGGAGAAGGCTGCTGCGGCTACGGTTGGATGGGGTGGCGGCGGGTTCGCCAGGCCACGGTGGTGAAGGTAGCGCAGGCGAGTGGGAAGATGATGTACACAAAGGCGCTCTTTGCGTTGTCGACCCAGGGGAGTTGCTGGGAAGCGGCGATCAGGATCGCTGTGTAGACGACGTATAGCGTCAACATGATCCCACCCTCGCTGCGGCTCACGATCGCGCCGCTGATGAACATCGGCCAACAGAGTAGCGCCGTCATCACCATCGCACTGATGTCGAAAAACAGGATCTCGGTCGCTACCGGTACGCCCGACTGGGATACTAACGATGCGGTCGCCAAGACCATCGATATGTTGAAGATGTTGCTGCCGACCACGTTGCCGACGGCGATGTCACGCTGCCCTTTGGCCGCTGCGACAATCGATGTCGCCAACTCGGGCAGCGACGTGCCCGCGGCGACAATCGTTAACCCGATCACAATGTCGCTGATCCCCAACGATCGAGCGATGGTGGTTGCCGAATCGACCAGCAATTGGGCGCCCCAAACCAATAGCGCTAGTCCGGCCAACAACAGTCCGGCGTTGGACAACAGGACACTCAGCGTTGCTTTCACTGGCTCGGCCGACGGGCCGGACCCGCCGTGCGACTCTGCCCTGCCAGCACGAATCAACCACGCGGTGTAACCAGCGAAAATCAACAGCAGCCCAATTCCCTCCCATCTCTGGATCGATCCGTCCAACGCGGCCATCCAAGCCAGTATGGAAACGGCAACCATGATCGGCACGTCCAGACGAACCAACTGGGATGAAACCGACAGTGGCACGATCAGTGCAGAGAGTCCCAGAATCAACAGAACGTTGAACAGGTTGCTGCCGACCACGTTGCCCAGTGCAATCTGCGAGTCGCCCTTAAGGCTAGAGACCGTCGACACCGCAAGCTCTGGGGCGCTGGTTCCAAAGGCGACCACGGTCAGCCCGATCACCAACGGCGAGATCCGGGCGACCTCCGCAAGCGTCACCGCTCCTCGGACCAAAAGCTCCGCACCCGCAACAAGAATCACCAAGCCAAGCAACAGGAAAAGGTAGACCATTGATCGCTAGCGATAACCTCAAGCATCGGTGAAGGAATGTTCGGATAGACGGATTCTAGTGCGCGGGAGGTCCGACGTGTAGCGGATCTCACCAGAGTTTGGTCGGGCGGCGATTCGCCGCCAAAGACTGGCGACTTCGGCTACGGGAAGCTGCCCCCCCCTCACCCAACCCTCTCCCCCGGATTCCACCGAAGTGGAGCTTCGGTGGGATCCGGGGGAGAGGGTTGGGTGAGGGGGAAGTGATTGCAAATTGCAAAATGGACATTTCAAAATGCAAACTTGGGTGGGTGGACGTTTGGGTAGATCGTTTTCCGATTGGCGATTTGCATTGTTCAATTTGCAATTTGCAATCGTTCTTCGACGGGCCCCCTCACCCAACGCCGTTAAGGAAATTTTTCGAGTGAATTAGGTAACCAGGATAGCTTTTGGAGGGCCATAAATGAAATAAGCCAGGCTCCCCCCAAAATCCTCGACTACATCGTCGAAAGAAAAGGAGCCTGGCTATGAGTAACAGTGGCAAGGATGCTGCTTCGAAACAGAAGCAATCAATGACTCAAGGTGAACAGCTGGCCAAAGCGATTCGCTGGATCGCCAACGACCAATTATTCGCAAAGGTTCGTGTTCACGGCAATGCTAATTGGGTGCCGACTCACTTGATGCAGGTCGCAATTCTATGGGTTTGGAGTAGTCAATCATTGCTCGTCGAATCCACCAAAGACGCGATCAAAAGTGTCGAGAGCTTATTCGGTACGACCGGGATTCATTCGTATCAAACGCTGATCACTGCACTGCAGAAGTACACCGAGCAAATCCTTCCGCCACTGGTCCAACGAATGCATCATTTGATGGAGAAGACAGATCAAGCAAGTTTTCGCATTGGGATTTGGTTGGTGTTGGCCGTCGACGGTTCCCGCTTGGATGCTTGCCGAACCCTGGCCAACGAGAAGCGGTTCTGCAAGCCAAAGAACAAAAGGGGATCGAAGAAGAACAAGAAGAACAAGAAGAACAAGAAGAACAAGAAGAACAAGCGTGGTCGACACGCCAACAAACGAAAACCGGTGAGCAAAAAGAAGAACTACAATCCGCAGCCCGTCGGTCCTCAAGTCTGGCTTACGCTACTGTGGCATGTCGGACAGCGATTGCCATGGGCATGGAAAATCGGACCGAGTTATTCCAGCGAACGAGCCCATCTGTTGGAAATGCTGAATGCTTTAGACCTACCGAAAAACACGCTCATCTGCGGTGATGCTGGTTTCGTCGGCTACGACTTTTGGAACGCGATCGACAGCCACGGCCATCACTTCCTGACGCGTGTCGGAAGCAATTGTCGCTTCCTGAAGCAACTTGGACGGGTTCGCGAACGTGATGGCATCGTGTACTGCTGGCCGAAAGAAAAACAGCAACGCAAGCAGCCGCCGTTGGTCCTTCGGCTACTTCGCTTTCACGACGGACGTGGCGAAGTCTATCTCGTCACCAACGAATTGAACTTACGCAAGTTAAGTGATTCGCGTGCTGGGGAAATTTATCGAAAACGCTGGGGAATCGAAGTGCAATTCCGATCCTTAAAGCAAACTTACGGTCGTTCGAAACTGCTCGGGCGAACGCCGGATGTCGTCGAGCACGAGTTAACCTGGTCGCTTGTCGGTCTTTGGATGGCGCAGTTACTTGCGCTTCGCGAACAAATCGATCGGATCGAACCGGCGGCTCAAACGAGCGTCGCGATGGTGTTACGAATATTGCAAAACATCCTGCACTGCCCCAACGAGATACCCGCGCGGGGCGAATCGCTTCGGAGTCTCTTGGCCGGTGCGTTGACGGATACATACGACCGCGCAAGTAAAAAGAAAAGTCGCAACTACCCACGCCGAAAAGAGGAACCCCGGACCGGCCCACCCACAATTGAACTCGCCACCGCAGAGCAACAGAAGCTTGCCAAAGCTACACTGGACCTCTCAAATGCAGCATGAAAAATTTCCTTAACGGCGTTGCCCCTCACCCCAACCCTCTCCCCCACGATGAACGCGAGCAAAACTCGCGTTCAACGAGGGGGAGAGGGGGCTAAAAAGTGCGGCGCTGGTTGCGGTGGTTGGATTTTGCGTTGGACTTTTCTTGCCCCCTCTCCCCCGGATTCCACCGAAGTGGAGCTTCGGTGGGATCTGGGGGAGAGGGTTGGGGTGAGGGGGCAAAAAGAAGCTTGGAAGTGCGGGTGGCGAAGAGCGTGGTTTAGCGGGAGCTGTCGTTGTCTCTCGATTCCTTCTCGCCCTGCACTTCGGCGGACTCTCTCTGGAGTTCGTCAACTTGCGATTGGAAGTCTGCGATCTTTGGTAACAGGCTTGGATACTGCTCGGCGATGTGATCGAGTTGTCGGGCCAAATCGGTTCTGGCCGCGGAGACATCAGCGCGGTCGCTCTCTCGGTAGTTTCGAAACGCATTGTTCAAACTGCGAATCGTTCCCCTTTCCGCGCCAGCGTTTTCCAGATCTCCGATGATCTCGGCTAGCCGGAACGATAGCTTCAAGTGACCCTGGGGATCGCCGGGCAGTGGGTCGTCAGACATCGGATTCGACCAAGCCGATGCGAAAATATCGTCTTCGCTTTCGCCCGCCTCCATCGAGTTTCCGCTTCCGAACGGCTCATCACCAAAGCTATCCCTGAACTCACGTAACTCTTCTTGCTCTTGTTCCCAATCCTCGATGAACTGATGCGTCGAGAAAGCGAACTCATCGTCCAATTCCAATTGATGCCCATCCAGTATCGTGAAGCCAGGCCCGAACATGCCCGACGCCATTATGTCGCAAATCGGGCAGTCGCAGTCGGGCATGTGTTGCTCGACTTCCGGACCCTCCATTCCTACGATCGGGATGTCGTCACCACGCGGCACGCGGCGGCGACTGCACTCGATGATAAACTCAGGTGGCGCGTCACCTTCGAACGGGTGATGCATCCAGGAATCGCGAACTTCGATCAAATACGTGACCAATGGATCCAGCCAATCACCGCTGGCGTCGACTTTCGAGTCGTCGCTTGCGTCCAGCCGTTCCTGGCACCACTGCCAACCTGCATCGATGATTTCACGGCACAGATCGAAGTAGACAATCATTTCTTCGCGGCCCATCGGAGCGTCCGCGTAACCGAGCACATCATCGGGAGCAGCGATCATCGGCGCCCCGTCGCTGAATCGCATCCGCTGGCCCTCCACAATCGAGTCGCTCCAATCGTGGGCACCGTGCATCGAGTCGCGTGGTCGCTGTCCATCGAGATCGGAACGCGGAGTCATCAACCAATCACGGTGTACCTCGACGGTCACGGCATTCATCGCGACCGAAGGGCCACGACCAGTGTTGTTTTCAACCGGCATCCTTCCTGCGCCGACGACCTTCAGAATCCTGCTTGCCAAGTCGCTGATCATCGGTAAACCGAAAAGAACCTCTCGATCGCATCGTGGAATCTGAATCTCCGTTTCGCGTGGCAATGAAACCAAGCTTGCCTCGGCCGCCTCATGCAACTCCCACCAATCGGGCAACGCGAACGGCAGCGGGCAACGTTGTTTTCCTTTTTCATCGGTCGCCAGTGCCAGAGTTGCTTGGCGTCCCAGCGGTTGCATATCGGAACCGGTAACGATTCGCTTTTGCACCAAGTCGATCGCGAACCAATTTCCATGGCCTTCGATCGCCGCGATAGCTTGGTCACGATCGCAGGGCTGGATCGGCAAGCCATCCAAAAATTCGCAAACACCGGAGTTGAACAGCACTGCATCGGGCCCTGGCAAGCAACGGTAGCGAGGCCAATAGCCCGCAACCTCATCCCAGTTCGCCGGGTCCTCGGACATCGTCGCCCATAACGTCAGCGCCGCGTCGTACTCCACCGCCGCCCCCAGGCGAGACGCGTCGTGTTCAAACACCACGACAACGATCGGCAGCGGTTCGGTACCGTCGACAGGATCAGAATGGCCCATGTCAATCCTCGCTAGAGAGTCGTTCGATTCGTCCGGATACCGTGCCATTATTGCAAATGTCGGCCGAGCCGTGGTCCGAAAATCCGATTCAAAATGGATCGATTGAGGTAGTGGCTAAGTCCGGGTGAGAAGACAGATCGACGTTGGACGCGATTGAGGTTGGGGGATCAGTGAACGATGCCTTTTTTTTTGTTCGCCGTTTTCCGATGAGGAAAAGAGCAAGAGTCGGGCCCCCTCACCCCAACCCTCTCCCCCACGGTGAACGCGAGCAAAACTCGTGTTCAACGCGGGGGAGAGGGGGCTAAAAAGTGGGGCGGTGGTTGCGGTGGTTGGTTGGCATTGCTTGCTTCCTCTCCCCCACGATGAACGCGAGCAAAACTCGCGTTCAAGGCGGGGGAGAGGGGGCTAAAAAGTGTGGCGGTGGTTGCGGTGGTTGGTTGGCATTGCTTGCTTCCTCTCCCCCACGGTGAACGCGAGCAAAACTCGCGTTCAACGCGGGGGAGAGGGGGCTAAAAAGTGGGGCGGTGGTTGCGGTGGTTGGTTGGCATTGCTTGCTTCCTCTCCCCCACGGTGAACGCGAGCAAAACTCGCGTTCAACGCGGGGGAGAGGGGGCTAAAAAGTGGGGCGGTGGTTGCGGTGGTTGGTTGGCATTGCTTGCTTCCTCTCCCCCACGGTGAACGCGAGCAAAACTCGTGTTCAACGCGGGGGAGAGGGGGCTAAAAAGTGGATGCGGTGGTTGGATTTTGCGTTGAACTTTTCTTGCCCCCTCTCCCCCGGATCCCATCGAAGTGGAGCTTCGGTGGGATCTGGGGGAGAGGGTTGGGGTGAGGGGGACTAGCAGACGACGGGGAGGGATACGCGGCGCGGCGCCTTGTGCTTCTACTTGGCTTCTAGTGAGTGGTCTTTTAGCAGTGCGATTAGGTCGGCGGTGGACAGTTTGCCGGCTCGGTCGGTTCCTGCTAGGAGGCTGTCGGCTAGGTCTCGCTTGGTGTGGTGGAGATCGACGATTTGTTCTTCGATCGTGCCTCGGTTGATGAATCGATAGACGTTGACTGGTCGCTGTTGGCCGATGCGATGGGCGCGGTCGGTCGCCTGATCCTCGACCGCTGGGTTCCACCAGGGGTCCATGTGGAACACATAGTCGGCCGCGGTCAGGTTCAGGCCCGTTCCGCCGGCTTTCAAACTGATCAAGAACACGTCGCCCTTGCCTGCCTGGAACGATTCGACAGCCTCCTTGCGTTTGCTCATCGACGTCGAACCATCCAGATACTGGTACGACACTCCCATTCCATCCAGCTCGTCTCGCAGGATCGACAAGTGTTTCACAAATTGGCTGAACACCAGAACCTTGTGTTTGCCATCGACGACCTCGCTGACCTTCTCGCCGAACAGAGCCAGCTTGGAACCGCTGATTCCATCACCGCCGACCAGACTTGGGTGGCAGCACGCCAGTCGCAAACGGGTCAGCTCGGCAAGCACTTGCAAATGCTGTTCGCCACTGGACTTCTCTTCTTTGGCGGATGCCGTAATGTTCTCGATCGCTTTGCGTCGCAGCGCTTCGTACAGTGCGACCTCGGCCGGCGACATCTCGACTTCCAAGACCGTCTCGGATCTGGCGGGCAGCTCCGACAACACCTCCGTCTTGGTACGCCGCAAAAGGAAGGGTTGGATCAGTCGCTTCAGCCGTCGACGCGAATCGCGGCAATTGTCTCGTTCGATCGGGATCGCAAACGATTTGCGAAATTGATCGCTGGACCCCAGCAACCCTGGCACGACGAATCGAAACAGGTTCCACAGTTCGCCCAGATGATTCTCCATCGGTGTCCCGGTCAAGATCACCTTGAAGTCGCCTTCCAACTGCATCACCGCCTGCGATCGTTTGGTATCGGCGTTCTTGATCGCCTGTGCTTCGTCCAACAGGATCGTACGCCAATGCACATTGGTGAAGCGATCGATTTCCGACTGCAGCAACCCGTAGCTGGTGATGATCAAGTCGCCGGGATGAATGTCGTCAAAGAACTGATCGCGGTCGCAGTCACGAAACAGTTTCGGCGTCAGCGTTGGCGCGAATTTTCGAGTCTCACTTTCCCAGTTAAAACCGACCGAGGCGGGTGCGACGATCAGTGCGGGCCCATCGGGCGCGCGTTCGATCAACAACCCCAACGCCTGGATCGTTTTCCCAAGCCCCATATCGTCGGCCAGGCACGCGCCGGTGTTCCAATGCGACAGACGCCGCAGCCACGCGTACCCCTCGACCTGATAGTCACGTAGGCTTGCTTGCAGCGTGGATGGCGGATCGGCCGGGATGGTGCTGGCTTCCTGGATGCGGCGCAGGTGTGACTTCCAATGCTTGTCCGTTTTGCACTGGGTGTCTTCCAACAACGAATCGACCACAAGTGCACGCACGGGAGCGAAACGCACCTTGTTCTTCATCGTTGTCCCGAAGGCAGCGATATCCGACACCCGTTGGCGCAGTTCGTGCGTCAATTCCAAGAACCTCCCGTCGTCAAGTTTGACGAACCGCGACGGTCCGGCCGAGGCCAGATCGAGCAGCGTCATCAAGTCCAACGTCAACTCATCGTCGACGGTCAGCTTCCCCGAGGCCGCAAACCAATCGCGATCCTGTTTGAGACTGACTCGGAAATCGGCGTTGGACGATTGGCCCGCGACCTGATGCGATTTGCCTCGCGGCCAAAGCAGCGTAACCTTACCCTGATCGGCCAGCTTCTGAAGTTCGACAACGAGCTCCAACGCATCGTCGCATTCATCGAACAACCATTCCGTTTGATCGTCGGTCGACGTCCTCACTTCTAGCGGCCGACACTCGGTCAGGATCAGCTGCAATCGATCGCATTCGGCGTCCAGATCACGTGTCGTCGTCAGCGACTTGCCGCCCACGGACGCAAAGACGGATGGGGCACCAACACCGGGGCGACAGAAAGGACCTTCCGCACCCAACGGTTGGACAAACAATTCCGCTCGCAAACCATCCTGGTACGGAGTCAGTTGGGCAACGATACCGTGCGACGACTCGATCGCTTCGCCGCTGGACGGTGCGGCCTCGATGTCCGATTGAACATCGATAACCGCCGCGATCGAGCGAGCGATTTGAGCCACGCGAGCCTGCTGGTCGGCGGGAATGGTGGGCAGATTCGAAATCAGTTCAGCGATCTTCTTTTGACGATCGGAAAACTGGACGACCGAGATCCGGTGCGAACCATCCACTTGAATGCTCATTGACTCACCGCCGCAAGTTGGTTGAACCGCCAGTTTGATCCGCTTCCCCTTTTGCTCGATCGTCAGATGCGGACGAGTCTCTGTGATTTGAATCGGCTCGTCACGTTCACCCAGGTGAAAGATGCTCGGATGATCGACAATCGCTTTGCCGACTCGGGTCGCTGAGAATTCGTAGTACGTTTCGCGATAGCCGTAGGGGTTCGTGTCATAACGCTGGATCATGCATTGACAAATATCGCGATCCTGCTGAGTCAGATACCCGAAATCGGAGGTTTGCCAATTTTCATACAGTCGCCCCAGTGCAACTTTGCGTCCTTTGCTCCAGCCTTTCTTGCCCAGCTTTTGAACAATAGGATAGAGCTCAATCCAATTGCCATCGTCGGAATACTGCAACTCCCAAATCATCCGCTCGGCGTTCAATGGAATCTGCCCTGCGGTGGCTGAACCAGTGTCGGTACCAGCGCACAGATTCTCCAAGGCGGTCAATCCCGAATCCCAAATTGGCGCAGGCTGGATGAAGTCGCCCAGCGATGCGGTGCCCAAACGCTGGTGTGATTGTTTCGCGAATGAGATCAGCTCCGCTTGCTCATTCTTATCGATGGGGAAACGCGACAAGATGATTGCCAGTTCGGCGGCAAACCAATCGGCCCCCGTTGCTCGGCAGACGTCCAATGACGCCCTGATGACTTTGACCGATTCCGTGGTTTTCGCTTCGCTGAGGTACCAAATCCGGTTCCACCCACTGAGCAAACAAACCAAAATCGTTTGATTTAGCGAGAATGATTCGTGCGAATGCTTGTTCCCGATCAGATCTGTCTGATAGGCCAGAGCGGCGGATAGAGGTAACTCGGTCCAATCGTAATCGTTCCTCCAGTCGGACACGACTTTGGCAATCTGACGAAGTTTTTTCTGAGCCGCAGGCGAGTTCTGACGCAGTAGCAACAACCCATAAAATACCGAGGACAAGTGGCGGAGATTGATCTTGCGTGTCTTCGTCCGCTTGCGAGTCTCTTTGTCCGCAGTTTCAAAATGTTTCAAGGCCGATTCGTAGTCGCCCTGCAAGAAGGCGATGCATCCTTGAATCTCTGATCTGGGCGTACCGACCCGGTCAGCAAATTTCCTGAGGGCCGGGATGTTTCCCTGCGAAGCAAAAAGATCAATTGCGGCGACAATGACCTCCTCGGGTAGCCGTTCGAATACGTCCAGCACACTTTCAATCTCGTCTACCAAACCGGACCGGCGAGCGTCCCCATGATTGATCAAGTCTCCACAAGAGCTGGCGAAAAAATGGGCCTGAAATTTTGGATGCAACCCCTTGAATACATCTAGGCAAAACGGAAAAAGCACGACCGGATTGAAACTATGGTACTGACCAAGCTTGGTCCAAGTTTCCCAATCACCTCGGTAAAACGCGAACCGCATTTGCCGGACTGCGGTGACTTGATCGTGGGCGTAAAATGTCGAATAGGATTGCCTTTCGAGTCTTTCCCGGACATCCTCCGCAATTCCGCTAGCCAAAGAATCTCGAAATACGTAATCAACCAGTTTGCTGGTAACTTCGACGGGACCTTGCCTCGAGTTGCTCAGATAGACAAGCAAGCCCTGTTCAATCGCCTGAGCCAGTTCAAGGCGATGCTGCTGGTAGTGAACAAGATGCTGATCTTCATGCATGACTCCCACATTGGCCGCAAACTCGACCAGCGACGTTTTCGTCATTGGCTTGCTAGACGCAGCGACTTGCAGGATCTTTTTGATCGTCGGAGCGAGCTGTTTGTAACTTTTGATCAACTGTTGCTGAGCATTCATGCAGAAGCGCTTTTCGCAAGGCAAGCAAAGGATTGTTCGTCAAGCAAATCATGATAGTGACTCGATCGCGTTGGGGTGAATGCCCCCATCGCCGTGCGGCTACTCAATGCACCGCGGGAAAGTGCCGGAACGGAAGAACTGGACGCGGCTACGAGTCCCTGGCCCCCGTATCACAAAACAAACTTGGGGGGGGCTGATCCTGCGTCAGATCATCCATCATGACCGTCAACGGTCTCGAAGCGGACGCGATCATCGACTACTCTCATCTTGTCATTCGCCCCGCCCCCCCAAATGATTCAAGATTGCGACACAGACCTATGGATACTGGACTCAACGGAAAAACAGTGGTCGTGATCGGCGCCGCTCGTGGGATCGGCCGAGCGGTTGCGGATGCATTCCTTGACGAAGGTTGCGATGTGATTGCCGCCGACGCGGATCCTTCCGTGCTGAAGCAGTCACGCCAGCGGGTGACAGGCAAGGTGATTGACGTCACCAATTTGCAGCAAGTCGAGTTGCTTGCGAGCGAATCCGGGGACGTTTCTCACGTCGTTTTTACCGTCGCTGTTGGAAGCGGTCACTACGGATTCCCGTTCTGGAATGTGCCACCGGTCGAGTGGGCACGCGTTTTGGAAGTCAACTTGATGGGAGCCGTCCATGTGGCGCACGCGTTCGCTCCGCTGCTTGCCAGTCGCGGGGACGGCAGCCTTTTATTTTATGTCTCCGTCGCCGGTCAAATCGGCTCGCAAACGGATCCACCCTACAGCGCATCCAAGGCTGCACTGATCAACTTCACCCAGTGCGCCGGCAAGGACCTGGCATCCTCCGGCGTACGCGTCAACGCGATCGCACCGGGAATGGTGAAGACGGACCTGAACCAAGCGGTCTGGGAATCGAGTCGCGGTGGAGCCCCCGACCAGCAAGGGCAGACCTATGAACAGTGGGCAGCCGAGAAAATCCGACGCGTTTCTCCGCTGGGGCGATGGCAAGAGCTAGACGAAATCGCAGCGACCACCGTGTTCCTTGCGTCCGATGCCGCTCGCAACATCACCGGCCAAACGATCAACATCGACGGCGGCCAAGTCATGCACTCCTAGGACAAAACGATGAAGTGGTGGGAGATCGCCGAAGGTCTTCGCGATGTGCGTCAACGGGGTATGTTGATTGTCATCACGCGTCGGTATCGGACGCCTTCGATTTTGGGACGACATGACGTTTGCACGCCACATTTAGGAAGAAAAAATGAAAGAACGAATCGCAGTCACGGCCGCCAGCGGTCATCTGGGCTCGGAAATCGTCCGCGCCGCAATCGAGATCGTCGGCTCCGAAAACGTGGTTGGACTCGCCCGCACGCCTCGCAAAGCCGAGGCACTCGGAGTCGAAATACGGCCCGGCGACTACACTTCACCGGACGACTTGGAACGGTCGCTCCACGATATCGGCACTTTGCTCCTGATATCCGGAATGGACGCACCCGACAAACGGATCCTGCAGCATCGCAACGTCATCGAATCAGCCAAACGGGCGGGCGTGACGAAAATCGTCTACACCAGCATCCAAGGAGCCGAAGAAGGCACCGCCTTCTCGCCGATCGTCCAAAGCAACCGGCAAACGGAAGAGGACGTTCGCAACAGCGGTCTCTCATGGTCGATCGGACGCAACGGTATCTACATCGAACCGGATGTTGACTACATCGCGACCTATATCGAACGAGGAGAAATTGCGAACTGCGCGGGCGACCAGAAGTGTGGCTACACGACGCGTTCCGAACTGGCATACGCATACGCCCGCATGATGACGGGATCGGAACACAACGGTCAAACTTACAATTTGCATGGCGAAGCGATCACTCAGCAGCAATTAGCCGAGTTCATGAACGCTGCTTTTGGCACCGACTTGAAATACAGACCAATGTCGGTCCAGGAATACCGCGAAGATCGAGTCGCCGAACTTGGCGAATTTCTAGGCGGCGTGATCGCTGGAATCTACGAAGGGATTCGTATGGGTGCGGCAAACAACGAAAGCCAGTTTGCGAAAGCTGCTGGTCGAGACCATGTCAGCTGGGCAACCTATTTCGGTGGCCTGAAACCGATCAAGCCGTCATCGGGATCCTAGTCGCCCGAACCCTTCGTCCCATTTTTCGCAGTGCGGGCCGTGAAACGACGCAGCCGCGACGCAGCAGAATCGAAGAATCGATGACCGCCCAGGATGCTTCCTCTGATCCGGACCGACGAAGTCACACCAACTAGACTTGCACGCGTGCGTGTTTGAATGAACGCGGATGGTGATCCGTCGCTGATCATTTGGCGTTCACCGGCCCCCCAACGGTTATCCCAGGAAAGCGTGGACCACTGACCATGAAATACGTCCTTGTTGTTCTGATCGCGATTCTTCCCGCAGTTTCGACGGTAGCCGACGAACGTCCAAGATCGGAGGCGAGGGCCAAGCCGATGGTTCATCCCGGACTGCTCCACAGTCGCCCCGAGCTGAATTTCATCCAACAGAAGATTCAGACCGGCCAACAGCCCTGGAAGTCGGCGTGGGATCAGCTGCAATCGGCCGAGGTCGCTTCGTTGGACTATTCCCCATCGCCGACAGCCGGGGTTGTACGCGGAGTTCGAAACAATCCGAACATCGGCAGTTCGGATATGTCCCGCGACGCAGCGGCTGCTTACGCCCATGCTTTGCAGTGGAGCCTGACGCAGAATGCGGCGCACGCAAAGAAGGCGATCGAAATCCTGAACGCCTGGGCAGACACGCTCGAGTCCGTTTCCGGTCACGATGCGAAACTGTTGGTCGGGATGGACGGAGTCGCGTTTTGCAACGCGGCTGAGCTGATTCGGCACACCAGCACCCAGTGGCGGGCCGAGGATCAGAAAACGTTCGAGCGAATGCTCCGTCAGGTCTTCTACCCTGTGATCAAGGACTTCTTTCCCACCGCCAACGGCAACTGGGACGCATCCATGATCCAAACCATGATCGCGATGGGAATCTATCTGGACGATCACGCGATGTTCGACCGCGCGGCGGATTACTTCTTGCAGGGTTCAGGCAACGGGGCAATTGAAAACTATTTGAACGAATGGGGCCAGTGTCAGGAGAGTGGACGAGACCAGTCGCATGTGCAGATGGGGTTGGGGTTCCTCGCCTGCGCCTGCGAGATGGCTTGGAAGCAGGGCGTCGACCTGTATGCCGCGGCCGACAATCGTCTCGCAATGGGTTTCGAATACACGGCAAAATACAACTTGGGTGACGACGTGCCGTACCAACGGTACCGAAGTGTGGGAGACCGGTACGACTATCCCGCGATCTCATCCAAAGGACGGGGACGCTTCCGCCCGATCTACCAGCGAGTCGTCCATCATTACCACGATCGAATGGGGATGGACATGCCGTCTAGCCTGCGAGTCGCAGACCAGGAACGCCCCGAAGGATCGCATCGTCAACACATGTCGTGGGGAACTCTGACATCCTTTGGATTGCCGGAGGAAAAGAACGCAACGCAGAAGAACGCAACAGAGGACAAGGACGCTCCGGGCGGGATCTCACCGCCGAAGGATGCGGCGACGAACAATCCAGCGTTCGACGAATCGACGTCCCGCAGCGATTTCCCCGTGGTGCTCGGTCACGGAGTTGGCAGATTCAAAGTCGGAACGAGGATGGCTCGTGATCACTTCGAAACCCTCGACAACTGGGTCGTCCAGATTCAGCCGCGATCGGGATTCGCGCCCGCCAAGGTGATGGCGACGGGACACTCGCTTGATTGCCAGTTGCCAGGACGCGGATGCACGGTGTGGTTCAAACAGAAGCTGCCCACACGCGTTGCGATTACTTACGACGTGCTTTGCCCCACATCGAAACCGGCGATCCGGGGACAGCAGCCACGCGACATCAACAACTTTTGGATGGCGACGGATCCACTGGATCGCGACCTGGGGCTGTTCGACTCGGACCAGTACACCGGCAAATTTTCCACTTATGACAAGCTTCACGGCTACTACGCCAGCACGGGTGGGGGTGGATCGGTCGCCAACTTGACCACCCGAATGCGGCGATATCCTCGAGAAGTGGACGGCAAGCCATCCGATCATTTGGCACTGAACGACAAGGACGGAAAACCCGGCTACCTGATCACACCGGACAAAGTGATGTCGGTACAACTGGTCGCATTTGACGACGTGATCCAATACGTCGTTGATGGCAAGCTTATCTACCAAATTGCGGCCGGCGACCCAGTCCAGATCGAAGGACGCGACAGCCAAGGCAAGCCGACGGTGCGGCAGGCCAACTATGATGTCGATCGATTTCCCGTCTATCGCCAAGGCTATTTTGGGTTTCGCATGGTTGGCACCCACCATATCTATACGAATTTCCAAGTCTTTCACCTGGAACCGGCGGACGGCACGAAAACAAAACCGGCGGGTGCACCTGCCGCGGTCAAACAATGATCTGCACTGCCGGACGATCAGGAATGACATCCACGGGACGGGTCGCGACACGGGCCCGCTTGTTGTGCCACTTACCGGGCACAACGAGTGCCAATCGCCAACGCAACCAACGTCGAACCAACTTCCGAACGATGCCAATCCACCAATCTTTACCATCCCCGTTGAATCCCGCGAAAGACATCCTCGTGGAGCGTTCCATCATGAATCGAAGAATTGGGTCGACGCGACCGGAGATGCTCGAAACAACCTTTCCATCTCGGCTGGGCAACCCGCGAGTGATGGTGGCCGTTCTTCTGATGATGGCATTCGGTCGGACAGTGAATGCTGGAACCACGACCGAGGTGTCGACCTTGTTGGCGTTGCGATCGGCCGTCCAATCGAGCGACCAAACGATCATCATGAAACCGGGTCGCTACACGCTGACGGAACTTCCAAATGGATCCCGAGACATCCCTTGCTCGGGATCAAACAACACAATCGATTTGTCGGATGTGTATGTTGCGGTCCCCGTCGGTACCACACGCCGCGGCTACATCACGATCTCCGGCGACAACAACGTCTTTCGCGGCGGCGTCTTCGAAGACATCTACCCAAGCGGCTTGGACGACGTCACCGACTTCAGCGCTTACAACCAGAACCGGTCTACGCTGGCCAAGGGGTTGAACGGCAGTGCTGTTTTATCGGTTTCCGGAGACGACAATACGGTTGCAGGTACCAAGTTGACCGTTCGCGGATCGTTTCCGTACGGCTATGGCAGCATCTACGGCATCGGTGCAGACAACGTCTACGGATTGGACAAACGTTGTGGCATTTTACTGAAAGGGAAACGCAATACCGTTGACGGATGTGAAGTCCAGCAACGGGCGTTCGGCCATGGCATCTACATGCAAAGCCCGGCGGATGAATCGGTGATCAAGAACTCTTTGGTCGAGGGAGTGATGCGTCCCAGCAAGGATCTCTACCTTGAAACGAATCCGAGAGATCTGCCAGCCAGATCTGACTACAAGATCCCGCCAAAAGACGACCGCAGCAGAGGACGTCGTGGCCGTCGCGAAAGAGGCCAGGGGAGAAGTGCGATCGGCAGCAAGAACCGGGATCACGGCCGGGATCTGGGCACGCCGATCCCGACGGACACAATGATTCCGCTGTCCGAAGATGGTATTCGTGTCTACAGCAAGGGTGGCAGCGTGACTGTCGAGAATTGCACGGTCAAGAAGATGCGGGGCGGCATTCGCTTGTATCTGGCCAGCCATGCCACCGTTATCCATTCCACAGCGGTGGACTGTGGTCACACCAATTTCAACATGCCGAGCCGAGGGAAGATCATCGGTTCGATAGGAAACTTTGCCTACGCTCCGTTGAGCGATTTTCGATTGTCCAAATCAAGGCAAGAAATCGAACTGACAATCCTGCCGTCCCCTGACGCCGTTGGCTCCCACAATCTTGCTGACGTCCAGGGCAGCAACCACAGCATCGTTTTGCACCGATCCGAAGGCCCTTTGGACACCAACCTGCGTCCAATCGTGATTCACGATGACAATTCCACCATTCGCAATGAAACCGAGTATCCCGTGATCCTGCAACCGACCGCCAGCGGCAATTCGGTGGTCAGTTTCGGGCCGGTGACGGACCTTGGAAACAACAACACCATCACACGAATTCAGCAGCCCAATGCAGATCGTGAATAGTCTTTTCCCAAAACGCACCCATGGGTATCGATCCAAAGCCGCAGCAATCGGGACATCGCGGCTGCTAGGATAAGATGGCAAGAGCAAGGAAAGTCCAAACGAATTGCAAACCTTGGTTGCCAATCGCGGGGCCACAAACACGCGATCAAGCCGACATTCGCTGAACGATTCTCCGCCCCATCAAGTCCCCACATCCACGTGACGAACCGATGAATGACTGGACACAACGTTCCCTGCTATTCCTGGCCCTTATTGCTGGTATCCACGCATCCAGCTTTCCGGCGTCCGCACCCGGGCAACAGGCAGCGACGAAACCGATCAAACCCAAAGTGGTCTGCTTTGGCGACAGCATTACCAAGCGTGGCTACGGCGAAATTCTGGCAAACATATTGGACGTCGAAGCGATCAATGCCGGCGTCGGTGGCAATTCGACGGCAAAGGCCCTACGCCGACTATCAAAAGACGTTCTGGCGCACAAACCCGATGTCGTCGTGATCTTCTTCGGTACGAACGACTTGCGGGCGGACGCCGACCACGTCTACGTGCCTGTTTTGAAATACAAAGCCAATCTAGAAACGATGATCGACCAATGCCAACATCAGGGGGCACGCGTCGTCTTATGCACTCTGCCGCCAATCGAGCACGCCGCATTCTTCACTCGGCATCAACGTGGTCCGTTCGATGCAGCCGGTGGGCTGTCCAAGCTGATTCAAACCTACCGTGATGCGGCACGACAAGTCGCGAGCGAAAAAAAGGTCACGCTTGTCGACCTCAATACACTCCTTGCCCAGCAACCAGAATGGCTCAGCAACGACGGCGTGCATCCTAGCAAAGAAGGCAACACAATCATCGCAAAGCATATCGCCAAGGCGGTCGCCCCCATGGTTGCAAACCCCGCCCCTGAATCAACCGGCGCTGAATCAACCGGCGCTGAATCAACCGACCTTGAATCAACCGGCGCCGATTCCCCCAGGTGACGATCAATACGCCCCGCGGTCGCACGATGGATCGATCGCGACTTGGCGGATCCGATCCACGGATGTCCATCAAACAGGTCAACGCCCGATCGTCGCCCACGACGAGGGGTGCTGCCTACCGACATGGTATGCACGCACAACCGCTCTGCCACGGATCACGCCACCGCGGCCGAAGCATCGGAACTTCGATCGACACCATACAACGATGGCGGATTCAGAAACCGAAAGACGATCAACATGATGACGAAGTATGCGGCTGTGACGATCACCGTTTTCGCACTCGCAATCTCTGGCGACCGAGCCAGTGCACAGATTTCCGACGCACCCTCGCACCAACAACAATCTCCGAACGTCATGCCGCGTCCCAAAATCATCATCCTGGATGTCAACGAAACCTTACTGGACCTTGCCCCGCTGAAGACTTCTATCGGGAAGGTCTTGGATGGCAGAGAGGATCTGTTGCCACTTTGGTTTTCGATGATGCTGCACTACTCGCTGGTCGAAACGGTTAGCGAGAACTACCACGGATTCGGGGAAATCGGCACCGCTGCACTGATGATGGTGGCCGAGACGCAGGGAATCCCGCTTTCAGAAGAGGCTGCGAAAGCCGCAATCGTGACGCCACTGCGATCGCTCCCACCACATCCGGACGTGATCGATGCGTTGACGAAGCTGAAGGCTGACGGGTTTCGGATCGTCAGTCTGACGAACTCATCATCCGAAGGTGCCGAAACCCAGCTTCGAAACGCCGGACTGACCGAGTTGATCGACAAACAATACAGCGTTGAGGGCGTCAAGAAGTTCAAACCGCACCCAGCACCTTACCTGATGGTGCTGAAGGATCTTGGTGCAAAACCAGAGGATGTGTTGATGGTCGCGGCCCACGCATGGGATTTGGCCGGTGCCAAGAACGTCGGATTGCAAACGGCCTTCGTCGCTCGTCCCGGCAAGACACTCTATCCGAACGTCGCCAGGCCAGACCTTGTCGTCAGCGACTTGACCGAACTGGTTGCTGCGCTACGAAAGTCTGCACCCGATGGCGGTTCGGCCCAGTAGGTCATCACCGATTAGCCTGTTGCTGCCGCATGTCCGAGTTTGACTTTGATCCGGTTGGTCGTGGCCGGCGTCGCACCTTTGGGTGTCGGTCGCTTGTACCCAGGCAGAATGCTTGGGCTACGATCGATCGAAAATCTGGTCGTTGGCCGGTTGGATCTTGGTTGCCCGATCCTAAGCCTGTTTCGGCATTGGTTTCCAAGATCCACCCCACCGGGACTAGTTCCGACGTGCGGGGCGATTCAGCGAGTCCATCTGGCCCCAGAAGCCTCCGATGATGTGTGGATATTTACCCGGAGTGACGTGGTAGTGGGGTCCGCGATCGGGATCTTCGTGAAGATTGAATTCGTTGAGCGGATTCTGGGTATGGTCCTTGGCCAACAACCCTTTCGATTCATAGGGTCCGTAAACGGGAAACCCGTCGAAAGCGAAACCGATGATACCGGAATGGGCCTGGCCTTCGTCGCACCAAGGTGTTTTCACACAGACTGGATATTTGTGGTAGTGGTACTGCTGGCGAGGACTTGGGTGTCCGCAGCAGCGATCCAGTCGCCACACGGCATCGGTTTCAAAGATGTGATCGAATGGGTTGAAAAAGATCACACCGTTGGTTGCCACACCAATCGCGCCCATCGGTAACGCTTGGTTCGCGTTCTTGGCGTCCATCGCGATCGCACCAGGATCGCGCTGCGGCTGCAACGGAATGTGCCAGGTATTGGCCTGTTCTTTGATGAACGATGGGTTGCCGTCCAGCATTCGCCATCGATCCGGAAACGTCGCGGTGGGGTGGTTCGGCAGATTGCGGCTTCGCATGACCAGATGTCTGTCGGTGAACGTGACGATGACGGCATAAGGTTTGTATTGATCCTTGGTCACTTCGTCACCGCCAAAGTCGAGGTATCCAGCGCGTAGCCACGAACTCATGTTGCCCGCGAAAGGAGCCTCGTAGCGATCCGTTTTGTAAAGCAACTGTTCGGCGTTGGTGTAATCGAACTGCTTAGGAAGTTTGCGAGCGCCATCTTTCGCGTGGAAGTACCAACGCCCACCGATAGCAACCAGATCCGAATCATCCGGTTGTGGGAAGTCCCGGATGGTGGTTTGCGCCGCTTGGAAATCCGCAGGAGCATGGATGGGTTCAAGGTTCATCGAATTGACCCAAAACTCAGATTTGGTTTCCGGGCCTTTCCCGTTCGCAAAACCCACGCTCAGCTTCATTTGGTCCACTTCCGCAAACGGGGTTCGGAAATCCATCGCATAGGTTCGCCAAATCGAGTGCCCTAGACTTTCGTTAGTGTCCTTGTCAAAAAAGTCAGATCGTTCTCGGAGGACTTGGGAGTAGACCCGCTGGGTGATCGAATCCAGCGAATCGGATCCGCCTTTTTGAAAGAATTCGACCTTTAGATATAGGCTGTCTTGATCGACTGCAAAGTTGTCCTGTGCGAGCCCCGAAACATAGAATCGATACCAACGCTGGTCGGCACTGACTTCGGTGCTGATCAACGAAGCTTCGCCAGCGAACGCACCGTTTTGATCGAGATCTTCGCCCGAAAGCAGACGCACACCGCGACCGTTGGATTCAGTACGCGGATCGCCCAACACGCCATACTTCGCGTCTCCACGCAGATCAGCGCCGCCCAGGAGCTCACCTTCCTGCATGGATTCCGTCGGTGTCGCGACCAGGGTTCTCCGCGTGTCTCGCACGGTACCCGGCGTTCGCAGAACTTCGGACGCAGGTCCATCGGTTTGGACGATCACTTTGTACCGAGTCAACGTGGACAGTAATTCGGACGCAGTCTTGGACTCTGATTTTGCCACATCATGTTCTTCCTTCGGATCAGATCGCAGGTTGTAAAGTTCCGCTGCGCCATCAGCAAACCGGATCAATTTCCAGTCGTCGCGGATGATCGCATAATCCTGTTCGGCGATCACGATGGATCTTGATGTCGGATCTCCACTGACCAGTTGCGACCACAGGCTTTCACCATCCAGCGGCTTGGTTGATGAAATCTTGACTCCGACAGCTTCGGCCAGCGTCGGGAACAGATCATGGATCGCAAAGAGTTGTTCGTTCTCGGTTCCCGCGTCTAACAATCCCGGAGCGCGGATCACGCAAGGCACGTGAATGCCTCCCTCATAGACTTGACGCTTCTGGCCACGGAAGGGCTCATTCGTTCCAGAGCGTGCTGCACCGTTGTCGGATGCAAAGACGACGATCGTGTTTTCCCGTTGCTTCTTTGCGTCGATCGCAGCCAGAATCCGCCCGATCCCTTGGTCCATCGAATCGACCATTGCCGCGTACGTCGATTCGCGCTGGCCAAGTCGGTTGTTGTACTTCGCGATCAATCGATCGGGTGCTTGAAACGGCGAGTGGGGTGCACTGAAGGAAACCACCATGCAAAACGGGGTTCCCGAAACGCTATTTGCGATTTGACGGACCGCTTCGTCGGCTAACAGATCGGTTACGTAACCGGCTTCGTCGATCGTCTGTCCGTCCCGTTGCCAATCCACTTGCCCACCGACGGCGGTATGCTGAAAATAGTCGATGGAGGCATCCAGAAAGCCATAGAAGTGATCGAAACCTCGTTGGCGAGGATTCGTTTTGTCGCCGGCTAGCCCAAGATGCCACTTGCCGATCAAACTGGTTTCATACCCGGCCGACCGGAAGGCTGCGGGAAGCAGCGGTTCGCTGGTCGGCAAACCTTCGTCGCGATGACGGACGGGGCCCGCGATTCCGTAGCGATGCGGAAACCGACCGGTCAGCATCGCCGCACGCGTCGGGCTGCACGCCGGATAGGCATAGAAGCGACTGAGCTGGACGCCTTCCTTGGCCAGTGCATCGATATGGGGTGTTTCTGCGACGCCGCCGTGAAATCCGACGTCGCCCCAGCCCAAATCGTCTGCCAGCAAGACAACGACATTGGGTTGCTTGGACAAGCCTTCGGCGCTGACAGCAGCGTTGGGCGCCAGAACAGTCACAGCCAGCAATGCCAGTGCAGAGATTGCGGGAGTCGGTTTCATCAGGATTCGCCTTCGATACAATGGGGTTCTGCGTGTCGGATCGTGCGGAAAATGGTTTCCGTTCAGTCCTTTACCTAAGTTTGGAAACCCGATCACGTGACGACGTCTACAGGGAAAATCGAATCCTTTTTGTGAATACCAACGTCGAACGTATCGAGCAGCAACTGAAGGCCGGTGATTTTTCGCGGTTCGGAGAGGCGTTTTCGCGCCATCGACCAAGGCTGTGGCAAATCATCCATTTTCGCATCAGTGATCAAATTCGTGGGCGAGTGGATGCCGAAGACGTGTTGCAAGACGTCTACTTGGATGCCGAAAAACGGCTGAAACATTTTGTCGACGGAGACTTTCCGTCACTGTTTCTCTGGCTACGTCTGGTGGCTGGCCAGACGCTCAGCCGCGTTCATCGTCGCCATCTCGCCACCGAATCGCGATCGACGTTGCGAGAATCCAGCCCCGACGACAGCCAACTTTGGGGCAACACATCCCTTTGTCTCTCGCAGCGTTTCATAGCGCACCTGACCTCACCGAGCCAAGCGGCAGTGAAGGTCGAATTGATTGCCGAAGTAAAGAGTGCGCTGAGTGAAATGAGCGAGATGGATCGCGAAGTCGTCGCATTACGCCACTTCGAAGAACTGACGAATCAGGAAGTTGCGACAGCGCTTGGCGTTACGCCGAAAGCCGCCAGCATTCGATACGTCCGGGCCTTGGAACGACTTCGATCCGTGCTGGAAAAACTGTAATTTCAGCAATCGAAAAATCTTTGCGAATTTTCTGTAGAAGTTCAGCAGAGGCGGGGTTTAACCGAGTGAAGCCTCTTCCGTCGAACCCCCACGGACTCATCATGAAACGTCTGCCTCTGCTCTCTGTCTTCTGTGTCATCGCGTTTTTGTTCACTGACACCCTCCTCAACGCTCAGCCCCCCGGCGGTCGTCCGGGCCAAGGAGGCCTACGACAAGGCGGCAGCGGTGGACCAGCAGGCCGTGGCGGCGAACGAGGACCAGGGATGGGTGGCCCCAATAGCCAACAAACACCACCACTGCTGAGGATCTTTGATGCCGATGCCGATGGCGAGCTGTCGTCCAAAGAGATCGACGCAGCGGCCAATGCCCTTCGGGGGCTTGATCAGAACCGCGACGGGAAATTAACCGCCGAAGAACTTCGTCCAGCGGGTCCCGGCGGGCAACGGGGGGATGGCCAACGAGACAGTGGGCAAAGAGGAATTGGTCCGGGTGCGGGTGGTCGAGCTGCGGGCGATCAAGCTGCGGGTGGTCGAGCTGCTGATGGTCGAGCTGTGGGCGGAGGCCGCGGCCAGCAAGCCCAGCGAGGGGGCCGGCAGAGTGTCGGGGGTCCACCTCGTTCAATGGGTAACGGTCGCCCCGATGGTGGACCACCAGAATCAGGACGCCCCGGTGGTGGTGGCGGCGGTGGTCGCGGTGGGGATCCAGCCCAGGCTGACGCGGCCTTCGCCAAGGAGATCATGTCCTTTGACGAAGACAAGGACGGTTTGCTCAGCCAAGCTGAATTGCCCGAACACATGCACAAAGCGTTTGCAGTCGCCGATGCGAATCGAGACGGCTCGCTTGACCCAGCAGAACTGTTGGTGCTGGCGTCCCAGTTTCGACGGAACCAGCTCAATCCGGCCGATGACACTCCTGTCAACGCACCATCGCAAGGCGGTCGTCCGAATCGATCGCGTTAGGGGCCTGCGAGAAAAAAGTGTCCGCCCCCCCCTTTGCCGGGAACCGTTCCATCGGGTGCTTTTCACAAACGGGCTCGGACACCTATTTTCCGCTCAGTGCCTAGTCAAATGTCACGACACGAAAGAACGATTCGGCGATGACTGCAACTCCCGCAATAGACGACGACATCTACACGACGGTCGATATCCTGGCCAGCGACTTCATCGCTCGCTATCGCAATGGTGATCGGCCCACCGTCGACGAGTACGCCGATCGTCATCCTGATATCAGCGAACCGATCCGCCGCATATTTCCGCTGGTCCTATCCGTCGAAAAGATCAAAATCGACCAGCAGACCGAAAGCGACGGAAGCGCAACCCTTGCCGGACGACTGTTCGAGCGGCTGGGGGACTTTCGCTTGGTGCGGGAAATCGGTCGCGGTGGGATGGGCATCGTTTACGAAGCCCGTCAAGAGTCGCTCGAGCGAACGGTCGCGATCAAAATCCTGCCCAAGCAGTCATTGCTGGACAATGATGCGTTGAAGCGATTCCAGCATGAAGCCAAAACGGCCGCTGCGATGCATCATTCCAACATCGTGCCCATCTTTGGCATCGGCGAGAACGATGGCACCCACTATTTGGTCATGCAGCTTGTTCGTGGCGAATCGCTTGATCGACAAATCAAGTCCGAAAAGGCGACGTTCGATTTTGGCCGATCCGCAAAGATCGCCCGGCAGATCTCGGATGGTTTGGCGTATGCGCACGACTGCGGGGTACTGCACCGCGACATCAAACCAGCCAACATTTTGATCGACGACGACGGCACGGCCCAGATCACAGACTTCGGTCTCGCCCGAAATGTATCGGACGATCCGACGATGTCACAAGCTTTGTGCGGAAGTCCACGCTACATGGCGCCCGAACGGCTTCGCGGCGTGTCGGATGAACGAAGCGATGTCCATGCCGTGGGGCTTACGCTTTACGAAATGATCTCAGGCACTCCCGCCTTTGAAAACACGTCACCCGATCAATGGATGGACGCGGTGCGCGCCCACCAGGTTCAATCATTGCGTTCCCGTCGCCCAGATATCCCCGTTGACTTGGATACGATCGTTTCCAAAGCGATGAGCCCGGATCCGGCCGACCGCTACTGGAGTGCAGCCGATTTACGCGATGACCTCGATCGGTTCTTGTCCGATGAACCGATTCATGCTCGGCGCACACCCATCGCACAACGTTTCGTTCGCTGGTTCCGACGGAATCCTCGGATCGCGATGGCAACAGCCGTTGCACTCTGCTCCCTCATCGTCGCAACGATCGCTTCGAGTGCGGGTTGGGCCTTCACGTCTGCTGCCAATCAACGTGCACTGCAAGCACTGGAACAGTCTGAATTGACAACGGACTTGGCACTGCAGTCACTCGATGGTGTGGTGGACATTGTTTCGATGCCTTCGACGACAGTCGCCGATGTCGGGGTCGATGATTCGGCCGATATCACTTGGACGCTGAATCCTTCGCCCCAGTCGGCTCAGCTACTGCAGCGTATCCAGCCGCTCTACGAACGTTTGTCCCAGCAATCGCCATTGCGGGCCGACATCATTGGGCAAATGACACAGGCGACGATTCGACTAGCATCCATCCAACGTCAACTGGGACAAAGTTCCGCTGCGATTGATTCGCTGGAGCGCGGCGTGGAGGTCATTCAAACTCGCAGCGAACGGGCAGGCGTCGCTCTTGCTGACAAACAACATTGGCTGGCCAGCCTCGGCAACGAACTGGGCGAAGTCTATTCGGCAGAACGGCGTTTCGACGAAGCCGACCAAGCCTTCCTGGACGTGATCGCGGCGTTACAGAAGTTTCCCAGCGTGGATTCGAAGGCACAGTTGCAACTGGCACGTGCACACGTTGGACTCGGTGATCCGCCGATACAGCGACGTAGGCCCAATTCCGATCTGCAGGTTCAATCAACCAAACCACAGGACCATCTTCGGGTGGCTGGCGACTTGCTTGAATCGTTGCACACGGCAGACGCACACGTCGCCACCGTCGAAATTCTTCGTGCACGAGTTCGACTGGCTGAATCGCGTATCGAGCGTCGGCCAGGTAGACGCCGCGACGACTTCCGTGACGCCATCGACATCTTGCGAACACAACTGGCCGTCACCCCCACCGATGTCGCCCTTCGGTTCACGCTGGTCGAAGCCCTCGCGGGGGTAAATCTGCGCCGTGACATTCGTCATCCGCTTGACCGAATCGAAGCGGCAGCACGATTGGAAGAGTCGTTGGATGAACTCCGGTCGCTACGGGTTCAATTTCCCGACACGCACGTGTTTTCAGTATCCGAAGTCCATATCCGACACAAACTTTCCAGTCTGGCCCGTTCGCAGCAGGACTACCCAGCCGCAGCCGAACAACTGGCTCAAGCCATTGCAATCCAGAGCTCACTTATCGCCCAGGCACCCAACAATTTCTCTCACCGATGTTGGCGGGCACTTTTGTATCGGTCCGTTGCTGAAATTGCCCAAATGCAGGGTGACTCCACAGGTCAGCAAGCGGCGATCGCCAATGCGGTGGCCGATCTGGACGCAATCGATCCATCGCAGAGCGACCACCCTTTTGTGAACCAAACGCGCCAAATCATTCGATCCCTTGAAACAGACAGGCAAGACGAAAATGCTAAAAGTTCCAACTAGAAACGTTCGCTGGAAAGTCGCGTTGTGCATGATTCTGTTCACACCGTATCTGGCCATCGCACAACCCGGTCAGCGTTCGCGACGAGGCCAGAATCCTGGCCCCGGCGGAGGCGGACGGCAACCCATGGTACTTAGCAAGGGTCAGTTGCCCGATGTCGACGCGTTCACGGCCGAAGGGACTCCGATCAAAGTGCGTGACCTGATCCAGGGCAAGTTCACGGTCATCAAAACAGGCTGCCTGACTTGTCCCGAATTCCTTAACGCGTACAAGGAACTTGAAGCGACCGCAACCGATTATGAAAAGATGGGCGTACAGTTTTTCTACATCTACCAAAGCCTTCGGCATCCAGAGCGCGAAGGATACGTGCAGCCACAAAATGACAATGAACGTTTGCTGCACGTTGCGGCCGCCAAGAAACGACTTGGAACGAACGTTCCGTGGATCGCTGACACGATCGACGATTCGTTTCGAATTGCCATGAAGACAAACTCCAATTCAGTGTTCGTCATTTCCCCAGAGTCGGAAATCGTCTACGCCGCCGACCGGATGAATGGAAACGGTCTACGGCAAGCGCTGGTCGATCTGGTCGGGCCAGTCGACAATCCCACTTCGACAGCTGACTTGACTTTCCCCAACATGCCACGGTTTCCAGCAACGAATGTGACCAACGACATTCGCGTGGAGCGGCCACAGGGTTTGGTAATCCTGAAGACGACGCCCACCAAGCCGCAGGAGACCTACTATGTCAAGCTTCGTGCCGAAGCGGAACAGTCGGTTTTGGATAGCGGCACAGGCGACCTCTATCTGGGCTTCTTTCCCGACCCCATTCACGACGCCCACTGGAACAATTTGACGCCTGGGATGAAGTATGTGTTGGAAGTGCCAGACGGTGTGACCATCACGCCGGCAACCGCTGTCGCCAACAAGGGGCCCGGCGATAGCGACACCGAGCCGCGGCAATTCAAGCTATCGGTCAGCGCCGATAAACCACCGGGCGACATCAAGCTAAAACTTCACTACTACGCCTGCTCGCCGGGAATGTGCAAAGCGATGACGCATGAGTACACCATTGCGTTTCAAGACATGGATCGCAACTCACGCACCTACAGCTTCAATCGAGGCCAAGGCGGCCCCGGCGGAGGCAGCCAACCAAGCAACCGCCAATTTGGGCCGCGAAGGCAACGCGGATTCGGTCCCGGGCGTGCGGGCGGTCAACCCAATCGCGGCAATTCAGGACGCAATGGCGGTCGATAGCCAAGCCAGCAGAATGGACGCGGCAGGTGCCGGACAGGCGGGCGACTAGCGTCGTTCACATCAAGCCGCCTGCCAATTTGGACGGACATCGGACAAGTTCGTCTTTTCCGGTGATAACGCCCCGGACTTTGGTGATGCGCGACGGTGCACCCACGCGGTGGCACTTGACGCGTTCAGAACGTTGGCTGGATCGAATCGAACGCGATCGACCGCGCTAGATCGCGGCCTTGGCAGGTTTCGAATAAGGAATCCGCAGCAAAGAACTCGCCATTGCCAATAGAATCCCTGGCAGCGACCCACCATGAGCGAGAAACGCTGCCTAGCCGGTGCCTTCTTCCCAAAAGATCCAGCCGAAGTGAAAATCACTCGGATGACTGGACAGGTTCATCAACAAATCGAACAGATCTACCACGAAGCATCGCGACAGATCTTCGCTTCGCTTGCTCGTGCGCTACGCGACCTGGACCTGGCCGAAGATGCAATGCAGGAGGCGTTCGCATCGGCCACGCTGCAGTGGCCTGGGGATGGAATCCCCGAAAACCCCGTCGCTTGGCTCATCACGACAGGCCGATTCAAGGCGGTCGATGCGATTCGCCGACGCGAAAAGCTAAAACAGATCAGCACAGAGGTTGCCGCACGCATGCATCGGGTCGCTGCAGCAAACGCATCCCATGCCGCAACGGAAATCGAAGACGACCAGTTGCGGCTGATCTTCACCTGTTGTCACCCAGCGATCGATCAGAATGTTCAGGTCCCGCTAACACTTCGCGAGGTTTGCGGACTGACAACCGACGAGATAGCCAGGGCGTTCCTGACAACGCCAACAACCATGGCCCAGCGAATCGTTCGTGGGAAAGCCAAGATTCGTGATGCGGCGATTCCTTTTGTCATTCCAGATCTCGCTGAACTGCCCGAGCGTCTAGATTCCGTGCTTTCGGTGATCTATCTGATCTTTAACGAAGGCTACTCGGCATCAAGCGGAGACTCGATCACGCGTTCCGATCTATCGGGCGAGGCGATTCGACTGTGTCGCTTGGTGCTGCAGTTGTTGGACGACGCCGAAGTGGTGGGACTGTTGGCGCTGATGCTGCTTCATGAATCTCGCCGGGAAACACGTCAGACCAACGCAGGCGACATCGTCCTGTTGGCGGACCAAGATCGAAGCCGCTGGGATCGAAACCTGATTGACGAGGGCCAGCGATTGATTGAACGTTCGCTCGCCACCCGCCACTTTGGATTCTACACGATCCAAGCAGCCATCTCGGCCGTGCACGCGGGTGCCGTGACCGCCGACGGTACGGACTGGGACCAAATCGTGTCGCTGTACGACGTCCTGTTTCGGATTGAACCAACCTCGGTCATCGAACTCAACCGAGCCGTTGCCGTGGCGATGCGAGACGGATCGATCGCTGGGCTGGAAATCATCGACGCGATTCTAAAACGCGGTGATCTGGTGGGCTATTCGCTCGCTCATTCCGCTCGTGGCGAGCTGCTTCGGCGTGTTGGTCGAATGCCGGAAGCCATCGAAGCGTTCGAAACGGCTTTGACGCTGACTGAACAAGCATCCGAGCAGCGTTTTCTCCGAGAGAAACTGAGAAATTTGCGATTGTCGTGACTGCGAGTTGCTTGTCGCGCAGAAACATTTCTCGAAATGGTCAAACGGCTGTCGATTCCGGGCGTCGCGGTTCGACTAGATGTCACAAAGCCTGAAAACAACGCCATTCCCGGAGCTCAACATGAAATTCATTTGTCTTGGCTATTCCGACCATTCAAAGTTCGCAGCGATGACGGAATCTGAAATGGCCGAGTTGATGGACGAATGCTTTGCCTATGACGATGTCCTTCGCAAAGGGGGTCACTTCGCCGGCGGCGAAGCTCTGCAAGCCGCCGATCAAGCGGTCACATTGCGGCACCGGAATGGGACAACCGAAGCAACCGATGGGCCGTACGCGGAAACCAAGGAGCAACTTGGCGGCATCCTGATCCTTGAAGCCAACGACATGGCGCACGCTGTGCAACTGATGTCCAAGCATCCGGGAGTCAAAGTGGGACCGTTCGAGATCCGCCCCGCCGACGAGACGATCAACGCGATGATCGACGCACGCAATCAGGCAACCCAATAGCGACCGGGAGAAATACAATGAGAGTCATGGTTATCGTGAAAGCATCACCGAGTTCTGAGGCAGGCGAGTTGCCCAGCACGCAGTTGCTCGAAGCAATGGGCAATTTCAACGAGCAGCTCGTCAAAGCCGGCATCATGAAATCTGGTGACGGGCTGAAGCCGAGCTCGACGGGTGTGCGAGTTCGCTTCCGCGGCGACGAGCGGATCGTTACGGATGGACCGTTTGTCGAAACGTCCGAAGTGATCGCTGGCTATTGGGTGTGGGAGGTCGCTTCGATGGACGAAGCCGTCCAGTGGGCGAAGCGGTGCCCCAATCCGATGAAGGAAGAGTCGGACATCGAAATCCGCCCATTTTTCGAAATGGACGATTTCGCAGCGAACGATCCAGACGGTAAGGTCGCCGCCCACGAAGACCGATTACGGACCTCGGTCGCGATGCAGGACAGCACGCTCGCACCGTATCTGTTCTTTGCAGGCCGCTGCGACGAAGCAATAGAGTTCTACAAGCACGCTCTCGGTGCAACCGTTGCAATGCTGATGCGTTTCAACGAGAGTCCCGACCCGGTTCCCAAGGGCATGCTCGCGGATGGGTTTGAAACCAAAGTGATGCACGCGACCGTTCACATCGGAAAGCTGACGGTCATGTGTTCCGACGGATGCGATGACAAGTCAACCTTTGACGGATTTCGGCTTGCACTATCTCTCCCCTTGGAAGACGACTGCAAACGCGTCTTTGATTCGCTTGCCCAAGACGGAAAAATCGACATGCCGCTTAGCAAAACGTTCTGGTCACCACTGTACGGAATGGTCACCGACAAGTTTGGCGTTGGCTGGATGGTGATGGTGCCCGGCGACAATTCTTGACGCGAAATGAAATGGCAAGAAACAATGAAAGAGACCCAAATGGACATCAATCCGGTTTGCTGGTTCGAGATCTACGTGCAGGATATGGCTAGAGCAACAGCGTTCTACGAAACCGTTCTCGACGTCCAACTGGAGACGCTGCCAGCTCCCAGCGACGACATCGAACTGATGGCATTCCCGATGTCGATGGATCGTCCGGGAGCGGCTGGCGCATTGACCAAAATGGACGGAATCCAGCCGGGCGGAAACAGTACGCTGGTCTACTTTGCTTGCGACGACTGTGCAACGCAAGCGTCACGCATCCAGGGTGCAGGAGGCCGCGTCCAGAAACCGAAGACCTCCATCGGCCCATACGGCTTCATGGTGTTGGCGGTCGACACCGAGGGCAACATGTTTGGACTCCACTCACAGAAATGAACCCAATGCGACCTACGATTACACCTTGTCTATGGTTTGACGACAACGCCGAGGAAGCGGCAGAGTTCTATACGTCGGTCTTCGACGGTTCCAGAATCCTGCACAAGATGATCGCCCATGATGACTGGCCGGGCGGCAAGATCGGCGACGTCATCATGGTTGATTTTGAACTCAAAGGTCAGCCCTACCAGGCCCTTGGTGGCGGTCCCAGCGATCCCTTCAATGATCGCGTTTCGCTATCGGTCACCTGTGCAGACCAAGCGGAAGTCGATCGCTATTGGGATCGACTTACCGCCGATGGCGGCGAACCAATCATGTGTGGATGGCTGAAGGATAAGTTCGGCATGCGATGGCAAATCGTTCCCGAGGAATTCTTCCAACTGGTCAACGACAAGGACCCCCAAAAATCGCGACGCGTCATGCAAGCGATGACCCAAATGGTGAAGCTGGATGTCGCAAAACTAAGACAAGCACATGAAGGGCAAGAATGAACCGCACCAGAAAACTGCGTACCACCGGGTGGGTATTGAGCGGACTTATCTCAGTGTTTTTGATCGGTGCAAGTGCCAGCGGAAAGCTCACATCGTGGGAAGGCAAGGCGGAGATGTTCGCCAAGATGGGTTGGAGCGAAGACGTCATGTTCAGGATCGGCATCGTCGAAGTCGTGATTGCGGTGCTGTTTTTGGTTCCCCGCACGGCATTCGTCGCAACCATTCTGCTGGCTGCTTACCTGGGCGGCGCAACCGCAACGCACGTCCGTGTGGGAGAGGCATTCTTCATTCCGATCGTCTTGGGTGTCCTGGCTTGGATCGCCCTTGGACTTCGGCAACCAGAGGTACTCCGCCTAGCATTTGGAAAGCCGAGCCAACACCCCGAATCGAAAGGACTGAAATGAAATACATGCTGCTGATCTATGCGTCGGAAGACTGTTGGACGGGGGACGAGCGCAAGGAGTGCATGATCGAATCGATGGCAATCTGCAAGGAACTGGAAGCCGAAGGCAAGTGGATCGCCTCGTCGCCACTACACTCCGTCGAGACGGCGACCAGCGTCAGAGTGCGCGATGGGCGAAGACAAATCACCGACGGTCCGTTCGCAGAGACGACCGAACAACTCGGTGGATACTACATCATCGATGTTGAAGACCTGGACGAAGCGATCGCCATCGCTGCCAGGATTCCGCCCGCAAAAAAAGGCACGGTCGAGATTCGCCCACTATTCCCGCTGCCGGAGGTCCCACGATAGATCGATGCCCGCGATCTCAGACCATCGATCCGTCTGCCTGGCCGCAATCATCTGGTTGTCGCTCGCACACGAATCGGGCCAATGAATCGGCTTGGCCGCAGGAGTCGTCCACGATCGGTCTAGTCGATCGAATTCTATTCCAAGTCAGCGTCTCGATCGCGAACATTTTACGGTTCACGCCCCGTTGAATTCACTGCCAGATCGTTCCTGACATAGCACTTCGGCTTGTCGATCCGGCAATGACACTCTGAAACCCTATCCCAGCATCCGGCGAATACCTCAATGAGCCCCAGCACAAAAATCGGCGAGTCGTTCACAAGCAACAGCGATCTCATTTTCCGGTTGGCGCACGCCTACTGAGATTCTCACGACGCCAGTCTCCGAAGTCCCCATCGCTTCATGCGAAAGCGGCGAACACTGAAGTCCGCTACCGACGATCAGCCCGTGTTTTCGAAGCCTCTCGGCAGACTGTCCACTGGTCTCGCCAGCAACCGAAAATGCGATGGTCGGCAGACGTCGACTGCCCTCCGCCATGCCGTACAGCGTCACGCGTCGATCGCCGGATAGCGTTTCTCGCAATCGACTCACCTGCTGGCGTGCGACTTCCAAATCAGCCAACCGAGTGGTTTCACCCAGCCGATGCAGCGCCGCTTCTAAGCCGGCCAGGGAATACTGATCGACCGATCCAACATCGCAATACCCAGGCCGGCTTCCCCACTGCGAAGACGTCGCCCCGGTTTTCGGGTCGGGGATCGCACACTGAGCCGTCGCACATTTCAACTTGGCAGACTTGGCCATGTACAGTCCACCAATGCCCCAGGGTGCTTGCAAACCCTTGTGACCACCGAAGGCAACCATGTCGGCCCCCAGTTCGTCCAACGGCAGATCCATCCAACCAACGATCTGAGCGGCATCGATCAAGACCATCGCGTCATATCGATGGGACAATTCAATGATCTGCGTGATCGGCAACAAATCCCCGCTCACGTTGCATGCGGCCGTGATCGCGACCAAGCGGGCGTCCTTTGTCGCCAACGATTGCTCCAGCGAGCCCAAGTCCATCGGTGAATCGTCACCATCCGGAACGACATCAACCACAACCCCATTTGCGCTCAGTTTCTGCAGCGGCCCATACACTGCGTGGTGCTCCCACCGGCTGGTCAAAACATGGCTGCCCGCGGGCAAGTCAACGCTCGCAACCGCCGTGGAAAGCGACGAAGTGCATCCCGGCGTCAGCAGCAACTGATCTGGATCAGCCACGCCAAAGAACCGACACACCGCCGCATGTGCTTTCAAAAACCGATCCGGCCATTCCACCGGATGCGCCCGCATCGCTTCACAAACCGCATCCGCCACCGGCGTCGGCACCGGCCAGCTCGTCCCGGCATGATTCAAGTAAATCGGTTCTATCATGTTTCCTGTTCAATCCGCGTATTGAAACGACTGTGCCAAAACTCGTGATGCCTTGGGAACGAAAACACTGGTCGACAACATTCCGACCCGAAGTGATCTTCCGCGAAGACGACGTTCCCAGACCACGCAAAGGAACTGGTTCAAGTCCCGCTGAACAAAGCAGCGGGCGGCCCGACTGAGTCGGAATCGAGGAATCGACGGTCAAAATCTAACGTGCGCCGGCGATCTGCACCTCGCGTCCCGTGGATCTAACGACGATGGGCATAAAAAATCCAGATCGCCGACCTAGCCGATTTGCCAAGAAGGCTCTACCGCCATATCCGCTGGCAATTCAAGCAGCAAGCATCAAGTCCTTTCCCTATGTCGAACATCCACATACCGCTTTGGCCACTGCGGAATACATCCGTCGTCGTAGACGACACCACAAGTCCGTTCAGAAAACGTTCCAACCTGCACCGTCGTGGGATTCGCTAGAATTCGCGACCATCGGGTACGCGGAGTAACGCAATTCTGGCGATTCCCACGATGGCCCTCCCGATAGGTATTCATCGTGCGTTGCGTTGCGACTAGAAGCCGTTTTCAATGACGACTTCATCGAGCGGGAGTTGGCCAGGTTTTGGCCATGCTTCCTTCGTGCCTTTGCCGATCGCGACCATCGGCCCCATCACGTGATCGTCGGGAAGATGGATCAGTTTTGCGACCTCTTCGATGTCGAAGCCAATCATGGGGCAGGATTGGTACCCCATGCCTTGTGCGGCCAGCATCATCGTTTGCATCGCAATGCCGATCGAGCGTTGGGCTTCGTCGCGCTGCAACCACTCACGACCATCATGGAACGGTCCCATCCAATTGACCAACATCTCAGCGACGTCCTTCGGCGCGTTCGCAAAGTAACGCGCTGGATCCTTCTGCCAGGCCTTCATGTCGGCCGTAAACAGGACCAACAGCGACGCGTCCGTCATCTGAGCCTGGTCGTTCCCGAAGTCCTTACGAATCTTCGCACGCAGATCGGGATCGCGCAGGATCACGAACCGCCAGTGCTGGATATTGAAGCTGGTGGGAGCCTGGATGGTGGTTTCGAGCAGTTCCGTTTCCTCAGCCGCCGTCATTTTGTGGTCGGCATCAAAGTGCTTCACGGCTCGACGATTGAAGATGGCGTCTTTGACTTGCATTTCGGATTTCTCGGGGAGGAGGGGGGGAACTGGATTGTTTGGAATCTTGGACAATCTCTTTGTATCGGACGTATCCGGCTAGCACGACGGGGGAAACGACAACCAAATTCATCCGATACCACGGCAGGACTGATCCACATGGAACCCCGCATCGCAAAGAGAGAGATATTTCATTTACTTTTCCGGCAGCGATCGATCAGCTGCCGGTTCCACTTAAGATCCCCAGAGCCAATCAACGGGATTGCCCCCACGGGCCCAGAACTTCGCATGCTAGCCGCTTCTGCGGTAAGGGATCAGAAAGTCGGAAGCCAGTAGTGGCGATCCCCCCCTGCACTTTCGCTTGTTCGTTGACCGACCGCCAAGATGCGTGCCTTACGAAGAAAGATTCTCAGCCGACCTCTAGAACCAAGCTATCCGCCCGAATCGACCGCAAATTGCGGGGGAACGATTGCTGTCCAAAGGACTTCGACCATCCGAGACACTGGGCTGTGCAAGTCGGCGGCCGCCCTTTCCTAACGCAAGCATTGACAACCTGCCCTATTGCTGTACCATACAGCTATCCAGCTTGTTTGATCTCTTTCCGCGATCTCCATGAACAAGCGTGCAACCTCAACTCGCATCCATTCAGCGATATGTCTTCACCCGAGCAACGCCGCGTTCGACTTCCACGCCTCGCCTTGGTGACTCGAATCATCTTTGCACTCTTCCTATTCGGCACGGGGTGCATGACGATGGGTTTCGGCGTAAACGGATATCCGGTTGGCGACCCGCCAAATGAACTCGATCAATTCATGATCGCGCTGCAGCAGACAGGCTATCTGATCTTTTGGGTTGGCTTGTTCAAGACAGTCGCTGGCGGGTTCATGTTCTTCCCGCGAACTGCACCACTGGCGATCCTGATGTCGCTTCCGTATGCGTTCAACATACTTCTATACGTGATCTTCTTTGCACATCAATACCTCGTCATCGGGCTTCCCGATTTCGCAGCCTGTGCGCTGCTGATCTACTGCTACTTTGATTGGTATCGCCCCATTTTCGCTGGGCCTACGCCCGTCTCGAACCCGGACCAACGCGGAGTCGAAAATGCACTTTGATTCAGAATCGTCGCCGGGTTTTGCCATCGGGCGTGTTGCCTATCTGATCCGTTCAGCAATGGCTGCCGTGCTGAAGAGTGCCGGTTGGCCGTTTTCGCCAGAGGAAACGCAGACGCTGATCACTCTGCTAGACGCGGGTAAACCGCTAAGCATGAACGAGCTGGCATCCCTGATGATTCGTGATCCGACGACCGTGAAGCGGCAACTGGACCGCCTTGTCGAACAGAAGTTTGCCCGGCGCAGCGAATCGAGTGAAGACGCTCGGATCGTGATGATCGCATTGACTCGCCGCGGAGAACAGAAGCTTCAAACCGTCCTTCCCCTATTAGACGACTTGCGAAAGACCACATTGAAGGGCATTTCGAAATCGGAACTGGACGCGACGCAGAAAGTACTGCGGAAGATGCAAACGAACCTGACCAACCCCATTTCAAAGGACTAGTCGCATGAAAACTCTGATCGCTACTCTCTGCCTGTTCGCAACCACCGCCAGCGTTGCCAACGGGCAAACGCAAGTAGATCCTGAGATCGCACTCAGGATGCTGAACGCTCAACAACAACAGTTCGAACGGGGGATCGTCCAAGTTGCCGATAATGTCTTCACGGCTGTCGGATTCCATGGCGCCAACACTTCCATGATTGTCGGAACCGACGGTGTCATCATCGTTGACACGCTGAAAGGGCCCGCAAGTGCCGCGGTTGCATACCAAGCCTTTCGACAGTACAGCGACAAACCTGTGAAGGCGATCATCTACACTCACAGCCACGGCGATCACATCGGTGGAGCCAGCGCGTTCGTCGGAGATCAGATGCCCGACATCTACGGCACCGAGAACTTCGGGTCGGCTGAAGGTGTCACCAAGGCGGCCGGTCCGATCAAGCAGAAGCGAAATGTGCGTCAGTTTGGTCGGAACCTTTCACCCATGGAGAGCACCAACCGCGGGGTTGCTCCGTCCGGGACCATCGATGACGACGGCGGAAACGGGTTCCTTCCGCCAACCATCACGGTCCCCAACACTGGTCTCAAAACGACGATCGCTGGTGTCGAGATTGAATTCCATCTCGGCCCAGGTGAGACGGACGATGCCATGTTCATCTGGCTCCCCAAGCAGAAGGTGCTATTCTCCGGAGACAATTTCTACAGCTCGTTTCCCAACCTGTATGCCATTCGCGGCACAGCCTATCGCGATGTACTGAGCTGGTCGGAAAGCGTCGCCAAGATGGCGGAATTTCAACCGCAATCTTTGGTTCCTGGCCACACCTTGCCGATCCAAGGTCAATCTGCGTCTGTCACCGCGCTCACCGATTACAGCGAAGCGATCCGAAGTGTGTACGACCAAACCGTTCGAGGCATCAATCAGGGCAAAGGCCCTGACCAGCTTGCACACGAAGTCAAATTGCCTAAGCGTTTCAAGGACAAACCGTACTTGATTGAGTTTTACGGATCGGTACCCCATGCTGTCCGAGCAATCTATTCAGGTCTGTTGGGTTGGTACGACGGGAACCCGACGACGTTGAGTCCCATGGAACCCAAGCTGAAAGCGCAGAAGATTGCCGAACTCGCTGGTGGAACTCAAGAGTTGACCGAGCGGATGAACGCTGCACTGGACCAGCAAGACTTCCAATGGGCATTAGAGTTGTCGGATCATCTGAAATGGCTTGACGACGGCGACCGCAAACTGGCCCGCAACGTGAAGATTCAATCGCTCAGAGGCCTAGCGGCAAGAGAGTACAACGCGCCGAACCGGAACTACTACCTCAGCTACGCCAACGAACTCGAATCCGGCGAGTTGAGCGAACTGTGGTTCTAGTGAGCGGCGAAGCTGATGAGGTTCATCGCTACTAACAGTCCAGCGTTTGCCGATCGTCGCCTAGACTGCCGAACTCTGCTCTGAATCGGACAACCGATTCGGAACACGAACAACCGGCTGATTGGTGGACGCTGCCAGTTCGACGATCTCGGCGGCTTTCACAACGCCTCCGCCACGCTCGATGGCAGCTTGCATTCTGCTTGCGTTCGTTCGATAAGTCGGATCGTGCAGGACTTTCGAAATCGCGTTCCGGAGTTTGAAAACCGACACCGCATGTTCCCATGAATGGTTTCCAAACTGGCATAGACGAGTGGCTGATCAGTCAGACGATCGAAAGGGAATTCGGATTGCGGTCGACCAACATCGCTGTGAAACGGTCCCGTGAAGTGGAACCAATCGGGAAGGTCCTCGCGCGGAATTTCCAACTCGGCCGGCTGCTGGCTGCTTTGTGCGAGCTTGGTAAATCGATCGTTCGCAGCATTGCGCACAGGCAGATTCCCCCGTCTTCGATCGTCATCAATCGGCTGCAACACGGGCGTTGGCAACGAGCGATCAATCAGTGTCGCGATTCAAGTCATCTCGCCCCCGCCGCGCAGCGGTTTGCAGGGGAGAGAATTAACGACAGGGGGAAGAAATAGCGACATTCCTCGATCGCTCGTTGCTTAGCACTCGCCTAGCGATTCGATATCCGATTCGATATCCGATTCAATATCCGATTCGATTCCGCACCCGCCCCAAGAACGACGGGTTGTAGTGCCAGGACGTAAATAGCGAAGGTACCCGATCGTTTCGGTTCAGGATGACAACGCTGCAAAGATTCACGAAAGGAATACTAAGGAAGTCGGAAACGAACCCGGCCTCGGGAGCCGCTTGGTCAACCATCAAAGCGTCCACGCCCGATCGACGCAAAAGGTCGGGACCATCACGCAAAACACGTTGGCGGCTTCGTTGAATGACGGGACCGTGTAGGCCAAAACCGCCCACCCGCCAGCCCCCTAGCCCAATTGCGAGAGAATCGTGAGGTGTAGCGACGGGCCCGTGGCATTGGAGTGTTTCGGAACGCGGCCACGCCGAGCTAGATTTCCTGGATGATGTCGATTCGATCCAACCGCCAATAACAGTAATAGACACCGAATCGCTAGGAAAGGATTTCTGTATCGGGCAGTCCCGCACGCAGCGCCTCTACGCCTTGCGATGTTAGCTGCGTGTTTGCAACGTCAATGTAGCTGAGATTCATTCCAACCAGGATGGGGACCGATGCGTCTGTGATGTTCGTCCCGCACAAGTTCAGTCGAGTGAGTTGACGGAGTCCTGCGATCAGCTCGATTGCACGATCGGAAACACCTGTCTCCCAGAAACTGATCCCCTCAAGATTCGGAAGAGCCAGCAGCGGATCGACATCGGCGTCGGCTATCTCCAATTTGTTGAAATCGACATCGACGATATCCTCGTTCGGGATTTCCTGTCGGCTTCGGAAAGGTTCGCCCAGAAACGTGTAGCGAACCCCTCGGTCCGTCAAAGCGATCAAAGTAGCATCCATCGAATCGTTCTCCGTGCTAAAGCACTGGGACGTGCACCTTACCAAATAACAATTCACCGCACCGTCACGGCGAAAGCACGACCTTTTCGATCGACTTTGGCTATAAAAAGAATCGCACGTTCGTGCGTCAAATCTCCGACTTCACCAGCATGGGGGAATGTCCAGTGCCCTTCTTTGCGGATTCCAATTCTTCGTAGCGCTTGCTTGCCGTGCCGAGCAAGGTTCCTGCAGCACCGCCGAAGGGAGTTGGGCACGTCCGATTCGGTTGCTGAAACAATACGCTTCGAACGTGTCCTAGGCTTCCACCTGGGGTGCCGCCTTGTTCTCAGGCCGGCAGCCTAGGCTACGCCAAATCAGCACAACGAACCATGGCGCGAACTCGATCCAGGTAACGATGAAGTCAAAGAACGCGGCTCCTGTGTACGGAGTTCCCAATACCGCAGTGGTCGGGAAGTGATAGTCCAGCCAAAACCGCAGATAGTAAATCAAGACGAGACCGCTGACGGCGATCCATGCGCGGCCTCTGGCAAACGGCAACAGCGGTAGGGCCCAGGTCCAATACCATGGATTCAATGTCGGGCAGAGGAGCCAAAACCAAGCGATCGTCAGAAATGCCGCTTCACAAATACTCGCGGCATCCTTCCCGGCGGTTCGCCAGGCGAGAGTGATCGCCACGACAAAGAAGATGAACGCGGTGATCCCACGCGCGATCATGAAGGGAGCTTCGCCAGGAGCGATGTTAAACCGAGTCGCAACTGAATTTACTAGCCTTTCGCGAACCAAATCGGGCATCACCGTGAACCAGGCGGTTTCATGGGGACCAAGCTGTGCCGTCGGCTTGATGTTCTCGACGATGATCAGGAATAGGAAATCATTCATTTCCCAGCGTCGGAGAAACGTTACCACGCCAAGACTGGGGTCATGAACTTGCGTTTGATCCGAATTCGATCTTCCGCCAGGTACCATCGCCGAGAGTAAAACCGCGGTCGTCAAAGCAAATGCGAATGCCGGACCGACGGTGAATCGCCAGCCCAAATTCTTCGCAAGTGAGAAGAAAACGAGCGGGGCAAGGATGATCGGGTAAAGCTTCGCACCCACCGCGAACGCGAGCACAACGCTGGCCAGCATCACGTAGCCTAGGCTTCCAACCTGGGTTCTTCGGTGGTTGCCGTGCCCAGGTCGGAACTCTAGGCCACGGACGAACAAGTACAGACCGAGTGTGGTCAAGAACACGGCGATCGCGTCCAAATGCCCACTGTTGGCAACCTCTTTCATCAGTAGCGGACACCAAGCATAGATCACGCAAAGTTCGACCGGTTTCGCACATCGACGAAGAAGGCCAATCACGACGAACAGCGTCGCGATGTCGAACCCGATCAACCACGCCTTCATGATGATCACGCGCGTCAACACGGATGACGAGTTTGGCGTTGTAAGATTGGCTGCTGCGAATACGGCTTGACTTGTCGGCGGATAGATCGTCGGCAATTCCGGAAAATGAACCCGATGCAATATTTCTTCGAGCACCGGATCATGGTCACGCAGATCAGCCAATCGCGACAGATCGTCATCCCCGTTCGGCGCTAGGTCGGCCAAACTCACTTGCGCCGGACTGTAACGAAACGGACTGACGCCGGCGGTGCTGACGGCTCCGTCCCAGAGGTAGCGATAGATATCGACTTCTTGGATGGGCAACGTGAACAGCATCACCACGCGAAACACGATCGCCGATCCAACTACCAGTTTCAGCATCCGCGCACTATGTCGCGTCCGCCATGCGATCCGAATCGCACCCAAGTAGCACGCGAACGCGACTGCAAACAGGCCCAGGACTGCGATGATGGGCCGCTCCGTCGTCACGCTGTCAGAGTCGAACTGCCAGCTCAATGCCGCAATGACACCGTAGACACAAATCGACAGACCAGCCAGTATCGCCAGCAAGCCCACACTTCCCTGTGTGTGTCGCTCGTTCTCGTTCGCTACTGTCGACTCGTCCGCCACGTTCGTGCTCTGCGTTCGTACTTATTGGATGGTTCGCAGCGTAGCAAGACGCTTCCCCACTGTCTGTAAGCGATCTCACACGATCGGCTTGTTGGCGCGTTCAGAAGGTAGTGTTCCCCCCTGACTTGCAATGAAATGGAGCAGATCGATCGCAGCTGCGCAGCTTCCGACGTTTCGCTATGCCGACGTTCCTGTCCGCCAGATTTTTGATTGGTTCGACAGGCGGGGCCCTTCGACACAGCAAACGTCTGCGAGAAAGGTTTCTGAAATCGTGTAAGGATCGTGCCGGTCCACCGTCTTCACTAACGAGCTGCCAAGTACCAACTTTCCGTAGCCTAACGCTGCATCGCCGGGTGCGGGTCGATTTCCAAGGGTTTAGTCATTCAGATCGGAGCTTTCCAGTGATCGTCTTCCTTGCCCTCGTCGCAGGCATTTTGTTGGCGTACGCCAATGGTGCAAACGACAACTTCAAAGGCGTTGCGACCTTGTACGGCAGCGACACAACAACGTACCGCCGCGCACTCGTGTGGGCGACGGCAACCACTGCAGCGGGTTCGCTGACGGCTGTTTGGCTCGCTCGCGAACTACTGGAACGATTCTCTGGCAAGGGAATCGTTCCTGACGCACTCGTGGCCCAAAACGAATTCGGCGTTGCAGTCGCATTGGCCGCGGGCGTGACCGTGATGCTGGCTAGCCGACTTGGGTTCCCTATTTCCACCACTCATGCCTTAGTGGGTTCGATGGTCGGTGCGGCTGGCGCCTCATCGTTTGCCGTCGATTGGAATGTCCTGTCGTCCAAACTGATGGCACCGTTGCTGCTGAGTCCGCTGATTGCGATCCTCGTTACGACAGTCCTCTACCGGACGTTTCGCCGAACCCGCATCGCGATGGGGATTACGAAAGAAACATGTCTGTGCAGCGGTCGCGAAGTCGTCGAAATTGTTCCGCTGGGATCGGGTGCGATGGCAATGACACGTGCAGAGGAGCTTTCGATCACGTTGGGGACCAACGTTAGCTGCCGAGATCACTATGCCGGTAACCTGGTGGGCGTCGATGCGCGTCAGTCGCTCGACACGATGCATTTCCTTTCCGCCGGAATGGTAAGCTTCGCGCGTGGCTTGAACGACACACCCAAAATCGCTGCATTGCTGCTGATTGTCCCCGCCCTGAATTCGCTCACCGCGACCGTCATTTGCGGATTGGCGATCGCTATCGGTGGCTGGTTCGGTGCGAAGAGGATTGCCGAGAAGCTGAGTCACGGCATCACAGAGATGAACGCAGGCCAGGGATTCACGGCGAACCTGGTCACGTCGGTATTGGTCGTGTTCGCCAGCCGCTGGGGACTTCCCGTATCGACCACCCATGTTTCTTGCGGCGCACTGTTTGGAATCGGAAGTGTAACCGGCCAAGCCAATTGGAAGTCGATCGGTCAGATCCTGCTCGCATGGGTCACAACCCTTCCCGCAGCTGCAGTGATCGCGTGGTCCGTTTTCAGCCTGTTAACATAGTCTAGGCTTCCAGCCTGGATTTGATGTTGCCTCAGCTTAGAATGACAGCGAAGCGTGATCACGTCCTGCTACGGACGCCAAATCTCGGAATCACCGTACGACGAACGAAAGGACTTTCCAGGGGACGTTCGCCGCAACGATTGCAAGAAGACGACTCGCCATGTCACACGCGACACCGCAGATGGGTCAGAGACGAATCGAGCAAGCAAAGCCAGCGTCCCCTAGCCAGCGTTCTACCGGAAGCATCGACGTGCGTTGAAGGTTTCCCACCTGCACAGAGACGACCGAATCCGCGTGTGCAATCAAGGACGTAACGCAACGACCGATCAATAAGTGTCGCGATGAAAGCCATCTCGCCCCCGCCGCGCAGCGGTTTGCGGGGGAGAGAGTTAGAGAGAGGGGGGAAGAAAGAAACGACACTGATGGATCGCTCGTTGCTTACGCTAGCGACTGGCGATCTTGGTTTCAGGTCGAAACGCATACCATGCAAACCAAAACGTTTGGATCCACTGAACTCCGGCATCTGCTTTGACGACCCGAATCGTTTGATCGTCGGCGTCGAAGGCCACGGTGAACTTTCTGTTGCCCAGAGACCTTTCGATATGGGTCGACTTCCCTCCAAATGCGGAAACGGGGATCGCCAACGCGTGGGCGTCGTCCCAAACCCCCAGCACACTTTGCTTCAAGGGCAAAGAGTTGCTGATCGGCTTTGCCGGAAACATCAGATTGGGTTGCTGGAAGTAGCCTGCGTAAGGACTGGCTTGATAGTTTCGCCTGTGGCCGGTTTCCGACGAGACCACGGTTGTGTTTGGATTGCGATTTTGCCAACCAGCCCACGTGGTCACTTCCATCGGCAAAACGGTCAACTTCATTCCGGCGCCCGGTCCCGATACGCCTTCGCCTTTGACCTGCGACCAAAGACTTTCTGTACTGGGGACTACCCCGTTGGATCGGTCGTACATCAACACGTTGCTGTTGTACAGCAAACCCGACACACCAAACTCCCGTTCTCCGAGCGGAGTTTGACGATCGAAAACGACTGCGGAGTCACATAGCGGACAATAGGTCACAGCGATCGGCATTTCGCCGATGCGATCGTTGATGATCTCGTGGTAATTCAAGATGGCGAGCGGATAGGCACGCGACTCACGCCCCAACGCAACGCCAATCACCCGATCGCTGCCACGCAAATACGTCGCTTCCGCTGCCGAAACAATCTTTGGATTCGACAGAGACGGGATACCGTCTTTGGGAGGACCACCAGAACGAATTTCTTGGAGGGGAATGGTTGCTTGACTCAAATCGAAACCGATATCTCCTAGCCCTCGAAACTGGATCGGCTGGATGACTTGCTGGTCAATGCAATGACGTTTCACGGGACGCTGAAGCGACCATGACACTGCAATCGCAAACACAAAAAGAAGCAGCAGACTGCGGACAAGTCCGGATGGAACACCCATTTCGGAAAAACTCCCTTTCGACGGATTGACGTGATGGCAACTTGGATACTTCTGTGAGATGCTTCACCGAACGATCGCTTCCAAATATGCGATCCTCTTCACCGGTGAAGACTTTCCCCCAGTATGCGACGGATCCAACGATGTTCAAAAACATGCGATTGACCCTTTTGGCGGTACTCGTTTGCGTACCGTTGCTCGGATGCTCATCGAGCAGCTCGCCGGAACCACTCGATTCGCCATCTACGGCAAATCCTGACGACCAACCGAGCGCACCCTCCCAGGGATCTGGCACATCGAACTAGTTCCGTTAGCGATGACGGAACATCCGACGACGTGTGTGGCACTGCCCGTTGCTGCATGTCGCCGGAACAGACCGGTAGTGGCTCTGACGGTACTGCGTGGACGCTGGTTGCGAGGTAGTGTAACTCGGGTACGTCATTGACGGCCAATAACTGACCGACGGGCTGGCGGAAACACTGCCGCTACAGTCACCCGATGCGCAGCCGAAGCCAACCGCCATCGGCTGCGAATGAACAGGGGCGACCGACGGAGCGGAAAGAGACTGCTTGGGAACACGCGACATGCGAGGCGTTGGGGGCGCAGACATCGCCGGTGCAGAATATCCGTTTCCGCGTGATCCGCTCTGTGCCTGGGCGTCATTGCAGAGCGAGCAAACGGAGATCACCAACACAACGCTTGCAAAATGCTTCGTAACAAATTTCATCGAGCGAGCCTCTCTATCGACTGAACAGGGGAATCCAATGCGTTCCCGGAAAGTTAAACGACCTGCATTCTGGACAGCCAGGATCGGCAACGTTGTGCATGGCCTCACAGATCAGAAAACTTTTCCAGGCGAAACGTCATGGCAGAAGCCTCCCGCTCGCACCGCATCTCCCCTGTGAACGATCGAGTCGAAAAATGTGGGCATCGTGAATTCTGCTGGTGACAACGAAGCCCGATCAGGTTTTGGCTCGAGCAGGAAAGACGCCGTACCTAACCCGCTCGGTTGCCCGTGACTGCACATCCCATCGAATCTGCCGGTTCCGCCAACCCTACTGCGGCGGCCCCGATCTTCCTCCAAACTGATCCCGGATGGCCCAAATTTTTGCTCAAACGTAGCGTGACGTGAGCCGCTTCTGCTGAGCCCGATCCGAAGTCGACCATCGGCAACGCACTCACGCACGCCTTCAGCAGTTTCCCCCCACCGATTCGGCGGATGAATCAAGGTGTATCCGCCAGCTTGAATCGGCAGGGACGATCCCCAATCAGTTTGGACAAGAGATTACAATCTCTCGGGGAGCTCGAAACCCTGCCAAGGTTCAAGTCGTTTTGCATCCCCGTTACTTACCCAAATCTCGAACGATGTTACGAGCACCAATCTTCAAAGCACCGGTCCCATTGAGAGGCCCCCAGCCATGGCTGAACCATCAACATCGCCGACTCTTTTGAATTTGGCGCGAGACGGGAACGGAGAAGCTTGGACCCGTCTGGTTCAGATCTATGGTCCGCTCGTCTATCGGTGGTCGCGTGGATTGGGACTGCAACCGTCGGATGCGTCTGATGCAATGCAGGACACAATGACGAGCGTGTCGAAAGATCTTTCTCGTTACGATCCTGGGGTCGGCAGCGGAAAATTCCGTGGTTGGTTGTGGACGATTACTCGTCGCAGAATTGCGGATTTGCAGCGGCGTCAAGATGGTGCTGAATTGTTGGGGTCTCGGGCGGAGAGGTTAGTCGACGAGAGCCTGCAACAACCGCCAACCGATGCCGATTCGGACGAGGTTGGCGTTTTACATCGTGCCGTTTTGACTTTCCGGCCGCGATACGATTCGAACACTTGGCGGGCCTTCTGGATGACTGTCATCGACGGGCGAAACTGCGAAGACGTTGCGAAAGACTTGGGATTAACACGTTGGGCAGTCTACAAGGCCAGGTCGCGAATCTTGAACCGTCTCCGTCAGGACCTCGACGGTTTCTTTTGAAATGGGGTGTCCAATGCTCTGCGATGGACTGGTGAAGGCCGATTTCGCCGGCTTAGCCCTATCCCAACAGAGGAGATTCAGATGATCGCTCAACGCGACACGATCGAAATGAAGCCGGCCAGTTGGGGAGTTTGCCCCGACGAAGAGACTTTGTCCTGTTTTCTGAATGGGTCGTTAGATAGCGAGTCGTTCAATAGCGTCGCTTTGCATTTGAACGACTGTTCAGAATGTCGCGGTCGGCTTGAAACACTGCCAGAGTCAGATGAATGGGTAAAACGATTCGGAGGCCCCATTGATCGACAGTTCTTGGATGAGCCAGACCTATCGGCCGCAATGGTTGCCTGCGTTTCCTCGCTAAATCGCCCACCTGAACTCTCATCGGTCTTCCCTCCGATCGACCGAATTGGGCCCTATGAATTGATCCGTCCGCTTGGACGAGGCGGTATGGGGACCGTCTATCTTTCGCGTCACCAGACTTTGAATCGGCTATGTGCAATCAAACTATTGCCACGTCGCTCGGGGCAGCAGCGGTTTGATCGCGAAGTTCAGTCGCTTGCCGCCATTGATCACCCAGGTGTCGTTACCGCAACAGACGCGGGCAGCCATGAAAGTTGGCGGTATCTTGTCATGCAGTACGTCGATGGAATGGACTTGGCTGACGTCCTGCAAGCACGACCGACCTTGCCTCTTGGTGTGGTATGTCGGATCGCAGCGGATGCGGCATCCGCGATCGCCGCCATTCACTCAGCCAATCTGATCCATCGCGATGTAAAGCCCGCCAACATCATGATCACGTGCGAAGGCGAGACGAAGATTCTCGATTTTGGTTTGGCTGCCGCCACGACACTTGGCATCGGCGATGACCGGCTGACGACCGTTGGCGATCTTGTCGGGACGGTAGCATACGCAGCGCCCGAACAGCTTGCGGGACATCCCCCTTCCGTCGCGGTGGATTGGTATGCGTTGGGTTCGAGCATGTTCCGAATGCTGACTGGAACGATTACGCATCCCCACGCCGCCCAGACCGGCTTGACTTCTCTGATGATGGCAAAGGCGAGTACACCCTGGGAGCCGAACGAGGCTTTCGAAGACAATTTGCCCGCGGAAATTCGCGACCTGATCGCTGGTTTGTTATCCCTCAATCCTGCCGAACGTCCGGGTGACTCCGATGCGATCATTAAAGCGCTACGTCACCACGCCGAGCCCAATCTTCGAGTGCTCGCGAGAGTGACGACGGCGGGGAAGGTCAACGACAAATCGCGTGATCCTGGGCAAGCATCGGCAACACCGACTTCCATTCGAGTGCCGCCAAACCGAGGCACATGGAAGGCTATTGCCGGCGGATTCTTTGGAGGCGTGCTTTCCTTGGCACTGGCGGGCTGGCTAATCGAAGTGAAAAGCTCCCGCGGCACAGTGACGGTTGAAACGGATCAAGATGACGCCAAGGTGAAAATTCTAGAGCGCCCAATCACGGGATTGGCGAACCAACAACATCAAGGTTCTGTGCTACCGAACGCTTTGACGGATATCTCGCCTGACAAACTGAACGCAATCTACAAAGGCAAAACGGTTCGTGAGCACCTTCTACGCCTGGACAGCGAATTGGACATTCCAACCCTTGTCGAGTCGCTTGAAGCAGTCGGCCGGGTCGTCGAGCCATCCGACGTTGACCTGGTTCAGGCGATGTTCATTCCCGCTCGTCGCTATGGCGGTTGGCGCTTCGGTACCGGTTCGCCATCCGGAGAATTCATGGAGGCGTCTCAAAATGCTTACCGTCATTTGCCTGAACAGGCAACGGCTGAAGCCGCCGTCCGCGAGTTTACCGATGGAACCGATCAGTCGATTGCGATGCTCGGCGCGAACAACCTGATTCGTGGCTTTTCAAGTCGCAACGGAGTAAAGCCAGAGACGGCCAATGATCTCATCAATGCCGTCAACGTTTATCAAAGCGCCCGTCCATCGCTACCTCTGGACAGGCAGTTTCAGGACCAAACCATTCAAGAACGGAATATACAACGCTTCCGCGAGGATCTGATGAGGTTGGCGGATTTCAAGATCATTTCGGCCGACGAAATCATGGGCATCAGGCAGTGGCTGCCGGAAATTTGGAACCGTGCGGACGTTTTTGATTGGATGATCGACGAGGAGTTGCTATTGAATGTCGATCAACAGGTGTCCAGCGCGATCGAGAACAACGAAGCTACTCAACTAGCGAAAGCAGAATTCTGGCTTGCCATTCAAAAACATCCCTGGCCGCCCACACTTCAAAAAACCTACGTTTCCGTCGCCGACGAGATCGGTGTAGAGATTCCTGTGGTATTGCGATTTCAGGCGTTGCTTGCACCGTTTCACGGCCCGTCGGCATCCGAGTTAGATTCGCTTTTTCAATACGAATCGCTCTCAGCTGATCAACGAAAGTTCGCCGCAAACTTCATCGTGCTGTATGGGCTTCCGCTTGTCCAATTTGCTGCCAATCGAGGACTCGAGCTCGATGTGGCAGCCATTTCCAAGCAGCCGGCGCATGCAACCGATCGAGGGGACAGTTGGCAAACGCCGATTAACTTGGCCAACAGTCTCTTTGGCTCAAGCGAAATTTGGATCGATCGATTAGACGAGATTCGCGCAGCAACAACACTGCCGAATTCCTTGGACGCTTTGATTCAGTGTCTTCACAACTATATGTCCAGCTGGGAACAGGCGCCGACGGTCATTCTAAAAATCGCCAAATCTGATTCTGAATGGACGCGAATCCAGACGATAAACTCGTTCGGATTCGGCGGTGGCATGGGCGGATTCGCAGCGCAGAAACCTTCAACGGAAGATGAGGCGAAGGCGAAGCAAATTGCCGAAACGCTCAACGCCTACTTGCAAAAACACGTTCGTTAAGTAGCCAACGCCATTTAGCAACGAGCGATCAATCAGTTTCGCGATGAAAGTCATCTCGCCCCCGCCGCGCAGCGGTTTGCGGGGGGAGAGAGTTAGAGAGAGGGGGAAGAAAGAAACGACACTTAGTGATCGCTCGTTGCTTAGCATCGTGAAGTCCAGCCACCCGCTCACCTGGATCAACCAGAATGCGTGTTTCGCTACACTTGCCATCCATACGCAAATGCATCCCCGCGCCACTGAACCGAAAAGCAGCACAGTGAAGAAAAGATCTCCCACGAATTCGCGGTGTGCACCTCCTACAATCCTCGCACCAGCGGCATTGCTTTTCCTCCACCTGGCGACTCCCGGCTTCGCCGAAAAGCCGACTCCGCAAGACGTTGCGTTTCAGGTATCGGGAGTTGACGCGGAAGCGACCGGAGTCCAGCCCAACACAGTCCACATTGCAGCGCACCGGGGCGGCTACGAGAAAGACAAGTCCGACAACGCACCCGAAAATTCCGTTGCCAATATTCGCAACTGTCAGAGCAAAGGATTTGGGCTTTACGAGACCGACATTCAACGAACCAAGGACGGTCGTTTCGTGATCATGCACGATGCCACGATCGACCGCGAGACCACGGGCACCGGTGCGGTATGCGATCTCGACCTGTCCGATCTGAACAAGCTCAACAAGAGATTTCGCGATCGCACCGTTTCTGAACATCGCGTTGCCACGTTGGATGAATTCCTGGTCGAGGGAAAAGGCCGCGTTGTTTTCAAGGCAGATTTGAAGCCAGGGGTGAATCAGTACTTCAAAGAGATCATGGCAATCGTCAACCGTCATGACGCGACCGTCGGGATCATTTTTCGCGTGCCCTACCGCGATGCGAATCTCTATGCCGAATACCGAGCCGACGGTATGCCGTACACCCGCGACCTGCTGATGTTTATGGTCTCCAGCACGAAGCAGGTGGACGACATTCAGAAGCGGTTCGATCCTTCACGCATCCAGGTGAACGTGAACAAAAACGATCCCACGAATCCCGAGACCCTGAAATTAATCCGCTACGCAACCGATCAAGGAATGCTGGTCGAGGCCCATGCAGAGGGAACCGAACAAGACTGGCAAGAACTAATTCGTGCCGGCGTTCGGATGTTCCACACCAACAAACCGACCAAGATGAAGGCATTCTTGCGAAAGGTTGATTCGCGAAACCAGAGTGAAAATTGAGTCGCCAATGGCTGAGAGTGCGGTGATTGATCAGTCTTCGACAACGAACGAACGCTTGTCCGTCACTACCGCAAGCGGTTTGTCAGAGTCAATCTGCATCGTTTCGATTTCTCCTTCTCGCGTGGTGCTCAACGGTATCGTCCCGGAGAGTCAAACTTCCGAAAAGACGTCGCAGAACGGACGTAAGAACTTTCGCTGCTCCGACCAATCGGTAATCGCAAAGATCACGCGAGAAAACGCTCCGTGAAAGTCACTTTCGAGTGCTTCGCGGAAATCGGATGCTGTTTGCAGCGGATCGTTTGCGAACACACCGCATCCCCAAGCTCCCAAAACGAGCGACTCGTAACCGTAGGTTCGGGCGATCTGCAATACTCGATGAATCCGCTTGCGAAGCATCCGCTCTGCAACCAATCGACCAAGTTCCGGAGCGTACGGCGCTGCGCACGTCAAGAAACTGAGCGGCCAGGGTTTCTCGTGTTCCATCCCTGCATCATCGCGGAAAACAGGAACTTTCGGCGACAGGATCGCCCAGTCACTCGATGCGGCTGGATCGTGATCGCGATGGAAGTCATACATCGGATCGCCAAACAACGTCGCGTACAACGCACTCGACCGACAGAGCGTCTCTTCTTGGGCAGTTGCACCTCGCAGGAAACCACCACCCGGTTCAACGCCGTTTGCAAAGTTTAGGGCCAACGGTCGAAACCCTTCCTCAACCATCGCACGCGAGGCGGCAAGAGCATGGGGAGAAGACAAGCGGTGACGATAGGATGGGAATGTGGCGCTATTTGCTCAGCCCGGTCACCGGGGAGATCGAAGGACACAAGGCTTATCCGAGAATCGAAGACCTACTTATCATCCCCAAGTCACGGTCGACTATCATGCCACCAGAAGTCGTTCGCCATGTCGTCGCCAACGCGATCGCAGCCGGCGTGAGTCCATCTGGATGCAATCCGGATCCCAAGACCAGCAGGCCAGTGAATCGGCACGCGAAGCCGGCACCAACCTCATCGAGGACGTCAGTTGCATTCTCGTACTCTTGACCCGCCAATCATGACGCAAAACAAAGTGAAAATTCGCAAGGCAACGGCGCGGGATCGCGATTCAATTCTTGCGGTCCACGTGAACGCCTTTGGAGTGGGCGATGCAGAAGTGATCACCAAGCTCGTCGATGAGATGCTCGATGATGCTTCCGGTGCGCCAATGCTGTCGCTGGTCGCTGAAGAGCACACCACACTCGCCGGTCACCTTCTCTTTACCTCCGCGAAAATTGAACCAGATGATGGCCAAGTCAGTGCAATGATTCTCGCACCGCTAGCGGTTGTGCAGAATCGACAACGACGGGGAATGGGCGGGCGTTTGATTCGAGCTGGGTTACGTCAGTTGGAGGAATCTGGCGTCGATCTCGTCTTCGTTCTCGGCTATCCCGACTACTATTCGCGGTTCGGATTCCGGCCCGCAGGTGCCCAGGGGCTCCAAGCAACCTACCCGATCCCACCTGAAAACGCAGATGCTTGGATGGTGACGGAGCTGACGCCCGGAATGATGGACAATTGCGAGGGAACCGTTCGCTGTTGTAAAGCCTTGGACAATCCGAAATACTGGATTCAATAAGACGCTTTCAAGTCGTCGAGATCGCGAATTACCTTGCCGGATTCCGTACCGTCGGCACGCAATGCACTTGAGGTCGAGGATGTCGCAAAGACATCGCCGCCCAGGTCACCGAGAGGTGCTGCCAAACAAATAGCCGAGCACGAACCAGAACAATCCGCCATCTACCGCGAGCGCGACAAACGATCGTAGGATCCGCGGGACTCCGATCAGTCGGCGCGTTCGTATTATGGAAACATCCCGAAATCAATTTGAAAGCCAGCACCAATGCCCGTCCAAAACCTGCTAATCTGCGGGCTAATGAAAGTCGCCTGAGGCGGAAGAGGTCGATCTTATGAGTTCTATATCGGAGCGGCCACGCGGACTCAAACGCAAGTGGTTGGATTGTTTGCAAAAAGCCGCGATCGGTTTTTTCGTCATTACCATCGGAACCACGGTCTCGCTTTTGATCGTCGTCGCGATCCGGCAAGGGGGAGCGAAGACGCGCGTCACGGACATGAAGCAAGCGGTCCGCCGCGCCGGCTTGCCAATCGATCCGGTCTCTCTTGAAACCTATCGTGGACAATTGGCGGCCGCCGAAAGGGCCAAACCATGGGGCAATGTGATTGGTCGGTTTCGCCCCGACTCGGGCTATCCCGATCGGATAGCCGGTGTGCCTCGCGTCGACGCGAAGGCACATTGCCAACCAATGTGGGCCGGCGAGCCGTGGGCCGAACGCGAGAAGGTGCGTCGGTTCCTCGATGAAACGGCCACGCTTCGTCATGATCTGGCCAAGGTGCTTGAATCGGCCGGACCAATCTATACGCCGATGACGTATGACGGCATAGATACCATGCCGCCAGCGGCCGGGGTGGCTCACGAAATTGCTTCCCTATTGGCGTTGCAGAATCTAGTCGCGATCGATCGTGGCGACATCGACGCGAGTGAGCAGTCTGTGGAACAACTGTTCGCCCTGGAACGAACGTTGCAAGGCGAATTGATGGTGTTGCCCCAGTTGATTCGACTGGGCGTGGTCAATGTCGCTTTGCATGAATTGCGTCGTGTGACGCAAATCGGCCAATGGCAGCCCGATCAGATCGACCGACTTTTGACCGACCTGGGCCGCACGCTTCCTTGGGACAAAGCCTTTCGTCAGGCGATGATCGGCGAACGGGTCGTGGCGGTTACCATCTATGACGACGGGACCCTGCCCAATGGCATCGCTCGCAAATTGCTGGGCCTTGCCGGGCCACGCGATCAATTCGAAACGCTTTCGTGGTATGAACAATTCCTTGCCTTGCCGACCGACGATCCAGTGACGTTCCTGCGTGCGGCGGCGGAAACCAATGCAGACATGGAGTCCACGCTCGGGTCGGCGAACATTTGGAGACGCGTCGAAACGATGACGACCGGCGTGACTCTGCCAGCGCTAAGAGCGATCGCCGTGACCGTGATTCGCACAGAGGAGAATATCCGCTTGGCACGATTGGCGCTCGTTTGCCAACGATTCGAAATCGACCGTGGGCGTTGGCCATCATCGCATGAGGAGGCTTTTCAATTCGCCCAAGAAGAGATGAGTTTGCCCCGCGACTCCATCGTCGGCATTGGACCGCTGCCGTTTGGTGTCGAAGCGGACGGGTCGAGATTGGTTCTCTGGGGAAAACGAATCGAAGGTTTCAATGTCGACCTGCAAGACCAACCACCGGAGTCTTATTGGCCCGACGCTTGGCGAGAATTGCCGCCACGGCAACGCAGCGATTCCGACGCCCGTGACTCAGAGGCTGATCTGGCCGTGAATGAGTCGGACGAATTGACAATCGGTATCGAGATGGACATGTTCGAGGAAACCATGGGCATGTACGACGCGGATGATTCATCGACGGTCCCTGACGAACTGCGTGGTCCCGATGTGAATTCACTGGATCGGCACCTGCAATTGATCTTTCATCGCGATCAGCCTTCGGACAGCTACTACAAATGGGTGCTCCAGCCGTCGGAATGAGTTCGTGCCAATCGTCCCCGTCCCCGTTTTGGGGACTGCTGAATTCTAGTGCAGAGACACCCTCATGAACGCGTCCTCGCAATGGCTGGACTTGGATCAGGTCGAAGCTCGACTCTGTATCGTGACTGCACAGCAACTCGGAATGGGCCTCGATGAAGTGCAGCCGGAAAGCCGCATGATCGAGGATCTGAATTGCGACAGTCTCGAGATGATCGAGCTGATCATGGAGACCGAAGATGAATTCGGCATCACGATTCCCGAAACGCCGAAGACGCCTGTTGGAAAGTTGATCTTCACTCGCCAGCCATTCAGGATTCGCGATCTCGCCGAGTTTGCTTTCTTGAACCAAGGAACTGGGGCACCGGTTCGCGCAGGCTGGCGAAAGAAGCCCATCGGCATTGTGCCGCCGCCCGAGTCCGGCTTCACGCAACTTGGTGGCAGATTCGACACCACCGATTTCGACACGTCTTGCCTGCACGAAAAACTTGACGACGCCAGCGAGTTCCCGATGTTCCGCCGGGTGATCGACGGGATGGTTTGTATTCAGATCCCAGGTGATACCTTCACCCTTGGCAACGATGCCGCAGGTGCTCACGATGACGAGAGACCATGTCATCGGGCAACCTTGTCGCCATTTCTGATCGACATCGAACCTGTCTCGGTGACTGCCTTCTGCCGGTTCCTCAACTCAGTCGACATGCAGGAACACGACATCGCAATGATGATCGCTCTTTCGCCCAATGACGATCGCGAAACCGATTTGCAGTTCCAACGCTGCGAACAGAATTGGAAGCCACGTCCCGGCACAGCGATGCAGCCAGTCGTGTTGATTTCGTGGTACGCCGCAGACGCCTACTCGCGATGGGCGAATGGCACCGACTGTAAAAATCGCAACGGAGCGGCCAAGAATCACGGTCGCAGCTATTTGCCAACCGAAGCACAATGGGAATACGCCGCCGCAGGATCGTTCGATGACCAGGAACATCTTTATGCGGGGATTCACCAACGCGGCAAGACGTACGAATCCGACGGCTTGCCAATTCCGGTGGTACACCAAGAATATGGACGATCGCGATTCGGTCTCAGGCACATGAGCGGCACCGTCTGGCATTGGTGCCGCGATTGGTTCTCGCCGGATTTCTACTCGAGCGGCGCGGCCACCCAGCTCGATCCGGTCGCCGAAGTTGAGACCGGAACGCGAAGTGAACGAGGTGGAAGCTGGGTCGGACCGATTGAATTGTGCCGTCCCAGTTACCGCCGCGGCCGAAACCCTGACGCCCGCGGTCGATGTCTCGGGTTTCGGTGCGTCGGCGATGTTCCAACTTGAATTGCTGCGAAGATCACGATGCCAGCCGATACCAATACGCCACTCATTCTGCTCTCCGGACTTGCCGCGGACGGTCGTATCCTCACGCCGCAGAAGGTGCGTTTCCGCTGGCTGCATTGTCCCGCTTGGTTGCCCCCTGACCGCGATGAGTCGATCGACGAATACGCCAAACGGTTAGCGGACACGCTTGATGCCGGTCCTTGCATCATCGGTGGCGCCTCGTTTGGCGGCATCGTTGCACTTCATTTGGCACGGCACGTCGACGCCCAGGCAGTGATTCTGATCGGGAGCATCAAGTCGCCATCTCAACTGCCCGTGTATGCACGCTGTGCTCGCCCATTTCGTTTCTTGATACCCTTCATTCCGATTCGGTTTCTTCAATGGCTGACGCGGCCGATGACCGCCAAAAGATTCAAACGCTTCGCGCCGTTTGCCTACGGTCTTGCTTGTCAGTTTCGCGACTCGGATCCGCGAATCTTCCGGTGGTCTCTGTCGAGGATACTGGACTGGTCTTCGGATCCCGTTGTTTCGTGCCCGATCTACCACTTGCATGGTGATCGCGACTGGACGCTGCCGTTGAGATACACAGACCCGGACAGGATTGTTGCCGGCGGCGGGCACGTCATCTCGCTCACGCACCCAGCCGATGTCAACGATTTCATCCGGCATGTGCTTTACCACAAGGACGTCGACAACCCGCATGACGGCAATGCATCGCAACAGATTCGCTGATGGGACGAGATGTGAACCTTCTGCCGTCACGTTTGTCGTTCAATGATGTCTCTCCAATTCCAACCAATCAACGTCTTTCCATCGCAATCTCAGTGTCTTTCGATTACCTCGATCCATTCGATCCTTCTAGCGACTCGCTTCTTCATCTGGCTTTTCGTCACGTCGATGATTCGATGCTGCGTGAAATTGCGGCGGCGGACTACGGTGAAGATGCCGGCAAACATCTCAGCCAACTTCTGGCGATCAAGAACGGAACGATCCCCGCTCCGATGCAGTGGGAACCGAAAGAGGTGCTTGAATTGATCCGTTGGTCCGAACCAGAAGATCCGACGTGGTCCCCGGGTTCGACGGGCCATCGTGGTCACTGGATGCGGTTGCTTTCGTGTGCCGTGTTGCTGCGAGCCGAGGCCGAACCAGCCAACGAAGGTCGCTTCACCGGCGAAGATTCCACGGTCATCCAGCTTGTTGATAGTGCCATCAAGCTTGGCGACGCTGCAACGAACGCGGCTCTACAGTTTCTTTGCTGGTGCACGCAGTCTTCCGGTTTCGGTGACTGGGACCGTCCCTACTTTACGGTTGCGATTCAGATCTTGCTTGTCTGGCTCGACAAGTGCGATCCCGACACAGCAGTTCAGTTGATCGCCGCGTCCGACTACGAGCACTCATCCCATGCCGAGATGTTCAAATACTGTCAAAAAACACCGGCATGGAAAAAGTTCATCGAAGATGTTCTGGTCGGTTCGACAAACGCCCCTCCCGAGGTCAAGCGATTTGGCGAAAACCTCGCGAATGCAATTTTGGCGAATTAGACATTTGATTTTGCAATGAAAAACACACCCCTGATCTATTCCCCCGGCACGCAAGTCGTCGCTCAGAAGGACGTCATGGCTGCGAATGACCGGATTGCTCATCCGGCCGGTGCGGTTGGCGTCATCGTTCGCTCGCCCGTGGATCGCACTCATGCCTATCGCGTTAAGTTCAGTGACGGCGTGGAAGCTCCGATCCATCATGACCAGCTCGTTCGGCTTGCTGACTTCAAAAGCCAGACGATCCGCGACGCCGATGCATCGCTGGCCAGTTCCGGTTTGTACGAGCGGGTGATCTTTCGTTGTGTGATCGGTTCGCGGGCGTACGGACTCGAAGACGAAGCATCCGACACGGACCGTCGCGGTGTCTATCTTCCACCCGCGGATCTGCAGTGGTCGCTTTACGGAGTGCCCGAGCAACTCGAGAACGATGAAACGCAGGAGGTTTTTTGGGAACTGCAGAAATTCATCGTGCTGGCGCTCAAGGCGAACCCGAACGTGCTCGAATGCCTCTATTCTCCCATTGTCGAAACGACCACGCCGCTCGGTGACGAATTGCTCGCGATCCGCGAAGCGTTCTTGTCCAAGCTCGTCTTTCAAACCTATTCGGGTTACGTCGCATCGCAGTTCAAAAAGATGCAAACCGACATTCGCAACCAAGGACGCGTGAAATGGAAGCACGTCATGCACCTGATTCGATTGTTGCTATCCGGGACGCACGTGTTGCAACATGGCTGCGTGTCGGTTGACGTCGGCGATCATCGCGATCGGCTGCTGACGATCAAACGCGGCGAAATGCCGTTCGACAAAGCCGATCGCTGGCGGAAAGACCTGCAAATCGAATTTGAATCCGCCTTCAAGCAAACCAGACTCCCCGACCGCCCCAGCTACGACCGCGCCATCGCATTTCTAATTGACGCTCGACGCCGAGCGATGGAAACCGACCTGCCATGAACGACGCCAGAATCATCGACAACGACAAGCTGATCGCCCACGTTCGATCGCACCCTTATCCGCTGCTGTTTGCGACGATCAGTGGTGCGCACCTGTACGGATTTCCGTCGGCCGATTCGGACTTCGATCTGCGCGGCGTTCACTTGCTGCCACTCGAAACCGTTGTTGGCCTGGACAGTTTTTCTTGGGGAGGGGGCGATCAAACGGTCGAAAAGGAGGGGATCTACGACGGGCTCGAAATCGACCTGGTTACGCACGACGCTGAAAAATTCTTCACGTTGATGCTGAAGCGGAACGGCTACGTGCTCGAACAGATCTTCTCGCCGCTGGTCGTCTTCGCGGGCGCGGAGCACGAGGAACTCAAGTCGATCGCAGCGGGCTGCATCACCAAGCATCACGCTCATCACTACCTCGGTTTCGCGGCGACCCAGTGGAAGCTGTTCGGCAAGGAGTCGCCGCCGCGAGTCAAGCCGCTTCTGTACGTTTTCCGCGTCCTGCCAACCGGTATCCACCTGATGCGTATCCTTCGCCTCTGTTTTGCGGGCGAAAACCGATGGATAGCCGTCTGCTAGGCTTCAGTCTATCATTTAGTGATAGACTTCCCGTAACTTGGCAGAGCACGATGACTCATTACGAGCGAGCGATTGAGATTCAGCAACGGCTAGACGTTGTTTTGGGATTGGTCGCCGCTGGGCAACTTTCGACACCTCAAATTGCCGATGAACTAGGTGTATCGACTGCGACTGTTTCACGTTGCATCGAAGCTTTGCGAAAGCAGGGACACCACATCAAAGCAGAGAAGCTCGATGGTCAATGGTGCTACCGATTGCTTGAACGCATGACAAACCGATCGACCAAGCTGACAAAGGCAGGGAAGCCATGAACGCCGAACTATTGAAACGAATCATGCGGGCAATCGCCGATGGATCGCAAGACGATTTGGAGCAGCTCGCAGCAAAGGTGATCGACCGCGAACGAGAAAGCGGTCACAGTCGCTTGGCGAACCAGCTCGAGGGGATCATGAGTCGGCCTCGTCCGCAAACCGAACCAGCGAGCGGCGGTGGCGGCACGTCTCGAAAGCTGTCGCAGCTTCCGGTAAGCCGTCGTCATCAAGAGCTGTTGGCGACGCTTGTGCCTCGTGAAGAGTTGGAGCATCACATGGTGCTTCCGACGGAAATCGAGAACCGATTCGCAAGAATCGAACAGGAATACGCTGCTCGTGAACGACTAGGCGCTTATGGGCTCAAGAATCGTAAGACGATTCTCCTGTACGGTCCTCCGGGATGTGGGAAGTCTCTCGGTGCAAAGCGGCTTGCGTGGAACACAGGGCTTCCGTTGTTGAAGGTTCGCTTCGATGCATTGCTCTCCTCCTATTTCGGAGAATCGGCCAGCAACCTCCGTGCGGTGTTTGATTCGGCGAAGGAGCAGCCCTGTGTGTTGCTGCTAGATGAGTGCGACTTCATCGCGAAGTCTCGATCAAATTCGCGAGACATTGGCGAAGCATCTCGAATCGTTAATTCATTGCTGCAACTGATGGAGGAATACGATGCTCCGGGTTTGCTGGTCGCGACAACCAACCTAGAAAACTCGCTGGACGACGCATTGTTTCGTCGGTTCGATGATGTCTTTCAAATCCCGCTTCCAGGTCAGAGCGAAATTGATGCTTTGCTTCGCGCCACGCTTTCAGCGGTTCAATGCGATGCTAAACTGTCGTGGCAGAAAGCGGTCAAGAACCTCGATGGATCGTCCGCCGCGATGGCCGTCAAATCGGCCAGAGATGCAGCGAAGGCGGCGGTGTTGAGCGGCGTTAAGATTGTCGACACTCAGATTTTGCTGGCCGCAATTGACGAAAATAAACGAGCTGACCAACAGCGATAGCAGGTTCAGGGATGCCACCACCGGAAAGACCGTTCGACAATCTCCCGTTGGTTTTGACAGGTTCGGGGGATTCACGTCCTCGAGGGCAACGAGCCATCGAGCCTGATCCGGTTACCACCGCCAACCGAAAAGATCGCACCGGCCATGCCGGGAACCTTCGGTCTTCCACGCTCGCCGTTGCGGAGCGGTGGCAGGAAAGCCAGCAGGAGCGATCAGCACAGGGACTTTCAGAACCGGAAGAGGGCATTCCCCTGCTGCTTCGGATCGACAAGTTCTTCGATATCGATACGCTGCGCCGCCAATTCAGCTTCGAGATCATTTCGGAGCACGATGATGGCTTTGTGATCGTCGTCTCGAAGGATATGAACCTTCGACTCATTCAAGACAAGCTTGATGAGTTCGAGCAAGTAACCGGCTCGACTTCCATCGCTCAGATCCATGAACTCGTCAACGACGAGAGTCAAGAAGAACGGCTGAAGCGAATTCTGACCGAGCAACTGTTCCGCGAATGGTCGACGATCTCAGACGATCAGGAGCTGATCGTTGACGTCAGTATCGCCTGCGTCGGCGACTGGCAAATACGCAAACGGCCGAAACGCAATCGGCATTGGAAACCCGAAACGTGGGCGAGAAAAGAGAACGAATGGACGAATGAGCGAATGGAGGCCTATGAAAGATGGGAAGCGCTCAAAGACTCTCGCTTGGACGACGTCGAGTCCATGCTTTCTCCGTACGATGTTGAGGTTTTGAGCAACTGGGATAACGCCGATGTCAAAGCCGTCGAGTTGCCCGACAGCTTTACGCTTCGGATTCGCATCAACGGAAAGGGGATTCGTGACTTTGTCCTCAACTATGCATGGGTGTGGGAAGTAACCGAGCCCGATGACATTGAAACACCGCAGCAAACGACCCGCGATTTAGAATCGCTAACGGCCGCTTTAACTGTTAATTCACCACCCGAAGATGCTCCCAACGTTTGCATCGTTGACAGCGGAATTCAGGAATCGCATCTGTATCTGGAGCCGGCGATTCGGAAGAGTGATTCCCGTTGCTTTTTAGACGGTGCCAGCCCGACGGACGTGGCCGACTACGTGAGCGCGAGCGGCCATGGAACACGCGTCACCGGTGCTGTGCTGTTTGGAGAAACCGTTCCGCGATCCGGCGTCATTGATCTTGCCTATTGGATTCAAAACGCTCGTGTGCTGAACAAGCATTGCAAAATGCCGGTCACCATGTTGCCGGCGGCTGTGATCCGTGACGTTGTGACGCACTTCAATCGCGGAAAGACACCGACGCGGATTTTCAATCATTCAATCAATTCCGTCCTGGCGTGCCGAACCCGACACATGTCCGCATGGGCGACGGAGATCGACCAGCTTTGCCATGACCGCGATATTCTCGTCTTGCAAAGCGTGGGGAACATACGCTGTTCCAATCCCAGTCCCAACATCGGCGTTGAAGAGCACATTGCCGCTGGGCGAACCTACCCCGACTACCTTTCCCAACCCGTTGCGAGAATTGCCAACCCCGCACAAAGTCTGCAAGCCTTATCCGTCGGCTCGGTGGCGTATGAGTCGGTCGCTGCTGGCGGATGGCAAAGCCTCGCGTCGCAGGACGGCGAGCCATCCGCGTTCAGCCGAAGCGGCCAAGGCATTTGGGGAACGATCAAACCTGAGGTCGTCGAATACGGTGGCGACTATCTCGCCGACGGCTCAACGCCATCACGGGTCGACTTCCCGACCGCGGGAGCGTCGGCCTATCCGATTCTTGTCAGTTCGACGATGCACGGGCAACCCGCAGTCGGTCAAGACGAAGTCGGAACATCTTTCGCTGCGCCAAAAGTGGCGAGGATTGCCGCCGAGTTAGCGAGTGTGATGCCCGATGGATCGTGTTTGCTGTATCGGGCATTGATCGTGCAATCGGCACGGTGGCCCGCCTGGGCTGACTTCCTCCCCAAGCTCGATCAAATCAAGGTCATCCGGCGTCTCGGTTATGGCATCCCAACCGTGTCGCGAGCAACGCAAAATTCACAGCACCGTGCGACTTTCACCACGTCGACGGACCAGGTTATCGGTGCCAAGCAGTGCCACGTCTTCCAGATTCCGATTCCGGCGGAACTACGGCGGCCCGGCACCGACTACGACATTCGTATCGATGTCACCCTCTCCTATTCAGCGACGCCGCGACGCACGCGACAGACTTCGCGTGGCTACCTTGGCGTTTGGATGGATTGGATTTCCAGCAAAACGGGGGAAGCGCCCGATGCGTTCCTGAACCGTGCGCTCGACACCGACGATGATTCGGACCGCGACAAGAGCCGTGAATTGCCCTGGGTCGTTCACCCGATGAAGCAGCATGGATTGTCCGGCGTGCAGCGTGATTCCGGCACCGTGCAAAAAGATTGGGCGACGGTCAAATCCAACGCCCTGCCAGAAAACCTGAGCATCGCCGTCCGCGGTCATCAGGGATGGAGTCGCGATCCAGACGAAACCGCGACCTACGCGATCGCGGTTACGTTCGAGATCGTTGGTCAAGAGATCGCCATCTACCAGCCGCTACGCACAGCAGTTCTCGATTTTCAATCAATCGTGGAGATCGAAGCAGAGGCGGAAGTTGAGGTTTAATTTCGTCTACCACCAAACGAATCACAACGAACAGCACCGATGGACTCATTCCTTAAAGACGTCATTGCCGGCGGATTCAGCACCGCCTTAACGAAGTCCACTCTGCACCGTCGCGATGGACAGGAGCATAGCGGCACCGGGCATTTTGCATGGAAGCCGGACGGATGCGAGATGAATGTAGTCACCAACGGTGGGGCCATTGTTCAACGAGAGTTCGGCACTTTTCCCGGCAAACCCGGCGAGATCATTCCAGATGAGCACTACCTTACCCTGACCGAAAATGCTGCGCGGGGGTCAGGCTGGGTTCTCGGTTTTCAAGGCTCGATTGCACTCAATCGCTTGGATGGCTTTGCGGTTGGACTTTGACTGCTTCTCTCGTGTTTTGGCCCAACGTGCAAGGTTCGATGCGCTGTCGGGATGAGACAGCCCGAATCGTTTCGATCTTTTGGAAAGTGGCTCGCCAGTCCAACGACGACATAGCAGTGCTGCGATCTCACGCCCCGCGGAAGCACTTCGAAAACCAATGGACCCTGCCTGGTCGACTTCATTGTAGGCAGCGGTTTCGGTGGTGATCTCTTGGCCGGTGACAGCCTTCAAACGGCGAGTCGTGCGTTGACGTTCCTGAGTATCGCTGGACTGAGCCATCGCGATGGATTTCTTGAGAAACGCTTCGCTACCAAGCAACCAGACGCTGGAGAAGAAAAGGTACGCGGACTCTTTTTTTCGGTTTTTAACGAGTTGTTTCAATGCTCCTGCGGCCGACACCGGTGCTAAAAGATTGACCCAGCTGTGTGGATTTTGAAGACTCGGTTGAGACTATACCCGCAGGGTACGTGAACCCGCACTGATCTTTGTGTGTCTGTGTTCAATCTCGCGTCGAATTTCTGGAAGGAGAGCAACTATGGGCGCTTCGCGGGGCGACTTTGTGAAATATCCGCGGACGCCGCATTTGTTTGGCTCTCGTGGGACGAGCGATGACAAACACCTGGGGGAACGAGAATCGGTCTCGTTCCTGGCAGATCAGTCGTTGATTGTCGAAGAGAAGATCGACGGGACGAACGTGGGGATCCACTTCGCCGGTGGCGAATTGATGCTGCAATGTCGCGGGCACCAGATCACCGAGGGGATGCACCCGCAGTACAACTTGTTCAAGCAGTGGACGATGGTGAAGCGTGGAACGCTGGAAGATATTCTGGGCGGCCGATTCATCATGTACGGCGAGTGGATGTATGCTCGACACTCGATTCACTACCGCGAGCTGCCTCACTACTTCTTTGAGTTTGACATCTACGATAAAGATTCACAGTCGTTTTTGACACTTGAGAAGCGAACCGAGATGCTGGATGGGTCGGGGATCGAGACGGTTCCGATTCTGCATCGTGGCACGCTGAAGAAGGGCGAACTGGAATCGTTGATCGGGGCGTCGGCTTTTGGAAGTGAGTTTGAGAATCCATTGACCGGGCAGACGGATGACCGAATGGAGGGTTTGTATTTCCGCACCGAGAACGAAACGGGCGTGACCGGGCGAGCGAAGTTCGTGCGGCCGGAGTTTGTCGAAAAGATCAAGCAAAGCACTCATTGGCAACAGCAAGAGATGACGCCGAATGAGCTGGCCGACGGTGCGGATATCTGGACGTGACCCTTGTCCCTAGGCTCCCGCCTGGGGACACAATGCACCGGAGGCTCCTGCCTCACGAAGATTCAAACCGGCAGGCGGGAGCCTGCAAAACAGGGCGTTCCCAGGCGGGAGCCAGGGAACGAGATTGAAAATGAACTGGCAACAACTCACACGATCGACGCACGACGAGATCTTGGCCTGGGCCGAGACGCAGGCCTGGGCGGTCGCGATGGCGAATTGCAATCAGGATGCGACGTGGCATGCCGAGGGCGACGTATGGACGCACACCAAGATGGTTTGCGATCAGTTGCCGCAATTGGATGAGTGGGACACGCTTGATTCCACGGACCAGCTTGTGCTGCTGCTGACGGCTTTGTTTCATGATGCGGCCAAGCCGTTGACGACGGTGCTCGATCCGGAGACCGGTCACGTGCGATCGCCGAACCACGCGGTCAAAGGCGAACATCTGGTGCGCGGCGTGTTGCGAGACATCGAGTGCCCGCTCGATGTGCGTGAGCGGGTTTGCGGACTGGTTCGCTATCACGGCCGGCCAGCGTTCCTGCTCGAGCGGACATCGCCGGAACGTGAAGTCATCAAAATGACATGGCTGACCGAAGATCGGTTCCTGTATCTGTTCGCCCTTGCCGAAACTCGAGGCCGGGATACCGAGTCGATGAGCCGTCCGCAGGAGAACCTGCACTGTTGGAAACTGGTGTCCGATGAGAACCAGTGTTTTGCATCGCGATATCCGTTTGCGACGGACCATGCTCGGATCACGTACTTTCGCCAAGACGAACCAAACCTGCACTACGTTCCCCATGAAGATTTCAAATGCACGGTGACGATGATGTGCGGGTTACCTGGCAGCGGGAAAGATACTTGGCTCGCTCAGCATCGCTGCTACCTGCCTGTGGTCTCGCTCGACGCCATGAGAAGTGAACTCAAGGTCGATCCTACCGACGATCAAGGACGAGTGATCCAGCTCGCTACCGAACGATGTCGCGAACACTTGAGAGCCGGACGATCGTTCGCGCTGAACGCCACGAACCTGATGCGGCAAGCCTCGATCACGCTGGACCGGATTGTTCGCCGACTACGACGCCGAGTTGGAACTGGTCTATGTGGAGCCACCGATACGAAAGATTCTGAAGCAGAACCGCGATCGGGAGGCCCTGGTTCCCGAGAGTGTGATTCGCAAACTCGCCGGCAAAGTCGAGCCACCGACGTGGTTGGAAGGACATCAGATAACGTTGGTCAGCGACAATGGTTAGACTGCTGTATCTGTGTTCTCCGAAATCACCTGCGAATTGCAATGCCTGAGATTTACACCGGTCCGATTGCTCTCGAAGCCCTTGTCAGCTTCGACACTCGGGCTGAGGACTCGGCTTGCCCATACACGTTTCTCGCATTCCCGATGCAGATTGTAGGCGAACACGGAGTTCCGACGGATCCAGATGCGGAATCGTACATCGCTGCGGTCCAAAGCGAAGGCGTCCCGGTTGGAATCTGGACGCGATCCCCAGTGGAAGGGACTGCCTATGCGGCCGTGGATCTGGAACAGATTTCAAGTCTGCATGAAGCGATCAAACGTCTGACTGAACGTGGCCAGTTCACTCGCGAATTTGCGGCAGAGTTGTGCGACCGCCTCCTTCAGAGCGAGCAAGCCGAGTGAATGTCACAGGATTGAACTGCGTCGAAGCGGCCATTGCTGAAGAAGGCTACTTGATGAAGTTGATCGCCAACGAAACGGCAGCCCACTTCTTTCCTTACACGACCGAACATCGGGACATCCGAATTCCAGGACTGAACTACGACGACGATTCGGCGGGGAACGCATTGGCGGCGATGGTCAAACCTGGCGTTATTGAATTCCGGCATCACCGAGCTTTTTCGGACCAGCGTGTGCGAGAGATCGCCACCCGTATTGTCGCTGATCCGGTTGGCGAGTTTGCCTCATGCTTTGCGATCCATTACCAAGGAAGGATCCTCATCCCGAGTTCATCTTGATCGGAGGGCTGAATCAAGCTTCGTCACGATGCCTGCGACCGTTATCGTTCGATCCGCGGGGGATTTACGGAGTGTGTCCGCCAGAATGCTGAGAAGTGCTTCGGGGACTGCTTCGTCTGGGGGCACTTCTGGATCGTGACCCGAAAGAGTCTCCACCAACGCTTCTTCACAACAGTGACCGGTGCTGGGTGGGGTTCGGAACAGCAGCCAGTGGATCAAACCGCCAATGGCGTAGATGTCTGTCTTCACACTGATGGAGCCGAAAGCTGGGGCGATCTGCTCCGGTGCGGCAAAGCCCAGGGTTCCGCCCATGACTTGTGACGATGAATCGGCTGATGCCTGTGAGAAACCAAAATCGGTGATCGTGATTCGGTCGTCCGCATCGACCAGAACGTTGCTTGGTGAGAGATCACCGTGGACCAGGCCGGCTTGATGGACGGCCCCGATGGCTTCGCAGATCTGCCGTAGCCAGACGATGATCTGCTTCGGTGCGACGCTGCTAACTTCTTGCAAAGAGCGTCCGTCAATCCACTCGCTGATGACATACGGGCCACCGTGCGGCGATTCGCCGAAACCAAGGTAACGGATCACACCAGGATGATTGATCTGTGACGCGATGTTGATCTCGCGTAGGAAAGACTCGCGAGCACCCTCGTTTTGCCAGAACGCCTTGCGGAGGAATTTGACAGCGACGACGGTGCGTCCGCCGGACTGCATGCTAGCCCGGTAGACCTTTCCAAAACCACCGCTGCCGATCAGTTTGCCGAGCACGAACTCGTTGTAGTTCACTCGCGGCAGCGCTTGCGCGCTGTCTGCCACGTGTGCGAATTTTTCGACTCTAGCGGGATTCGGGTCCAGTAACTGGCGAACGCGTGACAGCCGGCGACGAACAGTGCGTTCGTCGATCCCCAGCGACTCGGCTAGTTCCCGCTGCGCCTGTCCGGCCAGCAGGCCCTCAACGATCACGAACAGATCCTCCGGTAGTTCTGTCTTCAACGTGGTCAGAAAAGCGTCTGCCTCATCGTAAGCATTGGATTCGTCGTCGCTGGCAACCTGTCGTTCGACACTGTCGAGTGAGAGTCGGCTCTGACCGCCGCCACGCTTAGCCGCTGATTGACGCTCAATCGAACGAGCCATCTTTCGACGCGCAAATGTCGCTAGCAGCGGCCATAGCGAAACACTGCGACTGGCCTGGATGCGACTGTGCCTGGCCGCGTCGAAGAAACTGCCCATCGCCGACTGAACCACTTCGCTCGGATCAATCGAGGCCTGGTAGCGACGATTCAGACGGCTGGCGACCAAGGCCACCAAGCGGATGGCGTAGCGGTCAAACAGGACTTCGGCGGCTCGCTCGTCGCCTGATTTCCACGCGCGCAGCAACCATCGATCCGGACGATCCGTGATCGACTCGGAAAGTTTCGACTTTTCTTCGGGGCGGGTGTCCGGTTCCAAACTCGCTTTCTCACTTCCTTTGTGGCATAGGCATCCTGCCTGTGATGGAAAAACCGACAGGCTGGAAGCCTATCCCACTTTAGGAGACACGAGAATGGCAATGGTGGTGACTCAGCCCTGCATTGGGTGCAAAGAAAAATCCTGCTTACCGGTTTGCCCGGTCGAGTGTTTTCACACGAGCGAAAACGAACCCATGGTCTATATCGACCCCGACGAGTGTATCGACTGCGGAGCCTGCGTCGCTGAGTGCCCGGCCGAGGCGATCTTCTACGAAGACGACGTACTGGACCAATGGATCAGCTATATCGAACTGAACGCCACCAAGTCGGCGGAGTGTCCGACCGCACACGAGTGATCTACCCAAGCAACCGTCGCATCGCCGCAGCCACCCCCAGCGTGACTTCGGTCATGCGGGGGTAATCGAGTGTGTCGGGGGTATCGGTGGATTGGTGGTAGTTGGGATTGCGCAGGAAGCTGGTGTCGGTCGCGGGATTGCAAATTGAACAATGCAAATTGGCAATTGGACGGCGATCATTTTTGGGACGCTCTGCGAGTTCTCGCTTTGTCGCGTTCTTCGTTTCTGCGGACCGTTACCAGAGATTGGCCAAGGATTCGACACAGTTTATTGGTCTCATTAGCAAGCTTAGCCATTCTTGCTTTCTGGAAGCAAATCCGATCGCATGATGAGCTTGATCCAGCATCGCGTCTCGCGAAGCTCATTCAAAACAATGCGCACTTCGTGAATGAAGTCGCGACGGCTTTCCGCTGCGCACGCTTCTTCGATATTTGGTGCAGGCGACGTTGCGCTTCGCACAAGTTGTCCGGCAATGTGTTTCCCTAGCCGCGTATCCGGCAAAGCATCGACAACTTTCCCCATGCGAACAGCAAATTCCAGCAAGCGTTCCGATAGATCATTCGGCTTCATCGCAATCGCCAGACAATGCCCTTTCGTCCACGGCACGATCTTACCAATTTGAAATTTGCAATGTTCATCTTGCAATTTGCAATCGATCGGCCCATTGACCTTCGATGTAGCCGATCGTCGCTTGAATCGTTTTCGGCTTTTGCAACGTGCGCGGACCGATCAACCCGGCGAGTCGATCGACATGCAGACGGAGGTTGGCTTCGATTTGATCGCGGTCAACATTCATGTGTACATCAGGGCGGGCCGGCGAAAGTCGTGAAAGAAAACGATGAACCGAAACAGCACGTTGCGAAACAACACGGCGAATGGACTAACGGTAAATGGCTTGGCGGGACGATTCCGCTGTATGGCGTCCGCTTATGTTTCGCCCAGTGATCGCATCCCGGCGGATTCGCCGGATTCCTGACCACCAAATTTAAAAACGACCAGTGGCGCCCATAGGTCTTCCCTTTCAAGTGCGCCGTGACAACTTGGATTGCTCCATCAACGTGTCAATGACTTCTTCGACACGTCGCTCGCGAGTTTCGACCATTTTGGCCGAGTCGACTCGGTAACAGAAACCGCGACGCTTGCCCGCGGTCCAACTGTCCCACACTTCGCGAGCAGCATCGTTCGCTTCCAACGCGTACCGCAACTCCATCGGCACCGTGATCGCGTCTTGGACAGCGATGTCAAACGAAACCGACACCCGATCACCCATCGATACACCGCAAAGCTTCTGCAACTTCTTGGAAACCATCAGATACCATTTCCCCTTCTTGGCATCAAAGCCGCTTCGAAACGGACGCCTTCGATTTCGCCGTCAATTCGCAAACGCTTCGTCTTCGCAAAGTCGAACCGTGACAAGATCTCCTTGGGAACGTAAACGACTGAAAACAGCACCTTTCCAAAGCCATATTTCACGATCTCGGCGTCAAAGATGTAGGGATAGTCACTCATGTTGCTTCAAATCGTAGGATCACAAGTCGTTTAACATGATTCTAGCTGATCGAAGCAAGTTGCCCGAGGCCATCTTCGGTTGCTTCCTTGCATTCTGCGTAAGCAATGCACGGCATCGCATGGCCGGGTCGGCACTGGATGCCGGGAGACTGTCGCCGCTGGCATTGACCGAACGTCGCCGCGTCAACGACGATTCAGTTGCACACTGAAGTGTGAATGTTCAGCGGAGAAGTCGTCTGCAGAGCAACGGACGCTTTGTCGCTCCCTGGAATATTTGACGCTGCGATGGCTAGGCTGGCGGCTTGCGATTCGATCCAATCTTGCAAGTCTTCGTGGATGATCATCTTGACGTCACTGACGCCACGCAGCGTGTACTGCACTGTTTTCCCGATTAGGCACCAACGCCTTGGTTCGATGTGGCAGTCGCCGAAGGGGATCAGTAGCGGCGGGTGAAAGACCGAGAAGGGTTTCATCAGCTTTAGCAAGACACCTTGGCGTGTCACGCTGACGGTCGCGATTCCTTTGTACGAGTTCCACCCGATATCGCCGGCAATCAGAATCACCGTCTGCATTGTCCGCTTGGCAGCACCATCGGTGGCGTCGCCAACAACGGAATCGACTGCGCGATAAGCTCGGGCCAGACGGGTCCATCGCCGAGCATTGCACTTCCAGATCAAGGCGACGAATACGATTGGCACACTGTAGCTGAACAGTTGGAAGATCAAGTTTCCGATCATATCTCTTGCTCCGGTGTGGTTTCCTGTTCATACCGTCGCATCTTGTCGGATACCTGGCGAAGGTTCCGCTGGACAGACTTTGGTGATTGATTTGGGAAGACTGGCAAGTCCTCCAGCGCAACGCCCATTCTGGCCAATGCGAATCGCCACTGGTCGGCATCGCCAGCGTTGTTCATGATGGGCGATGGTCGACTTAGAAACAGTTCTCGTATCCGCGGTGCTGCGGCCGATGCCTGCGGCCCCAAGCGAATGAATGCTGCGCGTATGCCTTCGATCAATGCGCGTCGATCACGCCAATGCGGGATCCCCAACGCGGTATCGAGCATCGCATCGAGCTTTGGCATCGCTTGCTTCGGACCAAGGTCAGCCAAAGTCGCGATCAGAGGTGCCGCTTGTTGATAGATCTCAGGCGAGTCGAAGATTTCGAGATACTTCTCACTTGGATTGGCAAACGTGCCCTGCGGCAAACTCGCCAGTCGCTCGGCCAACCAATCACGCAGACTTGCCGAGGTGTGATCCATGGCAATTCGATCCACGTAGGAATCTCTCATCGCCACAGGCGTCTTGTCTTTGGAAAAGACGTTCTTAATGGGCGTCTCAATGTCTCGGACGCGATCATCGGCCACGATTCTCGTGATCACTGCATGATCCTGGGGCTTGGCGTCAAAGAAAAACAAGCCGAGGTAGCGACGTGCCAAGTCGAGTTTGGCGGTCGCTGCCATCGGGTCATCGAGTGCAAGCATGGTTTGGTCACGCAGCACGACCAACGCGCCAGCGTCACACGGCGGTACCGTGAAATTGATCGCTTGCAGTAGCTCGGATTCAGTCTCGAGCGACCGCTCGCCAGACTCCAAGATCCGGCGTCCAACGTGAAAGGACGCCGAGGCGGGACCACCGGACATGTTGGCTTGGAATCCGAAGTAGAACATGCGAGCGGGTACGGCCTGCTTTCGATAGCTCTTGCGAAACCGCACCTCGCCACTGGAGTCAAAGATCGTGATCCGGCGAAGGGTGCAAGTTCGTTGATTCGATGGGTTCTCAATCCGGACAATCCAATCGGCCTCTTCCGCATCGATCACTTTGACTTCCCGCAGTCGATCTTGTCCGGCCAATCGCTGCGCCCAATAAGCCTCCACCGCCTTGGATGCCGTGATCACCTTCATCCCACGATTCGCCTGAACCAAGGGCGAATATTCGCGGACGATACGGCCCGGCTGATGCGGAAAGATGCCAGCGGTGGGGTCTGCCTTCGCGGAGACCAAGGAGTAGGCGGCGGAGGGCTGAGCATCCGACCGCTTGTCCCGTCCAGCGTTCAATGCAGCGGTCACCGTGGTAACACTATTCACACCGGGCGAGTCGAGCACCGCGAGAGCCAAGTAGTCGCATTCAGGCTTGCGGCGTTGATCCGGCCTTTCGATACGCACATGCCCAGCCAGTTCGATGACCTGATTGGATAGCACGTCCGGCAACTCGTCCGCGCGGTACGAAGAAATCGCGGCCAAACGGAACGGCTGCATGACAGCCCAACCCAGCAGCAGCGTGACACCGAATGCCACCGCGGTTGCCGTCATGGGCGAAGAGATGGGTAGCAGTCGCCGGACAACGGCCGTCACGGCCAGGTAGATAAACACCGTAGGCGCGAATGTCAAAACCAACCCAGGCACGATCAATAGGAAATACCCTAACACCACCAACTGGGGTGCCGTGATCGCTAGCCCGGCGAGAACGCCGGTGATGACAAGTGCATACTTCATCCGCAAATTCGTTACAAAGGTAAGGTCTGCCGCAATTCAATCCGTCACGGGCAAACGATCGAATCGCGATCGTCGAGCGCTCCGAACCGTAACAAGCGCGTGCCGCTGAGAAATCTAGCTCGCCGTCAGCCGACGTGCCCGAATTTTCGACTTCTCGATTTGTCTGATGTCAGTCTGCGAACTCACCCGTTTGCAACGTGTCTCAACCATTGCGACTGGCCGATGTGAGTTCCGGCGGCGCGGTGTCCTCGCTCGTTTGCGATTGTTTCTCCGTGTGCCGTAGACGGTTTCTGCATGAGCATCGGTCGGAGTAGCTCAGTTGGATAGAGCATCAGGCTGCAACCCTGACGGTCACGGGTTCGACTCCCGTCACGCACCAACGTTGGCTGAAAACCAACGCCGCGAGCACGAAAGTGTTCACCATGAAGCTGGCGGGCATTCGGTTGCCTCGTCCAATCGGCTGGCAAACGTCGATCGGCCTCGGTCGTGACGCGTGCGTTCGGCAACACGATGGTTTCGCCCTGCAGGTTTGCAGACGAATCATTCGGCAGCATCGGACGAAACTGACAACGGTCTTTGATAGAACGATTGGTAACGCGAAGCCTCGGCAACGCTTTACCGGTCCAAACGCGAAGCCCCGATCCAGTGGACGCCGATCACGCGCGGGTGGCTCAGAGCAAACTTCCGCGAATGTTTCGTGTGATTCAGCGAACAATCGTCTGCCCAAAAGCCTCCTTCAATCAAACCAATCGAACACGAAGCCGCCGGCGAGTCGGCAATGAATCTCGCCATTAAGTTCAGGAGAACGATCCGATGTTGTTCAGGAAAATCCACATCCGCAGCTACGAAGTCGGACTGAAGTTCCGCGACGGCGAATTCGTTGGTTTGCTCAACGCTGGCAAACACTATGTGTTCACGCGATTCGGCAAGACCCAAGTCGAAGTCGTCAGCAAGCGAGATCCGTGGATCCAGCACGAACAACTCGACGTGATTGTGAAGTCCGGTGTGTTGGCTGATAAGGCGGAAGTCGTTGACCTGCGGGATCATGAGCGAGCCCTGGTGTGGATCGACGGACGGTTCAGTCGTGTGCTTGGCCCAGGTCTGTACGCCTACTGGATTAGCGTTCGCGATGTGCGCATTGAAACGGTCACGATCGAAAACGCACGGCTCGAGCACAAACAGCTCGCGTCGATCGTTCGCGGTGCCGATGCGATTCGCTTCCTTGACGAGTGCAAGGTTGACCGAGATCACGTTGGCGTGCTGTTCTTGGACGGCCGTTATGTCGATCAGCTTGGTCCTGGTTTGTACGCGTTCTGGAAAGATGCCGGTGATGCTCGCGTGGTGGAAATCGACATGCGAGAATCACAGGTCGACGTGTCGGGCCAAGAAATGTTGACCGCGGACAAGGTGTCGCTGCGAATCAACGCGATGGTGACGTACGTGGTGAAGGATGCTCGCCGAGCGGTGAGTGCGTCAGACGACGTGCGTCAGTCGATCTACCGCGAAACGCAACTCGCGCTGCGTGCGTCGGTGGGCGGTCGTGAACTCGACGTGTTTCTCAGCGGCAAGAATGGCGAGGGCAAAGACGATCTGATCGAAGAACTCGAACAGAACGTTCGCGACCGGGCCGGCGTGCTCGGTTTGGAAGTCGTCTCGGTGGGAATCCGCGACGTCATTTTGCCCGGCGACATGAAGGACTTGATGAACAAAGTGACCGAGGCCAAGAAAGCGGCCGAAGCCAACTTGATTGCCCGTCGTGAGGAAACGGCCGCGATGCGTAGTCAAGCCAACACGGCAAAACTACTGGCCGACAACCCAACGCTAATGCGATTGCGAGAACTGGAAGTCCTCGAAAAGGTCGCATCGGCCGGCAACATGAACATCGTGCTCGGCGAAAAGGGACTCGCAGATCGCGTTGTGAACCTGTTGTAGTCGCCGAAGAATGTTAGACTCTCGAAAGCTCGCAGCGGAGTTCTTCACTGCGGGCTTTTTTTTGGCCGTTCTGAAGAGTGGGGTCAATAAATTCTGTCTGACATTCCACTGAGCATCCCTAGCAAGCACACAGCGATGACAACTCCTGACTTGTCACAATTTAACTTCACTATTTCGATTGAGACTGTCGCGGACACGATCAAAATAGTTCAGAAACGCACGAATGAAGAACGCACACGGCGTTTTGACGACATCGCCGCGAAACAGGGCAATGTTATGGGGGCAGCAGTGCAACTTGGCGGTCTCGGGGTGTCTATGGATCTCGTTGAGCATGCGTTGTACGTGCTTTTGGTTCTTTTCGAGATCTTTGAGGCAGAGGCTCCCGGGCTTCCAACGGTGAGTCAAGAGACGGTCCAGGCGGAATTCGATCGGTATGCAGAATCAGTCAAGTTTTACGAGGACGAAACGCCAGCAAATGCGACGCATCTTCAAACAATCCAATGGGAGAATTTCAGCGAACATGCCGTCGTTGCGTTCGTGGTGTCCCACCTCACTGACCATGTCAAAGGATTCAACCGTGATACGGAATTCGTTCGGCAGTGCTGCATGGTGATGATGCAATCCTACGTTAGAACTTACCGGGACTGGCTTGGGGAATGAATCGAGTAACTCCTGTAACACACGACGCAATCATTGGATGCATCCTGGGAACCGCCGTCGGCGATGCTCTTGGGTTGCCGTACGAAGGTGTTTCGTCGGAGCGAGCGCCCCGATTGCTCGGCCCGCCGGATCGTTACCGGTTCTTTCTCCGGCGCGGCATGATTTCCGACGATACAGAACACACCTGCTTGGTGGCCGGGTCGTTGATCGAAGCGAACGGCGATGTCGATCTTTTCGCACGTCGTTTCGCCAGTCGGCTGCGATGGTGGATCCTGGCTTTGCCGGCGGGCGTCGGTAAAGCGACCGCTCGAGCGGGCATCAAACTCTGGTTAGGAGCCAAGCCCAACAGCGCCGGCGTCTTCTCCGCAGGCAACGGTCCGGCGATGCGAGCGGCGATCTTTGGCGCGGCGTTCGACGACCTTCCCAAGATGCTTCAGTTCGTGCGATCTTCATCGCGTTTGACGCACACCGATCCCAAAGCGGAATACGGCGCGATCGCGGTGGCACTCGCCGCTCGACATTCACGTGACCATGATTCGGTGGATGCGAACCTGTGGCTGTCCGATGTTGTCGATACCGTGGGCGATGACGGATCCGAACTGACTGAGTTGTTACGTCGATCCGTCGACAGCGTGGCGACCGGAGAGTCAACCAAGTCGTTTGCTGATTTGCTGGGGTTATCGCAAGGCGTCAGCGGCTACACCTACCACACCGTCCCCGTCGCCATTCACGCATGGTTGTCTCACCCAAGAGATTATCGGCAGGCGGTCACGGAGATCATTCAGTGCGGAGGCGACGCCGACACCACCGCGGCAATTGTGGGCGGAATTGTCGGTGCCGGAGTCGGTGAAGACGGAATCCCGCGGGCATGGATCGGCGGCATTTGGGAATACCCACGCAGCGTCGCCTGGATGCGATCACTTGGCAAAACACTGGCCGACACACTTCATGAGAAGCGTCCAGCCAAGCCACCCACCGTCAATCCACTCGCCGTCTTGATTCGCAACATGCTGTTTTTGTTCATCGTTCTCTTTCACGGCTTCCGCCGACTTGCACCGCCATACTGACTGTTGAATCCCGACCGCGAACAAATCGAAGCCAACCTTCGTCTGTATGTCGATCGACTTGCGGGGTTGATCGGTCCGCGCACGTTGCAAAAGCCGAAAACGATTCAAGCGACGATCGGTTACATCGAAGGTCAATGGTCCGAGATGGGTTACACGAATGATCGCGAGTGCTATGACGCTCTCGGCGATGAAGCCACGAACTTGATCGTCGAACAACCCGGATCAAAACGTGCCAGCGAGATTGTTGTGCTGGGCGCTCACTACGACACGGTCTTCTCGACGCCCGGTGCCGACGACAACGCATCCGCCGTGGCGGTGATGTTGGAAGTTAGCCGCTTGCTGCGCAAGCACACCGGCAAGCGGACCGCACGCTATGTCGCGTTCGCCTGCGAAGAGCCGCCGTACTTCAACGTCGATGCGATGGGCAGCCAGCACCATGCCCGCCAATCACGCAAACGTGGTGACGACATTGTCGGCATGCTGTGCCTGGAGATGGTCGGCTATTACAGCTTGCACAAAGGATCTCAAGAAATCCCACCAGCGATCCCAAAATTCCTCCACCGATTCTTTCCCAAGCGAGGCAACTTTCTCGCTGCCGTCGGCAACATGCCGTCCTGGAAGTTGAACTGGCAATTCCGCCAGCAGTTCCCGGTCGCCCCGTGCTACTGGGTGGTGAGCGTGGGGTGTAGGTGCATTTGAAGGTTGGTCGAGCTGCCGAGGCCTGCTGCGATAGGGATATCGTGCCTTCGGAACCGACGTCCACCGCTCATGTGTAGTCCCAAACGAAAAATCGGAGTGGGAGTGCTCGGCTGGGCGCGTGCGTCACCAGTGCTGAGGCCAAAGTCAACGTTCTAGACCGCTGGGGTTACGCTACTTCTGGTCGATCTTATCCACGAGGCGACGGAACACCCATCGCCGATCCACTGAGCATCGCTTGCCAAAGTTCGGCAAACGATTCAAACACGAAGTGACTCACATGGCTGCGAAGCTTTTCCCACAACGCTCGGCGACTCTTGAACTTCTCCTGCACCGAGGCAAACAGCGGACAGCATGCTTGCTGTACTTGGTCAACCATGAACGCTAAAAACATCAGCAGCATCAGTACCGTTGATAGGTTTTGCTTTCCATGGCCGTAGTTGTGTTCAAAGTGGTAGCCTTGATTCTTGAGCGTATTAAACGTCTCATTCTCAATCCGCCAGCGACTACGACCTCCCGCGGCGAATTTCGATAGCAGCGAACGATCTAACGTGACGTTCGTCACCCAACTGAATCGCTTGCTCACTTCGCCGCTATCGTTGTCGTATTCAAAGTGCTGCAGAAAATTCACTCGCAGAGATTGATTCGACGCATTGAGCGCCAGGTCACTGACGCACTGGGTCTCGCTTTGGATGACGCGGTTACCGATCGGGTCAACCCGTGTGAGTGTTTCGATTCGGTCTTCGTCGCCCGCAGCAATCACTTGATCGAACAAGTGAGCGTGGTCACCCGGTTTTGCACCGAGCAAGTAACTCATCTTCAGATCTTTCAGGTCGGCGATGTGCGGAGCGTTGCTGGCCAGTCCGTCTTCGACCACGATCAGCTTGATCTTCGGATAGAGCAAGCGAATTCGCTTCAATAGACGTCGTGTCGCATTACGTTCGCAATCGTTTTTGGTTTCTCCGTCTTGTTTGACGATGGGTTCGATTGCCAGTGGGATGACGACTTTCTGGTCGGGATGAACGAGCACCGCGGCAACCGCTTGATGCACATACTGAATCTTGCCACCACTGGTTTTACGTTCCAAGCACTCGGGGCAATGGATCTTTGAGGAACAGAAGTATCCAGTGCCATCGATCGCTAGCAGGTAATGATCATTGTGGAACGCGAACTCTCGGAGGACGTTCCTGCGTTGAAGTTCGTGGAAGATGTCGGCAAAGGCTTCGTTGAGATGACTTGTATCGATAACGTCAAGGATCTCTCGTATGGACGTATCGCTGGGAATAGCGTCGATCCCGAAGAGTCGTTTGATGGCAGGTTCGCCGGACCGTTCTTCAAAAGCTGACAGTGATGGGTCTTTGAGTGAGAACATCGCAAACGCAGCCAAGAGAGTATCCACCATTGGATAAACCGTCCCGGATTGTTCCCGCGCGTCGGGGACCGATTGAAATCTCCGGCGTAACGTATCGATGAGTGCATCAGCGCAAAGGAATCGCCGCAACTTGGGGAACTGGGGCGCCGGACGGGTCATGATCGATCGCGTTGGACGAGAGCGAAAGCCGTCCATTGGAGCGTCAACCCCCGCCTCCAATCAAGGCTTCATCCAATCGCGACACGCTAGCAAATCACCGCACCGTATTTTACGGGATTTAGCCAACCGCCGGGAACTGCTGGCACATCCCCGACTTGGATATTGATCTGCATTTGATCAGAACCTGTTTATTCAGTTTTTCTGAAATTGAACGATGACGACTCGCCCTCCGAAGCTAATGTTCGCAAGCTCATCCCTCATCATATCAAGAACCGCTTCAGGCGACCCGCCACCGGTACCCGCACCAATCAGTGGCAACGCGATCGAATTGAATTGCTTCTCCTCAGCCAATGCCAACGCGCTCTGACACGATTGGCGGATCGACCTTTCGCTTGATCGCCACCACATGCTTATGCCGGCCACATGGATAATTGCTTTGAATGGCAGATTGCCCGCACTGGTTAGCACCGCACCACCAAGCGGAATTGCCCCGTGCTTGGCAAGCTCACGAAACGGAGCGTATCCACCACGCCGTTTAATCGCTCCCGAGACGACCTGCGGAAGCAGTAGCCACCAAGGGATGATGTTTCGATTCCAGGCGTTGACGACTACATCGACGTCTTGGTCGAGAAGGTCGCCCGTCACGATTTGGATATTGCCCAAGAGTGAGTTACCTCGGAAAAGTGATGGCGTGGTTAACTTGCATATTGGATATCTCGAGAACGGGCGGAGGTTTGGGAAATCCAGGAAAATGGTTCTGTATCAGGCGTCTCCCGCTAGGTCGGTTCTAGAAACGTTGACCAAATTCTTCGGATAGCACTCCGGGACTTCATAACCTGGAGGTCTGCATCGTACAGAGACACGAGAGACCTTTGCCCGAGATCGCCCCAGAGACCGCCATCGCCGGAGGCCGGATAGTACTTTCCCAGAGACACGCCGAAAGAAGTTTTGCTGGCCAGCGATGACGCAAGTCCTTGCCAGATAAGAGATAAAGCACGAAAAAAGCCGGCGTCAGTCATGAAGACCAACGTCGGCTGATTCGATAACCCGGCGGTCGGATTAAACCGACATGCCAGATTGAAGTTGTGGGCGACCGGCGGTTTTCAAACTCTTGCGGGATTCTAGCCGTTGGTCAGAAGGCTTGCCAGATTAAGCGGTGATTTTCTTGTAGGTATTGCTCGGTTTCAGGAATCGGATTGTACGTTGCCGTTCCTTGGTGGGGTGAATTGTTTTTGATTGGCTTGATTTTTACTTTGGCGCGCATGCGGACGTAATGACGGCATAGGTAACCGGGGAGGGAGCGTTTGGTTGCTCCCGGTTCCTTGTTGTTCTTATAAAGGGTTGCGTATGGGTAAGCCGGATTTGGATGTGGGTGAGTTGTCGCCGGATGAGCGACGACGGGCTGTGGCTGAATTGCTTGGTCGCGGCGTGGGGCGGTGGAAACGGTTTTGCCTGGAAACTGTTTCGGGAACTCTTGAAGACTCTTTGGGAAAGCCGCTTGAGGCGGGTCGGTTTCCAGGGCTCTCTGTGACGGACGCGGTTTCTGAGCGGCAGATGACCGCGGCCGAATCCATTCCTTCTTTCACAGAGGTACCCTTTCATGAGTGATGCAAGACGCAGCAATATCGCTGCCATTCTTTCGCGTGCATTGACTCGCTGCCGAACCAAGGCAGAACAATCTGCGACGCAATGTGCGATCTACACTCGTCAGTCGAATCAAGTCGACGTCGAACAAGATTCCGAATCGCTCGAGATCAACGAATTGTCGATCGTCTCCGAAACGGAGCAAGCTAACACGGAGGTGAGCCGATGACGGATGAAACTCGATTGGCGGTTGCTGCGCTTGATGACAAAACAGTCAATGAATTGCGAACGCTCTATGAAGAAGTGTTCGATGAAGTCTGTCGCAGCCGGCACAAAAAGTATTTGGTTCGACGCATCGCTTGGCGATTGCAAGCGTTAGACGAAGGCGGTCTGAGCAACGAAGCGAAACAGAAGGCTCGCGAGTTGGCGGCGACTTCGGATCTTCGCATGACGGCTCCTCGCGAAGAGGTTATGGACAACGTTCGCCGGGTCACACCTGAAGAGGACGGGTATGTCGACTGGGATCCTCGATTGCCGCCGCCGGGCAGCTTTCTGGAACGGCGATACAAGGGCCAGATGGTTCGCGTGCTCGTATTGACGGACGGATTTGAATACGAGGGCAAGCGGTTTCGTTCGCTGTCGAAAGTTGCGGGCGAGATCACCGGTGTCAGCTACAACGGATTCCTCTTCTTTCGGCTCGGAAGGAGAAAGAAATGAAAAAGCAAACGGAATCTGAACGGCGGATCATTCGGTGCGCGATCTACACTCGCAAGTCGACTGAGGAAGGTCTTGATCAAGAGTTCAATTCGTTGGACGCCCAGCGTGAGGCCGGCGAGAACTTCATCGCCAGTCAATCGCAAGAGGGTTGGAAGGTTGTTCCGACACACTACGACGATGGTGGCTATTCGGGCGGCAACGTTGACCGGCCGGCGATGAAGCGATTGTTGGAGGATATCACGGCGGGCAAGATTGATTGCGTGGTCGTCTACAAGGTCGACCGACTGAGTCGCAGTTTGCTGGACTTCTCGAAGATCATGGAAACGTTCGACAACCATGGCGTGTCGTTCGTGTCGGTGACGCAACAGTTCAATACGACGCACTCGATGGGTCGGTTGACGTTGAACATCTTGCTTTCGTTCGCCCAGTTTGAACGAGAGATCATTGGCGAGCGGATTCGCGACAAGATTGCGGCTCAGCGACGGCGCGGGAAATGGGCGGGCGGTATCCCGGTGCTGGGCTACGACGTTGACCGGTCCGGGCCAAGCCCGAAGTTGGTGGTCAACGCTGACGAGGCGGCGAAGGTGCGGCGTATCTTTGGGTTGTATCTCGAAATGGAGTCGATGACGCCGGTGGTCGAAGAACTTGACCGTCGTGGCTGGTGCTTGAAGTCTTGGAAGACGAAATCGGGAAAGACGAGAGGCGGTAAACCATTTGATAAGTCGTCGCTGCATACGATGCTGACCAACCAAACCTACATTGGCCGGATCAAGCATAAGACGCAGACGTTCAAGGGTGAGCACACGCCGATTATTGACCAGAAGCTATTTGATGATGTCGCGGCGATCATGCGTAGTCACGCTCGCGGCGGCGGCAATCACCTGGTCAACAAGTATCAAGCGTTATTAAAGGGTTTGATCTATTGCCCGGCATGCAACTACTCGATGGTTCACAACGTAGCTCGCCGCCGGTCGAAAGTGTACCGCTACTACACGTGTGTGACGGCGATCAAACGCGGGCGGAAGTACTGTCCGTCGCCATCGCTTCCAGCTGCAGATATCGAGGCGGCCGTGGTCGACCAGATTCGCTGTATCGCCGACGATCCAGGCTTACGCCGCGATGTGTTGGAGCAGTCGAGTAAACGTTGCGAAGCGGAGTTGGCGGAGTTGAATACCCAACGAACGCAGCTCACCCAACGGTTGAATCACCAGCACGAGCAGATGAAACACATAAGCAGCTCGACTGACGTCGGGTCTGGCGATTCAGAACGATTGGCCGCGTTACACCAAGAAGTTGCGGGCATTATCGAGTCGCTTGAAATCGTTGACGGCGAGATCAAACGCTTGACAGCCGAACAGATCGACGAGCGTGATGTGAACGCGGCCTTCTCGGATTTTGGCAACGTTTGGAATGAGCTGAACATACGCGAGAAGTCGGCGGTGCTGACGTTGCTGATTAGTCGAATCGAATTCGACGCTGACGAAAGCTCACTTTCGATTTCGATGCACCCGGCGGGCATCAAAACCTTTTCCGCCGAAGCGACCGAACAACAGCAGGAGACGAATTCATGATTACGGTCAAATGTAAGATCAACGTGAACCTGAAGAAACCCGCCAAGAAGAAGCCGGAGTCGGTCGACGAACCACCGGTGAAACGGCGCGGAAAGGTACCAAGGATTTCACGCTTGATGGCACTCGCGATTCGGATGGACGAGATGCTGCGGCGTGGCGAAGCACAGGACACGATCGAACTTGCCGAGTTGGGCAAAGTCTCGCAGCCTCGCCTCACTCAAATCCTGAGCCTATCGCTGCTCGCCCCCGAGATCCAAGAAGCGTTGCTGTACCTGCCCCGCGAAATGACGGGGCGTTCCAAAATTCACGAAAGGAACTTGCGTCCGATCACGAAGCAACTGTGTTGGGTCAAGCAACGTAGAATGTGGAGCGAGCTGATTCGCTCAGTCAATCCGACGGCGAACGATATTTGACGCCGTATTTAGAACGCTGGTGGAGTGATTCCCTTGGCTTTGAGGGCCGCGAGGTATTTGTCGGGTTCGGCGACTAGCTTTTTGGCGCAGCCGGGGCAGCAGATGTAGACGGCTTTTCCGTTCACATTCACTTTGCCTGGAACGCCCATGCCGCCGAGTGGTTCGTCCATCACGGGACATGTTTTCTGTGCGGCGATCGCAGCAGCATCGGCAAGCGTTGATTTAAAAACGCCTTCGCGGACTTGTTCGCCCTTGGCGGTGTAGTACTTGGTGAGGTACTGGTCGGGTGAGGCTTCGACTTTCTTGGTACAGCCAGCACAGCAGACGAAGAGCGACTTATCACCAATCGTGATCTTGGGTGGCTTGCCCATCGAGCCAAGAGGTTGGCCGCTTACGGGGCACGTGGCTTGAAGGCTAATGAGCAGTTCGTCTGAGAGCTTACCGCTGGCGAGTTTGCCCATCGCGTGGAAGACCAGAGGCTGGCTTCCGATATTGGTGATCTCGACATTCATGTGCAACGGTCGATCAACGACTTTGGAAAGGTCGACGCCGACTCCAATCGCGAGATTCTTGAGCGTTTTGAGTTGGTAGGTGTATTCCTTCTCGCTGTCACCGACTCGCAGTTTCAGTGTTCCGGTCGCGTCGGGCGGGGCGATCGGTTGGTCGTTCTTGCCAAGGATCATGAACATGATGCCTTTGTCGGCGATCACGGTTTCAACGCGACGGTCGCCGACGGTTTGCAGGGTGCCGCCGTGCGGGCCAGTTGCCTCGGTGGCGTGGCTGTGGCCAGCGTGGTCGTGTCCGGCGTGATTGTGCGGCGCGGCTGCTCCCTGGGCGAATACTGGTTGAGGTGTCACCAGCAAAGCTGCCGTACAAACGGTTGCAAAGATTCGTCGTTTCATGGGAAGTTCCATATCGGAAAAGGTCGGGGAAAGGCAATCAGTCTTGCGTTAGCTGACGTGGGAATACACATGGAATACGGCTGCCCCGTACTTGTAAGTTAGCGACTGCTCTAAGTAGTCATCGCCCGCCAGTAACTCGGGGAAGCGGAATTCGTCGATAATAAGACATAGGTCTCGCGGGTGATCCTTGAGAGACTGTCTTATCATCTCAAGAAATCGCTCTGTTACCGAACAGCCGAACGGTGAATACAGAAAGAAGACGGTTTCGCTTCCGTCCATCTGGTAGTCAAGGATGTTGGTGCAGACGACCTTAATCGAACCCGTCTTGGGCTTCGCTTCTTTGAAGTTCGCAACGTTTCGCTGTGCGATCTGACACAAATCAGGTGAGATTTCTAAACCGACGACTTGGTCAAATCCCTGCTCCGCAGCGAGCAAAAGGATTCGGCCCTTGCCACATCCAACATCGACGAACACTCCATCGCGAGGGAGATTGACCTCCTCCATGATCTTGCGAAAGTACCTCGCGCGAGTCGGTTTGTATTTGTCGGCGTGCTGCTTGTCTTCTTGACTGATGTCCAGGTCGTCGATGGCGACCTCGGATCGAGTGTCAAGTTGATAGCGTTTATCGAACACGTAGTCGTCGTAGACACTCAAAGCACTTTGAAGAGTGCTTGTCGGTCGCGTTGAGAGAACTCGTTTCATAAAATCAGTCGTGGGCATAGGTGCTTTCGTTGTCGAATTTATGGGTGCTCGTTACTTCACCTTCGCCAGGTACTTCTCGGGGTCGGCGAGCAGTTTGTCTTTGCAGCCGTCGCAGCAAATCCACACCGACTTGCCGTTCACGTCGACTTTTTCGGGTGCTCCCATCGTTCCCAGCATCTCGCCGCTGACGGGGCACATGTGTTGGGCCATGGCGGACTTGTGATCTTCCGGAGAGAGCTCTTTCAGGCCCGCCATCATCTTGGTCATCGGCGAATCGGAATCGGCGCTGGCGTGGTCGCCGTGATCGTGATCGGCGTGGTCGCCATGGTCATGGTCGACGTGGACCTCGGCCGTGTCGCTGGCGGGAGTCGCGGGTGGCGTCACAGGATCGGATTCCGGCGAGTTGCAGCCGTAGATGCCGAGAATGAGCAGCCCGCCGAGTAGAAACGGGATGAATTTCGTGAGTCGCATGGGGTTTTCCCTTCGCGGATGAGGAGGGCGATTTCTTCGGTTGACGTGCATTTGGATACATGGGCGGTCGCTTTCTTCACGCGGCGCGACAAGAATTCTTCTAATTGGCCTAAATGCGTGAAGAAACGCCGACTTCGGGCATCAAAAACACATCAGCAGAAGCGTCTCACAGAGAATGAGTGGGTTATGTCAACCAACGATTGCAAAACGGTGCAGCCATATCTGTCGGCTTATCACGACGGCGAGCTTGCGGCTGGACAATCGGCAAAGGTGGCGAAACACGTTGAGTCATGCGAATCGTGTGCGGCAGAGCTGAGTTCGTTCAGGTCACTCGGGTCGGATTTCGCTCAAACGCCCATCCCAGCAAAGCCGTCTGATTTGTGGCAGCGGATTGAGTGTGAACTTCCGACGGCCGCTGAGCCGGTGACACTGTCGCGACGGTTTAGCGTTTGGGTTCGCGAGTCGCCGTATGGTGCAGGGCTGGTGTCGATGGCGGCGTCCGTTTTGGTTCTGTTGGGTGCAGGGCTGTGGTACGGCGGCGGCAACAATCACAACATGGCCGGCGGTGGTGCGATGGCGATGCACGGCAGCGACGGGCATTCGCACGATGGCGAAGAAGCGATGTCGGCCGAACACATGGCCGAGTTCGCTGGCGTGATGGACGACTATTTGCAGAAATTGCCCAGCGATCCAGACGGAGCGGAACAGATGCTGCTTACCAAGTACGACGGTGAAAAAGTCGACGCGGACGGAGCCGTAAAGCTGGTCGGCTATCGCCCGATCGTCTCGAATGGATTGCCCGAGGGCTATTCGTTGGCGTCGACCAGCGTGTTGAAGATGCCTTGCTGCACTTGTGTGAAGGCAGTTTGCAAACGAAGCGACGGGTCGACGCTGGTTCTGTTTGAACACGACGACGAAGAGACGGCTTGGTTTGGCGATCGCCGCCAGAGCATGGCAACGTGTGGCGACAAAGATTGCTGCCTCGTCGATCTCGATTCCAGCATCGCGGCAACTTGGAAGCAAGGCACTCGAAGCGTCACAGCCGTTGGCGTTCGCGACCAAGAGGAAGTGGCGAAGCTGGTGACCTGGTTGGACAAATCCTAAAGCGAACTCATGAACGAATTCTTCAAACAACACCGCGGGAAACTCTGGATTGCACAAGCGGCGGCGTTTGTGCTGCTTGGTGTCTTCGTCGCTTCTTGGTTTGGCGGCGGCTCGGATGAGCCGAAAGTGTCCGCGAGTTCCGCTACGTCGAATTCGGAGGCAATGCAAAGTAAGCCGTCGATTTGGACTTGCTCGATGCACCCTCAAATACGTCGCGACGGTCCAGGCAGTTGCCCGATCTGCGGGATGGACTTGGTTCCGGTCAGAGAATCGGCCGACGGTGTTCGTACTGTTTCGATCAGCTCCGAGATCAAGAGCTTGATGAATGTGCAAGTCAGTCCCGTGCGTCGGCAATACGTTACGGCCGAAGTTCGCATGGTGGGCAAGATCGAGTATGACGAAACGCGACTCGCTCATATCACCGCTTGGGTGCCTGGACGACTGGAACGCATGTTCGTTGACTTTACGGGCGTCGAAGTCAATAAGGGCGATCACATGGTGCAAATCTACAGCGAGTCACTCTACACCGCACAAGAAGAACTGCTTGCGGTGACCAAGCGTGATCGGCCGCCGAGTTCCTCACGCTTCATCGAACCGCTCGATCTTGCCGAGTCTGCTCGTGAGAAACTTCGATTGCTTGGTTTGACGACGGAGCAGATTCAAACGATCGAACAACGCGGCAAGTCCTCCGAAACGGTCACGATCTACTCGCCCGCTGGCGGCGTGGTGGTTGCGAAGAACAAGCAAGAAGGCGACCGCGTTCAAACAGGCGACCGCATCTACACTGTTGCCGACTTGAATCACTTGTGGGTTCAAATGGATGCTTACGAATCGGACCTTGCTTGGTTGCGATACGGGCAAGACGTCGAGTTCACGACGGAAGCGTATCCAGGCGAAGTGTTCCGCGGCCGAATCGCGTTCATTGACCCGGTGCTGAACGAAGACACTCGAACAGTGAAAGTGCGAGTCAACGTGCCGAACGAGGATCGTCGCTTGAAACCGGAAATGTTCGTGCGAGCGATCGTGCAGAGCGACATCGCGGCAGGTGGCCGAGTGCTGAATGCTTCGCTGGCGGGAAAGTGGATCAGCCCGATGCACCCGGAAATCATAAAAGACCAACCGGGCGATTGTGACATTTGCGGCATGCCGTTGGTGCGAGCGGAATCGCTTGGCTATGTCACAGCGGAGCCAACGAGTGCCGCAAAACCCTTGATCGTGCCGGTGAAGGCTGTGTTGCTGACGGGAACGCGAGCGATTGTGTACGTCCAGATTCCCGACGCTGACAAGCCGACTTATGAAGGTCGCGAGATTGTGATCGGTCCGCGAGCAGGTGATTTCTATCTGGTGAAGGCTGGTCTCAATGAAGGCGACCTCGTTGTGACCAACGGAAACTTCAAGCTCGACAGTGCACTGCAGATTTCCGCGAAGCCTTCGATGATGACACCTCAAGGTGGTGGCGGCGGTGGGCACAACCACGGCGGCATGGAAATGCCAAAGGCGGACGAAGGTGTCACGATGAACGCGAGTCCGATGAAGTTGCTGCCAGCGGTGCGTGATTCGATGCAGGGCATTGTTGAGCAATACAAAACGATTCAGGAAAAGGTCGAAGCAGCAAATCTCGCAGAGATTCGCGCCGGCTACGACCGACTGGGGAAAGCCGTCGAGGCGGTGCCGGCGGACTTGATCGGTCCTCCGATGCGACCGCAGTGGTTCGAGGTCGCGATGTTATTGCGGAACGATGTCACCGAAGGCCGTGAGATAAATTCCATGCGTGAAGCCGATCGGGTGTTCACGTTGACTCGCCAGCACGTCGATCAAATGAAGGCTCAGTTCCCGTTGCCGATGTCTCACGACGAAATGCAGATGCCAGCGATGGCGAACATGGATGCTCCGCCTGAAGTCGTTGAGCAACTCAGTGGCTTTGTCACTCCCTACTTGCAACTTAGTCAAGCACTCGCGACAGACGATCTGGAAGCCGCGAAACGAGCGGTCGAGCCGTTGCATCAGCGATTGGCGGGCTTGCTGCCGATCGTCTCCGAAGCCAAAGCGGTCGAAGTGTGGAGCAAAGAGAAACGCGACTTGTCCGAGATCGTTGCAAGATTGCAGGAGGCGAACAATCTCGCCGCTTTGCGTAGCGGGTTCGCTTTACTGTCCGAGCAGATGTTGAGTCTCGAGCGAATGTTCGGACTGCCGACCGACCAATCACTTTACGAGCTTCATTGTCCGATGGCCTTCGAGGGTCGCGGTGCGTCGTGGCTTCAATCCGACGACGCGGTTCGCAATCCGTACTACGGCGGGTCGATGCTGAAGTGTGCCGACAAAGTCGAAAAGCTGTAGGCCAAACAACGCAACATGACTAACAACGATGATTCAATTGAAACTGCTAAACGCTCCATCCTTGGTCGGCTGATTTGGTTCTGCCTAACCAACAAGCTGGTTGTGTTGCTGTTGGTCCTCGCGACGCTCACTTGGGGCGTCATGGTCGCTCCGTTCGATTGGAGCGTTGGCGATCTTCCCCGCGATCCGGTTCCCGTCGATGCGATTCCAGACATCGGCGAAAACCAGCAAATTGTGTTCACGCAATGGATGGGCCGCAGCCCGCAAGACGTCGAGGACCAGATCGGTTATCCGTTGACGGTCGCGTTGCTGGGCATCCCCGAGGTCAAGACGATCCGCAGCTACTCGATGTTCGGCTTTTCGTCGATCTACATCATCTTCGGCGAAGACGCTGACTTTTATTGGTCGCGAACTCGTGTGCTGGAAAAGCTGAACAGTCTTCCAGCCGGCACGTTGCCCGATAGTGTGCAACCGACGCTCGGACCGGACGCCACGGCACTTGGGCAGATCTTTCTCTACACGCTCGAAGGCCGCGATCCCGATGGCAATCCGACCGGCGGTTGGGATTTGCGTGAGTTGCGAACGATCCAGGATTACTACGTTCGCTATTCGTTGACGTCGGCTGAAGGCATCAGCGAAGTGGCGTCGATTGGCGGCTTCGTTCAGGAGTACCAAATTGACGTCGATCCCGATGCGATGCGGGCCGCCGGCGTTACGTTGGCAGGCGTGTTCGAGTCGATTCGCATGACGAATGTGGACGTGGGTGCTCGAACGATCGAGCTAAACAAAGCTGAATACGTGATCCGCGGTCTTGGCTTCATCGAGAATATAGAAGACATCGAAAAGACGGTCGTGAAGGTAACGGACAATGTTCCGATCACAGTCGCCGACGTGGCGAACGTGTCGCTCGGGCCGGCACTTCGGCGTGGTGCGTTGGACAAGGCCGGCGCGGAAGCCGTCGGCGGTGTCGCAGTGGTGCGTTACGGGTACAACCCGCTGGCGGCAATTAAGAACATCAAACAACGAATCCAAGAGGTATCGCCCGGCCTGCCGACGAAGGTGTTGGTCGACTACCAGAAAACGACCGCCGACGAAGTTGACCTGTACGCGGAACGCAACGGTCTTGAATCCATCACCGGAGCAACGACCAGCAGCGACGCTTGGGTGAAGCATCTTCGCGGCATGTCGCAGGACAAATGGCCCGCGTGGATCACAACCAGCCAAGTTGCTGTCGTGCCGTTCTACGATCGCACCGGATTGATCTACGAAACGCTTGGAACGCTGAACACGGCGCTCGTCGAAGAAATCTTGGTCACCATCATCGTGATCTTGGTGATGGTTGTTCACTTGCGTAGTTCGTTTCTGATCAGTGCGCTGCTGCCGCTCGCCGTGCTGATGTGCTTCATCGCGATGAAAACATTCGGGGTCGATGCCAACATCGTTGCACTGTCGGGCATCGCGATCGCGATCGGCACGATGGTCGACATGGGGATCATCCTCACAGAGAACATTCTCAAATACTTGGATGAGGCTGCGCCAGAAGATGACAAGCTGACGGTGATTTTCAAAGCGGCTCACGAAGTCGCCGGTGCGGTACTGACAGCCGTGACGACGACCGTTGTCAGCTTCTTGCCCGTTTTCACGATGATTGGTGCGGAAGGGAAACTGTTTCGTCCGTTGGCGTTCACCAAGACGTTTGCATTAGCCGCGTCAGTGATTGTCGCGTTGACCATCATTCCGCCGGCGGCTCATATCTTGATGGGCGGCCGAATCGAATCAAAGAGCCTGCGCAGGGGAGCTTGGTTTGCGCTGCTGATCCTCGGCATTGCTGCGTCGATGCTGTTGACTTGGTGGGTGGGAGCAATCTTGATCGGATTGTCCGCCTACAAGTTGTGGGAAGAACGCATCCCCGAACGGTTCCAGCGATATGGACCTTACGGGGCCAGTGCCGTTGCCGCGTTGGTCGTGGGTGTGCTGCTGACGCAGGAGTGGTTGCCACTTGGTCCGCAGAAAGGCTTGCTGCTGAACCTGCTTTTCGTGGGCGGCTTGATTGGCGGCATTCTCGGATTCTTCACGCTGTTCCAACGGTTTCTGTACGAACCGATCCTACGCTGGTGTTTGAATCACAAGCTCGCGTTCTTGACGCTGCCAACAGCGATCTTGCTTTTCGGTGGATCCGCGTGGCTCGGGTTCGACAAAGTGTTCGGCGTCGTACCCAAAACGCTATCGCTGATTGGCATTTCCGAAACATCCGTCAGAAATTCGCGACCATGGCGAGCGGCAACGAACGTCCTGCCGGGACTGGGCAAAGAGTTCATGCCGCCGCTCGATGAAGGCTCGTTCCTCTACATGCCAACAACGATGCCGCACGCTTCGATCGGCGAAGCGATGGATGTGTTGCAGTTGCAGAATCAATTGCTTGTTTCGATCCCCGAGGTCGAATCGGTGGTGGGCAAGATCGGCCGCGCCGACACACCACTCGATCCCGCTCCGGTGTCGATGATCGAGACCTACATCACCTACAAGTCCGAATACAAATCGGATGAAGACGGCCATCGGCTGAACTTCCGCTATGACGAGAAAGCCGGCGAGTTCGTCCGTGATGAATCGGGAATGCTGATTCCCGACTCCAATGGTCGTCCGTTCCGACAATGGCGTGACGAAATTCAATCGCCCGACGACATTTGGCAAGAAATCACGGCGGCGGCCGACATTCCCGGCACCACTTCCGCCCCGAAACTGCAACCGATCGCCGCTCGGATCGTGATGCTGCAAAGCGGTATGCGTGCTCCGATGGGAATGAAGGTCAAAGGCCCGGACCTGGAAACGATCGAGCGAGTTGCGTTGGAATTGGAATCGCTACTGAAACAAGTTCCGACTGTCCAAGCATCCGCCGTAATCGCCGATCGCATCGTTGGAAAGCCGTACTTAGAAATCGACATCGACCGTGATGCGATCAAACGATACGGGCTGCACATTCGCAGCGTTCAGGACGTGATCGAAGTCGCGATCGGAGGCCGACAGATCACGACGACCGTCGAAGGCCGCGAACGATTCCCCGTTCGAGTGCGATACGCTCGCGAGTTGCGAGACGACCTGGAATCGCTCGAACGAATCCTTGTCCCAACGCCTATGGGACCACAGATTCCGCTCGGGCAACTCGCCGACATCCGCTACACCCGCGGCCCACAGGTCATCAAGAGCGAGGACACGTTTTTGTTGGGTTACGTGTTGTTCGACAAGCTGCCCGGAGAGGCCGAAGTTGATGTCGTCGAAGACGCCCAAGCGTTCCTGCAATCCAAGATCGACTCGGGCGAGTTCACGCTCCCTGCCGGCGTGACCTACACGTTCGCGGGAAACTACGAAAACCAAATTCGATCCCAGAAGACACTGTCGATCGTGTTGCCGCTGGCTCTCGGGATCATTTTCTTGATCCTGTATCTGCAATTTAAATCGGCCATCACAACGTCGTTGGTCTTTAGCGGCATCCTGATCGCGTGGGCCGGTGGCTTCATCATGCTTTGGTTGTACGGCACCGACTGGTTCCTCGACTTCAGCCTGCTCGGCACCAACATGCGAGAACTGTTTCAGGTCAAGACAATCAACCTCAGCGTCGCGGTCTGGGTCGGGTTCCTTGCTCTGTTCGGCATCGCCAGCGACGACGGTGTGATGATCGCATCGTACTTGGACGAGAGTTTTCGCAAGGACCACATCGAGAACGCCCAGCACGCACGCGAAGCCACGATCACCGCCGGCATGAGACGCGTTCGTCCGTGCTTGATGACCACGGCAACCACGCTGCTCGCATTGATCCCGATCCTCACCTCCACCGGCCGAGGCAGCGACATCATGGTGCCAATGGCCATTCCCAGCTTCGGTGGCATGACCATCGAGATCATGACCATGCTGGTCGTGCCAGTGCTGTATTGCAGTGCGATGGAATGGAAGCTGCGACTCGGAATTAAAGACGAACGGTTCGTAAAGGACGCTTAGACACTTTTCATGCAAATTGTAGCCGTAGTCGAACTTACCTTGCCGCAAACGCTCTCCCAACCTATACTAATGCACTAGAGTTCTCTCAATCTACAGGTTGCCCATCCTTTTGATGTTTCGTCTTCTGTTCATCTCGTTCATCACACTGCGTGTGATTGCATGCCCCGTATTTTGTGCGGCGGGTGGGGATGTTGCGTCGGCAGCAGGAGTGGACCAAGTTGGTGGTTGTCACTGTGGACACGAACAATCGACTCCATGCGATGATAGTCAGTTGCCACCGGGAAATGCCCCGTGTGACAACCCTTGCCCCTGCGACACGGGCTGCGTTTGTCAGGTAACGCCGGAGTCGAATTCCCGCACTGCGTCGGCGGACTTCCTGCTGTTGTTAGATTGGACTCCGCTGTGTCTGGAAACGCTGGACCTGTCCAAACTGCTTGCCAAACGCTGCGAAGAACGACATCCGCAACGGTTTGATCTTCAAAGCGGGCGAGACGTGCGTCTCGTTTACGCCTCTCTATTGCTGTAGGCCACTGCTGGCCCACGTTGGTTGACCCTCGAAATCGGTTTGTGATCGCGATTGCGCTCGACGCATGTTGCGACACCGCGTTCGAGTTCATTTCTGGTCGGCCTTTGCCCGTTGGTTGAGTGCTCGAATTGCATCTTTGCGGTTCGCGCTTGTCCCGTCCATCCCAGCAGGAGTTCTGCAATGAGTCAGTCAGTCGTCAATGCGCCGGAGAAAAATCCGCGTCCCGCCTCCGCCGAAACTTCGGCCAACGGACGGGCCGTGCGTACTCCCGAGATCGAAACGCAAACCAAAAAGGGTGGCCCGATCCGGCGATTTGTCTCGCTTGCCCTTGGTAGCATCGGGCCGACGTTGGTTCTGATCGGCTTTGCCGCCGTCTTCTACTACGGGCACCACAACGATTGGCGAATTCCTAAGTTCGCCGCTTTGACTGGGAGTGTTGAGACGGTCGCCGACGATTGGTGTGAAGAACACGCCGTGCCGGAGTCGAACTGCGTCGAGTGTGATCCCACCCTGATGCCCAAAGGCCCCGACTACGGTTGGTGCGAGGTACATGGCGTTCACAACTGCGTGCTTGATCATCCCGATGTAGCACAGATAAAGGAGACGCCGTCGATATTGCCAAGCGATCTTGAGCGAGCCGCTCGCGCTTTGGCCGTGGCTCCGCGAAAAGAGAACAACAGTGCCTGTAAGATTTACCAGACCCGGATTCAGTTCGCTTCTATTGAGTCAGTGAAGCAGGCTGGCGTTGATGTGGAATTGATTGAACGTGCTCCGATTGTCGAAGCGATCACCGGCAGCGGGGAGATTGTTTACGACCCCACGAAGCAAGCGAGCTTGGCATCGCGAGTTCCCGGAAGCGTTTGGTTGGTAACCAAGGGCGTTGGCGATTTGGTCACCAAAGGAGAAGTTCTCGCCGTCGTGGATGCGGCACAAGTCGGTGATCTAAAAACGAATCTACTGCGGGCGTTGGCCGAAGAAAACCTGCAACGACAAAACGTCTCGCGGCTTAATCAAGCTCGAAGTGCAATTGCGGGGTCGCGGATTCTCGATGCTGAAGCTGCCCTGTCCAAAGCTCAAGCGGATGTGTTGTCCGCTGAACAGTCGTTGCGAAATCTTGGATTGCCGATTGAAACCGAATCGCTGCGAGGCTTGTCTGAGCGGCAAGTCCTCGACAATCTGCGTTTGCTGGGAATTCCCGATGAGATTCTCGCCCAACTTAACAGTAAGACAATCACGTCGAACTTAATCCCGATCGTTTCGCCGATCGAAGGCTTCGTGACGCAACGGCATGTTGCTCCGGGTGAAGTCGTTGACCCGACTCGCATTCTGTTTGAAGTCGCGAACACCAGCCAGATGTGGCTCACACTCAATGTTCCACTAGAGAACATGGATCAGCTTGCTGTCGGGCAACCAATTCGCTTTCAAGCTGATGGCAGTCGCTATGAAGTGGAAGGCAAGTTGAACTGGATCAGCACGGCGGCGGACTCGCAAACGCGGATGGTGCAGGTGCGAGCAATGCTGCCGAACGTTGACGGCAAGTTACGAAGCGAAACGTTCGGTACGGGCCAAATCATATTGAGGGAAGAGTCAGACGCCATCGTGATTCCCAACGGATCGTCACACTGGGAGGGTTGCTGCCAAGTTGTTTTCGTGCGTGACAAACATTACTTCGACAGTCCCGACAGTTTCAAAGTCTTTCACGTCCGTTCGGTACGCTTGGGTGCAACGAACGGGGAATTCACGGAAGTCATTTCTGGTGTGCTTCCCGGTGAAGTGATCGCCGCAGCGGGCAGTGACGTGCTGCGAGCGCAGTTACTAAAAAACAATCTTGGTGCAGGCTGCGACTGCGTCGCAGAATAAAGGAGAGCACGGATGCTAAATTGGCTAATCGACGCATCACTGCGCCATCGCGCGCTCGTGATACTAACGGCGGCGTTGTTCGCGGTTGTAGGCGTGTTCTCACTCCAGCGGCTCGATATCGACGCATTCCCGGACACCACTCCGGTTCAAATTCAGATCAACACGGTCGCCCCGTCATTGGCGTCTGAGGAAATCGAACGGCAGATCACCTTTCCCGTCGAGCAGGCAATCAGCGGATTGCCGGGACTCCACGAACTACGTTCGATCTCCAAGTTCGGTCTGTCACAGGTCGTGGTCATTTTTGATGATGGCATCGACATCTATTTTGCTCGTCAGTTGATTAACGAACGGTTGTCCACCGTCGAGCTACCCGACGGTATCAGCCGACCGCAGATGGGTCCGGTCTCGACCGGTTTGGGCGAGGTTTTTCACTACGTTCTGGTTTACGACGGTGTTGACTTCTCGGAAGCCTCTCAGGCCGAGCGTGTCAAACGCATGACCGAGTTGAGAACAATTCATGACTGGGTGGTCAAGCCACAGTTGCGATCGGTTCGAGGTGTGGCCGAAGTGAACAGTTGGGGCGGGTACGAGAAGCAGTATCAGATTCGTCTCGATCCCGAAGGGCTGTTCAAGTACGGCCTGACCTTCGAGCAAGTATCTGATGCAATTGAAACGAACAACGAGAATGTCGGCGGCGGTACGGTCACTGACGGCAGCGAAATGCTGCTGGTGCATGGAATTGGCCGAACGGTCAATATCAAGGAAATCGAAGACATCGTCATCACTTCCAAGGATGGCGTGCCAGTTCGCATTCGCGACGTCGCCGATGTGATGATTGGGCATGAGATTCGGCGGGGCGCGGTCACGGCAAACGGTCGCGGTGAAGCGGTGTTGGGGTTGGGCTTCATGCTGATGGGCGAAAACAGCCACGACGTCACTTGGGCCATCAAAGAAAAGATCGAAGGTATTCAGGAATCGCTCCCTGCTGGCGTCAAGATTCAAACGGTCTATGACCGTACCGAGCTAATTGACCATGTCATTCACACGGTTCAGAAGAATCTGTTCGAGGGCGGTTTGCTGGTCGTTGCAGTGTTGTTCATTTTCCTGGGAAATCTGCGAGCCGGAATCATTGTGGCGCTCGCAATTCCGCTGTCGATGCTGTTCGCGTTCTCAGGAATGCTGAAGTTCGGCATTGCTGCCAGCTTGCTTAGCCTCGGTGCCATCGACTTCGGGTTGGTCGTCGATAGTTCAGTCGTGATGATCGAGAACTGCGTTCGTTGCTTGGCGCACAAGTCGGACGGTCGCAGTCGCTTGCAGATCATTCGCGATGCGGCGGTTGAGGTTCGCAAGCCGACCATGTTTGGCGAACTGATCATCATGATCGTCTACTTGCCGATCCTGACGCTTGAAGGAATCGAGGGCAAGCTGTTCCGACCGATGGCAATGACCGTGATTATGGCTCTTGCCGGGTCGATGGTTCTTTCACTGACACTGATGCCCGTGTTGGCGAGTCTGTTCCTTCCCAAGAACATCAAGGAAACCGAGCCGCTACTGATTCGCGTGTTAAAACGCCTCTACGCGCCGGTGTTGCGGTTCACGATGCACCACAAGACGTTCATTATCGGATCGGCCTTGTTGTTACTTGTAACCGTTTTTGGCCTCGTCGCTCCGAATCTCGGCAGCGAGTTCGTCCCACGACTTTCTGAAGGTGCTATCACAATCAACGTGGTGCGACTGGCGGGGACGACGCTGGAAGAATCCATGCGTTACAACACGAAAATGGAACAGGTCATTCTGGAAAAGTTTCCGGATGAAGTCGCACAGGTCTGGAGTCGCATCGGAATCGCGGAGGTGGCGACCGACCCAATGGGTACGGAGTTGACCGACTTGTTTCTGACGCTGCATCCACGTGAGAAATGGACGCGCGCCGAGACGCAGGATGAATTGGTGATCAAGGTGCAGGAAGAGCTGCGTGATCTACCCGGTCCGCGATTGGCGATGTCGCAGCCGATTGAAATGCGAATGAACGAAATGATCTCCGGTGTACGCTCGGATGTCGCCGCGATTCTTTACGGCGATGACTTGAACGTGATGGTGGAGAAAGCCGAAGAAATTGAGCGGGCACTCAACTCGATTCCCGGTTCGGAAGACGTGAAAGTCGAACAGGTTTCTGGCCAGCCGGTTCTGCAAATTCGCATCAACCAAGACCAGATCGCTCGCTACGGAGTCCCCGCCAGCACGGTCATGAATCTTGTCCGCTCTTTGGGCACGCATAACGTCGGCGAAGTCTACGAAGGCCAATTGCGGTTTCCACTGATCATCCGACTGCCCGAAGAAGCTCGCGCTAATCCGGAGGCCATCAAGCAAATCTTAGTTGCCACGCCATCTGGCGAACGTATCCCGCTTTCCCGACTGGCCACGATCGAAACCGTGGAAGGTTGGAACACGATCAAGCGAGACTGGTACCAACGTCGCATTACGATTGAATCGAATGTCCGTGGTCGCGACTTGGGCAGCTTTGTTGCCGAAGCTCAACGTGTGGTTGCTGAAAAGGTGCAATTGCCCGCCGGACGCTACCGCATCGAATGGGGTGGGCAATTCGAGAATCTACAACGGGCTCAAACCCGCCTAATGATCGTGGTGCCAATTGCACTCCTGATGATTCTCTCGCTGCTTTACATGACGTATCGCAACTGGGTTGACTCGTTCCGAGTCTTTACAGGCGTTCCATTCGCGTGGATTGGCGGGATTCTGGCGTTGTGGATTCGCGACATGCCGTTTTCGATTTCGGCAGCGGTTGGATTCATCGCATTGTCCGGAGTCGCGGTGCTCGATGACATGCTTCTTGTATCAACGATTCGACAACTGCGGCGAAAAGGGCGATCACTTGACGAAGCGGTCGAAGAGGCCGCGATGACACGATTGCGTCCAATCTTGATGACGACGCTCGTGGCGAGTCTTGGATTCGTCCCGATGGCATTCAGCACCGGGATGGGCGCCGAAGTGCAACGACCACTGGCAACGGTGGTCATTGGCGGCGTGTGCAGCGCGATGGTGATGAGTTTGCTCGTGCTTCGAGTGCTCTACGTCGTGTTCAACACGCCGATGGAAAAACTGCGCAGTGATGCTGATGCAGGTGATGACGACGACGGAGACGATGACGGTCATCGTCTTGAACCCCATGAACCGATTGACCCGGATATCAGGCGCGCGTCTGAAACGGCATCGGTCTAACTTTAGTTCGGCCATGCCGAAGGAGAATTTTACGATGACGATGATGAATTGGATGACTAGCTTCAAAGGCATCTCGCTCGCAACCATCGCCGCCATGGCGATCGGATTGAGCGGATGCAATAAAGACCAAGTCACAGGCGACGGTGCAGCAGATCCCGTCGCGGCAACCAACGTCGATCACAGCCACGGTGGTTGGTGGTGCGTCGAACATGGTGTGCCTGAGGAAGAATGTGCGCTCTGCGACAAGTCGCTGGTGTCGAAGTTCAAGGAGGATGGAGATTGGTGCGACGAGCACGATCGACCAGAATCGCAGTGCTTCATTTGCAGTCCTGCACGATTCGACAAATTCGCAATGCGATACGAAGCCAAAACGGGTCAAAAGCCACCGCAACCGGAGGAGTAGAACTGCCCGGCGTAGTGGCTGAGGCGTCGTCCGTTTCTGACTAAGCGGTCAGATCGCGCCGCCTTAGCGTTACGCCAAACTATCAATTCGGGAACGACTTAAATGATCTGGTCTGCCAAGCTCTCAATAGCGCTGCTAACTGTGTTTGCGGTTCTCCAAATGGGATGCGGCTCTCGCGTTGCAGAAAATCCATTGGATGATGCACAAGCGGATGGCATCAAACCTGTCCAGTTGACCGATGCGAATTTCCAAACGGAGGTGATCGAGTCGGATCTTCCTGTATTGGTCGATATGTGGGCACCATGGTGCGGGCCGTGCATCGAAATGAAACCAACGTTGCGACTGGTCACTGAAGAACTGACTGGTCAAGCCAAGGTCGCGGAACTCAATATCGACGAAAACCCATTCATCAAAGAAAAGTATGGTATCGACCGCTATCCGACGCTGCTGATCTTTCGGAATGGCGAAGAAGTCGATCGTTTGAGTGGTGAAAAAACTGAAGGCGAGCTAATAGAAGCTCTTTCGCCGTTTCTCAGTTCGTCAATCGAAGCAGAAGACGACACGAGCCCCAGGGATAAGCATGACTGACTGCGGATGCGAATTGGAAGCAGAAGGCGACGCACAGCGAAGGACGCTGCGCGTGGTGCTGGCAATCAACGCTGCAATGTTTGTCGTCGAGATTATCGCTGGCGTGCTTGCCAGTTCGACGGGCCTGATCGCGGACTCACTCGACATGCTGGCCGACGCCAGTGTCTACGCAATCAGTCTGTACGCCGTCGGTCGTGCCGCCAACATCCGTCGCAATGCCGCGACTGCCAGTGGCGTATTGCAACTGGCTCTCGGCTTCGGTGTATTGATCGAAGCGGTTCGCCGCTTCATCGGTGGCGGGGAACCGATCGGCGTTGCGATGATGGCGATGGGCTTCATTGCTTTGATCGCCAATTCTTTTTGCCTGTGGCTGATCGCCAAACACAAAGGCGGTGATGTCAACTTCCGAGCATCCTATATCTTCTCGGCGAACGACGTGATCGCCAACATTGGCGTCATCGTCTCGGGCCTGATCGTCAAACTCACTGGCTCGCAAATTCCCGATCTCGTCATCGGAATCCTGATCGCTGGCGTCGTTATCCGGGGTGGCATCAAGATTCTCAGGATGGCCGGTTCCGGCACAGAAACGAGTTAGGCGTTCACGGAAGGCTAGTTCACTGCATCAACTGACGGTCTGAGTTAGCCTTTTCAAAGCCGTTAGGCTCGGTGGTGGCCCTCCGAACGATCCACCCGAGGGATCAAGCACTGATGACAACGGTTCCGACGAAGAGCCTCGCCCGCCGTGGTGGCCCGAGGATTGGGACTGGCCGCCCGAACCCGAAGGCTCAACCGAAGTACTCGTGCCGCCACCGCGCCACGTTTGGCCGCGACTACCGCCCGACCACCCATACTATCTGCCGCCCGGATTCTCTTGGCCCGAAAACATGCCGCCCGGACATCCCGGCACGCCCGAGCCCGGAGACGAACCAGGCGGCAGCGAAACTTCTTCGAGCGGAGAATGGGTGTGAGCCAATATATGTGTCAGCGCGACAGAGGCATCAACGCGGCGCCGTAGTAGGCCGTATGGAGCGGAGCAATCTGCGCCGAAATCAGGAGTCCAGGAATTGACTTGCGTTTGCCTGTTGTGACCTGGTGCAAATGAACTGATCTATCCACTCAACCGTCTTATGAGTAGAGTTAGCGGAAATCCCTCTCCAAGAGAATCTATGAAGCGTTTGGTCTCACTACTGCTAATTCCCATGTTCATTCTGGGGCAACCTTTGCCTCATTCGCATGCAGGGGCTGGCGTAGACAAACCGGACGACCATGCCGCTCGTCCCCATGTTCATCTTGCACAGCATGACCATCACCATGGTCATTCGCACGCGGAACCTGAGATGGAGGCAGATGACCATCGCGATGATTCAGGCGTGTCGGATGCGGATGAGGGTATCGCCGCGATCTTCGGTCTGAATGGTCATGATGACAATGCTTTCTATCTAGCTAACTTAACGCTATCGCATCATCGACTGAGCTTTGGCGGAGAGCAGAACCATTTCGCAGTTGTTCAGTACAACGTACCGGAACATTTCGGTTGTAGGCCCATGTCTGGCCCGCAATTCTTGGTTCCGTCGCAGCGGTATTCGTCGCTACCGATCTATCTTCTGACAGCCTCTCTACGGCTGTAGCGGACACGCGTCACCGATTCTCGGCGTTCTAGACGCTGTGTTTCTGCATCGGTGATCTTCTCAATGTGAATTTCAATTTGAGGCTCCTCCATTGCTTGCGCCTGCGCGCTTGTTTCGGTGCTGCGCCCAGGTCGTTGCGTGGTTTTCTCTATAGGGAATGTTTAGATGAATCGTTTGGTTTCGATTGCCAAATCGCTGGTGGGTCCAGCGATTGTGGTCGCCGTATTATTTGCGGGGTGGACGTTCCGCAAGCAGTTGTTTCCGCAGCAGGAAACAACTGCCGCGTCGGAGGACGATGCGTCGGGAGAGTCTGCCGAAAAGCAGACCATCCTCGAAATCAGCGAACAGGCTCGAAAGAATCTTTCGCTGGTAGCCAAGGCCGCGCGGCCTCAATCGTACTGGCGGACCGTTGTGATTCCTGGAGAAGTCGACGACCGACCGGGCCTATCCGATCGTGGCGTCACGTCGCCCGCTGTGGGCGTGGTGACTGCGATCCATGCGTTCCCTGGCGACACGATGCGACCAGGCGAGCCTCTGTTCTCGCTGCGTCTATTCAGCGAGTACTTGCAAGCCACACAGACTCAGTTGTTTAAGGCTCGGCAGGAAACCGCAATCGTTCAAGCCGAGATCGACCGGTTGTCTGGAGCGGTCAACACAGGTGCGGTTTCGCGTTCCAAGATGATCGAGTTGCAGAGCGAAATTAGTCGCCAAAACACGTTGATCCAAGCCTCTCGCCAGGAGTTGTTGACACGAGGTTTGACGCCTGGGCAAGTGCAACAGATTGAATCCGGGACGTTCGTTTCAACCGTCGAGGTCGTCGCTCCGCCCGTGCGAGATTTCGACGCGTTCGCAAATCGTCCGGCACCTCAGGAAATTCAGCAGGTCAATTTTGTCAACGAATTGGCACAGGACCAACCGATCGCGTACGAGGTTCAAGAGTTGGCTGTTGAACTTGGGCAACAGGTTCAAGCGGGCCAGTTGCTCGCCAACTTATCGAACCACCAGATGCTGTACGTCGTCGGTCACGCCTTCAAGCGAGAGGCGACGTTCTTGGAACAAGCCGCCCAAGAAAAACGTCCCATCGAAATTGAATTTGCCGAGGATGCAACAGGCAGTTGGCCTGAACTAAAGCAGACGTTTAACGTTCGTCATCTATCGAACTCCATCGACACCAACAGCCGGACGTTTGACTTCTTTGTCCCACTAACAAACCAATCGCGATCCTATGGCGACAAAGGTCGGGTATTTCTCGTTTGGCGTTTTCGGCCTGGTCAACGCGCTCGCATCCATGTCCCGGTGGAAAAGTTCGATGACGTGTTCGTGTTGCCCGCCGAGGCGGTCGTGCGAGAGGGGCCTGAGGCATACGTGTTCCGGCAAAACGGCGATTTGTTCAAGCAGATTCCCGTTCATGTTGTGCACGAGGATCGACGCTCGGTTGTGATCGCCAACGATGGCAACATCACAGCCGGAGCCTACCTAGCGCAAAACTCAGCCGCCTCGCTCAATCGAGTACTGAAGTCACAGTCGGCCAGCGGAAAAGAACCCGGTGTGCATGTTCACGCCGACGGCACCACTCACGCGGCACACTAAGGAAATACGTCCATGCTCGATGCAATCATCAAGTTTTCGCTCCGTTACCGCATGCTGGTCGTCGTTGTCAGCCTATTTCTGCTGGTCTACGGATCGTTCCTGGCTACTCAGATGTCGATCGACGTCTTTCCCGACCTCGACCGCCCTCGTGTTGTCATCATTACCGAAGCTCCCGGACTCGCGACCGAAGAGGTCGAGACGCTGGTGACGCAGCCGATCGAGATTGCGCTGATGGGTGCTAATGGCGTCCAGGCGGTTCGCAGTCAATCGACGGCGGGCTTGAACGTAATCTACATCGAGTTCGATTGGTCGACGGAAATTCGCGCTGCTCGTCAAACTGTCCAAGAAAGACTGTCCACGTTGGAGGGTGTCTTGCCGGATGGAATTCGTCCGCAGATGACGCCACCGTCTTCGATCATGGGGCAGATCATTGTCGCGGGAATTTACCGGCAAAACGGTCCCAGCGGCGGACGGCTCGCACAGCTCGGCAACACCGACATGATGGCCGAAATGGTCATTGGCGAAAACGAAAAGTTTCAGATCATTGTTTGGACGCCAGGCGATCGGCATGACTTTTCGACTTGGAAGAAAGTTCAGCCACAGGAAATTCAGTGGGATGATGATCCCAATGCGGATCCGCAGACTTCCCAAGTCCCCGTCGGAACTGCCGAGATCAAAATCAACGGCAAGTCACACGACGGATATTTCTTTAGCGAAGCCAAACAACAACTTGAACTGCGGACTGTCGCGGACTGGATCATTCGACCACGACTGTTGAAAGTCACCGGTGTCGCGGAAGTGTTCATGCTCGGCGGAGATCGCAAGCAGTACCAAATCCTGATTGATCCGACCGCGTTACTCGAATACGACGTCACGGTTCAAGAGGTTGAACAGGCGCTTCGAGCCAGCAACATCAACACGAGCGGCGGCTTTGCGGTCACCGGTGAGACCGAGCGACCAATTCGTATTCTTGGTCGCTTGGGACCGGAATCACGGGTCGTAATCGAAGACTTGAAGAAAGTCCCCGTCGGAAACCATCCCAAACGAGCTGTCTTATTGGGGCAAGTCGCTCGCGTCACCGAAGGGCCGCAATTCAAGCGTGGTGATGGAAGCGTCGACGGTCGGCCAGGAATCGTGTTCACGACGGTCAAGCAACCTCACGTTGATACACGCGATCTGAGTGATGCGGTCGCAGAGGCATTTGTCGAGGTCGAGGCATCATTACCCGCGGACATCATCGTCAACTCAGAACTGTTTCAGCTAAGAAACTTTATCGACCGAGGCATCTTCAATGTTGCTGAGGCACTCGTCATCGGTGCGGTGCTCGTCATCATCGTGCTGTTTCTGTTCCTGCTGAACTTTCGCACGACGTTCATTACGCTCACCGCGATCCCGCTTTCGCTCGTTCTGACAGCGCTTACATTCCGCTTGATGGGTTGGATCAGTGGTACAGAGCTGACCATCAACGTCATGACGCTAGGTGGAATCGCCGTTGCAATGGGCGAACTCGTCGACGACGCGATCGTTGATGTCGAAAACATCTTTCGTCGACTCAAGCTGAACAACCTGTTACCGGCCGACGAACAGAAGTCGTCAATCGTTGTTACTTTCGAGGCGAGTAAAGAGATTCGTAGCTCGATCGTGTTTGGAACCGCGGTCGTGATCCTTTCCTTCATGCCGCTGTTCGCACTGTCGGGTGTCGAAGGTCGGTTGTTCACGCCGCTGGGCTTCGCCTACATCGTGTCAATCTTGTCGTCCTTCGTCGTGTCGATGACCGTCACACCGGTACTTTCCTACTATCTTCTGCCAAATTCGCGTGCAACCCAACACGAGGGCGACGGGTTCTTATTGCATGGACTGAAAGCGATGATGACCCATCTGATCCGTCTCAGCATGGCGTTGCCGCGAACGCTGCTTATCTTGACCTGGCTCGCCGTTGCCTTGGCCGCATGGCAAATGTCGATGCTGGGTCGAAACTTTTTGCCGCCTTTCGATGAAGGCAGCATTCAAGTGAACGTGACCTTGCCTCCTGGATCGTCGTTGGATGCTTCTAACAAAGTTTCAGGGGCGATTGATTCCGTCTTTCAGTCGATGCAAAAGACAGAGGAAAATCCGGATGGCGAGATTTTGCACTTCGTTCGTCGAACCGGTCGAGCAGAAATGGACGAGCATGCGTCGCCGGTTAACTTCGGCGAATACATCCTCAGCATGAATCCCGAATCACCGACCGAGCGAGAAGAAATCCTCGCGAGACTCCGGGAGAAAATCAGCGACGAAGCACCCGGAGTAGACATTGAGGTCGAACAGCCTCTGGCGCACTTGATTAGTCATATGATCTCGGGCGTCTACGCTCAGATCGCGATCAAGATTCACGGCGACGACTTGGATGTTCTGCAGCGAGTTGCCGAACAGGTCAAAGGAACGATCCAGGACGTACCAGGAATCACGCCGCCGGTAGTTGAGCCGATTCAAGAGACAGCCGAATTGCACATTTCTCTTCGCGCTGACGACTTGGCGTTGCATGGACTGACTCGCGAATACGTCGCGGACGTTTTGCAAACAGCGTTGCAGGGTGAAGTCGTCTCGCAAGTCCTCGAAGGCCAACGTCGATTCGATTTGCTAGTGCGGCTGGAGGAGGAGTATCGCACCGATTACGCGAATCTGGATCGGCTACGCATCGACCTGCCTGACCGTGAGGGGCAACCCGATCGGGGACAGATCGAACTGCGCGAGGTCGCGGATGTGGGCGTCGGCACCGGTCCAAACTCCATCAATCGCGAGAACGCACGACGCCGGATTGTCATTCGCTGCAATACCGAAGGCCGCGACTTGGCTGGTGCCGTGAACGACATTAAGAGTCGTATTGGCAAGCAAGTCAAAATGCCGGCAGGCTACTTTATTGAATATGGAGGACAGTTCGAGAGCCAACAGCGTGCGACGCAACTGATCATCGTGCTCGCCGGTGTTTCGGTAATCGGAATGTTCATCGTGCTCTTGGTTTTGTTTCCGTCGATTCGGATCGTGCTGCAAATCCTGAATGCGCTCCCAACCGCGTTCATCGGTGGCGTAATGGCACTTGTCATCACGCAGCAAAGCCTCACCGTTGCAAGCCTTGTCGGTTTCATCTCCCTCGGCGGCATCGCGGTTCGCAACGGCATTCTGTTGGTCACTCACTACTTCCACCTGATGAAGGAGGAAGGCGAGGAATTTACGCAGGAGATGGTGATGCGAGGCAGTCTTGAGCGACTGGCACCGGTTTTGATGACGGCGTTAACCGCAGGCATCGGACTGATACCGCTTGTGCTGGGTGGTCAAGAACCGGGCCGTGAAATTCTGTATCCAGTTGCCACTGTCATCCTCGGCGGACTGACGACATCGACCTTCTGTGAATTCCTCATTCACCCTGGGCTCTTCTGGACGTTTTCTGGCAAGGACGCCGCTCGACTTGCAAAGCTTGAAACAGAGGAGGACGAGTTTGGAATGAATTAGTCAACACGATCGCATCCGCGACCACGTCAGCGTTAGAAACCGTTTATGAAAATTACATGGAAACTTACTATGAAAACCTCGATCACAACTTGTTCACTCGTGTTTTGTGGACTCCTCGGATTCACTGGGTGCAAACAGAAAACTAATACCACTCCCGCAGCCACCTCGCCCGCCGCTGCGACGAGTGACGATGGCGGACACGTCCACGACGATGGTACTGTACACGCCGCGCACGGTGGTCACGCTGCTGGTCCGCACGACGGCACCGTCGTCGACTGGGGTGGTGGCAAGTTCCACGTCGAATTCACCGTCAATCATGACAAGCAAGAGGGCACGATCTATATCCTCGGTTCAGACGAGAAGTCGCCGGTTCCGATCGACGCCGAGTCCATCGACTTGAGCATCAGTGATCCCATGATGCAGGTGTCGCTCACCGCGGCACCTCTGGACAGCGATCCAGCAGGAAAAGCATCACGTTTTGTCGGCACCCACGAGAAGTTGGCCGTCGTTCAGGAATACGCGGGAACGATTGCCGGAGTCATCGACGGCACGCCGTATTCCGGTGACTTTACCGAAGAAGCACATGACCACGGACATTCGCACGGAGCCGATGATGCATTGGTTTGGGAAGGCGAGCCACGCGAACATGCAGGGTTGACGATTCAGCTTGGACACCACGGAAAGCATCTGCACGCTGGTGAAGAAGTCGAACCGGCTGTCTCCATCGTCCGCAACGGAAAGCCTGTCGACGATGCAAAAGTCTTCAACGCGTTGGTCAGCGCCGATGGTCAATCGGTTCTGGCGAAGGAAGTCGCGACTGTCTATGAGCCAACCACGGACGAGGAACCGGCCCACTACGCACAAGGTGGCCTTGCGATTCCCAGCGGCGTCAGCAAAGTCATCCTTCGCTTCCGTATTGTCCCAGCTGGTGCTGATCCAGCGACGTTCGACGTTCCTGTGACCGTTGAATAATCGCAACGGAGCGAACCCACAAGGGAGACCTTTGCCTCGAGGTAACAGGGTCAACGGTACTGTTAAAGATTTGAAACGAAAAGTGTGAACGACATGGTTTGGATGATAGTCAAAGCGTTGATCTCGGCAGCCGTTATCGTGGCGGTTGCCGAGATCGCTGGACGGATGCCGAGACTTGGCGCGTTGTTGTTGACACTGCCGATCATCAGTATCCTGGCGTTCATTATGACGTGGAACAAGGAACACGACATGAACTCGATAGCGGCTCTGGCTCGCTCGACGCTCGTGCTTGTTCCACTCGGTCTACCGTTCTTCGCTCCGTTTGCCTTGTCAGCAAAAACAGGACTTTCGTTTTGGCCCAGCTTTGCAATCGGCGTCCTACTGGCGTCGGTAACCATAGGGGCCTGGTTCCGATTCGGTCCATAATCAGTGGCATTGGGATTCGCATATGACGCGGACCAGTGCCAAGAATCCGAGATATTTTAGGGAGTCTCAAGTCTGAAAGGTCAATCCGAAATTTTCGTTCGCCTAACCTGCTTTTTCCTTGTGCTGATTACGATGGCGGCTTGGGAGTGGCTTGCGCCGCGTCGCAAACTGTCACTAAAACGACCTTGGCGGTGGAGTAGCAACATCGGCCTGGTCGTCTTGAATGGACTTCTGGTTCGGCTCTTGGTGCCGATGACGGCCGTGGGTGCTGCAGTTTATGCACAGACACAGGGCTGGGGATTGTTGAACATCGTGGATTGGCCAATGTGGCTTGAGGTTGCGATTGGTATTCTTGTCTTGGACCTCGCGATTTATGGTCAACATGTGTTGTTCCATGCGGTCCCTTGGCTTTGGCGATTGCACATGGTCCACCATGCCGACATGGATTTTGACGTGACGACGGGACTGCGGTTTCACACCTTTGAAATTCTTTTTTCTGCCTTGATCAAGTTGGGCGTCGTCATTGTGCTGGGACCAGCGGCTGTCGTGGTCGTTGCCTTTGAAGTGATGCTCAATGCGACGTCGATGTTCAATCACAGCAATGTCTCGATTCCGCTGTGGCTCGATCGTGTTTTGCGTTTTTTGGTTGTCACACCGGACATGCACCGTGTGCATCATTCGATCATCCGACGCGAAACGAACAGCAACTTCGGTTTTAATCTTCCCTGGTGGGACTATCTATTTCGGACCTATGTGGCGCAGCCAAAAGATGGCCACGAACACATGTTGATTGGAGTCAAGGAACTTCGCGACGAACACCAAACCGAACGCCTACCAGGAATGTTGCAATTGCCGTTTCGGTCAAACAGCAAACAGAAACAGTAGTCCACATTTTCAGCCAACTTTAACGGATGAACTAACGAGAGTTGTTAGGCTCGGTGGTGGTCCGTCCATTCTGATTGGACCGTTGTTCGTGGGTGGACTGCTTGGCTGTGCTGGACGGTCGCGAGGAGCTTCGTAGCGTGGAAGCTCGGGAACTGCATTGCGGTTGGGAAGCGTTGGTGCAGTCATCGGCTGACGATCGGGCGTGCCGAAAGTGACGGCGGGGTTTTGGAGACTCGGATTCACTGGGCCGTGTGAGTGCCCATCGTGTGAATGGTCGCCATGATCATGGCCATCGTTGGCATGGTGGCCGTGGTCATTATAGGAACCCGCCGCGCCGTTTGGGATTTCATACTGACGAGGTGCGCCGAGGTAGGGTGCATCCTGATAGGGTGGATTCTGTTGGGACAATCCACCTTGTGCGGGCTGGATGTACTGCAACGGGCAACCGACATCGTCGGGGCAGTACACGCTGTTGTTGCTGTGATATTGGTTCAGCGGCATGTCGACGTATCCGAGAGCGATCGGGGCGTGACCGTGATGGCTGTCTTGGTAGTGGTACGAGTCGTGCGCATAGTGATGACCGCCCTGGTAGTGCCCGTAAAAATGTCCGTGGTCGGTATGGTGATGAGCTCCATGACCATATCCATGCCAGTGCTGAGCAGTTGCTGGTTGCATTTGCGAAAAGGAAGCGAAAGCGAATGCGGCGAGCGCAACGACGGCGTGTTTCGGCATGTTTTTCATTTCGTTGTAAGTTTTGCACAGAGACAAGAAGGACGGACGAGACTTGCTCGCCCGTCCAGTCGATTCAGAACGGTCGGTAACATTCGCAAGCGAACAACGCTTGATTAGTGATGGCCGCCAGCACCTAGAACATGGAAGCGTCCGATATCAAGGTGCAATCCACCGCGTTGACGATAGGGTTGTGATCGGTAGGTAGGAGAGTACTGTTGCTGGTATTGTGGTTGATAGCTCGGTTGGTACGTTTGGCCGTATCCATAACCGCCGTAGTTCGATGAATAGCCGTAATTGCCATAGGTTTGAACGGGTGCTTGAGCGTAGCCGCCATGGTGACCGCCACCGTGATGGCCGCCGGAGTAGGCGTGGTGTCCGCCATGACCACCATGAAAGTAGTCGCTAGCGGTGGCACCGGTATTTCCGGCAAAGGCGAACAATCCTGCTGCGAGAGCGGCAATTGCGAAGGCACGATTCATAAGGTTCAGTCCTGACATTCGAGGGGAGGTTCACGGCAAGTGCCGCTGGCTAAGCTTCTAACGCATTGCGTGTGCCAAACCGAAAAACCATTGATTGACTCGGTTTTGCAGAACTCTGCGTTGTCACATTGATGACTTCGTGTCGCGAATGAGACGACAGACTGAGAATTGTTGGAAGATTGACTTTCTTTCCCTACCCCTCGTTTGGTCTGTTAGACTGACTCTTGGTGGGCAATGTGATTGGTCCGACGGATTGTGATTGTCCCACAGGAATCCCCCCCGTAAGGAGTTGATTTAATGAGACGTTTCTTCACCGTCGCCGTTGGCGTAGTTGCGTTAGCGACCACCGCTCAGGCCCAATGGGTCGTGCCGCACACGACCACACATCAACACAATGTGCCGCATACGACGACACACACCGACTATGTCCAGCATGGCAACCATGTCGATGCAGTGCCTCATACAACAACGCACATCGACAGAGTTCCTCACACCACCACGCATTTCGATCAAGTTACGCCTTACGGCAATCAACCGATCGTGAATCAGCAGTACCAACAGCAGTACCGCTCAGCTCGTCCGGTGATTCAGGGTACCGTGATTCAAGGTAGGGTGATTCAAGGGCAGTACCCACAGCAACAATACATTCAAGGTCAGGCGTACCCGCAACAGACCTATCAGCAACAAGGTCGAGTGATCTACCGAAACGGCGTTCGCCAGACTTACACCCAACCTTATCAGTCGTACCGTCCCAGCTACCAGTCCAACGGCCATCTGCATACGGAAACGCACACTGACTACGTTCCCCACACGCAAACTCACATCGACTACCAACGGCACGGCAATCACTTGCATGCCGTTCCTCACACCACGACGCACATTGACGCGGTTCCTCATACCACCACGAACGTTCATGGTGGGCACCACTGAACGAAGTGCCATTGAACAAAGTGCCTCGCTGAGGCATTGAATCGTTGAAATGAATCCTGCCGGAATGGAATCCGGCGTGATTTGGCTTCGTTTGCAGGCCCTTCTGCGGGTTTCTTCCGCACAACCGTCACCACCGCACTCAAATGAGTTGGGGAAGGTCCGACTACAGCGATTCGACGCAATATCTCGTTCATACTGAACCGATCGAAAACTCCGGCTGGTCTTATTTTTCACGGAGGAAAACGCGGTGATCACAACACAACCGACCAGCAATCGTACTCGTCAATCGCGGCGTCGGCGGTTGCGTGCGGCTTTGAGTATGACATTGACGCTGGGTTCAGCGATGAGTTTCACGGCGGGTTGCCAGAGTGTTGGCAATCACGTTGCGACATCAGCTCACAATCCCACAATGCTTCAATCGAGTGAAGCGAACGTCGCCTCGACACCGGCGACGGCCATCGTTGCGGCACCCGTGATCACGGTCGCGTACAACGACAAGTCGGATGACGACAAACCCGTTGCAACGGAAGAGGATGATTCCGATAAGGAGTCCGCCGGTTCCTTGCGAGACATCATGGCGCTGGATTCGCCCGAACAGTCGCTCAGCGAAGTCGCCGTTGTGCCATTTTCAACCGGCAATGAGTACTACCTCAGCGAACAGCCCGCCGGATTGACGCTCGAAGCGATCGAGTCGATGGCTTTGGCGAACAATCCGACCATCGCTGAATTGGTCGCGACAACGCAAAAAGCCGCGGGTTTCAAATGCCAAGTCGGGCTGCGTGCCAACCCTGTACTCGGCTACAGCGCTGTCCAACTCGCCGACCAAGGTACCGATCAGCACTCGGTGTTCATCTCACAAACAATCATTACCGGCGATAAATTGGCATTGAACCGCGCCGTGCTCAATGAAGCCTTGCGTGCTCAGCTCATGCAGCTCGAAGCCCAGAAGTATCGCATTGCGACTGACATTCGTATCACGTTCTACGATGCCTTGGCGGCACAGCAACGAGTGAATTTGATCCGCGATTTCCAATCGGTCGCTGACAAGGGAGTCGATATAGCCGAGCAACTCAAAGAGGCACAAGAAGGCTCGCAACTGGAAATCGTCCAAGCAAAGGTTCAAAAGAACGAGATTGACTTGGCCCTCCGGCAAGCCCAGATTCGTTTCGACGCCGCGTGGCGAGAGATGGCCGCCTTGGCTGGCAACCCTGACATGATGCCCGTGCCACTCCAAGGGACACTGCCTAACACGGAAACCACCTTGGACTGGTCGATCGTTGCGTCCACGATGATCGCATCCAGCCCCGAAGTACAGTCGGCGCAGGCACGAATCAATCAAGCCAGAGCCAATCTTTGCCGCCAACAGGCTCAGCCGATTCCGAACTTAGATTTGCAGCTCGCCTCGGGTTATGACAACGGAACGGACAACGGCATGATTAACTTTCAAGTCGGAGCACCGATCCCCGTCTTCAACAAAAACCAAGGCAACATCTCGGCCGCCCGCGCCGAGTACGTGCGTGCATCACGCGAACTCCAGCGGATCGAAAACTCGATCAAAGCACGCTTGGCCCAGGTTTCGCGAGACTACGATTCTTCATTAGTCGCCGTCGAGCAGTACGCCAACGACATCCTTCCCAACGCGGAAGACGGCTTAAAGCTCGCTGAGCTTGCCTACAAAGCCGGCGAAACGAGCTTCGTTCAAGTCCTGGTGTCCCGCCGAACCTACTTCGATACGAACCTGCAATACATCGTGTCGCAGCAGCAACTGGCTCAAGCCCGCGCACGAGTTGATGGCTTCGTCCTAACCGGTGCTTTGGATGCCGTGATCGACAACAGCGGCGACGATAGTTTGCGAGGATTGACGCTCAGCCAGCAATAGGTTGAATGCCGATTCCGCTGGAAACTGTCTCAGGATGGGACAGTGTCGAGGTCAGATTGACAACGTTTCAAGAATTTGCCAGACGTCGGTTTTGCGATATTTCCCAACGATTCGCAGTCATTTTTTGATTGGCACAACTCGTGCAATACCTGACCGCTGAAGAATTCGGTATAGCCCTCAATCGAGAAAGCCGATAGAACAACTGCGACGATTAGACGCAATACGCCGATCGTCCGCGTCCTAACAAAGCGAACATGTTTCACAAACTCCTCACCTATTCGACGATGACCGCCGTAGTGCTTCATGCACTGCTGGGTTGTTGCGTGCATCACGCTCACGCGGGTCACACGCACGGTCACGATGTTGAGCAGGTGATGGTGGACGTTCCGCACGTGGTTGGTCTCAATGACGCTGACCACGATCATGACGGACATACGCACGCAGGTCATAAAGATTCGTGCCAACATCAGCACAATGCAGATGGCTCGATTGCTTGCGAGTGCTTTGATGACGAATCCAGTCAGCCTTGTTCGGGTTCGCATGGACCACATGAATCCTGTGGCGAAGCTGACTGCAACATCGTTGCCGATCAACGAGACAACGACGTTTCGTTGATGTTGACCCTTGATTGGTCGCCCTTGCTGACGCACTGTTTGTCGTTGTCGTCGCAAGACCTACTCGCAATACGGACGGAGTACGGTTCGCCGCCCGATCCGCACTGCGTTGTGCCGCCCCTTCGCCTCCAGACTCAAGTCTGGCGTCTGTAAGGTCCGCTCTCGTCCGTGATTGGATGAGAGTGTTCGTGCCTCCATGCCGGTGCGGAAGTCGTCAAGACTTTCGATCCTCGTGCATCAGCTCCGACACTCTTGGCGAAATCCGCTAGCGCTAATCCATGCGTCTGGCATTCGCCGTTCATCTGCCACGGACGCTTCTTCGCGTTGACCTTCCTCTGATCCACACGCAACCGAATGGTGGATCGGTTTCTCCGGCAGTTGTTCCGTTGGTTTCGTTACCATGAAAATCCGTATGCCCAAAATCCCCATGAAGTGGGTTTGGTTAGTCGCCACGCTGATCGTTGTGATCGTCGGTGGTTTTACTTGGCAGCATTGGTTCCCGGCCACCAAGGCGTGGGTCGATCGAACCGCTGTTTCGTTCCGCAATGGCGGCGGCGAATCGCATGAAGGTGAAGCGACTGGTGAGGCTGATCCTCATGCCGGTCACGATCATGCAGCGCATGCTGGCCACGACGAGGCGACTTCGCTCGAATTGTCAAAGCAGGCGATCCGTAACATCGGCTTGTCCGACGAAACGATCCGCCCGATCAAGCTAGAAACCTTCCGCCGATCCATCACGGTGCCCGCCGTCGTCGTTGAACGCCCTGGTCGTTCGCGTGTCCAAGTTGCCACGCCGATGACCGGCGTCATCACGCATGTTCACGCGGTGCAAGGCGAAGCGGTCGAGCCGGGAAGCCTGTTGTTTCAGATTCGTTTGACGCACGAAGACCTCGTCAACGCACAAACCGACTTCGTCCGCACGCTCGGCGAACTGGATGTCGAGAATCGCGAGATCGCTCGTCTGGAGCAAGTCACCCGAAGTGGTGCGGTCGCGGGTAAGGTTCTGCTGGAGCGGCAATACTCGCGCGACAAGCTGAACGCGAATCTAGGTGCCCAGCGGGAAGCATTGCGTTTGCACGGACTGTCGGACGATCAAGTGAATCAAATCGAACGCGAGCGACGGCTGCTGCGTGAGTTGCAGGTTTTCACACCGAGCGTGGACAGTCACGGTGAAGCCGAGTTGCGATTGACCCAGCGATTCGTCCAGGCGAGTTTCGTTCTGGAAGACAAGCCCCAGCACACTGACTCTCAGCATACCGGCCCGTTGATCCTGCAAGACTTGTCCGTTCACAAGGGACAGTCCGTTAATGCGGGCGAAACGCTCTGCATCCTAACCGACTACGACGAGTTGTTCATCGAAGGTCTCGCGTTCGAGCAAGACATTCGACAGCTTCGAGGTGCCTCACAAAACGGTTGGAAGGTCGATGCGATCATCGAACAACCGGGTTCCGAATCCCGCGTGATCGAAGGCTTGGAAATCGCGTATCTGGCCAACCAAGTGGACGCCACGACGCGCACATTGAACTTCTACGTTCGGCTTCCAAACGAAGTTGCGAAGGATCGTCGTAACGACGGCAACCGCTACGTCGAATGGCGTTACGTCCCCGGTCAACGGATGCAGTTGCGAGTACCAGTCCAAGAAATGCCGGAACAAATCGTGGTGCCTGTCGAGGCAGTGGCGAGCGAAGGAGCGGAAACCTTCGTGTTCCAGCAGAACGGCAGTCACTTCGACCGCGTGCCGGTTCATGTGAAGTATCGCGATCAGTATTCCGCCGTGATCGACAACGACGGTTCGCTGTTCCCTGGTGACGTCATCGCCATGCGTGGCGCTCATCAAATGCAAATGGCTCTCAAAAACAAGTCTGGCGGTGGAGTTGATCCACACGCAGGCCACAACCACTAAGGAGCCACATCATGCTTAATTCAATCATTCGTTTTGCGTTGAAGCAACGCATGCTTGTCATCGCCGTTGCCCTGTTCCTGGTGGGATTCGGGACTTGGCAGGCGATGCAGGCTCCGATCGACGTCTTCCCCGACCTGAACCGGCCTCGCGTAGTCATCATGACCGAGGCACCGGGGTTGGCACCGGAGGAAGTCGAGACACTGATTACGTTTCCGATTGAAACGGCGGTCAATGGCGCGAATGGCGTTCAAGCCGTTCGCAGTTCGTCGGGCGTTGGTATCTCGGTCGTCTATGTCGAGTTCGATTGGAACACGGACATTTACAACGACCGTCAAATCGTTGCCGAGCGGTTGCAACTCGTTCAAGAACGGATGCCGAAAGGCGTAAAGCCAACGCTCGCACCGATCTCTTCGATCATGGGTCAAATCCTGATGTTGGGAATGTGGAGCGACGACGGTGCAACCGAACCCCTTGAACTGCGAACGCTCGGTGATTGGGTCGTGCGGCAGCGATTGCTGACCATCCCTGGCGTTTCGCAAGTCTTCACGATGGGCGGCGGACGCAAGCAGTTTCAAGTGTTGGTCGACCCCGATGCGATGTTGCGATTCGGAATTGCGTTACACGAGGTTAAGCAAGCCGTTCAGAACAGCAATGACAACGCCACGGGCGGCTACTTGGATGAACAAGGCCCGAACGAATTGCTAGTTCGCGGTCTGGGCCGTGTTCAGAGCATTGAAGACCTGCAAAAGGTCGTCGTCACGATGAAGGAAGGCCGCCCCATTTCGCTGGGCCAGATCGCTCGCGTCGTCGAAGGTGCGCAAGTCAAACGCGGCGACAGTTCAGCCTGGGTACGCGATGAGGACAGAAATTACAGCGGTGGCCCTGCGGTCATTCTTACGATCAACAAGCAACCGGGAGCCGACACGCGGCGAGTGACCGACGATGTGATGGCGGCAATTGATGAGTTGCGGCCTTCTTTGCCGGGTGACCTACGCATCGAACCGCTCTACACGCAAAAGTCATTCATCGACCGAGCGATCGAGAACGTTGCCGAGGCACTTCGTGACGGCGGCATCTTGGTCGTCATTATCTTGTTCCTGTTCCTGATGAACGTCCGCACGACATTCATCACGCTGACCGCGATTCCGTTGTCGCTGGTAATGACCGCGATCGTGTTTTCAATCTTCGATTTGTCGATCAACACGATGACGCTGGGTGGTTTGGCCGTTGCGATCGGTGAACTGGTCGACGACGCGATCGTCGATGTGGAAAACATCTATCGCCGATTGAAGGAAAATCGGGCCAGCGATAACCCCAAGCATCCCTTGCTGGTCGTATTCCGTGCCAGTATCGAGATTCGCAATTCAATCGTATTCGGCACGATGATCGTGATCCTCGTATTTCTACCGCTGTTCGCGCTCTCGGGCATGGAAGGACGTTTGTTTGCTCCGCTGGGTGTCGCCTACATCGTTTCGATACTTTCGTCGTTACTTGTGTCGCTGACCGTCACACCCGTGCTGTCCTATTGGTTGCTCGGTAGCCAAAAGCTTAAGGGGCACGAGAAAGACGGATTCGTCCTGCGAGGCATCAAATGGGTTGGCGACAAAGTCATCCGCTTCAGCCTGACGGTTCCGCGATTCAATCTAGCCGTCACAGCGGTACTAGTCGTTTTGTCCGGAATGTTCCTGATGAGTCTCGAACGCGACTTCCTGCCGCCATTTAATGAAGGTGCGGTTCAACTAAACGTCGTGTTGCCGCCGGGCACTTCACTGGCTACTTCCAACGACATTTCTAGCCGCGTCGAAACTCGATTGCGAGAGATTGAAGACATCGAAGGATTCATTCGACGTACCGGCCGCGCCGAGTTAGACGAACACGCCGAGGGCGTGAATATGAGCGAGTTCATCTTGGAACTCGATCCCGAATCGCCGCGATCCCGCGAAGAACAGCTCGAAGAAATTCGCGAGGCGATGGCCGACATTCCCGGCATCGTCACTGCGGTCGAGCAACCAATCGCTCACTTGATCTCGCACATGATCTCCGGTGTGAAGGCTCAAATTGGAATCAAAATCTATGGCGACGATCTCGATCTGTTGCGTCGCAAAGCGGGCGAGATGGAAGCGGTAATGAAGACGGTGTCCGGAACGAAGGATGTGCTGGTCGAACCCCAAGTCATCATTCCGCAATTACGGATCGAACTCGACCGCGACAAGCTATTGCTTTACGGACTCAGTGCCGTCGAAGTCAACGAGTTCATCCAAACGGCCCTCAACGGACAAGTCGTTTCCGAAATCTTGATCGGCCAACGCACGTTCGATTTGATGCTGCGTCTCGATGAAGATTACCGCGAGAACCTGCAAACTCTAAAGCGGCTGACGATTGACCTCGCCGACGGTGGGAAAGTGCCGTTGGAATCGGTCGCGAACATCTACCAATCAGGCGGCCCAAACACAATTAACCGCGAAGATGTTCGTCGCCGAATTGTGTTGCAGTGCAACGTCTCCGAGCGAGGCGTGGTTGACGTGGTGGAAGACATTCAAAAGAAATTCCAACCCATTGTCGAGTCGTTGCCGCCGGGATACTTCGTTCAGTACAGCGGACAATTTGAAAGCCAGCAATCGGCATCGCGAGTCATCGGCATCCTGTTCGCCGTCTCGCTAGTGGGCGTGTTCCTGGTTCTGTACACGATGTTCCGCAGCGTCAACCTCTCGCTGCAAGTGATGATGGCCCTGCCAATGGCGTTCATCGGTTCGGTGATCGCGTTGGTCGTCACTGGCCAAACGCTGACCGTTGCCGCAATGGTCGGCTTCATCTCGCTTGCCGGAATCGCATCGCGAAACGGAATCTTGCTGATCAACCACTATTTGCACTTGGTCCAGCACGAAGGCGAAGACTGGACAAAAGAAATGATCGTTCGGGCGGGTCTGGAACGACTCGCTCCCGTGCTGATGACGGCTCTGACCTCCGGCATCGGCTTGGTCCCATTGGTCATGGCGGCTGGCGAACCAGGTAAGGAAATCTTGTACCCGGTCGCGACCGTGATTCTCGGCGGACTGATGAGTTCGACTCTCCTCGACTTCTTCGTTCACCCGGCGTTGTTCTGGCTGATCGGACTGAAATCGGCTGAACGAGTTGTCAACGAATCGAAGACCGACATTCCTTTGTTTGAAGAGTCCGAAGACGAGGAATCTCACCTACCACTCAACCACTCTCGGTCAAGGACGACAGAGACTTCCCAACCCCTTTCCGAACCCGCAACCTAAGACAGGAAGCGAACGGATCATTTTCCAAAAAGGAAAGTTTTATGTTGAAAAGAATATCAAGACTGCTGTGCTTCGTCGCACTCGCATCGGTTGGCAGTATTGCCAGTGCCGAAGAGTCGATCGCATTCTGCTTGCCCGAGTGGAAAGAGATGCACTTCGACGATTCAGCCAAGGCGCAACAGCACCTTGCTGCCGTACAGAAACTGGGCTGTGAAGCCAAGATCGACAACCACGGTGGGCACACCGATGTCGTTTATCGTTCACCAAAATGGAAGAGCATGGAAGTCGCCGACGACAAACTGGCTCACCAATGGGAATCTTGGCTCAAGAAAGCGGGATTCGAGACCTTACACGGTCACGCGGCAGATCACGGCGGCGACGATCATGCTGGGCATGAAGGTCACGACCATGCGGCACACGATCACGATCACGCCGGACATAGTCACGCGGCAGGCCAAGTCGAAGAGGTCAACTACCGCATCACCGACTGGAAAACGATACACATTGAAAACCAAGAACAGCTCGCCGAACTTACCGCGATGTTGAAAGGACTCGGATGCGAGCTGAAAAGCTCACAGCATTCCGGCCACGCCGACTTGAGTTTCCGCTGTCCGCAATGGAAACACATCGAAGTCGGTTCGCACCAAGTTGCCACAACTTGGGAACAGTGGCTCACAAAAACGGGCTTCGAGGCGAAACACGTTCACTAGAAACTCTCAGATCAACCAACTCCCTTCAGGAAAAATCCAATGAAACGCTCAACAAAACTCTTCACGCTCGCACTCGCTTCCATGACCTTCGGTCTTGTTGGCTGCAAAGACGGGGGAACCAACACCGGAACGACCGTTGAAACATCGGCACCTCCGGCGACCGTTGACGATCACACAGAACACGCACACCCCAGCGAAGGACCGCATCATGGCGGATTGATCGAATTGGGCAACGAGGAATACCACGCCGAACTCGTTCACGACGAAGACACTGGCTCGGTAACAATCTATGTGCTCAACGCAGCCGCGACTGAGCAAATTCCGATCGAATCGACCGAGATTACGATCAATGTCAAACATGACGGCAAGCCGGAGCAGTTCAAGCTGGCCGCTTCGCCTGATGCAAATGACCCACAAGGCAAGTCGTCGCGTTTTGTTTCGACAGACGCGGAACTCGGCGAGCACCTAGATGAAGAAGGAGCCGACCCAAAACTCGTCCTAACGATCAACGGCAAATCGTTCCGAGGAACGATCGCACACGACCATGACCACGAAGGTCACGACCACGAGTGATTTTAAAATGATGATCGTAGATTGGAGATTGATATCCAACTCTCCAATCTGCTTTCGTCGATCTGCGACCCCAATTTTCGATCTCCAATTACCAAGGGAATGACGACGATGAAACGGATTTTCAATCAAACGACGATCGCAATGATGATGACACTGGTAACCGCTTGTGTCGCGATGGCCCAAACCGCTCACGCGGCAAGTCCTGCTCAGCAAGCGATTCAAGCGGCCGAAGCCAACAACCAGTTTGCCTTCGTGATGTTCTATCGCGGCAACGATGCGGCGACGAAAACAATGCACGGCACGCTGCAGTCAACACTGGCCAACCGGCAAGACGCCGTGCTCGTGCCTGTGCAAATTGGTAACGTTGCCGAGCAAGCCTTGGTCAAACAGTTCGACGCAACCCGAATGCCGATGCCAGCGGTTGCCACCCTCGCTCCCAACGGTGCGGTGTGCAGCGTTTTCCCGCGACGTGTGACGGAGCAGCAACTTGCCGCCGCGATCGTTTCGCCTGGACAGACGCAAATCCTAAAGGCGCTGCAAGATCGCAAGCTCGTGTTGCTGTGTGCTCAACCCACTGCCGGTGCCCCGGTTCCCGTTGGTGTTCAACAATTTCAAGCCGACGCACTGTACGCCTCTCGAACCGAAGTCGTCACCGTTTTGGCGAACGATCCTGCCGAGGGTGAGTTCTTGACCAAGATCGGAGTGAAACCAGGCCAACCGACACCAGTTGTTGCATTCATGGCACCTCCAGGCGTCATGGTTGGAACCTTCAATGCTAACGTCAGTTTCGATGTGTTGGCTGAGAAGTTAGCAGCCGCCGGCAAATGCTGCGACGACGAAAACTGCAAGCACCACAAATCGGCCCAGGCTTCGCAACCAGCACGACGCTAGTGCTCCTGGTCGGCAACCTTCATTCAACAACCTTCAATTCAGCGGAACGGACTCTATGAAACTTCGTCACTTAATATGGAAAGAACTCTGGCAACGGCCGACGCCGATGCTCACCAGTTTGCTGGCCGTCACGCTTGGCGTCACAGCGCTTGTTGCGATTCAGAACATCACCGTGTTTTCAGAACGCAAGATCGCCGGTGACATGGAGTCCCTCGGTGCGAATGTCTTGGTGTTGCCACCCAGCGTAACACTGCAGGACTATTATGGTGCCGACATGCACGGGCATACGATGCCCGAGGAATACGTCACGCGTCTCGCACTGGCTCGATTGCCGGGCGTTGAAAACCTTGCTCCCAAGTTGTGCGTCGAAGCGGAAGTGGACACGATTCCCGTCACACTGACCGGCATCCTGCCTAAGAGCGAGTTTCAAGCCAAAGCCTCTTGGCAGGGACTCGGTATGTTGGGCAATGCGGTCGGCAGTGATCGCGGTTGTTGTGCGACCGCCGCTGACACCGGCGAAGCCGACAACGATCCAAACTCGTTGGCGACGACACGCACCATCGCCGAACTGGGCGATCGCGATGTGATCCTCGGACGCGATCTCGCCAGCCAACTTGGTGCGAAAGCTGGTGATACGTTGCCGCTACTCGGTGAAGATTTCACTGTTCTCACCGTGTTGCCTTCGACCGGAACGATCGACGACGGACGCATGTTCGCTCACTTGCACAGCGTCCAAGACTTGTCGGGTGCAGGGCCGGTGGTAAACGTCATCGAAATCATGGCGTGCTGTGAAGATGCCGCTGGCGGTTTGATCACGAACCTTTCCGCTGAACTTCCCGAAACGCGAATCGTCACGATCGCACAAGTTGTTCAAACACAAATAGCCGTTAATGGATTGATGTCGCGTTTGTCATGGGTCTTTCTGTCGATCCTGCTGTTGGTCGGTGGAGCGAGCATCGCCAGTGTGATGTATGCCAACGTGACCGAGCGTCGCAAAGAAATCGGAACGCTGATGGCAATCGGAGCCAGTCGCAACTTTGTAACAAAGATGTTTCTTGGCAAAGCCGCAATCTTGGGACTCGCCGGTGGTGCAGCGGGTTTCATTGTCGGCACGATTGTCGCCGCAGTACTGGGGCCACAGTTGCTGGGTATTCATGTACGCCCGATGCCGATACTGCTGGGCGTGGGAATGGCCACAGCAACGATCGTCGCGGTCCTCGCCAGCCTTCTGCCCGCCCGCCGAGCCGCTGGTCTCGATCCGTGCCTTGTCTTCAACGACGCCTGATCGCTGCGTCGCGTGATCGAAAGGTCGTGCTCCATTATCAAAAACCACATTTCAAATCGAACCAAAACATGTATCAACTCAGTTCCGTTACCCAGACCTACGAACGTCGAGGCCAGATCGTTACGGCACTCGACAACGCCGACCTCACGATTCCCGACAACGACTTCATCGCAATCGTCGGCCCCAGCGGGAGTGGCAAGACCACGCTGCTGTCTGTCCTCGGTGGAATGCTTGCACCGTCAACCGGCGACGTGATGCTCGATGGCGAATCGTTGTATGACCTGTCGGTGGAAGAACGCACGGCGTTGCGAGGCCGAAAGATCGGATTCGTCTTTCAGTCGTTCAACTTGATCTCGTGGCTGACCGCTCGCGAAAACGTGCAAATCCCACTGATGTTGTCCGGCAAAACGGCCAAGCAACAAGAAGATCGTGCGATGGAGATGCTCGACCGCGTCGGCTTGTCCGATCGAACCGATCACCGTCCGTCGGAAATGAGCCAAGGACAGCAACAACGAGTCGCGTTGGCGAGGACGCTCGCCAACGATCCGCAAATCATCCTGGCCGATGAACCGACCGGAAACCTCGATTCAGAAACCCGCCAGCAGGTGATGAATTACCTGAATGAATTTCACCAAGACGGGCGAACGATCGTCATGGTCACCCACGACGCCGACACCGCCGCGTTTGCGCACCGCACCATTCGCTTAGTCGCCGGAGTCACAAACGAGGTCTCAATTGCGAAAGCTGCCTAACACAAAGATGGAGAGGTGGTTTCCCGGACTCCGCACTCCCAATATGAAAACTGACGGCTGCCATTCAGCCGTCGGCTAGGTTCCCGGACCGCGTCACTCACCAGCCGACGCGCCGGGAGCCGTTTTTCGCCTTCCAACCCCAAAATAGACTTTCCTATGGCACTCATTGAAGAATTTGAACGCACGGGATCGTGGCTGTTCCGCTGGCGCAGCTATTTACCCTTCGTGTTCTTACCGTTGATCGTGACCGCGGTGCTGCGATATCCCGTGATTGAATTGCATCCCAATTTGCATTTCGTCTGGAGCATCATCAGTCTCGGCGTTTCGCTAGTAGGATTAGCGGTTCGATGTCACGCGGTCGGACACGCCGCTGACGGAACATCGGGTCGCAACACGAAAACGCTAGTTGCCGAAACGCTCAGCACCTCCGGCTTCTACTCGGTCGTCCGGCATCCACTTTACCTCGGCAACTTCTTGATTGCCTTGGGCATCGTGTTGCACTCCGCTGCTCCCTGGTTGGTCGTGGTCTACCTGATGGCATTCACGTTGTATTACGAACGCATCATGTTCACCGAGGAAGCGTTCTTGCGAAAGAAGTTTGGCCGTGTGTTCACCGATTGGTCCAATCGCACGCCCGCGTTCGTACCAAAACTTCGGCAATGGAAGTCGGCCGAACTGCCGTTGGACATCCCCAAAGTCATTCGAGCCGAATCTGCTGCCGTCGCGGTCATCGCATTAACTTTCCCAGCATTGGAATTGGCGATGCACGAAGCTCAGCAAGGCAACGTCGCCATCGAGAAATCGTGGTACATCCTCCTCGGCAGCGGCATTCATCTCTACATCATCGCTCGGGTCATGAAACGGCAACTCCGACGATGGCTCAAGTACGAGCGAATCTTGTACGAGGCTGCAAAGTGAGTTCGCACAGCTCCAAGCACCCTCCTGCGAATCCTGAACCACTCTGCGCTAGAGTCGAACGCATCATCGGGCGATTCGGCTTTGAAGGAGTGCAAGTTTCCAGCGATCAGTCCTGGCACGTCACTCTCACCGGCACAGTCGATGAAGTCAACGACCGCGCGTTAGTCGTCGCGATCGCCCGAACCACACCGGGTGTCACTGTGGTCCGCAGTGAAATCACCTTAACCAAGCAGAACTAGACGGATTCACCTCTCGAACGGAAACATCTCCCATGAAGTTTGATTGCAGAGCCATTGTTTGCGGTTTGTTTGCGTCGATGATCGCGACGATCGCCATTTCGGCGGAACCAGTTTCAATCGAATCCCACGCGGACGTTGCATCGGCGAACGATCTGTCGAACCTTGTTCGCAAGGTTGCGGACCAAGTCTCACCCGGAATCGTCACTGTCTACGCTTTGCGTGGACCAAGGATGACACTTCCTATGCGGTTGCGTGAACAAGCGATTCACGGTCATCAATCTGCGCCATCCACATATCGGCCAACCACATCGTCGCCAATCGACTCTCCCGATGACCAGGGTTCGGGAGTCGTCATCGACCGTGACGGCTGGGTGCTCACTTGCAGCCACGTCGTTGAAAATGCCAGCGCGGTATTTGTGCGAACGGCGGACGGGCAAAAGTTCCATGCCAGCGAAGTCGTTTGCGATCCTGTCTCCGACTTGGCGATCATCAAACTCAAAGACGCTGCCGACCTGCAAGAAGTTAAATTGGCGGACTCCGACAGCCTGGGTGTTGGCGATTGGGTCATATCGCTTGCTTCTCCCTATGATCTTCAACGTTCTGTCAGTGCAGGGATCATCAGTTCGACGCAGCGATGGGTTCCGGCTTCACCCTATCCGTTGATTCAGAATGACGCCTGCACCAATCCCGGCAGTTCCGGCGGAGCGTTGCTGAACCTGCACGGCGAAGTCGTTGGAATCATCGAAGGAGCCGTCACGACGACTGGCGAGTTTCAAGGCATCGGATTAGCAACGCCCATCAATGTTGTTAAAGATGTCACTGAGCAACTTCGCATGAACGGCTACGTCGAGCGATGTCGTTTTGGTTTTGAAACCCAACCGCTGACTCCCGACATGGCCAAGCTGTTGGAGCCATCGCTTCCGGCTGGTCTGTATGTGAAGGCAGTCATGCCACGATCGCCAGCCAGCCTCGCGGGTTTGCTTGAGGGTGATGTGATTACCGAGTTTGACGGCAAAGTTGTAACGCAATCGTTTGACCCGGACTCAATCAACGCGAACGCGGCAACAGTCAAGTCACATGCGATGAAAGTGCTTCGCGACCACGAGGTCATTGATTTACAGATTTTGCTGAAGCACACATCGCACTCTAGCGCAACACCGACAATTCCCCAGACGCCACCAACGGATTCGTTCGAGCACTACGATTCGCTCAATGGCCTGGGACTTGCGACGTTAACTCCGTCGATGATTCGTGAGCTTGACCTTCCACCGGATGCACATGGCCCGTTGATTACGCATGTTTCTTACGATAGTGAAGCGTATCGCGAGGGCATAGCGGCTGGCATGGTAATTGCTCGCATCAACAATCAGCGAATTGTAAACATAGGCCAGTATGTGGAGATCATTAAAGAGCTGAAGCCTGGTAAGCCATTGCTCTTTCTGTTGCAGTCCGACCAAGGCTCGCATTTGGTGATGCTGGAAACGCATCGGCGAGAAGGCAATGACTAACCCAAGCGAGATCGACCTACTATGAGAAAAGAAAAGATTGAACTCAACCTGGTTCTTCCGACGGTCAAAGATGCGGACGATTCGTGCATCAGGCGGCTGGCGGAGTTGCTGCAAAGCAAAGTTGGAATCGACGCGGCACATTCAATCAAGCCGAGTGACGAAAGCCCAGGGCAAATCTGCGTTCACTACGACCCGAGCGTGGTCTCGACGGGCGAGGTTCGCGAATTGGTACGTCGAGCTGGGGCAGAGCTTGACCAACGCTACGGGCATTGGCATAAGCGAGTTGAGCCGATGCACGCAGGCCGAGCATCCGCGATTGAATCGCGTTTGGCTCGAATCGACGGTGTCATCGAATCAGTGGTCTCCCCGGACGGAGCCGTTCGAGTCGAATTCGATCGTCAATCAACCGACGCTTCGTCGATCGCAAGGGCACTGGATGATTGGTCATCGTCTGACCTGAAAGAAGACGACGAGCATGAAGGTCATCGGCACGACGACGAAGGTCACGAAGACGATCACGACCATGCCGGTCATGACCATGCACACGGCGGCATCTTCGGACCGAAGTCGGAGCTGATCTTTGCGGTCCTTTGCGGCGTTTTCCTGTTGGTCGGTTGGCTGATCGAAACCTTCGCGGAACTGAACGAGTGGATTCCGCTGGCGTGCTACATCGCCGCTTACCTGTTCGGTGGCTACTACACCGTCATCGAAGCGATCGAGAAAATCCGAGCGGGCAAGTTTGAGATCGACTTCTTGATGATCGTGGCTGCTGCCGGTGCCGCTTCGCTGGGAGCGTGGGCCGAAGGTGCGTTGCTGCTGTTCCTGTTCAGCATCGGCCACGCCTTGGAAGGCTACGCGATGGGGCGAGCCAAACGTGCCATCGAAGCACTGTCCGAACTGGCTCCGAAAACAGCACGAGTTCGACGCGATGGCAACGAATTAGAGATCCCCGTCGAAGAGCTGGTCGTTGGCGACATCGTCATCATCAAACCTGACGAGCGAGTCCCAGCAGACGGTTTCGTGACCGCCGGTGAGTCCAGCATCAACCAAGCCCCGATCACCGGCGAAAGCGTTCCTGTCGATAAACGCCCTGTCGCGGACGTTGCCGCTGCCGCATCCGATCCCGAGTCGCTTCCGCCAGAGCATCGTGCATTCGCCGGAACGATCAACCAATCGGGATCGCTTGAAATCCAAGTCACCAAGCTCGCATCCGAAAACACACTGGCCCGTGTCGTCACGATGGTCAGCGAAGCAGAAACGCGGGTGTCGCCAACGCAGAAGTTCACCAAGAAGTTCGAGCGATACTTTGTCCCGTCAGTCATTGCCGGTGTCGTACTGTTGATGTTCGCACCGCTCGTCATCGACGAAACCTTCAGCGAATCGTTCTACCGAGCGATGGCGGTTCTAGTCGCCGCCAGCCCATGTGCGTTGGCGATCGCAACGCCCAGTGCGGTGCTCAGCGGCGTCGCCCGAGCGGCACGCGGCGGTATCCTCGTCAAAGGTGGCGGACCACTAGAAAGCCTCGGCAGTCTCGACGCAATCGCGTTTGACAAAACCGGAACGCTCACCGAGGGCGAACCCAAAGTCACCGACGTTCGCACGGCTGACGGTGTCGATGAGACTGAACTGCTACGAACCGCGATCGCAGTAGAAGACCTCAGCAAACATCCGCTTGCCAAAGCCGTGGTCCGCGACGGATCAAAAAGACTGGATGACGGTCTTACGATTCCGGATGCTACTGATTTGCAGAGCATCACCGGGCGCGGCATTGAAGCGACGGTCGAAGGAGACATCGTCCATATTGGCAAAGACGACTTGTTCGTCGAAGTCGATGGACCACCGCTGCCAGATAGCGTTCGAGAGATTGTCGAATCGCTAGAAGAGAATGGACGCACAACGATGATCGTCCGGCGCGGCGATCGTTACCTCGGCGTCATCGGTTTGATGGACACACCGCGTGAGGCTGCCAAACGAACGATTTCGCGGCTTCGCGAACTCGGCATCGAACGAATGATTATGATTTCCGGCGACAATCAGAAGGTCGCTGATGCGGTCGCGAAAGAAGTCGGCCTCGATGAAGCCCGCGGCGACTTGATGCCTGACGACAAGGTCAACGAAATTAAGAAGCTGCAAAGCGAAGGCGGCGTCGCAATGGTTGGCGACGGAGTCAACGACGCACCCGCCATGGCATCCGCCTCCGTCGGCATCGCGATGGGAGCCGCCGGCAGCGATGTCGCCCTCGAAACCGCCGACGTCGCACTGATGGCCGACAACCTCGACCACTTGCCGCTGGCGATCGGACTCAGCCGCGCCACACGCCGCATCATTCGTCAAAACCTCTGGATGAGTCTCGGCATGGTCGCGTTCCTCGTCCCCGCCACGATCCTCGGTCTCAACATTGGCCCCGCAGTTGCATTGCACGAAGGCAGTACGCTCGTCGTCGTCTTCAACGCATTGCGACTATTGGCTTACAAACAATAGAGGTCATTCGCGAGTCAATGTTTCAATGCCAATGCATTCGTTTCTTCGTCTTCCAGGTCCGCAATCAGTCGTTTCATCTCCGCAATTTCCTTCTTTTGCGTTTCGATGATTTGGCCGGCCAGTTCACGCACTCGAGGGTCGGTGATCTCGGCTCGTTCACTGGTAAGGATCGCGATCGAGTGGTGTGGAATCATGGCTTTCATCCACGAGACATCTTCAACGGTCTCCTGGCTGCGTACGAGGTACAGCGACCCAGCAAAAACGGCGACACTGGTAGCGAAAATGGCCACGTTGGTCTTCGTATTCTTATACATGCCGAGCATGAACGACAACATAATCATCGCCATCGTCGCTCCCATGACGAGTGCCATGTAGAAGCGAGTCTCGCTCCAGTAGACGTGGTCGATCGCGTAGGTGTTCAGATACATCAACAACAGCATGACTGCGGTCGAAGTGGCGATCATCGCTCCAAAAAGTCGGTAGTTGGACATACTGTTTTCCTTGCGCTGTTTGTGATTCGAGTGCCCAAACGAATTTGCAAATACGGTGCCGAGGTATCCGAATGCCGGGAGAAATCGCAAATTCCAACGCGAAGTCGCGATGGCCTGTGTGATGCGCGACCGCATTGGTCGGTAATCGCCATGGCACGCCGAACGCAAAGGCCGCTAGTACCCCCCTTGGGTATCGGTACAATCTGACAAATGGAGCACCGCAGTGAGTGTAATGACAGAGAGCCAATCGACGACGCAACGGTCAAGGCCGGTGCCGGCGGCGATCGCGCTGCGCTCCGCCAGATTTACGAGGCCACTGCGGATCGTGTCTTTCGCTTAATGGTGCGGATGGTCGGTCAACAGGACGCCGACGACTTAACGCAGCAAACTTTCGTCCGAGCGTTCACGAAGCTCGATCAGTTCAGCGGCGAATCGAAGTTTGAAACGTGGTTGTATCGACTGGCCACCAACGAGGCATTGCAGCATCTGCGCCGCGAGAAACAACGGCGGACAAAAGAACTGGTGGTCGAGCCGACTGTTCGGCAAACTGACCACGTCGAGCAAGACGAACGAGCCGCGATGGTACGAACTGTCCTCGATCAACTCGATCCGGAATTGCGGGCAATCTTCACGCTCAAAGAAGAGAGCGGTCTATCATATCAAGAGATCGCCGCCACACTCGGCATCCCCGAAGGCACGGTCGGTTCGCGATTGAACCGGGCGCGGCGGGAATTGCGTAGGCTGATCGAAGAGAATGGAGAGTGACGTATGTATTGCCCCACGCCCAATTCAATTGGGGCAGCCGACCGTTCGATCCAATTGAGCGATCGTGCCGGCTAGCGTAGCGTCGATACGGGCGAGTTGGGTCTCGAACATCAACAGTTCGCGGTAGGTTTCGATCAGCGTGAAAAAGTCTGTGCGTTTGCCACGGTAGTCGGCGATCGAGAGTTTGAGCGTGTCTTCTGTTCGCGGAATGATCCGTTCTTCGTAGATGTTGCGTTGCTCGACCAGGGCGTCGGCTTGAACAATCAGGCGGCGAATCTTGCCGTATAGTTCGTCGCGTTCGGCTTCTAGGCGTCGAGTCGTGCTGCTGCGACGGTGAGCTGCTTCGCGGACTCCGGCGTTGATCTTCTCTCGCCAGATTGGCAATGTTGTGCCGAAACTGACACTGAGTTGATCGTTTCCGTTGGCCACTGGGCTAAGGACATCATGGTTGTCGCTGACCAATCCCCAATTCAATCCGACACTGAAGTCTGGGTACTGCTGCAAGCAGGCCAAGCGTTCCTTGTCGCGATCGCGTTGGATTTCCCATGCGAGGCCGCGTAGCTTCGGGTTGCACTGCTCGGCCAACGCGATCAATTCTTCGATTTGCTGTGGCGTGTCAGTGATACTCAGTTCATCCGTCGCTTCGGGAAGAATCCCGACGGGTTGCTGTAGCAAAGTAGCGAGGTCGGCTTGGGCAACCAGCTTTTGTCTTGCAAGCGTGATGAGTTGCTCATCGAGTCGATCGGTTTCGAGTTGTGCTCGCAGCACGTCTTGTTGAGAACCGCCGCTGCGGTAACGCGCCTCGGCAACATCCGTCAGGTCAGCGACGAGGCCTTTGGTTTCCTCGATGATGTCGATCGCTCGGGTCGCGAACCAGACTTCGTAGTAGGCGAGACGAACGGACTCGGTAATCTCGCGAGCAATCGCTTCGACTTCGGTTTGAGCGATTTGCACTTCACGGCTGGCGATCACCGCTTTGGTTTTCAGCTTGTCAGGAAACGGTACCATCTGGTTGACCGACATCTGATTGGCGACTCGGCCGGCCGCGGTTTGAATGGCGTTGTCGTGCAAAGGCCAGAAGGTGTTGTTGAATGTCGGGTCGGGCAAGGCGTTGGCTTGCGGGATGACGTTTGTTGCCGCAGCGACACGTTGCCTGGCGGCAAGGATTTTGGGGTGACGTGCGAGGGCAGTGCCTACGAAATACTCGACGGGCTGGCCGGAAGAAGATTGGGAGTCTGGGAGAAGGGGAGTCTGGGAGCTGTCGTCTTCCGATTCTTTCTTGTCAGTTTCCGATTTGTCGTTAACGGTCTTCTTGTCTTTCGTGTCGTCACGGTCATCTTTCAAGTCCGGTTCATCACCCTTCTCCCCACCTCCCTGACTCCCCTTCTCCCCATCTTCTTTCTTAGGCGGATCGAGTTGCAGAAAGTCTCCGAAGCTTCGTTTGCTGTCTTCCTGGGGTGGTTGAGCGAAGACGGCGGGCGATGCGATCACTACCCCGTCGTTGTAGACAACGGGCTGAACGACGGCTGTTTCCGGCTCGCTAAGGACTTGCTGCCAATCGAAGTCACTGGTCGCGACCGAAGACGAGGTGGAAGCGGCGACCGGAGCGGTGACTTTTGCTACCTGAACACCACGCTCGGAGGCACAACCGGACACCGACGCGGCAACCAATGCTGCTAGCAGCAGGCGCTTCGCTTGGGTTCTTCCGGGTCTCGAAGAATGCCGATCCATGGCGTTCAGGTCCTAATGAGCTATACTTGAGCTGTTAAAGTTTGCCTAACCGGCTAATTCCTATTGAACTCTTCGGCCAAATTTCCGATACAGTTCATATACCGTGTATGGGTATCCTTTTCGGAAGGTCACAGTGAGTAACTCCCCCCTAATTCGCACCGCCGTTAATCTTTGTCTGATCGCTGCAATAGTGATTCAGCCGATGACGCTGGTGGCTGCGCAGGGAACATGTGCTCAAGGTCAGTGCTGCGAGGCCAAAACGGTATGCCACGCTTGCAAATGCTGTGAAGTGAAAACGGACGGCGCTCTGTGCGGCTGCTGTAGCGGCAACGAAGAAGACGCCGGCAGTTGCTGCACGAACAAACGCGAGCAATCAAAGCATGACGACCTGTTCGGTGAAATCTCCGATGTCGTTCCTGAGCCACCGAAACCCGACGACGAGGACTTGGTTCAAGACCGGGTTGCATTGTCATCGTGTATGTGTGGAATTCGCTCGGAACCGATTGCACCAGCACCTCATCGCGTTCCTGTTCCGCAAGTTCGTGAATTAGTCGTGATCGCGTACTTGGATCACGTCGCCTCAGACGCTGGGCTTTCGATTCGTCCAGATCAACTGGTTTCACGATTGCCGCTTGGCGATCACTCACCGCATTTCTCTCAGCGGTTTCTTTGCATCTGGCGCATCTAGCGTCGTCTCGATAGGAGAGCTGCGCGCTCGTAGCTCTTCGGTTTCAAGTTGGCTTTCACGTGAATGGTGCTGCACGCTCATTCCCAGTGGAGTCTTTCCAGATGCAATCCCTACGCGATTTGATTCGCGTCACCCGAAACAATGAACCGGTCACAGCCTGGAGGCGATGACTGGTCGATGATGCGATCCCCCCGTCGCTTCATCGGCCAGTCAACTCTTGAGCTGACGTTCGTGGATGGATCCACAATCGCGTGCCGGAAAACGCTGTGAGAACTGTCATGAATCAGGACGAACCAATCAAGCCCGATGAAGCCGACGTTGACGACCAAGTCAGCAACGTGGATGCGGATGCGCCGACCGATAGCGAGCCAGTCGAGACTGCGACGGAAGCAACAATACCGCCAGTTGAAGCTCAACCGAGCGTTCCACAAAGTGGTGGCGGAATGAAGTGGCTCATGCGCACAGGCGTGCAAGCCGCAACTATCGTCACCGTCGCCGGCCTCGTGTTTTTCCTACTCGGTATCGCACAGCGAACGAAGTGGTTGACCGCTGACGGATTTTCGGGCAGCAAAGGCGAAGCCGTGGCGGAAGCTGGCGGTGGCGAAGACAAGCGATACATCTGTCCGATGATGTGTACGCCGCCATCAACGGAACCGGGTCGTTGCCCGGTTTGTGCGATGGAATTGGTCGAAGCGACCGGCGGCGGAGGCGGCGACGGCATCTCGGTCACGATTGAAGCCTCGGCCCGTCGACTCGTTGGCATTCAAACCGCCATGTCCACGATGGGTGAAGTCAATCGAACCATCCGCACCATCGGCTCGATCGACTTCGATGAAAGCCAACTGTCGACCATCAGTGCGTACATCGACGGCCGTTTGGAAAAGATGTACGCCAACTACGCCGGCGTGAAGGTTAACGAAGGCGACGATCTGGCGTTGATCTACAGCCCCCAGCTCTATACCGCCCAAACCGAGTTCATCATGAGCATGAACAGCGACGGCAAAATCGGACGCTTTCAAATCTCTGGCGGCGATCTGAACAAGATGGCACGCGAGAATTTGGCTGAGCTTGGCATGACGCAGGGTCAGATCGACCAGCTGGGGCAGTCCGGAAAACCAATGTCGCGAATCCGCATCAAGTCACCGCAGAGTGGAACGGTAATCGAGAAGTCGGCGGTCGAAGGCGACTATGTCAAAACAGGACACAAGCTCTATCGAGTCGCCGACCTGAGCAGTGTTTGGTTGATGCTTGACCTGTTTCCCGACGACGCATCGGCGGTTCGATTCGGCCAACAAGTTGAAGCGGAAATTCAGTCGATGCCGGGCGAAGTGTTTACCGGCCGCGTTGCGTTCATTGATCCTACGGTCAATGCAACGACTCGAACGGTTCGTGTACGTGTTGAGATCATGAATTTCGACGGCAAGCTGCGACCAGGCGACTACGCGACCGCTCGCGTCACCGTTCCCGCGATACCCATGGACCAAGTTTACGATCCGGCACTTGCGAACAAGTTCATCAGCCCGATGCACCCGCAAGTCATCCGCGACCAGCCGGGCAAGTGCCCGCTTTGCGATATGGATTTGGTGCCGACATCGCAGCTTGGATTCGCGGCGGAGCCGTTGCCGATGCAGCAGGTCGTCACCGTTCCTCGCGACGCCGTGCTGTTGGCCGGCGAAAACAGTGTGATCTATGTCGAAACTGAACCGGGACGTTTTGAGATTCGCCGAGTCACGGTTGGCCCGATGAATCGCAAAGAAGCCGTGATCGTCGAAGGGCTTTCGGCTGGCGAGACGGTTGCCACTGGAGGCAACTTCTTGATCGACTCACAAATGCAACTCGCCGGCAACCCATCGTTGATGGACCCGACGAAGGCACCGAGCTATTCACCGGGACCGCTTGAGCTTCCCAAAACGAACCCCGTTATGTTGGCGGCCGACGCTGGCAAAACGCTTGATCGCACCTACGACGCCTACTTCGAGATTCAATGTGCGATGGCGGCCGACCAAACGCCTCCGCCCGTCGCCTTGAACACTCTAATCGCAGGACTCCGCGAGCTGGAAATGTCGGCCGGCGTCCCCGACGATGCCCAACGTAAGTTCGCGATCGCTCGCCGCGCGGCGTCACGCATGGATGGTTCATTGGAAACGGCTCGCGAAGCCTATCGCGGCGTTAGCCATGCGATGTTGCGAGCGGCCACGGTGGCTCGCGGGCCGAAGACGGCTGTGAAGTTGACGCACTATTACTGCCCGATGGTTCCTGGCGGCGGTGGCGATTGGATGCAGCCCGGCGGCGATTTGCAGAACCCGTATTGGGGCAGCGAGATGCTGACGTGCGGAGAAGTCGTCCGTGACATGGCGATGCCGGTTGGCGAAGTTCCCTCGATCGCTCGCACCGTGCAGTAAGGAAACGAACCATGTTAAATCTAATCATTCGCTTTTGCGTCAAAGAACCTTGGCTGGTCGTACTGCTGACGATCGGCTTGAGCGTTGCCGGCTGGGTAAGTTTCAAGTCGATCCCAATCGACGCGATTCCCAACATTGGCGAGAACCAAGTCATCGTGCTGACGCCTTGGCCGGGTCGCTCGCCGAAGGACATCGAAGACCAAGTGACGTATCCGCTCAGCGTTTCGTTACTGGCTGTGCCGGGTGCCGAATCGGTGCGCGGCAAGAGCATGTTCGGTTACAGCTTTGTGCAGGTCACGTTCAAAGACGAGATCGACTTCTATTGGGCACGAAGCCGAGTTTCCGAGCAACTCGGCAGTGCGGCGTCTCAGTTGCCCGACGGCGTTGTGCCACAACTTGGGCCAGACGCGACGGGCCTAGGGCAGGTCTACTACTACACATTGCAGCCACCTAATGAAGGCATGGGTCTAGCGGAACTTCGCAGCATGCAAGACTTCGTCGTGAAGTATGAGTTGCAAGCCGTCGAGGGCGTTAGCGAGGTTGCTTCGATCGGCGGTTACGTTCGCCAGTATCAGATCGAAGTGGATCCCGACAAGCTGCGATTCCATAACGTGTCGCTGGACAAATTGGCGATGGCGATCAAAGGATCGAACGTTGACGTCGGAGCGAAAACCGTCGAAACGACTGGCATGGAGTTTATCGTCCGCAGTAAGGGCTTCCTCGGCTCGGGTGGTGACAAGGACAAGGCGGTCGAGGACATCGAGGACACCGTCATAATGCAGCGTGACGGCGTTCCCGTTCGCGTCCGTGACATTGCCGCTGTGCAGATTGGTCCTGACTTTCGCCGCGGTGCGTTGGATTACAACGGAGCCGAAGCCGTTGGCGGCGTAGTCGTAATGCGATACGGCGAGAACCCACGCGTCGTGATCGACCGAGTGAAAGAAAAGATCGCCGCGATTACGCCATCGCTGCAAGGCGTAACCATCCATGGCGTCTATGATCGCAGCGGACTGATTGACGAGACGATGGCGACGCTGACGCATGCGTTGCGTGATGAAATCATCATCACGGCGATCATCATCCTGTTGTTCTTACTGCACATTCGCAGCAGTTTTGTCGTCGCAATTTGTTTGCCTGCCGCCGTACTGATGTCGTTCATCGCGATGCGGGTAGTCGGCGTCGGTGCGAACATCATGTCGCTCGCCGGCATCGCGATCGCGATCGGCACGATGGTCGACATGGCAATCATCGTTTCGGAGAACATTTACCAACACCTTTCTGATTGGGAATCAGGAAGCGCAGAGGCGAGAATCAAGCAACCTCGTGCGGAAGTTGTCTACGAAGCAACGGTCGAAGTCGCACCAGCCGTCGTAACTGCCGTGGCGACAACCATCGTCAGCTTTCTGCCGGTCTTCTTTTTGACCGGTCGCGATTACAAGCTATTTTCGCCGCTGGCTTATACCAAGACATTTGCGATTGCTGCAGCAATGATCGCTGCCGTCACGATCGTGCCGGCTTTATGTCGATTGATGCTGCGAAGCAATGTACGTCGCAAATCAACCGCGTTGGTTTCTGCGTTGTCGCTCTCCGGATTGCTAGGTGCCGTATCACATTTCCTTTGGGGATCGCGACTGGCAGAACGCTTTGGCCTGGATACTTGGATTGTGACCGCAGTCGCAGCCATGATCGGCTTCATTGGCGGTTGGCAGTTGATGCGAGAACGAATTCGACCCATCGAAGAAATTCCGTCGAGCCGCTTCGTTCGCTGGATTTACGCGGCGCGACTGCGACATGCGCTCAATCACAAAGCATTCGCACTCTCGTTTCCGCTAGTGCTGCTGTTCATCGGTGTAGGAGCCTACATCGGAATGCCGACAGTGATGCGTCCGATCGAGAAGTTCGCGAACCTATTTGGTGCCGAGCTGAATGATTTCCCCGGCTACGTCGACGCCAAGCACGTCTTCACGGGTTTGCAAAGTGACGACTGGATCGCCTTGGACGAGGGAAGTTGGTTCTACATGCCGACGCTGTACCCGGCGGCGAGCTTCTCGCAAGCGATGCAGGTCTTACAAACCCAGGACGTGCTGATCGGCCAGATTCCCGAAGTCAAAGATGTGCTCGGCAAGATAGGCCGCGTGGAATCGGCGCTCGATCCCGCGCCCGCAGCGATGGTCGAAACGTATGTGATGCTGAAACCTGAAAGCCAGTGGCGAGAGGGCGTCACTGCACGCGATGTGTGGGATGAGATCAACCGCGTCGCGACGTTGCCGGGCGTCACGCCGGCCTCGGCGCTGCAGCCGATCGAAGGTCGTGTCGTGATGTTGCAGTCCGGTATCAAGGCACCGATGGCCATCCGTGTTTACGGCGACAAGCTGGACACGCTCGCCGACGCCGCAATGGACGTCGCCGCCGAGTTAAAGAAGTCACCACTGATCAATGCCGGCACGGTCAATCCCGACATTGTGCTCGGCAAGCCCTACGTCGAGTTCACTGTCGATCGTGAGGCAGCGTCACGCTACGGAATGAGTTCGTCGATGGTGAACCAGGTCATCGAGACGGCACTCGGCGGAATGAATCTGATCAAGACGGTCGAAGGCCGAGAGCGTTATCCCGTGCGGCTTCGATACAACCGTGACCTTCGCGAACAGATCGACGGGCTGAAACGTTTGCCAGTCGTCACGCACTCAGGTGCTGTTGTGCCGCTGCAAGAACTCGCAAAGCTGGAAACGACCTGGGGGCCAGGTGCGATTAACAGTGAAAACGGGCGACTGGTCGCTCACGTTTCTTTCATGGCCAATGGTAGCAAAGGCGACTTGGAATCGGTCGCTGCGATCGAAGAACAACTCCGCAAAGCGCAATCTCTTCCACCATCGGATCCCAATCGCCTGTCATTGCCAGCTGGCTACTCCCTTGAAGCCGTTGGAAGTTTCCGAAACCAGATCGAGGCAAACCGGCGATTAATGTGGATCATTCCGCTGGTCATCTGCATCAATCTGATGTTGCTCTACATGGAGTTCCGCAACTTCTCGATTTCGTTGGCCGTGTTCTCCGGTATCCCGGTCGCATTTGCCGGCGGCATGATCGCCGTCGCAACGATGGGCGTGGAACTCAACACGGCGGTGTGGGTTGGCTTCATCGCCCTGTTCGGTCTGGCGGTCGACGATGGCGTCGTGATGGCGACCTACATCCATCAACTTCTCAAGAAACGCAAAATCGAATCGGTCGAAGACATTCGCAATGTGGTTTACGAAGCCGGCCTGAAACGTATTCGACCTTGCATGATGACGACCGTGACGACGCTTGCCGCGTTAATTCCGGTGTTGATCGCGACGGGCCGTGGGGCTGACGTTGCCCGAGCGATGGCGATTCCAGTGTTCGGAGGAATGCTAGCCGAACCATTCACTTCATTCATCGTGCCGACGCTCTATTGCGGCTATCTGGAATTGAAAATGCGATTTGGATTTCAAGACGAGCTTTGGGAAGGAACCGAAGCGATGCCGGAGGAGGAACTCATGAAAGCGGCATAAATTTCTTCATTTGCCCGTGAAGGAATTCACGACTCGGGCATCCAATCAATCAACCTCACCAAGATCGACGGACCCAACGGATGGCGTCCTGACTTTCACAACGGAGTTCTCCCATGAAACGAACACTCATTGTCACTGCTTTCTCGCTCGCGATGTTCACATCGTCTGTGTTTGGGCAAACGATTCAATCGCAGCACGACCACGCTGGACACAACCACGCGATGCCCGGCATGACCCAGGCTCGAGAAGCAACTCAAGTGGGGCCGCATGGCGGCAGTCTGAAACAAACCGGCAACCTGCAAATCGAAACAATTGTTTCCCAAGGCGGGCTGCAAATGTTCGTCTACGATCGCACGGGCCAGCCAGTCTCGGTCGACCAGGGACGCGGTGCTGTCTCAGTGCGCGTTGAAGGCAACGCGAAACGCTATCGCTACGACTTGCTTCCCGACGGCAAAGGAGCGCTAACGGCTCCAGTGAATCTTTCGCAGCTTGCTGGTCGGCAAATCGACGTCGATATTCAGTTGGTCGGCATGAAGGCTTCGGGCGGAAATGTCGTCAGTTTCAACGAGGTCGCAACGGTTCCCGCCAGCGAGCAACAACTGGCCGCCGCCGCAATTGGCCGTCAAAAGATATGTCCCGTCAGCGGAAAGCCGCTCGGCAGTATGGGCGATCCCGTGGCAGTCGATGTGAACGGACAGAAACTCTATGTTTGTTGTGCCGGCTGTGTGAACGCGGTCAAGTCAGACCCGGCTAAATATGCTGCCGGTCGCCCGCAAATAACGGTCACCACAGCGACACAAGCCGACGCTGCTGCGATTGCCGCCCAAAAGGTCTGTCCCGTGATGGATGAGCCTCTCGGTGGCATGGGCACACCGATCAAGGTGATGGTTGGTGACAAGCCGATTTATCTGTGCTGCAAAGGTTGCATCAAAAAGATTCAAGCTGAACCAGCGAAGTACCTCGCCATGGTTTATGGCAACGGTCCGCAAAACAGTGGCCAGCCCGCTGTCACGACTACGGCAAAGATTACTGTCTCAACATCAACGCAAGCCGACGCAGCGGCCATTGCGGCTCAAAAGGTTTGCCCAGTGATGGATGAGCCTCTCGGTGGCATGGGCACACCGATCAAGGTGATGGTTGGCGACAAACCGATCTATCTTTGCTGCAAAGGCTGCATCAAAAAGATTCAAGCTGAACCAGCGAAGTACCTCGCCATGGTTTATGGGAACGGCGATCAAGCGTCCGTCCCCGCCGGAACCGAGCAAGTACGCGACGGCATTTTCAAAGTAGTTTCTGCCGATGTTCCATTTATCGCTGCCCAGAAGAAATGCCCCGTGATGGACGAACCGCTCGATGCGATGGGGGGACCGTACAAGGTCAACGCGGCCGGGAAAGCAATCTACATCTGTTGCCCTGGATGCGCGAAGAAGATCGCAGCCGAGCCGAACAAGTGGTTAGCTGTCCTGAAATCACAAGGAGTCGAAGCTCCAACAATTCGTTAATCAACTCGGGAGCGAGTTTGCAAATTGGCTCCTCGCTTCCCCTCTGACTCACGCGGGGGCGGTGTCGCGTCTGATTCACGCAAGTGATGACGTCACCACGCCGTCCCTGCCTTTTTTGTTTCAACTCACGACAAGGAAGTCGTCATGAAATCGCTATGGGAATCCTGCGCTACCGCTGCGTTCATCTGCACCCTCTCGCTGTCTGCCGGATGCCAATCGCTGCCCTGGGTTGGCAATCGAAAGGACGAACCGTCTATGACTGCTCAGCAATATGCCGAACAGGCCGCTGCCAACATTCAATACGACACGGCGGTCGACCTCGATACTGACTATCAACCGCCAGTAGCAACCTCGTTCTCCGCTGCTTCCACTTCAGCATCGCCCCGCCCTTCGTCGGGCGGCGGAAGCTGCTGCCACTAACGCTGGCGGATTCCCACTGTGAAAATTACATCTTCACGCTCGCTACGGTGGTTGCCGTACCGAGCGATGCGGCGAATAGCGATTGCGAATATCTGTCAATTTTATCAATCGCCCATTGACCAGATGCCGCGAACACCCATCCCCGATGGATACACGGTCGACTCGTGTTCCTCCGATCGCCTTCGCTCGCACGCGCACGAACTGGAATATCAAATCCCAGAACGTGACTTTGAGATGCTAGATGCTGGGCATGCCCGGTGCTTCACAGCGTTCCAAGCCAATTCGCTCGCCGGATTCGCTTGGGTCGCCTTCGGAGACATTCCCGGCCAGATGAACCACGACGGCAAGCCCGAAACTGGTCTGCCAATCCAGCTCTCCGACGATGCCGCGTTCGTATTCCAAGTGCTGGTCTTGCCCGCCTACCGAGGCCGTCGCCTTTACGCAGCAATCATGAGCCAAATGGCCGATCAGTTGCAAACCGATGGAATCCAAACGCTGGTGCTAACCACCGAAGGCTCCAACCAACGAGCATTGAAAGCAGTCGACCGCATGGGTTTCCAAAACGTCGCCCAAGCATCACTTTTTCGGCTTGGCCCACTATGCCGAGCAAAGTACCCGACATTGCCAAACGAAATTGGATTCACAATCGGACGGTATGTCGGCGACGATACTGCGGCCCAATCAAGTTAATTGTGCCACCAATAGCGTTGTGTCATCGAAAGCCTTTCGGCCCTTGCGAAACGCTTCGATGGATGACTCAAACGATTCAACAAGTTCACGAGCATTGCAGCTCTGGACGGAATGCAACAAATGTTCAATTCGTTCGGTGCCGTATTGCTCATCACTTGGATCAAACGCTTCAGTCACTCCGTCGCTAACGATGACTAAGCGAGCCGAATCGCCTAGTGGAATTGTTTCTTCGTCATAGTGCGTATCGTCCTCGACGCCCAAGATCAGATCGCCCACGTTCAATCGCACAGGCGTGTCGCGTCCTATCTGCAAGAACGGAAACTCGTGGCCAGCATTGGCGTAGGTTAGTTGCCTGTTTTTAGGGTCAACGACCAGTAACGCCATGGTCGCAAAATGTCCCATCATCACATACTCGCAGTAACGTTGATTGACATCTGTCAATATTTCAGCGGGGCTGGACGACTTCTTTGCTGCTTCCGACACGAACGCCTTCAACAACGTCGCCGCCATCGCGGCTGGAACGCCATGTCCCGAAACATCAGCGACGCAAAGTAGATAACGTCCATTGGACAATGGAATGACGTCGTAGTAGTCACCGCCAACATCGTCGGCCGGCTCAAACAACTCGGCGACGTCGATTCCAACCAGTCCATTCACTGTCGGGCGTAGGTTCTGTTGAATCTGGCGTGCCTTTTCCATGTGAACACGGTGGTCACGCTGAGCGTGATCCAACGCCTCAGTCATTGCATTGATCTGATCGGCAAGGTAACTCAGTTCTCGACAGCTTCGCGTGCGTGCTATCACGCTCAAGTCCCCAGACGCAACACTTTGTAACGCCGAAACGAAGCCTTGGATCGGTTTGGCAATCAATTGCCGCAGCACCGCGCTGACCACGAAGGCTGCAATCGCTCCCAGCAACAAGACGGCAAACATCTGGATCAGCAATGAGCGGCGTGTTGCGCCCACAACGGCTGAACGTTTCTCGGAAATGTAGACAGTACCCGCTGGTCCGGTGAAAGCGCCGACAACGTGCGCGCCGGAGGCTCTCGATTCGGTGCCTATTGAATCAGCTGCCGAACGCATGGCAGAGAGCATTTTGTCGGAAGCATGCCCATGCGAGATCGCTTGGTACGGAAGCCCTCGCCAATCCGCAGCAATATGGTGACCGGGCGAATCGTCGGTGTTCATGCGAGCACAAACGTTGTCAACCAAATTTTGAATCGCGACATCTCCGTGGGCTTCCGCGACCAACAGTGATTCGTACATCGTTTTTGCTTCTTCGGTCAGCGCGATCTGCTTCTCGTTCAAATGTCGATCCATCCGCAGGCGGTAGTCAACGACAAGAAACAAAACGACAAACCCAAAGAGAATCGCATTGACGAGGACAAGCAGTTGCCGGCTGATCGGCAACTGATGCCATCGGTGTTTGAATGTGTCCATCATAGCACCTTAAACAAAGAAGCCGGACGAGTTTTCAGGCTCGCCCGGCTGACAGGGATCGAACGGGATCAGAAGCGATTAGCTGAGTTCAGCAGATTCGACTTCCGTGGAACTTGACGATCCTTTGCCGCAGCAGGCAGCGCCAACGCTGCAACAGTGCGCTCGCTTTGCGCAACAGGTCGGTTGACCTGTGGTACTGACCACATCGCCGGTCGTGGCTTTCGTTTCAGCGTGCTTTCCGCAGCATTGTGCGTTCACCGAGCAGCAATAGGCACGCTTGGCACAGCACGTGGGTTGAGAAGTTGCACTCGACAATTCGACTGTGGTTGCTTTGACTTCAGCATGTTTGCCACAGCATGACGCGTGAACCGTGCAGCAGTACGCATGCTTGGCACAACACGTCGGCCCCGCCGAGGCGGCGGCATCAACATTGCCAGCGGGGACGAACGAAACGGCAAACAAAACAGCAGAAAATACAGTAGCTAACATTTTGGAATCTCCAGGATTGATGGCGCAGCCGACATCGACATGCACCGATTGGGAAACAAATACATCTTCATTCTTGGATTGGGGCTGGCTTCGCAAGTCGAAGCAGAGCCAACCGCTAAATCTGAAGACGAACGTGCCAATCAATCAGAGAGTTGGGACGGACAAAAGAATCCGGCCGACCAAAGGCGACCGATTCGGTCTTCCAACTGATCCGCAAGAAGTCGCTGCGTTCCAAGCCGCGAGGCGACGGATCGTCGCCAGAAGTTCGCGGCGGCAACCAGACTTTGGTCTCACACGAAGCCATCGCAGGGCATTCGTTCGACGTTTCGCCGTCACAGCAACTGTGCCCGACCGGCTGCGATTGGCAGCACGCATGAGGGCAAGGCTTCGCGTCGTGTGATCCTTCCCGAGCGGCCGGCGAGGACGCCAACAGCACCGCGATTACTGCAAAAGCAGCAAACAATCGAGCGGCAGGGTTGGTGTGACGACGGTTCATGGCGGACAGTTCCAAGAGCTTTCAAAGGACTCCCACTGAGGGAATCTCTTCTTTGATGCTCTTTGGATGCACGGCCCCGACGTTTCTTCACGACTTCGATAAAGATTTCAGGATTCTTTTCGGGGTTCGCTTCTGGTGCAAACAGCAAGCGCGTTCAGGTCGTGAAGCCACTCGGATTGCTGATCGACAAAGGCGGATTTTAGCTGGTCCGATAAGTCGTCAGAGTCGCCGATCGACCGCGAAATCTCGATCGCCAACCGTGGGTCGGGAACGTCATGCGTCGAGTGACAGATCACGAAATGCCGTTTGGTCTCCTCCAGCATCTGCATGCTAGCGTGCCAAAGCCGATCGACAGCCTCGGCACTGGCGGCGGGCCTGGCAGTATCGACCTGCCGCGCCGCTCGCATCATTGAAGAAACCTCCAAACAGAATCGCAGCATTCGGCTCATCGCATAACGCGGTTCGCTAAATCGAAAGTAATGCAGGACAGGATAGAAATGATGCGACTCCAACAAGTCCGCCATGTTCGACGACATCGTGTATAGGTCTTGGTTGACCAACGAAGGATCGCTCTCGGTCAGATACGCTCGCAAATAGCTAAGGCTGTCGCCCGTTCGTCCGGTGCGATACTCAATTTCGTTGGCAAACTGGTTGCGTCGGGCGAGTGTTGAATAGACCGAAATGACATAAGCCAACACGAGCGTAAAGAAGCTGAACCCCAAGCCGGCAGCGGTGATTGTCAAGAACTGCATCGCTGGCGTTCGCGGCACCAAGTCGCCCACACCCAATGTGGTGATCGTGAAGCCAGCGTAGTACACCGCGCTCGCAAAACCAGTATCCGTCGGTGTCGATCCGGTAGCCGTAATGCCCGTGCCGAGTTGAGGCCACACGACTAGGCTGATGCCAATCAACAGCAACGTCGCCCAACACAACACTTGCGTCACGATCAACGCCGGTCCGCAGTAAACCAAAACTCGCGGATGAGCGAACATTCGCGTTCGGACTAAAAAGTGAAAGCCACGATTGATACCATTTGTAATCGGACCTACGGTCGCTCGCGGATGCAGAACCGCCATGAAGGTTTCCCAGACTCCGAGGCAAGTCAATAGAAACCCGCCAGAAGTCAGAAACCAATTCATCACGTCAATATTTCACTCGCCGTACTTCCGAAAGACCGTCATTAGCTCTTCGATCTTCTCGTCACGTTCCTTGGCACTGCCACTCTTGATCGCTTCGCTCACACAAGTTTGGATGTGCTGTTCCAAGACAATCTGCCCGACTTTATTGAGCGCTCCCGTAGCAGCCGACAATTGCATCAAAATATCGACGCAGTATTCCTCATCCTCGATCATACGACCAACCGCTTCGACTTGTCCGATGACACGTCGAAGTCGGTTGTTGAGCTTCTTTTTCTCGTCGTCTGAGAGCATTCGTGAGAACTTTGGATAGGCTGGCTTTTCTAGAAGCCTGATTTTAGCGTGATAGGTCGATCGTGGTTAGATGGGTCTCGATTGGCTCCTCGACACGCGAAAGATCGCTTTGCCGCGGTCTAGGTGAGCTTGGCTGCACGAAGTCTTAACGCGTTTGCGATCACGGACACGCTGCTAAAACTCATTGCTGCCGCTGCAATCATCGGACTGAGCAATACGCCGAAGAACGGATAGAGTAACCCAGCCGCGACCGGGATTCCCAGTGCGTTGTAGATGAAAGCGAAGAACAAGTTCTGGCGAATGTTACTCATCGTTTTTCGGCTCAGATTGGCAGCCGCAGCAACGCCGCGGAGATCGCCTCCGACGAGCGTGACGCCCGCAGATTCAATTGCAACGCCTGTCCCCGTGCCCATGGCGATACCAACATTCGCTTCGGCAAGGGCAGGCGCGTCATTGATCCCATCCCCACACATTGCCACCGTCTTGCCGTCCTTCTTCAACTTGCGAACGAAATCATGCTTCTCCGCGGGCGAGACCCCAGCATGAAACTCGTCGATACCCAGCCTTGATGCGACTGCTTTCGCGGTCGGTTCAGCGTCGCCAGTTAGCATCACCACCTTCAATCCGAGTTCGTGCAACGTCTTCAAGGCTGCGGGCGTGCTTTGCTTGATCGGGTCAGTGATTGCGAGAATAGCCGCCAGCTTGTTGTCGATCGCCACGAACACAACCGTCGCCCCTTCGGACTGATGCAATCCCGCTTTTTCCCTTCCCGCATCGACTCCCTCGATGCCTTGTTCGTCCAACAAGTCAGCCTTGCCAATCAACACATCATGATCATCGACGCGAGCTCGAACTCCGCCACCGGTGATACTGTTGAATTCACTTGCCTCAACAACCTGCAACTCATCCGCCTTCGCTCGGCGAACGACCGCCTGAGCCAACGGATGTTCGCTCTGTGCTTCAACTGCGGCAGCCAACGTCAACACATCGTTTTCATTCCAATCACCAAACGTCTCGTCGCCCGTCACTTCCGGCCGTCCCTGCGTTAGTGTGCCGGTCTTGTCGACGACGATCGTGTCTACCTTCTCCATGACCTCAAGGACTTCTGCGTTCTTGATCAGCACGCCTTTCTTGGCACCGCGGCCAACGCCCACCATCACCGACATCGGCGTCGCCAGCCCCAACGCACACGGACAAGCAATGATCAACACTGCAACGGCTGCCACAAAGGCATGAGCTAGTTGCGGTTCCGGACCAAACACCGCCCAACCGATGAACGCGAGGATCGAACAAACGATCACCGCCGGCACAAAGTATCGAGCGACCACATCGACCAGTTTCTGAATTGGCGCACGACTTCGCTGTGCGTCCGCAACCATCTGCACGATGCGGTTGAGAACCGTGTCCCCACCGACGCCGACGGCTTCCATCACGAGCACACCGGTTTGGTTCAACGTTCCGCCGGTGATTTCGTCACCTTCCACCTTCTTCACGGGCATCGGCTCGCCCGTCAACATCGACTCATCGACGCTGCTCGACCCGCTAAGTACTTTCCCATCGACTGGAACCTTCTCACCCGGACGAACTCGCAGTCGATCGCCCTTGTGAACTGAATCGAGCGAGACGTCTTCCTCGCCATCGTCTGTGATTCGGTGGGCAGTATCAGGAGCAAGCTTCATGAGTTCGCGAATCGCTCCGCCAGTCTGCTGACGTGCTCGAAGTTCCAGCACTTGCCCGAGCAACACCAACGTGATGATCACCGCCGCCGCTTCAAAATACAGAGGCGGAACGCCATTCTCGAAAAAGGCTTCTGGGATCACACCCGGAAGCAGCACCACGACCAAACTGAATAAGTACGCGGCCAACGTTCCCACCGCGATCAGCGAAAACATGTTCAAGTTCATTGTGCGGAACGACTTGGCTCCGCGAACCAGCAAGGGCCACCCGCACCAGAACACCACCGGCGTCGCAAGAACCAATTGCAACCAACCAAACACCGCTTGGCTCATCCAATCGGCGACCCGCAAACCCACCATCGGCCCCATCGCAATCACGAGCAGTGGCACCGACAGCGCGACGCCAACCCAAAAGCGACGTTTCATGTCGGCGTACTGTTTGTCTTCTCCCTCGTCAGCGATTGAAACCACCTTCGGTTCCAAGTCCATCCCGCAGATTGGGCAATCGCCAGGGCCAACCTGCTCGATCTCCGGATGCATGGGACAGGTGTAAATTGCAGTCGGGTCTGCCGGAGAATCGCTCGCCTTGGTTGATGAGTGACCACCGCAGCACGACGAAGTCGTCGAGGGTTCTCCAATCTGAATCGCCGCTTCTCCACCGCAACAAGACGAACCGCTTGATGTCTCCTTTTGCGCTCGCTTTGCCAGCACACCAGCCGGATCATCTTGGAACGTTTTCAAGCATCCATCGCTACAAAAAGCATAGTGTTTGCCCTCGAAATCCGCCGAACGGGGACTGCCAGCAGGCACCTTCATGCCGCAAACCGGATCAATTTGCACAGACGGATCGGCGACCGGCAATGATGTTTCGTGTTTCTCGGCGTGGTCCATGATTTCTCCAAGCTGTCAAAAAGTCATTCTCCAATATACCCCATAGTGGTATGCAAGTTGCATACCGCTAAGGCAGCGGCAACGGGGCCGCACAACCATTTCTAAAGGAGAAACCAATGAGTACCGCAACCGCATCCATGAAAGAATGCCTTCAAAACTGCCAAGAATGCCAAACGACTTGTGCCGACATGCTGACCAGCCACTGCCTATCCGAAGGCGGCGACCACGTTGAGCAAACGCACGTCAAACTGATGCTCGATTGCATCGCCGCATGTGCAGCCTGCGTCGACTTCATGAGTCGAAACATCGATCACCACGCGTTGTATTGCCGAGCCTGCGCCGAGATCTGCAAAGCATGTGCAGACAGTTGCGACAAGGTCGGCAATATGGACAAGTGCGTCGAGTGCTGCCGCAAGTGCCACGAAAGCTGTTCGTCGATGGCCGCGTAGCACCAACCGAGATCCAAAAAACGAAAAAACGCCGACGCCCCAATTTAGGACGCCGGCGTTTTCAATTTACTGATCGTGTTAGTCGCTACTCTTCGTCGTCTTCGTACGTTGGTGGCCAATCGTCAAGGATGCCGGGATAGCTCGGCCAATCGTCGCCCCAGTCGCCGGGATGAACGACGGGATAGTCGGGCATACCCGGATAGGCTTCGCCGGGGTGACCCGGTGGAAGGTTGTCGGGCGCAGAGTAGCCGGGCGGAACGTGATAGGGATGGTCCGGCGGAAGTCGCGGCCAGACGTGAATCGGTGGCGGAGACTCGATCACGACCGGTTCTTCGGGCTGCGGTGGCCAAGGGAGGTCATCGGGCCACCAATCAGGACGCTCGTCAGCGGAGTTATCGTCATCGGTACTCGAACCCTCTGGCGGATCAATCGGGGTCGTAGGAGATGAACTGCCTGAAGTATCGGCTGGCGGATCGAATGGCGGAAAAAAGGGATACCATGGCGGCGGGATGTCGTCGCTGCTTGATCCGGGTAGGAAAGTCATTGTATCTCACTCCTTTGAGTCGGATCGGGATGAGTGAACGGAACACGCTTGCCTGGACAAAGTCCACATTGAGGAATGGCTTTGGTTTCAACGAACGAGCGCAGTTCATCGTCGCTGGCGGTCGGGGAGCAGGCCTTGTAGTCGCGAAACAATCGCCAAGCTGACAATTTTTCAAGATGCAGTCGCTGTTCCAACATCGCGTGATACGCCAATGCGGGGCACTTCCATAGACATTCGCGAAACAGTTGTGTGCATGTTTTCTGCATGCAGATTCGATACGCTGCAGCAGGTTTGGAATCGAATGGAATCGGCTTTCCATTTTCGACTCGGTATTGCCGCATCCAGCCGCGATGGGATTGTCGAATCTTGATCTGGATTCCTGGATAGTCGGAACGCCATTGCCACACCGTTTTCTTCGCTTCGTTGAATCGCGTCAGGTAGGGTTCGTGCGTTCCATGTTGGCTGACTTCGAGTCGGCAGTCGATTTCGACCAGCGTTGCCGGCAGATCGGGATGGCGATCGAAGAAGAATCCGTTGGTGACGAGCATCAAGTCGGAGTCGGGCCACGATTCGCGGGCCAAACGCATGTGCTCAATCAGGTGTGGGTTCAGCAGCGGCTCGCCACCAAGCAACGCGAATCGCTTCGGTCGGATTCGATTTGACCAGTGCGAGTACTCACTTCGCGCATCATCCGGCGTCGGCATTTGACCAGCCAGATGAAAGTTGCTGTAGTGGCTGCACTGTTGGCACGAAAGGTTGCACCCGTGAGCAAGGTGGAACTCAAGAGCTGGTATTTCAATCATCGCCACATCACCTTCCGCAGTCCGTGCTTCTTGAGACCAGCCTCGAGAAACTCAGGCCGACTGCGAACGTAGCCTGGCGGGTCGACGTGTTCGTGTTTGAACGAGTGATTTAGATCGACGGCGACGTTCATGCCGGCGAGTTTGCATCGCCAGAAAAAGTCCCAGTGCTCTTCGACCTTGAGTGATTCGTCCCAACGGATCGCTTGCAAGATGTCGCGATACGCAACAAAGCAGTTGCCGACGTAGTGGCACCAGCGGATGGAACCACGCTTTTTGTAGTACCCTCGAGGAATCCGCAGCGTCTTGTCGTCGACGCGAAGTAGCTTCGGTCGTTCTTGCTGGTTACTGAGCGCGGCCAATAGATCGAGATCATGATGCTGATTCAGTTTGCGAATCAACTCGGTAAGTCGAGTTTTGGCCGTGACAAGGTGGTCGTCGTCCGCAAAAACCACGACTGGGGTGTCGCCAGCGTCGAGTAACCGGTTCCGGCCGGCCGACAAGCCGATGTCGTATTCGGTCTCTATCAGCTGATCGACCATCGCCGCTTCGTCGGGACAAATTGCCGAGAAACGCAACTCCGGTTTCCCGTCGTCGAGCACATGAATCAGCGGACGGTCTTCGCCGTAGTACTGATGGATGCTGCGGACGAGCGCGGCACAGCACTGCGGGCGATGAATCGTCTTGATGCAGAAGGTGGCTTGCGATCTCGCGTTTGAAGAAATGTTAGTCATGGCAGGAGTTTTCTCCCAATTCGCAGAATCGAAAGCTGTCAGGTGGTGTCACATGGGCAAAATGCTTGATGTGCTCGCGTTGGAACACATGCACCTCGCCAGCAGAGAGGTAAGCCGCCCATGTCGAGAAACTCGAATTGGCGGGAACCAGAATGTCGGCGTTCACCAACGCTCGGAAATGGCGACGCACGTCTTTCCGGTGACCAAGATTTAGCTCGCACCTTTTGATCGTTCTCAAATCAGCAGCATTGATGCCTTCGCTATAAATGGTGATTTCAGATTCCGGATTGAGCCCTCGAAAGTGATCGACGCATCGCTGGTAAAACTCTGCGTTCCAAACCTTGCCCGGTCCCATCGACTTGAATAATCTGCTCTGGGGATTCGCGACATCGCCTCGTCTAGCATGAATGGCAATCCGGGTCGGGCTGCCCGCGTTTTGCACAGGCCGAGGACCACGCCATAGCATTTGACAAAGCTGATCGATCAGAGCTTGATAGGTGCCCGATGGAATGAGCCCTTCGTTTTCCCAGTTGTGGACCTGGAAGAGATGGATGCGACAAAGCCCGGTCAATTGAATGACTGTTGTCGCCGAAGGCACTCGTTTTGATTCGATCCAATCAAGCATCCGCGCGACGTCCTCGAATCGCATCCCACCCCAGCCACCCCGGTTTGTGCGATACTCGATAGGGGCGATTCCCAATGGCTCGCTCGCCAATTGCTCTCGAACCCCCACGACTGGAATGATTCTCTGGCGAGTCCAATCCTGATTGAAGGTCGCCTGCCCGCCGCTTAGTTGTGCAACGACGACCGCCGTAAAAAGGTCCTTCATGCAATGACCGGAACGGCCACCACTTGATTGTTGATAGCTGACAAGCAAGCGTTCGGTGTTGGAATGCGTCATGGGGTCGTCACCTGCGTGGCGGACACAGAAGGCTGCCTCAAGAAGCAGTCCGTTAATTGATCAAGCTCGGTCCGGAAGTCTCCGTACATCGCCAACAGTCCGTTGCGAACATCAATTGGCAAGTCGTTAAGACGGGACTGGCGTGGTTGGTTCGCTGGAAAGTCGTCGACGAACGATCTCGGCAAGCCCGCAAAGCTCGCGATTGCATCGACGTTGTCATGCATCGTTTCATAGCGAACGAACAGCGTCGGAACGGCAAGGTAAAACGAATGCCAATTTTGGAAATGAAGCTTGATCGGCAGTCGATCTACTCGGTGCCTTGCGTAGCTGTGCAGGGTTGTGCCTGATCCGAGAATGGATTTGCTGGCTTGGAAGCGCTGCAGCTTGCGAGATTGCTGTGATTGGTAGTTGCGTCGAAAGAGCGAGATCACTGAGTCGATTGGATCACCGAAGACGTAGACAAATTTCGACGTGCCACTAACAACTGTCGGCGGGATGGGGATGTGTTTCAAACCATCGTGATCGGATGGGTGATTCGTCTTTCGGAATTTACCAATGTGCCGGAGAAGCATCGTTGTGCCGACGCCTCCGGCTGAGGCGACCAGCACCTCAATACCCGATGGAAGCACACCGCTGGGTTGATTAGACATTCACGACACCTCCACCCGGCATCCGCATCGAATGAAAGCCGTGCTTACGAAGTCCAATCGCTCGGAACTTTGAACGATGTCGCAGCACGCGGTAATCTTTCGACTCGACGTGCTCGTGCCGAATGAAACAGTCACCAGCAACCGCGACGTTCAACTCGGCAAGTTTGGCACGGTAGAAGAACTCCCAGTGTTCCAGTGTTTTCAGTTCCCCTTCCCAACGAAGCTCGCGAATCGTTTCGGTTCGAGCGAGGAACGCATTGGACGACATGTCGCACCAGGCGACATAGCCGTTTCGCCGTGTCTCACCGCGATGGACCCAGATTCGTTTGCCGTTCATCAGCTTGGACAGCATCGTTGGTCTTCCGCCGCTACCTTGGCGAACGCCGAGAATGTCGATCGGGTTGGCGGCAAAGCGTTTGCAAACCCGATCAAGATTCAAGTTGGACGTGACGACGTGGTCGTCGTCGAGCATGAAGACGAAGGGGGTTTCCACAGCATCGACCGCGATATTTCGACCGATGCTGACGCCGACATCAAAATCCGCTGGATGAATGACCTGGCACGCCGCCGCAGACTCGGGATACTTCAGTGAAAACCGCAGTTCAGGCTTACCGTCGTCGACCACATTGATTTTGGGATCGCCAATGTGCTCGCGCAACGACTGGACCAGCCGATGGCAGGACCAAGGTCGGTGAATCGTCTTGATGCAGAACGTAATGTCTGATGTTGAAATACTATTCGCCATGATGCTCACCCAAACTTCCGGAGATCAGGATTGACGTGTTCGATCGCCGACTGGATTTCATCCGGAGTCGGCGTGATTCCAAGGAACTCGATCAGATTGCCGATTACTTCCTCGGGATACGTCACCAACTCTGCGAATTCGATCCGGAATACTGGCACGTCAGAATGCTCGGCGATGAAGTTGTCTCGGTGGTCGCGGAGACTGCGTTGCAAGACCTCGCAGTCCTCGTCGTTTGCCGCGAACCATTGGCCACGATGTTTCTCGCTACGATTCTGCAGCGAACGAATTGACGCTTCGATATCTCGTTCGACAGAGATGATTCGCAGTGAATCGCCCAGCCCCGCGTGAAGGTGATTTACGAATCGACACAAGTGCGGATACTTCGCTCCCGACACAGTCTTGTCGCGGTTGGCTTCTGATTTGCGACTGACGATCCACGACTTGAGCATTTGCGTCAGTTGAACATCGCTGACATTCGGGTCCGTTGTAGGGAACCGCATCACCTTTTCACAAAGCTGTGCCAGCCCGACTGCCTCGCCTCCTCCGGTCGCTTCGTAGCCACCAAGCTGGTTCCCCATGTGAACGCCAAGGTGATGCATGACCATCGCGACGCATGACGTGCCGGCGCGGTGCGGGCCAAGCACGGCAAAGAACGGTGCGTCGGAGTGATCCGCATTCTTAGCATCGTTGAAGAACCGTGTTTGACTCCACTTGCGACCGCAGATATTCGATTTGGTCGGCAGTTGTCCAACGAGCCAGCGATCGGGCGTGTAGACCGCGATGGATTCCTTCTGGACGTTATTGCCTTGAACGAGTGCCTGGTAGCGACGCTGGATCAGTCGACCAAGGTGATGGTCAATGTGATGTTTGGAATGCCAATCGTTCCAAGTCAAATGGCGATACAGCGTCTTCATTGCGTCACGCCCGCGCACCATAAACGCGTGCGTGCGATTGACGTTGTATGGACGATAAACGTGTTCGCTGACCTTGTGCGGCGGGTTCTTGCCGGCATAGAGGTGTTGGCCGCCGAGATACGCCATGCCCCAGTCGGCCGGCAACTCGGCGATGAATTGTTGCAACCGCTCGCAGAAGTCGTCGCCGAACCCGGCGTCGTCTTCAAACACGACATACGAGTCGATGTGTTCGAGTAGGCACTTTTCCAGAATCAGCAAGTGCGATCGGTAACATCCCCACGCTCCGTTGCCGGCACGCCACTGCGGAGGCGTTGCGACGCGGCGGCCGTCGATCGCGGCGAACCGTTCGGGTTCTGGGAACGGCCATGGATCAGGGAGTTGCCGCATCCACTCTCGCATTCGATCGTCGCGGCGATCGAGGTTCATTAGGAAACATCGTTCAACGATCGAATTCGTCCTCGGGATCGTCTTGGTCTGGTTCGGGTGCCCCTTCGGGGAACTTCCGCTCGTACTTGCGGATGGCAGTGCCCGCGAGACTTCGGGCGATTGTGGCGGTAAACCTTCCATGCGGGAGTCCTCTTGCTTGGGCTTCTTCGAGTAACCAATCGACGATCGTGTCAATGTTTTGGCGGCAACCGTCGGCACCCCAGTCGTTCATCGTGTCGACACGGGTTTCGCAGTTGCACGTTTCGCTCGGCTTTGCAAACCAAGCGATCATCTTTTTGAGTTCGTTGCCGGGGCCGGGCCGGTAGCTGCTGATCTTCAGCGTCGCCGGCATCGGGTCTTCGTCCGGCATGTAGTTGCGAAGCAGTGCTTCCAACTCGGTGATGTCTTGTTTGCGTCGCTTCTTGTTGACCAATGCCATGCCGATCGTGACGACGTTGATCGCGCACGGGTTGTCGTTGGTCTGGCACGCGTTACAGGCGGTCGGCGTGGTTTGCACGCGACACCCAGCGAGTTGGCATGCCACTTCGCATTGGTTGTCGGGCGTTAGGTGTGGGCAATGCATCATGCTGTCATCCCCGCTACTGCTCCATCGAATGAACCGGACGAACTAGGTGGATCGCCGGGGTCTTCACAATCACTGCTCACCAATTCCCAACCGCACGACCAAATCCAGGTGCTGTTGCAAGGTTCACTCGATCCGCTGCTGTCTTCGGAAGGTTCCTCGGTTGAATCGCTTTCGCTCGGCCGATCGGAGCCGTCGCTGCTATCGGATGCACTTTCGCTGGGTCGGTCGGAACCATCGCTGGGTGGATCGGAGTCGGATGTCGAATCGTTGCTTTCAGAAGGTTGGTTGCTGTCGCTTCCAGATGAATCACCGACGCTCGGATCGTCGCTTTCACTGGGCCGATCGCTGTCTGAGCCTTCCGATCCCGAGTCGCTCGTCGACCGCGATGCTGAATCGGAACCAGAGACACTTGATGACGTCGGAACACTGGTCGAGTCATCACTTCGTGAATCACTGCCTGAATCCGATGTGCTCGTTGATCGTGAATCGGATCCCGATCCGCTGCCGCTATCTGATTCGGATGCACTTACGCTGCCTGAGCCTGAATTACTGCCGGCATCCGATCCGCTGCCTGATGCAGAACCACTTTGGCTCCCACTGGCGGAGGCGCTGTCCGAGGTCGATGCCGAAGCACTCGCTGAGTAACTTTGTGAGTCCGAACTGCGGTCGATGCTGGATTCGCTTTGGGAATCGCTACCGGACTCGCTGGCTGATGGCGACGTCGAGTCGGATTGCGACTGGGATTCCGATGCTGACTCACTTGATACGGAATCGCTTTCGCTACTCGTTGACGAATTCCAACTAAACGAAGGCACGCTCTCCGAGCCTGACTCGCTTCGTGATTCACTTTCGGATGTGCTCGATTCGGACTGGCTCGATTCTGAAGTCGATGATTCGCTGGTCGATGACGCACTCTCGGATGTGGACGATTGCGAACTGCTAATGGATGGCGTGCTGGCTGATTCGCTTGATTGCGAGGTAGATGAATCGCTCGACGAACCGGAATCGCTTGATTGCGAGTTGCTCGTCGACGAATCACTCGCGGATGAACTGGACGCGGACACACTTGGCAGGCTGATCGACGTACTGGAATCACTTGATTCGCTTGTCGATGATTCGCTGGACTCGGAATCGGACGAACTATCTGACGAAGCACTCGATGCGGACGACGACCCATCGAAGCTGGATGAACCACTAATGCTGGGCAGACTGATCGAATCGCTAGAGTCACTAGACTCGCTGTTAGATGAATCACTCGATTGTGAGTTTGACGAGCTGTCCGAAGAATCACTCGATTCGGACGACGACCCTTCAGAGCTTGATGAACCACTGAGACTTGGCAGACTGGTCGAATCGCTTGAGTCACTCGACTCGCTGTTGGAGGAATCGCTTGATTGAGAATTCGACGAACTGTCTGACGAACCGCTCGATGCCGACGAGGAACCATCGGAACTAGATGAATTGCTTACGCTCGGCAGACTCGTCGATGCGCTCGAATCGCTGCTGTCCGACGAGTCGCTCGATTGACTACTGCTGTCGCTGCTCGATGAAGAATTGGAACTGCGGCTTGAATCGCTGCTGCTAGACGTGGATGAACTGAGGGAGGAATCGCTGCTGTCGGATGACGAGGAGTCTGAGGATGAATCGCTACTCGAAGACGACTTCGATGACGATGACGAACTGCCGGAACTGCTACTTGATGACGGGCTGCTCGATGACGATCCACTGCTTGATGAGGACGATGGGCTGCCGGATGACGATGAAGACGATCCGCTGCTTGACGAACTAGAACCAGATAAACTGCTGCTGGATGAGCTTCCCGATGACGAGGATGAAGATGATGACGAGGGAGACGACGAGGAACTGCTAGACGATGAATCGCTGCTAGAACTGCTGCTGGAACCTGAACTCGACGAACTGCTGGAGCTTGATGAACTGCTGCTGCCATCGCAGCAACGGCAACCGATCGTCAAGTGCGACGACGTGTCCTCATGGAAATGGCAGACGATCTGTTGGCTTGCCAGCAATGCGTAATCGCACACGTTGTAGACCGAGACGGCAGGGCCAATCGGTTTCCATCCACCATCAAAACGAAGTTCGCGAGCCGTTCCCCATGACTTTGCTTTGATACGTTTCGTCGGTTTGCACAGAAGCGTTTGTTTCGGCGGGTCGATCACCCAAGATCGCTGACCGTCGAACTGCACCTCCAAGTATTGTTTAGGTGAATCTGCGATCGGACCGCGAATACGCTGTGCCGAATGATTCCGAGCGGTAATTCGTACTGTGTCGCCAGCCGGATCCGTGACCGCTTCGATCTCGCCCAATTTGTCGAGTTGATAAAGGTCGCAGTCCGCGCTACCCGTCCGCATCCCTCGACGACCGGCGATACCACCGGTCGGAACCTCGAAAAGGTAAACCGGATCAGCAGGCCGACCGACCCGAACCACTGCCCATTGGTCACCGACTTGGTTAGGGTCTTGTCGCCACAGAATCTGTGCCGATCCATCCGGCTTTGATTGCAGCGTGTCACCGGCCGATTCGCCGACGTCCGCGAACTTATGCCAAGTCTTCACGACGTTAACTCTCGCGGCCACCACGCCATCGAACACCACGCGGCCGACCTTGTCTTCCGCGATCGGTTCGATGGCGACCCCAACGCGACCTGTGTGTTCGTCTTCAGTCGGGCGCACGCACTCAATCGTCGCATCGCGAACGAAGCGGGCCAGCTCCATCGGCCCGACGGTCGGATCGGTCAGCGGCGACTCAAAGCCCACGATTCCGCCGATCGGCACCGTGGTTGCCGATAGGTTGTGAACGCGAACGGTTGCGGCGTTCCGCAGATGAGTGCGAGGACCACCGCCACCCGGTAGTCGATTACGATGCGAGGCTTCGGCAGCAACAAGCAATCGGTTGTATTCAGCGGCCGTGATCGAAAACTGATCGCCTGGTTTCACGCGTCGGGTCATTAGCTGATCCCCAACACGTTGAAGTTTCCTCCGTGATAGACCTGTTCAACGTACGCTGCCTCAGGAACTTGCAGCACACGATCGCCAACCACTTTCTCGCCGTGTTTGACCCACAGGTAGTCCCATCCCTGCTTACTGATCCCGGTGATGTTTCCAACCGTCATCGAGAACTCGTTCGGTCGAGCTGCGAAGTGGTAGGTCACATCAACCCAGTTCTGCTCGTCCTCGCCCCCTTCGCCACCGAGAAACAACGCTTCACCGGGAGCGAAGATCGACCACGGTGACGAATTCACTCGGCCGGTCATCGAGACCATGGCAAGCAGATAAGCCGTCGAAACGAACTCAAATTTCTTGCGAACGGAGAATTCAAACGCAGGGACCGTGATGTCGACGCCGGAAACGCCAGAATCGCTGACGCCGATCGCTCCGTGATAAACCGGGGCTGCGATTCCCGGCGCGGAGTAGATGCCCCGAGTCTGCAGCGATTGATTCAAGTGTGTTGTGGCTCCGGTCGTACTGAACGACACGGGATCTAGCTTGGTCTTGTTGATCGAGACGCTAACCAAAGCGTGCTTCTGGTTGATGAACTCGGAGTCGATCTGCAGATACGGGATCAGTTCCTTGTGATTTGCCTTGTAGTATTGATACAGAGCACTCGAAGCAGCAGCCGGATTAACGGCCCCGCCATTCGTCGCGACGTAGGAAGTGAAATCGGAGTGCGATTTCCCTCGCGACGCCTTTTCAGAGAGTGCCGCGACCTCGAAGTCGTATCCACCGAAAGAGATTGACATCAGCTAAACACCAACCCTCCCGACTGCGAACGCTCAACAAGGCGTCGAGTGTTCTCAGCAGTCTGGATGATCGCGCGTTTCATGTCCTCGCTGAATTCCCCGCCGGACATCGCAGGCAGTTGCAATTGCGACGTACTGTTGGCGATCGCGGAATCAAACGCCGCGAGGGATCGACCAACGGAAGCAAACGCTTCGGTGATCGCGACAACGTCGAGTGTCGGCGAAATTTCGAGATCAGTCGGAGTGTCTAAATCCACAGGTTCGGGATGATCGCTAGCTTCTGGCAGGTCGACCGCCGCATCGCTTTCCTGAACGATTGGCGGCTCGAACGATTGCGAATCGCTTTGCACCGAGACATTCGGCAGAACTCGCGCCGGCGACTCGATGTTGATCGGTTGTTGGCGGATCGCGACCGAGGGCGAACTGACGTCTGGTACAGCGATCCGCGGCAAGGCGAAATCGGGCTTGTCCAACGTAGGAACGTTGACGTCGGGTGACTGCACATCAGGCGAAACGATCGTCGGATCGCTCGCAGCATTCACGACGACATCCGGTGCCGGAACGATCGGTGCGTCCTCCGCCACGACCTCGACGTTCGGAGCATTGACAACAATGTCGGCTACGTCGTTTCCTGGCTCGTCGAGCGGTTTTGGTTCGTCAGGTTGTTCGGGCTGCAGCCTTAACTGCGGTGCGACAATGATTTCGACTGGATCATTCTCTGCCGCGATTGGCTCGAGCTTCTTGAGTGGCTCGGGAGCCTGTTGCGGAATCGTCGACGCTCCACTGCCGAGCCCTAAGCCGCGCGCATCAAAGTTGCCGGCGACTTCGGTTCGATCAGTTTCGGGACCGTCAGCGAACTGATCCATCGCCGCCTGAGCGTTTGGGTCCAGGTCCAGACGCAGATCTTTCGCATTGGGCGGTTGCAATTCTGGATCGTCGATGCCGGGAAGATCGACCTTGGGGATATCGACTGCGCCGGGCTCAGGCATCTTGGGCGGAGCGACTGGTGGTTCCGGCGGAGCAGCGTCGTCTGGTTTCGGCTCAGCGTCCGAAGGGGCCGTCGCGTTGTTGGCTCGTTCCACCGCAGCATCGAACTCGGCCTGTGCAGTTGCGACTTGATCGTCACGTTTCTTCTCGCGATCTTCAGCGGTTGGCCGACCTGCTTCGCGTGCCGCTTTCGCTTCCGCCCTCATCTGATCGAGCGTGCGTTGCACTCCGACGGTCGTGTCGTCGATGATTTGTTGGCGATTGTTCTGCACCACATCATTTTCGCGGAACTGTTGTTCCTTGGATTGGTCGACAACCGCGTTCTTCGCATCGGTCTCATCGTCAATCGCTCGCATGTCAGCGTCGATATCCTGACCTTCACGAGCCTTGCGACGGGCTTCGAGTTGTGCGGCGATGCCTTTCTGCATCTCAACCCGGTTGGTCTCGATCTGCTCCTTTCGTTTCGATCGCCGGCGCTGACGCTCGATGATCGCTTGTTGACGTTGTTGCTCCTCGGCGGCATCGGCCGCTCGAGTGTCAGCGTCGATCTTCGCCATTTCGACATCGACATTGATGTCGTCGTCAAACAGACCTTTCAGTTTGATCCAGGCTTTCTTCAAGAACCCGACCGTCGAGTTCCACATCGACTTCACTTGACCAACGAACACAGTCCAGGTGTCGGCAAGGTAGTCGACCGTTTCGACCCAAGCGTTCTCGACGCCGGCCAATGCGTTGATGAGCACTCCGCCGACCTGCACCGACACGTCACCAGCGATATCGACGAGTTCGTGAAGCTTCAGGAATCCCTTCTTGAGGAACCCGATCGTATTGTTCCAGCCTTTTTGCACAGCCGAGGTGAGGATCGTCCAACCGTCTGCCATGAATCCGAGCGTGCTGTTCCAGACGCCGGCGAGCCCAGACAACGCACCAATGAGAACATCCCCGATCGCGTAGGCGGAGTCGGCCCACACGTCAGAGATATATTGAGTGAAGTCCGCCCAGACACCTTTGATGTAGGTCGTGCCTTTGACCCACTGGAGCTTTAAGTAGGTCCACAACACATCGGTCGCCGCAGTGATGTCACCAGCAGCCAGCGCGTTGGCAATCGCACCGAATGCGGCGAGGGTGTCGGCTTTGAGTGTTTCAAATAGACCTTTGAGATACTCGACCGCCTGGCCGGCGATACCAGTCGAATAGAGAAAGTAGCCACCGAGTGCTGCAACCGCTGCGACAACAAGGCCAAGCGGCGTGAACAACAATCCGACCGCTGAGACGATGACGCCGATTGCACCGCCGATGAATGAAAAGATGGTTGCGAGTCCACCAACCGCGAACGACGCAACGGCAGCGAACGAACCAAGAGCGAACAATGCCGCTCCGATCGTGAAGATCGCGATCGCACTCGCAGCGGCAATCTTGACGATCTTCTGATTCTTGTTGATCCACTCGATCACCCCTGACGCGGCGCGACTGAAGGCTTGCACCATCGTCGTGACGCTGCCCTCCAGCGATTCACCAATGGCGATCGCGACGCCTTCGATCGAAGATTTCAGGATTCGGAACGCTCCACCGAGTCCGCCTTCCATTTCCTCAGCAGTCTTGCCTGCGATTCCGCCAGCCTTTTGCAGTTCGGAATACAACTCGCGGGTATCGGCCACGCTCTTTCCAATCGAACTGGCAGCGGTGATGCCCAGCAGCCCGAACACCTCGTTCAATTTCTCAGCTTTTTCGGCCGTTCCCATCTTCTCGGTGGCAGCGGCGACTTCGCCGAGAATGTCGACAAGTGATCGGGCGTTGCCTTTCGCGTCCTTGGTCGTGACGCCGAAGGTGGATTTGAATTTCTCTGATTCGGCGGCACTGATCGTCAGCAAACGACGCATTGCATTGCCGGCTGATGATCCCTGGATGCCCATATTGCCGAGCGTGCCCAGGATCGCGAGCGTCTCTTCGAGGCTCATGTTGGCATCGGCGGCGACTGGGCCGGCGTAGGACAAGGCTTCGCCGAGAGACTCCACCGTGTTGAATGACTTGTTCGCCGCGGCGGTCAGTCCATCGGCAACCCGTGTGGCTTCGCCGGCTTCCATTCCGAACTGACGAATGGTTGCTGCCATGATGCCGGACGCTTGAGTCGCGTCAGTGCCAGTCGCGCGGGCCATGTTCATCACGGCAGCCGTCATCTTCTCGATCTGTTCCGGTTTGAAACCGGCACGCCCAAGCTCAGTCATCAGCGAGGCGACTTCACTGGCGGAGTAACTGGTGGTTGCTCCGAGTTTCTTGGCGGTATTGCGAAGCGATTCAAGCTGCGATCCGGTCGCTTGCGTGATCGCGGCGACGCCTCGCATGGCATCGTCGAAGTTGGAGAAGATCGCGACACTGCCTGCAAGTGGTGTTGCGGCGGCCGCGCCGAGTCCCATCAGTTTGGTGCCGAGCAATCGCGTCGACGCACCGAATGATTCCAACCGCTTCTGAGCCGACCGTAGACCTTTGACGAACGCTGAATCCTTGGTCAGCAACTCGACATAGGCGGATCCGGCTCGGACTTGGGACATGGAGACTCGTTCTCACGGGGTTGGAAGACTGCGCCGAGTAGATGGGCGACTTGTTCGACAGTGGCTTTCACTGGAACAGGGCGAGTGACCGTGTAGGGATTGAAGTCATCCGGCTTGAACGGTTTTCGTCGGCGTTTTCGGTCGCGATTGATCTCGGCCGTGAGTGCCATGACGCTCGACGCAATGTGCCAATCGTGCTGACGCCGAGCCTCGGCCATCTGCACGAGTTGCCGGAGCGTCAGTGGTCCGGGGTCGACTCCGATGATGCCGGCGAGTCGGATAATGAGTCGCTCGATGTCGGCACCGCGAGTTTGCGTTCCAGGTCCTCCACAATCCGGTCCACCAGATTCGGATCGTCCAGTCGTTTCTCGATCGCTTCCAATCCCCGCGTCTCGATCATCTTCTGCTTGTCGGCCGCCTTCCGCAGAAGACGGCGGCGGGACTCCGGGAAGTACGCGACCAACGCATCCACCAATGCTTTGCACGCCTCGTCGATCGAGTCGCCCGCCAGTCCCTCGGCGAACGCGTCGTCGTCGACGTCTTGTTGATCGGCTTGCGGTTTGCAGATCGCGAACAACACGTCACCAAGCAACAACGGGTCGCTGGATAAGCGAGTGACGAGGTCGCCGTCGATCGCGTCGAGCAATCGCACGTCGGTGAGTGCCTTCACGCGGCGAAGCGTGGTGTTGTCGATATCGACGATCCACACGCGACCGCGACGATCAATGAATTTCTGCATGGAGTTCCGTTCCGAGGATTACTTAGGGAGTTCCGCTACCAACGTTCATGCCGCTGCCGGACGATGATTGGGTTGGCTTCAAGGTGACGTCAGCCGACACGACTTCTTCGAGGTTTTGATTGACGTTGAAGTTCATGACCTCACACGTCAGCGTCAGCGAACCGCCAGCGTCGGAGATCCCGACATCGCATGGCGTTCCGCTGCTCCACAGTCCTTGAAGCATTCCGAACGAGGTGTCGGCGTTCTTGTTGAGGACAGTGAACTCGATCGACGCGTCCTTCAGCGTGCCGACTGTCGCTCGCCAGCCGTTATTCGCGCGAGTGCTTGCGTCCGCCTCGGCTTTCTCGAGATTGACTGTGAGATCTTTGACGTTCTTGATCTCGGCACCGTCGATCGTCAGGACGGCATCGAGACCGAGTTTTACTTCTGCTGACATGTTTCGATTTCATCCGTGGTGGAAAGACTAGTTAACCGAGTCACGCCAAAATTTCGGCAGGCGTGCTTGGTTGGCAACGAGGGCAGGTTTCATGAACGGGCGTGCGGGATAGCGGCGTGGTTTGCTGGCCCCGCGGCGTTCGTTTTCTTGTTCGATCAGTCGTGTGGCTCGGCTGGCTTGGGCGATCGTTAGCAGTTTGATGCGGGCAAATTTGCCGGGCTGTTTCGCCCGGATCGGCCCAAACTCGCCGACACGGAACCGATGCCGTTTTAGCTTGCGTCGTTTCGTGACAACGCCACCGAACTCATGCAGGTTCCACAGTCGGCCAGCGATCTCGTTGACCGGGCCGATGACTGCTTCGCCGCGATCGCGGTTGACTTCGTAGCGAAGCACGCGACGCAGCATTCCAGTCGGCGAACTAGGCGGTGATCCTGGGTTGGATGGTTTTTTGCGTTTGCGGATGGATCGTTTGGCGGTCATCCGGATGGTGCCGGCCGCATGATTCATGCTTTTGAAGGTCGCTTGGTTGACCTTCTTTTTCAGTTGGCCCGGTGTGAATCGCACGCGCGCCCTGATGTGCATCATTTCGCGAGCTCAAACGTCAACGTCAGCAGGCTCGTGAATTGATTGAACTGGGTCCAGTGCTCGGAGGAATACAGAACTGAGTTCTCGACCTTGACGCAGCGGGCTGCCACGAACGAATTGAGTCGTTTGAGCCTGAAGTAGTCGGCCAGTTCTTCGACGAAGAACACCAGCGGGTCAATTTCCTTGGCATCGCCCTTGCTGAACTTCTTTTGGACGGCGACGTCGATCGTTGCGTGGTACTTGTTTGATGCTCGATCGAGAGGCAGGTATTCAACTTCGCGAGGCACCACGGTGACTCGCAGTTCCTTCATGTCTTCGAGATCGAAGTTAGGAACGTAGAGTCGCTGCGCGGAGAGGTTCGTCTTGCTGAATTCGCCGGCGTTGATTTCCGCGACGACGCTTTCGGCAATCTGAATGACGGTTGCGGGCGTTGCTGTCATGTGATCTTGTCAACCAGTTTGGTGTGGATGCGGAGTTTGACGCGGAAGGGATCGCTGTATCGCCACGGCGGTTCGTTTCCGATCGACATCAATTCGTACACGAAGGTCGAGTCGCCGTCGGTTTCGAGGATGCGATCGCCGCGGCGAGGCCAGGTTCCGATGGCGGATTGCAACAAGTCTTTCGTGTTAATCAGAAAGTCGCGGACTTGGGCTCGGGTGATGACGCCGTCACCGTCGTCCTGCTCGTATTCGGACTTGCCAATCGTGGCGGACAGTTCGACGGAAACATCGTCACGCTGATACACCACGTCTCGCGAGGCATGCTTGGTCAGCTTCTCCGCTAACCAAGACTGCCCACGGTGCAACATGTCGGTCACGATTTGCGTGCCGCTGGTTTGGCTGGGGCTTTTAAGAGCGTCGATGCCTTGTCGCTCAACTCGTCCAGCCACGCTTCATTGGACCGCCGCTGATATTCGCTGGCGATCGCTTCCGATTCTTCCTGCAGTTGCTGCTCACGCAGATTGACTGGCTGCGCCGGCGAATGGAACGGATTGATAACGCTGGTTGACTGTGCGTTGTCCTTGTCGCGTTTCTTCGATGGCAACAAGGCGACGGCGATCAACAGCAACACGACCACGGTTGCGATTCCGGTTAGTAACGTCATTGGTTCACATGCCTCGCTTGATGAGAATGAATCCGAGTAGAAAGACGGCCAACACGATCATCGCGATCGTTGCCAGTTCGCCTGCCGATGCCCAAAGCAAGGCATTACGAGTTTCGTTTGCCCTGTCGAACAACAGATCGCGAGGACTGTCACGATCTCGGTCGCGATCGAACGGCCGCCAATTGTCGGATGGCTCAACGGGACAGTAACCGTCAGGACAATCCTCGGAGTTGAGTTGCAATTTTGGGGAGATCGCGTCGTCCCACGAATAGCCTCGCGTTTTCAGTGCGCCGGTTTTCTGGGCCTGCCGAGTCTGTTGATAGAGTTGGTATCCCTGGCGAAGATCGGCGTAGAGTTCGGCCGCAGTGGCGGGCAGCATGGCTCGGCCCGCGGCGTGAACGTGTCCGCCAGTGTTGTCTTGAAACAGCACGACGGGAAACTGTTCGACAGGGACGATGCTCGCGAACCTGGTTTGATAGAGTGCGTTGCCAGACGTGTAGACTTGGAAATCACAGTCGTTTCGCAGCTTGTATAACTTCGGGTCATGATTAAACCAGTCGAGTAGCTGCTTGCTCTTGGTATCACTGCCGATGAACAAAGCGATTTGATACTTCTTCGTCGTTGGCTGAGGCTGGGGTGCCGCGATCGGTAACGCGGGTTGAGGTGCGATTGCCGGCGAATAGATCGTCGTAGGTTCGCACGTTGGGCAAATCGACACCGACTGCTGTTTGATTTCGCCTTGGGCACTCAGGTTCACTGACTGCGGTTCGTCAAACTTCTCGATCCTGCCAACGCGTGGAGCGGGTGAAACGGCATTGGGGACGTTCCATGTGTCGTCTTCCGGTTGCGTGGTCGGACATGGTCGCAATGCCGTGAACACTCCACCAAGCAAAAGCGCGTGAATAATCGCCAGTGCGACCAGACCCACGCTCAATCGAATCCGAATTCCATCGTTCATTGAATCACCTCATAACTTCGATAGGGCAAGGAGCTGGCCGGGTCGTCGAGAACCGTGAGTGCGAATCCGCCATAGCCAGCCCATAGGCGAACGAATTGCTCGCGTGGTGTGAGTTCAAAACGGCCGGGATAGTTGTTGTCGAGAATCGCGGCGAATTGCCTACCGTCGCGATTGACCCAGCCGACGAAAGTGCAACAGTGGGCCGGCTTCCACCACAGAATCGCTCCGCGCCGAGTGGCCGTCGCCCAGTCGAGGAATCGCGGGTCAGCTTTGACGGTGTAGCTGTAGTCGATGTCGGCAGCATCGAGTCGGCTTCGCAATCGCGAGTCCCACTCGCCATCGCTATAGGTCGCTCGCCAACGTTCGCCGAGTTCGTACTCGTTGAGCCAACGCAAGTGATTGACCAGCGACGCGTGGACGCAGCTACCTTGGTTGAGCCTGCCAGTCCAATTGCGTTGATGCAATTTGTTCGGCAAGTTCGCAGCGGGTTGCTCCGGCGCGGGGGCCGGAAGCGGTCGCACCTGAACAGGTTGCTCGGGCAAACAACCGCTTGCCAGACACAGGACACACGCGGCGATGATGGCTCGCAATTTTGCGTTCATGCAGTGAGTGCTCCTTAACTTTTGAATATGATCCAAAGGATCGGGTTGATTTGTTCGACCGTCGAGACGAAGCGAATGGGCAATCCGCACATCACTTCCGGTTTCAGGTACAACGGCTTCGATGGATTGAATAGTTTGCTGCCCGTCTTCGACGAGCGAACGTAGTAACCGAGCTGGACGACTTCCTTGTCGGGAAGTAATGCTTGAACTCGCCACGTCGCTTCGGTTGAGGCGACGGCGATACAGAGGCAAGTTGCGAACGGGGATGCCCGAAGCCACTGGCTGGTCTTTCTGTCTTCGGCAAACACCAGACGTTCGATCGCCTTGGCTCGGTCGGCCGTTACCTGGCTGATCGACGCCATGACCATCCTTATTGACTAAGTCGAACACGAACGGTGGGTGTGTTGGTGCCGGCGGAAAGTACGGCTTTGCCGAGCAGCTTGTTGCCGGTCGCGGTTGTGACCGATTGGCCAGCGGTCGCGTCCCAGTAAACTTTGGCACCGGCCGACACCGAGATCGCGGGATCTTTCGCGACGTCAAAGACGCCCTCGACGCTGATCGCACCGAGTACGTTGGCTTTGATGTCGTGTTTGGTGATGCCGACCAGTTCGCCTTGCACGACGACACTACCGGCCGGGAGATCGGCGTCCGGCGTGTAGTCGACGGCCGCTCCCTCTTGAACAAATTCTGCTGCGGACATGGATGGTTAGACCTGAGGTTTGAGACGTGAGTTTTGAGTGAGAAAGTTAAGCTCGGATCACGCTTCGCCGGTGACCTTCACGGCGGCGCGTGGATCCTGGCTATTCACACCGAAGTCGATGTAACTTCGGAAACCCATCCCGAGCATGTTGGGTGGCATTTCGACGCGTTCGATCACCGGCGTGCGGCGGCCATTGAGGAATACAATCTCAAAGGCCGGCAAAACCTTGGGGTTGGCGAAGAGGTACCAAGCCTTGCCGCTCGCGCCTCCGTAGTAGGAGTCGGATAGATGCGGAGTCGAAACGACCCGATACTTATTGCGATGCGGATTGTCGACGGGAATCTTTGTGGGAGTCCCCGAGGCGTCGATCATCAACTGCGATGAGCCCATCAGCAGCTCGGCTTCAGTTTCAAGCTCGACCGGAACGACCAAGAATTCAGGACGAAGGTTGATAGGCTTCTGGTCTTTCGGCTTAGTGCCTGGACCCGCTTTCTGCTTGCGGAACGTCGTCTTAGCCGCAGTCAGGCTATCGGGGCCGAACTTGGTGTCGACGCCGGTGAGCAAGTTGGAGTTGCCAGCACTGAAGAATGCGGGAGAATTTCCGAGCAACAAAGTGAAAAACATTTCGTCGATCGACTCGGCCCCACTTCGCCCCATTTGACGTGGAATGTCCATGAAGGCCGAGAGGTCATCGTTGATGATGTCCTTTCGCGTCAGCGTGAGCAGCTGGCCATACGTATCCGCCTGATTGGTATACTTCTGCTCCGAAAGCTTGCCGTGCTTTAGTTCGCCATCGGGAGCGACAGGCTCGAAACCGCCCGTGCCCAGCAACCGGAACCGCGAGACTTCTTTGAAGTCGCTCACGCTGCCCACACTGCACAGATCGTATGCGGCGATCTGCGTGGTTTCATAAGCGGCCAGCAACGTTTTGTTCATCACATTCTCAAGGATTCCCGGTAGGCTCATTGTCGAGAAGCCAGCCTGAATCGTGACGCGGCCGTCGCCAAACACGCGTGGGACGTCATGTCCTTCGAGTCGTGCACATTCCGCAACCAATTCACGCAAACCAATCTGCCCCATCGGCTGCGCCAGGTCGAGCGTGCGTTCTCCGTAGCTGGCCAGCAGGGTTTTCTCCTCGATACCCACCGACATGCAGGCAGCTGCCTCGAGGACTTCGCGAGTGCAACTTGGGCGGACCGAAGATTGCTCTGGCGCGGAGGGGCGTTCATTGCGTAGCACAACAAGCTCCGTCTTAGTCACACTCCACCCCTGTTCGATCGCATCGGCTTCGATCTCCGTATGTTTGCCTTCGCATACTTTGCGAATGCCAGCGATGCGTCGCGACTCTGAAGCAGCTTCGGCACGCATGTCTTCTACAGGTGTGCGAGGCTGAGGGGATCGAGGTTTCGGATTGACATTCAAGCTTGCATTGACCGGTTCGAGTTCATCCGTGTCGTCCGTTGTGTCATCTGGCTCCTCGCTTTCTGCGGCTAGGCCGGCTGCGACTCGGGCCTCGGTATCATCGTCGGCGCCCAGGGCCACGAACGAGACTTCGCCAAGGGTGCTTTTGCGAGCGACATAGACGGGACCGGCAAACTCACGACCGTTCGCCTTGGTCGACTTTCCCTCGGGAATGAATACGACCTTGTCGGCACTTGCACCGAGCGATGCCTGCCACGGAAATCCGTTCTCGCTGGTTGCGATTACTTCCTGAGCCGTTGATCCAACGCCCGAGATCACGCCAGAGACTTCCAGCGTTGCTTCGCTAACACGGATGTCATCGGTGTGGCCGACAATGCTGCCGCGATCATGGTCTTTCAGAATTGGTCGACTCTTGCGAGCCACACGCATGCCGGTCAGATCAACAACGACTGGATGGGGCCAGCCGCCGAGTCGCATCGCGCCACCGGTGTAAGCGGTCATGGAGAACTTGCGAAGCGCAGGTTTTCCCTCGCTGGCCGACTCGGCTGCTTGCAGGGTAATCGTTGCGGCATCGTCACAAACAATACGGAGACTGCTAGGAGTCCCATCCTCGCTTGCTTCAAGTCGCTTGTTGGACGGTTTGTTCTTGGTCGTCGTGGTCATCCTTGTCCTCATGAACATCGGTGTCAACAGAATTTGAATCGAGCGAGAGTCCAAGCTGGTGCATCAGCTCCAGTTCCTTGGCACGTTGTTTAAGTTCCGTCTCCCAATCACGACCCTGCCGCGCAAATTCGATGGCCAGAGTAGTCGTATGATTCGAGAGACGGATCTTTTGGGCGTTGGCTTCCTTGGCAGGATCGACATGGTCGAATCCATCCCACATCCACGCTCTTTGGAACGTAGAATCGAGTGTGCGAAGCGAGTTCGGCAGATAGCCTTCGATGAGAATGGCTTCGCGAAGCCAAGCGTTCAGGATGCGATCTAACACAGTGCGAGCAAGCTGTGCCTGCTCAACGCGGATCGACTTAAAGTAAGTTTGGTGGTCGAGTCGCCCACTGGCGTAGTTGTAGCCCGACGAATTTCCGGCAGCGACGTTGAACGGCATATTCAGACAACGAGCGATCTCGTTGAGAATCTCTTTCTTGAACTCTGCATAAGTCGTACTCGGTTGCTCGCTTCTCATTTGAGCCATCTTCCAGCCACCAGGCATCGTGAGCAGCATTCGCTTCTCAAGTTCGATTGGCTCGAATGGTTCCGCAGCGTCGGCCTCACCATTGGCCGGCGCGTCGGTGTAGAGAATCCCAGCGAAGTCGGCGGCCGTTTCTGCAGCGGCGAGCACCGCGAGAGTGAACCGGCGAAGTTGTGCGAATAATGGAAGTGCCGGCGTGATATCGGGGATGCCGCGAATCTGTCCTGGTCGATCACAGCGGAAGTAGTGCAGCACAGCAGCGGCCGGCACCGTGTCAAACTGCTCGTCAATCGTGAACGTCACATCGCCAGGATGTTCGCGAAGCACGTCGTAGCTGAGCGGGTTTCCGTCGGCATCGAATTGGATTCCGTCGATATAGCGAGAGCGGTCTGCGACCAACGTCGGCGAGGCCACTTGGTCGGCTTCGATCAATCGCACGTCGAGCTTCACAGTCGAGTCAACTCGCTCGTTGCTGGTCAGCAAACCAAACGATTCGCCGTCCGAAACGCGGGCGAGCCGCATCGTCCGCAGCTTTTCCGCCAGACCCACTGCCTCGGCCCAAGCAAAGAACTCCGCTTCGACAAAACGATTCGCGGCATCATCCGGCGTCAGCATTTGCAAACGTGGCCCAGTGCCAACGACATCATTCGCCAGCGTCAACGTGATCCCGCGAGCGTAGCTGTTATTTGCGACCTCGTATCGTGACCGATTGCGAAGCGTTCGCCGAACATCAGGACTATTCGCGGCGGCGGACGACAGACCATCGGCTCGCGACCAATGTTTCATGTTGTCGAGCGTCGTATTCGCGGCGTCGTACTTCGCACGAAGCCGCGAAAAGAAGGGCTGCCGGAGTGAGCGTCCCGGCGCGGATGAAGAGCGGGAAGCTCCGCCGCGCCATGCTTGCTCGATAATCCCTGACAACATCTGCAACATCCGTGTTGGTTTCCTATTGCCGTCCCCGGCAGCCCTGTGCTCATCGCAAAACGAAAGAAAGATCAGCCAGCCGACGGCGGCACGATCTTGTTAAAACGCAATCCACGATTCGGCTTACGAACCGCGTCCTTGCCAGCGAGATGCTTGTCCGCAGCGATTTGCTCCGTCAGCTTATGCTGCTCAACGGAACCTGCATCACCGGACGCCTTTGCAGGTCCAACAGCGTTGTCACGGATCACATCTTTCAACTCTTCAGGCATGGTTCACGTTTGATTTGAAACATTGCTTCATCCCTGGTTACCTATGCCGTAGGAGGTGAGACTTGTACGCGAATATTCAGAAAGGCCCGATTTAGTTCCGTTTTCGCTTTTGCAGTTCCTTGAAACTGACTCGCTCGCGTCGGCGGGTTGGTTCCACATCTGTGCCAAAGAGCAACGCACCCTGCATGGATGCAGCGACGGCACAGCCGACGAGGCAGTCGAGCCAGTGGTTGTCGGGTTGTTCGGGGCGAGCTTTCCATTCGTCGACAGTCCGACCACGGCCTTCGGTTTTGATGAAGTACTCGGCGGTGATTTGTTCGGCGAACATGCGATGCGTCTCGGCTTGGTTGCCGTAAACGGACAGGCAACCACGATCGCCCATTGCGACCGCGAGCCTCGCGTGAGTGAACGACTTCCACCAATTCGTGTCGTAGATGATGTGGCGAATCGCACGTTTCCCGTGGACGCTGGGGATTCGCCAGTTCAAACCCACACGGTCGCCGGGGCGGCGTTTGTATTCGCTGAATGGATTCGAGGACGCACCGACGAAACGACCATGCGAAGGCAATAGGATCGAAGCGTGTGGGCTTTGCCGGCAGAATTGATAGACCACATTTGTCGAGTGACCCCAGTTCGCATCAATCAAGCACCGTCCGATCTTCATTGCCGCGCCATCGTCACGTTGCCATTCACGGCCAAGTAAATCTTCGGTGAGTGATTCGAGGCCGGCATAGATACTGCCCTCGAGTCCCGTGCCGTCCGCGGCGGTTGCCAGCGTGTGGCGTGCATCGCGAAGCGTGTAATACGCTCGGTTTTGATCGGGGTACGCTCCATAGTCGAGAACGTAGCCCGTGAAATCGTCTTCCCAGGCGGCAACGACATAGAACAAAAGCTTTTGCTGCACGTCAATGAACGCGGTGAGATGGTTAGCCGAAATCGGAACGCAGCGCCGTTCGAGTCCGTTGATTTTGCCAGCTACCTGCTCGGCCGTGAGTTGGTCGGCATCGACGCGTTCTTCGGGTAGCGGCTCGTTTTGGTATTCGGCGAAGAACGCGGCTTCGTCTTGAAGCTTCAGGTTCATCGCGTGCTGGATCGCGGACAGCTCGTCGTGATTGAAACGTTCTTTCCAGGCGACGTCGGCACCTTCGTCCATTGCATCGCGGTTTTGACGATAGAACTCGGTGCCGGCCGCGCCGCCGTCGCCGGCGCGCAGACCCTCGGCACGGATTTCTGCGTAGCGTTCCCATAGCGTTTCATTTGTTGGGAATGAGTTCACCATTCGCGTTCGCGCACCGTTCCATTCCGGATGTTTGTCGCGATCGAGAATGTTGTCGGCCATGTCGCCGGGCCGAATGATGGTGCATGGCATGATGCCAGAGATCTTTTTGCCGGGGCCAGCGAGTCCGAGGACCGCGCCGGCGAGGATCGCTTCGCGATTGGCGCATTGCGAAAGCGAACGAGCCGACTCGTCCGTTTGCGGGTCATCCAGCACGACTAGCGAAGGCCGAACCGTTCGGCCATCGGGCCGCTTGAACTTCATTCCGCGGATGCGTCCGGTCAAACCGGCAACCTTGATGATCGCACCGCTCGCTTTGCTGTCGGCAATTGTCGGCAAGACGACCTCTTTCGCCGTCCATCCGATCTGCGTGCGTTTGCCTTGGTATAGCTGTCCGTTGGCGCGGTTAGAGATACCGTCCAATGCCTGAATCGGAAAGCAGACTTCCGGATAGTCGGCCAACAGTAATTCGTTGGCATCGAGTTCCGTTTTGATCGAGTCGAGCATATCGCAGGCGTGGCCTTCGTCGCTGCCGATCAAGCAGACGAAGTCGCGATAGCCATTAAGCACCGCCCAAATACACGCAACCTCAGCCAGCGAACTCTTGCCGCTACCACGAGCCATCGCCAGTGAGAACAGACCTCCACGAACGACCGCTTCTTCGATTCGTTCCATCACCTTCAAGTGATCCGGCGACCATTGCAAATGAAACGTCAGCGAGAAATACGCTTCGCAGAAGTAACGAAAACTACCGGCGGCCTTTGCTTTGCGCTGCGGGTCTTCAATCACCGGCAGGTCACCGATGTCGCGACCGGCCAATGCGATCGCTGCATTGCGGGCACGGGCTTTATCTTTGACTTTGCCGTAAGGATCCTCGTCGGCCGGTAGCTTCGGACGGTGGCGTTCTTCGACTAGCCAAGCAGTGAACCGGAGAAGATCGACGTGCGTGCCGTCTCCGATGCGATTGCCGGCTCGCGTTCGATAGCGATAGAGCTGGCGTTCGTTAATCACCTCACCGAGCGGCGTGCTATTGAGCGTTCGGCAGCACTCGCTCGGTTTCATTCGTCGCGGGTCAGTCGCCACGGTGCATCTCCTGTAAGAGCCAAGCGGTGTAGACGACCAGGTTGATCGTGCCGTCAACGTTTGTCGGTGCACCGGCTTCTAGGTCGGCGGCGATTTGTTCGTCCGGAACGCGCTGTCGGTACGCATTGCTCAACAACTTTGAAAGTTGCTCGACCGAAAGTTTCGTGGGGTCAACATTCTCTCGTTTGCCTTCCATGACGGGATCCGTGGGTTGGTTCGCGACACGCCGCACACGTCGGCGACTGTCGCGTTTGTTTGCATGTTTGGCATCGTCGGCCGCATGTTTGGGCCGGCGACGTTGGGCCAAAAGTGGCGGCGTGTGCGGGTGAAAAGAAACCTGGGAATTACTGAAACATTACTTCCGAACTTCGCTTGAGGTGTCTCGAAACGCATGGCTCATCTGTGTCAACGAAACGAATTACACGCCTTTTGGAGACACACGAATGAACGCCAACGACATCGCCTTCGGTATCGAAATCGAAACTCACATGCCCGGCACCGACCGCACGCCGATCGGCGGATACCACAACGGGTTGCCGGTCGCCTGGTTGCCCGCGGGTTGGAAGGCGGAACGCGACGGCAGCATCCGCACGCCGGCCGGACGCAAGCCATGCGAGTTCGTATCGCCGGTCCTCCGCGGCTACGAAGGGCTCGCCAACGTAGAGACCGCGGTGGACGCGATCAAAGAACGCGGCGCGCGGGTCAACGAATCTTGCGGCCTGCACGTAACGGTTTCCTGGAACGGCGACGCCGCGGCCTTGGCCCGACTGATTTCGCTGATCGCGAACCACGAACGAGCCATCTACGCTTCGACCGGCACCAAACGCCGCGAACGAACCCACTGGGCGAAACAAATCAAAACGTACGGCAACAAAGACGCCGCGAAGACCCGCTGCGAACGAGACCGCTACCACCTTTTGAACCTGACGCACTTGGCCGCCGGCCGAAACCGAATCGAGATTCGGGCCTTCGCCGGAACGCTCAACAAAACCAAACTGATCGGATACATCCAGATGATTTTGGGCTTGGAAGAACTCGCCCTCAATACAAAACGCTGCAGCGGATGGGACTACGCCAAGAAGCCTGGCACCAAGAGTTGCTGGGACCGACCAGATGCCGGCCACGGCGAAACGGAACTCAACCGGCTCTTCTACCGCCTTGGTTGGACCAAGGGTTGGTACAAGGGCGAGCTTCGCAACAAACGCTTCGGCGAACTTTCGGTCGGCGAACAAACCTGCGACTGGAAACCGGTCAAAAAGAAGCTTCTTGAGTTGGCCCGCAAATACGACCAAGCGGTCTAACGGCTGACGACCTTCCGCCCCTCCAACGCCGCGACGTACCTCGCGGCGTTTCTTTGGTTTTGCGGGGGCACGTGTACATCGTGTCGCGTCAACGGCGTATGTGACTAATAGCGGGCCACTGTTTTGCATCGCGACACACGCCGCAGTTTCGGGCCACGTCGGCGAGATCGAGAAACATTCAAAAAGACTGCAAATTACTGGCTGGATTCGCTTGATGTGTTTTGAAACGCATGGCTCATGTGTGGTCATGCGAAACGGTTTTTCATTCACCCCAACGGAGACACAAACATGACCATCGACCAACTGATCGGATTGCTCGAAGAGTACCGCGAACAGCACGGGCCGGACGCCGAAGTGCGTTTGATGACGCAAGAGAACTGGCCCTTTGAAAACCGCATTGCCGGCATCACCAGCGGCGCGGAGATGAACGAAGCGAGCGAAGACGACCCCAGCGAGTACTTCGATGACCAAGACGTCGCCGAAGATGCGATCGTCTACATCGTCGAAGGAGGCCAGATCTGCTACGGCAGCAAGCGGGCCTGGGAAACGTGCCGCGATTGCTGAACGCGGCAGGCGAGAGCGAGTTCGGGAAACATTCAAAAACTTTCCCGAACTCCGCTTGCTGTGTCGGAAACCACATGGCTCATGTGTGTCAACGCAAACGCATTTCCCCTTTCCAACTACGGAGACCCAACCATGGCAAAGAACACCGCTCGAGTCGAAGACACTTACACCACCGCGCATGTCCGGGCTTTGACCTTGCTCGAAGACCTTCACCAAATCGTCGAAGACATGCCGGCCCCCGATGCCGACCATCCCATCAATTGGGAACACGTCGGTTCGCTTCAACACCTTTCCGAACGGCTCAAGGAATTGAAAGATTTCGTTGCTCCCGCCGGTGAATAGTTTCCTGCTTGCAACCTTTCGGCCGCGCTCGCCAGCGTGGCCGTTTCTCGTTGAAGTGCCGCCGACGTTGGCCCGTGTCGCGCGCTGTTGCCAACAAGCGGCGAACCATGCCGACATCTCTTTACGGCCCACAAACGCGAACGTCGGCAAAGTTGGAAAACATCGAGAAAGACTGCGAATTACTGCCGAACTTCGCTTGAGGTGACTCGAAACCCATGGCTCATGTGTGTCTACGAAACGAATTTCATCCCTTCCGAAACCGGAGACACAAACATGCAGACCATCCGCGAAACCAACGGCCGCCGCCCTCGATTCACCCGGCTCGAAGTCATGCAAAAACGATACGCCGCACGGCAACAACAAGCCGCGAATTGCTGCTTGAAGGCGGCAACGCTCGAGATGCTTTCCGAACTGACCGACTACGTCAACGACTTTGAGCCCGAAGGAATCTACCCGCCCGAAGATACGAATCATGTCTATCCCGCGCTGCAACGGTTCTACGACGGATTGATGGAACTGAACGCGAAAGTTCGCGACGAAATGTCCCGCTGATAGGACGCGGCTTTCGCCGGTTATCGCAGTCTTTTGAAAACATCGCAAAAGACTGCGAATTACTGCCGGACTTCGCTTGAGCTGTTTCCAGATGCATGGCTCATGTGTGTTAACGCCAAACGGCAAAACGATTTCACAACCCTTTTCACGAGAGACAAAACCATGGCCATGAACGAAACGAAAAAAGCGAAAGTTGCCGCCCTTCGCACAGAGATGCGAAAGCTCGACCCCGAAACGTATCAGGAAATTCGCCAGTCGTACTACAAGATCGCCGACGAGCTTCGCCCCTTGGTCGACGCCCTTGAAAAAGCCGACGCGGACCTGGGACCGGACGGCCCGCTTTTGGAAGAGCACTACATCTTTTGCGAGATGCTCGACCGGCTCAACAAGAGCCTTCTCGGCGGGGCTGTTTAACCCGCCGGCCGCACAACAACTGCCGCGGACGGAACCGCGGCGCGACTCGCAAGGATGGAAGCCGAAACGTAAACGGGCGTTGTCGCGGGTGGTCCCCGCGGCCTGACGATGGCAGCCAACCACGAACGAAACCCAAACGGAGAACGAACGATGAAGAAGGCAGACGTAAAGATCGGCGGCGAATACTTCGCAACGGTCACCAACAAGAAGGTGACCGTGCGTATTGACGCGGAGAACCGAAGTGGAGGATGGGACGCGACCAATCTTTCGACGGGAAAGAAAGTGCGAATCAAGACCGCCGGCCGGTTGAAGGGTTCGGCGCGAGCCACTGAGACGCCGGCAACGGAAACGCGGGTCAGGAAACGAGTCGCGAAAAAGACGGATGAATCCATCGCCAGCGAAAAGAAGCTCTCGTGCGTGAAAGCGGCGTTGAAGGTCCTGACCGACAGCGCCGAACCGATGAACGCGCAAGAGATGATCGCCGCGATGACCGACGCTGGTTTGTGGGAAAGCCCTGGCGGCAAGACGCCGCACGCAACGCTTTACTCGGCGATCCTGCGCGACATGAAGCGCGGCGATGAAAGTCGCTTCGTCAAAACGGATCGCGGCCGGTTCACGGCGAGAGCGTAGGGCGTAGCGATGAAGTTCATTTGCAACGTCCGCCAGGTCACCGACTTGGCCGAAGGAGAAACCGCACCGCCGGATCCCGACATGGGTTACGAACTGCGGTCGATCGCCGGCGACAAGTTTGAAGTCGGCGTGGTGGAATATGTGGTCCGCCGTGGAGACGCGATCTTTGCAAGGACGACGGCCGGCGAAGAGTTCGCGGTCACGGGCAAGAACGCCCACGTTTTGGTGCCGCTCGGCTTCTAGGCCGAACTGCGCCGACAACGCCCGACGTTTGTAGCGTGCGGGCGTTTCGTCGTGAGTGGCGTAACCACGCGGCGCACCCGAACAACGCGACACTCGGCAACGTCGCGGGCAACTGCATTCCGGCGAAAAACATTCAGAAGTTTTGGAATGTTTCGCGGACTTCGCTTGATGTGTCGGCAAACCCATGGCTCATGTGTGGTTGTACGAACGGTTTTCAAACAACGCGAACGGAGAAACGAAATGACGAAGATGCAACCGCAGCGAATGCGATCGGCTGTTGTATTCGCCGATGGCCGGCGAATCGAAGTCGAAGAGCTACTACCTGTGCAAACGATCGTCGCCGATGCGAAACGCGCCGGCGCGGCCAAGGTTGAACTCGAGAACGGCACCGAAATCTATCTCAACGAGAAAGGAGACCAGCAATGAATAAGGTTCAAACGCTTAACGCTCAGCCGATCCAACCCGCACCGGCCTACGAGAACGCTCACCAGATTGCCCGCGACCTGCTGCAACACATCGAGTTGCAACTCGACCGAATGATTCGTCCGAATAACAAGGCATTGCGATGGACGCACGTGCGAGCGTTGAACTTGGTCAACGCTCAGCTTTCGGAAGTCGCCGCGCTGGTCGACGAAACCAACAACGCTCGCAACTAGGAAACAAAACGATGAAAACGAATCTCAAGGCGGGCGATCGCGTGCGGTTGCTTTCGATGACCGACGACCCCGATCCGATTCCCGCCGGCACCACCGGAACGGTGGCCGGCGTCTATCCACAAAGCGATTGGACGCAAGTCGACGTCGACTGGGACAACGGCCGGTCGCTGATGCTTTCCATTCCGCCGGACGTCGTCGAGCGACTGCCGGCCGACCAAACGAACTAAGGAGCAACCACCATGTCCACACGAGCGACGATCGCCGTCCGCCGCCCCGACCGAACGTATGCAGCGGTCTACCTTCACTACGACGGTTACCCCGAACACACCGGAGAAATACTGATGCAAAGCTACCAAACTCAAACCGCCGCCGAGGAACTCGTCTCCTATGGCGACCTTCGATGCCTGAACCGCGAGACCGGCGAGGCCGAACGATTCTCAGACGGCGATCCGCCGGCCAAGTTGCCGACGAACGACTCCCTGATTGATTTCGCAAGGAACTGCGGCGCTCGGTTCGTCTATGTCTTTGACGACGGAGCTTGGTCCTACAAGGAACTCTAGTCACCGCATGTTCTCCTCGCGTGCTCCAACTGGGATCGGCGATTCGCCGGTTCGTTCGAGGATTGCTTTCTTGCCGGTGAAGCGTTGGTAACGATCAACGATCACGTCGCAGTACGGCGGGTCGAGTTCCATCAAGAACGCCTTGCGCCCGGTCTGCTCCGCGCCGATCAAGGTCGATCCGCTGCCGCCGAACAAGTCGAGCACGTTCTCGCCTTTCCGTGACGAGTATTGCATCGCCAAAACCGCGAGTTCGGCGGGCTTGCCGGTGAGGTGTTCAAGTTTCTGCGGCGCGATTTTCTTAACGTGCCACAGGTCAGTCGCGTTGTTCGGGCCGAAGTACTTGTGGCCGGCACCTTCTTTCCAGCCGTAGAACGCCCATTCATGTGCCCCCATGAAATCTTTTCTGGTCATCACGGGGTGTTGTTTGTCCCAGATGATGGCCTGCGAAAAATACAAACCGGCCGCGGCGAGGACCGGTGGGTAGTTGGCGATGTTGGAGAAGCCACCCCAGATGTAAAAGCAACGGCCGGGTTCGAGCACGCGAGTGATGTTGCCAAACCACGCTTTCAACAAACGGTCAAACTCTTCGTCCGAGACGAAGTCGTTGGCGAGCGGTCGATCTTTGGCCCTCATCTTCTTCGGGCCTTCTTTCGTCTTGCCCTTGCCGGCCTCGAACGACGAATTGCCGGCCGCGATCGCGTTTTTGCTTCGCGGTTCCACTTTCACGTTGTACGGTGGATCGGTATTGCAAAGGTGGATCTTTGCACCAGCGAGCAACCGATCGAGGTCTTCGACGCTGGTCGAGTCACCACACATCAGTCGATGGTCGCCAAGAATCCAGAGATCACCTAGCTGCGTGATAGCTTCGTCTGGCGGTTCGGGGATGTCGTCTGGATCCGTCAATCCCTGCGTGACACCGGGATCGAGCAGCTTGGCGAGTTCATCACCATCGAAGCCGAGCAATTCAACATCGAAACCTGATTCTTGTAGTCCGCTGATTTCCAAGGGCAACAGGTCGTAGTCCCACTGCGCGTTCTCGCCCGTTCGGTTATCGGCGATCCGGTACGCCTTCACCGCTTCGGGTTCGAGATCCGTCGCGATGTGAACGGGGACTTCGGCGAGCCCGAGTTTCTTGGCGGCCTTGAACCGTGTATGGCCGACGATGATGACACCGTCGGTATCGACCACGATCGGCTGGCGAAACCCGAACTCGTTGATCGAGAGGATGACGGCATCGACGGCGTCGTCATTAATGCGAGGGTTGTTCTCGTAAGGCTTGATTCGATCAAGCGACCACGTTTCGACCTGCATATTTGCCCTTCCAAGGCGAGAGAATGAAACGGGAAGGGGTGGGTCGGTCGTTGGTTTGCTGGGTGGTTGGTTTGGGATCCGATGCGTTCGGACGGACGTTTACGGTTATTCGGCGAACGCGGTAACTTCACGGCACATTTGGATAAAGTCTTCGTTTGACAAAATCGACTTTGCACGATTGATGTCGCGGTGAAGCACTTGCGTGTTCTCGATGACGTGTTCGCCGCCGTCTCGGACGGGAACGATGTGGTCGAGCGACGCGACTTCGGGAGTAAGCGATCGCCCGGTCAAAGTACATTGGTAACCCTGGTGTTCCAAAAGTTGCATCACGTTCTTCACGTTGATCTTGCCGGTTGGTTTTCCGCCTTGCGGTTTCGCTTCGGCACGTACCGCAGGTTGAACTGCGGCAAGTGGTTGGCCCAATAGTTCCACGTCGTTTTGTCGAGCAACCGAGATTGCCGGCGACTGTTGATCCGGCTTCTCATTCGTTCGGCAGCTTGCTTCCATGTTGTTACCTCTGTTTTCTTTCCGAGATTGGGGTTGAGTCTTCCTTGGCTGGCGATGATTCGCCAACTCTGAACAATGATGTGGGCGCGATAGCTCCACGGATCATCAAGGAGAACGTGATTTCGATGGTCTGCGTTCAGTCGGCTACAGAGATTGCCGGCCTGACGTTGCCAGAGATTTTTCATTTGTTTTACGGCCTCAAATCTATTCGGACACTCGAAACCAACTGTACTGGATAAGGCTGCTGTTCCCGTGGCCCTGACCAGAGAACGAGCCGGCCGGGAGTACCTAAACGTCTCGGGTCAGGCCGCACGCGGCGGCGTCGGTCGCGTCCTCGCGGGCTGCCGCATCGAAGGCGGCATTGGCTTCGATGTTGCGGCGGTGGGCCGACGTGTCGCGGCGCGGGACGAACTCGCCACACCAATCCGTTTCCATCACCGCTGGGAAGATGGCGATGTCCGGGCGTGCCCGACGTTGAGAATTTTTCGGTGTAGCCGGCGGATGACGGCGACACTCACCACCAGCCGACTCTTGAAAAGCGGAATGAACGGGACGAAAGAAACGACAACGCGAACATTGGTCCACAAGCAAAGCTCCAAAGAGGGAAAAAAGAGAAACGTCATGAATGAATCCGTCAGACAGCCCCCTCATGCGTGCAAACGTGTATCGCGGGCGAGTGGGACTGACACACTGACGAATTAGGAGAGAGAGTGTTTTTCTTCGTATATGACGAGCTTTTCACGCACCAAAACCGTCAGCGAATCCGTCAGTTTGACCCTCTGACGTTTGCTGACAGATTCGGTCATTCCAAGCCTGAATCGGTCGTTTGGGTCGCCAACACGTCAGAATCGTCGGCAACATCACTGACGGATTCATTGACGGATTTCTTTGGCAGGTCGGGCACCGTGGTGAGTCGATAGCCCGACGCCGGTTTGGTTCGCGTTTCGATCGTGACCGGCTCGATGTCTTCTTGCTGCATCAGCGTTTGAACGATTTGATCGAAGTCGCTCGCCTTCAACGTCATCGAACGCATCATTTCACGACGAGCCATGGTGTGGTTGGGTCGGTCGGCGAGACGTTTCTTGAATTTCAAGCACTCGGCGTGAAACGGATTCTCGGCGACGTGAACCGATGCGAGGTAGAGCTGCCGGCGCGTTTGATGCAACGAGAACTCGCTGGCCCAACGCACGGCATCAATCGCGATCATGGGCTGAAGATGGTCTTCGCTGACCGCGTAGATCAACGCCAGTTTCTTGGCATGCTCGCACGTCCGACTCCATGCGGCACGAGCGACCTCGTCACCGGCGTCATCGGCCTTGTCGTATTCCACCTCGGTTTGTTCACGCAAATGCGTGATCGCGGCTTCGGCTTCCGGAGTGAATGCGACACGCAGCGGTTTGGGATGGAACTTCATGAAGTTGCCGCTGCCCGGCTCGAAGTCCGCCCACCACTTCGCGATCTCCAAAACCTCCTCGGGAACGTCTCGCGCCGATCCGGGCGTTTGCCCTTTACCACGCTTGCCGACGTCGATGATATTCAGCCGGGCAAAGAACCCGTTGGTCAACATTCGCTTCGATAGCGACTCGTAGAAGTATTGAGGCGTCGCGGTGCCGAACAACGTCAGATGCGGCTGATCGACATGCTGTGCCTCTTTCTGGTTCGCTTTCACGCGGATCGGATAGACATCGCCAGCGGAAGTGTAGAGCGTCAGCAGAATGTTCGGAATCGACTCGCGGCTGTTTTCGCGGTCGAGATTGATCTGCCGCAGAACGCCGTCCATCTCATCATTCTGAAACAACATGCGTCCGCTGCGAACGAGGGCGTCTTGGATGCCTTCGCCCGACGCGAACTTGTCACCGATCGAATTCGCCTCGCCAATCTGGAAGAGGACTTGCGAATTGACCTTTCGAGGAAATTCTTTGCCCGTTCCGCTGCCGGCAAGAGCGAGCAAGTAGAGGTTGGTGCGAAGATCACCGGCCGTCGCGACTTTGCGACCGGCCAGGAACGATTGCAGTGCCATCGCGCCACAGAACGCGAGACCGATATTCGGGTAGGGTGCGTTGGCGAGCGAAAAGTCCATGACGCGGCGAACGAATCCGGGAACTTCAAACAACCGCTCGGGCAACATTCCAGGATCCGCCATGCCTGTGAATTTGGACGGCGGTTTATCCTCTTCGGAAACGGCCACCTTTGTCATCGTCATGAAACCAGACAGATCGACGTCGCTTGCCGTTTCGATCGGACCGTCATCGCGGAGCCAACCAAACGGCCGGTCGTGAGATTTGATGGCGGCCTGGTTGATTTTGTGCTGGAGTTCGCGATCGGACCAAGGCGGCAAACATCGTGGGTTGTAGTCCGCAGCGAGAATCGCCAGGGCACGATCCGGTTCGATGCCAAAACCGTGAACCAGCGCTGTCGCGGCGGCGAACGTTTGCGAGTGACCGCTGCTGCCCGCAATCGCTGGCGGCATGGCGTTCAAGTAGGCAATGGCTCGGGCCTCGACATCACCATCCGACGCAGGCCGCGTCGATGAGGTCGGCTGCTTGATTGATACCGGCACACCACGTTTGACGATCACCGCGTCAGCCAGTGCTTTCACGCACGCAGCCAACATTGGTGCAGGAACGGTTGCGGGTTCAGTGTCGAGGACATCGTACGGTTCGCCTTCGGGATGGATGCTGGGGCCGACGACGGTTTGAGTTCCGGTGGATCGCAGCTCGACAATCATCGAACCGTTATTTGGATCGGCGTGTTTCTCGGTCGTCGCGCCAGCCGCGATGTACCAACGATGCGAACGGGGTGCCGACGGCCGGCCAGTTACTGCCACCGTTGGTGGCAGATATTGATCGGCCAGTTCGATTGCTTCGGGACAATCTAGGTCAACATCAACGATCCAACCGGACGGTTCGCCTAGAATGATGCCGATATTGCTGTTCTCGGGAAGCGCTTCGGGCTTCAATCGCAAATTGGTCCAGTCACGGCGCGACGGCGACTTTGACCGAGGGCGCAGCGGCACGCAGTACCAGCCTCGTTGGCGATAGATCCCAACTTGCTCCCGCACATCGGCCATCAAAAGGGTGCCTCTTCCAATGCCGCGTTCGGAATCTCACCAAGGGTCTGCTTGATGATGCGGTCGTATTTCTGGCCTGAGATTGAGCGGACCGAGAGTGTTTCGGTCGCCGCGAGAAGCCCCGAGCCGGCAATATCAACCGCTTCTTCCGCGTTCGATGGGCAGGGATCAAGGCAGCGCTCACTCCACCATGCTTCAGCTTTTCGTCTCGCGTAGCCGGAGTGCTCGATGCAGATGAACTCGCTTTGCCAACGTTCGAGGCCGATCATGTAGTCGACGCGTAAGCATCTTGGCGCGTCTTCGTCCGCGTCACGTTTGCGATGGATACGATAGATGATGTCTTGGACGTCGTACTCGGTGTCGGTCACTTCGCCAGACAACACGCCGGCTTCGCTAGCCTCGGCGTCGTGGGCTTCGCGCTCGGGTGGCGGAAACGGATGACCGCACTCGGGACAATTGGCATAACCACATGCAACGAGTGCATGGCACTTCTCACACTCTTTCGCTGGTGGGCCTTGATCCGGACGCTTGGCTTTGTCCTTCGGCTTGATCTGGTCGATCGGTCCGTGGCGTTCGATGTTGCCGCCAAAGTCGAGGACGAGGCAGTTTTCCTTGTCGGGATGCAAACGAAAGCCGCGGCCGACGCATTGATAAAGCAATCCGGGCGACATCGTGGGACGCAGCATCACGACGCAATCGACTCGTGGTGCGTCGAACCCGGTGGTGAGGACATTCACGTTGCAGAGGAAACGCAGCGGTTCTGTGCCGAGTAGCGAAGTTGGAGCATCGCCACGAAAGCGGGCCAACAATTCGTCTCGTTCGCCAGCTGGTGTCTCGCCAGTCACGAAACCGCACTCGATACCGTGGTTTACCTGCAACACTTCAACGACACGCCGCCCGTGTGCGACGGACGACGCGAAGATCAGCACTGCCCGGCGGTCGGCCGTCAGTTCGACGATCTCGGCACACGCGGCGGACACGAGGGCGTCGTCGTTGACCAGCGATTCGACCTCTTCGCTGACGAACTCGCCGGCGCGGATATGCAGACCACCGAAATCCGCTCGGTGCACGCCGGCTTTGGAAATGAGTGGACTTAGGTATCCGTCACGGATTAGTTCCTTGATTCCGATCTCGTAGCAGACTTCATTCAGGAAATGGTCCGCCGAGCAGATCATGCCGGAATCGAGGCGGAACGGCGTCGCGGTCAATCCGATCACGCGAACGTGCGGATTGATAACCTTGCAGTCGGCCAGGAACTGCCGATACATGCCGTCGCCCTTCTTTGAAATCAGATGGGCTTCGTCGACGACGATCAAATCGAACGGATCAAGGTCACAGGCTCGTTTGTAGATACTCTGAATGCCGGCGACGAGAACGGGGGTGTTCGTGTCGCGTTTCTTGAGTCCGGCGGAATACAGACCGACCTTGATATCGGGGCACAGACGGCGAACCTTGTCGGCGTTCTGTTCGAGTAGCTCTTTAACGTGAGCCAAGATCAATACGCGACCATTCCATTGCCGGACAGCGTCAGACGCGATCTTCGCCAGAACGAGCGATTTCCCGGCACCGGTCGGTAAAACCGCGACGGGATTATCCTCGCGGCTTCGCAGATGATCGTAGACCGCATCGACGGCGGCTTGTTGATAGGATCGCAGTTTCATCACATCAAATCCCCGTTGTGCCGTTTGCAACCTCGCTCGATCGGCATCGCCGGTGGCAGCAAATCGTTGATGAAAGTGCAGCTCTCGCAGATGCGATTGCCAGGCCCGGTGGAAACAAAGGCCTCGTCGCAACGCAAGCATGAACGAAAGCCGGCTTTCCCGATCGGTGCTGGGATGCGTTGAATGACAACTTCGGCGTTGCCCGCTTTCGGTGCCGGCTCCCGTTTCTCAATCGTCAATCGCACAATCTGGCTATCGTCTTCGTACGCGCCGCCCCACTGCATCGAGTCCAACATCGCCTTCAAGCAATTGTCGACATCTCGCCGGCGTCGATCAGGCGGATAGACGACGATGTCGACGATCAAGTCTCCCGTCAGCGTTTCGATGTTCTTGCGATTCAGAAGCGAGCTGACGGCCGCTCGATATTTCCTGCCTTCCTTGCTGATCAACACGCGATTGCCAACGTGTCGCCAGTAATGATTGACCGAAGGCGGATAGGGCAACGTGAGTCGGATCATGGTGGCTTACTTCGATGTTCAACGAGCGAATAAAAACACCCAGCCAACATTCCATTGCTGACTGGGTGCCGTTTCTTGGAAGCTGTCGGACGGTTAACGCTTCCAAGGCGGGGACCCGGACTGGTCGTCCGTGCCGCTCACTTGCGACGCGGCGATCGGCTGGGAAACAGCGTCTTTCTTCGAGTAGCCCTTCACTTCGTTCTGCAACTCGCCGGTGTCGTTGCGGCGTTTGACTCGCACATGAATCACGCATAGCAAGTTGTGTAAGTCCGCCGAGTCGGTTGGCACCAAGACGCCAACCGACCGGCAGATCGCAGACAACTCCCGCCGGGCGATTTCCACCGCGGTCGCGTTGGGGTTGTCGAGGTTGAGACGCACCCAGAGAAGACGGTTTGCGTACTCGCCCTCCACGATCTGAAACGTCAACTGCAGGTAGTTGCCCGTGCCAGATTTCGTGGGTTTCATTTCGCTGTCGGTGATGACGGCGACGTACTTGCCGGAAGGGATCGGTTCGAGATCGTCGGCTGGTTCGACGGTGTTGGCATCAAAGCCGTTGAGATTTGCCATGGTAAGTCTGTGGTCCTTGGTTTGGAGTCTGTAGAAAGAGAATTGGTTGAGTCGTTCAGTTGGCCGACATCGCTGCCACGAACGCCGCCCACGAGAGCGGCAATTCTTCAGCGATGCCGTAACGATTCTTGGCAACGCAACTGGGCGATCCGTAAGCACGCACGACGCGTTCGCCACCGTCTTTGCCGATCGCATGAGCGATGGTGCGTTTGCGGTTGAAACCTCCGTCTTCGCTTTGCGTTCGCATCTTGCGAGTCGCGAACAAAACGGCGTCGCACCATTCCTTGACGAGGGCCGCAGCGTGCTTATGCAGTCGCGGCGAATAGCGGTCGTAGGGTGAGGATTCGGGATCCTCGAACCGTTCGACTTTGGAATGGGCGATCAAGACCGTCACCATGCCACGCGAACGCAGCACATTGAGCAGGTCGAGCACTTCACGCCACAGAGAGAGGGCGTGCATGTAACCGCGAGCGTACCCGCCATCGACCTTTTCGATCGACTCGACGGCATATTGCTGACAGAGCTTGTCCCAGACGAGACGCTCCAGCCAATCGAGCGAGTCGATCACGACGCTTTCGTAATCGTGCTTCTCATTGACGAGCGTTTTCAGGGCTGCAACGACGTCATCGAGTTTTGTCGCCAGCGGAAAGCGATCGCATTCGATTTCGTCGAGGCCGTCTTCGGTTTGGATGAAGATCGGCTTGGGGGCTTCGCTGCCGAATGTTGACTTGCCGATGCCCTCGACACCGTAGAGCAAAACACGAGGCGGCTTCGATTGCCGGCCGGACTGGATGGTTTCGAGTAAGTTGGTCATGGGTGGGATGGTTCCTTCGTTGAATGGTTTGGATGGCTGGAATTACAGGGTTGGGATCGCTTCGATGTCGAAATTGCCATCGCGATCGCTGGTCACGAGGTAGTGCTTGAAATCAATCTGGGCGACGAACCGTTGGTTGGTTCCCAGTTGCTTGCGGAGCGACTTGCACGCCCCGGTAAAATCTTTCGACGCTTCGTTGAAGCGGTCGGCCGATCGCAAGTAACGGCCGACCGCCAATGAAAGTGCCACACGGCGTTCGATGTCCAAATCACTCATTCGCTAACCTGGTGGATGGGAGGTTTGATGTTCCGACGACCCGTTGGCCGCCCCTGGTTACCTATGCCGTGAATTGGTCGCCCTGTACGCCAATCTCAGAAATTGGCCACGCCGTACTTCTTCAAGTGCTTGGCGATCTCGGCACGCACGGTGTTGAAACGCCGACGCGGCAGGCCAAACTTTTCCATCGTGCTGCTCATCGAATGACAACGCAGGTACTCGCACACCCGCCGCAATTCCGCGGGCATCGTCTGCATCGCGACCTCCAAAGCGTCCGCTTCGTCGATCGCGTCCAGCGGATCGCTGTAAGACGACTGGTTTCGTCGGCCCTGGTCCTCGTCACAGATTTCGCCGCCCAGAGTCGCGAAAGTCTCATCTACCGTGTCGACGGGCGTCTCAAACGATTGCATTTGCACGCCATCTTCGATCGGATGCCGTTTGTGGCGTTTCCTCGATCGCAACAGCTCTCGCACACCCGAGTTGATGACTCGATTGATGAACGTATTCACCTTCGATCTCGCCGGGTCGAAACAGTCGGCTTTCTGGATCAAATACATCAGCAACTCTTGAGCGATGTCTTCGGCGTCACAGTCGCTGAATTCCGGTCGCCGATGGAGTTGCTCGGCCTTGATCCGCGCCGTCTTCATGGCGAAATCGTTGAGAATTTCTTCGCCGAGCCGTTTGCCGTCCGCTAGAGTATTCGCACTCATGGTTGTCTCCGGCTGGAGGCATCCCGTGATGCAAGCGATTCGCACAGACCGCAAAGAAGCTGCGTCGCGACAAGCCATGTCACGAGAAAACGCAGGCGGCCGGCGAGGTTCGTTCGTCACGTCCTCACAGCGAAGACGTGCCGCGACTTCTCAAGTCGCCGAGCGACATTTGGAGTCGCTAAGAAAAGTTTTTAGACACCGATACGGTTGTCGCCCTCTTGATCACGGTCCTCACGCGGTGACCGCGTTGACCGGGATCGCTGACGCTTTTCAATGTCGCGAAACGGACTGGGGGCGTCGTTCCACCAATGCTCCATGACAATTCTTCCGCCAGATGATTCAACCGCAGAAAACCCGACCGCTTGAAAAAACAGCAAGAGGCGAAGATTGGATTCCTCGACCGTGACTTTGATTCGCGTCCGACGTTCTCGGGTCAATCTCGATCGCAGCTCGGAAATCAATTGCCGCCCAAATGAACGCAATTGATACTCTGGTTCAATAAAGATCCGTTCCAACTCGACGTGCTGCTTGTGGAGTTGATAGACCATGGAACCGACAACCACGGGCTTACGGCGGCCGGCACGAGGCAACTCAATCACCATGGCGACTACGTTTCGTTGACTCAGACGACTTTGATAGTCTTCTTTGCACCACGGAGAACAGGTTGCCGCGACATCAATCGCCAAAACGTCCTTCAAGTCTTGATGAATCATCCAACGCACGTGCCCTTCGATTGGCGTTTTTGTGGATGACGGCTTGGACCGCCGTGCGATCCTCGGTCGCGTCACCGGGAAATCAATGCGCAAGGCCGAAGCGATTCCTTGTACTTCCGCGGCCGATAGCCGGATTCCGCGTTCTTGCTTTAACGCTTGTTGGATTCGGTTTCTGAGAGTCATCGTTGTCCTAAGGCTTAAAGTGTTGTTCGTTAGCTCTTGTGGCTTCTTTCGCAGCGAACTTGTTTCCAGATAGTTCACACCAACCAGTCGATGGCGGCGGGCGGTGAATAGATCGGACAAACACCGCGACTGAGGTGCGCTCGCAGATGATCGGCCAGCGGTTTCAATTCCGTGTCGAGTACGTTAAGGGTTCGCTTGATGCCAACCGAAACCGATTGGCTCACTTTCTTGATGTCGCCGACCTCGCGAGGTTTGCCACCCTTGCCCAATACCGATGCGAAGTGCAGGGCCAACTGGTCCTGTTCGGACTGCAGCTTTTCCAGCCAACCTAAATCATGGTTCGCTTTTGCTTCGTCGATCTCGCCCATCAGCTCGTGGTACCGACCGCGGCACTCTTCCACTGCCGCTTCATCCGTCAATTCGCCCGACGATCCAATCAGCTGCCGCTCGTCGATCCCGATACGACTGGCCAACAGCGTGACCGCCGGCACCGCTCGGTTCGGCGTCGCCAACAACCGAGCGATGTAGAGTGGGCCGACATTGTTCTCGAGGTAGGTCTCCTGGCCCTCGAACCGCACCACCCACATCTGGCCTTTCCGATAGAACGCATTGCCCAGCGGAACACTCGACAATGGCAAGACCTGTGCAAAACGCTCCGGTCTCGACTTGATCTGTTTTGAGGAAATCGCAAAAGCCTCAGTGATGCTCAGTCTTCCCGCGAAACCCTCGCCGGGAAGCTCATCGCCAATCAAAATCATTCGCGAAGCACCACTTCGATCGGCCAGACGCGATGCTGACCGGGTCGTGGTCAAAACAATCGGAAACGATTCGCCACCAACTTGAACTTCGCCAATTCGCCACGCCACACCCGGCAACAGTGTTTCCGCCGGGCCGCCGTCCGGCATCGCCGAGGCCAACAATTCCGCAATCGCACGACCATCGACCGCCCATTGCCGCAAGCGATTCTTTTCCACCAGGTCTGCGCCGTCGAACGGGCACACTTCGTAAAACTCAACTCCAGTCAGTCGCGAAACACGAACCACATCGTGGACACTGCACTGTCCGCAAGTTGCGTGCAGCGACATCGACGGTTCGGCCGGCACCAACACGCCGGATCGAACCAGCTCGTCGGGATCGCAGCCACCTAGCAAACGAAGCGTGTCGCAATCCACCAGCGGTTCATCGCCTCGGTCAAGCAACCGAAACAGCGTCACAATCGCTCGCAAGGTCGATCCCCCACTGACGAAGATACTTTTCAGCCAACAAGCGATCTCGCGTCGCCAACGATTTGATGGTGCTACGGTTGGGCCGCGTGATTGACAGGGTGAACTCGTGGCCGTTTTCCATCAGGAATCGCAGATCGACACGCTCGATATGCATGATCGACCGCGGCAAGTTGTCTTGCCGGATGTATCGTTCGATCATGCGTTGAAAACTCGATGGTCCGAAGTCGACGTTCGGATTGAAGTGCAACTTCTCTTTCGAGCCGAGAATCAACACACGAGCCGCCGCGATCACGACCGAGCGTACGGCGTCTTCGGGATCGGTCGGAAACCGAAACTTCGGATCCAACAACACTCCCAACGAGAATGGCTCGGCATCGGGATCTTCCGGCGGCAATTCGATCCCCAAGAACTCGCGAGCAAAGATCTTTTGCAGCGGACCGATCGTCGGTTTTCCGCCGAGCGCGTACACGTCAAGAACGTGATTCGCTTCGTCGTAGGCAAACACATTTTCAAACACGTGCGTTTCGCAAACCCGCTTGAACGCGTTGCCGCCGTCGATAAGCTTCATGAACGTTTTGCGATAGTCGTCCAGGCTCGCGAAGACATAGTGCAGGTTCTCGCAGCGCAGCAAGTACTCAGCCACACATTGCCGGCCGCGACCCTGATGAGCCGAATAGAACGCTGACAAGGCACCAGAGAACGACTTCATGTGCTGGGGCGAGGTTCGAGGTTTCGCGGACGGAAGGTTGATTCGCCGCTGGGAGGATCGCCCGCCAATCACGCGTTCGGCTGCCGCGAAACGCGTGGCCACTTGCCAAACCTCCGGCTTCGACAAATAGGTCAGCATCGCGACGTCATACCGGCTATCGAACCGTTCTAATTCCGCAAGGAAATCATCTTCGCCAATTTGAATAGCTTGTTGAAAGATCGAACGTTGTCCCGACTCAGTCACCATCGAATGCAAGTCACGCAGTAGCAACTCGATCTTCTGTCTCGTCGGCTCGTCCAGCGATTGGTAAGCCTGAAAGATTGGTTCCACGTCCGTTTCGATCGCCTCGGACCAATTCACGTCCATCGGAATCTTCAGTCCGGCAAACATTTCCTCCAGCAAACCGTTGGAAGTCTGCCGCAGAACGCTCCGCGGATTAAACCCAGCTAATGACATCGTCTTTCTCCCCCTCTCGCGAAAACGTACCGTACACTACACACTAAACCTTGAATCCAAAACCAATGCCTCCGATCCGGAGGCATGAACGAACCCTCAAAGCCATTTACTCTGCGAACAAACCGAGATACTCCAATTGAATCCGCATCGCCTCGTCCGACACCGCGAACTGATCCGCCAGCGATTCGCAAAACACCTCACGCATCAAACGAATCGGATCCGGCTGGACCTCGATTCCGTCGGCGTCGATCAAGAAACGAATCGGCTCGATCGCCGGCACAAGTTCTCGAAGCCGACCGTCGCAAATCGGCTCGTCACTGCCGGTTAGCATTCGCCACGCCGGCCTGAGCAACCATTCCGGCATCAGCAAACAACCGGCGAACTCATCGGCTTGTCGTTCGATCAATGGACGAGCGTGATCCTTGCGACAAATCACGTCCGGCATTTCATCGTCACCGTACAACACCGCGTGTCCTGCTTCGTCCAGAAACAGGAACCGGTGCAACTGCCAGTGTGCGATTTCATGGCCGAGCGTGAAGTGATAACGGCCAAGCAGATCCGGAAAGCGATCTGGATTCAGTGCGTCGTCGATCAGAATGTGCCGCCGCGAGAACCAGATCGCACCATGAACGCGACCACCAAGTTGGCTCTGTAGATCCGAGAACCCAAACGTCAGCGGCAACACCGAGGTCGTGACGTCTTCGATTTCGATGGGAGGTTTCATGATCGGCCCGAATCGCTTCGCGTACTCCGCCAGCACCGCGTCGGCCTCGGCAGCGATCTGGCGAGACGACAGCGGCGGCACTTCGATTCCCTGTGCCAACAAATCAACGACCATCGTCATTTCCCCCGCTTTTTCATTTTACGAATCTGTTCTTTGATGACTTCAAATTGTTCTGGTGAAAGCCCAGTCGCCAACCGCATCAGCTCGGGCATGTCTTTAGGGTGTTGGCGGACCATGATATCCACGTCATCCGGCACGCGATCCGCCAGCCGAATCCATTCGTCGGAATCCTCGCCCAACAACTCGGCGATCTTCGTGACACGATCCGCCGTCGGCGGCGCGAAGTGATCCTGTTCGACCTGCGACAGATAAGTTGCCGACACGCCAATCATCTCGGCGAACTTGCGCAGCGTGATCTTCTTCGCCATCCGTTTTTCGCGCAGCACCGCGCCAAACGACTTCGCACCACGAGCCTTTTTCATCGCGCAGGCCTCCCCGCCGAAAAGTTGCCCAAAATCCAATGCATCCAAAGCATGGCAATCTCCATCAACCACTTTCTCTCCCGGAAACCCGCAAAAACACGATCCCCCGGCCCTCGATGTTTATCGTGAACTAAACACTGCAATCATCATATCCCGTGTCCACAAACCCGGACAATCCCCCAATCCGAAATTTTGCTAGCAAAGCCAGTGCCTTGGACATTGAATCCACTGGTAGTGACACGTCTGGTCTTTTGAATGAAAGAAAAGCAAGGATCATTTCAGGCAGCCTTTGACTTGGTTGACCGAGATGGAGTGCACACAGACGTTCACTGTTCATTCAAACCGATACGATGAACCACAAAAGGCACACATCACTGAAAAAAATCACTGCCCAAAGAAACGCAAAAGCAAAAAACTATTGGTAATTACCGATTTCAGCGATCGCGTGCGTGTGCAGCAATCTTTTTGCTGAGGGGTTGTGCAGGGCCTGGGCATCCACTAGATTTCCCCTAATGGATGTCATGAGCGCATGAAAAACGGCTCCGTGCTTGAACACGAAGCCGTCTGCGTTCATGCGGGCTTGGGAGCCCGGATGACCTATTGATAACACCATTCTGACTCCCGAATTCCTGCGGTCAAGGACGGCCGCTCCGTCGCTGGCAACTTCGCTCGCGACGTGTTTCGGTTATCGCGACCACGAGTGGTTGCATAGTTAGGAGTCAGTTTAATGAAGAGTTTTGTTGTTTCGGTGGCAATATTGATGAGTTTGGCCTCGCCAGCGCTCTCTCAGTTCGTTCCACCGCCCGATGGTGTCGTAAGCAAATCAATGCAAGCGGCCTCAGCGTTCCCCTTGCCTGAGCATGCAGCGGAGCGCATGACGCGACCATTCCAGTCGACTGACAGAGATCCCGACTGGAAAGTTGTTCGGTTGATGGCGGAGCTTAGCTTCCTCGCCTACGAGGACAGCATTCCAGCAGTGCAGAATCGCCTTCGCCTCTTTGACCTTGTTCTCGGTGAATTTGTCACAATCGACAACCATCACTTCATTACCGCATGGGATGCGAAGCGTGATGTGCTGATTGTTGCATTTCGCGGCACCGACATCGCTCAACTCGCAGATGTCTGGACGGATTTGGACTACGCCAAGATCAAGACCGACACCGGCGAAGTTCACAAGGGATTCTACAAAGCATCAGAGGCGATGATGCGATCGGTGGTTGCCGCGATCGAGCACCGCGGGCGTCCTCAGCACGTTTGGCTTACTGGGCACAGCCTTGGTGGTGCGATTGCAACTCTGACGATGCGACAGCTTGAATCACGTGGCCACCGCGTTGGCGGGCTCGTGACGTTCGGCCAACCTCGCGTGGGCGATCGAGCGTTCACGGAGGAAATGAATCGCAAACTTGGTTCGCGAATCTTGCGAGTCATCAACGAAGACGATGTTGTCGTGTCGCTTCCGCCGCGTATCCCACTGGTCCTGCCAGCGTACTACAGCGGTGGCAACGCCATTCAATTTTTGGATGGCAAGCTCAAGCAGAGCGGTGGCGTTCGGCTGATGGCAAAGCCACCAATCGACGGTGTCATTGGCGACGGCACGACACCCCAAGTTGACCTCGACTTGCTTGCACCACAGACGCCAAGCGGCAAAGTTCCCCCCGATCCGGAACCGCTCACCGCTGAGCAGTTCGAGGAACTGAAGCAAATACTCAATGATCGCGACGGGAGCGTAGCCGACGAGCAAACCTACGGTGGCCCCCTCGGAGGCCCGATGGATCGACTCGATCTAAAACGCCGCGCGGGCAATCACCCGATGCACCTCTACATCCAGAACATCGAGCGTTTCGCTGCGGAGGGCAAGTAAGATGCAAAATCAACTAGCTTCGTCATCCAGCGTCCATCAGCGACGATCCAAAACGGACTGGGAAAATCGGTTTGCTTCCTGGGCTGCATCGCCGTCTGCGACAGAACAGCAGCGAGCAGAAAATGCGGAAAGCATGATTCGGTCTGCAATTCAAAATAGTCCGAAACTTTCGCAGCGCACGATACGGGTTTTTACCCAAGGCTCGTATCGCAATCGGGTGAATGTCCGCAAAGACAGTGACGTCGATATCGGCGTGCTTTGCTTTGACTCTATCTTTCCGGAGTACCCGGATGAAAACGTGAAGCTGGCCCGGAAGAGCCTAGACGTATCAGCCGTCTACGGCTACGCCCAGTTCAAGAACGAACTTGAAGAAGCACTGGTGGCCAAGTTCGGTCGTCCCGCAGTAAGCCGTGGCTCAAAATCATTCGATGTCTCCGAGACCTCCTATCGAGTCGAAGCAGACGTTGCAGCATTTTTCGAGCACCGACGTTACACCACTGTCAACGATTACCTATCTGGCGTGGAGATGATTCCAGACGATCTCAGGCCCCCGATGATTCGGAACTGGCCTGAGCAGCACTACAGCAACGGTGTGACGAAGAACTCGGCTACATCACGGCGGTTTAAGCGTGTCGTTCGGATTCTCAAGTCGTTGAGTAATGAGATGTCTGCGAATGGAATATCCTCGGCGGGACGCACGCCGAGCTTCCTGGTCGAATGTCTCGTCTGGAATGCGCCCAATGCGAATTTCTTGAACGACTCGTACTGGGCGATGACGCGCAGCGTGCTCGCCTGGCTGTTTAACAACACCAGGACAGATCAATCGTGTAAGCATTGGGGAGAAGTAAGCAACTTGAAGTATCTTTTCAATGCATCGCAGCCCTGGACCAGAGCCGAGGCCCATCGCTTCATTTCTGACGCCTGGGATTACGTGGGGTTCGATTGATGCTAACACGAACCCACGTATCTGCGTTTGTAGGTCTAACGATCGTCGCATGGCTGCTAGCACTTTGGTTGCAGGGGCAGCCAGTGTTGTCCCTTTCCTTCATCCGTCCGTTCGGAATTGTGGTTGGTCTCGTATGTGGGATCGCAGCAGTTTTCAATCGGTGGGCGTGGGCCTGGCCAATTTTCCGAGGCTGGTTCGTAGACAGACCCGATCTCCGGGGAACCTGGGAAGCCACCTTGATTTCCGATTGGACCGACCCAACCACTGGGGAAAAGATCGGCCCAATCACTGGCTACGTCGTCGTTCGCCAAACTCTGGCAAGTCTATCGGTACGGCTTATGACGGTGGAGTCTCGGTCTCACTCAATCTCGCACGGAATCACGAAGGAATCCGACGAGATTTTCAGGATGGCTGTGGTCTATCGCAACGAGCCTGAGATTGAATTGCAGGGTACGAGAAGCGAAATCCATCATGGATCTCTTTGGCTAGAAATTCTTGGCGAAGGACCTGAGTGCATGAAGGGGCACTACTGGACAGATCGTGGTACGCGCGGCGGGATGGAACTTCGCGATCGTATGCGACGGTGCTTTGACTGCTATGAGCATGCCCATGATGCGTTCAGTCGACCCGAAACGTCCTCTGAAAGCGAATCGCATGAAGAGGCCGACGCGACATGCCCTTGATCAGCGACATTGCCGAAGTCCGGATGGGCTATCACTTTCGCGGCCGGGTTCAGGAGGAACCCGGTGGCAATGCGTTGGTGCTGCAGATTCGCGATGTGGATGAAGATGGTCGGTTCGATCCGGAAGCATTGACGCCGATGGAGATTCCGAATTTGCCAAATCACGCACTGTCGGCTGGCGATGCTGTGTTCTTGGCTCGCGGTGCCCGCCGGTATGCGTTTCTGTTTGATGCAGTGAGCCACGACAACATCGTGCCGGCTGGATATTTCATGGTGCTTCGTGCCAATCACGAGCGGGTTCGACCGGGGTATTTGGCTTGGGCGATTAACCAGGATCGGTTCCAGGCCCTAATTGACTCGGTGTCGGCGGGCACGGCAGTGCCTCAGATCACGAAGAGCAATTTGACCAGACTTTCCATCGATGTGCCTGACCTACAGACGCAAGATCGTATCGCCGCGATCGACTCGCTGATGAAACGTGAACGAACACTGATGCAACACCTGACAGACCGGCGGTCCGCATTGCTGCGGGCGGCGGCTCGCGGGGCCGACGACTAATCACTCGGCCGCGCCCCAAACCGAAACCAACAATCAATAAACGCTGAGAAAAATCGGAAGACATACAACACCATGAGCAACGAATTCACTCAAGACGAAATCAACTCGATCGTTTGGAAGGCTTGCGATTCGTTTCGCGGGGCCGTCGATCCGTCGGAATACAAGAACTACATCCTGACGATGTTGTTCCTGAAGTACCTGACCGACCTGTGGAAAGACAAACGTGACGAATACACCAAGAAGTACAAGGGTGATAAAAAGCGGATCGAGCGGGCACTGGCTCGTGAGCGGTTTGCGCTACCGCCGAAGTGTGACTTTGACACGCTGTACGAGAACCGCGAAGCGGCTGATATCGGTGACCGGATCAATAAAGCGCTGCAGAAGATCGAAGATGCCAACAAGGCGAAGCTCGAGAACGTTTTCCGAAACATCGACTTCAACTCTGAAGCGGCATTGGGGCAGACGAAGGATCGCAATCGGCGGTTGAAGAATCTGTTGGAGGATTTCTACGGCAGCGACACGCGGCCGTTGGATCTGCGACCGTCGCATCTGAGCAACCGTGACGTGATCGGGGATTGTTACGAGTACCTGATTGAAAAATTTGCGGCGGGAGCTGGGAAGAAGGCTGGCGAGTTTTACACGCCCAAAGAAGTGTCGATGCTGCTGGCTAAGTTGGTCGATCCGCAGCCCGGTGACACAATTTGCGATCCGGCGTGTGGCAGCGGCTCGTTGTTGATTCGCACGGCGAAAGAAATTCAGGAACCCGACGGTTCGCCGAGTCGCAATTTTTCATTGTTCGGGCAAGAGTCCAACGGCAGCACTTGGGCATTGTCGCGGATGAACATGTTCTTGCACGAAATGGACAGTGCGCGGATCGAGTGGTGCGACACGATCACGAACCCGCGGTTGGTCGAAGATGACCAGTTGATGAAGTTCAACGTCGTGGTCGCCAATCCGCCATTCTCGCTGGACAAGTGGGGAGCCGAGACGGCGGACACGGACCAGTACAAACGGTTCTGGCGAGGCATTCCGCCCAAGAGCAAGGGCGACTTCGCGTTCATCACGCACATGATCGAAACGGCGCTAGCTGGTGAAGGTCGCGTGGGCGTGATCGTGCCGCATGGGGTGTTGTTTCGTGGCGGCAGCGAGGGATTGATTCGGCAGAAGCTGGTCGATGAAAACTTGCTTGATGTTGTTGTCGGCTTGCCGGCCGGCTTGTTCTTCGGCACCGGTATCCCGGCTGCGATTCTGGTGTTCCGCAAGGACAAGAAAAAACGCAACGTGATGTTTATCGACGCCAGTCGCGAATTCATTGACGCCAAGGCACGTTCATACTTGGGCGAAGATCACATTGACAAGATTGTGAAGACGTACAAGAAGCGAAAGAATGTCGACAAGTACGCCTGTGTCGCCGACATTGCTGAGATCGAAGAAAACGATTTCAACCTGAACATCCCCCGCTACGTCGACACGTTTGAGGAAGAAGAAGATGTCGACGTACGAGCGGTACAGAAAGAGATTGATGGGTTGGAGAAGGAGTTGGCTGCAGTGCAGAAGGAGATGGCTGGGTATTTGAAGGAGCTGGGATATGGATCATAGAGATTGGAAGTCTCTTACGCTGTCGCAGTTAAGCGAGAAGAGAATCTCCTACGGAATCGTGCAAACCGGCGAAGCTCAGAAAAACGGGGTGAAGTGTCTCCGTGTCGTCGACATAACAAAGCCTCGCATCCAGCTTGACCAATTGATTACCACATCTCAAGAAATCAATCAGTCATATAAACGCACGATTCTTGAGAAAGACGAGTTGGTTTTAGCTTTACGAGGAGAAATTGGTAAAGCAATTCTTGTTTGTGACGAACTCGTTGGTTGCAATCTCACAAGAGGATTGGCCCGCATTTCACCCAACGGCAATGTCACGCCCGCGTTTCTCTTTCAGGTCATGCAGTCTGCGGAGACTCTGCGTCGCCTTGAGCGACGCACAAACGGCTCAGCATTAAAGGAGATTTCAATAGGTGAGCTTCGTCGGATAGCGTTACGTATCCCACCACTTCCTGAACAGCAAAAGATCGCAGCCATTCTTATGTCTTGGGATCGAGCAATTGAATTGACAGAGGAGTTGATTGCCACCAAGCAGAAACGCAAACAATCCGTTATTCAATCGCAAATAACCAAACCGTTGCTTGCACTTAGTGTCGGCAGTGCGAGCCCCGGTTGGAACTTATCGAAACTCGGCAGATTTATCAGGAAGAGAAGCGAGAAAAGTAGCGACCTTAAGGCATTTCCGCTTCATAGTTTTACCATCGAAAATGGCGTTACCGAAAAGACGGAGCGGTACGAACGCTCGTTTCTTTTGAAGGACAGCGACAACAACAAGTACGCAATTGTCCATTTCGGGGATTTCGTAATCAATCCGATGAACCTTCGTTTCGGTGCTATCGGACGGTCTCGATTGCGATCAAGCGTGAGCGTCTCGGCGTACTACGACGTGTTTTCCGTCATCGGTAATGACTGCGACTCCAGCTTTCTTGAATACTTACTGAAGAGCCCCCGACTCATGCACATGTACGAAAGGTATGCGACAGGATCACTTATCGAAAAGAGACGAGTTCATTTCTCGGAGTTTGTCAAAATCCCCATCGCGTTGCCTCCTTTAAGGGAACAGAAACGCATCGCGACGATACTGAACGCGATGAACTGGGAAATTGAGTTACTTGTGAAAAAACTCGCGCTGCTCAAACAGCAAAAGAAGGGCCTGATGCAGCAACTGCTGACCGGCAAGACTCGCGTCAAACTTCCCAAGGGGGCTGCGTGATGGCCAAGAAGAAAAGTGGTGTCGCCGTTCCCGATGATTACGCGGAAGTCTTTGAGGCACTCAAAGCACGAGTGCGGCAATCGCAAACGAAGGCGATGCTGTCGGTCAACCGCGAACTGATCCAGCTCTACTGGGACATAGGACGCCAAATCGCTCAGCGACAGCAGAACGTTGGCTGGGGACGAAGTGTTGTCGATCGGCTATCGAAGGACTTGCGTTCCGCCTTCCCAGACGTGAGCGGGTTTTCGTCTCGGAATATCTGGCGGATGCGAGCTTTTTTCCAAGCTTATTCGCCCGCAAGTGAGAATCTGCCACAGGCTGTGGCAGAATTGGAGACGCTAAAACTGCCACCGGCTGTGGCAGAAATCCCGTGGTCCCATAACACCCTGCTCATCGAAAAGGTCAAAGATCCTGTAGAGCGTCACTGGTATGCCGCGAAAACTCTCGAGCACGGTTGGAGCCGAGCCGTTCTGACGGTGCAGATTGAAAGCGGTTTGTACCAGCGTCAAGGCAAGGCAATCACCAACTTCGTCGCGACCCTGCCTCCGCCGCAGTCGGATCTGGCTCAAGAGTCACTGAAAGATCCGTACCTGTTCGACTTCCTGACGCTCCATGAGGATGCGGTCGAGCGGGATCTCGAACAGGGGCTTACCGACCATGTCCAACGGTTCCTGCTGGAGCTGGGTGCCGGGTTCGCATTTGTCGGGCGGCAAGTGCCGATCTCCGTTGGCGACGAAGACGACTTTCTAGATTTGCTGTTTTACCATCTGAAGCTGCGATGCTTCGTCGTCATTGACTTGAAGATGAAGAAGTTCACGCCAGCCGATGCGGGGCAGATGAACTACTATCTTTCCGCCGTCGATGACCTGATGCGGCACCCGAACGACGAGCCAACCATCGGTCTGATCCTTTGCAAATCAAAGGAACGCATCAAAGCCGAATATGCTCTGCGCGATATCAACAAACCAATTGGCGTCGCCGAATGGCAAACGCAATTAGTGGAATCGTTGCCGGAGCCACTCAAAGGGAGTTTGCCGAGTATCGAGGAGATTGAAGCGGAATTTGAATCGGAGGACTCGCCATGAGCGATGCACTGCCTTCGTTCAAGGAAGATCACATCTCGCAGATTCCGGCGTTGCAGTTGCTGCAACAGCTTGGATGGAAATACTTGTCGCCCGAGGAAGCCGTGGCGGCGCGTGGCGGCAAGCTGTCGAGTGCATTGCTTGACACCGTACTGGTGGACCAACTGAAGAAACTGAACCGGATCGAGTTTAAGGGCGAAACGCATCCATTCAGTGAAACAAATATTCACTCGGCGATCCTGGCGCTGAAGGATGTTGTCTACGACGGTTTGGTCCGGACGAACGAGAAGATTTATGACTTGCTGGTGCTGGGCAAGAGTCTGCCACAGACCATTGCGGGGGACACAAAGAGCTTTCCGCTCAGCTACATCGACTGGAATCCAGAGACGTGGCTCAAGAACAACATCTTTCACGTAACCGAAGAATTTGTGGTCGAGCGAACGGCCAGCCACGAAACTCGCCGGCCCGACATCGTTTTGTTTGTAAATGGCATCCCGCTGTGCGTGATCGAATGCAAACGCCCAGACAAAGATGATTCGTTGACCGAGGCGGTCTCGCAGCATCTTCGCAATCAACGCGATGATGAAATCCCGCATTTGTTCTTGTTCACCCAGCTTTTGCTCGGTGTCTCGAAAAACGGTGCGAGCTATGGGACGACAGGGACGCCGGCGAAATTCTGGTCGGTGTGGAAAGAGAACGTCGACAAACCGTTGGCGAAGATCATGTCAAAGCCGCCCAAGAAGATGGCGGACACGCGTTGGCTGATGGATCGGTTCACCTATGTCAGCGAAGAACAGGCTGCCTACTTCACCGGCCCACGTGCGATCACGGACCAGGACCGTGCCTTGTATTGCCTGTGCCGCCCCGAACGACTTCTGGACTTGGCGTACTCGTTCACCGTCTTTGACGCCGGCGAAAAGAAGGTCGCCCGATATCAGCAATACTTCACCGTGAAGAACACGCTCGGTCGGATCGAACAGCGGGACGACAACGGTGCTCGCAAGGGCGGCGTCGTCTGGCACACTCAGGGGTCGGGCAAGTCGCTGACGATGGTGATGCTGGCGAAAGAGATCGCTCGATTGCGGTTGCCTCAGTACAAGATCGTGTTGGTCACGGATCGCGTCGATCTGGACGACCAGATTTACAAGACGTTTACTCACTGTGACATGCAGCCGCAACAGGCCGCCAGCGGCAAAGACTTGGCTTCGCTGATGCAGGGTTCGGTTGGCCGGGTGATCACGACGGTGATCGACAAATTCGATAACGCGGTGAGCCGTGGCAAACTGCGAAATGAAAGCGACAACATCTTTGTGTTGGTCGACGAGAGCCACCGCGGGCAGTACAAGACGATGCACGCCAAGATGCGAAAAGCGATGCCGCGTGGTTGCTTCATAGGCTTCACTGGAACGCCCGTTCGTAAGAAGGAAAAGGACACGATCAATAAGTTTGGCGGCTTGATTCAGCCGACATACTCAATCCGTGACGCGGTCGAAGACAAAGCCGTTGTGCCACTGTTGTACGAGGCTCGCGATGTAGAGCAACGTGTCGACCGCGAAACGATTGACCGCTGGTTCGAGATCATCACGACGAACCTGTCGAAAGAACAGAAGGCGGACTTAAAGAAGAAGTTTTCGACGACGGACCAGTTGAACAAGGCGGAGCAGAAGGTTCGAGAGATCGCACTCGATATCAGCATGCACTACCGCGACAACTGGCAAGGCACCAAGTACAAGGCCCAGCTTGTCACACAGGACAAGAAGACGGCATTGATGTACCAGCGGTTCTTGGAAGAGTTCGGTATGGTTTCGGCAGAGGTGCTGATATCGGGGCCGGATGACCGTGAGGGTAACGAAGAGGTCGAAATCGACGAAGACGATCTGCCAGAGATCCAGAAGTTCTGGCGGAAGATGATGAACAAGCACGGCAGCGAGGACCAGTACAACAAGAACGTCATCAACGGTTTCAAGGCCGGCGACGACCCTGAGATCATCATCGTGGTCGACAAGTTGCTGACAGGGTTTGACGCGCCGCGAAACACGGTGCTCTACCTGACTCGGTCGCTGAAGGATCACACGTTGTTGCAAGCGATCGCACGCGTGAACCGTTTATGTGAGGGGAAAGACTTCGGATACATCATCGACTACCGCGGCGTGCTGTCGAATTTGCAGAAAGCCTTTGAGTTCTATCGCGAGTTGGAAGAGGCCGACCAGGAGGAACTCGAAGCGGCGATGACCAATGTGGCCGTCGAGATCGAGAAGCTGCCTCGCCGGCACACGGAACTGCTCAACCTGTTCCAGGACATCACCAACAAGCAGGACGAGGAACTGTACGAGCGGAAGCTGGCCGACCAGGAGTTGCGAGACCAGTTCTATGACGCGCTGCGTGATTTTGCCCGTTCGCTGTCGATGGCACTCGGTTCCCTAGCGTTCATGGAGGAAACACCGGACGCCAAGGTCGACCGTTATCGCAAAGACCTGAAGTTTTTCATGAACCTGCGATCTTCGGTTCGGCACCGATACGCCGAAGTCGTCGACTTTAAGGAGTACGAGGAGAAGATTCAAAAGCTGATCGACACCCACGTCGCGACCGGTGAAGTGAAAAAGATGACGTCGCTGGTCAACATCTTCGATCGGGAAGCGTTCGAGAAAGAGTTGGAGCAACTGGAAGGCAAGAGTGCCGGATCGAAAGCAGACACGATCGCGCACCGGACCAAACGTACGATCAATGAACGGATGGATGACGACCCCGCATTCTATGCCAAGTTCTCGAAGATGCTCGAAGATGCGATCGCAGCTTTCCAGCAGAAACGGCTCGCCGACATCGAGTACTTGAACCAAGTCCAAGACATCGCCGAGAAGATCCGTACCCGCAGCGGCGACAACTTGCCAAGCGAATTGCGAGGGCACGAGGTCGCCGGCGCGTTGTACGGCGTGGTGAAAGAGGTTTTTCAGTCGCACTCGGGCGGCGATCTCGATTTGCCAACCATCGGCGCGGCGGCAGCGTTGCGGATCGACGACATCGTCAAGACTCATCGCATTGTGAACTGGACGAACAATCCCGACGTGCAAAACCAGATGCAAACCGCGATCGAGGATTACCTCCATGAACTTGAGGGCACAGGGCTGGACCTATCGTTCGACGAGATCGACATGATCTTGGAGAAATGCCTCGACATTGCACGTCGGAGGTACGCCTGATGTCGGTGGTAACCACAATCGAGAATGGACAGCCCGATGGTGGTTACTTATTGAAGTACGGCCGGCTCGACATTCCGTTCAAGATCGAATTCCAGCCACGATCGCAATTGACGATTCATGTCCATCCTGAAATGCGGCTGGAGGTCTTGGCTCCTGAGCATCGGTCTCGAGAAGCGGTCCTGAATCGAGTCGAAGCGAAGTCCGCATGGATCGCGAAGCAGTGGAGATACTTCGAGCGTTACCAACCCACTCAACCTGCCCGCGAATACAACAGCGGAGAAACACACCGCTACCTCGGTCGTCAATATCGCCTAAGAGTCACGAAGTCATCAGAGCACTCGGCTAAATTATCCGGCAAGTTCCTGCACGTCGGACAATCTGACACCTCCGATCACGACGCGACGAAAAAGCTCGTCATCGACTGGTATCGCCAGCATGCCGACGCCACGTTCGCGCGACGACTGGCGTTGTGCCTACCAAAGTGCAGATCACTCAAACTGAAATCACCGCCGAAAATATCCATTCGCCAGATGACACGGCGCTGGGGCAGTTGCACGAAGGCTGGCAACATCACGCTCAACCTCGACCTGATCCGCGTGCCAATCCACTGCATCGACTACGTCATCATCCACGAACTATGCCACCTAAAAATCCACGACCACAGCCCAAAGTTCTACCGAACACTGACCCGCATCCTCCCCGACTGGGAAACGCGGAAAGAGCGTTTGGAGTCGCAGGATTGGTCGTAGATGTCATCGATAGGGTGAGAATTTAAACTGAGCAAAAACTCTTATGAATAGAAGTGCTTCTTTGACTGATGAAATCCCGAGTCCGAAGTTCGCAAAACCACGAATGATGTTGATCGATATCGATGAGCGCACCGATCAGTGTTTGCGTGCTGAAGGTTTCAACGTGACGACGGCGACCTTGGGAGCGCCCCGTCGTGTGGAACGGTCAGACAACTTGTACCCAGTCGATCACTCGTGGGCGGATTTAAGTGGTCATGAGGAGCAGGAAATCCTGATGATAAACACGGCACTGCCGGATAGCATCGAAAGTGGTTTTATCAAGGTAGCAGATGGTGTCGAGATGCTTTGGCAGACTGCTGAGCAAGGCGAAATCGACGCTCGCCCGCTGGTGTCCTACGGCATCAGTGAAACGTTCGATACGATCATGGAGCACGGTGGCTTGGCCGTCGTGTTCTTAGGATCACGATACGAAAGAACCTATCTCCAGGGTTCAATGTTTTCAAACATCAATTTTCGTGACACGAACAAGTTTGAGTTTTCTAGCTGGAGTTTTTCAAGCCACTTAGAGAGATTTGGGAATCAGAGAGCGAACGGGAGCGAAATTCATTTTCTCAACGAAGGAAATGCGCTGTCGCGACTCCTGCGAAAGGGGGCAGAAGGCTCCCGGTATCAGACCCGTATTTCCCCGAACTACGACCAGCGAGATCACTTTCTGCCGCTCGCGAAGGACAAGTATGACAACACAGTTGCTGGGCTTCTTATTCGCAACGACCCGATGGTAGCGATGTTATTATTGCCTCAGATGCCGGACTTTCATGTAATTGCGGCAGATTTCATTCGCGATTGGTGCGCCCAATGGCGTCCACATCTCTTTCCCTTCCATGACAAACAGGCGTGGTTGCATTCTGACCGTTACGAGCTGGCAAGCATCAACCAAAAGAAGGCTCGAATAGCAATCGTACGTAAGGAAGCTGACGCCGAGATTGAGAAACTGCACTCTGAAATCGAAGCTGATCGGAAAGCAAACGCAGACTGGTATGTTCTTCTCAACGGAACCGGCGACGAATTGGTGGAGGCAGTGATGAACACGCTGCGGCAGCTTGGCTTTCAAGACGTCGTCGACATGGATGAGCAGGCACGACAGGACGGAACAGAAAAGAATCTCCGTGAGGACGTGCAAGTCCGAGATCGGGATCCGATCTTGGTTGTTGATATTAAGGGAATTGTTGGGACACCGGCCGATGACGAGTCAACGCAGGCTCAGAAGCATGCAACGATGCGCACGCGAGAGCTGAATCAATTTGTTAAGCCGCTGACAATCATCAATCACCAACGCAACTTGCCACCGCATGAACGCAGCCCAGAACCCTATCGCCCAGAAATTGTCCAAAACGCTGATGACATTGGATTGGGCCTGATGACGACATGGGATTTGTTCTTGCTTCGGCGCAACCAGGAACGTCTAGGATGGACAAGCGAGCACGTTTTGCCAATTTTCTATCGAGACGGCCGTATCAATCCAATTCCTGAACACTATGAAGAAATCGGCGTGCTTGCTCACGTTTGGAAAAAAGCGTTTGGGATTGTTCCAAGTCGTGCATTCCCAAAGGGCAGTAGGCTTGCAGTACTAGTAGGCGACCTGTTCCACGAATTGCCGGTCAGCGAAATCAAATGTGATGGCGTCTCTTTGGAAATCGCACCGCAAGGAGGCAATTGCGGAATTGCCTGCAATGACACAAGCCAATTCCGCGAAAAGATGCGAGTTTTTGTCGTGAGTTGACGTAGTCAGTTACCCTTTTGGAGTACGGAAATTGGGGCTCAAGCAGACCGATCTAATCAACGAAGCAGAGGCATACTTGACCAGTCTCGCGGCCCATGTCGAGGCCCAAGTGGCAATCAAGCATCAGGATGTCTTGATAGGCATGGAACCGTTCTTTTGCGAGCTTCTAAACATGGTCTTTGGTTGGTCGTTGAAGAATGACAACCTGTCTGTTGGCCCGCAGCAGGATTCATTCGACCTTTCGGACCGTTTGGCTCGCATAGCGGTTCAAGTGACGAATACAACGACTGCGGACAAGATTCGTGGCACGTTGCAATCCTTCATAGGAACCCATGACTCCAAGTTTGATCGTTTGCTTTTTGTTTACCCAGTCACGAGAGCACCCGCATCCCGCGCGAACTTTGACCGCGATCGAGGCCAGTTCGACTTTGACGCTAAGCGTGACCGCTACGACTTCCAGTATATTCTTTTAACTGCCCGTTCGCTGCCGCTAGATCAGTTGATGCAAGTCGTTCGCTTCTTGCGGGAGTCTGCATCGACCACACTCGAAAAGACTATTGAGTCGACTTCTGGTGGGGACTCAGGTCTGGTAGTAACACCACGTTCAGTTCGTGGTTCAGTTTGCAAAACACTATTCGGTCGAGATGAAGTTGTCGCAGAACTTCTGGCGGCGGAGGGTGATCGGCTCGTGGTTGGGCAGCCAGGTACAGGCAAAACATCGGTTCTGTCGACCGCGGTTAATAAGACCCGTGGATATTTTTTGAAGAGTTTCGACGAGAGTGCTCTGACGGCGCAACTGCGTGCAGAGAAGCCTGAGATGATCGCGGTAGAGGATGCACATTTGTATTTGGACCGAGTGACGGCACTTCAGGCAATTCGCCAGGAGCACTCGCTGAAATTTCGTATTGTTGCTGATTGCTGGCCAACCCATCGAGACGCATTGGTCGTTTTGATGGGGTTGCCGGTAGCCTCAGTGATCGAGCTGCAACCGATCTCGAATCGATTGATCATCGCGATGGCGAAGGAGGTAGGCATCGGCGGCCCCGATCGTTTCTTTCACCATTTGGTTCGACAATCAATGGGTTATCCTGGCCGGGCAGCAATGCTGCTGCGATGCTGTCACGAAGGCGACCAGGAAGATATTCAAGAGTTCTTTACGGGTGACTCCATTGCACGCTGGACAAGAAGTCTCGTCGAGCAATCGTCCGATGCAGAGGCGATGGATGTTCTGTCATGCCTCGCTCTCGGACGCGATACGGGGATTGAATTGTCTCGAATTGCGAACTATCTCGACCTTCCGCTTTCCAAGGTCCAACGTATCGTCAGTGAGTTTGCTATTGGCGGTTTAGTTGAAGAAAACGGACCAGGGTTTTTAATCGTTTTCCCCGCAGCAATTCGCCCAGCGTTGATTCGAGACTTTTTCTTCGGTAATGTCCGACGAGACCTGCGACCGTTCGCCTCGGATTGGCGGTTGACTGGCGTAATTGCAATGGCAGCTGTAGATGCGTACTGCGTTGGAGCTAGGATACCCGTTAGCGAACTCTTCCGAATGACGCAAGCTGCTGACAGTTTTGAAGCGTGGGAACGACTTGCTGCCGCAGAGGACACCATTGCCGACCAGGTATTGGACGAAAAGCCCGAGCTGTTTGATGGCCTTGTACATGTCTTTATTCGACGCACGCCCGAAAGAACAATTTGCCGACTGATCGAGACAAAACCGGAGGTCCGGGATCGCTTCAATCGCCAGCCCGATCGCGATGTTCAGACTGTCGAGGACTGGGTGAAGCGGGGATATCCGACCAAGGCTGCGATTCCGAGACGTCGTATTGTATTGGATGCAATCGCAAATCAACTTTCGGAGGGAGTCCCAGCAGAGCAGGCCTTTCGTTTTCTGGGTTGTGTATTCGCACCAGAATACAAGTCTGTCGATCAGTCACCTGAGAACTTCGACACTTTTATTTGGCGAAGTGGCTTGTTGGCACCGGAGGATCTTCAGCAATTGCGAGAGCTTTGGAACGAAGCCCACGACCTGCTCAAACGGTACACACCAATCGACTGGTCGTTGGCTGTGGATGCGATGAGACATTGGCTTTGGCCAGCGGTCAGTGGCACAGTGAACGACGATCAGCGTGAACAACTTCGCCTTGCGGCGACTGAAACTCTTGATCCACTCTGCAAGCTTTTTGCAAATAGCCCCGCTGCCGTATCTGAGCTTCGTCGTTTAGCTGAATATCATCGCATCAAGCTGTCTCAACCTGTACCAGCAGAATACGCAACTCTCTTTCCCAAGGAGTCGGTTCGTGGCAGGACAATCGAAGGCCACACGAAATTCGAAAAACAGTGCTACCAGCGTGCGGTGAAACTGGCCAACCGCTGGGCATCAAGGCCTGCTTCGGATGTGCTTTCGCAGCTCAGGTCATTCAATGAGGACGCAAATCGAACTGGCCATGCGTATCCGAACTACAGCGATGTTGTGTGCAGGACGATTTCTCAGAAGCTGGAACACCAGTCTACTTGGATCAGCGAAGCGATCAGGCTCGAAGTTCCTTGCCATATTTTGCTGCCTTTTCTCCAAACCGCGTGCAAGCGACAAGAGAGTGGATTTGAGTCGATTCTCGACGGATGCCTGAAAAACGCAATATACCGGCCGGCAGCGATCACTCTACTCTTGTGCGTTGACCCGATGCCTGGAGACTTGGTCAAAGAAGCTATTTCCGCAAGCGGTCCGTACGCCCAAATGATTTACGTTGCTGCTTTACGCGACGAAATCGCTTCGCAACACTACAGCCCGCTTCTTTCGCATAGCGATAGCAAATTGCGAGCGAAGGTTGCTGAGGGATTGTGGGGACAGAATAAAACAGTTCCTGCAGACCAAGAAGTTCGAGACAAATGGCGCAAGGCGATTGCTCAGGACTGTCGGCGGGAACATTGCGTTGCAGAAATCTTTTCCGCGGATATAGAAGTCTGTGAGCAATGGATTCGATATTGGTCCCAGGGAATGTCGCCGATAGAACGCGTCGACTTCGATGAAGAGACCGTCGCGGCAGCGTGTGCCGAACTTTCGAGGGAAGCGAGAAAAGCACTCTTGGCGGATCTGCATCGTGATTCACCTATTCGAGATGAGCTTATTCGTAACCTTGTTTCCGACGATCCAGATACATTTCGTCAATTGATTAGGCAAGAATCGCTTGCTAAATATCGCCTATCCCCATTGCGACGTTTGCCAGATTCGGCTTGGGTTCGCTTGGTCAAAGTTGCGATCAGTGAAGGGATCTCCGAAGAGAAGATTGCAAATTCATCCGGCATGGGGTGGAACACGGACTTCAACACCGTAGAGGATCGGTACCGCGCTGAAATTCTCGCATGGGATCAGGTAATTGAAAAAGAAAAGGGGGCAATCAGTCGCATCGCACGTCGCCGTCGTGCCACTAGAATGGAATCGCTGGAAGACTTGGAAGACTAAATGAATTGCATTCGCGTTTTCCAGAGCTTTGGGCAACCTGCATGGCCAAACCCTGTCGCAGATTCAAACGCTCATTTGTGACAGCTATGAATACGGAAGAAAATCGTTCCTTCCTGCGATCAGGTTGCATCGCGTTACTCGCCCTCTCGTTCATCGCCGCCGGCGTCAATCATTTCGTGTCGCCGGGCGTGTACTTGAAGATCATGCCGGACTATTTGCCTTGGCCGTTGGCCTTGGTTTACGTCTCGGGGTTCTTTGAGGTGCTTGGTGGGGTTGGCTTGGCGATCCCACGACTGCGGCGAGCGGCGGGGTGGGGATTGATCGCGCTGCTTGTTGCCGTCTTCCCAGCGAACGTGGACATGCTGATGAACGCGGACCAGTTCCCGGCGATCCCAGTTTGGGCGCTGGTTGCTCGGTTGCCGCTGCAAGGCGTGCTGATCGCCTGGGTTTGGTGGGCGGCAGTGAAATCGCGATGATGTTCGCGTCACCCAGCTATTCTCAGTGTCTCTAAATCAGATGACCCGGCAAACGGTGTTTGGGCTCTGTTTCGGTGGGTCGCTACGAAGTGGGTGACGGGAAACATCGCGATTTGCAGAGTCAAACGCGGTTCTCAACTGGATCGAAAGGGAGGTCGCTACGGCTCCTAACCCAAACCGGCTAAGACACAGAGAACGTAAGAATTCTGGCCCAGAAACCGAAATCCGGCCGCGAGTGCCGGCCAGACCGTTCTCAGGATTCTGAGACGACAGAGAAACCACCGCCACGAACATCGACGCAAGTGGTTGCGGGATAACGGGATAAAACGAAAAAAGCCGACGTGGAGCACACGTCGGCTTTTCGTTTACCGTTGGGTCGGAAAGTGTTCCAACCTTTCAGAGAAGTTGCGGGAGCCGGATTCGAACCGACGACCTCGAGGTTATGAGCCTCGCGAGCTACCGGGCTGCTCCATCCCGCGGTGAAGTTTGTCGTGACTGCCCTGGGGACTGTCTCGACACACGCTTTATCGGATAATCATCTCGGCTTGTCAACGGGCTCTGAGAAGTTCGCGACGGCTTTGTAAATCGACGGTCGGAAAATCGTTTTCATTGGGATATTCGTGCGTTCTGGTGGCAAACGGGGTAGCTAGTTCGCATTCGTGCCGCACTGGCCTTATCCTTTACCTAGCTGAAATTCGAAATGATTCTCTGGGTCCCTCGTTGCTGGCGTTCGATTCGTATTTCATCACAGGCGCCCGAGCGTCTCTTTTCTTTCCATTGATTTTGATAGTTCGCCACGATGTCCCATGCCGACGTTCATCGCGATTCAAACTCGAACCATACCCTCGGTGCGTCGTCGTTGCCTGATCCCGCTATCCCCCGGAACGGCGAGACCGATCCGCCGGCGATCGTTCCCCCCACACCCACACAGCCTCCCACCGCCAATGCGGCTGCGGGCCAGCCACCGGTCGACGCCGCACCGCTTGTGCCACCGGCCAACCGAGGACCTGTCGCACCTCCGCCCACATCCCCTTCACCGGCCCCCCCACCCGCTTCGATTCCACCCGCTGCCATTCCACCCGCAGTGGCCGCTCCACAGCGTCCTCCGGTGGCGTCATCACCGCCGCCCGCCGCGACCGGCCGCGGCTCGGTCGTCCCCCCGCCTCCACCACCTCGCGCCACCTTGCCGCCGGTTCGACCACCGGCTGACCCGAAAGTCGGAACCGGTGTCGGCTCAGCACGTGGTGTCCGATGGCGTGGCGAGATCGATTCGATCGGGAAACCTGCGGCGCAACCTACGGCGAAAACCACTGCCGGTCCCGTGCCCGCAGGCGATCCTGCTGCGGCCGCCAACGGAGACGCGGAATCACTGACCGATCCCGGCGAAGACCGAGTCCGGTTTGTGATTCCGCCCTGGTTGGTCAGCCTAGTGGTGCACCTGATCTTTCTGCTGATTTTGGCACTGATCACGACACCGGCCGGTTCTGGCATCGGTCGCCTGATTTTGACGATCGGTACGGGCCAGTCCGAGCCATCGGTCGAATTGACCGAGTTCGAAATCGCAACGGACGATTCGTTGGTGGAGTCCGAAGCGATGATGGATTCCGAGATCGAAACCGAAATCGACTTGGACCTGAAGAACGTGTTCGAGATCGCGGACACATCGATGGTTCCCGAGCTGACTCAGGTCGACTTTGGCGAAGGCAGTTCGGAAATCTCGCCACCCATGTTCAGTGGACGCACCGGTGCGATGAAGCAATCGTTGCTGGCGATGTACGGTGGAACCGCCGAGACACAAGACGCAGTCAAACGGGGACTGCAATGGCTGAAACGAAACCAGCGTCCTCAGGGCGGTTGGAGTTTGCGGGGCCCGTATCGTGACGGCAACCACAGCGAGAACGAAGCGTCGGCCACTGCGATGGCCATGCTTGCCTTCCTCGGCGACGGACATACCCATCAAAGCGGTGACTACACCGATGAGATGGAAAAGGCGGTGAAGCGTCTGGTGTCGCTGCAGGATCGCCGCGGGTTCATGGCCAAAGACGCTCGAAGTCACGAACAAATGTACGCACAAGCACAGGCCACGATCGCATTGTGCGAGATGTACGGGATGACCAGAGATTCTTGGCTGAGACCGCGAGCCGAGCTGGCCGTTGCTTTTGCCGAAAGCGCCCAATCAGCCCAGGGAGGGTGGCGTTACAACCCGAACGAGGATTCAGACACGTCGGTCACCGGATGGTTCCTGCTGGCACTGAAAAGTGCACAGAGCGCCGGCTTGGAAGTGAGTGATTCGAAGCTTCGTGCAGTGGGAGAGTACCTGGATACCGCACAAGCCTATGAAGGAGCGGCCTATTCGTACCAGCCGCGTGGGCAGCCCACGCCAGCGATGACCGCCGAAGGTCTGCTGTGCCGACAATACCTTGGTTGGAACCGCGATGATCTGCCAATGGTCCGCGGGGTCGAGGCGTTGTCTATCGACTTCCCCTTCGATACCAACGACCAAGACGTTTACTATTGGTACTACGCCACCCAAGTCCTGCACCACTTTGGCGGGTCGCCTTGGCGTGAATGGAACGAGGTGATGCGGACCGAGCTACCGAAGATGCAGTCGAAGAGCGGCCGGGAAGATGGCAGCTGGGCTCCTCAAGGCGACGCCTACGGTTCCTACGGACGGCTGTATACCACTTGCCTGTCGCTCTACTGCCTGGAGGTTTATTACCGGCACCTGCCGCTCTATCAATCGACGGAGTAGGTGGGGGCTGGGTTGGGGGTGAGGCTGGGTTGAGTTGGGGACCGGTTTAAGGACTGGTTCGAGTTCGAGTTCGAGTTCAAGTTCGAGTTCGAGTTCGAGTTCGAGCTCGAGTTCAAGTTCGAGTTCGAGTTCGAGCAGGAGCTTTGGGGGCGGGGTTTCAACCTTCTTGGGATTGAATTTGGGCAGTGGGGAACTCTGGCAACTCCCATTACTTTTGCTTGGGCTTTCGCCGGATGGTAGTTGCTGCGGTCAGCAGGACGCAGATCCATGCTGGGATTGCACCGATCTGGACATAAACGCTGCTGCGGTTATCTCGACGCGGGGTGGCGATCAACGTTTCGTTCGCGCCGATGGGCAGTCGCTTGACGATCGAACCGTTGGAGTCGATCCACGCTGTCGGACCGTTGTTCGCAGCCGATACGATCGGACGACGGCAGGCCACGGCAACCAATTGCGCACACCGCAGGTGATGTTCGATGACGGATGAATCGTCGAACCAGCCATCGTTGGTCACGGTTGCGATCACGTCGGGCATCGTTCCCTCGGCCGCCAATTCTCGCAACTGGTTAACGGCGACTCGCTCGACGGCCGTTTCGATACAGATATTCGGAGCCACGATGGTGTCACCGATCTGCATCGCTTTTCCACCCGCGCCGGTTCGCAGTCCCATCCCGGGCGGAATCAAGGAACGAAGCCCGGGGATCCAGGGCGCGATGGGAACGTATTCGCCAAACATCACCAGATGATTCTTGCCGTACCAGTCCACCACCTTTCCATCGCTGTCGATATGGACAACCGCGCTGTACGATCCAACGGAATCGTCATACTCGACAACTCCACAACCCGCCAAGATCGCTGGCGGCGAAAGCGCGACGACCGAGCGAGAATCTTCCGCGTCGCCGACCTTTGGTTCATCGCCGGCTGGTTCAATCTGATTGGTAGTGGCAGGTTCATCGGACGCCGCGTTCGCCGCGTTCGCCGCGTCCGCCGCGTTTGGTGGTCCGCTGGGCTGATTCGTCGGAGTCGACATCCACTGCAGTTGTTGAGCACGCTGTTGAAAGTAATCGATACGATCGTCGACCGTGCGGCGAAACAGGCTGGGGTCTTGCCGGGCTTCGGGATAGATATCGTAAAACTGTTCTGGCACCTTTGCGTCATCGGCCATGATCATCCATGGCGACGCTCCCGAAAACATTGACTCGGGCCACAGCACGATATCGATCGGGCGACTTGAACTCTGCACCGCCGCGACGGATTGTCGGGCATAGTTCTGGAAAATTTCGATCTCGCGATCAGCCGACTGTTCATACACGACTGCTTCGTCGCGTTGCAAAAGTGCGAACGTGGCAAGTGGATCGCCCGTCGGCGTCTGGCGGCGAACCACCCCATAACCGATCGTGCCGATCAATGCCGACAAGGATATCGCGATCGCCAACGAAGCCGACTGCTGGTGTTCCTGGCCACGGAACCGCAGCCACATCATCGCCATGGATACGTTCACACAAACGATGACCATGCCAACGAGGTAGGTACCGCCGAGATCGGCAATCTGGATCATCAACGGGACGTTTGCGACGGCATGTCCCAACATGGCGACCGAGATTCCGGTCAGCAAATAGTTCCGCACGCACTCCGTCGCCACCCACACGACAGGAACGACCACGGCGATTGGCAGCGATCGCCCCCCAAGGCGGGTGCGAAGCGATCGGCGTGATAGACCGACAAACGCGACATGATAGATCCCCAAGTATCCGGCCAGGGCGACCCAACAGATGTACATTGCGGGGTGTGCGTGTCGCAGCCCCTGCAGAACAAACAACCAGTACAGCGTCGATGCGGCCCAGATCGCGAGGTAGCCTGTGCGCGTGATCGCTGATGGCTGGGCAATCAGCGTTAACCAAGGCACCAACGCAACCATCGCCAGCGGCCACCATCCCAGGGGCGGGCCAGAGAGCCACAGCAGGAAGACCGAAGCCAGGGCGGCAGCGGCCGCGCTGCGGGGGGAGATCGGTTTCGCGGTTTTCAAATTGTTGGTTTCGTCCATCTGCGGATCGTACCAAAGTGACTACGCAGTCCGAAGATCGCTTTACCGCTGCAAATCCGTCTTGCTCGCATCGCGCTTCCCATCGCGATGCGACCGACGTTTGGTTTAGAATGGACGCTTGCCCGCACGAATGCTCCACCAATGGCTTGTCCACGATGCCGATCGACGAATATTTGGGACCCTACAAAATCGGCGAATTGATCGGCCGCGGAGGGATGGGCAACGTCTATTCCGCCGTCCATGCCAAGACTGGCGAACGGGTCGCCGTCAAGTTGATCGCAGCTCACGTGTCCGACGACCCTCGATTCCGACGTCGATTCGACAAAGAGATCCGAGCGCTGCGGATGCTGAAACACCGCAACATTGTGCGAATTCTGGGCGAAGGAGAGGACAACGAAGGGCGTCTGTTCTATTCGATGGAATTGTGCGAAGGCGAAACGCTGCAGGCCCGCATTCGTCGAAACCGGAAATTGTCCTGGCAAGAAACCGTCGACATTTCAATCCAGATAGCCGCTGCGCTTAAGTTGGCGCACGACATCGGAGTGACTCACCGCGACCTGAAGCCGGCCAATCTGATCTTGGCACCTGACGAGACCGTCAAGTTGGTGGATTTTGGCATTCCCAAACTGTTCGGTGACGATGGCGAACAGACGCAGGCTGGTTCGGTGCTGGGAACGCCCGATTACATGGCGCCCGAACAGGCGGTTGGCGGACCGATCACGCCCCGCACCGATCTGTACTCACTAGGCAGCGTGATGTACGCGATGTTGCTGGGCCGGGCACCGTTCAAAGGAAAGAATTCGACCGAGGTGATCGATGCACTGCGAAACGATCGGCCCATCCCGTTGGACTTGGTCGATGCCGATTTGCCGAAGCCATTGACCGAACTTGTGCATCACTTGCTGGAGAAAGATCCTGCTGATCGTCCGCCGACTGCGTTGTCAGTGATGAATCGGTTGAAAGACATTCGGATGCAGTTCAGTTCGGATGTCACCGCAGGCGTAGAGTCATCCACCACCAGCGGTTTGGACGATGAACTATCCGAAACGGATTCCAGCGTCATCGATCCGTTGACGTCGGAGTTGGGTGGACTGGATTCCGCCGCGTTCGGGACCGGCCAGGTTGCGCGGTCCGATGCGGCTACCAGTTTCGGGGATTCCGACAGTCATGTCGCCAACGACAATACTGCGATCGAACAGCCCGGCACCGACAATGCAAAGAAGACTGGTGGTGGGATTTCCGGATTGGGCAGCGCAACTGAACTGGCGTCACGAAGCAAAACGTTGAAACGTTCGGGCACCGGCGGATCCGCCCGCAGCAACGCCCCGGAGACAACCAAAGAACGTGGCCCCGACGGTGCGCCGCAGGAGTCGACGACCAAGCTGCGCGAACGATTCCAGACTGTCGAAGCGGGTTCGATCGACCGCGACGATCCAGCCACGTCGCCACCTCTGACGCACGCGTTTCTACACGGGATGGCGGTCGCCGTGATGGTGACCATCCTGTTCAGTGGTGGCTACCTGTTCTATCGATCGATCCAACCACCATCTGCGGACGAACTGTATACGACACTGGTCGAAAGCGGGAATCAAGCAACGATGGGCGTCTTTCTGCGCCGGTTTCCCGACGACCATCGGGCGACCGAGGTGCGTCAGATGCAGATGGAATCGAAACTGGCTGCCACCCTGCGGCGATTGAACGCGCAAGCCGGCATCGGATTGGTCGAGTTGTCACCGGCCGAAGAGGGATTCATCGCTGCGATGCAGGATCGCCACAGTGACCCGCAGGGAACGACCGAGCGGATCGAGAGTTGGATCGACGCATTCGACACTTCGGACGTCACCAACGATGGCGCGCGCGACGCCGACTTCGCAGCGCTGATGGACTTTGCCGTTTACGAAAAGAAGCGTCTATCCAGTTCGTCGGCTCGCACGACCATCGATGCGCGAGCGGCCCAATTGCTGGAACAGGTCCAAACAGCCGCTGAGTCCGAGGACGCTGATGCGGCAAAAAAGAAGCTCAGTGGAATCGTGGAAACGTTCCAGGAAAAGTCATGGGCGAAACCCGCGGTTGATCGAGCTCGTGAGTTGCTGGAATCGCTGTAAGAGTCGTCTTGGGATTCGCCGTAATTCCTGTTTGTCGGATTGGCGGTGGAGGGGGGGATTCTGGCGAATGAAGAAGGGGATTCCCGGCCGCTTACGCGATCGCGGCTCACCAGATTGGTAGATGCTGGCCGAAAGTCTTGGCGACTTGCGCTACCAATGGGAGCGGACCGCGGCCTCCTTCCGTAGCGAATGTCGCCAAGACTTTCGGTTATCCGATCCTTGGCCGCTTACGCGATCGCGGCTCACGAGATTGGTGGATGCTGGCCGAAAGTCTTGGTGACTTGCGCTACGGATGGGAACGAACCGCGGCCTACTTTCGTAGCGAATGTCGCCAAGACTTTCGGTTATCCGATCCTTGGTCGCTTACGCGATCGCGGCTCACGAGATTGGTGGATGCTGGCCGAAAGTCTTGGCGACTTGCGCTACGGATGGGAACGAACCGCGGCCTACTTTCGTAGCGAATGTCGCCAAGACTTTCGGTTATCCGATCCTTGGTCGCTTACGCGATCGCGGCTCACCAGATTGGTAGATGCTGGCCGAAAGTCTTGGCGACTTGCGCTACGGATGGGAGCGAACCGCGGCCTCCTTTCGTAGCGAATGTCGCCAAGACTTTCGGTTATCCGATCCTTGGCCGCTTACGCGATCGCGGCTCACGAGATTGGTGGATGCTGGCCGAAAGTCTTGGCGACTTGCGCTACCAATGGGAGCGAACCGCGGCCTCCTTCCGTAGCGAATGTCGCCAAGACTTTCGGTTATTCCATTCCCGGTCGCTTACGCGAACGCGGCTCATCAGATTGGTGGATGCTGGCCGAAAGTCTTGGCGACTTGCGCTACCAATGGGAGCGAATGTCGCCAAGACTTTCGGTTATTCCATTCCCGGTCGCTTACGCGATCGCGGCTCACGAGATTGGTAGATGCTGGCCGAAAGTCTTGGCGACTTGCGCTACCAATGGGAGCGGACCGCGGCCTCCTTTCGTAGCGAATGTCGCCGAGACTTTCGGTTATTCCATTCCCGGCCGCTTACGCGATCGCGGCTCACGAGATTGGTGGATGCTGGCCGAAAGTCTTGGCGACTTGCGCTACCAATGGGAGCGGACCGCGGCCTCCTTCCGTAGCGAATGTCGCCAAGACTTTCGGTTATTCCATTCCCGGCCGCTTACGCGATCGCGGCTCACGAGATTGGTGGATGCTGGCCGAAAGTCTTGGCGACTTGCGCTACGAATGGGAGCGAACCGCGGCCTCCTTCCGTAGCGAATGTCGCCAAGACTTTCGGTTATCCGATCCTTGGTCGCTTACGCGATCGCGGCTCACGAGATTGGTGGACCGCTGGCCGAAAGTCTTGGCGACTTGCGCTACGAATGGGAGCGGACCGCGGCCTCCTTCCGTAGCGAATGTCGCCAGACTTTCGGTTATTCCATTCCCGGCCGCTTACGCGATCGCGGCTCACCAGATTGGTGGATGCTGGCCGAAAGTCTTGGCGACTTGCGCTACGAATGGGAGCGGATGTCGCCTTGACGTTTGGGCGTTCTTGGGCTGAAGGGGGCGGATGCAACGCCCTACAATTCGTTGACCCATTGAATCAGCGATTCGAGTTCGCTGTGTTCGGTCTTTTCTTCCTTTGCCTGTTTCAATTGGCTTTCCAGCTTCGAATCGTCGGGCTGCTTCTTCAAGGACTCTTCAAGTTCGGCAATCTTATCATCGAAAGATGCAAGCTTCCGTTCGTACTGTTTGACAAGGTACTCACGTTCCTTTTCCAGCACCGAAAGCTGCTTCGCGTTTCGATTGGCTGCTGCTTTGGCGGCCTCCACTTCGGCGTGTGGCACGGCACCTTGTTCGCGTAGTCGTTCCACTTCGGTCAGCTTCGTTTCAGCTACCTGCAAGTCACTCTTCAACGTTGCCAGTTTACTAGCGAACTCGAACAGATACCGCGCCTGATTTTCCGAACCGACTTCGTCAGCTGAAACTGATCGTGGCGGCAACGATGTTGCCGGTCGTGACAAACTCGGTGGGCCCGTTGGCACGGGCGCGGCCCAGTACGAATGAGGGGGAGCTGCCGTGGGTGAAGAGTTGGCTGGTGAGGGACCGCTGGGGTAACTGCCCTGGCGGGAAAACCGTGTCGTGGTTTGTGCGGGAAGACTCCATGCCGATGAAGGGACGCTTTGGCTGGGCACTACGACCGACTGGCCAACTCGCGAAAATCGCGGATCGTGAGTGGCCGGAGAGTTCACCGTCGGTTCCTGGTAACGGGATGGTGAGAAGCTGCCTAAATTGCGAGAAGATCCATAACCGCCCTGCCCCGCAGATTCGTTCCTGGAGGGATCCCAACTCAGTTCGTCTGGTGTGCCCATCAGTTGATCCATACGCCGATTGACAATCAGCGATTTGTTGTCGGATCGCTGGGCATGCATCGCCTCGGCCTTTTCAAGCCGCTCTTTCAGCTCCGCGATCTTTTGTGCCTGTTGATCGTGCATCGAATCGAACTGGCGTTCCAGTAGTGATCGCAGCTCTGTGCGTTTCAATTCTTTCTGGTCGTCCCGTTGAGAGCGTTTGATCTCGTACGCCAATGCCTGAACTTCGAGTTCACCCTTCATCTGCTCGGATGCAACTTGCCCTCGCGAGTATCGCGCCGGAGCAGGCTGAAAGTATGTCACCCCTGAACCATCTGGTGAATGCACTCGAGTTACTTTCGTACCGAGGCGAGGATCTTGAGAACGGATTCTCTCTGACGGAGTCGTCGGCGAAGCGGGCGCTGGTGGGACAAACGACGGACGTCTTTTCGTATCAGATTCGGTGACATTCTGTGCGGAGGCTAAGGGGACCGAAATCTCCGAATCGTCTGCAGCGATAGCAGGCCCCCCGGGACCGTCGCTGGCGTACGCGATCGCGGACAGCAATATTGCGGACGCGCAAGCGATCCACACGGGACGAGAGGTTGTAGATGTTCGCGACGATCTATTTTTCATCGTTTTTCTCGCAAGAGCTCAGGAATGGATAAACGGGTTCGGTCTGAGGTCGGTTCAGAAGTGTGCTGGACCGATGACGGCCGCGTAGTGAATCGATCTCCGTCGACAGCCTCGGCAGCCATTGAGACAATCGGCCTCGTCTGGCCACCGGCAATCCCCAACTGCTGCTCCAGCAAGAACAGTTCGCCATCGATTGACTGAAGGTCACCCGGAAGCCCTGCTGGGAACGCAGTGGATACGTAAGATCCAGCGCGGACATTTTGAGTCGAAGCATTGTCCAACGACAAATACTGGTCCCCCAAAGACTGCGGAGATAGCTGGTAGGGAAATGGCTGTTGCGACGGCGTGATGTTGCTTGGCCGAGTCGTTACGTCCGAACGATCTCGTTTCTCCAACAACGAATGAATTCGAGGCCCTAGCGAGCTGGATTCCAGCCAGAACCAGCCACCGATCAGTACCAGCACGGTGGCCGCGGTGATTACCGCATAACGAAGAAATTTGGGGATTGGCTTTTCCGCCCGATTGTTGGTCAGCGATGCCGGCAGTGGCTCGGCCGCTGGGTGGCGAACGTGCGCGTGGGCCTGACGCAGCAGGGTTGCCGCTTCCTGGGCGGATCCGATTCGATCGTCTGCGTTGATCGCCATCAGCTGATACACCAGTTCGTCCAGCCAGGCGGGCATGCACTCGTTGATTTCATGGATCGGACGCACCCGTGATTCGGTGATCTTTTTCAACACCGCCAGCGGGTTGTCCGCACGAAACGGCGGTCTTGCGGTCGCCAGCGCGTACAGGACGCTGCCGAGCGAGAACAGATCGCTACGCGGATCCAGCGGTTCGCCGCGTGCCTGTTCGGGACTCATGTATTGGGGCGTGCCGGCGATCATGCCACTGCATGTTAGTGATGCATCGTTCAGAGCGCGGGCCAGACCAAAGTCGCTGATCAGCGTTCGCCCATTGCCTGCTTCGACCAGCAGATTGGCTGGTTTGATGTCTCGGTGGATCACGCCTTGATGATGGGCAGCGGCCAGCCCTTCGGCCACCTCCGCACCGATCCGCAAAACGTCGGCAAGTTCAAGCGGCCCCTCGGCATCGATTCGCTGTTGCAGGTTTCCGCCTTCGACCAACGGCATCACCAGATAGGGCAACCGGGCCGTCGCGACGACGCTATAAATTGGCACGATTGAGGGGTGGACGACGGCAGCGGCGGCTTGCGCTTCGCGCATGAACCGTGCTCGCGCCGCACCGACGCCAGCTAGATGCGGTGCCAGCACCTTCAATGCAACCGGTCGGTTCAATTCGGGTTCGGTGGCATGCAGGACGACGCCCATTCCCCCCTGACCGATCACCGACGATACGCAGTATCGATCCAGTTTGCCCAGTCCCTGATGCACGCCATGGTGTTCGTCGGGCGGCTGCAGCAGTGGCATCAACCAGTCGACCGTCATCGCGGCGGGTTGTTGCGTTGACAGTGTGTCCACGGTTTCGTTCCACCAACTTTCGTCACCCGCTAATCGTTGTAGCGATTGGCGACACTTTTCGCAGCCCGATAGATGGGACTGGACACGATCCGCCTGAGGGTCCGGCAGTGTTTCATCCAACAGGGATGTTAGGGTTCCATCGTCGACGTGGTCGTCCGTACTGGCGATCATAGATTTGACTCGTTTGCGTTCATCGGTCTATTCCGCCCAGCGCTGGTCAACGTGTTGCCGAATACGTTTGATGATTCGACAGCGTGCCACGTAGACCGCTGCCTCGTCCATTTCCAATTCCTTTGCGACCGCCGCAATCGGAAGCCCGTCCATGGAGGATCGCCAAAATGCCATCCAGTTTTTCTCGCCCGTCGAACGCCGTACCTCACTGGCCGCCCAGTGGAACAATTGCCGTCGTCGATCCTGTTCGAACTCTTCTTGCAGACTACGGTCGGTTGCCGCGTGGTCTTGTGCGATCTTATCCATTCGTCGCCGAACTCCACTGGCATCCACCGTTTCGCGGCGTACCGAGACATGCCGCATTCGATCAATGGTTGCGTTGCGAGTGATTCGGCTGAGCCAGCCGCGGAAGGTTCCTTGGGCGCTTGCGTCGAACCGCTGTAGATGGCGGGAGACCGACAGCATGACCTCTTGGACAATCTCGCGAGCGTCAGCGTCTTGCATGCTTCGGCGCCGCGCCATGTTGTAGATAATGGGCTCGTACACCGAATGAAAGTCTTCCCAAGCTTCACGATCCTCTGCGTCCTGCATTCGAACCAACAGACTGGCACGAGTGATCGGTTCGCTGGGGAGGCTAGTCATGCGAGGCGAATCACTTCGTGTGCGATGCATTGTCGTGCTCTGCAATGACAGACGACACTGCGGTCTCGTGCTGCCACGCGATCGATCTTTGCGTGTCCATCTACAAAGTTAACGGTTCCCCCGCACCGAATCTTGCGCCACGAATGAAAAACTTTCTCGTTTCACCTGAGACGCGGGTTTCACGCGATTTGTCAAACACCGCGGCGGGCCGATGTGAGTCCCAAATTTTTCGCGATACCCAGAGTGCATCGCCGGTGTTCCATGGATGTGGGCGGACAAGTTTGCCCATCCCGATCAAGAATGTCGGCGACAAGCACCAATCCAAGGGGGGGATATCGAGATGGAAGCCCGAAGCGAGAAAATTAAGAGTTGCTGCCCCGCTGGACATCCGGTGCGTGGCGACGCTTCGATGGCAGGTATGAAGGTACGTTGCCCCAGATGCAGCGTGTCCTTTGTGTTCGCCGCAAGCGATCGAGCAACCATCGTAACGCCCGAGCCCAAGTCAGTGACGGAGTCCAGCGTGATGCGGATTCTGGGTGACCTGGATCCAACGCCTGCACCGCCGCAAGCATCGCAAATTCGTCTCCGCCCCTGCCCCAAGTGCGCGGCGTCGATCTCGGAAACATTGGCGGTATGCAATCGATGCCAATGCTATATCGGGTCCATGCCATCATTCATGGGACGGTTGGCGTAAGCTGGAAGCCGCCTGAAGGCGGTACTACGAACGGTGCTCGGAAAGTGGTGTGTGGCGCCGTTTGTAGTACCGGCTTCAGCCGGATCGCGATGGCCAGGGCGGATGCCGCCTAATGAGAGCGTTCAGCTTAGCCGCCGAGCGGCGGCAGCTTTTTGACGTGAGGCTGGTCCCACGGCTAGCGATGACTGGCGCAATCTTGATTTTCTTGTCCGGGCCGCCTGAGGGCGGCCCGGACAAGAAGATCATGGGGGGAGGCCATTTCCGGTGGCCAGAGGCCACCGGCAGGATGCTTTCGCCTCTTCGAGGCTGTTGTAGCTGGATGCCGCCTGAAGGCGGTACTACGAACGGTGCGACAGAATCTTGGCTGGGATTTTTGGCAAGATCAACAGCGTCAAAACGGGGAAGTCGCTGGCTCACTCGGCTGGCACCTGGTTTCTGCGGTTGATGCATTGCCATTGAAATCGCCGCAAGATCGTGACGCAAATCGCGAAGGTGCCCATGATCACCAGGGCACCGTAGAGTGACGCCAGTGCAACCAACGCGACATTCTGTAATGCGGCATCCCAGCTGAATAAGCTAGCGGCGTATACCGCATTGATTACCGCCGCGGAACCGAATGCCAAGACCGCAGCCAACACCCATCCGCGTTTGCTCTGATTGCCGCTCTGCAGAGTCCCGACTAAAAGGCTGGTGACCGCTCCGGTCGTAATGATGCCGATACCGCCAAACACCATCATCCCGGCAAGCAAGTCGGCGGTGCCTACGGCGACCAAAATCACGAATCCGATTGCGAAGAACGCCGTCAGTTCAAAGAACGCTCGCAAGCCGGTCGGCGGAATCGGGTCGGCCGTTCTTCCACGATAGTGTGCCAACGTCCAGGGCGTGAAGAACTGAACCAGGATCGCTACTGTCGCCGAGGTCATGAATTGGGTGAACAAACAGATCGCCGGCTCTAGCATCATCGACGGGTCGTACCGCATTTCGGCCAACCAGATCGCCGAACAAAATCCACCAAAGGCAGGCAACACCATCACCAGTCCAAACAGCATTCGCAACAACACGGATGGATACCAAAACAACGCCGCGCCGACCGCAAATGAAAACACAACCAACGGTGGCAGCGCCAACGTTTGGATGTACGTCATCGCGATCAGATAGGCGGGAATTGATACCATCAAATCTTCGGTCAGTTGGATGATCACGACCATCGCGACCGTTAACCCCGTCATCAGGACACTGATCGCCGCCAGCCCGCCATACAGACTCTGGTTCGACGTCAGCGGATTCTCTACACTCGCCGCCGCACGACGATACGCACGTGTGTCCATGTATCGACGTACCGCGATCTGATCGTCCGTCACTTGGGAATCCAGGTTACTGGAATCGTCATACGATACGGCATTCGCTATGCGATCAGGCATTGGCAATGCTTTCGATGGTGAGTGGATCGGTGGCAGTGGATCATGACGCGACCGTCCGCTGTATCGGATCGGTGTCAGAGACGGGAAACGCAAAGTCGACTTCGAGTGCGCCGCTGTGCTGTGCCCGATGGGGTGAAATGCATTGCCATCCGCATCCTCGCAACCACCACTGCCCGACCATCGCCGTTGCCATGAACAAACAGGTGCCCAAAATCGAAATGATCACGATCACGGTGTATTGCGCGTTCTGATTGAACCAGACGATCGATTCGTCGTAACTGGCGAAGACACAGATGCTAGTCAGCGTCATTGCGGCATACGCGAATCCCGAACTAACGAGGATCGCCAACCACCGCCCTGTCCGTGGACGCAACAGGTGGGAAACAACGATCAAGGTAATCGCGATCGTACTGACCAACGCGATCGCCGCGACGATCAAAATTTGGTACCACAGTTCGCTGCCGCGGACGAACATAAAGATCGCAAACACCAAGGACGCGATCATCGTTAGTTCCATGATCGAGCGGGTGCCCAGCTTGGGGAGTACGCCGGGTGATTCGCGCGCGTGCGAGAGCGACCACCGGCCCCACATCTGAATCGGCAACACAAGGCTGCTGCTGACGACGGTATAGGCGAGAATTTGATACAGCGTTTGTGCAAAGGCCTCGGCAAGATCCAGCCAACCAAGCTGAGCCAACCCGAACGCTAACATCGCGGTCCCCGGCATCAGCACCGCGACCGCCAACAAAAATCGCCGCAGCAATGAAACGCACCACAGCGCCGACGTCACGGAGATCAACGTCAGGCAAGCGAGCGGCGCGGCAAAGGTCAGCTGAATGAAGATCACCCAGATCGGAAACAACTGTCCGTCAAATCCGCTTAGAATCCAAACGCCGTAGGGGATGCCCATCGACATCAGCATCCAGCAAACCGCTAGACCATAGAACGCGACCCCGATGCTTAGTCCGCGTTCATCCGACAACTCCATCGTCCACGATCGAACAAAGCCAGCGTGGCGGGATCGAGCGGCCGATCGAATCTTGCGATCATCTTCGCTGAGCCGACGAACTTTTGTTTCGGCAAATTGTGGGGACCGAAAGTAGTCAGCAATGGCCGCCTGGTCCGGTGACGGTGACGGTGACACAGCGGTCGCACAGTCGGAGTCGGCCGGACACTGGAAATGTCCGGCGTTGTCACGGAGGTTACGGTTCGGTGGGATCGATCGACTCGAGTTCGCCATTAGGATTTCTACCTGTCACGGTTGCGAGAATCTTGTCTCGAGTATCCCGGCTACGAATGCGGCTTTCAATCTCCGCCACCGGATCTTGAGCGATTTTCACTAAACAACCGCTGAGCGCATCGATCGCTTCGCTGTCCCCAAATCGAACGGCCAGTTCCGCTTGACGACAAATCGCGGGCGATAGCGACGCAAACGACTGCGGGTGCTGGTTCACAAGATCCAACACGGGGCCCCATTCCATGTGCGGGTCCATCAACAGCTTTTCGATGCGTTTTTGGTAGGGCGAAACCGGTAACCCGCGTGTGCTGGCCGCATGCATAGCGGCAAGCGCGACCGCCCCGGACCGATGACGGGCGAGTCGATTGATTTTGCCGTCGACATCTGGGTGATCGGATGACGCGATGGCCAGCAACCGGGTTGCCAAGACGACCAATTCCAAATCTTTTGATTCGGTCAGTTCCATCGCCGCATCGGTAGCCACCGAGGGGAGGGACGTCGATTTCGCGAGCGCGTACGCGGACGCCATCGCAAAGGCAGGATCCGGTCCGGACAACCATTTGGAAAGTTCTGCAGAATCACAGTGCGAGCTCGGGATTCGCTGCGAATCGAACAGCAACGGTCGCCCCAGCGATTGCTGTCGATCAAAATACCGCGCCGCCGAGTCAAACGTCTTCTTCGCATCCAGACGCAATGAATCGTACCACTTCGGTCGTGCCTCGCCCCGCAGGCGCGCCAGCAGTGCCAAGGCGTAGCCGATTTCGATGGCGCTGTAATAGCCTGAACGTGACATCGACCAGCCGGAATATCCAGCCGCGGTCCAGTGCGATTCTTGCAGCGACGCCTTGGCAGCCAAGACTCCAAACCCCTGCACGATCGGCAGCAGGGTGGTCGTGCGGGGATGGTGGTCCAAGGGCCGCGGCGATGGCTGACGGAGCCAAAAGTGATGAGCAAACTGGTTCGCTAGTTCCGTGACGGTCCGCAGTTCGTCGCCAACCACATCGGGGTGCAGAAAAATCCGCCCATCGTCATAGAGAGATGTGTACGCAAACTCGGGATCATCGCTTTGAATGACCTGCACATCATCAATGTTCATCTGCATCTGACCAGCGACGCTGGACGCAGCGGACTGAATCCATTGCTCCGCCGCACCGTCGCCAAAATCCAAAGACTTTGCGTCGGTCAGATATTCCATTTTCAGAACATCGTCACGTCCGCAAACTTCGACATTCCTGCGCAACAGCAGTTCGATGTCGACGCGGGCGAAGGTGGAAAGCGGCGGCCGTTTTTGAAATAAATGGAACATCGATGTGAGTGTAGCGGATTGGCAGCCAATGCGATGTGCACCGATCAGAGGCAAAAATGGCCACGGCCACGCATTGCAGTACCGCAGTGGGATTCGCCAGACTTCCCTTGCTTCGACGCCGGATGCAGTGGTTAGGCCCTTGGTTGGGGTAGCGCACGAACGGTTCGCGGGGCTAGCCGATGCGTTGGTTATCGATCAGCCGCGTCTGCCCGACGAATGCGGCAACGAGAGCCACCACCGGACGATCGATCTGGGTCATGGTTTCTAGCGATTGGGCGTCGACGACGCGGGCGTAATCGATTCGTGTCGTTTCCGCCAATTGTTCCCGCATCGCCGACTCGATCGCATCGACGCTGGTTTCGCCGTCGCTGGCCATCTGCTTGGCTTGTCGCAGCGCCGCTGATAGCGACAGGGCGATTCGTCGCTGATCCGACGACAAGTACCGGTTCCGACTGCTCATCGCCAACCCATCCGGATCGCGGATCGTTTCACCGGCCACGATCTGGATGCCAATGTTCAGGTCGCGTACCATCGCTTCGATGACCTTCCACTGCTGATAGTCCTTCGATCCGAAGATCGCATGCGTGGCCGGAACGCACTGAAACAACTTCAACACCACAGTTGCGACGCCGCGAAAATGATCGGGGCGACAGACGCCTTCTAGCGGCACGGCGACTGCGGGCGGATCGACTGCGGTGCTAAATCCAGCCGGGTACATCTCACCGACTTCGGGAGCGAACACGTAGTCGGCCCCCACCGACTGAACCGCGGCACAATCAGCGTCCAGAGTCCGCGGATACTTGTCCAAGTCCTCGTGCGGCGCGAACTGCGTCGGATTGACGAAGATCGATACGAACGTCTGATCGCATCGCCGGACGCTTTCGCGAACAAGCGATACATGCCCGTCATGCAGCGCGCCCATCGTCGGAACCAAGCCAACGGTTTTTCCGCTCGCTCGCGCAGCCGCGACGATGGATTGTGCTTCGGCAACGTGATGAATGATCTTCATTCGAATCAAATCGCCGAGGTGGCTTCATCTAGAACATGTTCGCTGACATAGATTGGCAGCGGAGGCGAAAACGTTACCGCGACCGCGATGGCATCGCTGGGGCGAGAATCGATTTCTAGCGTTTCACCATTGGACTTTTTCAGCACCAACCGTGCAAAGTAGGTGCTCTTGTTCAGGTCGCTAATCACGACACTTTCGATCGTGGCATCCAAGGCTTTGGCAACTTCGACGATCAAGTCATGCGTCAAAGGCCGTGGCGGTTGGTAGTCCTCTTTGACCCGGCGATCGATATTGGTCGCTTCGAAAATGCCGATCAGAATCGGGAACTCGCGATGCCCGTCGACTTCCTGAAGGTAGATGACTTGGTTCTCTGTCAGTTCGGAAATGATGATCCGAGCCAGTTGCATCTTGACGGTCATGGTGGGCAGTTTGCCGAAAGGGAATAAGAAAACCGTTGTTCACTGTCGTCAAATATTATAACGCGAGTGCACGGAGCCTCGGGGAGAAACTTTGGAAGGACGTCGTCACCGAAGCCCCGAGGCGATCGAGCGTGTCGAATAAGTGAGCGGCGACGCGTGACGGTTTGTCGATCGAGTTCGCCGTTTGGGCGCTAGCCTCGGTCTGGTCATCGAAGAACCGGGGCTGGCGGCCAAACGGCTAGCGGTGAACTTGGGAACTGGTTGGAATCGAAAGGCCGATGATCGGCCGGGGATTCTGAACTGCTTGTCGGTGGATCGGGTTTGTGGTTCTGCGCGGGGATTGCAGGCGATTGGGGGGAATCCCGGTTGGGTAGTGGTACTTGCGAGGGAATTCTGGCGAATCCCACTACCGAGTTTTGGTCGCCCGTCGTGGACTTCGCCAGGAATCGCGTCCGCGTCGAAACGCGGGGGAAATCTGGCGAATCCCACTACGGGTGGTTAGGAGGGATACTGGGGAATCCCGGTCTGGGTGGTGACTTATGATTCTAGGCGGAAGATCGAGACGCCCAGCGGTGGCATGGTGATCTCGATGCTGTCCGGTCGATCATGTTGGCCGACACCGATGGTTGCCAATCCAGGCGAATTGGTCACGTCCGAACCGCCATAGGCTTTCGAATCGCTATTGAAAATCTCTTTCCAATAACCGGCCTTGGGGACACCGACTCGGTACAACTGGCGGACCACGGGAGTGAAATTGCAACACACCAAGATTGGCGGAGAATCATCACTGGCTTTCCGTAGATAGACCAGCACGCTGTCTTGGCCGTTCATGCAATCGACCCACTCGAACCCATCGCCCGAGAAATCCAAGTCATGCAGCGCCTTGTTTTCGATGACCACTTGGTTCAGATCGGAAACGCATTGTTGGATCCCACGGTGCGTTTCGAAATCCAGCAGTTCCCACTGGGGCCCGTCGTCTGCATTCCATTCGTTCCACATCGCCAGTTCGCCGCCCATGAACAACAGGTTCTTGCCTGGGTGCGTCCACATGTACGAATACAGCAACCGCAGATTGGCGAACTTTTGCCACATGTCGCCCGGCATCTGGCTTAGCAAGGATCCCTTGCCGTGCACCACTTCGTCGTGCGACAGCGGCAGCATGAAGTTTTCGGTGAACGCGTAGATCAGACTGAACGTCAGTTCGTTCTGGTGGAATTGGCGATGGATCGGTTCGTTGTGGAAGTAACGAAGCGAATCGTTCATCCACCCCATGTTCCACTTGTAAGTGAATCCGAGTCCACCTTCGTGAACAGGTCGCGAAACGCCGGGCCATGCCGTCGATTCTTCGGCAGCGGTGACCACGCCCGGGAACTTCTCGTGGACGGCGACATTGAATTCACGTAGGAAGTCGATCGCGCCCAGGTTTTCTCGTCCGCCGTACTCGTTGGGGACCCACTCGCCATCTTCGCGGCTGTAGTCCAAATACAACATCGATGCGACCGCGTCGACCCGAAGCCCGTCGATGTGGTATTTATCCAACCAGAACAATGCGTTGGCGACAAAGAAGTTTCGCACTTCGTTGCGAGCATAGTTCGGGATCAACGTTCCCCAGTCGGGGTGTTCGCCCTGTCGAACGTCGGCGTGTTCGTACAGCGGTGTGCCATCGAACTTGGCCAACCCGTGAGCGTCTTTGGGGAAGTGAGCGGGAACCCAGTCGACGATAACGCCGATGCCGTTTTGGTGCATGTGATCGACAAAGAACATAAAGTCCTCTGGCGAACCGTGCCGGCTGGTGGGCGCGAAGTATCCGACTGCCTGATAGCCCCACGATCCCGTGAACGGGTGTTCGTTGATCGGCATCAGTTCGACGTGAGTGAAGTTCATGCGATGGCAATAGTCGGCCAATCGTTTCGCCAGGCTGCGATAGTCCATCCAACCGTGGGTGCGACCTGCTGCTTTCTGCCAACTGCCCAAGTGGACTTCGTAAACGTTCATCGCCTCGTGCATTGGATTCCAATCGCGACGATTCGACATCCACTCGTCATCGGACCAGGAATGCAATTTTAGGTCGGCGACGACGGACGCAGTCAACGGTGGAAGCTCGGCCGCAAACCCACAGGGGTCGGCTTTGTCAGTCCACTGGCCATGGGCATCCAGAATCCGGAACTTGTAGCGGTCGCCGACTTTGGCACCCGGCACGAACATTTCCCAAATGCCGGCGTCGCTTCCGCGAGCGGCGTGGGATCGGCCATCCCAGCCATTGAAATCGCCAACCAATTGGACGGATCGGGCGTTCGGCGCCCAAACGGCAAAGTTGACACCCTTGGTCCCGTCGATCGTGCGAAGCTGAGCGCCCAGCCGTTCGTAGAGTTGGTGGTGACGACCTTCGCCAATCAGGTAGCGATCGAAGTCGGTCAAAATGGATGGGGCTGCATAGGGGTCAGGCATTTCAATCATCTCGCCGCTCTGGTTGGACATCTGGATGCGATACGAAGAACTCGACTTTACTTTATCTTCACGTGACAAACCGGCTGCGTCGACCGGTTGGCCGGCTGAGGGGGAATAAATCGCCTCAAAGAAGCCACCTGGGTGCAAGCGCCGCATGGGACGTCGGCTTCCATTGGCGCTATCGACGATCCAGGCTGCCTGTGCTTCTGGCAGAAAACTGCGCACAGCGATTGCCGATTGACCGCGGTAATCAACCGGATGAGGGCCCAGGACGCTGCTGGGATTCTCGTGAGTTCCGTTGATGAGGTGCCCAATGCTGGACAGCGAAACTTGAGTTTGCATGTGTATTAGCCAGGAAACCGATGCCGTCAGACATTGGATGCGAGGGATAAATGGTGGATGAAGGATTGGGGATGGGCAGCATCGGGGGTACTGCCCATCGTGTGGGTCGATCGCCGGCCAGCGATCACGATGCTCTTAGGTCGGCCGCCGTAAAACGACGACGTGCGGTCTGTGATTCCGGTGCGGCGGCTGTACCGAGCAACCATTGACGCAGTTGGTCCTTGGATCCCGACTTGGACGCCGCGGACGATGCGGGACGATTCGGGCCGGCATGACCAGCGTCGAAACGAAGGTTGGACGTCCCGCGATCGGTTTGGATCGTTCGGGCGGTGGCGGCTGCCACCGGCGAATCGGTGCTGACCAATTTCGATGACACCAAACACGCTTCGACACGATGGATCGAAAGTGCCCGATCCACCCGCCGCCACAAATCGGCATGCTGGACATCAATGCGACGACCGAAGTGTTCCCAAACGAAATTGTTCGAACGCCAACGGGGAAGCGAATCGGATAACGATCGAATCATGTAACGATTCGTACTCAGCAGCGTCACTCGCGACGCACCTTCGATCGATTCCAACCCGCGAACAGCCGCTAACAGCGTCAACCGGTTCAAGTCGCCAACCTCTTCGTCGGTGGCTTCGAGTACCAATTCGCCGTCCGAAGCTTCGAGGGAGAACTGCCAAGTGCCGCGATTGATTTCGCTGCACCTGGCTTGGCAAACCAACAGGTATTCCGAACATGTCGTGGGCGACCCGGGATCATCCGATCGATGATCTGTCGCCTCAGGCGTGGATAATGCGTTCACAGAAATTCAATTCCGGTTCGATGGGTCTGGTGCATTGGCAACGACTCGCCTTTGTCGTTCGCAACGCAAAATTTTGGGAAGCTCCGATCCATCGGATGTTCAACGACCGAAACCAGACGCCGTGATAGCGAAACATTGGCCGTGTGAAGTTCCTGTTCGGTAAACTCTACCCCTTGCCCAAAGTTTGACTGGAAGAAAAAGCTTTCCTTGCTTGACATGCCCCGGATCGAAACCTACAGCCGCTACGACCCGGCACAGCACGCGTATCCCGCCGGTTAGATATGACGGTTGCGTCAATGCGATCGGCAAGCACGCAGCTCTGGCAACCATGGCAAACCGAACCATCGTTGGCCCCGATCTTCGAAGATCCAGGGGTGCGGTTTTGGGGTGGCGTCGAAACGGCCCGGTTCGACAACGTTGATCGGGGAACGAACGTTGATCGGGGAACGAACGTTGATCGGGAAATACAGGACGGAAGATTCAGCGCCGCCAGTTTCAAGTCGCCAATTTCGGGCGGCGAAGTTCCGCCTGGGTCTTCGGCGCGGGCACGCAATCCGGGTAGTGCGACGGCAGTGCCCAAGCGTCTTGGGTGCCGACGCCTTCTTTGACGACGGGCGATCAATTAAAACGTGAGCCGATGCCCGTGCCTCCGACGCCCCCCCGATGACTTGGAAAGATCCACCGCTATGTCTGGAACCGATTTCGCAGATACCGATGCCACCGTCGGTGTGATCATGGGCAGCCGAAATGACTGGGAAACCATGAAGCACGCCTCCGATGTGCTGAAAGAACTGGGGATCGCCCACGAATCGCTTGTCGTTTCCGCACACCGCACGCCCGCCCGAATGGTCGCCTACGCCGCCAAGGCTGATTCACGAGGGCTGAAAGTGATCATCGCCGGTGCTGGTGGGGCAGCCCATTTGCCCGGCATGGTCGCATCAGAAACCAACCTGCCGGTGATCGGTGTGCCAGTGCAAAGTCGAGCTCTGCAGGGCATGGACTCGCTACTGTCGATCGTCCAGATGCCGGGCGGAATTCCGGTTGCCACCATGTCGATCGGCAACTCGGGCGCAAAAAATGCCGGTATCCTAGCCGCTAGAATCCTGGCCCTCGCCGACGAAGCATTGGCAAAGCGACTAGCCGATTTTGTGCAAAAGCAAACCGATGCTGTTTTGGAATCCGCCGAACTGGGTTGATGCCAAGATGGGCCCCCCCGAACGTCCGCGAGCGAAGCCGCTGCGGTCCACTATCGCCGCGGACTGAATACTTCCGATGACTCCATCCAAGCTGCCCCCCATGAAAACGATTTTGCCAGGTTCGACCATCGGGATGGTCGGCGGAGGCCAACTCGGTCGTATGTTTGCCATGGCCGCAGCGTCGATGGGTTACGACGTCGTCATTTTTTGCGAGAGCGTTGATACGCCGGCGGCCCAGGTCGCCAGCCGTTCGGTGGTTGGGAAATTGGATGACATCGAAGCAATCGACGCGTTCGCCAGTCAATGCAACGTGATCACGCTGGAATTCGAAAACATCCCGGCGGAAACCATTCATCGCTGTAGCCAGTATGCGGCCACTTACCCATCGGCCGCGGTCTTGGCCGCCGCGCAAGATCGGCTAATCGAGAAAAGCACGCTACGCGATGCGGGGCTGCCGGTCACCCCATTCGCGGAAGTGCATGACGCCGCTTCGCTGGTGTCCGCCGCTGACACGCTCGGCTGGCCGCTGGTCGTGAAGACCGCCCGCAGCGGTTACGACGGCAAGGGACAGCACAAAGTTGAAACCGCCGCCGATGCCGACCAAGTCCCGTGGGAAACCTTCGATTCCTGGATCGCCGAAAAGTGGGTTCCGTTCGACTGCGAAGTGTCGGTCGTCGTGGCTCGCCGCGCCGACGGCGTTAGCGAGACGTTTCCGGTCTTCGAAAACTCGCATGCCAATCATGTCCTGGATGTTTCGGTTGTTCCAACATCGGTGTCCGACGCGGTCGCCGACAAGGCCCGCCAGATCGCTGATGCGGCCGCACGTCACTTAGACGTTGTTGGGATTCTGTGTGTGGAGTTCTTCGTCGCCGGTGACGAGGTGATGATCAACGAAGTCGCCCCTCGCCCTCACAACTCGGCTCACTTGACAATCGAAGCCTGTCACACCAGCCAGTTTGAACAACATGTCCGCGCGGTTTGCGGGCTGCCACTGGGGTCGACGGAGATCCGCTGTGGAGCCGCTGCGATGGCGAACCTGTTGGGCGACGTCTGGCCGACCGATGCCGGAACGCCGCCATGGGACCAATCGCTAGCGGATCCGGCTGCATCGCTGCACCTGTATGGCAAACGAGAAGCCAAAACGGGCCGAAAGATGGGCCACATCACCGTGACAGCCCCGACCGCGCAAGAAGCCAAACAAAGAGTCATCGCGGCGAGGGACAATCTGACTTCGTAGCCGGCGATACGATTCGCTATTGTCACCGGTGATCCGGCTACTTGTTTTTCAGTCGCCAAATCGAATCGACGTGTTCATCTCGCCGGGTCAGTGCATCCACCACGCGGCCCAACAAGACCAGGCTAGGGCTATCATCGGGATGGGCGTGGACCAGCGAAGCCAGACTTCGCGCGGCTCCCGTCAGATCGCCGCTATCGAAGGCGCGCAAGGCGGATTCGTAACGTTCGGACATCGACCGCCATTCTTCGTTCGCTCCGCCTTTGAGTTCGTGGATCAACACCGGTTCTTTGATTCCGACGACCTGCACCATTGCCAATCGGCGATGATCGAATGCCTTCCCGATGGCTTGGGCCGTTGAATCGGAGATCAAAGCAGCGACGCCTAATTTTTTGGTGATCCCTTCGACACGCGACGCAAGGTTCACCGCGTTTCCTAACGGGCCGTATTTGAATTTGACCTTCGATCCAGTGTTCCCGACCCTTGCGACGCCGGTATTGATTCCGATCCCAAATCCGAACTTGTCCGGCGTGATCTCTTTCCATCGTTCACGAAGCGGTTCGATCAGTTTCAACATCTCGACTGCCGAACGACAGGCGCGGGCGGCGTGATCGGGCATCTCGGCCGGTGCCCCCCACATCGCCATCAGTTCATCACCCACATAATCCACTAGGACTCCGTCGGTGTTGGTCACACATTGGCTAAGTTCGGTCAGCACATCATTGATCCACTCGATCGTTTTCTTGGGCCCAACTCGCTCGGACACCGTGCTGAATCCGCGGATATCGCAAAACAGAACGGTGACCTCGGCATCACGACCGGCCAACAGGTCGTCGTTCTTCTCCAACCGCTCGGCGATGGCGTGTGAGAAGAACTGCGTCAGGGACGATCGAATGGCTTCTTGCCGCTGCCGCGCGATGCCCGACGAAACGGCTCCTGCCATGACCTCTAGCAGTGCGGCTTCCAGATCGCCGATCGGTGTATCACCGGCACCGGACCCGTATCGGCGGTCGCCATAGATGGCACCGATGACCTCGCGTTTTTCGTTCAGGATAGGGGCAGCGACCGCGCGATCGAGCACCATCATCGACGAATCCGCCGTATGCATGTAATTGGCGGGGTCGTAGATGACCGTCTTGCCGGTCGCCAGCACGCGATCGGTCAGCCCACGGCTGAAGTTCATCGGTGCGCTAGATCCATCGCCACCATCGGTTTCGTGGGTCGCCATTTCTTGACCCGCCGAATAGGACGAACGGACTGTCCATTCGTCGCCTTCACGCAACAACACCAGTGCACGGTCCAGTTCGACCATCGTGGCAACGGCGGAAACTGCGGAGTCAAAAAATTCGTTCGACCCAGCCGCCTTCTGGACCACTGTCAGAGCGGCTCGCACCAGATCGACCGCGACTCGTCCATGATCTTGACGGCTGCCACCATCAAATAGTTCTTTCAGCCGGACGGGAGCCACGTTCTCCATCGTCGATTCGACTTGTCCCGACAACGTTCGGAACATTTCGCCATCGCCACTGCTGGTTGGCGAAACGATGCTTTCAGGGTCCGATTGGTTGAGCCGCAGCATCCGATTTTCGGGCAGCTGGACGATGATCTCGTCAGCCGACTGGAACGATTTCCCAGGCGCGAGTGGCTGGGTTTGCCCACCAACGAAAAACGACATCCGCGAATGGGCGTTGGTGACCTGCAATTCGCCCGAATCCAAGACGTCGATGCGGACGGCGATGCGAGGCACTGCCCGTGCGGAGACCGGTGCGATCACCAGTCGTTGGCGATCGCCGAGGTCCTGCAGGTCTCGGGGGCCAGGATCGCCTTCCATTTGACGACCAATCTCTAACGGTGTGCGGGAGACACCATTCCAGGTTTGTTGAGCGCCATCAAAAACAGTGACTTCGACCTTTTGACCCACGTTGTTGCTTCTACTCGGCGAGAGAACACGGATGATTTCGCGACAATTGGCATGCCCGAATAAGCGACCACCCCTCACCCAAGGCCGGCAAGAGCAAAGTCCTTGCCGTGAATGTACACCGCATCGACGCCCAGTGCAGCGAACCGTCCCAGAAAGACTTCTTCGATGGGCCTGCGATGATGGGTTTCTGGGTCACGCAGCGGATGCCGGTTCAGACCATCGGTTCTTTGCCAAAATCCACCCTCGCATTCAGCTTCGCCCCGCCTAAACTGGGCTGGTTCTGACCGCTTCCCTACGCACCAGGTCTTGGCCAACCATGTTCTCCCGATCGTCCGATCGACGCCGCCACCGAGGTTCGCAGCATCGCAGCTATCGCGGCACGTATCGCCGGGCCACGATGCAGCATCTGAACCAGCGGTGTCTGTTGGCTGGCGATATCGAAATTGTGGCGGCTGGTTCAGCCGACGAATCGTCGTACCGTCGAGACGAAATTCAAGTCGGCTCGGACACTCGCGTGACCTATACGCCGCTGGTCGACCGGGCATCCATTGGCACCGACAAAATCGTCGCTGACCTGGTCGCCGGACGCCACGTCACCGTCAAAGTCAACAACGACGATCTTGACCAACTCGGAAAATTGCGATTGCTGGATCCGATCATTGTTTCCGGCGGCCTACCGGCAAGTCTGGAACTTCTAGCGACGGACCAGTTGCTGGTCCAACAGTCGATTCGGGCGACTGCCGGAAGTCTTCAACTTCGCTTGGACGTCACCGCTACCGGATCGCAACCGGTTTCGGCAACGTCGCAGATCATCGTCGACGCAGGGGTAACGATTGCGACCGGCGACGGGACCGTCGATGTCGGAAGGTCCGTAAGCGATCTAGTCAGCCTGGATTCGGCCTCGCGACCGTCTGTATTGGTTCAAGGGAATGTCCAAACGCGAGACGGATCGATTCGGATTCACGGCCAGCTTGACGAAGCAACGGCGTCGATCGATAGCGTCAGAGGTGCAGCGGTGTCGGTATCAGGATCTCTCGTGACCGTGGGCGGGACGATCGAGGTCAGCGGACTCGCTTTTGCATCGGACGCGGCACCGTCACCTCCGCTCGCAACGTCGCAACCGATGGATGCCGTTCAGATCACCGGAATCGTCCAGTCCCATCGCGGTCGAATCATCATCGATGGCATCAACAGTCGATCCGAACCAGGGGATCGCGGTGTCGCCCTGGTCGGCGCCAACCTTTCGGTCGTTCAAGCAAACACCAGTCTTGGATCCAGCATCGTTGTTCAAGGTGTATCTGCCCCAGCGGATATCACCGGCGGTGTCCAGGAACCTGCCAGTGAACCGGTCTCTGTCCCATGGCCCAGTATCGGATTGCTGGTTTCCGCCAACACCACAATCAACGGATACGCCAGCGAAGTCGAACTGCTCGGCCGTGGGCTCGCAGACTCGGCCGCCGCGACCGGTCCATCCATCGACGCGGTGATCGAGGGACGCATTGCGTCCGACACGATCCTGGTTTCGATCCAATCAAAATTGAATGTATCCGCATCGGCAGAATTCGCTTCCGATTCGATCCAGTTCCGCGCGGCAGGAACCGCATCCCGCGCCGGTGTCGTCAGCATTCACTACGCGGCCGACTTTGATTCGAGTCCCTTGATCACGACTCACGCGCCGGGCGATCCGCCCAGCAGCCAACAGGTTCAGTTGCAAATCAACGGTCCTGAAGCCACGCAGGCAACCATCCTGGAATTGGGGCCGTTTGCAGGCGAAGTGACGATCGTTGGCACGCCGCCATCGCCGGCAAAGAATTTTCTGTTCCAAAACGCATCTCTGGTATCCGTTCAGTCGACCAGTGTCGACCTGTTGGTCCAAGCGTTTCATGCGGGTGAACAGCAGTATCGAATCGGGCAACAGAACACGGACATCACCTTTGGCACTTCGGTCGGCACGACCTACCGCACCCCTGCACCGTCGAACTCTTTGTCGATCCAAACCGGTAGCGGATCCGACACGGTTCAGATCGATGCGTTGACTCTGACGCTGCCCGGTGGGTTGACGGTCACCGATCTGGATACCGTTGCTGACGACACGGTCCGTTTCGTGGGCGGGTACGAGAATCTGTCTTCGACGGGCTCGTTGCGGATCGATGCGAACGTCATTTCGATCGCCGCGAATGTGATCAACCGAGACGGTGAGGTTTCGCTAGGCGTGCCTGGAAAAGTCGGACGGGTCGAATTTGAAACGGCCAACCCCATTGGCCCGATCCACTTGGTCGGCGGTCCGATTCAGATGGCGTTTCCGGTCACGATCGCAAACGACGTGTCGATATCAACGGAAATCGCGGGGATACGTTTTGCGGATGCCGTTGACGAATTCGCTGCGTCCTCATCCTCTGGCGCCGCTAGTCCCATGGCGGGTCATTCGTTGGTCTTGTCTGCCGCCCAGCAAATCCAGTTTGCGGCCGGGGTTGGCCAATCGGCACCACTGGGCGAAATTGAAATCGTTTCCGCACGATCGCTATCGTTGGCGGGCAGCGTCAACACGAGCGGCGACCAATCTTTCGTAGCGCCGGTTCACACCAATGCTTTGCAGACGGTCTTCGCAAGCCAAAGCGGTAACATCCATTTTGCTGATACGCTGGACGCACAATCCAGTGGTTCGATCGACATCGACGCAGGCGGCCGTCTGCAGTTGCGCGGAAGCGTAGGAGCAAACCACAAACCATCGGCCATCTCGTTCGCCAGCGGTGGACCGATCGCGATCGACCAGAGGATCTTTGCGACTTCGGCGATCGATTGGGAAGTCCGTGATTCAGCGTCTGACCAAGACCAATTGCAACTACTATCTGGTGCCCTACTGGTCGTCGACGACGGTTCGGCCCGATTGATCGGCGGTGATCAAGTCGACGTCGACTTCGGTGCTCGTGTGATCGCAAAGTCGATATCGATTCTGGTTGACCAGTCGGTTCCGCCTGCGGATCCCGAGGGTGGGCAGGTGAGAGTGGTTGGCAACCTGATCCCTACCGGTGGTTCCGTCGTCGTCACGGGAGGACCATCCGACGACAGGCTGGATATCCAGACGAGCGAGACGACGATCGCCACCCGATTCTTTTTCGACGGTGGTCCCGGTGACGCCCCCGGCGATGTTGATCGAGTGATCGTATCGAAGTCCGGTGGCCGCGATTTCCAAGAATCCGCCGTCATAATCACAGGCCCCGATTCGGGGCGAATGACCGCCGATGGCTACTCGGTCGTCACAGCGGTCAATACCGAGCAATTTCAAATCGCGTCTTCGATCGTTGCGAAGGTTGATTTTACCGGTGGAACAGACGCCCCTTCTGTCGAAATTTCGGGAACGCTCACGAATCACGAGGACGCAGGTCATGTCCAATGGGTGCCGACCGTGGGCGTCGACGGTTCGGTCACCAGTGCCGGGGTTGTTTTCGGAAATCCACGCGACCGTTTGATCCTGATGTTGCCAAGCGGCGACGACCATGTTGCGATTCATGCGTTGGATGATGACTTCCATGCGTCGATCATCACCGACGGTGGTCAGGGGAAAGATCGCCTGTCAGTTGACCAGCTTGACCTGATCAACACACCTGGACGAGCACTAGACGTAACCTCGTTCGAACAGGTTTCGGTCGTAGACAGTCAATTCGTCGGCAACTCGGCATTGGTCGGGGCTGGGATACGCGTGTTGGGTGGCAGCACTACGATTGCGGGAACTCTGTTCGTGGACAACATCGCGACCGGTCACGATTCCACACATGGTGGGGGAGCCGTCTTTGTCGACGGGCCACTGGTCGTCGGTGGCAATAGCCGGTTCACCAACAATCAGGCCAATGGGCTGGGCGGTCGAGGCGGAGCCATCGCGTCCACGGGGCGCGAACTATCGATTGATTCGACCGTGTTTGACGGAAACACCGCGGCGTTGGATGGGGGAGCCGTGTACCAAGTGGGCAAGCTAACCCTCCAGAATTCGACGTTGGAATCGAATGTAGCCGGAAACCAAGGCGGAGCGGTTTTCCATAGCGGCGATGCGATGGAAGTCCGCGATTCGCAGTTTCTGTCCAATCACGCCACCGGCGAATTTGGGTTGACCGGTGCAGGCGGCGCCCTGTTTACGATAGGCCAGACGCCGACTTCGTCCATCCTGATCGCCGATTCAACCTTCGATGACAACGAAGCACGATCCAATGGCGGCGCGATTGTGGTTGCGGGGGCCGGCGGAACGTTCTCGAACGTGGTGGTATCCAACAACCGATCCGATCACGGTGGCGGTCTGCATCTATCCGGCGTGATGAATTCCGATCAACTACTGCACATCGTCGGAACCGATCTCACCAAGAACCAAGCCAGCAGCGGTGGCGGGATCGAGATAGTAAACGCGTTGGTCCATCTATCCGAATCGACCATTTCACGAAACCATTCGACCAGTCGCACGTCGGGTGGCGGCGGCATGCTTGTTCGATCGACACTTGCGAATGCGGATGGATCCCCGGTAGCGGTGTTGGAGATTTCCGACACCGAGATCGTTGCTAACACCGCGGCGGGCGAAGGGGGCGGACTATCGATCTCTGCCGCCAACGTCCAGCTTTCCAACAGCAGCCTTCGTGATAACGTTGCGGAGTCGAGGTCCGGTGGCGGCATTCAATCGGTGGCGGCGCATGCACCGGGAACCCTGACGATGCAGTCCACGGAAGTAACAGGAAACCGAGCAGGCGGATCGGGCGGTGGAATTTCAGTCGTCGGAACAGGCATCGATTGGCAAGACATTCTGGTCGACAACAACTTTGCCGCCGATTTCGGTGGCGGCGTCGATTACCGCAACGACGATGAAAGCGTTGTCCGCACGATGGTTCGATCCTCTATCCAGAACAACGTGGCATCCCGAGGCTATGCCAACTTGGCGCAAACCGGTTTGCCGATCGACTTGGATGATGCCAGCGAAACTGACAATTTCTTTACCGACGTCAATCGTGACGCAGAGGTCAATGCACGCGATGCGTTGCTGGTGATCAATCGACTCGCCGCTGATGCAGCAAGGATTGATTCCACAGCGGATTCGGATGCGTCACCCATCCAACTTCGTCAAACCAATGGCAGTGGAGCCCCTGTGTTCCAAGCCGACGTCAACGGCGACGGGCGCGTCACCGCACTGGACGCCCTGCTAATCCTGAACCAGATATCTCGAGTGGCGACGGATGGGGAACCGATGGCAGAACAACAATCGAGCTCGTCACCAACCTTCGCCGCGATCGACGACAACAGGCAAAGACACCGCCAAGAATCGACGCAGTCGGTCGACGAAGTGATGGCGTCCTTGTTGTTCTAGGCCCGACGCAGCGACCCGGTAGCAAAAACCGGCTGAAGCCGGGACTACGAACGGGTTGGAGAAACGCCGGATGCGAATTTGCGAACCGTTCGTCGTACCGCCTTTAGGCGGATTCAGGCTGTGCTGCTTGGCGACTGCGTTAGGTCGGCCGCTTTTTCTTTGGCACCCTTCAGGTCCAATTTTCCCGTTCCAAGCATTGGGATCGCGTCGACTTCTTGGAATCCATCGCGGCTGGGAATGAACAAATTCGGCAAACCGGCTTCGCTGAGTCCCTTTCGAATCGTGTCGATATCCTTTTCGGATGCAAGGTGCAGAACGATCAACCGTTCACCCTTTTTCGGATCCGGAACGGCGGTCACACAGCAACGAAGTTGATCGTCGTCGTCGCCTTCGGAAAACAACTTGGCCAGTTCCTCTTCGATTCGCACGTGTGGAACCATTTCACCGCCGATCTTCGAAAAACGACTTAGCCGACCGGTGATATGGATAAAACCTTGGTCGTCTACGTTGGCGATATCGCCGGTGACGTACCAACCATCCTGAATTGCCTTTCCGGTCATCTCGGCTTGGTTGGCGTATCCCTTCATCACGTTGGGACCGGTAACCATCAACATGCCGTCTTCACCGGCCAACATTTCTTCGCCGGTTTCAGGCGACAGAACGCGTGTTGCAATGCCCGGCAGGGGGCGACCGACCGAACCTTCGACACGATCGGCCTGGTACACCGCGGATGATCGGGACGGAGGAATATTGACCGACACCAACGGACTAAGCTCGGTCGCTCCGTAGCCTTCGACCGGGCGAACACCAAATTGTTTTTCGAAACCATCGAACAGCTCTTTGGGCATCTTTTCGGCGCCCACCACGACCGCATCCAACTTGGCAAACTGTTCAGGTTTGACGCGCCGCAAGTAACCGCGCAGGAACGTTGGCGTCGCCAACAACACGGTGACACCATACTTTTCCGAAAGTTTGCCAACCTGTTTGGAATCCAGCGGATTGAAGTGATAAATCCCTCGGGGACCAAGCGCCATCGCTGCCCACAACGTGACCGAGTAACCGAAGGAATGGAAGAACGGCAGGACGCCCAACACCGTATCGCTGGTGTCTAACTTCACGGCTCGTTCGATCGCATCGACGTTGTGGCTAATGTTGGCATTGGACAACAGCACCCCCTTGGGCATCCCCGTGGAACCGCTGGTGAAGATGATCGTCAACAGATCGTCACCATCGATCTTGGACAGCCCCAACACATGATCCAGGATCCACGCCGGCACCAAGGTCGCTTGGATAAAGGCGATCGCCTTGTCCATTTTGGTGACCTTCTTTGCCAGCGAATCCAACAGCACAACTTCGGCATCGATGTCCAGGTCCAATTTGGACATGAATCGCTCGGACGTCAGCACGTGTTTGATGCCAACTTCTCGGATGCAGTGGTTCACGACATCACTGCTGACGGTGTAATTCAGGTTTGCAGAAATACGTCGATCCATGGCCAAGGCGACGTTCACCACGACGCCACCGACGCTGGGCGGCAACAGCACGCCGACGTACTGTTCGTCTTTCGAAAACACTTCGCGGGCCAGCGTTCGCCGCAGGGCCAAGGTCCGGATCAGCATGTCGCGTCCGCTGGCCTCGGTCCCCAACGAATCGGCGGCCTGCAGTTCGGATCCACGACGTCGCCAAACCCGGATCATCCGTTTGGCCAAGATGGGGTAGTGTTTGCGTTGATCGATGTTCGCGCGTGCGCCGAGTGATTGCACACGGGTTCGAGCAATTTCCAGCGGCGTTTTTGTCGGCAAAGGTTCACCGATGTACAGCGTCAGAGTGCGTCGAAACTGCTTGGGCCATTTGAAGAAAAACTTGCCACCAGAGAAGCTGAAGATGCTTCCCCACATTCCTTCCATCCACATGGGAACGATCGGCGCCTCGGTCCCTTTCAGGATTTTGGTGACGCCCGCTTTGAAGGCCTGCAGTTGGCCAGTCCGGCTGAGAGTCCCTTCGGGGAAAATTCCCACCACGTCGCCGTCATTGAGTGCTTTGCGGCCGGCCCTGAGTGCTCGGCCGATCGATTTCGGATTTCCCGTCATGAAAATCGTGTCGAACGCGTCGCCCAAATACTTGGCGATCGGATGCGTAAAATTGCCTCCATCGACGACAAAGCGGACGTTCCTGGGCAACATCCACAGGATCAGGATCCCGTCAATCCAGGAAAGATGGTTGCTGATCACGACGCATCCACCTTCGCGGGGAAGATTGTCGAGACCGATCACACGTTTGCGGTACAAAATCGGCAGCAGAATGCGGAATGGCAGTCGCACGAACCGACGGGGTGACACGATCGCCATCACCAGCAATGCAACCAAGACCGCGGCTAGGACCGCCAACGCAATTTGCCAACCGTTCACTCGATGTTCCCTACGTGAAATGTGCCGTGGATTGAGCCACAACTTAGCGAATTTTGCTCGCCGGCACGCTACCAATCCGAAAGCGGATCATTTTGGACCGGGCAAAGGGCTCGAAAAGGCGCCAATACCTCAACTCGGCCAGGCGCGATATGCTGGAGTGCTGATCGCAAGCGTATTTCCTCCGACGGCCACAAAATGTCCAGCGCATCGAAAATAGAAATCAGCACCGAACTTCTTCGCACGCTGCACCGCATCCATCGGCAGCTGACCGATCTGCACTCGCGAATCGACCGTGGACCAAGGCAAATCAAAGCTGGCGAAACGTTGGTGGCCAAAGCGACCGCGGATGTCGAAAGCGCCCGCCAGGCGATCAAGGCCGCGAAAGTCACCTCGGACGAAAAACAGTTGCAACTGGCGACCCGCGAAGCGCGGATGAAGGAGCTGCAAGCCAAACTGAATACCGCCGCCAGCAACCGAGAATTTAACACGCTGAAGGATCAGATCGCGGCCGACGAACAAGCCAACTTGGTCCAAAGCGACGAAATCTTTGAAGCACTCGAACAGATCGACGTGCTGGAAAAAGCGCTTGCCGAAGCCGAAGCAGAACTGAAGAAACAACAATCCGAACACACCGTCCGGGTCAAAGAAGTCGAATCGAAACAGGTCATCCTGAAAGACGACTTGGCTGGCGTGGAACAGCAGCTAGCGGCCTACGAAGCCAAGATTCCGGCCGCCGTGCTGGGCGACTACAAGCGGATCACCAGTGCAAAGGGCGAAGATGCGTTGGCACCGGTCGACGAAAATTCGTGCGGTGGGTGCTACCAGACGCTAACGACCCAGCACATCGAGACGCTTCGAATGTCGGTGTTGATGCGATGCCCCAACTGCAACGCGTTCCTGTACTTCCCCGAAAACCTCAGCCCCTAGAAGACTCTGTCGCTAGAAGACTCAGCCCCGCGAAAGCTCAGCGTCAAGAAGCCTGAATCCCTTGGAAACCACCGCCTTCAGCGTTCAGAACGTTATCGCCACCGCCCACGTAGTGTCTTTGCGTCGCTCGGCGCCTGCCATCCCGGCCTTGTTTCGCAATTCCATCTTCTCGAACGATTCCGTCATTCAATGCGATTTGGAACCTCAATCTTGCGACGCTGCGCCCACCATCCTGTCCTGATGATGCTTCTTTCCAGCGTCGCATTGGGCGTGACGATCGGGTGTACACCCAGCCTAGAGAATCGTCTCCCGGACGCTGATGCGAACGAAACCGCCGCCGCCAACAGTGCGATCGATGCAAAGAGCGTCTTGGATTCCAACGGGGCCAGTGCGAACGAGGCCGGTGATCCAGCGATCGCCGATGGGTCGCCCAATCTGGTTGCCGTGGCGCCGACCTTGAACGGTCCCGCCAACGCCGCGCCGGTGCCTGTGTCGGATGACAAGTTCACCATGCCGGCGGTCAGCGACCAGACAATCACGTCTTCCGCGCCCGAATCACAAACCGTCGCAACTCAATTGGTCGCTGTGGACGATAAGATCGAGTTCACCGACCACGTCAAAAGCAATCGCGAGGACGATGGATCGATTGCTGGGCTGAGCTTCATCGATACGCAGGGCAACGACGTGACCGTGGGCCAGTACAAAGGCAAAAAGCACGTGCTGTTGGTGTTCACGCGTGGGTTCAACGGATCGCTGTGCCCGTACTGCACGACCCAAACGTCGCGTTTGATCGCGAACTACGACGAGTTCAAGCGGCGTGACACCGAGATCCTGTTGGTTTATCCGGGATCGAAAGACCAACTGCCGCAATTCCTAGATGCCACTCGAAGGTCACCGACGGCCAGCGCTTTCCCATTTCCCGTTCTGCTTGACGAAGACCTAGTGGCGGTCAAGAAGCTTCAAATCTCTGCCCACCTTGCCTTTCCTTCCACCTTTTTGATTGACCGCGACGGAAACGTTCGGCTGTCCTACGTTGGGGCTAGCCCATCGGACCGGCCATCGATCAAAGCGTTGTTAGAACAAGTCGATCAGCTGGGTTCGTAGGCGTTCCATTAGCGTGGTTTCGTCGGTTTTGCGGAACTTTCGGCCATTGGAAGGGTTCCATCGGGTGGTCGGGGTCGACCGGTTGCCGCCGTTTGTGCACTCGTCTGCTCCACCCAACGACATTCAAACGCAAAATTGCGATCGTGCCCAGGAAAAATATTTCACGGTTGCTGCGGGAAAGTCATCGCCCTTAAACCGCCGACTTTGGGCCCTACCGGTAGCGGAACCCCCTGCACCTCCCGATCGTCTTCCAACCCTGAAGCTCACATCCATGCTTGTCATTGGCATCGTCGGCAGTCCTGCGGGCGGCAAATCAACCGTTGCGAGCCAGCTACAGGAGCTGGGAGCTACCTGGATCAATGCCGATCTGATCGCACGAGATGTCCTTCAAACGGCCGATGTGCAGGCAAAACTGATCCGCCACTTCGGTAACGAAATTGCCGGTAATGACGGCCAAATCGACCGTTCAAAGCTGGCGTTGCGTGTTTTCGGGGCTGACGATGCCAAGCGAGACGCACTATTATATCTAGAGAGCGTCGTGCATCCGCGGACTCGTCAGACGATTGATGCACGACTTCGTCAAGCTGGTGTCGAAAATCGCCCCGCTGCTATCCTGGATGTGCCGCTCCTTTTCGAATCCGGGTGGGACGTCGCGTGCGACGAAATCTGGTGCGTCGATTCAAGCTTTCCGAATCGATTGGACCGAGCGTCACGTCGCGGCTGGGATGCCGATGAATTGAAACGACGACAGGCGAACCAGCTAGACATCAACATCAAAAAACAAAACAGCACCCTCGTGCTAGAGAACAACGATTCACTTGACCAACTGATTCACAGCGTTCGCGAAAACTACCAAGCGCTGATCCAACGGCAGTCCATGGGGGCAGCCGCGATGGATACCGACCACTGCATCTGAGCAGTCCGATACTAAGTCTGATCACGATTGGCGGTTCCGCCGGTCGCAGGGCAAGCCAAATCCCCACCTCTTGTCTCGCCTTCATCCTACCTGCCCTTCTCCGCCTCCCTCCGCTCTCCTCTCTTCTTCGTTCAAACCTATCATGTCTGCTCACCGGCATCCCTCTCGGGATAACTCCGGCCCCAACCGAAAGGCGGGGCCGCGTGATCACCGAGATCAACGACAATCCAATGGTCGACCACGGCACCCTGACAAGGATGTCGACCAGCGCATTCGCGAACTCGACGCTGAACGCGACCCTCTTTCGTTGCCCGAAGAAATCGTCAGCGAAGCCAACAAAGCGGGCCAGCGCGTCGGTATCCCCACGACGGACGATTCGCAACCAAAATGGAATATCTCGGACCTGCAAAAGTCGTCGCTGGACAGTTTGATCCAGTTGGCGTCCGAGGAAGGCATCACCAGCGAAGGTGAGTTCGAACAAGGCGCCGCGATCAGTAAACAAGAACTGATCTTCCGCATTCTCAAGCATCGCATGAAGGCGAACGGCTTGATGTACGGCGAAGGCACACTTGAAATCCTGCCCGATGGCTTCGGATTCCTGCGATCGCCGCTGTATCACTACCTTTCATGCCCGGACGACATCTACGTGTCGCCCAGCCAGATCCGACGATTCGGACTGCAAACCGGTTCGCACGTTGCTGGCCAAATTCGTCCGCCGAAGGAAAACGAACGGTACTTTGCATTGCTGCGGATCGAAGCGATCAATCGGCAAGATCCGTCGGCACGTGGCAGTGTTATCCCATTCGACGAACTGACACCGCTGCACCCCAACGACCGAATCATCTTGGAACATGACGGAGCGGAAATGTCCACTCGCGTCGTCGACATGCTGACACCGATCGGGTTCGGCCAACGCGGGTTGATCGTCAGCCCACCGCGCGCCGGCAAGACGATTCTGATGCAACAGATGGCTCGCGCGGTCCTGAAAAACTATCCGGACGCGTACACGTTCATCCTGCTGATCGACGAACGTCCCGAAGAAGTGACGGACATGGAGCGCGAGGTATGCGGTCCGCAGTGCGAAGTGATCAGCAGTACCTTCGACGAACCCGCCCAGCGTCACATCCAAGTCGCGCAAATGGTCATTGAAAAGGCCAAGCGGATGGTCGAAGCCGGTACCGACGTGGTCATCTTCTTGGATTCGATCACCCGCCTAGCGCGAGCCCACAACTCCGATGGCGAATCGACCGGAAAACTACTCTCCGGTGGACTCGATGCGGGTGCACTGCAGAAACCCAAAGCACTGTTCGGTTCGGCCCGCAAAGTCGAAGAAGGCGGTTCGCTAACCATTTTGGCGACAGCCCTTGTCGATACCGGCAGCCGGATGGACGACATCATCTTTGAAGAGTTCAAAGGAACCGGTAACCTAGAAATCGTGCTCGACCGAGCTCTCGTCGACCGACGTGTTTGGCCCGCCATCGACATCAGCCGCAGCGGAACCCGCCGCGAAGAAATGTTGTTGGACCCCGAAGAGTATCGCCGAATTTCAAACCTTCGCCGCGATATCATTGAAATGTCGCCGGCCGACGCAATGATGAAACTAACCAAGGGTCTACGTCAGACCCAGAATAACGCTGAATTCCTATTGAGTCTAAAAGATGACGACTGAAAAGATGCCTGAATCCTCCGCTCGCCCAGGCGAAATCCATGGCATCGACGGCGACTTGCCCGAGGGCAAAGTGGTCATCGTGGCCAGTCGATACAACGCTGCAATTTGCGATGCGTTGGTCGATGGTGCGAAGCAAACAATTTTGGATGCGGGCTATCCCGAACACCTGATCCCGATCGTACGCGTTCCCGGTGCATGGGAATTGCCAACGGTCGTGCGAACCACGATCGATGACGAAGAAGTCGTTGGAGTGATCGCACTAGGTTGTGTGATCAAGGGCGAAACCACGCACGACGAACACATCAACCGTGCGGTTAGCACCTCGCTGATGGACCTGGCAATGGAAAGCGGCATCCCGATCGGATTCGGCGTTCTAACCTGCAACACACAGGCCCAGGCCGAAGCCCGCGCTGCCCAACCGGACCAAAAAGAAGGTGCCGTTGGCAACAAGGGAATCGAAGCCGCCAATGCGGTCCTAGAACTGCTGCGTCTGAACCAGAAACTCGCATCCGAAGTTTAATTCTTCGTTCTCAGTGCCCCAGCGGACAGCGAAAGTCGTTGTCAGTTTGTCGATTGAATGGAACGTTGGTCGATAGCCTCGGTTGCCTCACCCAGGAACCGGGGCTAACCGGCCTGCTGTTTTAGTAACCCGCTGCGTGAGCGAGGGATTCAATAGGATCATGATCCCTCGCTCACGCTTCGGGTTGTGATTCGGGCGCTACTTTCTCAACAACGACTCAATCCACACGCCGTAACGCGTCGGGTTACGAAGTCCGTAAGCCGCTGGCGTGGCGATTCGCGGCGGGTGAGCATCGCAGGCCAGAGAAACGCCAGCGTTTGCAGTGCTGGGATTCGCCTGGATCCACCCACCGCCATCCCGACGGTCAGGAATTCTGGCGAATCACACGACGATGCACGTTCGATCGTTGCCAGGACGGGCTCTTGGATTCGTCCACCTGCGGTAGATCTTTCCCGGCGGCATCGTCACAGCGCCGTTTGGCGATTCAAGCAAATTCAACGGGCCCCCGAATCTGCGTCGTCGGAAGCCTACGGGAACACGATTCGATAAAGGCGTGTGGCTTGGTCGTCAAAGAACTGCACGTCAAGCGAGTCACCGGCAATGATCTGCAGATAACCGCCGCTCGGTTCCCGCGACGTGTAGGGTTGGATAATTTGCCCAGTTGGGTCCGTCCCAAACTCAGCCCCCGGAAGCACACCCATGCGTGAATTTTCGTCATTCAACGCACCCACGGCAAACTCGTTCACACCCTTTGGATGGATGCTGTGGTATTGCCAGTGACGGTCGCCGCAGACCAGAAAAAGGTTTTCGATCTGTTTTTGTTCGACCCAATCAAAGAACTGATTCGCTTCGTGCCGAAATCCCTCCAACGATGTGTGGTTGTCTTTCTTGTAGCCATCATCGGGACCGACCATCGGGGTGGGACTGATGATCAATTTCCACTTGGCATCGCTGTCTTGAAGCGTGCTCTTGATCCAGTCCCGTTGAACCTTGCCCCACATTGATTTTGCGGGCCCATCCGGAGCGTCGTTTGCCGACCGGAATTCGCGTCCTTCGGTCAACCAGATCTGGACGTCTCGGCTGACACGGATCGTGCGATAGGCGCGGGGTTGCACGACATCGATCGCCGCAATCGGAAGCTGCTCGTTGAACAGACGGACAGCGGTTTGCGGCAACGGCGCGCGATCGGTTTCGTTATCCGAATCGTTGTAACGGTAGTCATGGTCATCTTTGGACCAGTACGCAGGAACGTGCTGGAAGAATTCAATCATGCGGGGAAAGCGGAACTGTTCGTGCCAACAACGCCGCAATTCTTCGACGGTCGTGGAGACCCGATACGGGTTGTCGTAATAAACGATATCGCCAGTGCCGACAAAGAAATCTGGCATCGCATCTTTCATCGAAACAAACGCAGGGAACCCCAAGCGTTTATCTTCCGGCGTGGCGGTCAACGGGCCACCCGCATTTCCAGCCCGACCGTGCATGAACTTGATGTAGTTCATGCAACTGCCAACGATCAACTTTACCGGTCGCGATCCGCCGGGCCCCGGCAAGGTGCGAAGGGAACACGTTGGTCCAGTGTCTGTGTTGGATGGGGAAGTGCCGAAGATGACTCGATAGAAATACTTTGTATCGGGTTCCAGATTGTCGGCAGTGACGCGAACGATGTAGTCACGCTGGGCTACCGACGTTTGCCAGGGACTGCGTTTGACATCCGCAAAGTCCGGACTGGTCGACCATTCAAACCGAGCAACGCCGGGGCTGCCGACAAGATCCAAATCGGCGTTCAATGCCGTGCCCAGCGTTAGCCGTGTTTGCAGCAACGCCGAAGATTCACCCACTTCACCAGCCATCGTGCCCTGCCCTAGCGACAACGTGGCCTGGCCAGACGCAGGCACTGGGCTGGACGAACGGCCGTCGGCGGACATTGCATCGGCGCGGCGTTCGTTTTTCCCTGTACTGATTTGGGCGGGCGTTTGGCTGGCGCGGAAGCAAGTGACCCACCAAGGTGTTGCACCGATCGTTAGCTTGTCCGCCGGTTCCAGACGCCCATCATCGGCGATCCGGTAGCTGACCAGGATGTCTGACCTCTGGCCAGCGGCGACCAAGTAGCGGCCGTCGGGCGCAATGCAGAATGATCGGACGACCGGTTCTGTCGCGGCGTTCTGGAACCGTTCAAGTGCGCCGCTCTCTGCGTCGATCGTTAGCCCCGCAATGGTTCCATGGCCCCGATTGGCGACATAGACATACTTCCCACTGGGGTGCACTTCGACGTGGGATGCGGTTCCCTTGCCGTCAAAATTGGCCGGCACCGTCGAACAAGTTTGCAGGCGTGCCAATGTGCCGCTGGACGAGTCGATCTGATACGCCGTGACACTTAGCCCCTGTTCGTCGCTTCCGTAGGCGAACTTGTCGCCAGGATGAAATCCAAGATGCCGTGGCCCCGACCCAGGTTCTCGCTGCAGCCGAACGTCCGTATTGGGAACCAGTTTCCCGGATTTGTTATCGAAAACAAACTGCGAGATCGAATTGGACGATGTGTGGGAAACAAATACGAATTTCCCATGTGAGTCGAAGGTCACGCAGTGTGCGTGCGGACCGACATCCAGCAACTGCACCGGGCGGTTCGACAGACGACCTTCGCCCAAGATGCGGTGAACCGATACTTGCCCGGTTTGATAGTACGAAGCGACCAAGAATCGTCCTGATGGATCGATCGCAAGGAACGACGGCTTCGCCGGAACGTCGACCGTTTGCAGTGATTGAAGACCATCCCCATCGGGACGCAGGACCGCAATCTTGGATGGTGAATCCGATCCGACATACAGATTCCGACCGGTCGCGTCAAAACAGGACGCCCCCGGACGCCCTTCCATCGCCGTCTGTGATTTCACGGTCAGCTTGCCATCGTCGGCTACCGACACCACCGCCAACTGCCCGGATCCGGCTAGAGACACCACCATGGGTTGATCGCCGGCGCTGGCAATCGAATGCAGTGCGCAGCCCCCGATCGCGACGGCCGCGAAGATCCAGCTGTTGCCGGGGCACCATCGCCGGCTGCGTGGAATCAGACTTTGCACAAATGATCGTATCGAAGCAAACGGATGGGTCATCGATCACCAGGACCTAAGTTCAAGAGTAGCACTACAACCGCTTCGAACCGTCCCAGACGTTCACCAAGTCAGGCGGCGGTCATTTGGATGGTTCGGCGCTGGTTGATGCGTCAGCTGGACACTTCGTCATCGAGATGCAAACAGAACGTTTTCTCAGCAACGATCGCACCGTCTAGATGCAGCGTTAGACACCAATCGCCCAGTTTATCCGCAACGGGCTCCCACACGGTGTCACCCAAGTAGAAATTCCAGTCATTCGTCTTGATATAGACCACACCATCAAACGGCAGTCGACGCTGGCCGTTTTCGTCTTTGATTCCGGGGTGGTCGATGCAGTAGGTCAGCGGCTGGTTCTTGCAGTGCTTGACGTTCACGACAAAGCCAAACTCGACGCCAACGTCGGCACGGACACGCGTCGTGGACTGTCGGAAGCGAGGCAATTCTTTGGACTCTGCGTCCCAATGGGAATAGATGCCAAAGGTACGCATTCGGATCTCGGGTTTTCGCTTCGCCATCTCATCTTCAAATCAGGTCCACAATCCAACTTCGCACATCCCCAAGAACGCCTTTGTAAGTCGAGCCATCGGTGCGACACCCAAGTTTTATACGACTGGGTCGATTACCGCGACGCACGGCGAAATTGCGAGAGAAAGGCACAGACACAATGCCGGCGTTCGCAGAGTGAACCGAATTCCCGCAACCGAGTCATTCCGATCCCCCAGGCGATGGCGAAGTTGCCTTTGATTGCTTCTTAGACAAAGACGCGAGCGGCAGTGCGGACGTTAGCCGGACGGATCTGCGGCTTGGAATCAAAACAGCCGATTGGCGGCTTGGGTCAGAATCTGGCTAGACACAGGTTTAGACAGGAACGCGTCGGCCCCCAGGGACTTCAGCTGCGCAACCGTGAAGTCATCCGATTTCGAACTGCACACGATGATCGGCATGTCCGCGATTCTGGCGTCGCTACTGCCGCGAATTTCAGCGACCAACGTATCGCCCTTCATGTTGGGCATCTCCAGGTCTGTCACGACGGCGGTGGGATGAAAATCAACGATCGCCCTCCATGCCGTCTGACCGTCGTCAGCGACGATCGTCGTGTATCCAAGACCTTCAAGAATTTTGGTCAGAACCCTTCGGATCACCGCGGTATCATCGACAACCAAAACGGTGGGCCGATTCGGATCGGGTTGGGTCTGATCTAACTTTTTCAACATTGTGTGCCTCCAGAACCAACTCTTGGAAGCAATTAGCATGCCGACCGGACTTCTGGGCAGTGCCGGGGGCGTGCCTGCAGATGCGTTTGATAGTGCGGTTGACCGTCACCAAGCGTCCCAGGCACCATAGACGACTCGTTCCGCGATCCCGGCAAAGACAACTGAATGGCATCTATCAAATTTTGAAAGACAAGCGTTCAACAGTCGTATTTTGGCACCGGGTGAATCCCAAACAATGGATTCATCAACCATCGTGGGCTATTTCAAACCACCCCTGTCAGAGGCCCGTCATAGATGCGCTGGGCATGCATCTTTCTGTAGCGACGACGCCCTCCTCCCCTTGCCGGAATATCCGTTACAACGAAAATTTGCCTTAGGGTTTCAAGTCTGACTGCAATGTCCGCATTCTTGGCTTGGCACGCCGCGGCAGACCAACCGTCAAAGGTTTGATCCGCAAGCCGATTTACGACAGAGCAAACCTAGATCGATCGTCCACGTCGCGGGCGGCGCAGCGGTTCCATGCGTGGCCTCCATACTGACATCCGTGTGTTGACCGATCGATCGTTGATAAAAATCTTTTGCCTCCGGTGGTGGTAGATGAGGGCCCATCGCTATTCCAATGTGCAGATATGTTCCATCGACGCACCAACGTTATCTTTAACGTCTAGTTTTCGTTCCGCGCTGCTCTGGAACTGATTGCTCGACACAGGGGGTTGTGCTACCCTACCTAACCAGGGATCGGCGATATAACCATCTTGGGTATTCAGTGCATACTCCGTCGCCATTGATGCCCCGTTCACTCTCTTTACCGGTTGTAGTTGGCACTGTTCATGTCTGATCCGATTGTATTCGTCATTGATGACGACGCCGATTCGCGACGAGTCGTCGTCGAACTGATCGCAACCATGTCACTGCCCGTTCAGGACTACGACTCTGCCGAGGCGTTCCTAAGCGATTACAAGGGACAGCGTCCGGCGTGCATCGTCACCGATCAGCGCATGCCAGGCATGAGCGGGATCGATCTGATCGAACGACTGCAGCAGGAAGACCTGACCATCCCCGTGGTCGTGGTCACAGCGTTCCCCGACACGCAGTCGACGGTTCGTGCGGTGCGAGGCGGGGCGATCAGTTTGATCGAGAAGCCGTGCAGCCACGACAAGCTATGGGCTGGGATCCTGGAAGCAATCCGCCTGGACAACCGCAATAGCGTCAAAGACGCTGAACGAGAACACGCAAAGAAGAAGATCGACAGCCTGAACGATCACGAGCGTGAAGTCGTCCGCCTGTTGATAGAAGGGCTGGCAAACAAGGTGATCGCTTCTCGATTGGAGGTCAGCCTGCGAACGGTCGAGTCGCGTCGGGCGAAGATCCTTAGCAAGTTCGAAGTCACCTCGATTGCCGGCATGGTCAAGATTTGGCTAACCGGCCAACCCGACTGAACGGCGGCGGGAACTAGCGTCCCTGCCGAGTCACGATCGGAACAAAACCGACCTCCATTCCTGGTGGCGGTGTTACCAGCAATGCTGGATCGATATCAGCAAGTGCACCGAACGCCGGTGGGGGAAGATATTGAGTATCGCTCTTCCAATGGCGATGAAGCCTTTCAACCTTGGCTTGCATCCTCTCGCGTTCTTGATCCGTCAAATCAGCGTTTAGAAGTGCTGGTTGATCTGCAAAGCGATACCAGAAATACGTGACGGTGCTGCCATCGCCCAATGTCAGATCGAATGGTCCAGCACTTGGTCCCGGCGTTTTCCAACTGCTGGCCGGTTCCGAAGGCGTCACATAGGCGTCCGGTGTCTTCTGTGGGGGGCGTTGAAACCGAACGTCCGCCAAACCGGTTTCCGCGGGGACGTCCGCCGGCGCAACCGCCACCCACTTGGATTTCGATTCACCGTCCGTGGTCAAACGATAGTACTGTGGCAATGTCACCAACGGGATATTGGCATTTTCTGTTTGCGTGACAAGATTTTTGTCCCAACGATATCCATAGGTCGTCGGGCCCAGCGTGATCGGCGTCGCGAAGGCGTCCCACTGGATCGCGACCTTGTCCTCTCTTTTGGCGGACGTGGGAAAGATTCGCCACGTTGACCCACCATTGGGCTTGAAAGCGTGGACAGCCAATGCGTCAGTGTCAATCTTGCCGGCAACCGGTTCCCCGCCGCCGAACCAACTTTGGACCGAATCCCAAAGTGCGGCCCGGCTGTACGCGGTGACCTGATGAACGACGGGTGATTCACCGTCTGCATTTCGCGGGAAGGACGTGGGTGCGATCCGCGCGAACGTGACCCCCTGTGAATCGGTGGCTTGGAATGCAGGGACGTACTGCGTTTCCATCTGGATCGCCTTGTTCGGATTCGCCGGTCGGCTATCCAAGAATGCACCGCTATAGGCAGGATCGGTCACGCTGGGTTTGGACCAAAAGTAGGGCAGAAAAAATGCGACAGGCCCTTTGAAGTTTCCGCTGTTCAAAAACAAGGTCCAACATTGATCGCCGGTTGGCACCGGTTTGCCGTTCGTCGTGTCCTTCGATTCGGCAAGCGGTAGTGGCAGGTAACCGTAACCAAACAGTTCGCCACTGGTCCCCTGTTTTAGATTCAAACCATCCGGTGGCCAAACCACGTACGGACTCAGCTGCGCGATTCCGTACTTACCGTTTGGCTTGGACCAGTCACGTCCCTTGCCGGCGCCGGGACCATTGGCCCATTCACTAAAACTTTTGGCGACCCCGCCCATGATGAACTTCGGTGTCTCTGTGGCGAACCGAGTGTCGCGCCACCATCCCAAACCACCTTCGATATCACTGTAGGTTTCCATCGATCGCTTCTGGTCGGACTTGGCAAACATCCACGTGCCGAACAAACCGGTCTGAAATCGGTTCCCAGGATACGTGTCCAATAGCGGCCAAGCGGATACGTACAACGAAAATCCCGCGTCGTATTTTTCCGCCACCTGTTGGTGAGGCACCAACAGGTACCCGGCCATATCCACCGCAATCGGCTTTGCAATTGGTGTCGGTTCATCGGATCGTGCGGGCGATACCGACAACCCGAATCCAACCAACCAGACACACGACACGGCGATCGCAGAGTAGAGCTTCAGCATGATGTAATTTCGTTACGAGATGATTAGCGACGCTGCCGTCGCGTTTGTCGTCAGCTGACGCAATCGCAAGCCAGGTTCCGGCTGTCAATCGCGTCGGAGGCCAGCTGCGTCGGAGGCCAAGCGCGTCGGAGTTCAGCCGAGATCGTTCTGACCGGAAGGTCGTTTGCCATGGCAAGGACAGGGCAAGGGACCATTCTATGGTCTTAATGATTCGTGGACAAAGGAAAAGTCCAGCAGTTCCCGGCGGTTGGCTAAATCCCGTAAAATACGGTGTGGTGATTTGCTAGCGTGTCGCGATTGGATGAAGCCTTGATTGGAGCCGGGGGTTGACGCTCCAATGGACGGCTTTCGCTCTCGTCCAAGGCGATCGATCATGACCCGTCCGGCGCCCCCGTTCCCCAAGTTGCGGCGATTCCTTTGCGCTGATGCACTCATCGATACGTTACGCCGGAGATTTCAATCGGTCCCCGACGCGCGGGAACAATCCGGGACGGTTTATCCAATGGTGGATACTCTCTTGGCTGCGTTTGCGATGTTCTCACTCAAAGACCCATCACTGTTAGCTTTTGAAGAACGGTCCGGCGAACCTGCCATCAAACGACTCTTCGGGATCGACGCTATTCCCAGCGATACGTCCATGCGAGAGATCCTTGATGGTATCGATACAAGTCATCTCAACGAAGCCTTTGCAGACATCTTCCACGAACTTCAACGCGGGAACGTCCTGCGAGAGTTCGCGTTCCACAACAATCATTACCTGCTAGCGATCGATGGCACTGGATACTTCTGTTCCTCAAAGATCCATTGCCCCGAGTGCTTGGAACGTAAAACCAGTGGTGGCAAGATTCAGTATGTGCATCAAGCGGTTGCCGCGGTGCTCGTTCATCCCGACCAGAAAGTCGTCATCCCACTGGCAATCGAACCCATCGTCAAACAAGACGGAGAAACCAAAAACGATTGCGAACGCAATGCGACACGACGCCTATTGAGGCGAATTCGCTTGCTCTATCCGAAGATCAAGCTGATCGTGGTCGAAGACGGACTGGCCAGCAACGCTCCGCACATCGCCGACCTGAAAGATCTGAAGATGAGTTACTTGCTCGGTGCAAAACCGGGTGACCACGCTCACTTGTTCGATCAAGTGATTGCTGCGGGCGACGAAGACCGAATCGAAACACTCACACGGGTTGACCCGATCGGTAACCGCGTCATCCAAAGCGAGACCCAGTACGTCAGTGACCTGGCGCTCAATGCGTCGAATCAATCTCTGCGAGTGAATTTTCTGCAGCACTTTGAATACGACAACGATAGCGGCGAAGTGAGCAAGCGATTCAGTTGGGTGACGAACGTCACGTTAGATCGTTCGCTGCTATCGAAATTCACCGCGGGAGGTCGTAGTCGCTGGCGGATTGAGAATGAGACGTTTAATACGCTCAAGAATCAAGGCTATCACTTTGAACACAACTACGGTCATGGAAAGCAAAACCTATCAACGGTACTGATGCTGCTGATGTTTTTAGCGTTCATGGTTGACCAAGTACAGCAAGCATGCTGTCCGCTGTTTGCCTCGGTGCAGGAGAAGTTCAAGAGTCGCCGAGCGTTGTGGGAAAAGCTTCGCAGCCATGTGAATCACTTCGTGTTTGAATCGTTTGCCGAACTTTGGCAAGCGATGCTCAGTGGATCGGCGATGGGTGTTCCGCCGCCTCGTGGATAAGATCGGCCAGAAGTAGCGTAACCTCAGCGGTCTAAAACGTCGATTTTGGCCTCAGCACTGGTGACGCACGCGCCCAGCCGAGCACTCTCACTCCGATTTGTCGTTAGGGACGCCCCACGAGCGTGGGACGTCAGTTCCGAAGGCACGAAATCACCATCGCAGCAGGCCACGACAACTCGACCAGCCTTCAAATGCACCTCCACTCCACGCTCACCACCCAATAGCGAAGGGCGACCGGGAACTGCTGGGAAAAGTCCAAGCTCGAATTCAATATCCCCCGGCCCCCCACCTTGGCATAGGTTGCGATGGCCGCCGACAAGTCTGCGGTGGCCGCATCGCTGGACTAGACTAGTCGGATGCAATTCGGTGGCGATAGGCGACGCCAGCAAACGTGATGGTGGAACCAGCGCGAATCATCATCTCACCTTTGCAAAACATTCATCGATGCTGTGGTTAGTCGGCATGCAGATGGGTCGTTAGAATCTGCTGCTTCAAAACTTCCATTTTTGACTCTGTTTGGAAACAAGTGCGAAAGCTATGAATCGATTGAACCTTGTGATTGCGGCATGCATTTGCTGTTGGACGTTGGCCAGTGATGGCGTCCGCGCCCACGAAGGCCATGGTGATCATTCCCACCAAGACCAGGGGAAGCTGTTCACCACGCGAGGCGATTCGCGAACGTTGCCCATGGCAAAGGAAGAAGATGCATTCCAGTTCATCGTCTACGGCGACCGAACCGGTGGCGTGCCAGCGGGACTGAAAGTGCTGGAACAAGCGGTCGACGACACCAACCTGCTTGATCCGGACTTGGTCATGACGGTCGGCGACCTGATCCAGGGCTACAACCAAACGCCCGAGTGGATGGAGCAGATGGTGGAATACAAACAGATCATGGACAACCTGAACATGAAGTGGTTTCCGGTCGCAGGGAATCACGACGTCTATTGGCGAGGCCGAACGAAGCCGCCCGAAGGTCAACACGAAGCCAGTTATGAAAAGCACTTTGGCCCACTTTGGTATTCGTTCGAGCACAAGGAATCGGCGTTCGTAGTGCTGTACAGCGACGAGGGCGACCGCGAATCCAACACCAAGGGATTCAACGAAGGCCGTCTGCAAACGATGAGCGACGAACAGCTTCAATTTTTGAAGTCGGCACTCGAAAAGCATCAAGACTGTGAACACGTCTTCGTGTTTTTGCACCACCCACGATGGACTGGCCGCGGTTACACCGACGGCAACTGGGATGTCGTTCACCAGATGCTGAAATCGGCTGGCAACGTGCACGCGGTTTTTGCCGGTCACATTCACCACATGCGTTTCGACGGTCCGAAGGATGGAATCGCCTACTACACCTTGGCGACCACCGGCGGCCACCTGTCGGCGGACATTCCGGATGCTGGATTCCTGCACCACCTGAACGTTGTCACGGTACGTCCAAGCGGTGTGACCGTGGCCGCTCTACCGATCGGTTCGGTCATCGACCCCACCGATTTCACTCCCGAATTCCTGGCCGAAGTCGACCTGGCTCGCAAGGTGCGTCCTGAACACACAGGCGATCCCCTGATGCTGGCGACCGATGGGACCGCATCAGGCGTTGTTGAATTCCTGATCAAGAACCCTGCACCACGACCGATCGATGTCACTGTATCGCTGGATACCACCGGTGGGGATTGGCGATCATCGCTTGACCATGACCATTGGCAGTTGGCGGCGGGAGAATCCAAGACGATTCAAATGTCGATGCGTCGGCCGGCTGATCCCGAATCGACACTGACCATTCCACGCGTTCGCTTAGATCTGGAATACGTTGGCCAGTCGGCAAGAATCAAACTGCCGCCTGTTACTGCACCGGTTGACCTGAAGTTGTCAGCCGTTCCAGCCGACTACTTCGTCGACCAGCCCAACCACTGCTTGGAAATCACCAAGCCGTCCGATGCGGTTCGTTTCCAATCGTCGGATCTGCGACTGCCACAGGGACCGTTCACCGTCGAAGGCTGGTTCCGACCGGCGCAATCGGCTGGCATGCTAGCGGCGATCGCTAAAACTCAGTCCAGCGAGTTCGCGATTTTCATGGACGAGGGTGTGCCACAGTTTGATGTCCACTTGGCCGGCAAATACGTTTCGGCCAAAGCCACCAAGGTACTTCGCAACGACACTTGGGCTCACATCGCTGGCGTCTACGACGGAACCGAAGTGAAGATTTACGTTGACGGTGAACTGGTTGGGTCTAAAGCAGGCCAGGGCAAACGAACGCTGAATGAACTGCCCCTGTTCGTCGGTGCTGATCCCGATCTAAGCGGCAACGCGGTACGGCCGTTTTTGGGTCAGATTGACGAAATACGGATCAGCAAAGGCGCCGTCTACGAATCGAATTTCAAGCCTCAGCAACGTCTTTCGGTTTCCGAGAACACTCGCCTGATGTTGCACTTGGATCGCGTCATCGGACCATTCGTGTTGGACCAAAGTCCGTCGGCTTCGATGGGCATGTTGGGCAAGACGACGGTGCTTGTCCCAGTGAAGTAGCGAAAGATCACGGTGAATGATTCGTTCACCGCACCAATCACCGTCGCGGCCAATCCAGCCGCGATGCGGCGACGGGGTTGCGATCGATCCCTGCACCACTAGCGGATGTAGGACTTCAACAACTTTAGCGTCGCTTGGACAGATTCAAGCGACGCTTTTTCGTTGGCCGTGTGGTAGCCCGTGGTGGGAACCTGAAGCGTTGTCCCATTGATGCGTCCTTCGGTGGCGGTTGCCAAGCGTCCTAGTTCTGTCCGACCTAGCGACAGCGGCTTTTCGCGAGTCGCGTTCAGGTCCGCGACGTATTTGTCTTTGAACATATAGCTTATGCCCATGATGTCACAACGGCGTGCCAGTTCCTGGGTGACGGCAGGTGCGAACTTCGCGGACGCATCCCCGGTTCTTAGCACCACGTCTTGAGCCGACGCTGCTTCGGGCGTCGCAAAGGGACTGGTATCCAAAACGATGATGCGGTCGGTGGTCCGATTTTGGCGTTGAAACCAGGCCAGCGCGTATTGCCAACTGCGGCCGGCTTCTTCCCCGGCGGTGAACAATGCCGTGCCACGAAACCCGTTGCGGAACAGGTAGATCATCATGGCCACCGATAGAACGTTATCCAGTTGGGCGCTGATGAAACCGTTGGCGACCTCCAACCGGTCCAAGAACGAAACGGGGGTCCCGGGCTGCAAAAATTCCAACCCTTCGACTTCAAAGATCAGATTGCGACGTTGTTGGCAGATGAATGATCTTGTGATCGTGCCCTGTCCAAGGTAGCTGCCCGCGTAGGGTGTGTGCGCTTGGACGCGTTCGCCGTGGAAACGATCCGCGATCAGTTCCATCGTTTGCTCGGACACACTATCGCCGGTCATCTCGCCGCGGTTGGCGATGATGAAGGCCGCATACTGAAATTCGTTTGGCCCGGTGCAAAGCAGACCGTGCCTGTCGACATGTGCCGATAAGATTTGGCCCTTGGGGTCCCCGCCGTCAGCGACCAGCAACCCGTGATAGCGAGTCACTTCGATCGGCAATTCATCCAATTCGCGTCTCAGCACACGAAAGAACGCGTCTTCGCAGCCAACGATGGATGGTTCCCGAACCAGCCCGCGAAGCAGGATCAAAAAGTCGTCCAATTCACCATGCACATGCGGCTTATGAACGCTGGTGTTTGGCTCAGGAACATCGTCGGTCATGGAAACCTGGCGGGCTGCTTTGTCAAATCGGGTCGGGATCGGCATCGTGGAATTCTCGAGTGGTGGCGACAAGAATGACGCTAGCCAATCGGATGATTTTCCACCAGATCTTTGTGATGCGATTTAGCCTGCTTTGCCAGCTAGTGTGAAACGAACGGCGACCGTGAAACTTCCTTCCTGCTTCATCGAACGCAGATCGATTCCCGATCCAGCCATCTGCGAATCTAGCGGATGGCGTAAAAACAAAAGGATTAGGGTCATTCGGTTCCGGGAAACTTCAACACCCGTGGCTCGTCCTCGTCGTCCTGATCCGATGGTGACTTCGAATTGCCTGGTTTGGATCTGCCTGGTTTCGCCTGCCCAGGCCCGGTTCGGTTGCCCGACGGAGCATCGTCGGTTCGCTTTGGCAGCGGCAGAGTCGAAGGTTCCCAGAAATTCGCCGGCTTGCTTGGCGGTTTTGGGATTTCATCCGGCTCGTCCTGTTCGGTCAGTTCATCCAAAAGCGTGCCGATCGTACTGAACGCTTCCAATTGCTCGCGAAGGCTCGGATCCATGACGCCGCGGCGGATCTCGCCAATGGGCTCGGACTCGAATTCGTGTCCGATTTGCCAGTCGACTTTGTGGCGACGTGATAGTTCGCACAAGACGTCCGTCATTGCCAAGACGGTCCCATCGGGCAGCTGCTGGTCTGCAGCCGGTGGCTGAGCATCCGGGCTAGACGCGGATGTACCGGGATCCTGCGTTGGATCAGATTCGGCGGGTTCGGCGAAGAAATTCGGCATACTGGTCCCCATCAGGTGACCATCGGACTGCTGTTCCAAAACCACCGGTTCGCAGCTCGCCCAAGTGAAGCCGGACGATAAACAGGAAGCATCAGCCTTGATCTCGAAGGCACGTGCCGGATGCACCGCCTCTGTCGAACGGTACTGAATCGAAAATCCCATTGCGTGGCCTTCGTTTGTTCTTGCGGATTCTGGCCAACTTCGCCAACTGGCACGACTATTCTATAACCTTCTTTCCGTGACAGCGGAACCAACGCGTTTCGGGCCCCTTCACGAAATTCCTCCCTCTATCGCCCCCTTCGCCTCCGGCTCTGTCCTGATCCCCTGCCAGGTTTTCGAATGCTTCAGCGTCCAAGTCGATCGATCCACTGTCTCGCCATCGCCGTTTTCTCGTTGGTCGGCAGCGTGTTCTTAACGTCCGCGGTGACGGCGCAGGACTCCGATGGATTCGACGCCCGCTATGCACGGATGCAGTCGCTCGGTGACCGCATCAAGTCCAAGGTGTACCGCGATTCAGTCAAACCCAAATGGTTTGGGGAAAACAGTGACCGTTTCTGGTACCAAGTTCAAACCGGCGCAAACACTCATGAGTTCATCACGGTCGATGCGCAGGCCGGAACGCGGAAGCGGTCTTTTGACCACCAAGCACTCGCCGATGCGTTGACCGAGCAGACGGATACGCAGTACCACGCGGACCGTTTACCGCTGAAACGTTTGCGGTTCGAAGGAGATCCGGCCCACCTGTTGATGGTCGTCGACCAACGGGCCTGGCAATTTGAATTGCCCAATGGCCCTCTGATCGCCCAGGACGATGACGTGTCCGCCACAGCCCTGAAACCGCTATCACGCCTTCGTCGCAGTCGGTCCGGCACAGATGAGACAAAGATCCGATTCGTTAACCAAACATCGCAAAAATTGGATATCAGTTGGATCGACTTCCAAGGCGACCCCAAACCGATGGGCCAAGTCGAAGCTGGCAAATCAGTCGACTTCAGCACCTATTGCAAACACATTTGGATGCTCAGCGAGTCCAGCGGAAAACCAGTCGCCCTGTATTCAGCAAACGAGTCGGCTGATTCTGCGATTTTCGATGGCAAGTCCGAACGGCCCGAGATGAAATGGGACCGCCATGACGCGCGAAAGTTTCAGTCGTGGGCATCGCCCGATGGAAAATTTGCGATCGATATTCGCGATGACAACATCGTCCTGAAGAACACCGAAGACAAATCAGAGTCGATGTTGACGACCGATGGTACGCCCGAGCACCGGTACGGCCCTGATGTGTACTGGTCCCCCCAATCGGATCGTTTCTTCGTTCTGAAAACTCGCGTTGGGCAGGGCCGCGAGATCACCATCGTCAAATCGTCACCGGATGGTTCGGTTCATCCGGAATTGAAAACGATCCGATACGAGAAACCCGGCGACCAAAGATCCCATTCACGCCCCGTTCTATTTGCCAAATCGAACGATTGGAAACCGGAAACCATCGAAGACGACCTGTTCCCGAATCCGTTCGCTTTGGGAAATTTCCATTGGCACAGCAGCGGGTCAAGGTTCTCGTTCCTGTACAACCAACGTGGTCACCAACGTCACTCGTTGATTTCTGTCGACGCAAACTCGAACCAGCCGCGCGTGGCCATCGACGAAACCAGCGACACGTTCATCTGTTATTCGGGGAAGACCTATCTGCATCGCATCGACGATACCGATGAACTGATCTGGATGAGCGAGCGGAGCGGTTGGAACCACTTGTATTTGATCGATCAAGTCAGCGGCGAAGTCAAAAACCCGGTCACACACGGCGACTGGGTCGTCCGCAGTGTCGAACATGTCGATGACCAGAAGCGTCAAATCTGGCTCATCGTTTCCGGGATCGATGCGGACCAGGATCCCTATCAGCGTCATCTGATTCGCGTCAATTTCGACGGCACCCAACTGACGCGGCTGACCAGCGGCGACGGCGACCATACTTGGCAATTTTCACCGGACCGACGCTTTTTGATCGATACCATGTCACGAGTCGATCTAGCACCGGTGACCGTGCTTCGAAGTGCCGACACCGGGGATCCCATTTGCGAATTGGAACGATCGGATATCGCATCTCTATTGGAAACCGGCTGGCAACTTCCACGCCGCTTTGTAGCGAAGGCACGCGACGGCGTCACTGACATCCACGGCATCATCATTCGCCCGACAAACTTCGATCCGCTGAAGAAGTATCCCGTCGTCGAGAACATCTACGCCGGCCCCCATTCATCGTTCGTGCCCAAGGCGTTCGGCGTTCACCGCGGTTTGTACGAAATCGCCGAGCTAGGATTCATCGTCGTCAAAATCGATGGGATGGGGACCAGCAATCGCAGCAAGGCGTTTCATGATGTGTGTTGGAAGCACCTTCACGACAGTGGATTCCCCGACCGAATCCGATGGATCCAAGCTGCGGCCGCCGACCGCCCTTGGATGGACCTAACGCGAGTTGGTATCTACGGCGGATCGGCCGGAGGGCAAAGTGCAATGCGAGCGTTGATCGACCACCATGACTTCTATCATGTCGCTGTCGCCGATTGCGGCTGCCATGACAATCGCGTTGATAAAATCTGGTGGAATGAACAATGGATGGGATGGCCGATCGGCAAAGAGTACTCGGACGCATCCAACGTTGATCAAGCGCACCGAATGCAAGGCCGGCTGATGTTGATCTGGGGTGAACTGGATACAAACGTCGACCCAGCTAGCACGATGCAGGTGGTCAACGCCTTGATCAAAGCCGACAAAGACTTTGACATGCTTTGCATTCCCGGTGCCGGCCACGGGGCAGCCGGACATCCCTATGGAAAACGTCGCCAAGCCGAATTCCTGATGCGTCATCTGCAGTGAAGCATCGGCCACCGCTAGTCGCCCGCCGACGCCGTCAACATCGATTTCATCTTGGCTTCGGTCATTTCGGATCGCTTCAAGGTGCGAACGTCGCCCCACAGCATGACCACCATCACTTCATCGCGATCACCAAAGATCTGTCCGACAACATCGTCTTCGGCCAGGATCCACTGATCGGGATCCGACCATTCGACCGCCAATTCCGGCGGCGCGTCGATCAACACAATCGTTTCCTTCAATCCGTCGGTAGCATCGTCGATTGCCGCTGGAGTCCTAGTGCCATGCCACACCGATCCCGGAAACACGGGTGCCCGCAGCGTCGTGTGGGTGGACGCAAGATCCGATGCCGGATCGACTGCGGCCGCGTAGATGGGCACCACCGTACTTCGAACCGCGCGGTTCGCTTCGCTGTCCCATGATTGCTTGGGGTCCAACGACTTCCACAATTTCACTTGATCCAGAAACGGCAGAATCGCTGTCCGCCATCCGTACAACGGATTCCCGTCCGGATCGGTGTAGACACCTGCGGGCAAATGCCGGTACGCCGAATTGAAATTGTGCAGGGCCAGACTCAATCGGCCTAACGACTTCTGCTTGGCCAACTGAAGCCGATCCGCCGAATTCGGGATCTGGACTTTCAGTTGCCTGATGATCTGATCCTCGGACGCAGTCACGACTACCGTTTGTTCGACGCACTCCACATCGAACGCATCGGATCCGGCTGTGAATCCAGACAACAAACCTGTTACCAGTTCTTTGGTTCGTTCCGCCGCAGCCAAGTCGCCGGTTTCGATACGAAGTCGAATCTCCGGTCGCGGCGGCATCCGCCATGAAACCACCACACGGCGAATGTCAGAAATCGCTTGACGCAGATTGATAGAGTCCCCCAGTGCCCCCGCTCCCCAGGAACGCGGAACGCTCTGCGGCAACAGCAACGCCAAGTCGGACCGCGTGCCATCGTCGAACGCGACAGAGATTCGCTGAGGAAGCTTGGCATCATCGGAATCCCGCTCGGTCAAATCAAACCGTCTGGCCGGTTTCGGGTTCATCGCTCGATCGATCGCCGTCGACGCACCGATCAGCGTACTCGATTGGTCCGAGCGAGCATCCCATTGGTCGGCCAGTCCAGGGATCAGGCGAGCATCCATCCATCGGCGAAGCGACTTCGCAACAGCCTCGGATTTGCCAGCAGTATCCGTTGGCAAAATGATCAAAGGAAATCGCTCGGCAATCGACGGCAGCGAAGCGGTCACACACAATCCATCGATGCCGCCATCACGAAGCGATTGAAACATTTCCAATTCAGGCTGAACGGATTTGGAATCAAAGTCATTCCCCGTCGTTTGATTGATCCAAGTCAAGAGAGAGCCCAGATCGATCTGTGTGATATCCAATTCCCACAGGGCGAACGATGTAGACTCCAAATATGGCGTCGCGGGGTGCACACGGGTGGATCCTGTGTCCACATCGTTGATCAGCACCGGTGGGATCTCCACCTGTTTCACGCCCTGACCGCGAGCCGCTGGGACAGACGAGTTGACCAACAGCACAATCGATACTGCGGTGATCCAAGATTTCTGATTCATGGTTTCACTTTCCAATGAATGATGGTTTCGGTATGGGGGTCATTGCCGGAGTTGGGAACACGAGTCAGAACGGCGTGTGACGGATCGATTCGCCGATATCCGAAGGGTTGTCCAGAGACCGCGTCATTCCAGGCCGGAACAGGTTCTAGCTGGGACAGGGTTTCGGGCAGTTCCCCCGACTGAGCAACATGCATACGTAATGCCTCTAGGGTGATCAGACGGGCCAGTTGCTGGTCAGCGCGTTGGCTGTAATTCGCTTGCACGAACTGCGGCAGCAACTCGGATGCGACTCGGTCGACTAGGTCGCTACTCGACTGCAACCGAACCAGTTCAGGACTTGGTTGCCCACCATCTCGACGACGGATTTCAAGCGGGATCGATTGCCACGCCAACCATTGATCACGAATTCGAATCAGACGCTTCGATATCGTTCGCAGGACAGCTTCGCTGCCCGAAAGATCGGCCGCGTACTGCCCGAACACAGGATCCTGTGCCAACTGATGACGTGACGATTCGGCACGACTGGCCACGTACAAACTGATCCTGACAGCCGCCCGACGACGATCGTCTTCCGGGTCCGCCGAGACGCCAACCAGGATCCCGTGAAAATCATCCGCCAATTTTCCCAGCGCTTCGGCAGCCGCAATCTGGCCGATCGGCTGGGGCGGCAAGTCACCATGATTGGGCAACAGCTTGGTGAACAACGTCGACTCGAACTCAATCGAATCTCGCACCTCGAACAATTGTTCTCTGGGCAGTGCCGCCAATGCCCAGTACATATTGGGGAACCCCGGTTGCTGCACCGCGACTTCTAAGACAGTCATCATCCGCTGGGCGATCGAGATACCGATCACTCGGCCAATCAGGAGGTCAGTACTGTGGGCGGCAACCTGCGCCAGCCGAAAGCCGATACGCATCGACCGAATAGCATCCTGATACCGCTGTTCGACCAAGGCGATTCGGATTCGTGCCTCCAGTAGCCGAGACAGCACACGCATGTCCTGATACTCCGGCAACAACAGCCCGATGGTTTCGTGAACCGAGAGTTGGTCCAGGGCCAGGTCGTACTGGACCTTCATCGCATTTTCAATTCGGTCCAATTCGCCCATGGCGACCTGGTACTTTCCCAGCGATTCACGAACCGGTGCCACCGGATACTGGTCCAGAGGCAGATCGTTCCACTGAATATGCTGCCGATCGTCCGGCACAGTATGGGCGGCAAAGGACTGCCTCAAAATCAACGCGCGATTGACCCAGGGCATGGCGTCATGATCCAGGCGGTTTTGCGGCGCCGGCCATAGACGGTGCCGCAAAAGTGGATCGGGCGCCGACTGCGGATGCAGCATGAACGGATGGCTGTCTGGACAGCTTGGCCGGTCCACCGCAACCGACTGGTCAAAGGCTGGTGACACCATGACCTGAGCGGACGCGGTCGACGACCAACCGACCACCACGAGAAACATCCAAGCAGAAAACTTCATTGCACTGTCTCCATAGAACGAGTCACCAAAAGCAGATCGCCTGCGGTCAGCAGAGATCGAGGCGCCCCTGGGGTCTGCAGCGGCTGATCCACAGCATTCTCGGATTCTGCCAGTGTGGGCGAGACATCGAACGCCGACAGAGAATCACGATCATCCCAGTGAAGTCGTCCATCTGAATCCATTGGGATCCGGCGATGAAAGGCCACCAATGCTTGACGTCCATCGTTTCGGCTAGAAACAACAGGGAACGTTCGGTCGGGCCGATTCGTCACGATGTCCGCTGGCCGCCGTTTGGACCGATCCGTGGGTTTCGTGGGGGCAATTCGATGCGGCTGGCGGCTCGCCACGTCATGTTGGTCATTGGCAGGTGCCGACGTCGAAAGATCGCGATGGAGATCCGGTGATCGGACACCTAGGCCGATGCCAAAACCGATCGGCCCGGCCAGCAATGCCGCCACGCAAGCGGCAATCCATCCCTGCCGGTGAACGAATCGGGCAGGGCTACCGTGCGATGGCACAGCACTGCCCGTCGCATCCTGGGCGATCTGAATGCGTGCGGCTTCGAACCCCGCACGATAGAACACTTCCCCGGTGTCACCGGAGTATTCGGCTGGCTTGATTTGCCGCAGCGAATCGGCCCAGGTTGGAATGTCTTCGCTCATTGGATTTGCTGGGTCACCGAAGGAGGATCGACGGGGTTGAGTTGTTGTTTCAGAGTTTCCAAACCGCTGTGAAAACGACGATGCGTGCTCGCTCGCGATAGTTCCATCACTTCGGCGATGGATTCGAATGTCATGTCGCCCCATAAATGCATCACGATGATTTCTCGCATCGGCGAATCCACTTTCATCAGCGCCGCGGTCGCCGTCGCCGCGTCGATCGATTCCGAAATGTCCACTTGAAACCAATCGGCACGTCCAACCCGAGTTTCGCGGCATCGACGCCGACCACGGGAACGATGCCATTGAAGGATCTGGTTCCGCGTAACGCGCACCAGCCAAGCCATCGGATCGTCCGGCATCTCCGCTTGACTCGCCAATCGGACAAACGCTTCCTGAACCGCGTCTTCGGCCAACGCTGAATCGGAACCTGGTCCGATCGAACGCGCTATCAGCAGCAGCCGATCGGCATGTTCATTCCAGATTTTCGATAGCGTGGCAGCTTCGATCAATTCATCGATTCCGATGGATGCGAAGGGGGATGAGGAAGCCAAACGCGGTCCGCCCATCTCGGACCGGGCATTCCACTTGCTTCGTTGTATCGAAAGCAAGGATGCCGCGACGCATGCACGGTCTCACCCGAACCGACAAATTTCTAGAAGCAGCAGACGGTCCCTAGGCTTTTAGCGTGGGTGGGACCTTGTGAAGTAGAAGGCTGAAACGTTGAGCGGTGCCATGCGAAACCGAAGGCAACGTAGATTTTTGAACCACGAATGACACGAATGACACGAATTGGAAGGACATCCGTACTGTCATATTCGTGTCATTCGTGTCATTCGTGTCATTCGTGTCATTCGTGTCATTCGTGTGATTCGTGTGATTCGTGGTTTGCCGCTTTCTGGCTGGCGATGGCGGCGAGCCGAATTGAAAGCGTGATGAGTTCCGCGTTCTAAGCCGGGGTGATTTCGGCTACGATTCATCCTCGTGAATTCCCCCGATATGACGAAGGAAACGACTGATGGAACCGATTCTGTACAAGGTGCTGCCCGAGGATGTTTGGCGGTCGGCGCGGGAAGCTGGACTGTATTCCGGTCACGGTATCGATTTGACCGATGGATTTATCCACCTTTCGTCGCCCAGCCAAGTGGCGGAAACCTTGGCCAAGCATTTCGCTGGGCAAACCGGATTGGTCTTGCTTTCCATCGCCGCGGAATCACTGGGAAACACGCTGCGCTGGGAACCGTCGCGAGGCGGTGCGTTGTTTCCGCACGTCTACGGCGACATCCCAATCGCGGCGGTCCAAGAGTCGCGGCGATTGGCATTGAATGCCGATGGAAACCACGTGCTTCCGGAACTAGGGCAGAAACCGGAATCCCATTGATTCCGAATCAGCGCGCGGTTGTTCTACAAAACGGTGCTGTCAAAGATCGTAACACCGGCCCAAGTTTCCTTGTTCTCGGCAATGAAAGCTTGGTGACGTTCGGAAACTTGGTACTTGTCGTGGGCAGGTCGATCGGCAAAGACCATGTGCAGCGAAACGTCGAAGTCAGCATTCACCGGACGATCAAGTTCTTTGTCTCGCACACCCAGATCAAAGTCCGTGACACCGTCGTGGTCTGTCAGATATTTTTTCGCTTCGCTGATCAGATGCTGAACGCCGGCTTCGGAGCGGTCTTTGAGCGTAAAGAAGACGTGATGGGCAAGTCTGGCCATGGTGAATTTGCGGGTCGCGTAGGGGAATGGATCGAGGCCTGAATGGAACAGCGCCCCAGAGGTCATTTTGGGCCGATAGCTTGGCTCAGACGGCAGCCGAAATCAACTAGCCTGGATCGACGTCAACCGTGATGGGCGAGAACGGCACGTGTTTGATCGCGGCTCCGCCGTTGTGAAATTCAATCTCGTCGATGCATGCACCGTCGATCCGCCGATGCGTGTGCCCAAACACGATTCGTTTGATTCCCGCCGTTTTTTCGACGGGCTGCTCGGCCAACCATTTCGCGACTCGCAAACAGGTTGCCTTTTCGCGATGCACCGTCCACGACGCCGCGCCGTGCAATCGGATCGCGATTGCAGCGTCGTAGAGGCCGCTATGAAATTTGTTGGCAACAGGTTTGTGCCTCCACAGACGACGGTAGTCTTCAAAACCCTGTGACGTCCCGCCGCCTTCGATCACATCGCCATGCAACCAAAGGGTTTGGGCAACACGAAGGCATTCAATCCCGGCGGTAAAACGATTTCGGCTTTCGGCCCACTGGATCAAGCGATCTTGAAATTTCGTATGCGCATCGTGGTTGCCGTTCAGATAGACAAAGCGTTTTTCGGGGAACGCGACATACCAACGCTCTAGCCAATCCAGTGCCTCCTGAATCGACGACTCCTCATTCTCCAGCCGGCTCCAGCGAAAATCAAACAGATCGCCTCCCCAAACGCACAGGTCGGCCTGCTTGATCGCGTGGCGGATCGAATCGCTGTACTGATCCGCGATGGATCGACTGCTAAGCCAATGCAGGTCGGACACAAAAGAAACTTTGCGTATCGAATTGTCGTGCCAGACTTCGATCATCTGAAAAAACACCCGGGTAGAAAAGTCGGATCGATCTAGAGAACACAGCGGTCACAGGGCACCTGTTTCCCTGCACCTTACTGTACTGTGGCCGCGGTCGGTACACTGCGTCAAATTGAACATCCCCCCCCGAGTCGATTTAGCCAATCGGGATCCCCATCCCCGGCCCATCGATACGACGTCCTATTGACCGTGCGGAAACTACCGATGGAAGATCAGCAAGAGGGTACCCCGGAACCTCAAACCGGCGGCACCAAAGTCGATTCGACCGCGCCGACAAAGAAGCTGGCCAATCGTTGGCGGCGAGCCGCGATCGCCGCGATCGTTGGCAGCGGTTTGATCGCCACCATCTGGGCAGGCGGCGACGATTCGGATCACCAGTACGCGAATATGGCAATGTTCGTCGTCGGCGCGATCGCGTTGATCTACGTCGCGCTGCAGATCCATCTGATCGCGCTGCGCCGCGGGTTCCGATATCTGGTCCCCGCGATGGTGGGCGTGGTGATTGGCGGCGCGATGTCTCTATTTCGATTCGATGGATTCAGCGGCGAAATGATGCCGCAGTTTGCCTCCCGATTCCAGCAACCGCTTGAACTGGCAACGGTCGGCCCCGTCACCGAAGATTCCGCCGAAATCTCGGCCGGCGATTCTCCGATGGTGCCATCGCCGGAATCCATTTCAGAGGCCGATGTATCAGGGTTCCTTGGGAACCAACGCGATGCGGTCATCGATCAACGTTTGTTCAGCGTCCCGGATTCGGCGTCCGACATCACCACGCTTTGGAATCAGGGCATCGGCCAAGGATGGTCGTCCTTTGCCGTGGAAGACGGTCGGGCGGTCACACTGGAACAACGCCAGGACCAAGAGTGTTTGACGTGTTACCAATTGCTGGATGGGGAACTGTTGTGGATTCAAGAACACGAAGGTAGGCACGAAAACGCGCTGGGCGGTATCGGTCCCCGTTCGACACCGACCATCGATGACGGGCGCGTCTACGCACAAACCGGAACCGGGTGGGTTTGGTGCACCGATCTGGAAAGCGGAAAAGTGATTTGGACGGTCGATTTGTTAGAAATCGCAGGCTGGGACCAGTTGCAGTCCGAGGCACTGATCACGTGGGGGCGGGCCGGTTCGCCCCTGATCGTCGACGGCATGTGCGTTTTGCCCTTGGGCGGGCCAGCGGTCGATTCGGCACCCGCGGCAGGGTCCGAACCATCGGTATCTGCGAAGCGAAGTTTAATCGCCTTGGACGCGGAAACCGGCGACATCATTTGGCGTGCTGGCGACGGACAGATCAGTTACGCGTCGCCAACACTGATGACCTTGGCCGGTCAACGACAGATCGTGTCGGTCAACGAAGCGACCGTGACCGGACATGCCATCGATGATGGCCGCGTGCTGTGGGATTTCGTTTGGCCAGGACAGTCCAACGGTGGTGCCAACTGCGCTTCGGCCATCCCCGCGGGCCCCGACCGGTTTGTCATCGGCAAAGGTTACGGCGGCGGCAGTGCATTGGTAAGCGTCGAAGCTGATGGTGACGCGTTCAAGGCCACGCCCGTATGGGAATCGTCATCCGTCCTAAAGACGAAATTCACGCACGCTTGCATCGCCGGAGATGTTGCTTACGCGATCAGCAACGGATCGCTGGAAGCCGTCGACGTTGCCACCGGCGAATCCCTGTGGCGTCAACCACGAAGCGAACGACTGGGACAAGGACAACTGATGCTGGTCGGCGACGTTCTGGTGGCACAGGCGGAAACGGGCCAGGTCGTCTTCCTAGACGCCATCGCGGATCACTACCAACCCCTGCTGACGCTGCCGGCAATGGATTCCAAAACATGGAACATCCCCACCGTGGCTGGCCGACATCTATTGGTTCGCAACGATCGACAAGTGATCTGTTTCCTGATGCCGGCAAAGTGATCGCTAGCGTTTCGGTGCAGGTCGCTTGACTTCGAATCGATCCGTCGTTCGCACGTACCCGTTGCCGCCCATCCGTCCGATGGTGTCCAACAATGCGGGATCCGGAAAACCGTCATCGGCGACGACGCGGTCATCGACATGGATCCCTAAGATGCGGCCGATCACAAGGTTGGCTCCGCCGGGGCCAGTGCCCAACGTGACAACGCTATGCAGTTCGCATTCCAAGGCTGCCGCGGCGTCCGCGACTCGCGGCGAAGCGACCCACGTGGATTCCATTTTCTCGACGTCGGCGATCACAAACTCGTCGTCGTCGGGATCCAGTTCCGCCGCTGTCTGATTCATCGATGCGGTCAGGCTTTCGGTCACCAAATTGACCACGAAGTGCCCTGTTCGGCGGATGTTGGCAAGCGTGTCTTTGGGGCTGCCGTCGCGCCGGTTCGCCGGACAGAACATCAGCGTAGGCGGATTGGCACCGACACCATTGAAAAAACTGAACGGAGCCAAATTGGCGACGCCGTCGATCGATACCGTGGACACCCAAGCGATCGGGCGAGGCGTGATCAGACGCGTCATCCACTGATACAGATCACGAACCGCTAGATCATTTACGTCAAGTTGCATCGCAGGCCGTCGAATCCAAAAGCAGGTTTCAGGAAAGCAGGTCGACCATTTCAGCATGGATCGCATCGGATCCGCTGACACAGAACTTCGGCAACCAATCATCCATGGTTGATCCGTCATATGCGGTCAACGTAGCCCCCGCTTCGCGTGCAATCACGATCCCCGCGGCGGAATCCCAAGACGCGACGCTGGTTGCCCAATACGCGTCCAACCGTCCGGCGGCGACGTAGCACATGTTCAACGCGCAACTGCCAAGCCGTCGAAGCGATCGACAACGTTCCAACACACGGATGAACTTGGCGACTTCCGGATCATCGCCCTTCACGCCCGCAGGAAAGCTGCAGGCAACCAACCCGTCGCCGAGCGTTTCGCAGCCGCTGACATGAATGGGCTTGCCATTGCACTTGGCACCGCGACCGTCGACGGCGGTGAACATTTCATCGGCGACCGGATCATAGATCACGCCTAATCGCATTTTGCCCGCCGAATACAGCCCGATTGAAACGGCAAACGATTGAAGATGATGGACGTAGTTGATCGTTCCATCCAACGGGTCGACCACCCAACACGGCGGCGCGTCGGCCGCACCTTCGCGGACTGCGGGCAGCGGATCGTTCTCGCCTTCTTCTTCCCCGACAAAGGCATACCCGGCAAAGGCATTCATCAGTATCGACCGAACCGCTCGCTGCGACGCCAAGTCCGCATCGGTTACCAGATCCTTGGGTGCTTTTTCGCTGACCACACGACTATCACGCCGTGACATCAGTTCAACAGCGCCAGCTCGCGCCGCTGCGATCGCGACTTGTAGGTGTTGTTCGTCCATTACAGATCGAGTCCGTCGTGTTCGGTTTCCAGACGTCGCAGTTCTTCTAGCCACAGCCGGATGTCATTGTCATATTCGGTCGCCATGTTGCTGATGATCAACTGACGATGAAAGGCCGCCGCACCTTTTTCAACGTGTTCAGCAGCTTCGGCATTGGGGAATCGTCGATTCGGGTCAGGCGAAATCAAACCACCGATGAAGTTCATCAACAGCTCGTTACGCGACACGTCCTCGGGCAGAATCGATTTCAATTTCGCAGGCAGTTCCCGCTTGGCCTGCAACAGGTCTTTGACTTTGGGGTTCTGACCAAACGGGCTTCGTCCGCTTAGCAGTTCGATCAACACATAGCCGACGCTCGCCAAGTCACTGCGAGGCGTGGCTTCCCGATTCTCCAGCACTTCGGGTGCCGCGTACATCGGCGTGCAATCTCGGTCCCGAGGCGGATTGCGGTAATCGATCGCCGACCCCATGTCGATCAGCTTGGCGTGTCCGCTTCGCTTCAACATGATGTTGGATGGCTTCACATCGCCGTGCACGATCCCCTCGCGGTGCAATGCGGCCAACGCCGCCAACACTTCGCGGACAATCGCCACCGCAACGCCCGGACGAAAGAAGGACTGTTCTTCGCCGGCCGACAGAATGACTTCGTTGATGTAACGCCAACGCCGACTGCTGACATGTCCCTGCAGCAAATGCAGACATCGCGGCGACATCAACTGGCGAAGGTCATAACCATCGACCCATTCCATCATCATGATTCGAATGCGTTCGCGTTCGAAAAAGTTCTGGACGTCCAACAGATTGTCATGCTGGATCAGCGCCACACGGGCCGCGATCGATGCGACGCGTCCCATTGCCTCGGTATAGGCACCGGTGCTGCTGTAACGTTCGGGCGAAAAGACTTTCATCGCAACCGGAACGGTAAATCCATCCGTGCCGCGATACTCCGTTAGATACACCTCGCCCTGACCACCACGCCCGAGTTTGCGGAGCATGTGGTGGTGCCCGGTCCACGAAACCTTCCCGCTGGAACTGATTCGTTCGTAAGCAGCGATTAGCTTCGGGTCGCCTTTGGACACCGCCGTACCTTCGGCGGTGATCGTCGGGTTCGGCTCGTATCGAGTCGTCGAGGGTATGTTGGCGTCTTCCATCCGCGTTGCCGGTCTTAGAACCGAATGTGTCCGTGTGAAAAGTGATGCCGTGACGAAAAGGTTCGATTGCGGTCGCTAAACAGTGGGCGGTGTAGCGTAACGCATCCGTATCGTGGCAGGGGGATTCGTATCGGGGGGTGCGACCGAGCACGGAATCGGCTGGTCATCATTAGTAAGCGAAAACGAGCCCAGGATACCGCCGCCCGCCCCCAACCGTATCCCTGTCGATCGGTGAGAGGCAATTGGTCGCTCGCAATCCGCCACTAGGATGGCGAAACTGCGTCATTGTGCAATGACATCGCTCAGTCAACCATGATAGCAGAGGACGATCCGACTGCGGCTAGGCTAGCACGCCTAGGACTGTCCATTTTGTGCATCCCTTTCGGGGCGTTGGGAACCGCCAAGCGGCGAATGCTAGAAATACCGCACAGGTGGAAATTCGCACAAAAACGACCGTGGCTGGCCCGACACGGTTGATTTCGACAAAAGTTGGCTCCGGATCCCCATCGAAAGCACTGCCTGGCCCGATCGGTTCGCCGGGGGGGCGGTATCGAAAGCGTATTCTTGCCTGTGTTGATGGCGGTCGGCAGTGAAGACCCCAAACCAGCGGATCTCGGCTTCCGCCGCGGCCGCTGTCCGGGGGCACTCGGTGAACGCAGCGATGACTTTTAGAAGCGGCGTTCAGTCACGGGACTGCGACCTAGGTGGGCCCGGCCCACGATCAACGCCACCAATGCGCCGGCTGCGAACCCGCCGATATGGGCCCACCATGCGACACCACTGGCGTCGCCGCTGGCGGTCGCCGACACACCGCTAAAGGTCTGAATCGCAAACCAGATGCCCAAAAAGATCGGCGCTGGCAAAACAAAGATCTGCAGAAAGATCACGATCGGCAGCACCGCTTGAACTCGCGCGTGAGGGTAGAACCACGCGTAGGCTCCCATCACCCCGGCGATCGCGCCGCTGGCACCAATCGTTGGGATTGGACTGCCCGAATCCGTCGCATAGTGCGCTAAGCCGGCGGCGATGCCAGTGCCCAAGTACATCAACGTATAACCGACGTGCCCAAGCCGGTCTTCGACGTTGTCGCCAAAGATGTACAGAAACCACATGTTGCCGATGAAGTGCATCCAGCCGCCGTGCAGAAACATGCACGTGATGACGGTCATCCAGGGCGAGATCACGGCAGGTGCCAACACGTGCTCCACTACCGCGACCTGCACTCCCAGCGGCGTCTGCACCGCCATCTGTTGCTGCACCGTGGCGACAGCACTGGGATCGGTTAGCCGCAGGGGAACGAACCCAAACGATTCCGCAATCGTTCCCGCAGGTTCGCTCAGTTGAGCCGCGAACGCGATTGCGCAAATCCCGATGATCGCGTAATTCACGAAAGGCGTTGTTCGGCTGGGAATGTTGTCTCTTAGCGGGATCATGGCAGAGCGATTATCGTATCCAAGCTGACTCGAACAACCCTTCAACGAAGAATCGGATTCTGAAATGCGAAACTTTCCAGCCACCCGTCGTTCGGCGCGCCACCAGATCGGGAATTCGCCACCGGGCGGTCGCCTGCGTTGGCTGAATCCGGCGCCCGGTGTCGCCGCCCGGATATCCCGATCGATTGCGATGGTGGCAATCGCGTGCGCGGGTTCTGGCATTCTGTCGTCGCCGCTTGGTGCCCCGACCGCATCGGCCCAAGAAAGCTATCCCGTTCATCCGGATTCCGTCGTCAATCCCGATGTGCCGCATGGCAAGGTTGAATCGTACACGTTCGACAACAGCAAGACTTATCCGGGCACGCACCGCCAATACTTTGTCTACACACCGGCCCAATATGAACCGGGCAAACCGGCTGCGTTGATGGTGTTCCAAGACGGCGGCGGCTACGTCAACGAAAAAGGCACGTGGCGAGTGCCCGTGGTATTTGACAACCTGATCGCAAGTGGCGAGATGCCAGTCACGATCGCCGTGTGCGTGAACCCCGGTGTGGTCAGCGGCCAGTGGAAAGAGGAATCATCCGACAGCGGCGAGCAGTCTGCCCAGAATCGATTCAACCGCAGCCTGGAATATGATACGGTCAGTGATCGCTATGCAACATTCTTGATCGACGAACTGCTGGCCGAAGTCGGCAAGAAATACTCGCTGACGGACGACCCAAACCTGCGTGCGATTGGCGGCAGCAGCAGCGGCGCGATCGCGGCGTTTGGAGTTGCGTGGAATCGACCCGACCAATTTCGTCGCGTGCTGAGCACCGTCGGTACGTTCGTGGGTCTGCGCGGTGGCAACGAATACCCAACGTTGATTCGCAAGACCGAACCCAAACCGCTGCGTGTTTTTCTGCAGGATGGCAAGAACGATCTGGACATCTATGGCGGTAGTTGGTGGAACGCAAACCTGACGATGCTATCGGCGCTGCGTTGGGCAGGCTATGACGTCAACAACGCTTGGGGCGACGGCGGTCACAACAGCAAACACGGCGGGGCGATCTTGCCCGACGCACTGCGTTGGCTTTGGAAAGACTTTGATCAACCCATCACCACATCCATCACCGATCACCCGGAACTGAAAGACCGAATCATCCAAGGCGAAGACTGGCAACTGGTTTCCGACGGGCACCAATACACCGAAGGACCGGCTGTTTCGCCGGACGGTGTGGTTCACTTTGTCGATGGACCGCGGGGCGAAATTTGGCGAGTCAGCAAAGACGGCGACAGCGCCGAAAAATGGATCGATGACATGCCGGGCGTCAGCGGGTTGATGTTCGATGCCGAGGGTCGGTTGTACTGCGCACGCAACACAGCCCAAACGATGACGCGTGTTGCCCCCGACGGAACCCGAGTCGATCTGTTCACCGGAGTCTCCTGCAACGACCTGGTCGTCCTCGACCACGGTGTCTATTTTTCTGCACCTTCGGAAAAGGCCGTCTACTACCTGCCGCTTGGCAGCGAAGATGCGAAGCCGATCAAAGTCGGTGACGGTCCCGAGAAACCCAATGGATTGATCGTTACCCCTGACAAACGTTTTCTGTTGGTCGTCGACGCAATGGGCCGTTACATCTGGTCCTACAAAATCGCGAACGATGGTTCGCTGCTATACGGGCAAAGCTATTCCTACGTGCATTCACCACAGGACGAAATGAATACCGGCGCCGACGGCGTCACGATGACCAGCGACGGATCGCTATTGGTGGCAACCAAGCTTGGCGTGCAAGTGTTCGACCAACCCGGCCGCGCACACGTGATCCTGAAACGCCCCAAACGGGGTGGCCGATTGTCGAATCTGGTTTTTGCTGGTGAAGACATGCAGACCATTTACGCAACCAGCGGCAGCAGCGTTTTTCGGCGGAACACGAAGATGCAGGGTATCGCACCTTGGCAACCGAGTCTGGCGCCGCCCAAACCTCGACTGTAGAAACGTCGGGGGGTAGCAATGAAGAAGAAACGCGACCGGCTTAGCCTCATGCAGGCCGGTCGCGATTCACTGCAAACGTTTTCTGCCGCCAGCATTCCTTTGCCAACAAGCGGAGACGCGACTCAAGTGAGTAAGAGCAGAAAAAGAGGGTGACATCCATGTACGCAAGACAAAGCCTGCTGAAGCGGTCCGTCAGTTTCACCCCTCGAAGTATGGCTGACCGCGTCCTCTGCGATCCTCCGCGGAAAGCTCAACTCGTTTGAACTTCCCATGGTCTGGTGGGACGGACTTTGCAAAAGACACTTCCTTCCGAAACTGTCTTTTTCAAGCCGTCCAGCTTGGTCATTGAATCGTCAAGCGATTGACGTAGCAAGAGAGTTTGGTGGTGGCTGGTCGGCGACGTCGGTGCGACCAGATCGCAATTTTTGTGCGGATGCAAGAAAGTGTTCGTAGATCGAACTTCGCATCGCAAACTCTCCGAAAAGTTTTGAAACCGTATCGATGCCGACAACCTTTTGGCTCTCGACAACACGCACTTGGATCGGGGGAGAATGTGGCGTTGGATAAATTGGATGTCAACAACAATCTCTTACAACCTTTTCATTTCCTTGCGACGAACGAACCGAAAGGCAATGAAAAACGGTGCGACATCGGCTAAAATTTTTTTAGCGGATCCGGCCACGTCGATGACGAAAACGTGGCTACGAAAACGACACGCCTAATCGAATCAACGAAACGAAACTTCATGCCCGATAACGAGAATGCAGACGCTGCCCCGATACGGACCATTGATCCAGTCCAAGGGTCATCGACGGAACATGCGGCAAGCGTTGTCAAGAGCCATGATCATCCATCCGATAGCGACGCGCGGTATTGGTGGAGCGACGTGTATGTCGACGAAATGATCCGACAGTTGGGGCCTTCGGTGTGCCGCAAAGTTTCAGTTTACCCATTGCCAATTGGGTTTCAACTGTCCGTGATCGTTCCGGTGTATAACGAACATTCGACCATCGCCGATGTCGTTCATCGGTTGCGCGGCACCGGCATGCCAATGCAAATCATTTTGATCGACGATGGCAGCGACGATGGTACTGGCGAAGTGATCGATTCGTTCCAGAACGATGCGGATGTCGTCGTCGTCCATCACGATGTGAACGTAGGCAAGGGAGCCGCGATTCGATCCGGCGTTCGCGTCGCGACAGGCAACGTGATCGTGATCCAGGATGCCGATCGCGAATACGATCCATCGGACTTCCGATCGCTGCTGCAACCCATCATCGAAGGCGAATCGGACATCGCCTACGGGACACGTTACGGGCACTGTGATCGTTCGCTATCGCCTTGGTGGCACCAGGCTGTCAACGGGCTGCTGACGCTGCTGGCCAGCATCGCAGTGGGCATTCGGCTTAGCGACGTCGAAACCTGCTACAAGATGGCGCGGCGAGAGCATTTTGAAGGTGTCCTTGACGACCTTCGCGAGAACCGTTTCGGGATCGAGATCGAGATCACCGCACGGTGGGCACGCAAGGGGTTGCGGTTCACCGAACGTCCGATCCGTTACCACCACCGGTGGTACGACGAAGGCAAAAAAATCGGTTGGCGGGACGGGGTCAGCGCACTTCGCTGTATCGTGGTCTACGGCCTGCTGCGTCGATAGAAACCCCCGTGATGCCCCGCGATCAAGCCAAGTCGCACGGCAGCGCCGCGGAGGCCGCACAGCCTCCCCAAGGTGCCCCGGCCGCCCGGTCGTGAATGCTTGCAACCGCTGCGTCCGACAAACTCTGGCAAATCCACAATTTTCTTGACTTGCTGGTACGAGGATCGCTAGGCTTAAGCGTGGCAGACACCGCTCTTTTCACCGGTCTGTTTCCATCTTCTCTCGATCGATTCGGGCATTCGCTCACGGATCGACGAAGGTTCTCTAGGAGGCTTTCGGATCATGGTATTCTCGAATGTTGCAACCGCCTTGGCGGTCAATTCAGCGTTTCTGCAAGAGATCAAGGACAGCAATCCCGACCTTTGGGCAGCGGCCGATCAGTTGCGCGTCGTCCTGGGTTCGGGTGACGATGCGACGGCAAAGCTTCGTCGCACGACGCGGCTGCTGGACCAGATTCGTGACGGACTGGCACTGCAGTTTTCGCTCGAAGAATCGTATGGCTACCTGACGGTGGGACAGCCGAAATGCGAACGCGAAAGTGAACTCGCGACGATCGCGCAGTCCCAACACGCACCGCTGTACCTGTCGCTTTGCGATCTGGTTGAACGCGCCGAGGAACTGCAGTACCGGGGGGTTCAACCGCTGCAGATGAACGAACTGGTTGGGCAAATCTACGACTTCGACCGACAATGGCAGGCGCACGAGCAGATCGAAGCGGACCTGATTGGTCAGTCTTTTTGAATCAAGCGTTCGTGATCGATGACAAAGTTGACTACATTAGGTTGTGTCCGCGAATTCATCGTTGATCCGTCCACGGATCCCTGGTCCGCTATGGGCGTCGGAAACCGAAATGGATGCTTCCGCCGCAAAACTTCGCAAGCAGGTATCGTCGAATGATGACCGAATCAAAAATTGGACCAATGGAAATCCTGTTGGTCGAAGATGGCTGGACTGACGCTCGCGTCACGATCTATGCACTGCGACGCAGCAAGGTCCATCACCGGCTAACGCTAGTCCGCACGGTCAGCGAAGCGGTCGCGTTCGTCCGCCGCGAAGGAATTTTCGCTCGCGCGCCTCGCCCCGATCTAGTCCTGCTGGACATGATGCTGCCCGACGGATGCGGCCTGGACGTGATGGAAGCGTTGCACTCGCCCACCGCCATCGGCCCGGATGGAAACGGCCCCACAACCGTCGTGCTGACCGCGTCAACCGACCCAGAACTGCGTCGACGATGCGACGAACTGAAGGTCCACGATTACATGACCAAACCAGTTCGCGAAGACGAATTCATGCGAGTCGTCCGGGATCACAAAAAGCTGATGATCCACACAACGCCGCTGATGGAAATCGCCACCGTTTGACGACGTCGGTTGGTGCGAGGGATTGGACGCGATTGCCCGGGTTAGGGATTCTGGCGAATCCCACGACGAGGCCAGCGAACCCGATCAGTGCGTTCTCCCCTTGGGGAGAGTCGGCCTCTTAAGGGCCGGTGAGGGGGGCAGTCTGCAATGCGGCGTGGGGGGATGCTCGCTCCATAAGACGCCGTCCCCGGCGAAGCGAATCCTGCCGAATCCGGTTGTTACTTGTCGAACCAATTCTTGACGGCTTGCACCGTTGTTGCTCGGCCGGCGCGGGCGATCGATGTGGTCAACGGGATTTCCTTTGGACAAACCGCGACACAGTTCTGTGCGTTGCCGCATGTCGCCACGCCACCGGGGCCCATCAATGCGGTCAGACGCTCGTCAGCGATCGCCTTGCCGGTCGGATGATTGTTGAACAACATCGCTTGCGAGATTGCGTGAGCGCCGACAAAGCCTTCGTCGAAGGACGCGTTCTTGCGAGCTTCGAATTCTTCATCCGACTCGCCGTCCTTCTGAGTCAGTTCGACCTTGTTGTACTGCGGGCATGCTTCCAAACAGCAACCACAACTCATGCATTGGCTTAACGGATAATTCTGTTCCTGAGTGTCACGCAGGACGCGTTCACCGGGGCCCAGGTTGTAATAGCTATCGACAGGAACCCACGCCTTGACTCGCTTCAGACCGCGGAACAATCGTTGACGGTCCACCATCAGGTCGCGCAGTACCGGAAACTTGCTCATCGGCTCGAGCACGATTTCGTCTGGATTCTCTGCCAACAGACGATCAACCAGGGCGCTACAGCTTTGCCGCACGCGCCCATTGATCAGCATCGTGCACGATCCACAAACCTCTTCCAAGCAGCCGCAATCCCAGGCCACCGGAGCGACAGCTTTGCCATCCACTGTCTTGGCTTGCGCCGCGACACGTTGCAGGATCGTGATGACGTTCAGTTCCGGTTCGTACTTGATCTTATGCAGTTCCCAGTACGGTTCTTCCGACGGTCCATCTTGGCGACGGACACGAACGTTGATGAACTCGGGACGCTTCTTGAGAGTGGGTTCGAGGGCGGACATCCGTCGATCCTATATTCAAATGATGTTAAAGTGGCTTGGGGGGGATAGACTGCTGGGTCGCGAACTAAGCGCCGGTCGTTTCGGAAGCTGCTTCCTTCTCTTTGGCGCGTTGATTCCAAACCTTTTCGATCTCTTCGGCACCGACCAGACCGTACAGTCGCGGTCGCGGGGCCAGCAGCGAAGTATCGACGTCTTCGTAGGTCAGATCGGGCATCTGCGTTTCGTGGTTCCAAGTCGCAATCGTGCTCTTCAAGAACTTGCGATTGTTCTCTTCGAACTCGTCGCACCAAGTTTCCGCTTGCTGAAGCCGCTCGGCTGGATTGTCGGCGGTCAGCGATGGCTTGGCAAAATCGGGTTTGTAGTGAGCACCACGACATTCGTCCCGCTGCAACGCACCCTTCAACAGAGTCTTGGCAAGCGGGAACATGTCCTGCAGCGACTTGGTGAAAATCACGTTTTGGTTGGACCAGCTGCCGGTGTCGGAAAGTCTGGCTCGCATCGCCCGTTGGTGCAGGTCGTCGACCTTGCCAAGCGCGTCGGACAATTGATCGTTGCGACGCACCACGGTGGCAACCCGCGTCATGATGTCGCCTAATTCTTGGTGGATCAAATACGGATTTTCGTCTGCATCCGCGGCTCCCTTCAGCAGCCCATCGTGCCGATCCTGTTGTTTCTTGACAGCACCATCGGCCACCGAAGACGCAAGTTCTTTGTGCCCTTCGGACTGGCTGGACGCGTAGTTCAGAATCGACGAACCGGTGAACAGCCCCGTGAAGATGCACGACAACAACGAATTGGCGCCCAATCGGTTGGCACCATGGTAGTGGTAGTCACATTCGCCGATCGCATACAGACCGGGGATGTTGGTCATGTGGTTGCGTGGTGCACCGGCTTCCATACCGCCACTGGCACTCTTGACATAGTCAGCCCACAAGCCGCCCATGCTGTAGTGGACAGCGGGGAAAATCCGCATCGGTTCGAAACGCGGATCCACACCCTGGAACTTCTCGTAAATCTCTAGGATGCCGCCCAACTTGCGGTCCAATTCCGCTTTGGGAATGTGAGTCAGGTCGAGGTAGACCGACATCTGTTCGGAATCGATGCTGAGCCCTTCGTTGACACAGATATCGAAAATTTCCCGAGTCGCGATATCGCGCGGCACCAGGTTGCCGTACTTCGGATAACGTTCTTCGAGGAAGTAGTATCGTTCGTTTTGCGGGATGTCGTTCGGGGCACGCGAATCCTGTGGTTTACGAGGCACCCACACACGGCCGCCTTCGCCGCGGGCCGATTCGCTCATCAAACGCAGTTTGTCACTGCCGGGAATCGCCGTCGGGTGAACTTGGATGAATTCGCCATTGCCGTATTTGGCACCGGCTTGGAAACAGCGGCTAGCGGCGCTGCCGGTGCAGAACACACTCATCGTGCTGCGTCCGTAAACCAGACCGCACCCGCCGGTTGCCACGACGACCGCGTCGGCTGGGAACGCACGAATTTTCATCGACACCATGTCTTGGGCGACGGCACCACGACAGCGACCGTCGTCATCCATGATGGGGCCCAGGAAGTCCCAGAATTCATATTTGTTGACCAGGCCTTCGCTTTCGCGGCGGCGAACCTGTTCGTCCAGTCCATACAACAACTGTTGCCCGGTCGTCGCACCGGAAAACGCAGTCCGCTTGTACAGCGTGCCGCCGAAGCGTCTGCGATCCAAGAAACCTTCGCCGGTACGATTGAACGGCACGCCCAGACGATCCATCAATTCGATGATCTTGGGCGCCCAGTCGGTCATTTCTTTGACCGGTGGCTGGTGGTTCAGAAAGTCACCGCCGTAAACGGTATCGTCAAAGTGTTTCCACTCGCTGTCACCCAACTGCCGCGTTTGATCGTTGCAGCTGTTGATCCCGCCTTGGGCACAAACGCTGTGCGAACGCTTGACCGGTGTCAGGCTAAGCAGATCGACGGCGACGCCTAGTTCGGCCAATCTCATGGTCGAAGCCAATCCGGCCAGTCCGCCGCCAATGACCACTACGCGATGTTCTGCCATGGTTCCAAGTATCCTGAGAGTTCGTTTTCGTAACCCAACCGTTTTCGCGGGCGGGAATTGAATGTTTCGGGTTGCCCGCTGCACCGTTGCCGGCCGGGGCGTTGTGTTTCACTTATTTTGATCAACGTCCATTCAGGTCAACGCCCCGATTACCGGACGTGACCGACTGGACAACTTTGGATGCCTGATCGGGATTCCCCGATCGCAAGCATCCGATCAGCGTTATTCAGCTTTATCGTTATCGTCGCTGGCTTCCGCTTGATCGGTGGCTTCGGCCTGATCGGTGGCTTCGGATTCTTCGGGAGCGTGGTAGCGTTTTTCTTCGTTTTCCGAAACGATGCCCGCTTCGGCCCAAACTTTGTACATCCGATTTTCGACGGCTCGATACTCTTGGACCTCAGCTTCCCCCGGTGCAACCGCAGCCCACCACGCACTGGCACCGACAAACGCCATCAACAGGCCAAATGCGGTACAGAGTTTGGTCGCACGTTCTTGGGCGGGTGCTGAAACCCACAGGCCCCACGTGATACCGGCGGTCCACAATCCGTTGGCCAGGTGATAGACGCACGCCATGACGCCGATCAGGTAGAACGCAGGCCAAAAGTATCCCTGCATCGCTTCGACCAGCGTGCTGGCAGCGTTGTAGGGGCTGAACTGGCCGAATCCCAAAGGCCTGATCACGTCCAACCACAGATGGGCGTGTGCCCAACCGTGCAGGTGCAGCACGTGGAAAAACAGGTAAACCAGTGCGATGACCCCGGTCACACGCTGCAGAACGTAGCGGCGATTGTTGACAAACTTGTATCGATCCGCGTTCGAATGGCCCGTTTTAGCGATCCAGATGCCGATCACGGCATGGAAGACCAACGGTAAAAAGATGCCCCCCCATTCGATCACAGGCAGCAGATCGCCAGGGCTGTGGATCATGAACACGGCGCGTTGGAAGGTTTCCGATCCGTTCAACAAGCTGGCATTGGTCAGCAAGTGAACGCACATGTAGAGCCCAAGTGGCACGATGCCCAGCAGCGAATGGACACGGCGGATCCCGAACTCGTGTCGCATGAAGAAGCTGGGTGCCGATGCGGAGGCTGACTCGCTCATGGGATGGGGTCGATTGTGAGAGACGTTCGTGGGTGTCGGCGGCACATTCGGTGTCGCCCTGAAATTTGGATGGTTGTTGACGACATGTTTCGCCAACCGCACTTCCGCGGCGTCAGTTAACATTGCCGCCTCGGCAAGCGTTAGGTTAATGCAAAACGCTCTCCAGGTGTGATGCCGGACGAGTGGATATCTTGTCGCACTTGGCAGCTTGTCGCTCCCAAGAGCATGCCAGGATTGGTCCCAATGGGGAACTCGATCTGTTGGCATCGGACGCGAAACCTAGGCAGAACAGAACAAGTTTGCAATGAGCATTTGGGTCATCGTTGGATTGTCCGTCGTCGTGGTGCTGGTCTGCATCCTGGTTTTTCGGCTGCACGCATTTCTAACGCTTTTGCTGGCTGGATTGCTGGTGGCGTTCCTAGCGGCCGGGCAACCATTGGACGGATTTATCGAGTTCCAACTTTCCAAAGGATCGTTCACGCCGGACGAAGCAGCCGAACTGTTGAAACAGTCACCGTCGTCACGCTTGGCATCGGCGTTTGGTGAAACCGCGGGAAAAATCGGAATCCTGATCGCGCTGGCCAGCGTCGTCGGCGGGCTATTGTTGGAATCGAAAGCTGCATCGGTGATCGTTGACCGAATGCTAAAATGGATCGGACCGCGACGGGCTCCCGAGGCCTTGGCCGCCAGCGCGTTTGTGCTTGCAATCCCCGTATTTTTCGACACAGTTTTTTATCTGATGATTCCGCTGGCCCGCAGCCTGCGTGAAAAAGTCGGCCGCGATTACGTGCTGTTCATTCTGGCAATCCTGGCGGGCGGTTCGATCGCCCACTCTCTGGTGCCGCCGACGCCCGGACCATTGCTGGTCGCCGGAATCATCGGCGTCGATATCGGCACGATGATGATCGCCGGGCTTGCGATCGGACTTTGCAGCAGCGTGCTGTCGCTGCTTTCGGCGCGGGTCATCAACCGGCTGGTCGTGGTCCCCCTTCGCGGCGCCGACGATAGTGAGTGTCCTAGTGAGGGCTCCAGTGGATTGGAGAAAGCCCCTGGATTGGAGAAAGCGTCTGGATTGGAAAACACCTCGAACGACGAATCCACAGGCGGCCCCGGCGGAGATCCGGATCAGACGAATTCCGCCAATCCATCGGCGCTTCCTTCGTTGTCGGCGTCGTTGCTGCCAATCCTGATCCCGGTCGTGCTGATTGGTGTCGGGTCGGTCGCCACCTATCTGGTGAAGGCCGACCGAGTGGAAACATCCTGGCTGACTGAATTGTTGATGAATCTGGGCGATAAAAATATCGCGTTGGGCATTTCGGTGATGTTGGCTTTCGCTTTACTGAGATACGTACCGGTCGCGTCCCGCAAATCGCTGGTGGGCAGATCCTTGGCTTCGGCAGGCAACATCATCTTGATCACTGCGGCCGGTGGTGCTTTCGGCGCAATGCTCCGCCAAGCCGGAATCGAAGAAGCCGTTGGTGACCTAGCCGGTGGAGTCCCGGGGCTAATGATTTTGCCGGTGGCATTCCTAGTAACCGCATCGATCCGAACGCTGCAGGGTTCCGCCACCGTCGCGATGATCACCGCGGCCGGTGTGTTGCAGGGATTCGCGAGCGCCGAATCGCTGCCCTTCCATCCGGTTTATCTGGCAATGGCGATCGGTGCGGGCAGCAAACCGATTTCATGGATGACCGATAGTGCGTTTTGGGTGATCACGCGGATGAGCGGGATGACGGAAAGTGAAGGCTTGAAAACGATTTCGCCCATGAGCACCGCGATGGGGATCTCCGCGTTGGTGGTCACCATGATTTTTGCGGCTGTCATCCCAGGAATCTAATTCAAACCGCGGATTCCGTCCCCAATCACGCGCCCAAGCCCACCGGGGACCTGGTCGCGGCAGGCCGTCGATCTAGCCTGACCGATACGATTGGTCCCCAAGTCCAGGGGATCGATTGGCCGACAATGGTCACCCGCACACCTGAAATGCACCGCATCGGATCCCCCCATCGAAGCGGGAATCGGGGACTTCGGCCGCTTCACGCGTTTGCCCCGTTGACGTTGCGACCTGGATCGCCAACCCTGATCGGGGAATTCAGACTTAGTTTTAGCCATTGGCAAGCGAGAATCAGATGGGAATCGGCACGGCACTGAAGGCATTTTCCGCCGCACTGTTCAATCAGGAAAAGTCGGCCATGATCGAACAGATATTGTCGGGGCAACCCGCCGCGCCGGCGCAACGGCCAGCGATCGAGGCCGCTCAAACGCTGGCACCACAAACCTCTGCCCCCCAGCCGAAGGCGCCAGCAAAGCCGGCCCGGGATTCGGCGGTTACCCTGTTGGCGACGCTGCAACGCGAGTCGCGTTTGGTCGACTTGCTGCAAGAGGATCTGGCACAATACAGCGACGCGCAGGTCGGCGCCGCCGCTCGGCCCTGTTTGCAACAGTGTTCCGGTGTCCTGAAACGACTGTTCGATATCCAGCCATTGGTCGATGGCGGCGAAGGTACCGTGGTGGACGTCCCGTCGGATTCGTCCCCGATTCGATACCAATGGGTTGGCGAAGGGACATCCGGTTCCGCCAAATTGATTCACCAGGGATGGCGGGCTGCGAAAGTAGAATTGCCCCAGTGGACTGGCACAGACGCCGACGCCAACGTCATCGCGCCCGCTCAGGTCCAGTCGCAATAGCAAGCGTATCGATCGGGCTGGTCACGGCACTTCCAGGCCCATCCGTCCTCCGTTCCGATTTCATTTTCCAAGTTCACTGCAAACCGATTCTTCATGTCCGCTCGTTATTCAGTCGGCATCGACCTTGGCACAACCAATTGTGTCGTCGCGTACGCCCCCCTGACCGATCCCAGCGCAGCGGACGGCGACGCCCCCTCCATCCGGCTTTTGCCGATTCCCCAGTGGGTCGGCGCTGGACAAACCGAGTCGCGAACCTCGCTTCCATCGTTCCTGTATCTGCCGCGAGATGGCGAGGTTGATTCGCTGCGGTCGGAACTGGTCGCTGATCCACAGAACGGCATCGCGGGCTACTTTGCGCGTACTCAGTCAGCCGACAATCCCCAGCGAGTGGTCGTGGCCGCCAAGAGTTGGCTCTGCCACGGCAAGGTGGGACGCACCGACGCCGTGTTGCCCTGGCAGTCGCCGCCCGAGGTCAAGAAGGTTTCGGCACTGGATTGCACCCGCCGATTCCTGTCGCATTTGGTCGCCGCCTGGCATGATGCACACGCCGACGCGCCGCTGGCCGATCAGCAAGTGGTGCTGACCGTTCCGGCATCGTTCGACCCCGTCGCTCGCGAACTGACTCGCCAAGCCGCCATCGATGCCGGCCTGCCCAACGATTTTGTGTTGTTGGAAGAACCGCAGGCTGCCGTCTACCACTGGCTCGCATCGCACAGCAACGATTGGCGAACCGAATTGTCGGCGGGCGACGTGATGTTGGTCGTCGATGTCGGTGGTGGCACGACCGACCTGACCCTGGTTACGGTCGACGAGGCGGACGGTGAACTGAACCTGAAACGGTTGGCCGTGGGCAATCACCTGTTGCTAGGTGGCGACAACATGGACCTGGCGATGGCCCACCTTGTGGGAACTCGGCTGGCCGAACAAGGGCACGACCTTGATCCTTGGCAAAGCGTTTCGCTATGGCACGCTTGCCGCGACGCCAAAGAACAATTGCTGACAACCGATGGGCCCGCCGAACAAACGATCTCGGTCCTCGGTCGCGGCAGCTCGCTGATCGGCAACACGATCTCGACCCAGTTGTCGGCCGACGAAGCCAAGGACCTGATCATCGAAGGCTTCTTTCCCGTCTGCGAAAGTACCGATCGACCGGCTCGGCAAGCGGTCAGTGGTTTCCAGGACATTGGGTTGCCGTACGAGGCCGATCCGGCGATCACGAAACAAGTCGCTGCGTTCTTGGCCGACCATGCCGACAAAACCAACGGGCTGACGCACCTGTTGTTCAACGGTGGTGTGTTCCGCAGCCACCCACTACGCGATCGAATGCGGTCGGTGATCGCTGGATGGTGTCCCGCACCGCCCACGGTCTTAAGTGAATCCGGCGCTGGCGATCGCACGCAGGAGGCCGAAACAGATTCAAATTCGGCATCCGAATCCGCCACGGCACTGGATTCCGCCGTCGCGCTGGGTGCAGCCTACTATGGTTGGTCCAAGCAATCCGGCGGCATCCGGATCCGAGGTGGCACGGCTCGGTCGTACTACATCGGTATCGAAACCGCCGGGTTGGCGATCCCGGGCGCACCACGCCCGATGCGAGCGGTCTGTGTCGCACCGCAAGGAATGGAGGAAGGCACCGAAGCGGCTGTGCCGGGCGGCGAAGTGGGGATGGTGGTCGGGCAACCCGCACGATTCCGATTCTTTTCGTCCACGATGCGACGCGACGACGAAGTCGGCCGAACCCTGGATCGCTGGAACGACGAAGAACTGGTCGAAGGACAGCCGATCGAACTGACGCTGACGAGCGAATCGGCGGGCGACGATGCCTTCGTCCCCGTGCGTTTTGTCAGCCGAGTGACTGAATTGGGCATGTTCGAACTGTGGTGCCACGCCACGCGTAGCGACGAACAATGGAAAATGGAATTCAATATCCGCGAAAGCCAGTGATTCGCTTGTCATCGCAGGACAACATCATCGACCCCATCGATCCACCACCGCCGCGTTACGTCGTTGGGATCGACCTCGGCACCACCAATTGCGCCATCGCGTACGTCGATACGTTGGACGAAGATTGGTCGGTGGATACCTTCGCGGTCCCCCAGTGGGTCGATGTCGGACAGATCGAATCTCGCGAGACACTGCCGTCGTTCCATTACGAACTATCCGCCAGCGAGATTACGGACGCGAAGCTGCCATGGCAGCCATCTGCACCGGAGCCGCATTGCGTGGGTGTGATGGCACGTGACGTGGGCAGTCGTCATCCTGGGCGACGCATCTCGTCGGCCAAAAGTTGGTTATCACACGACGGCGTGGACCGTTCCGCCGATTTCCTGCCCTGGCACGGCGACGCCGACGTCACGCGGATGTCTCCGGTCGCGGCGTCGGCGCGATACCTGTCTCACCTGAAATCGGCGTGGGATCATCACCATCCTGATCACCCGCTCGACCAGCAAGACGTGGTGGTCACGTTACCGGCATCGTTCGACGAAGTCGCCCGCGAACTGACGATCGGAGCCGCCAAACAAGCCGGGCTGCGGCGAGTCCATTTGATCGAAGAACCGCAGGCTGCGTTCTATGCCTGGATCGATCGCCATCGGGGCGATTGGATGGAACAGGTACGTCCAGGACAGTTGATCCTGGTCTGCGATATCGGCGGCGGCACGACGGACTTAACACTGATCCGAGTCCAACCCGCCGGCGATGATGGCGACCAGGTCCAGTTTCATCGCGTCGCCGTCGGTCGCCACCTGATCCTGGGCGGCGACAACATGGATTTGGCGGTCGCAAAGCTGGCCGAAGCCAAAATCCGTAAGCAATCCGATGTCGAATTGTCATCCAGCCAATGGGACCGGTTAGTCCAGGCTGCACGGGGCGTCAAAGAAACGATGCTTTCGGCAAACCGGCCCGATCGCTACACCATCCACCTTTCGGCAGAGGGATCTAGCCTGCTGGCCGGATCGATTCAGGTCGAACTATCGGCCGCTGAAGTGGACGAGACGCTGCTAGACGGATTCTTCCCCATCGTCGACGCTGCGGAAAAACCCGATCAAGCACAGAGTGGTTTTCAGGAGTTCGGACTGCCCTATGCCGCCGATCCGGCCGTCACTCGGCACCTCGCCGAATTCCTGGCGCAACATCGCCGTAGCGGTCTAGACGATGATGACAACCAATCGGCTGACCGTCCCGACCTAGTGCTGTTCAACGGTGGGGTGATGGTCGGCCAGGCGGTCCGCAACCGGATCACCGATTCGCTGAAACAGTGGTTTGGCCACCCCAATGATCCGTGGCGCCCCACGGTGTTGTCGTCGCCAAGATTGGATTTGGCGGTAGCGCACGGCGCTGCCTACTATGCGATGGTGCGCCGCGGCAAAGGCGTCCACATCGCAGCGAACCTGGGACGATCCTACTACATGCAGGTTGCTGACCAGCCGCCGACCGCGCTGTGCCTGATCCCCGGAACAGCGGAAGCCGGACAACGGTTCCGCGCCGCCGATCATCCGCTGCAGTTACAAGTCGGTGCACCGGTGCAGTTCCCATTGTGGGTCAGCAGCACTCGATTGGCCGACCGAGTGGGTGAGTTGATTCCCATCGAATCGGTCGAAATGTCTCCCCTGCCTCCGATCTGTACCGCTCTGGTACGCGGCCGTCGTCGTGACGAATCGGAATTGAAGGTCTGTATCGAATCAGAGCTATCCGAAATTGGAACGGTCGGAATGTTCTGTGTCGATTTGGACAGCGGCAAACGCTGGAAGCTAGATTTCGACATTCGCAGCACTCTAGAGTCCGACCGCCAAGCACACGATGGATCGGGCGAAACCTCTGGCATCGTCGATGGCGAAACCGTTCAAAACTGTGCAGACGCGATTGCTGGAACGTTCGCTTCTGCTGCGGATCTAGCTGCCAACAGGCGGCCGGAGATCCAGCCCACCAAGCCGAACCAGATTGTTGGCACCCTGCAGAAGTGCACCGACAGCAACCGCAACGCATGGCCACCGTCGCTGCTTCGCGAAATGTGGGGCTTTCTGCTAGACCATGAATCCGGACGCCGTCAATCTGCTCAGCACGAAGCCCGCTGGATCAACTTAGCCGGATTCTGTTTGCGCCCCGGTTATGGTGTCGCGGTTGATGATTGGCGTGTCCAGGAAACGTGGCGGCGTCTCCATGGGAAGCTGGCATTCGCGGCTCCCCAGTCGCGGACCGAATCGCTGATTCTGTGGCGACGAATTGCAGGCGGACTTAGCAGCGGCCAGCAACAGCAGCTGGCCGCACCTCTGATTGCAGGCCTGCACGGCAAGACGGGCAAGATCGAATTGCACGAAGCGAGCGAGATCTGGCGACTGCTTGCGTCACTGGAACGATTGTCCGTTGGCGAGAAGCAACGGCTGGGTGAACTGGCCATCGTTGAACTGCAGCGTAAAAAGAACGAAAAACTTCGTCCCGTCTTGCTTTGGTCCATCGGCAGACTGGGCACGCGGCGACCGATCTACGGGCCTCTGAACACCACGGTCTCACCGGCAGTGGCCAGCCGTTGGATCGAAAAACTAGTGGATGCCAATCCGCCCGAATCTGTTCTGCCGCTAACGATCGTCCAGTTGGCACGCATGACAGGCGATCGATACCGGGATGTATCCAGCGAAGCACGCACGCTAGCCAGTGAGTTCCTTGAATCCCAGCAGGCACCGATCCATTTCCAAGACCTCGTCACCCAGGGCGGCACCTTCGACAGCGAAGAGCAGGCCGCCGTCTTTGGCGACTCGCTGCCGCTGGGGATCCGCCTGCTGCGAGGCTAGGCGGGCGACGAGATAGCCGAAGATCGCAATAGCCGCTCCCGATCAACCGCTGCGCAATCCGTCAAGGGTTTCGGGGCAAAGCGTTGACCACCGAAAGTCTTGGCGACTTGCGCTACCGGATCCTGGGCGAAATTCGAACGCGACATCATTCCCAACCGACGGGCTGGGTCCAGGCCTGCTGGGTTTGGTCTTTGAACGACGGATCCTGGGGCGGTTGATCGCTGCTGATGACTGCTCGAACATACAGCTCGCGTCCGGTCACCTGATAACTCGCTTTGACGCCTTCGACTGACTTGACGACTTTCCCGATTCGCTTTTCGGCGTCTTCGGCAGTCTCGTTCGGTTCCGGTGCCAAAGTCGCGATGAACTCAATTTTGTACTTGGCCCCCGGCTGCGGTTCGACTTGCAAAGAGAGCGTCTTGGTGCTGGGCTGATATTCCAAGTCACGGAGCGTCACGCCACTGGACGAATAGAAGTCGCCCGCTTTCATCGCTTTGATCAGATGTTCGGGCGACAAGTATCGACTTCGCACCATCACCCACCCGCGGCCAGGACGTGATCCTGGTTTGCCGTGGTATTCATGGCTGTCGTCGGTCGCCAATCCCATCAACGGTGGAATGTCCAGGTCCGTTCGGCGGATCGCGTTCGCCAAATCCCAGATTCGTTCGACGCTCGGGTGCTCGTGGTCGCCCATATGGTTCACGCCCGGATGCCCGTTGTAGACTTCAAAGAATCGCTCGGAAACCACTGCCGCTAGATCGTCTGCGGTCATCGCATAGTGGAAATTGGGGTGGTTGATGTGTGGCAACACATGTCGGCCATGCGATTTCTCGTGCGCCAAAATCGCACGCAGATTGTTCTGCATGACTTCACGGACCGTATCACCGCCCGACGGTGGGATCGCCTCTAAAAGGTTGGTGGCGTTGATGTGGACCGGTTTCCCCTCTGCCCGATCGCTGATCTCTTCCGCAGGGATCAAGATGAACTTTTCACTCTTTTCAAGCTGGGATCGAAACTCGTCCAACGGTTTCAGGCGGACTTCGGTGTCTTTCCCGTCTTGGATACTTCGCGTTTCCACCCACGAATCCCCGAATCGTTCCCGATAACGATCCAGAATCCCATCATCGCTGCGAGCCACGATCTTTTTCAGAGACATCCATCGGTCACCCTCGCTTAGCACGTTGTGGTCGGTGATCGCCAGAAAGTTGTAATCCCGTTGACGGTACCAATCGCCAATCATTTCAGGAAATTGGTCCCCATCGCTCCAAAGCGAATGCGTGTGCAGGTTGCCCTTCCACCATTTCAGCGGTGGATCGCCGGCCTGGGCGGAAAGCGGTGCCGCGAAACAAAAGAGCGTCGTGACGACAAAAGACAAGAAACGAAGCGGGTTGGACGGGTTCATCGAGAGTAGGTCTCCGGATTGATTGAGGCAGGATTGTTCGGCCGACGCGGTCATTGAAGACGAGATCCGTATCAGCTGGATCACGACGGCGAGAGGATCGTCCTATTAGACGATGACAACCGTTGGCTGGAGTCCGGCAAGGCAGCGGCTTCACGAATTTTTCATCCGATAAAACCGTTTGACGGATCCACATCAGCGCTGGTCGCACACGAATCTAACCTGCTGGGTTTGTCGACGCGAACGATCCAAGACTCGGGCGATTGGATTCGGCGTTATTATCGTGCGGCAATCTTGCTGTCTGAATCGACGATGCCGTACCCGCTTCGCGTGATCAGGTTGCCACCCACCGATCGCCCGTGACCCTACGCCTGTCATTCTCTGAAACACCTGTTCACTGTAGAACCTAATGGTCGTTGCAATGATGCACGACGTCAATTTGCTCGAACATGAGAAACGAAGATGGCCAAGAAGAAAGCGACCACGACCGCACGTGCGAAGACAAAGAAGGCCGCAGCCCCAACCTTGAACGACATTTACGACAAGGTAGCCGCCCGCGCGGACACCGAAGGTTTGAATCTGAACGTCGCTGCAACCAAGCGTGTTTTGGCATGCTTCTTTGACGTGCTAGAAGAGTACCCATCATCCACGGCGTTCGATTTTATCGCCAAAGGATTGAAGCGAGCCGGAAGTCGCAAAGCGTAATTTGGTCGACATCAAATCGAAGCCGGCGTCATCCTTCTAGGGTCACGTCCAATTGTTCCAGTTCGGTATTGTGCTGATCCCAATCGACATCCACGGGATCCCCAATTGGCACTTCGGCTTCGTAAATGCCAAGTGACAACGCCATGATGCGTCGATGGCGCCGTTGATCATCAATCAACGGGCCTCGACTGGTCGTCTGCAGCGGCAGTGCCAGCTGTTCGTCATGGTGATAGCGAGCGATGCGGTGCAGAGTCACAATTCGCACCCAATGCCACGGGCGTTCCACCTGCACATGGGTGCGGCACCACTTCCAGTCAGCGAAGTGTTCCAGGTCTTCGGATCGAAACAGAAAACACCGCACGCATTCTTTCCGCACAATGTTGCGATCCTCGCACGTCATGCAAAACAGCCACACACGGCGTGCGATGGGGCTGGTTGCCAACGAACCGCTGACGATGCTGATCGCATCGTTCAAAATTTCGAAGCCGATCCGACCGTCGGTTTGAATGACCGGCGAATTCAAAGTGGTTTGGGACGCCAATTTTCGCAGGGCATCCTGTGCCACAGGATTTTCGTAGGCCTGGTCAATGGTCCGCCGCGGTGCGACGTTGCGGAAGAACAAAACGTATTTCCCGTCGCCGGTCGGCTGCAGAAAATGAGCTTGAAAAAGAAGCTCGTCCGATTCACCCCGCTTCAGACGATCAAGCTGTTTCAACCGTTTGCGAAACAGCAGCCACCAACTGATCACCGCCCCCATCAGAACGCCCAGCATTTTCCCCAACAATTCAGGAAACAGCCGAGTCCATTCCAGCGATTGCAGCCAAGCCAAAGTCGTGTCAATCATGAAACCATCCAATGGAAACCAGGCGAGAAATCCGACGCCGCTGAATCGCAAGACCGATATTTTACAGCCATGCGATCTCGATACAGCCCCGCCCAGATGTCGGGTCGCGCGACTCGTAGAGCGTTTCGGCCAATTCCCGAAAAACGAAATCGCTGGCGGTTTCGTCGATCCAATCCCGTTTCGAATCGAAGATGAGCCGTTTGGGCGATAGCCCCGGTTTCTGGATGACTAACCCGAGGCGATCGCCTATCGAATCATGCAATCGACAAACGGTTGGCGACATTCGCGACGGGTTGGCCGAACGTAGAACTTGGTGCGAGCTACTTGGCAGCTGCCGCTGGTGCGACTTCTTTGCCAGCGCTGTCTAGACGTCCGGTTGTCCACAGAATGCCGCGTGTGACCAGATCAAGGTAACGTTCATCGGCGACCGTTTCGTTGAAGTGTCCCAGCGTGGTGCTAAAGACTCGCGTCTTCTTGGGACCGTACAGGTTGGTCCATGCAACCACTGCGGTCGCTTCGCGTGGCTTGGCGTCGGGATTTCGCTTCAATTCTTTCGGTGAAGGCGATTGCGTTTGCACGCCCGACGCAAGGACTTCGGCGCCACCAAAGATCCGAACGTTGTTGTACAGTTCGTCCTGATAGGTTTGCCAGTTTTCCAGCCCCTGAGTGATCGGGTGCTTCGAAGCGGAGTAGTCGACGTCGATGGGGAACTTGGGACCGTGTCCGGTCGACTGCAGGCCCAGCATCTCGTACCAACGCGAATTGTCAGCACCGATCTCGACAGGTTCGCGGTAGTCGCCCCATCGATAGCTGTGCATTGCACAGTGCAGGTTCACCGCAGGGACACCGGTCAGGTGTGCGTCGAGAATTCGGTCAACGTAAGGACGATCGGTCACAGCGGCCGAACACTCGTCGTGGATCACAACGTCGAAACCATCCGCCCATTTGTCAGATTCGTAGATTTCAAAAGTGGTCCCGGTGCTGGTATCAGCACTGAAGGCAACCGTGACTTCCGCATCCAGACGCTTCTCTAATTCGGTCTTCAGAATTTTGGACTGCGCCGCGTAATCATGGCAGCAACCACCAGCGACCAGTAAAATTTTCAGGGCGGGTTGGTCCGCGGTTTTGGTCTTGGCGTCGTCTTGTCCGCGGACACTTGTTGGGACACATAGCAATACGGCCAGGACGGCAGCGAAAAATGGAGGGCGTTTCATAGTTCAGACGTGTGGTTACCTATAGAAATCGGGTGATCGCCCTAGTTTAGCGTGAATCGGGACAGATGTTGCCAATCGCAATCGCAAGTTTCCCAAGAAAGGAACCGCCAAGTGGATCCGTGACATTCACCGCCGTGGAACGCAACTCACCCCCCCTTTTTGCGTGGTTGATCGATCCGGCTCGTCCGTTTCTGTCCAATTTGTAGCGACGATCCGCATATTCCTCATTGCCGATCCGTCTCCACCGCATCACGATGCAGGAAATCGGGCACCGTCGCCCGGCCTGGAATTGCCAGGCCGATCGCGGCATCCTTCTCGCAACCACTCGCTGGCAACGATCGAATCCTGCCAGACGATCACCTTTTCTAGAACGACGCCAAGATGTCCAAGAAGCTTCTGATCGCCAGCGTCCTGATCGCTGGAACTCTGTTGGTGGGCATTGCCGTTTGGGCTCTTTCACCGGTTCCGCACCTGGCTTTGGGCCAATCGCAACGAGAATTTGCGTTGGAGTGCGACTTTGCCAAGTTTCGGCAGATCATGGTGCGGCTGAACGCCACCGATGCGATCGTCAATCACGGCGGGATGACACTGCTGAATGAAAGCGTCAACGATGTTGCAATCGACACGTCCAAGGATGATCGACCGTTGCTGAATGCGATTCTAGGCAAAAGCAAAGCCGAACTGGATGCCGTCAAAACCATCACCGTTCGGGTCGCTGATGATCAGGTCGATATCGACGAACTCACGCTTCGTCAGACCGCCGATATCGACGAAGATCAAATGCTGGTGACGACCGCGTCGATCGGCCCACAGGGAGCAATGAAAAATTACGAGACCACGCTGTTCGCAACCGCCGACGGGAACCGAACCTCCGTTCGATTGACGTTGGACATGCAAATTGAAGTGCAGGTTCCCAAACTGTTCACTTCCAGGGCCGATGCGGGCGTCGCCGAAGCGACAGAAAAAGCCATCACCGGCCAGCAGCAAGCGATCACTGAATTCATCATTTCCAACGCGGGCAAGAACTTGATCCTGCCCGAGTTGAAATAACGCACGCGACGAATAGCCGTCAATCTTGTGACGTTGATGGCGGTGCACCATCCAGAACCGCAGGTGGCGTTGGCTGATACCCGGCTCGGTTGTGTTTGAACCGGCTTAGGGTGACAAAGATCAAACGTTCCAACAGGTGCGCGTTCAGATCGTTCTTGGATGCAAAATCATCGGCACCGGCGGCGATGCAGGCTTCGCCTACGGCCACATCGTCTTGCCCGGTCAACACGATGATCGGAATGCCGGGAAGTGCGTCACGTGCGCGGATGACCGTTTCCATCCCGACGCTATCGGGCAAACGCAGGTCCAATAACAACACATCGATTGAATCGGCTTGTCGGGTCGCTTCGATCGCTTCGGCTAACGAGTGGGCCTCGGATACGGATACCGATTGATTGGCGCGGCGCAGCATTTCGACCGTCAGGTACAGGTCATCCCGATCGTCCTCGACCACCATGATGCGAACGCCTCTGCGTTTGGAGGTGTCGGCTTGGATCAAACGCATCGACTGGATCGCGGTCGCAACATCGGCCATCGACTCGTAGCGGTCTTCCGCACGATGAGCGGTCATCCGGTCAATGATATTGGCCAAGTCGGTGGGGAATTCCGATGATGGAAGTTTGCGTATGTTCAAATTCCGAATCAAATTCGTGATCTGATCGTTCATCGATTCGCCACTGACTCGCGATATCCCGGTCAGCAAGAAGAACCAGGTTGACCCCAACGCGTAGATGTCCGATTGGTGAGTCGCAGCGCCCAGCGATCGAGCCTGTTCGGGTGCCATGAACTCTGGCGTCCCGCCAATCATTTCCAAACGCGTGTGGAACTTCGTATGGGAATCCGGTGCCGGTTCTTCGGTCAGGACCGCCAAACCAAGATCGGTCACTTTGATCTTGCCACCATCAAACATCAGATTTCCAGGTTTGACGTCGCGGTGGATCAGACCGCGATGGTGCGCATGTTGCAAACCATGCGCTGCGTCCAACATCAATTCGATCGTATCTTGCCAGGGGATCGGGCCCGACGTGCGAACATGTTGATGCAAATCGGGGCCTTCCAACTTCTCCATCACAATGTACAGCACGCCACGCAATTCACCGACTTCATAGGAAACGACTACGTTGGGGTGCGCTAACCGCTGGACCAGTTCCATTTCTCGCCGAAATCGATCGGTCGAACGCGTCTTTTTGACCAGTTTCAACGCCACCGATTCTTCCTCACGCCCCGGATGGAAGGCACGATACACTTGGCCAGACCCGCCCTGTCCCAACAGTTCCGCAAGTTCGTACTCGCCCACCGTTGTTCCCTTGGGCAGGTCCAAGAAAGACCAGTCATCGGCGGTATGCTGGACAAACTGGACCAGTTCTTCGTGGACCAGTTTCAGTTGTTCGTCGTTGAATTTCCCCGTTGCACGTAGCCGGTCGATCAACGCGTGGTCAAACACCCGAGTCGCCTGGAGGGCCCTCGTATGCGGATGCGACGAATGATCTGGCAACAGGTTCATTGCGCTAGTTTGCTGGCAAGTCGCCGAACGGAAAAGAGAAGAGTAGAGAGCAGCGTCGCTGCAAAGTGGCAACGCAACCCTCTTGTAACCTAGCCGATTCAGACACCGCCGGCGACAAACCACCGGAACTTCGCATCAAGATTGCAGGTTCGATTCCCACAAAAACGCACTGACATCAATTTGAATCATCAGTGTTATCCGGAATGTCGATCAGGAAAGTGCTGCCGACACCATCGTTGGACGCAGCAGAGATGGATCCACCGTGCCGCTGTGCGATTCGTTGGCAAATCGCTAGTCCAATGCCATTTCCGGGATAGCGATGCTGCGGGTGCAATCGACGAAAGACTTCAAAAACGCGCTGCTGATCTTCTTTCGCGATCCCGATTCCGTTGTCCCGGACGCGTATCATCCACGCGTTATGACCACGATCCGCAGAAACATGAATGCGAGGTGTCTGGTCGCAATACTTGATCGAGTTTCCGATCAGGTTGGTCAACATTTGCGACCACTGGGATGGATCACCGGAAATCGTAGGCAGCGGGTCGCTCGTCACGATCGCGCCGCTGTTGGCAATCTGCGATTCCAACAATCCAATCGCATCGACCAGAGCGTCATCCAAAGGCACCGATGCATTGGTCAGATCGCTGGACTGGACTCGCGAATATCGAAGCAAGTCGTTGATCAACTGCTGCATCCGCCGCGATGCCGCAACGATCCGCTGGACATAGTCCTCTCCACGCGGGTCAAGCCGATCGCAGTAGTCCGTTTCTAGCAATTGAGCGAACCCGACCACAGCGCGTAGCGGCGCCTGCAGGTCATGCGAGGCGACATAGGCAAACTGTTGTAGTTCTGTGTTGCTTGCCTCCAGCGCCTGATTAGCCTTTTTCAACGCGTCATTCAATTGACGCAGTTTTTCCTCGGACCGCACCTGATCCGAAACGTCGATATGGACTCCCAACACCCGCACCGGTTCGCCATCCGGTCCAAACGTGGCACGACCTTGGGCCAGTATCCAACGGTACGTTCCATCTTTGCAACACATTCGAAACGTGGTTTGATAATCACCCCGGCGCTGCTGAAAGTATTGGTCGATGCACGCCAAAGTCTTGGCTTCGTCATCCGGGTGCAAACGTGAACGCCAACTTTCGAACGTGTCCCAATGGGTGTCGCTGGGGAACCCAAGCTGAGTCTTGTAGGTAGGCGAATAATAGACTTTGTTCGTCTGCGCGTTCCAATCCCACAATCCAACATTGGCGCTGGTCAACGCCATATTCAGACGATCACGTGCGCTGACTAGATCAGCGTCCTTGGCAACAACGGAATCGCGGAGGCGTTGATTCAGTTGCCGGCGGGCGACTTCTAGCTGCTTGCGTTCGGTAATGTCACGTGCAAACAGACAGAACCAGTTCCCGTCTGCGCGAGGAACGGGAACCACCGATATTTCGACCGAAAACGTGCTACCGTCCCGCCGCCTAGCGGCAATTTCCAGGTGCCGATTGCGAATCGGACGTTTGGCGTTCGCGACGAAATAATCCAGCAGACGTTGATAAGATTGGTAACGATTCAGCGGCGCGACCAAATCAATCAACGGCCGTCCACTGGATTCTAGCATCGTGTAACCGAAGATCGTTTCGGCTTGCTGATTCCATTGATCGACAATCCCGTCGCGATCGAACGTGATCACCGCATCCATGGCTGAATTGAACAGCGAACGAGTGCGTCCTTCGCTGACCAACAGCTTGGAACGCTCATCTTTCAGTGAAGCGACAAGCCTCTGATTTTGTTCGCGTTGTGAAAGTTCGCGGTGACAAAACAGCGTCGTCAACCCGATGGCAAACAGGGACAGCAGACGATTCTCGATCGTCGCCCAATCGAACCATGCCGCTGTTGAAAGAATCCAGGCAACGATCGTCAGCACCGTGGTGGCCGCGGCAGCCCCAAGCACTTGTCGTCGTCGCCCCGCCAAGGAAACGAGGTAGACAACGGCGATGTAGGCCACTGCGATATAGGCCACTGCGATAGAGCCAATCGTGACATTGCCCACTGCGATATAGCCAATCGGGGTCGCGATCCCCACATGGATCCAAACATCGATTGCGAACACACCGATGGCTACGACCAAAGCAATCCAGAGATACCTTTGTGCGGTGTCACGGTGCGACTCCGGCGTACCGATCCCAGACTCGGACGACGATGCCGCGATGCGTTCGCCGGCGACCTCTGATGGCACTGACATGCGATTCCTAAAAGTCCTGTTGCACGGCGTCGTCGGCCGCTGACGTCCCCAACGCCCCCCAAAGACCGTAGGGGGTCGCAACGAATTCGCTGAGATCACCTTGAACACTGGATCCGATCGGTGCAGTTGACGCATTCGAATCACCGGCGTCGATCGAATCCGTTACAAACTTCACTGCGCCGTCGGCCATCAAAACATGACAACCGCCTACGTGTTGACTGCCGGCCGAATAGATTCCGTCGACGGCATGGTTCCCGACAACCGCACAGCTTGCACTGTTAGGGGGAAGAATCGTGTTGGCCAGTGAAAACCCAGACCCACCATCAGCCCATCGCGCCCCGCGGCCTTGAATCCCGACCGAAATGCCGTCGCGATAGAATCCGGGACGATCGGGATCCCGTGTATCGCCGCACTGAGAAGGGGAATCGAGCACCGATATGGGTTGTCGGTTGGCAAACTGACTGTTGACGCTGCCGTCGTCCAGCAACCCCATTTCGGTCATCGCGATCGTATTGGACAGCCCATCAAGGATTTGCCGGAACCTGGTTGGTTGCCGACAATTGAATATCCCCCGCGTCGAGTCCGACTTGTGAATTTGGCGAGCAGTGTCGCCGATGCAAAACGCAAAACTGGTGGTGCCAAACGTGGTTGACTGGTAGGGCGAACTCGGGCATTGAAGTACCGGCAGTTCATAACGCCACGGGTCGTACTTCAGCACCCAAGGTGCGGGCCCCATCGCAGGATAGGCGACCGAATCGAAGGTGCTAGGGTTCGAAATGGTTTCCCAGACAGGCTGTTCTTCCACGAAGGGCAAAATCGCAACCAACCCGCTGAGTCGATCGTGATTCGAGTTCAAGAAATCATCCGACTGCCCGGTTCCCCCCATCGCTTGGGGAAGCTGACTAAAACTGCTGTGGTAATTGTGAAGCGCCAGACCGATCTGTTTAACGTTGTTTGAACACGACATTCGCCGCGCTGCATCGTGCGAAAATCGCATCGAAGGCATCAGCAATCCCAACAAGACGCCGATGATCCCGATCACCACCAACAATTCGATCAGCGTGAACCCATGGCGAGTAGATTTGCGAGAGATCGTCATGACAAAGCCCTTTCATGCACGGAAGCGCCGCGGCGCGTGGAAGTCGGACACGGTGTGATCGATGAAACCGCGATGGGTGGCAACGACGGACAGTGACGGATCGAATTGAGATACAACTGGTAACCAACCAAGGGCACGATCCAGCTGAACCAAGCATTGAATTGGTAAAACCCTTCGGATTCGAATTGGGTGACCGCAGCGAGCCCAGCAGCAAACCGCAAGATCAGCGGTGACAGCAGCAACAGATAGCAGCGGGTCGCCCAACGACGATGATCCGGCATCCGGCTGCGACTAGCCGCCACCGCAGCCATCACCGCAGTACCAGCGGTGGCGATCGCAAGTGCCGCAAATCCAGCGCCGGCGATCGGCCCCGCATGCGCATGGATCGACATAGCGATTCCCGTTGGCGCGAGGAGGGTGACCAAGATCACGACATGAACTTTGGCCACTCGCCGGTGAGCCGAACGATCGCTGGGACGATTGCCGGAAAACATCAACCAAGTTGCGGACAGCAAGGCGATCGGGCTGACGATGATGTGGGTGTAGAAGGCGACCGGATACCAGCCGACAAAATAATGCTCGGATCCGCTCAAGAACGCAGACTGAAAATCGGCGGGAAAATAGAACCGATACTCGGCCAGCAAGAACCCCAGCACCTTTAGCAACAGCAGCGCGATCGCGAACTTCAGCGCCATCCGCACTTGGCTGCGACAGACCGGAAGATCGAACGCCTTCACATCACCGCCTCCCACCTAAAATGGTTCACCGGCGGCGAAAGACAAGTGAATGCGTCGATCGGGTTGCGTTTGATAAGCCTTGGTCGCAAAGCCTTCGACAGGCCGCCAGAGCCCATTCTAAGGGTGGCGGCGGTGGCTGTCGAACAAAACCTGCCCGCGAGGACGGGCGGCAATCGTTGCCTGCGAAACACGGACGCCTATTGAAGCTGCGAATGCATGCTGCTGGCTGCTTCTTTCAAGGCAGCCGGCAATTGGCTGGGGTCACTGCCACCGGCCTGTGCCATGTCGGGACGTCCACCGCCACCGCCGCCGACCATCTTGGCAGCAGCACCGACCCAATCGCCCGCCTTCAAACCGCGGTCCACCAGATCGCGACTGAGTCCACCGACCAGCAGCACCTTTTTGCCCTGAACGGCAGCCAGCAAGATGGCTGTCGGCGTATCGCTCTTTTTACGGATCTGATCGATCCAGCCACGCATCACGTTCGGGTTGGCTCCCGGCGTTTCCGCAACGATCACCAACGTTCCGCCAACGGTTTGGCCCTTTTCGATCAAATCATCAGCCGACAATTCGCCGCCTGCGGTGACCAGTTTCAGTTCCGCGACCAAACGGGATCGATCGGCCAACAATGATTCCAGTCGTTCGGTGACGTCGCTGAGCGCCACGTTCAGACGACGTGTGATCGCGCGGACGGCGGAACGGACCGAGTTGTAATCGTTGGTGTCGATCGGTTCATGCTTGCCGGCGTACTTGAACTTGGCAGCATGTTCCGCGGGCTTCCCAGCCGACAACTCTTTTTTCAGGCTGCGGACTTCGTTCATCAACGCTTCGGTCGCCGGCAACGCATCGGCCGGTTCGCAGCCGAGCGTCTCGGCAACCTTGGCCAACAGAACGCGAGTCTGTTCGCGATGCTCTTTCGCTCGTTGTCCGGTCAACGCTTCGATGCGGCGGGTGCCGGTCGACACGCTTTCTTCGACAACGACTTCGAAAGCTTCGATATCGGCCGTGCTGCGAACGTGCGTACCGCCGCAAAGTTCACGGCTGAATTCGCCCATCGAAACCATGCGACATGGATCCGGGTATTTTTCGCCGAACAACATCATCGCACCGGCTTCGCGTGCATCGGCTAGCGTAACGGTGTCCCAGCGGATGGGCTCTGCTGCGCCGACCAACTGCAGGACCTGTTCTTCGATCTTGACTAGCGTTTCGTCGGGAATGGCCTTGGGATTGGTGAAGTCAAAACGCAAACGATCCGATTCGACCTTACTGCCCTGTTGTTCCGCATGGCGTCCGACATGGTGGTGCAACGCGTGGTGCAGCACATGCGTTGCCGAGTGGGCGCGAGCCAGTGAATTGCGATGTTCGACATCGACCTTGGCCGTGCAGGTGGCGCCCTCGTGGATCGCACCACGCGTCAGGCGGCCATGGTGAACGATCAGTGCGGCGTGCCGCTGAGTGTCGACAACTTCGAACGTAAAGTCCTCGCCTTCGATCGTTCCGATGTCACCGACTTGGCCACCCGATTCCCCGTAAAACGGTGAATGGTCCAGCACCAGTCGCAGCATCGCTTCGTCGGCGCGATCCAGATGACTTAGCAATTGCCCTTCGTCGCCCTTGCCGCCTTCGCCCGTGATGATGCCTTTGACGGTCGCCTCGGCGGTCGTTTGGTCGTATCCAACAAACGGGGTTTCCCGCAAAGCTTCTTTTAGCGTTTCCAGCGGTCCAGTTTGGAACAGCACCACTTGCCCGGCACCGCTGACTTCGGCGTGGTCGTCCATCGCGGTTCGATAGCCAGCCCAGTCGAACGTAAAGTTCTGCTCGGCCGCCAACGTTTGCACCAATTCAGGTGGAACGCCGTAGGTCGTTTGCAAATCGGCGGCAACAGCACCCGGCACCATGACCTGGGAATCCGAATTCATCTGCGTGAACAGTTTTTCGATCCGTGACATGCCGCCATCGATGGTGGCAAAGAACGTCCGTTCTTCGGCTTCGATCGCTTCGGCAACTCGCGACGAAGTCTGCGCCAGTTCGGGGTACGGTTTGGCGTGCGCCGTGGCGACCGCATCGACCAGTTTGTACAGGAACGGTTCGCGCAAATTCATCTGATAGCCGTCCAACACGGCCCGTCGGATCAGCCGGCGAATCACATAGCGAGCGTCTTTGGCACCGGGGTAGACATTTTCGTGGATCGAAAAAACGCTGGCCCGCGCGTGGTCGGTGATCCGCCGCAACCGGCGACTGTTGTCGTTGCCGTATTCGTATTTGACGCCACACACATCGGCGGCGGCTTGCACGATCGGAAACAGACTGTCGATATGGAAGTTCGTCGGCACGCCCTGCAGCACGCTGGCGGTACGCTCCAGTCCCATCCCGGTGTCGATGTTCTTGCTAGGCAAAGGCTGCAAGTTGTCCGGAGGACTGCCGACACGATTGAATTGAGTGAAGACCAGATTCCAGATTTCGACGTCGCTGCCGTCGTCCAGGTGATAGTAGATTTCGCTGCACGGGCCGCAAACGCCATCGGGGCCTTCGCTGGGTGCGGATGCCGGCCAAAAGTTTTCGTCTTCGTCCATGCGGACAATCCGCGAATCAGGCAATCCGATTTGGTTGTGCCAGATCCCGTGTGCTTCGTCGTCATCCTTGTAGACGGTGACCGACAATCGTTCCCCGGGGATGCCGAGCCATTTCTTGTCGGTCAGAAATTCCCACGCCCAATGGATCGCCTCTTCTTTGAAATAGTCGCCGAAGGAGAAGTTCCCCAGCATTTCAAAGAACGTATGGTGGAACGCGGTTCGACCCACATTGTCGATATCCCCGGTGCGGAGACATTTTTGGCAGGTGGTCGCCTTGGTGAAATCCAACTTCACTTTGCCAAGAAAGTGGTCCTTGAACTGGTTCATTCCGGCTGGAGTGAACAAAACTGACGGGTCCCAGGCGGGCACCAGAACGTCGCTGGGACAGATCGTGCAGCCTTTGGACTGGTAGAAATCGAGGTACTTTTCGCGAAGTTCGTCAGTTTTCATCGTCGGTGACAGATTCGTTTTGTCGGTAAAAAGGGGACTCGGGCGGCAGCGGGCGCGAGCCGCCAACGGAAAGGCCGAACTGCCCCCCGGTATGGCTTGCAGCGACGATCATATCGAAAGGGACCGGATTGATGGAATGCCCAGCGTCTGTGCACGCCGCAAAGGCGCGCAGCTGACGGCCCGCAATCGGCCTGGCCCTTCAGTCTGGGAGCCCTCGGGACCCCGGTTCTGCGATTCAATTTCGAAGAAAGATCGACGCGAATAGGGCCATTTCACCTCCAAACCGCGCTGAATCCGTCGACCTGGCGAAAGAATCAAACGAGACCAATGGCGGCCGTAACCACAACCTCCCCGCACGTTTAGCCGCGCGTCCCCGCCCCCACCGTAGGCCGGACCAAGCGAAGCGCCGCTCCGGCATTCGTCGCAGCGCATGCCAATCCGGATTGCCGGATCCGCGTCGCTCCGCTCCTTGATCCGGCCTACATGGCCTACATGGGCACCGTTCCGCTTTGGGCTGGCGTCCCTTTCCTGGCTGTGCGGGCCTACGCGACGTAGGTGTGCATTCCTCAACGATCCAGCCTAGAATGGGCGGATCGAGGGCGGCAGCGGCGCACTGGTCGAATCGGATCCTCATCCCAGCCCAGCCAAACTCGGCTTCGCTGAAATCAGCCCCGCAAGCCTATTCGCCCCACCCCGAACACAAGAACCGAAGGACCGTGGTCATGTTCCTCCGAAAATTCACTCCGCTAGTCGCGGCTGGGATTCTGGTATCCGCAGGCTCCCTAGCCACGGCCGATCGCCCCTATTTACAAGATCTGCGTGCACAGGCCGCAGCAGATCATGCCAAGGCGACTTCCAGCCCGCCGTCGGTCCCGACCGTGCCGTCCAAGACGAACGAATCGACGCCCCCCATCGGGACTGCGCCGGATTCCGACACCGGGGCGTTGCCGGACGATTTGCCAACCGCGGCCCCCGTCCAAAGCTTCGTTATCGAGGAACTGCGAGGGGCGAAACGAACCGTGATGGTCCATTCAGGCGACGTTGTCACCATCATCGAACCCCGCATTGGCATCGAAATCCAGCGCCGCCAAACGATGCCGAACCTGTCCGAAAAGATCACCCGGCGGCGGTACCCCCATCGCGACGCAGCCACCGCAGCCGATCCGGTCACGATGGAAGCCTACCAATGGGTTTGCGTCGAAGGTGTGGCAAAATACGGGCCCGCAGGGTTCGGCAAGCTTTCCACACCCAAGCAACCAGATGCCGACGCCACCCGAACGATGGCCCAACGATCGTTTGAGTCAGCGAGTTTGTTGGAGCAACCATTGGCAGGCCGCCCCAGCGGAATCCCTGACATGGCGGGTCCGGACGTGCTGAAAATCCCCAACCCGCTTAAAAATGTTGGTCGCGTGTTCAGCCCATCCAGTTCCGAAGCGATGATGGACCGAATGAACAAGTCCATGTTTGGTGGGATTTCGAAGATGGAAGCCCAGCGAAAAGAGTTCGAAGCGGAAGCCAAGGCAAAGCAAGCCAAGAGCGATCGTCTGATGAACCAGATCCGCGAATCGGTCCGTGGCCGTTAAGAATTCACGACGGTTCGAAACGGCGACATCAAAGTTCCTGGAACGGGCATCTGGTAACTTCAGCATTGGGGCTACAATGGATCGATCATGGGCGGCACATGCGTTGGTTCCGCTTCCGACCTCGTCCGCCTTTTGGGCAAGTGATTCGCTTGACGCCGGCCTCTGATCCACCTGACCCGACTTTGCCCGAAAAAGCCGCAGCAGCGGTTCGGCCGCAATCGCCCAAGGTCCGCTTCCCCCGCAACCAACCTCTGGTCAGCCGCTTGGTGGGGCTAGAGACCGAATATGCGACGTTGGTCGCCGACCGACAGGACTTGGACCAAGAAGACCTGCCGCCATCCCAATTGGTTTACTCGCAGATCTGCGAAGCGATTCGACGTGACCAGCCGACGGTGTCGGGCCTATTCGATAGCGCGCAAATGTTTTTGGCCAGCGGCGGGGCGGTCACGTTCGAATCGCACCCGTCGATGCACGCCCTGCCTGGCGGGCTGGTCGAAATCGCCACGCCCGAGGTTCAAAGCCCCGACGACCTGTTGGCGTGCCAACGTTCGATCGACGCGCTGGCCAGTGACGCGACCGCTGATTCCGAAACCAGCTTTGACCTGCGTATCCTGAAAAACAGCAGCGACGCGTTGGGACATATCTACGGATGCCACGAAAACTACGAAGCCGAGGTCGCCCGCGGCATCGGACTGTTCATCTACCGCTGCTTCGTGATGATTTTGTGGGCCATGCAAGTGGTCAGCCTGGTGATTTCGCTGCCCCTGATGGCGATGACGTTTGCTGCCATCGGCGTTGGCCGGATGCTCGGCAAACGCGACGACACAGAATCGGATCAGGATCCCCAGGACGCCTTCGATTCGGTCCCCACCTGGATCGCCGCTGGTTTGATCGGATCGCTGCGAATCGTGCACTTCCCGACCGTGTTGATGCTGCGATTCGTCGCCCGGCACGTCGCATTCCGAGTCCAGCGCCGATACCTGACGTCGATGTTGATCTCGCGAGTCGCGCTCTGTGGTACAGGGAATCTGGATCCCGACGGCTTGTATCAGTTGAGTGCCAAAGCGATGGCGATCGACACCGTTGCCGACATGGGTGGGTTCCGTGGCGAACGCCCGATCTTTGTCTATGGCCACTGGCTTGGACAATACTGTGCCAAGTCGTTTCTATCGCTCGCGTCCACGCGGCAGATGTTACGGCGCCGCCAACGATTGCAAATCGGTCTATCGGATTCGAACATGTCGGACTTGGCCGAGTACGTCAAAGTCGGATCGGTTTCGCTGGTGCTGGACATGCTAGAAGCCGGCGCGACCACTGGATTGCCCGAGGTGAAACGCCCGCTGGATTCACTGAAGCGAATCGCCAGCGACTGGAACTTGGTTTCGCGAGTCCCGACCAGCCGGGGCGACATGTCGGCGCTGGAAATTCAAAAGAGCTTCCTGTTGGCTGCGGAATCATTCGTCGAATCGACGCCTGCCAATATGCGAGGTGAATCGAAGATGGTGATCTACCGGTGGCGCGAACTCCTGGAATCGGTGACCGCATTTCGCAAAGAATTTTCCGACGTGGACATGGCGCTCGGCCGAGTCGATTGGTTGACCAAACGGTGGCTGATCGACCAGTTGGGTGACGACGCCGAATGGATCGCGCGGAAAAAGGTCGACTTGCGGTACCACGAACTATCCGAAGACGGTTACCACGCCCAGTTCATGAAGACACGCCCCGAACTTCGCTTGGCCGACGAAGAAAATATCGCTCGCCGACGTCGGTCGCCACCGCCCAGTTCGCCCGCCGCCCGCCGCGGCTGGTTGATCCGCGAATTCGCCAACAGTGACGAATTGATGCAAAGCGAATGGGCCTATGCGGTGATCGGCCGCGGACGCCGAAAGCGACGCGTGGAGTTTGCCGAAACCGGCAAAGGCCCCTGATGGGTCAGCCGGGACACGCTGCATTGACTCTGTTGGCAGTACCGCCTTCACAGAGCGTCCAGCCTAGCCGCAGGGGACGTTTGGCCGTAGCGGAAGTCGCCAAGACTTTCGGCCAATCACGGTGCAGGCCGAAACTCTTGGCGATTTGCGCTACCTCAGCAATCCAATCGACGTTCCGTGCGAATGCAATCTGGCACTGCAAACGCTGCTGACACGGAGCGGGTCACGGTTTGCGGCGAATCCACTGGTGACTGGTCGCCCGATAGACCGCTTGGTCGCCGATCTGATTGCGCAGCTGGTCCACGACCTTGTCGACTTCTTTCTGGTTCGATTCCCCTTCGCGTAAATCGAACAACGACATCTGTTGCGGGGCATCCCGGTTGGAAAGTCCGCCCACCGACACACCGATCAACCGAACGGCCCTCGGTTCGCGCAATCGCATCTCGGTCAGCATCCCTTCGGCTGCGCGAAAGATTTCGTCCGTCGAATCCGTGGATCGATCCAGCGTCAACGATCGTGCAAAGGTGCGAAAGTCGTCGCGTCGGTATTTGATCGAAACGCTGCGTGCATGACGCTCGTGTCGCCGCAAACGCTGGGCGACCTGTTCGGCCAAATAACTAACGACCGCACGCAGCATCGTTTCGTCGGTTAGATCTTCGGCAAACGTACGCTCGTGGCTGATCTGTTTCGCGGTGCGGTCCGGCACCACACCGCGCGGGTCGATACCGTTGGCCAACTTCCAAAGATGTTCGCCCCAACTGCCGAAACTGCGAGTCAACCTTTCTAATTCGACGACACGCAGCTGGCCGATCCTGGTGATCCCCATCTGATGCAATTTGTTTTGCCCGACACGACCAACGCCCCACAACCGGGATACCGGCAGCGGGTCCAAAAATGGGATCACATCCGCCTTGGACACCTCGACAAATCCGTCGGGCTTATTCAAATCGCTGGCGATCTTGGCAACGAACTTTAGCGGTGCCACACCGACGCTTGCGGTCAGATCCAATTCACTGCGAATTTCGTCTTTGATACGTCGTCCGATCTTTGCTGCAGAACCGAACAGGCGGCGACTGCCGCTGACGTCCAAAAACGCTTCGTCCAACGATAGCGGTTGGACCAGCGGTGTGTAGCGATGAAAGATTTCGCGAACGTGTCGGCCAACGTCCGAGTAGTGATCGATCCGCGGCTTGACAAACACCGCATCCGGGCACAACTCCGCCGCTCGTCGTCCGGGCATCGCGCTATGGATTCCAAAACGCCGCGCTTCATAGCTGGCGGCGGCCACAACGCCGCGACCCGCGGATCCACCGACAACCACGGGCCGGCCACGCAGTTCCGGCCGATCCCGTTGTTCGATGGACGCATAAAACGCGTCCATGTCGATGTGCAGCAACATGGTGGGACCGGTGGTGACGTCGACAGAGGGCTAGCTGGTCAAGAGTTTCAGGATCGCGGGCAAGTCGGTCAAGTCGTCGGCCACCGCCAGCGGACTCTCCTGTTCCAACAACGACCGGTCTTGGCCGCCGGTGCAAACCGCTACCACCTTGGCGCCGATGCAGTGGCCGCACCGAATGTCAGCCACGGTATCACCAACCACGATCACGTCGGCTGTTGCGTCCGGACCATAGCGTTGCACCAACGCATCCGCCGTCCGCCGCGCCAATTCGTCACGGTCGCTGTCTTGGTCGCCGCCGAAAATCCCTCGAAAGAACCCGCCTAACCGAAAATGATCGAGCTTGTGCTGGCCGGTGACCTGAAAATTTCCGGTCATCACATAGGAACGAACCTCTGCGTGGCCTTTCAATTCCTCTAACAGCGGCATGACGCCCGGCATCATCTGACCACCGACCTGGTTCAGAACCTCGGGAAACCGCTGGATATAGCGATCCCGAAGTCGATCACGGTTGGCCTGGGTGTCCGGAAGCCCATTGGACGTCAACAGTTCGGTCAAAATCGACCGATCGGTCCGCCCGCCAAACTGAATATCGATATGAGGGTCCGACAGACCAAATTCGTCCGTCATCGCGTGACGCAGCGCCGTCGCCCCCCCACTGCGTGTGACCAGCAACGTCCCATCGATATCGAAAAGTAGCGTTCTCATGCCCAGATCCTAGACGGAGATGCCCGAACTTGGCGATGGCGGTGTTCGGTCACCCTTGCAGCTAGCCAGCAATTCAGCCGAAAAGTTTGCCCGCAGCCCGGCCTACGGAGACGTTGTCCGCGTCGCTATGATGCGGTTAAGACCGAGCAGAAAATAAGTGCCCCCCCCCTTTTGTGAAGATCACCCGAAGGGCCGGTTCCCGGCAAAAGGCGACGGACGCTTTTTTTTCTCGCGCGATCTTTCAGCCACCGGGCTCCCGATGCCCTTCGTTTTGATGCGAAAGTAAAAGTAGCTTTTCATGACCGGACCTGTCACCGAAGAACCCGTCTCCCGAACCGACGCAGATTCATCTGCCGTGACCGGCGGCGTCGATAAAAGCAATCCGCGGGTCCGCGAGATGTTTCGCCAGATCGCGCCGCACTACGATCGAATGAACCACTTGCTGTCGTTGAACATCGACAAGCATTGGCGTGTCCAAGCGGTCAAACGATTGAACCTGAAACCGGGACATCCCGTTTTGGATACATGTACCGGCACCGGTGATTTGGCGATCGCGATCGCGGCCAAAGCCGATCCATCGGTCAACGTCGTGGGCAGCGATTTTTGTCATGCGATGCTGGAAATTGCACGCGACAAACGACAACCCAATCACCCCTCGGCGGATATCGATTTCCTGGAAGCCGATTCGCAGGCACTGCCCTTCCCCGACGATACGTTCCAGTGCGTGACCGTCGCCTTTGGGCTGCGGAACGTTGCCGATACCGACCTCGGTTTGCGAGAAATGACTCGCGTCTGTCTGCCCGGCGGCCAAGTGATGGTGTTGGAGTTTTCTCAGCCACGGTTGATCGGTTTGCGTCAGGCCTACGGGTTCTATTTCCGCAACGTCCTGCCGCGGATCGGACAATGGTTCGCTCGCAATGACAAATCGGCCTACGAGTACCTTCCCGAATCGGTGGGCCAGTTCCCGGACGGACAAGCACTGGCCGATCGGATGACAGCCGCGGGCCTGTTGAACGTTCGCTTCACGCCGCTGACATGCGGTGTTGCGACGATCTACGAAGGAACCAAGCCGGGCACCATGCCTGCGCCCGCGTCTTCCCAAAGGGATGCCAGATGAACGACACCAAGCTGCCGATCGTGGTCGCGATCACTGGCGCTAGCGGTGCGATCTATGCAGTGCGTCTGATCCAGATGCTGTGCCTGAATGACCAGACGATTCATCTGGCGATCAGCCCCAGCGGAGCAACCGTGATCCAGCAAGAACTGGGTTTGACCTTGGACCTACGGAATTTGGATCTGGAAAGCCTAGTCGGTTACGTCGCCCCTTGGACGACTTCGGACGACATCCGCGAAAATGCGGCATCCGCCGCCGCCAAAGCCGCCGAATTGGTTCACTTTCATCGCCACGATGACTACATGACGCCGATCGCCAGCGGATCGTTTCGCACGTCGGCCATGGTGATCTGCCCCTGCAGCGGCACGACGTTGTCAGGCATCGCCCATGCGTCCGCAGCGAACCTGATCCAGCGAGCGGCAGAGGTGCATTTGAAAGAGCATCGAAAGTTGGTGCTGGTGCCTCGCGAAACGCCCATCAGTGTGTTGCAGATCGAAAACATGCACCGCATCGCCAAGGCCGGCGCGGTGGTGCTGCCCGCCATGCCGGGGTGGTACCAAGGAGTCGAAACGATCGACGATCTGGTTGACTTCGTCGTGGCCAGGATCTTGGATCAACTGGACGTCGAAAATGGTCTGATGCGACGCTGGGGCGAATAGCCCGGCAGTGATCATTTGCGATGGTACGAGATTCGGTATTCGGTTTTATCCGTTGTCGTTGCCGTCGACCGAAGATGCACTTTGTGGTGAACACCGTCGTTGGCATCCGATTTCGCATGCTCGTGACGATGGGTCACCAATCCGACCACTGCTTCTTCTTCGCGGTTGATTTCGTAGCCATCCGGAAAATGCTGCTGCATCAACTCGATCGCCTTTTCCCGATGCCGCGGTTGATTCGATGGGATCGCCACCACGCCACCTTCGGGTTCTTTCAACAGATATCGCGCGTGACCACAGCCGGCGGCTAGCAACAGCCCCGTGCAGATGATCGCAATGTGACATCGGTTCATGACGTGTCCTGTGGTTTCAATCCCTGGTTGACTGTCACCGATTTGGATTCGGCCGTTTCCGTGCGAACGGGTTCCTAGCTGTAGTTCGGTGTGGGCGGACGATAGTCGCCCAGATCAATGGATTTGAACCAATCGATCGTCTTCTGAAGTCCTTCGGCCAAGGGAACCTTCGGCTGCCAACCTAGTTTTTCTTTGGCCAGCGAGATGTCGGGACGACGGCGAGTCGGATCGTCGGCGGGCAGCGGACGTTGCACCAGTTTGCTCTTCGATCCCGATAGCTCGATCACCTTTTCAGCCAACTCGCGAATCGTAAATTCGACCGGGTTGCCGATGTTGACCGGACCCACGAAGTCGTCGGTGCCCATCATGCCAATGATCGCGTCACACAGGTCATCCCGATAACAAAACGATCGTGTCTGTTCCCCGTCGCCAAAGATCGTGATGTCGTGACCGGCCAAAGCTTGCCGAATGAAGTTGGACACCACGCGGCCATCGTAGGGATGCATCCGGGGGCCATAGGTATTGAAGATCCGCACGATGCGCACGTCAACGTTGTTGCTGCGGTGATAATCCATGAACAACGTTTCAGCGACCCGTTTGCCTTCGTCGTAACAGGCTCGCGGGCCGATCGGATTGACACTGCCGCGATAGCTTTCGACCTGCGGGTGCACTTCCGGGTCTCCGTAGACCTCGCTGGTACTAGCCTGCAGAATCCGGGCTCCGCAACGCTTGGCCGCGCCCAACATGTTGATCGATCCCAACACGCTGGTCTTGATCGTTTTGATCGGGTTGTACTGATAGTGTCCGGGTGCCGCCGGACAGGCCATGTTGTAGATCTGGTCGACTTCTAGAAAGATCGGCAGCGTCACGTCGTGGCGGATCAATTCAAAGTTGGGTCGATCCAACAGATGAACGACATTCGACTTCTGGCTAGTGAAAAAGTTATCCAGACAGATCACGTCGTGACCGTCGTCGACCAAACGTTCACAGAGGTGCGAACCAAGAAATCCGGCACCGCCGGTGACAAGGATGCGTTGAATCATGGGTGCGTGGGACCAAGATGCGAAGGACCAATCAAGACATTGTCCGACAAGCCTAAAGGATCCACCGCAATTCTGAAACGGCGATCAATACATTCCGCCCACCGGACGTGCCCACCACAGAAAAGTAGGCCGGATCAAGGAGCGAAGCGACGCTGATCCGGCAATCCCCCAACCCCAGCACACGAAAGCAAACCACCACAGAACTCCCCAATACCCGCCCGCCAACGATTTCGCTTCACTCCGCCGACACGCCCCAAACACAAAATGCCCAACCCAAGCAGACAGAAAAGTAGGCCGGATCAAGGAGCGAAGCGACGCAGATCCGGCAATCCCCCAACCCCAGCACACGAAAGCAAACCACCGCAGATCTCACCAATACCCGCCCGCCAACGATTTCGCTTCACTCCGCCAACATCCCCCAAGCACGAACACGCCCCGAAGACAAAACGCCCAACCCAATCAGACAGCCAGCAATGACACCCCATCCCCCCAAACGCCACGATGACGCCATCCGAAAGTGCCTGCGCAGCCAGGTTGCTGCATTGATCGGTCAAGTCCAACCGGTGCGTTACGGCAGCCTCTTTCTGACGCGACACTTTTCGTGAACGCGGATCAGCAAGGCAGCCCAGGCATCGGCAACGTCGTCTGGCAACGTTGGTCGGTCGTCGTCAGCAGCAGTTGTTTCAGTGGGATCCAAGGCGAGCCTCCTTGCTCAACAGAACGGTTCGCTAAAACGCGGGACAAACGACGGTAATCGCCGAGTGGAAAACTGCGTAGGCGCGTGCGGGCTGCTCTATCCGCACCGACTGGCGACGCTTTCCAATTCCGGAGTGCGCGAACCGTTGATCACGTCTTTCGCTCCTAGTAAATGTCGGAGAAAATTCATCTGTCCGGATGTGACCGGTAAACTTTAGTGACTTGAACGGGGGGCCGCATGGCAAAGCAGAAACGAAGTCGTCGTGGCACCTGCGCCATTTGCGGGAAGTTTGGTCCCACGACCCGAGATCACATTCCTCCACAGGGGTTGTTTGGAAAACCACTGCCAAGCGATCTACTTACGGTTCCAGCGTGCCGAGACTGCAACGGTGGTGCGTCTGGCGACGACGAGTATTTCCGAAATGCAATTTGCATGAGCACATACCGGGGCGAAAGTCGCCACGGAAAAGTCGGAAGCGAAAAGGCGATTCGGTCTCTTCAACGGTCCAGACGACACCGTGAAGAATTTGCGAAGAACGCAATGCAAGTCCCGATTCGCACTGCAGACGGGCAAATTGAGCGACTGGGCTTAGCGTTCACCGTTGATGCTGACCGCGTCAACGCGGTCATACGACGAGTGTTTCGAGGCATTTTTTACGTTGAGACAAATCAAGTCTTGCCGGCCGAATATGACATTTCCGTAGATACGCCAGAGTCGTATGAGCAATGCGCCCCCGAAACGCATACCTTGATGGAACGCAACGTTCTGTACCCGCTGAAGTCAGTTGAAGCGAGAGTATTTGCAGAGGACATGTTTCGCTACAAATTTGCACGACCGGACTCTAGTTCCTCGGTTTCCGTCTGTTGGATGGTTTTCTACGGAGCCTTGCCGGTCCTGTGCCTTTCGGGAAGAGACTGAACGACTTGATTACGAGACGACCCATCCGCCCCGGTGCCCGACCTTCATGATCAACCCAGCCAGCTCTGCTCGGCGGACATGGTAGGCCGCATGACTGGCGTCTTCGGTGCCGATGTGTCTGCAGAAGTCCTTGAGGTGCAGCGGCGTTTTGGATTGGCGGACTAGGTCGGCAATCTCTCGCCAGATCTTTCGTCGGCCGATAGCTTCATCGGGAATGGGCATCGGCCTCTTGGCTAGCGTTGGAATCACAGTGAGCTCGCCGAAAATTTCGGGATACTTGATGCCGCCCGTCTTTGCGTTTCGTGTCCCGATCGTTATCGACTCGACCGTTAGCCGGATGGCATGGGCCAATTTGACTCGGTCGGCAGATTTGATTTTGGTGAATGCTTCGCCGAGCCTCTCGATGACGTCAATCGCTTCGGGTAGCGGGGCTAGTTCGACGGCTCGGTTCTCGATTCGTGCCAGAAGGGCTGATTCTTCGTCGCGCCATGTGGAAAGCAGTTTCGAGATCGCCGCGAAATTTTCTCGGTCGGCCAGGGCTAGGTTCTCAGTTCCGCGTTCAATCTTCTGCCGTACCGACGCAAGTTTCCGTTCATCGCCCGTCACCTGCTTTGAGCGTTTGGTCTTGGCTCGCCGGATCGCGTCTTTGATATGCTCTGCCGCCTTCGTCTTCATCAGGTGCGTGCGGAGCGTGTCAATGATGAAGGCTTCCAAACGATCCTGGCGAACGACTGGGTGTGGGCACTTGGGATCGAAGCCCGGTGTTAACGGAGCGTTGCCGCATTGGTAAAAAATTTGAGGCGTCTCTCGACCGCGATCTTGTCTGTGGACGCCATGCATTCGATTCCCGCAGTGAATGCAGCGAACTAGACCGCTGAGCATGTACTTGCCCGCATCACCGCGTTGGTGGCTTCGCTTTCGGTTTGCCAACGTGGCTTGAACAGCGTCGAAAACGTCCGGGGAGACGATGGCCTCGTGGGCGTCTTCGACGATGATCAAACCCTCTTGGTCAAAGCGGCAGAATTTCGCTTTCGATGATCTGCCAGCGACAAGCTTTCCGGCGTAGGTAGGGTTCTGAATCATGCCGAGCACCGTGTTGTAGGTAAACGGCTTCTCGGCAATCGTCGTCAGTCCGCGTTCGTTCAAACCGCGACAGACATGGCCGACGGAATGCCCTTGGCGAACCGCATCGAACATCCAACGGATACTATCGACAACAGTTGCGTCTTCGGACGGGACCAGCTGAGAGGACCACGTTGGTGGCTTCCGAAACCGTTCTTTGAATCCGATGCGTTTGACGAGCTTGCCCTGGTCGTCGTACATCTCGCGATCGTAGCCCCAGAGCGTTCCGCCGATACGCTTGCCTTGGCTCGCCCGCAATCGCTGCCCGCTAACGACGCGGGTCGCGAGCTTGATCGATTCCTCGCGGGCTCCGTGCTGGTCAATGATGGCCGTGATGATTCCGCCGAGGTCATCGAAACGAAGACGCCCGCGTTGGCACGTGACAATATCGACGCCCGCTTCGCGAAGCAGTCGCCAATGAAACATGACGTCGAAAATGTCTTCGCGCGAGAACCGGCTTTGTTTATGCAATAGGATCGCCTCGAACCGGCCGCGCTGGGCATCGCGAAGGAGGGCTTGAAACTCCGGCCGGTTGGCGAACTCCGTTCCCGTTAGCCCGTGGTCCTCGTACCACTTCGTAACGCGATAGCCTTAGCGAATCGCTAGCTGCTCAATCTCCCGTCGCTGGCGTTCGGGACTGTTTTCTTGGCGATCCGTACTCATCCGGATGTAGCCAACGGCAGGCGTTAGTTTTCTCTTGGTCATTGGTCGCTTCCGTTTTCGCGAAGCATGCGTTGGTGGAATTGCCAAAGGTCAATCTCCGCATCCGTCGCCAGACGAACGGTTCGGATTTCGACAGAAATGTCTCGTGTCACGGGGCGCCTCGATGGGACCAGCAATGGGCGCTTTTCGTGCCCCCACCAATCTGAGGTGTGTCCGCAAATTCGTTCTTCGGATTTAAAGCCCCGAGGACGGGGCAACGGGCTGTAAATCCAAAAAACGAATTGGCTTGCGTTATCCATTTGGGTGGGGGCGTTTTAGTTGCCCACAGGTGGTCCCTTTTCGAGCGCCCCGTGACAGTCTCGGCCGTGCTTGGCCCGCAGGTCGGCGTACAACGCGTGCAGGGAATCTTGGCCTAACGATGCGGCTTCGGCTTCGTCGGCCGCGTCGACTAGGACGTAGCGGGCGAGCGTGGCAACGTAAAACGTCTTCATGGTTTAGTCCTCTTTGAATGTGCGAAATCGAGAAACCGCAAAGGGCGAGACCTTCGCGGTGGGAGTCAGCGCCAGCGGGCGGTTCGCTTTACGCGTTGGTGAACCGTCCGGGCGCTGGCTTCTTGAAGCGGGCGTCTTTGCCCTTTCGCATGTCGCGGAGGATCGCGGCGTACAAGGTCGCGTCAGGCGTCTTGCCGCCTGGGGAAGTCCAAAGCTTTGCCTTGGCCATCGCTTCGACCATTTCTTTGCATGAAAGCGGTTTGCGGCTTTTCTTCAAAACCGCCAAGGCCGCGTCGATCTGGCTGAGCTTTTTCTTAGCGTTCGTTTTCGTAGCGGCAGGCTTCTTTGCCGTGGTCGCCTTCGTCGTTTTGGCGGGCTGTTTTTTGGCGACCGGTTTCTTTGCCGAAGTCTTCTTGGCGGCAGCGGTCTTGGTAGCGGTGGTGGTTTTCTTCGTAGCCATGTTTGTGTTCCCGTAGTTGGGGTTTCGAGGTTCCGCGTTGGCCACCGTGGCCAACGGGACCACACAGTTACCTCTGTCTCGAAAACACATCCAGCGCTGTTCCGGAGTTATTCCAAGAACTTTTTCGCATGCCGAAAAACGCGGGGAAACGTTGGCCAACGGTTAAAAGAAATGCCCGCGACAAGGCCGCACAAAGGCGACGTCGCGGACGGGTTGGCTGGTTGGGTAGATAGATGCGTTGGCTTGCCGGCGCGGCCGACAGCGGGCGTTCGCTTACGAAACGTCTTCGCTTGAATCGTCACCGTCCTGGGTATCTCGATGGATTTCGCTTAGCGTTTTCCCGCTAGCGTCCTTCCACTCGTTCCATCCGTTTGCGGATGCACCGAGTACGCATGCTGCAGCGTTACTCGGCGAAGGAAAGAGATAGTCTTGTTGGAAAATGTAGATGCCGTTTATCTCCTCGATGATGCCGGCTTCGAGCATGCTTTTGCGTCGGTTGCCAATCGACTCCGGCATCGAAGCAGTGGGATCGATACGCGACTTGCTACCTTGAAAAACAACGAAGCCGTCCTCGACGAGTTCACCACTCGCATCACATCCGCGTGAACGGCAATAAAAACGCGGTCCCGCACTCACGGTTCGCGCCAGCGGTTCAAAGACCGGATAGCCAAGCGTTGAAACCAACGTGCTGATCGTTTCAAAAACGTCCAGCAGTTCGGCTTCCATTGGTTCGGGAACGTAAGTTGAGTTGTCAGGCACCTGACCGTTGTCGAGCGTGTAGCGGGCGACCTCTTTCGCTCGCTGCATGCAGTACCATTCCAGGTATCGAATGTGGGCTTGCGTGAAGTTTTGCGTTTTGGAGACGCAGAAGATCGCCGTCTTCCAAAACGTCTTCGTCTTGTTGTGGCTATCAAAACGCTTCCGCGCGTCTTCCGTCTGGCCGATGTAAACGATCGGCTTCGCTTCGTCTTCGCCCTCGCCGAACAGAAAGTAGACGCCAGGCAGATTGAGTTCCTTGCGAAGCTTTCCCTGGGCAAGATCGCTACGCGGGATCAAAACCGCTTGCACGATCCGTGTCGTGATTTCTGCAATACGAATCCCACGTGGTTCACCGGTCGGCAGATAGATTTGAATCGTTTTTGCGGTAGCGGTCGTCACACATTGCTCCTGGCTATTTCGGGTTGCCCCCACAGTGTATCGCTGGACTGCAGACTTTGATAGACTTGCGCGTATGCGATTAGGTAGCACGCATAAATTGGAGGGTTCCGATGCCAAAATTGACTGAATACGTGAAGACTGCCGAAGCGGCTGAGATACTTGGTGTTGCACAAAACACGATCCGTAAGTGGGCTGAGGACGGAAAGATTCCAATGCGACGAAACCCAGCGAATGGATACCGACTCTTCAAACGTGCTGATCTAGACAGCTTTCTCAGTCAGCTCGACAAGGCTGAAGGTGAACCAGGCCGAGGCACCAATTGAACGACCCGCAAGATCAAATGACAAACAAAGTGAAAATGCCAGCATCCCTCTGTCAGAGCGTGGCCGCAGGAGAAATCGTTCCCTTTGTCGGGGCAGGTGCTAGCCTCTCCGTGAAACGAGATCTATTCCCGAGTTGGACTGGTGTTCTTGAACGACTCGAACAGGAACTCGAAAGCGAAGGTCGTGAACCCGAAAAAACGTTGGTTAGAACCTATACCAACCTTGGCAGACTCTTTGATGCTGCGGGCGAAGCGTACAAGTCGCTTGGTCATGCCAGATTCGCGAAAGTTATGGTTGAGTTATTTCATAAGGCCAAGCCAGCAGATGCCGATCTCTCCCTCCACAAGCTCATCTGGGAAGTTAATCCCGATTTAGTTCTTACTACAAACTATGACTCCGCCTTGGAATGGGCCAATGAAAAAGCGACTCCAATTCTAAATGCAAACCGATCTGATCTCGCTGGCATTGCGAGCCAAAGCCGTCGCCAGATGTCTCGAGTATGGCACCTGCACGGCTATATTGCCGATTCTGAAAGCCTAATTCTTGCGCCTTCCCAATACGACAGGCTATACGTCGAGAGCACGAAAGATACTTACGAGGCTGCCCGTAAACAGTTGCACGCTATCGTCGCGAATAGGCCACTGCTGTTTGTCGGATTCAGCTTAGAAGATCGATACGTTATGGAAATGCTCGAGAAGGTACTAAATTGCTTTGCTGGATCTCTCGCGAGTAGCTACGCATTGTTCCGGAGCGGGGATGGTGACAGTGAATCGCTTTGGGAAAAACACAATATTCAAGTGCTTGAATATGAAAACCACGGAGCAGATCTCACACACCTAATCGAAGGTGTATTAAAAGACAAAAGAGACAGGACTTCAAAAACCTCTGTTGCAATGCCAACGCAACAGGAATCTGGTTCGACGATAGAATCAGATTGGCCAGGATGCCGGATTCAGCGAGCACCTGCCAACTCCGAATCTTTCTTGGATCTGTTCCGAGTTCTTGAGGACAACTTTGCATTTCGTTGGGAAAGAGAATCGTTCGAAGAGCAAACAAATCCCATTGTATACTGGCCGGTTCGACTGCGAGAACCGAGTGCAATTCACGCAGTCCAATCCTTCGCTGCTGCTGCGCTCCAACGACAGGGCGCACGTGTCATTTTGTGTCTGGATGATTTTGGCGATAAGAAATACGAGGCGTCGCGTTTCATCAAGCGTGTTCATCGCTGGATTAGCAAAGTTGGCGGGAAATCAGATCAACTAGAGTCCCGAACGTTTAAAAATATTCTCAATACGCGAGATCCGCAGATTGCTTGGAATCATGTCCAGAAATGGCTCGGCGGCGAAAGCTATAAGCTCGAAAAAGTTCTTCTGATCTGCAAACTCTACAAGGTCGGCATGGGACTTGAAGAGTACATGTCAAAAGGAACGGGACGACTACTAACTCCGGGCGTGGTTTGGGCGTGCTTGAAGCACCTTATCGATGAGTTTCCAGGTTCTTCATTACTCACACTTGGTGGACACGACGAGTGTAATCTTTGGCAGGCATGGAGGGAGCGGATTTCCGAGGGAGATCCGTTAGTCGGCCACCTCTATATTCCTGAGCTCTCCAATACCCACATGGAAACTACTAACCTCCGCTGGAAGGCGAAGAGTGATGTCCAAAGAACATTAGAGCTCAAACTTGGTGGCCAAGATGCAGAAACGGATTGGCGATCCGAGAATGCTATCGTTCCTTGGAGTTTGGCGGGTTGTGTGTTTTCACCCGAATACTTGACAGACCCGAAATGCGTTGCGTCAAAAATCATTGTCAGCGCGGAGGCGGAGTCGAGCACCCTGATGAGGCCCACGGTCGATGCCGTTGCGAATTGGGTTCTCGAATGATGACATCGAAAAAAAAGTCAGCCAAACTCACAAGACAACATCCATCACCTTTTTTCAGTCGTTCATATGGTGGCTACACATCGGACCAAATTGATTTTTTTGCAAGTGCGATTGGCGAATCAACTCGCAAACGAACGATCGTCGATCCGATGGGTGGACAAGGGGTTGCGTTATCTCGCAACGCGTGGAAGGGAGACAACGTTTGGCTAGGAGATATCAATCCAGCCCTGTCGTTCATGGCCTGCCTTCGATCTCCCAAACTAATATTGAATTACAAAACTCTGGCCGAGGGATTGAGAAAGAAAGTCCATCGCCTCAATCGGAAGCGGCGAAAAGGAGGCCAACCCGAGTACGTGGACGATTGGTTTGCGCCAACCATACGCGATGATCTTTACGATTTTGGGCAGCTTGCAAATCTCTCAATGTTTGACGACCCATTTGGCTGGGACAACGACTTTTGGAGAACATCCGAAGAATCACAGTTTGAGATAGGTATCGTACTGCTTGCAGCACGTGAGTTTGCTTGTTGTCGTTCAACCGACAACCCGACCTGGTCAAAGCCTGGTGGCATACCTAGAGAATTTCGCTTGGCTCCGACGGTTCTTCGAGCACTTTCATTGTGGGAGGCATTTGCAGAGGAGAACGTGAGCAACATTTCCAGCAAACGGATTGGGACGTTAACAGTCCAACGTACAAATGCGGCGAAATGCCGGCTTTACAAAGCTCCGAAGGCGCACGCAATAATCACTTCCCCGCCTTACGCTAACCGTCTGGACTACACGAAACTATGGGCGCCTGAAAGCGAAGCGTTGGCGTGCATATGCAATCGATCAATGACAGAAATTCGGCGAGAACAAATTGGGTCGACGGTAATGCGAGGAAAGTCTGCCTCGTTTGCAGAAAACCCGAAGGAACTGCCAAGAGTGGCAGAGCGAGTCCTTGACGAAATCAAGAAAGACAAGTCCGCTTCAAGCGCGAACTACTACTACCCATTTTTTAGGTCGTACGCGGAGGGCCTAACTTCGGCCATGGAATGTACGGCAGAGAGATTGAAAAAGGATGGCGTGATGGTCGTTTTTGTTCGCGACACTGTTCGCAAGGACATCCTTTTCCCGACTGGGCAAATCGTAATCGATGTTCTTGAGTCGACCTGTGGCCTTGAATTAGTCAGCGAGACAAAAAAGATCATCAAAGGCCACGTTGGGCAATTACGTCAAAAAGCTAAGAGCGGGCTCTACGGGCTAGCGCAGCAGGAGTGGTGGCTCGCATTTAGGAGGCCAGCATGATACGCGTGAAGAAGAGCCGGGGCGTTCGGTATAGAAGCGATGTGTTTGGCGGTGTCGTGTATGTTCCTGAACGAGATGATTTTTTTGCAATTGATCGCGAGCTTGCACCATTCGCGGCTGCGCTGTCAGACAAGTGGGTCGAGGTTCATGCCCCGGAAGAAAAGCTCTACCGGGCTTTCGCATCACTTGGAATCTGCGAGACCGATCCGAAGACAAAGCAGATTGCATACTCTGGCCCATCGTTTCTTGGCAGATTTATTGAATTGCCGACAGTAACTGACCCATTGGTGCTTAACTGCTTCTGCACGTCGCACTGCCCGTTGATGTGTCGCTACTGTCATGCAGACGACTTGATGCAGTCGTACCGCGAGGGTGAAAGTGAGCAAGATCTTGATAACGTCATTGCAACGGCAAGCATGATTCCCGCGATGGTTGCGGTGATCACGGGAGGAGATCCGCTCTCAGCCCCAGAGCGTGCGAATTCGCTTATCAGACGCCTTTCTAAACAGAAGGCAATTGTCATTGACACATCCGGCGTCGGTGATATCGACAGATTGCTTCCGGCGATCGTTGAAACATTTGCTCATGTGCGAGTATCGCTTGACGCAGCTTCTGACGAGAATGCGAGGGTCAGGCCAGCCAATCCGAAGTATTCGAAGGACAAGGACGCCTCGCGAGTTGGTGCGGCCAAGACGATAAAAACTTGTTTGGAGAACGGTGTCCCAGTAACTGTGCAAACTGTCATAAGTAGCCACAACGAGAATCTCGATGAGCTTCGTAATCTTCGAGATTTGATTTCAACATGGGGCGTCAAAAATTGGGTCCTGCATGTCGCTATCCGAGGTGGCTTGGCCCGGCAAGTTGAAGATCAGGCTGATAAGCAAACCCGAAAACGTGGAATCCTTCCTTCAAGCGGCGTATACGGACTGGTAGAGAAGCTCATTGCGGACACCGAGCGTCAGAATATCCAGCTTGACATTCGTTGCACGGACACAAATCAAACCCCAAATTCTGTCTTGCTTGTTGGGAGCACTGGCGATCTTTTCACCGAGGGCTTGGCACACCATGGCAAGGTGCCTCTCTACAAGGCAGGGGAAGGTCGTCCTGACCTAGTTAGATCGTTATGGCATCACGTTGATAGATTCGGGCATGCGAAACGCTACTTCAACTGGAACCCTTGGATGGGTAACGGTAAGAATCTGGAGGGCTTATGTTTTCCAATTCCAAAGGCGACGCAAGTGCCGTCCGTCTCCGGAGCGACCGTAGAAACAGAAGCTAAATTTCCGGTTAAAGACGGGAAGGCGTTACGGGAACTCCTCGAGGTTGAAGGGTTTGCCGTCGCGTGCGAAGAGAAGCAGAGAGACGAGTATTATGACCGTGAAGACAAAGCTTTCAGCAGCCTCGATTTTGTCATCCGGCTTCGGGACACCGAAAATGATTCAGTAATCGGATTGAAGGGACCA